>NZ_SSON01000081.1:17272-91011 GCF_029871245.1 Pseudomonas sp. BN102 | reverse complement strand
GGCCATCCATGGCCCCGCACGCCTCTCGCGGCATCCATGCCGCTCGTCCCCCTGCGCAACGATGCCGCTTGGCCTCCTGACGGGGCAGAGTCGCTGCCCCACCTCTTCTGCACAGGTTCAGGCACTGATCAGGCATCAGGATTGCTGCGCCCTGTCAGGCGCGAGTCACCCCTCTCCTCTTCAGGGAGAGGGGCGGGGGTGAGGGATGTATCAGGCAGGTGCGGAGGCCTGAAAATACCGTACTAGAGCGTTTTGTTCGATGCGGCAACAGCTGGCGTAGACATGGCCAATGAATTCGCCCACAACGGCAGGCTCAGTCGAACAGCACCCTGGCGACATCGGCGAAGCGGCGGGCGAAATGCACGGTCACGCCTTCCTTGAGGTAGTCCGGCAGCTCCTCGAAGGCGCCGCGGTTGGCCTCGGGCAGGATCAGCTCGAAGATTTTCTGCCGGCGCGCGGCGATGACCTTCTCGCGCACGCCGCCAATGGCCAGCACCTGACCGGTCAGTGTCAACTCGCCGGTCATGGCCACCCCTTTTTTCGGCGCCTGATTGCGGGCCAGGGAGAGCAGGGCGCTGGCCATGGTGACGCCGGCGCTGGGACCGTCCTTGGGGGTGGCGCCTTCCGGCACGTGGAGGTGGACGAAGGCCTGGTCGAAGAAGGTCGGATCGCCGCCGTACTGCTTCAGGTGCGAGCTGATGTAGCTGTAGGCGATCTCCGCCGACTCCCTCATCACCTCACCCAGCTGGCCGGTGAGCTTGAAACCGCGGTTGAGGGTGTGGATGCGTGTCGCCTCGATCGGCAGGGTGGCGCCGCCCAGGCTGGTCCAGGCCAGGCCGGTCATCACGCCAATGCCCGCCAACAGCTGTTCCTTGCGGAAGGGCGCCTGGCCGAGGTAGTGCTCCAGGTCCTTCTGCCCGACCTTGATCTTCGCCTCGGGCTCTTCCAGTAGACGCACCACCGACTTGCGGATGATCTTGCCCAACTGCTTTTCCAGCTGGCGCACGCCGGCCTCGCGGGCATAGCCCTCGATCACCGAGGTCAGCGCGCCGTCGGTGATGGCCAGGCGCTCCTTCGGCACGCCGGTGCGTTCCAGCAGGCGCGGCCAGAGATGGCGCTTGGCGATGGCGTGCTTCTCTTCGGTGATGTAGCCGGAGAGGCGGATGGTCTCCATGCGGTCCAACAGCGGGCCGGGGATGGCGTCCAGGGTGTTGGCCGTGCAGACGAAGAGCACCTTGGACAGGTCAAGGCGCAGGTCCAGGTAATGGTCGAGGAATTCGACGTTCTGTTCCGGGTCCAGGGTTTCCAGCAGGGCCGAGGCCGGGTCGCCCTGGTGGCTGGCGCCGAGCTTGTCGATCTCGTCGAGCATGATGACCGGGTTCATCACCTCCACTTCCTTGAGCGCCTGCACCAGCTTGCCGGGCAGGGCCCCAATATAAGTGCGACGGTGGCCCTTGATCTCCGCCTCGTCGCGCATGCCGCCGACACTGAAGCGGTAGAAGGGACGGCCCAGGGATTCGGCGATGGACTTGCCGATGCTGGTCTTGCCGACGCCGGGCGGGCCGACAAGCAGCACGATGGAGCCGGAGATCTCTCCCTTGAAGGCGCCCACCGCGAGGAATTCAAGGATGCGGCTCTTCACGTCGTCCAGGCCGGCGTGGTGCCTGTCCAGCACCTTGCGGGCGTGTTTCAGGTCGAGGCGGTCCTTGCCGTAGACGCCCCAGGGCACAGCGGTTGCCCAGTCCAGGTAGTTGCGGGTGACGGCGTATTCCGGCGAGCCGGTTTCCAGGATCGACAGCTTGTTCAGCTCATCGTCGATGCGCTTCCTGGCCTGATCGGGCAGGACCTTGCCGTCCAGACGGGCGCGGAAGCCGTCGGCGTCGGCGCTCTTGTCGTCCTTGGTGATGCCCAGTTCTTGCTGGATGATCTTCAGCTGTTCCTTGAGGAAGAATTCGCGCTGGTGCTGGCCGATCTTGCGGTTCACCTCGGCGGACAACTCGCTCTGCAGTCGAGCGACCTCCACCTCCTTGCGCAGCATCGGCAGGACCCTTTCCATGCGCTTGAGCACCGGCACCATATCCAGCACCTCCTGCAGCTCACGGGCGGGGGCGGTGGTCAGCGCGGCGGCGAAGTCAGTCAGCGGCGAAGGGTCGTTGGGGCTGAAGCGATTCAAGTAGTTCTTCAACTCCTCGCTGTACAAGGGGTTCAGCGGCAGCAGTTCCTTGATCGCGTTGATCAGCGCCATGCCGTAGGCCTTGACCTCGTCACGCGGGTCCAGGGGGCTTTGCGGATAATCCACCTCCACCAGGTAGGGCGGGCGATGGCGCTTCAGCCAGCCGCGGATGCGTACCCGCGACAGACCCTGGGCGACGAACTGCAGCTTGCCGCCGTCGCGGCTGGCATGGTGCACCCGCACCAGGGTGCCGTGCTCGGGCAGGGTGCTGGGGTCGAAGTGGCGCGGGTCTTCCGGAGGCTGCTCCATGAAGAACAGCGCCAGGCAGTGATGGTCGGTCTTGGCCACCAGCTCCAGGGTTTCCGCCCAGGGCTCTTCGTTGACTATCACCGGCAGCACCTGGGCCGGGAAGAAGGGGCGGTTGTGGATGGGAATGATGTAGACCTTGTCCGGCAGCGCCTGGCCGGGCAATACCAGGCCTGTCCTCTGGCTGGAAGTGGCTTCTTCGACGATGTCGGCGTTGATGTCCTGATCGCTCATGGGGGCACCTGGCAGTTGGCTCATTAAGCCTAGATGGGGCAGGGCGATGGGCATTTCAACCGGCCGAGCGGCTGGCTCCCCGTCTGGCGGCGCTGGGCAATCGACGGTGTCATCGCTAGAATGCGCAAATTTTGATCAAGCCGCCCCATGCTCGAAGCCCGCCTCCTGCGCCTGGACAACCAGGCCAACCACCACGCCCACGATCATCACCAGTTGGTGCTGTCCCTCGCCGGCCGCGCCGAATTCGAGGTGGATGGCCGTGGCGGCGAGGTCTGCCGCATGCGCGCCTGCCTGGTGCCGGGTGATGCCGGGCACCAGTTCGCCGGCATGGGCGAGAACCGTATGCTGATCCTCGACCTGGATGAGCAGGGCACCTCGGCCGAGGACCTCGATCTGCTCGGCCGTCTCTTCGAGACGCCGCGCTACCCCGAGCTGGATGCGGATTTCCAGAACCTGCTGAGCTATGCCGGCGCGGAACTCGCTCGCTACGGCAGCGATCCGCTGCTGGCGCGTTCCCTGGGCGGCACCCTGCTGCGCGCCCTCTACCTGCGGCTGTTCGGTGAAGTGAAGCGGCGGCCGGCCGGCAGCCTCGATGTCGAACGCCTGGACGGTTACATCCAGGGCAACCTGGCCCGGCGCATCAGCGTCGCCGAACTGGCCCAGGTCGCCTGCCTCAGCCCCAGCCACTTCCACGCCCAGTTCAAGGACTGCGTGGGCCTCACGCCCCACCAGTACCTCCTGAAGACCCGCCTCGACCGAGCGGCCCGCCTGCTGCGCGAGAGCGACCAGGCCCTGGTGCGCATCGCCGAGGAATGCGGTTTCTCCAGCCAGAGCGCCTTGACCACGGCCATGCGCCGCTATCTCGGCCTGACTCCCAAACGCCTGCGCGGCGCCGAATAAACCCAACCCCGCTCCTGAGTTGTCGCCTGGGCAGGCCAGTCATCGGTTTTGCTCGAGTAGGAGCAACCCGTTGGTTGTCGGTCGTTGCAACCTGAATTTGCGTTCTCGATGTATGGTTCTACTAAATGGCGCAACCCGACTTCCCGGCCAATACAGCTTTTTGGGCGAAATGGCCGACACTTCTGGTAGGCGGCAGGTTGCACCTTTTGGCGGAAAGTTCCCTGAATCAGAGCATTCGATAAAGGAATCAGAGAATCCGATAAGAAAGGCGGAGTGCCATATCTCTAAATTCCGCACTCGCCTTACGGGGTGCCGGGAACGGGAAGCGTTCTGGCTGGCCGGTGAGGTTGTACTAGACCCAATAGCAATGTTTTCCACATAAAGGAGGGGCGTGATGTCGACAGCAAGTCACGTCGTGCGGGGTGAATCCATCCAGGCCCGCATTGCCGCCTTCTCTTCCGATGTCGTTTGCGGTCTGTTGGCCCTCATGCCTCCTGATTTCCGCATGATCCGCGGCTTTTGCGGGGCATACCGGGAATTCCACTGATTCGCATGGCGGACTGAGCCTCCCGGGGCTTGGTCCTCTATTGCATTGGCAGGGCCGGATGCCCTGCAAGCATTGCTCGACGAGGATTGCTCGGCTCTGTCGCCGGCGTGGTCGAGGATCAAACCGGTAGCCGTCACAAGCGTCTGCCAAATAGCAACCACGGGAGCGGACAACCCGCCGCCCCGAATAAAAACAAACGAGCAGGGGAGACCCCCATGAGTATGAGCAATCCGATGCTGATCACCTTCGTGATCTATATCGCGGCCATGGTGCTGATCGGCTTCGCCGCCTATCGCTCCACCAACAACCTTTCCGACTACATCCTGGGTGGCCGCAGCCTCGGCAGCTTCGTTACCGCGCTGTCCGCCGGCGCCTCCGACATGAGCGGCTGGCTACTGATGGGCCTGCCGGGTGCCGTCTACCTCTCCGGTCTCTCCGAAAGCTGGATCGCCATTGGCCTGATCATCGGCGCCTACCTCAACTGGCTGCTGGTCGCCGGCCGTCTGCGCGTGCAGACCGAGCACAACGGCAACGCCCTGACCTTGCCGGATTACTTCACCAACCGCTTCGAAGACAACAGCCGCATCCTGCGCATCTTCTCCGCCGTGGTGATCCTGGTGTTCTTCACCATCTACTGCGCTTCCGGCGTCGTCGCCGGTGCCCGCCTGTTCGAGAGCACCTTCGGCATCTCCTACGAAACCGCCCTCTGGGCCGGTGCTGCCGCCACCATCTGCTACACCTTCGTCGGCGGCTTCCTCGCCGTGAGCTGGACCGACACCGTCCAGGCCAGCCTGATGATCTTCGCCCTGATCCTCACTCCGATCATCGTGATGATCGCCACCGGCGGCGTGGACACCACGTTCGTCGCCATCGAGATGCAGGATGCGACCAACTTCGACATGTTCAAGGGCGCTACCTTCGTCGGCGTGATCTCGCTGCTTGCCTGGGGCCTGGGCTACTTCGGCCAGCCGCACATCCTGGCGCGCTTCATGGCTGCCGACTCGGTCAAGTCCATCCCCAACGCCCGCCGCATCTCCATGACCTGGATGATCCTCTGCCTCGGCGGCGCGGTAGCCGTCGGCTTCTTCGGCATCGCCTACTTCTCCGCCCATCCTGACCAGGCTGGCGCCGTAACCGCCAACCACGAGCGCGTGTTCATCGAGCTGGCCAAGATCCTCTTCAACCCGTGGGTCGCCGGCGTGCTGCTGTCCGCAATCCTGGCGGCCGTGATGTCCACCCTGAGCTGCCAGCTGCTGGTCTGCTCCAGCGCCCTGACCGAAGACTTCTACAAGGCGTTCTTCCGCAAGAACGCCAGCCAGGCCGAGCTGGTCTGGGTTGGTCGCGCCATGGTGCTGCTGGTGGCCGTGATTTCCATCGTTATTGCCGCTGACCCGGAGAGCAAGGTGCTGGGCCTGGTGTCCTACGCCTGGGCCGGCTTCGGTGCCGCCTTCGGCCCGGTGGTGATCCTGTCCCTGATCTGGAAGGGCATGACCCGCAACGGCGCCCTGGCCGGCATGATCCTCGGTGCCGTAAGCGTGGTGGTCTGGAAGAACTTCTTCGGCTGGACCGGCCTCTACGAAATCATTCCGGGCTTCATCCTCTGCACCCTCGGCATCCTGATCTTCAGCCGCATCGGCAACGGCCCGTCCGCCGCGATGGTCAAACGCTTCGACGAAGCCGAGAAGGAATACCAGGACGCCCACGTCTGACTCTGTACGGCGCGCGGCCGGTCGTCCGCGTGCCGTCAGCCGGGCTTGATGCCCGGGCTCTCACCAACGACCCGATAGTGCTTCACCGGCCCATGTCCGCGGATATGGGCCGGTTTTTTTTGCCCGGGTGATTGCGGGCGCCTCCATTGGGCGGTTCCGGCAGGCTTTGGTGGGGCACGATTTGAGCGGCTTCGACCATAGTCCGAGTTTGGTAAGACGATGGTCGAATGGCTCCACTACAGTGCGGGGGATACAAAAGGCTCCATACAAAAACAACTACCCACCGAGGTATGACCCATGAGTGCTGCTTCTCTGTATCCGGTCCGCCCTGAAGTGGCCGCCCAGTCCCTGACGGACGAGGCGACCTACAAAGCCATGTACCAGCAGTCCGTGATCAATCCCGATGGCTTCTGGCGTGAGCAGGCCAAGCGCATCGACTGGATCAAGCCTTTCACCAAGGTGAAGCAGACCTCCTTCGACGACCATCACGTCGACATCAAGTGGTTCGCCGACGGCACCCTCAACGTCTCCGCCAACTGCCTGGACCGTCACCTCGCCGAGCGTGGCGACCAGGTAGCGATCATCTGGGAAGGCGACGACCCGTCCGAGCACGAGCACATCACCTACCGCGACCTCCACGAGCGCGTCTGCAAGTTCGCCAACGCCCTGCGCGGCCAGGACGTGCACCGCGGCGACGTGGTGACCATCTACATGCCGATGATCCCGGAAGCCGTAGTCGCCATGCTGGCCTGTACCCGCATCGGCGCGATCCACTCCGTGGTGTTCGGCGGCTTCTCGCCCGAGGCGCTGGCCGGCCGAATCATCGATTGCCACTCCAAGGTGGTGATCACTGCCGACGAGGGCCTGCGTGGCGGCAAGAAGACCCCGCTGAAGGCCAATGTCGACGACGCGCTGACCAACCCTGAAACCAGCAGCGTGCAGAAGATCATCGTGGTCAAGCGCACCGGCAGCGAGATCAAGTGGAACCAGCACCGCGACGTCTGGTACGAGGACCTGATGAAAGTGGCGGGCAGCACCTGCGCGCCGAAGGAAATGGGTGCCGAGGACCCGCTGTTCATCCTCTACACCTCCGGCTCCACCGGCAAACCCAAGGGCGTTCTGCACACCACCGGCGGCTACCTGACCTACGCCTCGCTGACCCATGAGCGCGTGTTCGACTACCGTCCGGGCGAAGTCTTCTGGTGCACCGCCGACATCGGCTGGGTCACCGGCCACACCTACCTGGTCTATGGCCCGCTGGCCAACGGCGCCACTACGGTCATGTTCGAAGGCGTGCCGAACTACCCGGACATGACCCGCGTCGCCAAGATCGTCGACAAGCACAAGGTCAACATCCTCTACACCGCCCCGACCGCCATCCGCGCCATGATGGCCGAGGGCAAGGCCGCGGTCGAAGGCGCCGACGGCTCCAGCCTGCGCCTGCTGGGTTCGGTGGGCGAACCGATCAACCCCGAGGCCTGGCACTGGTACTACGAAAACGTCGGCCAGAGCCGCTGCCCGATCGTCGACACCTGGTGGCAGACCGAGACCGGCGCCTGCCTGATGACCCCGCTGCCGGGCGCGCATGCGCTGAAGCCGGGTTCCGCCGCGCGGCCGTTCTTCGGTGTGCAGCCGGCGCTTGTGGATAACCTGGGCAACATCATCGAGGGGGCCGCGGAAGGCAACCTGGTGATCATCGATTCCTGGCCAGGCCAGGCACGGACCCTGTTCGGCGACCACGACCGCTTCGTTGACACCTACTTCAAGACCTTCAAGGGCATGTACTTCACCGGCGACGGCGCCCGTCGCGACGAAGACGGCTACTGGTGGATCACCGGCCGCGTGGACGACGTGCTCAACGTGTCCGGCCACCGTATGGGCACCGCCGAGATCGAGAGCGCCATGGTCGCGCACCCGAAAGTGGCCGAGGCTGCGGTGGTTGGCGTGCCGCACGACATCAAGGGGCAGGGTATCTACGTCTATGTCACCCTGAACGCCGGCGAGGACTCTTCTGAGCAACTGCGCCAGGAGTTGCGGAACTGGGTGCGCAAGGAGATCGGTCCGATCGCTACCCCCGATGTGATCCAGTGGGCTCCGGGCCTTCCGAAGACCCGCTCGGGCAAGATCATGCGCCGTATCCTGCGCAAGATCGCCGTCGCCGAATACGATGCCCTCGGCGACATCTCCACCCTGGCTGATCCCGGCGTGGTGCAACACCTCATCGATACTCACCGCACCATGCAGGCAGCCTGACCCGGCTCTGCCGCAAAACCCCGCCCCGGCCACAAGCCGGGGCGGGGTTTTGCATTTGTGGGCGGGGTATCAGAGTGAGCTGTGCTTGGTGTAGGAGCGAGCTTGCTCGCGAAAGGTGGCGCTCGGGCTGTTCGCGAGCAAGAACTCGGCGTCCCCCTCGCTCCTACAAGTCCGGGTGGTGCGCCGCTCGCGCTAAATACCGATTCAATATCGGGTTTTCGGCATGGCGGGGAAGGGGAGTCGCTCCAGGTAACATCTCGCGTTACGCCGTGCACCCATTCGATTCCTTCGGGAACGCAATGGATCGTTCCGGGGCATTCTCCAGCTTGTTCGGAACAAGTCGAAATCCTGGAGGTGCCTGAAAGTAAGGCTTCTCTATTTTGTGGCCTGATAATTGCTGGAATACCAGGTTATTTAGCATCTTTTTCCGGCACTTTTCTTCGCGCCTGTCAATCCTCTTCCTCCCCCTCTTCGGCGCTTCTGTAATTTGTTGTCGCATTGAAGAAATATCGGCTTAAGGGCTGTGGCTAGAATGCCGCACACCCAGTCGGAGCCTTTTGCCTACGGCCATCAGCCAGCAAAGACGACGACTCTTTCTACAATTCGTGGACCGTCTGGGCGAACTCTCACGCTGCCAACAGAAGCCGTACCACTTTGAAGGAGTCATAAGATGAAAAAGATTGCACTTCTCGGCGCCATCGCGCTGTCCCTGTTGTCGCCGCTGGCAGCCATCGCCGATGATGCCAAGCCCCTGCGTATCGGTATCGAAGCGGCGTATCCGCCCTTCGCGTTCAAGACTCCGGAAGGCAAGATCACTGGTTTCGACTACGACATCGGCAACGCCCTGTGCGAAGAAATGAAGGTCGAGTGCAAGTGGATCGAGCAGGAATTCGACGGCCTGATCCCGGCCCTGAAAGTGCGCAAGTTCGACGCCGTGCTGTCGTCCATGACCATCACCGAAGAGCGCCTGAAATCGGTGGACTTCACCAAGAAGTACTACCACACCCCCGCTCGCCTCGCGATGAAGGAAGGCGCTGTCGTCAATGACCCGCTGACCGATCTCAAGGGCAAGAAGGTCGGCGTGCAGCGCGCCTCCATCTACGATCGCTACGCCACTGACGTCTTCGCGCCGGCCGGTGTCGAAGTGGTGCGCTACAGCTCGCAGAACGAAATCTTCCTCGACATGACTGCCGGCCGCCTCGACGCCACCCTGGCGGACGTGGTCAACATCGACGACGGCTTCCTCAAGACCGACGCCGGCAAGGGCTTCGCCCTGGTTGGTCCGGACTTCACCGAGAAGAAGTACTTCGGCGAAGGCGCCGGCATCGCCGTGCGCAAGGGCGACAAGGCCCTGGCCGAGAAGATCAACAATGCCATCGCCGCCATCCGTGCCAATGGCAAATACAAGGAAGTGCAGGACAAGTACTTCAAGTTCGACGTCTACGGCGAGTAATCGCTTTTCCCAGAAAGTGGCACAAACTTCAGATAGCGGTTTGTGCCACTTTTTCGTTGTAGCGGTGCCGTCCGGCTCGGTCCGGCGCGCTGCATGAGGATCTGAATCATGCTCAACGGCTACGGCTCGACCATTCTCGATGGTGCCTGGCTCACCCTGTTGCTGGCCTTGTCGTCCATCACCATGGCGGTGGTGCTCGGCCTGATCGGTGCGGCTTTCCGACTCTCTCCGATCAGGTGGCTGTCCATCCTGGGCGAGACCTATGCCACCGTGATTCGAGGCATTCCGGACCTGGTGCTGATCCTGCTGATCTTCTACGGCGGCCAGCAGGTGGTGAACATCGTGGCGCCCATGGTCGGCTATGAGGATTACATCGACCTGGACCCCTTCTGGTCCGGCGTCTTCACCCTTGGCTTCATCTTCGGTGCCTACCTCTCGGAAACCTTCCGCGGCGCCTTCATGGCGATCCCGAAAGGGCAGGGCGAGGCAGGCCTGGCCTATGGCATGAGCGGGAC
Organism: Pseudomonas sp. BN102; assembly: GCF_029871245.1. Taxonomy (GTDB): domain Bacteria; phylum Pseudomonadota; class Gammaproteobacteria; order Pseudomonadales; family Pseudomonadaceae; genus Metapseudomonas. The sequence goes on along the minus strand of NZ_SSON01000081.1, from coordinate 80,921 downwards.
CAAGGTGTTCTTCCGCATCCTGGTGCCGCAGATGATCCGCCTGGCGATTCCCGGCTTCACCAACAACTGGCTGGTGATGACCAAGGCCACCGCGCTGATCTCGGTGGTCGGCCTGCAGGACATGATGTTCAAGGCCAAGAGCGCAGCGGACGCGACCCGTGAACCCTTCACCTTCTATCTTGCGGTAGCGGCGCTCTACCTGGTGCTGACCAGCGTTTCCCTGCTGGCCCTGCGCTACATGGAAAGGCGCTACTCGGCAGGCATCAAGGCGGCTGAACTATGATCTTCGACTACAACGTGATCTGGGAGAGCCTGCCGCTCTACTTCGGTGGCGTGCTGGTGACCCTCAAGCTCCTGGCGATTTCCCTGGCGCTGGGCCTGACCGCGGCCGTGCCGCTGGCGCTGATGCGCGTATCCAAGCAGCCCTGGGTGAATTTCCCCGCCTGGCTCTACACCTATGTGATCCGCGGCACCCCCATGCTGGTGCAGCTGTTCCTCATCTATTACGGCCTGGCCCAGTTCGAGGCCGTGCGTGAGAGCGCGCTCTGGCCTTACCTGTCCAACGCGACCTTTTGCGCCTGCCTGGCATTCGCCATCAACACCAGTGCCTACACCGCGGAAATCCTCGCCGGCAGCATCAAGGCCACTCCCTATGGCGAGATCGAGGCGGCCAAGGCCATGGGCATGTCCCGCGCCAAGCTCTATCGCCGCATCCTCCTGCCTTCGGCGCTGCGTCGCGCGCTGCCGCAGTACAGCAACGAAGTGATCATGATGCTGCACACCACCAGCCTGGCGTCCATCGTTACCCTGATCGACATCACCGGCGCCGCGCGCACCGTGAACTCGCAGTACTACCTGCCGTTCGAGGCCTTCATCACCGCCGGTGCGTTCTACCTGTGCCTGACCTTCATCCTGGTGCGCCTGTTCAAGGCCGCCGAGCGTCGCTACCTGGCCTACCTGGCCCCGCGCAGGGCCTGATGCCATGCAAACTATCGATCATGAACTGCCCTGGGGTTGCCTGGGGACCCGCCGCCAGCTGACGGTCTTCCGTTTCGGCAGCGGTGGGCGCAAGGCCTATATCCAGGCCTCGTTGCACGCCGATGAGCTGCCGGGGATGCGTGTGGCGGTGGAGCTCAAGCGCCGTCTGCGCGAACTGGAAGAGCAGGGCTGCCTGACCGGCCTGATCGAACTGGCGCCGGTGGCCAACCCTATCGGCCTCGGCCAACTGCTCCAGGCGACCCAGCAGGGCCGTTTCGAGTTCGGCAGCGGCAAGAACTTCAACCGCGACTTCCCTGATCTGGCCAGCCTGGTGGCGCCCCGAGTGGATGGGCGCCTGGGCGCCGATGCCGAGGCCAACGTTGCGCTGATCCGCCAGGCCATGCAGGAAGCCTTTGCCGCGCTGCCGCCGGCGGGTTCCGAGCTGACCGGCCTGCAGCGCCTGCTGCTTCAGCACGCCTGCGACGCCGACCTGGTGCTGGACCTGCATTGCGACTTCGAGGCCGCCGTGCACCTCTATTGCCTGCCGCAGCACGCGGCTGCGCTGCGTCCACTGGCGGCACGCCTGCACGCGGGCGCCGTGCTGACAGCCGAAGACTCCGGCGGCAGCTCCTTCGACGAATCCTGCTCGCTGCCCTGGCTCCGCCTAGCGCATCGTTTTCCCCAGGCGGCGATTCCCCCGGCCTGCATGGCGACCACGGTCGAGCTGGGCGGTATGGCGGACACCGACAAGCCGCTCGCCGAGGCGCGTGCCGAAGCCATCCTGGCCTACCTCGCCGAGCAGGGGCTGATCGCTGGCGAGTGGCCGGCTGCGCCGCAAGAGAGCTGCGAGCCAACGCCCTTCGAGGGCGCCGAATACCTCTACGCGCCCCATGCCGGGGTGGTGAGCTTCCTGCAACCCGCCGGGGCCAGGGTCAAGGCGGGCGACCCGCTGTTCGAGGTGATCGATCCGCTGGATGACCGCCACGCCGTGGTGCGCGCGTCGGTGGATGGAGTGCTGTTCGCGCGCGAACGTACGCGTTTCGCGCAACCTGGACTGTGGCTGGCCAAGGTGGCCGGCCGTGAACCCATTCGTCAGGGACGCCTGCTGAGCGACTGAGCCAAACGAGACCTAGACCATGTACAAACTGGAAGTCCAAGACCTGCACAAGCGCTATGGCAGCCACGAAGTGCTCAAGGGCGTGTCCCTGGCGGCCAAGGCGGGCGACGTCATCAGCATCATCGGCTCGAGCGGCTCGGGCAAGAGTACCTTCCTGCGCTGCATCAACATGCTGGAGCAGCCCCACGGCGGCAAGATCCTCCTCAATGGCGAGGAGCTGAAGCTGGTGGCCAACAGGGACGGCGGCCTCAAGGCCGCCGACGCCAAGCAGCTGCAGCGCATGCGCTCGCGCCTGGCGATGGTGTTCCAGCATTTCAACCTCTGGTCGCACATGAGCGCCCTGGAGAACGTGATCGAGGCGCCGGTGCATGTGCTCGGCGTGCCAAAGAAGGAAGCCATCGAGAAGGCCGAGCATTACCTGGCCAAGGTGGGCGTAGCGCACCGCAAGGATGCCTATCCGTCGCACATGTCCGGCGGTGAGCAGCAGCGCGTGGCCATCGCCCGTGCCCTGGCCGTGGAGCCGGAAGTGATGCTCTTCGACGAGCCCACCTCGGCCCTGGACCCGGAGCTGGTGGGTGAAGTGCTCAAGGTGATGCAGGACCTGGCGCTGGAAGGTCGTACCATGGTGGTGGTGACCCACGAGATGGGCTTTGCCCGCGAAGTTTCCAACCAGTTGGTGTTCCTGCACAAGGGCCTGGTGGAGGAGCGTGGTTGCCCGAAGGAAGTGCTCGCCAACCCGCAGTCCGATCGCCTCAAGCAGTTCCTTTCCGGCAGCCTGAAGTGATCTCCGACGCGGCGGCCCCAGGGCCGCCGCGGCGCATTAGAATGCAGGCCGCAAGCCTGCCCTTGCCTTGTTCCCTTCCTCTTTCCGGGGTCTGCTAAGCTGCCTGCCATGACTGCCCATCGAATCGCCTTTCTCCTCTGGCCTGGTACCAAGGCGCTGACCCTGGCGCTGGCCGAGGAAGCCCTGCGTGTTGCCCAGCGACTCCATCCGGAAGTGGTTTACGAGATGTCTTTCCTGCAGGCCGAACCGGCTGCCGAGGGCGCTTGGCGCCTGCCTGGCGATGCCTGGGCCGGCAAGCTGGACGGCCTGCAGCGCTTGTTCCTGCTGGCCGACGAGCCACCGGCGAACTTGTCGCCGGCACTGTCGGCGGCGATCAAGCAGCTGGTGCGTGCCGGCTGCGTGGTTGGCGGCCTGTCCGCCGGGGTCTATCCGCTGGCGCAACTGGGCCTGCTGGATGGCTACCGCGCGGCGGTGCACTGGCGTTGGCAGGACGATTTTACCGAGCGTTTTCCCAAGGTGATCGCCACCAGCCACCTGTTCGACTGGGACCGTGACCGCCTCACTGCCTGCGGCGGCCTGGCCGTGCTCGACCTGCTGCTGGCGCTACTGGCCCGCGACCATGGCGCCGAGCTTGCCGGTGCGGTGTCCGAGGAGCTGGTGGTGGAGCGCATCCGCGAAGGCGGCGAGCGCCAGCGCATCCCGCTGCAGAATCGCCTCGGCTCCAGCCATCCGAAGCTGACCCAGGCCGTGCTGCTGATGGAAGCCAATATCGAAGAGCCGCTGACCACTGACGAGATCGCCCAGCACGTCTGCGTGTCCCGCCGTCAGCTGGAGCGCATCTTCAAGCAGTATCTCAATCGTGTGCCCAGCCAGTACTACCTGGAGCTGCGCCTGAACAAGGCGCGGCAGATGCTGATGCAGACCAGCAAGTCGATCATCCAGATCGGCCTGTCCTGCGGCTTCTCCTCCGGCCCGCACTTCTCCAGCGCCTACCGCAACTTCTTCGGCGTCACCCCCCGCGAAGACCGCAACCAGCGCCGCGGCGCCAGCCCCTTCGAGACCCAGCCGCAGCCGGTGGCGGTGGCCGAACGGGGCTGATCCTTCTTTTTCCCCGCTTCTTCTTCTCTTGTGGGGGCGAATTCATTCGCTAAGCAGGCCGCAGGCCTGCCTTTCAGGTTCCCATGGGGCAGCTGCGCTGCCCTTGGCGAACGAATTCGCCCCCCACAGCTTTCCCAATCCCCTCATGCGTGAATACCCACCAGTCACCCCGTGGAGAAATTTTCCCCGCGCGTGCCTGGCAGCGGCGATCAGCGTTTAAACTGCGCCTTCCCGACGCTTTCTGTCGCATTTCCATAAGCGCCGGTTTTCGCCGGGTTGGCGCTGTAAGAAGTTGTCGCATGGCGGCAATGCCAACCCCGAATCAGTCCCTACAATCCTTTCATCACTAGCCGTTCATGGCAGGAGAAACTGATGTCCGTTGAGCATGCGCAGGTCGAGCGCGCCGATTTCGACAAGGTGATGGTTCCCAACTATGCCCCCGCCGCTTTCATCCCGGTGCGAGGCCAGGGTTCCCGAGTCTGGGACCAGTCCGGTCGCGAGTTGATCGACTTTGCCGGCGGCATCGCCGTGAACTCCCTTGGCCATGCGCACCCGGCGCTGGTCAAGGCGCTCACCGAGCAGGCCAACAAGATTTGGCACGTGTCCAATGTCTTCACCAACGAGCCGGCCCTGCGCCTGGCCAAGAAGCTGGTGGACGCCACCTTCGCCGAGCGCGTGTTCCTCGCCAACTCCGGCGCCGAGGCCAACGAGGCGGCTTTCAAGCTGGCCCGCCGTTATGCCCACGACGTCTACGGCCCGCAGAAGCACGAGATCATCTCGGCCACTAACAGCTTCCACGGCCGCACCCTGTTCACCGTGACCGTCGGCGGCCAGCCGAAATACTCCGATGGCTTCGGGCCGAAGATGGAAGGCATCACCCATGTGCCTTTCAACGACCTGGAAGCCCTGAAGGCGGCCATCTCCGACAAGACTTGCGCCGTGGTCCTGGAACCCGTGCAGGGCGAGGGCGGCGTGCTGCCGGCGGACAAGGCCTACCTGGAAGGCGCCCGCAAGCTGTGCGACGAGCACAACGCACTGCTGGTGTTCGACGAAGTGCAGAGCGGCATGGGCCGTAGTGGCTACCTGTTCGCCTACGAGCACTACGGCGTGACCCCGGACATCCTCTCCAGTGCCAAGAGCCTGGGTGGCGGTTTCCCGATCGGCGCGATGCTGACCACCAGCGAGATCGCCAAGCATCTCTCGGTGGGCACCCATGGCACCACCTACGGCGGCAATCCGCTGGCCAGCGCCGTGGCTGAAGCTGTGCTGGACGTGATCAACACCCCGGAAGTGCTCAGTGGCATCAATGCCAAGCATGACCGGTTCAAGGCCCGCCTCGAGGCGATCGGTGCCAAGTACGGCATCTTCACTGAAGTTCGCGGCCTTGGCCTGCTGATCGGTGCCGTGCTTTCCGAAGCCTGGAAGGGCAAGGCGAAGGACGTGCTGAACGCTGCCGAGAAGGAAGCGGTGATGGTCCTGCAGGCCAGCCCGGACGTGGTGCGCTTCGCGCCCAGCCTGGTGATCCCGGATGCGGACATCGACGAAGGCCTGGACCGCTTCGAGCGCGCCGTGGCCAAGCTGACCCAGGCGTAAGCCACAGCGGTACGCAGCGCAAGGACGCGCTGTGCGTACAACCCAGGGATGAAACGGATTCATGCGTGAGCGCGGGCCATCGGGGCCCGGCTTTCTCCGGACGGATCGAGCGGTTCGCCCGGAGCTTTTAACAAGAAAAGGAGTGACCCCATGCTGGTGATGCGCCCCGCGCAAATGGCCGACCTCGCTGAAGTCCAGCGCCTGGCCGCGGATAGCCCCGTGGGTGTCACTTCCTTGCCGGACGACGCCCAGGTCCTGGGCGAGAAGATCGGCTCCTCCGAGGCATCCTTCTCCGCCGAAGTGAGCTTCAATGGCGAAGAAAGCTACTTCTTCGTCCTCGAAGACAGCACGACCGGCCGCCTGGCCGGCTGCTCGGCGATAGTCGCCTCCGCCGGTTTCTCCGAGCCCTTCTACAGTTTCCGCAACGAGACCTTCGTGCACGCCTCGCGGTCGCTTGCGATCCACAACAAGATCCACGTCCTGTCGCTTTGCCATGACCTCACCGGCAACAGCCTGCTGACCAGCTTCTACGTCCAGCGCGACCTGGTGAACACCCCCATGGCCGAGCTCAATTCCCGCGCCCGCCTGCTGTTCATGGCCAGCCACCCGGAACGCTTCGCCGATGCCGTGGTAGTGGAGATCGTCGGTTACAGCGACGAGCAGGGCGAGTCGCCGTTCTGGGATGCGGTGGGGCGCAACTTCTTCGACCTCAACTACACCGAGGCGGAGCGCCTGTCCGGCCTGAAGAGCCGCACCTTCCTCGCCGAGCTGATGCCGCATTACCCGATCTACGTGCCGCTGCTGCCGGACGCCGCCCAGGAATCCATGGGCCAGGTGCACCCGCGGGCGCAGATCACCTTCGACATCCTGATGCGCGAAGGCTTCGAGACCGACAACTACATCGACATCTTCGACGGCGGTCCGACCCTGCACGCGCGCACCTCCAGCATCCGCTCCATCGCCCAGAGCCGCATGGTGCCGGTCAAGCTCGGCGACCAGGGCAAGGTCGGCCGCCAGTACCTGGTGTGCAACGGCCAGTTGCAGGATTTCCGCGCCTTGGTCGCGGAGCTGGACTGGGTGCCCGGCAAGCCCGTGGTGCTCGACGAGGACACCGCCGAAGCCCTGGGCGTCGGCGAGGGTGCCAGCGTCCGCCTGGTCGCGGTTTGATCCAAAGCGGCAAGCTGCAAGCCACTAGCGGCAAGCCAGCCTGCCTTCCAACTTGTAGCTTGCCGCTTGAAGCTTGTAGCTAATCCGGAGGATCCATGATCGTTCGTCCCGTACGCAGCGCCGACTTGCCGGCCCTGATCGACCTGGCGCGCAGCACTGGCGCAGGCCTGACCACATTGCCGGCCAATGAAGAGCGCCTGGCGCATCGCGTCGGCTGGGCGGAAAAGGCATTCCGTGGCGAGGCCGAGCGCGCCGATGCGGACTACCTGTTCGTCCTCGAGGACGACGACGGCACCGTCATCGGCATTTCCGCCGTTGCCGGCGCGGTGGGGCTGCGCGAGCCCTGGTACAACTACCGGGTCGGCCTGACCGTCAGCGCCTCCCAGGAACTGCACATCCACCGGCAGATTCCGACCCTGTTCCTGGCTAACGACCTGACCGGCAACTCCGAGCTCTGCTCGCTGTTCCTCCATGCCGGCCACCGCAGCGGCCTGAACGGCCGGCTGCTGTCCAAGGCGCGCTTCCTGTTCATCGCCGAGTTCCCCGAACTGTTCGGCGGCAAGGTCATCGCCGAAATGCGCGGCATGTCCGACCAGAACGGCGTTTCGCCCTTCTGGGACAGCCTGGGCCGGCACTTCTTCAAGATGGAGTTTTCCCGCGCCGACTACCTCACCGGCGTCGGCAACAAGGCCTTCATTGCCGAACTGATGCCCAAATTCCCGCTTTACACGTGCTTTCTGTCGGAGGCGGCGCGCGAGGTCATCGGCCGCGTGCACACCGATACCGAGCCGGCCCTGGCCATGCTCAAGGGCGAAGGCTTCAGCTATCAGGGCTATGTCGACATCTTCGACGCGGGCCCGGCCATCGAGTGCGAGACGGCGAAGATCCGCGCCGTGCGCGACAGCCAGAGCCTGGTCCTGGCCGTCGGCACCCCGGGCGGGGACGCCACGCCATTCCTGATCCACAACCGCAAGCGCGAAGACTGCCGCATCACCGCTGCGCCGGCCCGCCTGGCCGCCGGCACCCTGGTGGTCGACGCGCTGACGGCCAAACGCCTGAAACTCTCCGCCGGCGCCTCCGTACGCGCCGTGCCGCTGTCGGCCAAGGAGTCCGTATAAATGAGCACCCATTTCGTTGCAGGTAACTGGCAGGCAGGGCAGGGAGAGGCGTTCGAGTCGCTGAACCCGGTGACCCAGGCGGTCGTCTGGTCCGGCCGTGGCGCCACTGCGGCCCAGGTGGACGAAGCGGTGAAAGCCGCCCGCGCCGCCTTCCCGGCCTGGGCCCGTCGCCCGCTGGAGGAGCGCATCGGCGTCCTCGAACAGTTCGCCGTGACCTTGCGCAGCCATGCCGACGAGCTGGCCCGCTGCATTGGCGAGGAAACCGGCAAGCCGCTGTGGGAATCCGCTACCGAAGTGACCAGCATGGTCAACAAGGTCGCCATCTCCATCCAGAGCTATCGCGAGCGCACCGGCGAGAAGAGCGGTCCCCTGGCCGACGCCACTGCCGTGCTGCGCCACAAGCCCCACGGCGTGGTGGCGGTGTTCGGCCCGTACAACTTCCCCGGCCACCTGCCCAACGGGCATATCGTGCCGGCGCTGCTGGCCGGCAACGCGGTGATCTTCAAGCCCAGCGAGCTGACCCCCAAGGTCGCCGAGCTGACGGTGAAATGCTGGATCGAGGCCGGCTTGCCGGCCGGCGTGCTCAACCTGCTGCAAGGGGCCCGCGAAACCGGCGTCGCCCTGGCCGGCAACCCGGGTATCGACGGTCTGTTCTTCACCGGCTCCAGCCGCACCGGCAATCTGCTGCATCAGCAGTTCGCCGGCCGCCCAGACAAGATCCTGGCGCTGGAGATGGGTGGCAACAACCCGCTGGTGGTGGATCAGGTCCAGGATGTGGATGCCGCGGTCTACACCATCATCCAGTCGGCCTTCATTTCCGCCGGCCAGCGCTGCACCTGCGCCCGCCGCCTGCTGGTGCCGGAAGGCGCCTGGGGCGATGCGTTGCTGGCGCGCCTGGTGAGCGTGGCCAGTACCATCAAGGTCGGCGCCTTCGACGCCCAGCCCGCGCCCTTCATGGGCTCGGTGATTTCCCTGGTCGCCGCGCAGCACCTGCTGCAGGCCCAGCAGCAACTGATCGCCAAGGGCGCCAAGGCGCTGCTGGCCATGACCCAGCCCCAGGCCGATGCCGCGCTGCTCACGCCCGGCATTCTCGACGTCAGCGCCGTGGCCGACCGCCCGGATGAAGAATTCTTCGGCCCGCTGCTGCAGGTGATCCGCTACAGCGACTTCGATGCCGCGATAGCCGAGGCCAACGCCACCCAGTACGGCCTGGCTGCCGGCCTGCTGTCGGATTCGGCCGAGCGCTACCAGCGGTTCCTCATCGAAAGCCGTGCCGGCATCGTCAACTGGAACAAGCAACTGACCGGCGCCGCCAGCAGCGCGCCCTTCGGTGGAGTCGGCGCCTCCGGCAACCACCGCGCCAGTGCCTACTACGCCGCGGACTACTGCGCCTATCCGGTGGCCTCGCTGGAAAGCGAAACCCTTGCCCTGCCTGCAACCCTTACTCCAGGAGTCAGCTTGTGAACGCCTATGAAGTGAACTTCGACGGACTGGTCGGCCCGACCCACAACTACGGTGGCCTGTCCTACGGCAACGTTGCCTCGCAGAGCAACAGCCAGGCGGTCTCCAACCCGAAGGAAGCTGCACTGCAGGGCCTGGGCAAGATGAAGGCGCTGATGGAAATGGGCTTCAAGCAGGGCGTGTTCGCCCCGCAGGAGCGCCAGGACGTCGCTGCCCTGCGCAGCCTGGGCTTCTCCGGCAGCGATGCCGACGTGATCGCCCAGGCCGCCAAGGAAGCCATGCCGCTGCTGGCCGCCTGCAGCTCGGCCTCGAGCATGTGGACCGCCAACTCCTGCACCGTCAGCCCCAGTGCCGACACCGCGGACGGCCGTGTGCATTTCACCGCCGCCAACCTGAACTGCAAGTTCCACCGCTCGATCGAACACCCGACTACCAGCCGCGTGCTGGGCGCCATGTTCGCCAACGACAAGTTCTTCGCCCACCATGCCGCGCTGCCGGCGGTGGGGCAGTTCGGTGACGAAGGCGCGGCCAACCACACCCGTTTCTGCAAGGGTTATGGCGATGCCGGCGTGGAGTTCTTCGTGTTCGGCCGCAGCGCCTTCGACGCGCGCTTCCCGTCTCCGCAGCGCTATCCGGCGCGGCAGACCCTGGAAGCCTGCCAGGCGGTCGCTCGTTTGCACGGCCTTGGCGCCGAGGGTGTGGTCTACGCTCAACAGAACCCGGCGGTGATCGACCAGGGTGTGTTCCACAACGACGTGATTTCGGTGGGCAACGGCGAGGTACTGTTCTACCACGAGGACGCCTTCCTCGAGACCGACAAGGTCCTCGCCGAGCTGGACGGCAAGCTGGGCCGACGCGGCGGCCGCTTCCAGGCGGTACGCGTGCCGCGCAGTGCGGTGGGCGTGGAGGACGCAGTGCGTTCCTACCTGTTCAACAGCCAGCTGCTCAGCCGCGACGACGGCAGCATGCTGCTGATCGTGCCGGAAGAGTGCCGCGGCAACGCCAACGTCTGGAACTACCTGAACGAGCTCACCTCGGGCCAGGGGCCGATTCGTGAAGTGAAGGTGTTCGACCTCAAGCAGAGCATGCAGAACGGCGGTGGGCCCGCCTGCCTGCGCCTGCGTGTGGCGCTGAAGGAAAGCGAGCTGGCGGCGGTGAATCCGGGTGTGATCATGACCCCCGCGCTCTACGCCACCCTGACCGCCTGGGTCGAGAAGCACTACCGCGACCGCCTCAGCGAAAGCGACCTGGCCGACCCGCAATTGCTGGTCGAGTGCCGGACGGCATTGGATGAACTGACGCAGATCCTTAAACTGGGCGCTGTTTATCCCTTCCAGCTCAACTGAGAGTCCTGAAATGACCGATGCCCTGCAACTCATCCTCGAAGATACCGACGGCACCCAGCTCGAAACCTCTTGCACCCGGTTCGCCGTCGTCTGGCAGGGCAAGGAAGTCTGGATCCAGCAGGCTGGCAACGGCCAGCTGCTGATCGGCGTAGACGTGGAGGAGGGCGATACCGAGTATGCCAACCTGCTGCTGCGCCCGCTGGCCACCAATCTGGTCAGCCTGCAACTGGAGATGGAACCGGCCGACGCCGCTGATGACGACGACCATGTACATGGTCCCGACTGCGACCACGATCATTGAGGTAACAGGATGCTAGCCCTCGGCAAACTGCTCGAACTGACCCTCGCCGGCCGCGAGCCGACCGAGAAGATCCAGCTGACATCCGGGGGCGTGCGCCTGCACTGGCTGGGCGAGGGGGTGCTGGACGTCACCCCGCCTGCCGCCGAAGACAGCGGGCTCGACCTGCTGCTTTCGGCCGGGGTGCATGGCAACGAGACCGCACCCATAGAGCTGCTGGATCGCCTGATCCAGGGCATCGCCCGCGGCCAGTTGAAACCGCGCGCCAGAATTCTTTTCCTGTTCGGCAACCCAGAGGCCATCCGCCGTGGCGAACGCTATGTCGAGCAGGACGTCAATCGCCTGTTCAACGGCCGCCACGCCGAATCCAGCGGCTTCGAGGCGATGCGCGCCGGCGAGCTGGAGCGCTATGCCGCGGCCTTCTTCAGCAAGCCCGGCCGTGCCCGGCTGCATTATGACCTGCATACCGCCATCCGTGGCTCGAAGATCGAGCAGTTCGCCCTCTATCCCTTTGTCGAAGGCCGCGAGCATTCGCGCCTGGAGCTGGCGCGCCTGCGCGCAGCTGGCATTGACGCCGTGCTGCTGCAGAACAAGACCGGCATCACCTTCAGCTCCTACACCTACGCCCAACTGGAGGCCGAGGCCTTCACCCTCGAACTGGGCAAGGCGCGGCCCTTCGGCAGTAACCAGGAGGTCAATCTCGATCGCCTGGAGTCGCGCTTGCACAGTCTGATAGAGGGGCGCGAGCCGGAACTCGACGGCAACGCCCTGGACGGCCTGCAACTGTTCTCGGTGGCGCGGGAAATCATCAAGCACAGCGAGTCGTTCCTGCTGCACCTGGCCCCTGACATCGAGAACTTCAGCGAGCTGCCGGTGGGCTATCTGCTGGCCGAGGATATCGCCGGCACCCGCTGGGTGGTGGAAGAGCAGGGCGCCCGGATCATCTTCCCCAATCCCAGGGTGAAGAGCGGTCTGCGCGCTGGCATTCTCGTGGTGCCCGCCGAGGTCTAGCCCCTAGGCTAGGGTGGACCAGGCTTCACCGGTCCACCGACCCCGGGCAACAGCGCCTTCTTTTTCATCCTCTCTGTACCTGTACCCGCGTGGCGTCGGGCCTTAGGATCGGGCTCTTCGCCCATCCAAGGAGCCTGGCATGAGCCTGATCGACCTGCGTAGCGATACCGTCACCCAACCCACTCCCGGCATGCGCGAGGCCATGCAGCGCGCGGAGCTGGGCGACGACGTCTATGGCGAGGACCCCACGGTCAACCGCCTGGAAGCCAGCCTCGCCGAGCGCCTCGGCTTCGAGGCCGCGCTCTTCGTGCCCACCGGCACCATGAGCAACCTGCTGGGGCTGATGGCCCATTGCGAACGTGGCGACGAATACATAGTCGGGCAGCAGGCCCACACCTATAAGTACGAGGGCGGCGGCGCCGCCGTGCTCGGCTCCATCCAGCCGCAGCCCATCGAGGGCGAGGCCGACGGCAGCCTGGATCTCGGCAGAGTGGAGACCGCCATCAAGCAGGACGACTTCCACTTCGCCCGCACGCGCCTGCTGGCTCTGGAGAACACCATGCAGGGCAAGGTGCTGCCGCTGGGCTACCTGGCGGCAGCCCGCGAACTGACCCGCCGCCGTGGCCTGGGCCTGCACCTGGACGGCGCCCGGCTGTACAACGCGGCAGTGAAGCTCAAGGTGGACGCCCGCGAGATCACCAAGCATTTCGACTCGGTTTCGGTCTGCCTGTCCAAGGGGTTGGGCGCGCCTGTGGGCTCGGTGCTGTGCGGCAGCGCGGTGTTGATCGCCAAGGCCCGGCGCCTGCGAAAAATGGTCGGCGGCGGCATGCGCCAGGCCGGCCTGCTGGCGGCGGCGGGCCTTTACGCGCTGGACCACCAGGTCGAGCGCCTGGCCGAGGACCACGCCAACGCCGAGCGCCTGGGGGCCGGGCTGCGGGAACTGGGCTTCGAGATCGAGCCGGTGCAGACCAACATGGTCTATGTGCAGATCGGCGAACGGGCCCGTGCGCTGAGCGACTTCCTCGCCGGCCGCGGGATTCGCGTGAGCCCGGCGGCGCGCCTGCGTCTGGTGACCCACCTCGACGTGCAAGCCGCCGATGTTCCCCGGGTGATCGAGGCTTTCGCCGCATTCCGCTAGTGCTGGGTTGCCGACTCGTACAAATAGCCGGCATCTATCGCACAAAGAGACTATCCCGTTCGCGCAGGGCCGATATAATGCGGCCCTTTGCCGGTGATTCGTACGCCCGTCGCCAGACGACTGCGAACCTCGCGTGCAATGTCGGGAACAGGTAGGGAATGCCGGTTTATCTCGGTAAACCTGCCGCCTTCTTGCCAATTCACGCTTGCCGTCCTTCGCCGATAACGATTTGCACCCGCCTTCGTGGCCGCAGTTTCCGTGGAAGAACCTATGAAAAGCGCAGAAATCCGTGAAGCCTTCCTCAGCTTCTTCGAAGAGAAGGGGCATACCCGTGTCGCTTCCAGCTCCCTGATTCCGGGCAACGACCCGACCCTGCTGTTCACCAACGCGGGGATGAACCAGTTCAAGGACTGCTTCCTTGGTCTGGAGAAGCGCGCCTACACACGTGCCACCACCAGCCAGAAATGCGTGCGCGCCGGCGGCAAGCACAACGACCTGGAAAACGTCGGCTACACCGCGCGCCACCACACCTTCTTCGAGATGCTGGGCAACTTCAGCTTCGGCGACTACTTCAAGCGCGACGCCATCCACTATGCCTGGGAATTCCTCACCGGCGACAAGTGGCTGAAGCTGCCGAAGGACAAACTCTGGGTCACCGTCTACGCCAGCGATGACGAGGCCTACGACATCTGGACCAAGGAAGTCGGGATTCCCCACGAGCGCATGGTGCGCATCGGCGATAACAAGGGCGCGCCCTATGCGTCCGACAACTTCTGGGCCATGGGCGATACCGGCCCCTGCGGCCCTTGCACCGAGATATTCTTCGACCACGGCCCGGACATCTGGGGTGGCCCGCCCGGTTCCCCGGAAGAGGACGGCGACCGCTACATCGAGATCTGGAACAACGTGTTCATGCAGTTCAACCGCACCGCCGACGGTGTGATGCACCCGCTGCCGGCGCCGAGCGTGGATACCGGCATGGGCCTGGAGCGCATCAGCGCCGTACTGCAGCACGTGCACTCGAACTACGAGATCGACCTGTTCCAGAGCCTGCTCAAGGCCTCCGCCGAAGCCATCGGCTGCGCCAACGACGACGCCCCTTCGCTGAAGGTGGTCGCCGACCACATCCGATCTTGCAGCTTCCTGATTGCCGACGGCGTGCTGCCGTCCAACGAAGGCCGTGGCTACGTGCTGCGCCGCATCATTCGTCGCGCTTGCCGTCATGGCAACAAGCTGGGCGCCAAGGGCAGCTTCTTCCACAAGATCGTCGCCGCCCTGGTGGCCGAGATGGGTGAAGCCTTCCCCGAACTCAAGCAGCAGCAGGCGCACATCGAGCGCCTGCTGAAGACCGAGGAAGAGCAGTTCGCCAAGACCCTGGAGCAGGGCCTGAAGATCCTCGAGCAGGATCTGGTCGGCCTCAAGGGCAAGATGATCCCCGGCGAAACCCTGTTCAAGCTGTACGACACCTACGGTTTCCCTGTCGACCTGACCGGCGACATCGCCCGCGAGCGCGGCCTGACCATCGACGAAGCCGGCTTTGAACGCGAGATGGAAGGCCAGCGCGAGCGCGCCCGCGCCTCCAGCGCCTTCGGCATGGACTACAACGCCCTGGTCAAGGTGGACGCCGATACCGATTTCACCGGCTACGTCTGCACCTCCGGCGAAGGCAAGGTGATTGCCCTTTTCAAGGACGGCCAGGCCGTCGAGCAGCTGAACGAGGGCGAAGAAGGCGTGCTGGTCCTCGATCGCACCCCCTTCTACGCCGAGTCCGGCGGCCAGATCGGCGACTGCGGCTTTATCAAAGCCCAGGGCCTGCGTTTCGACGTGCGTGATACCACCAAGGCCGGCGGCGCATTCCTGCACCACGGCGTGGTCGACCATGGCACCCTGCGCATCGGCGCCGGCGTGACCGCCCAGGTCGATGCCTCGGTGCGCCAGGCCACCGCCCTGAACCACTCGGCCACCCACCTGCTGCATGCCGCCCTGCGCCGTGTGCTGGGTGACCACGTACAACAGAAAGGCTCGCTGGTGGACAGCCAGCGCCTGCGCTTCGACTTCAGCCACTTCGAGGCCATCAAGCCCGAGCAGCTGAAAGAGCTGGAAGACATCGTCAACGCGGAAATTCGCAATAACAGCGAAGTCGAGACCGAAGAGACCGATATCGACACCGCCAAGGCCAAGGGCGCCACGGCGCTGTTCGGCGAGAAATACGGCGAGCAGGTACGCGTGCTGACCATGGGTGGCGGCTTCTCCGTCGAGCTCTGCGGCGGCACCCACGTCTCCCGTACCGGCGACATCGGCCTGTTCAAGATCGTCAGCGAAGGTGGCGTGGCCGCCGGCGTACGACGTATCGAGGCGGTGACCGGCGCGGCTGCGCTGGCCTACCTGAATGGTGCCGAGGAGCAGCTCAAGGAAGCCGCGGGCCTGGTGAAAGGAAGCCGCGACAACCTGCTGGACAAATTGTCCGGCCTGCTGGAACGCAACCGCCAGTTGGAAAAAGAGCTGGAGCAGCTCAAGGCCAAGGCGGCCAGCGCCGCCGGCGACGACCTGGCCGCTTCCGCCATCGAAGTGAAAGGCGTGAAGGTGCTGGCCGCGCGCCTGGACGGACTGGACGGCGACGCGCTGCTGGCGCTGGTCGATCAATTGAAGAACAAGCTCGGCCGCGCGGTGATCCTGCTCGGCGGTGCGCTGGAGGGCAAGGTGACACTGGTCGCTGGCGTCACCCAGGACCTGACCGGCCAACTCAAAGCCGGCGATCTGATGAAGCAGGCCGCGGCTGCGGTCGGCGGCAAGGGCGGTGGTCGTCCTGACATGGCCCGTGGCGGCGGTACCGACGCCGCGGCCCTGGAGCAGGCACTGGCCCTGGCCGTACCGTTCGTCGAGCAGGGGCTCTAAAGCCCTCCGCCATTGGCCCGTCCCACGCCCGGCGGGCCTTGGCAGTGTTCTGCGTTGATTGTTTAATGGGCGCCCTTCACGGGATTAGGCGGCTTTTGAAATGGCTTTGATCGTACAGAAGTTTGGGGGGACCTCGGTCGGCACTGTCGAGCGCATCGAGCAGGTGGCCGAGAAGGTGAAGAAGTTCCGCGAAGGCGGCGATGACATCGTGGTCGTGGTTTCCGCCATGAGCGGCGAAACCAACCGCCTGATCGATCTGGCCAAACAGATCAGCGAGCAGCCGGTACCGCGCGAACTAGATGTAATGGTGTCCACTGGCGAGCAGGTGACCATCGCCCTGCTGTCCATGGCCCTGATCAAGCGTGGCGTACCGGCGGTGTCCTACACCGGCAACCAGGTGCGCATCCTCACCGATAGCGCCCACAACAAGGCGCGCATCTTGCAGATCGACGACCAGAAGATCCGTGCCGACCTCAAGGCAGGTCGCGTAGTGGTGGTCGCCGGCTTCCAGGGCGTGGATGAGCACGGCAACATCACCACTCTCGGCCGTGGCGGCTCCGACACCACGGGCGTAGCCCTGGCGGCGGCGCTGAAGGCCGACGAGTGCCAGATCTACACCGATGTAGATGGTGTCTACACCACCGACCCGCGCGTAGTGCCCCAGGCCCAGCGCCTGGACAAGATCACCTTCGAAGAGATGCTGGAAATGGCCAGTCTCGGCTCCAAGGTGCTGCAGATCCGCTCGGTGGAGTTCGCCGGCAAATACAATGTCCCGCTGCGCGTGCTGCACAGCTTCCAGGAGGGTCCGGGCACCCTCATTACCCTTGATGAAGAGGAATCCATGGAACAGCCGATCATCTCCGGCATCGCCTTCAATCGCGACGAAGCCAAGCTGACCATCCGTGGCGTGCCGGACATCCCCGGCGTGGCCTTCAAGATCCTGGGCCCGATCAGTGCCGCCAATATAGAAGTGGATATGATCGTGCAGAATGTGGCGCACGATAACACCACCGACTTCACCTTCACCGTGCACCGCAACGACTACCAGAACGCCCAGCGCGTGCTGGAGCAGACCGCCAGCGAGATCGGCGCCCGCGAAGTGATCGGTGACACCAAGATCGCCAAGGTCTCCATCGTCGGCGTCGGCATGCGCTCCCACGCGGGCGTCGCCAGTCGCATGTTCGAAGCCCTGGCCAAGGAGACCATCAATATCCAGATGATCTCCACTTCGGAAATCAAGGTTTCCGTGGTGATCGAAGAGAAATACCTGGAGCTCGCGGTTCGTGCACTGCACACCGCATTCGAGCTGGACGCCCCGAATCGACAGGGCGAGTGAGGCAATTTGCGAAAGGCGCGGCTCACCCCGCGCCTTTTGTCGTTTTTGGTCGCTACGGTGGAACTTTCCTTTTGCCGGGGCTGGTCAATACTTGGGTGTAAGCTCCAGCGGCTAAGTCTGTGCCGGGGCCGTAACCATTTCTTTTTTTGCAGACTGTTGTCCCGAAACGAATCCGTAAGGAGAAAGGAATGCTGATTCTGACTCGCCGGGTCGGAGAGACCCTGATGGTGGGTGACGATGTCACTGTGACCGTGTTAGGCGTGAAAGGTAATCAGGTGCGCATTGGAGTGAATGCTCCCAAGGAGGTAGCTGTGCACCGAGAGGAAATCTACCAGCGCATCCAGAAAGAGAAAGACCAAGAACCAAACCACTAATTTTTCTGCAATTTTTGGCTTTGCAAACGGGGAAAACATGGTTATCATGCGCCCCGTGTTGCGGAGAGGTGGCCGAGTGGCCGAAGGCGCTCCCCTGCTAAGGGAGTACACCTCAAAAGGGTGTCGGGGGTTCGAATCCCCCCTTCTCCGCCATATTTTGTGTTGTAGGGTGGTTGGGTGCTAGATCGTTAAGTTATTGAAACTTCTCGAAAAAGTAGTTGACCAAGGCAAAAATTTCCCTATAATGCGCGCCCACAACGCACTCATAGCTCAGCTGGATAGAGTACCCGGCTACGAACCGGGCGGTCGGAGGTTCGAATCCTCCTGAGTGCGCCATCTTTCAAGTCGATTGGCTAGGCTGGTCAACTTGGATAAACCAGCGGTGATCTGGTCTAAAAGCGCCGACACGCACTCATAGCTCAGCTGGATAGAGTACCCGGCTACGAACCGGGCGGTCGGAGGTTCGAATCCTCCTGAGTGCGCCATACCGAAAGGGCCTGCAGAAATGCAGGCCCTTTTTCTTTGTCCGCTCAACGCCGACTTCTTACGCATCCCGACTCGTCGAAATCGACCTGGTGGCGCGTGCCTTTCTGCGGCTGGTAGTGATAGCGAAGCCGGCCATTGCTGCTGCTTATCCGCTCCGGCTTGCCCAGGGCGCTTTCCACGTCGGCACGGGTCATGCCGGCGCGAACCTGTTTGCGGATGATGGCCTGGCGGCGCTCTTGCGGCGTGATCGGTTGGTCGCACGGGGCCTCTCGCTCGCCGACCACTACGACTTCGTTGCTGTGTTCAGCCCTTTCGCGATTCGGAATCGGAAGGTACTCCTCCCTGATTTCTCTCTGATTGGCCTGGCTGCCGAGCAGGTTCAGGGACTTGAGGCGTTGCAGCTCTTCCTGGCTGTCCGCTGGGCATCCGTGCTGGTTGAAGCTGACATGGCCTTCGCCATCTTTGCAGCGATAGATGGAGGCCGCGTGCAGCGGCGCATGGAGGCAGCAGGGCAGGGCGGCGATGAGGATGATCGAAAGTCGTTGCATGGCGCCTTCTCCTTGGCATGGGCCCTCGAGGGTACCTGGTCACTTCCTCCCCGTGCGGGTGTCCTACAGGGCATTGCCGACGTCGCAACAGGATGAAGGCAATCTCAGCTTTGCGATGCAAGCGATTGTTCTGTCCATGATTTTGTAACGCGTGAGCCAAACGGCGGTGTTATCATTGCGCGGTCAGCCCCGCCGGGGCATTCGGACAACCATCATGGAATTACCCAGTAGTTACTCAGAATCCCGATTGCACAATCGCGAAATGATTTTCTGACCCCTCTTGGCGTGCTCTGCCACTGGGGGTGGAGCGCGCTATATGACTGAAGTAGAAGCCAAGAAGCCGCAAGAGAGCCTGCAGGACCGCCTGGCCCAGGTAATCGATCTGCTGCATCGCCACAAGCTGGTAGAAGACCTGACCCACCGTCAGGAGGGCCAGCATCAGGATCTCGTCGAGAACCTCGTCCACCGGCAGAACCTTGTCGAGCTGCAGCGCAAGCTCGATGAGCTGCACCCGGCCGACATCGCTCACATCCTCGAAGCGCTGCCGCTCAACGAGCGTCTGACCGTCTGGCAACTGGTCAAGGCCGAACGCGACGGCGACATCCTCCTCGAAGTATCCGACGCCGTCCGTGAATCGCTGATCGCCGACATGGACGATCACGAGCTGCTCGCCGCCGCCAAGGAAATGGACGCGGACGAGCTGGCCGACCTTGCGCCCGAGTTGCCGCGGGACGTCATCCACGAGCTGATGGAATCCCTCGATGCGCAGCAGCGCGAGCGCGTTCGCTCCGTGCTGTCCTACGAGGAGGACCAGGTCGGCGCGCTGATGGACTTCGAGATGGTCACCATCCGCGACGATGTGACCCTGGAAGTGGTGCTGCGTTACCTGCGCCGGCTCAAGGAGCTGCCCGGCCACACCGACAAGCTCTTCGTGGTGGACTACGACGGCGTTCTCAAGGGTGTGCTGCCGATCAAGCGCCTGCTGGTGAACGATCCGGACAAGCATGTGGCCGAGGTGATGGCCACCGATCCGGTGAGTTTCCACCCTGACGAAGACGCCTACGATGCGGCGCAGGCGTTCGAGCGTTACGACCTGGTTTCGGCGCCTGTGGTGGACAAGAACGGCAAGCTGATCGGCCGCCTGACCATCGACGAGATGGTCGACCTGATCCGTGAGGAAAGCGAAAGCGAAGTCCTCAGCATGGCCGGTCTGCGTGAAGAGGAAGACATCTTCGCCTCGGTCTGGAAGTCGGTGGGCAACCGTTGGGCCTGGCTCGCGGTCAACCTGGTCACCGCTTTCATCGCCTCGCGGGTCATCGGCCTGTTCGAAGGCTCCATCGAGAAGCTGGTGGCCCTGGCCGCCTTGATGCCCATAGTCGCCGGCATCGGCGGCAACTCGGGCAACCAGACCATCACCATGATCGTCCGGGCCATGGCGCTGGACCAGGTGGGCACCGGCAATACCTCACGCCTGGTGCGCAAGGAGCTGGGTGTGGCCCTGATCAACGGCCTGCTCTGGGGTGGGGTGATCGGTCTCGTCGCCTTCTACCTCTATGGCAGCTGGTCTCTGGGTGTGGTGATGACCGGCGCCATGACCTTGAACCTCTTGCTGGCAGCGCTGATGGGCGTGCTGATCCCCATGACCCTGGTGCGGATGGGGCGGGACCCGGCCATGGGTGCCAGCGTGATGATCACCGCCATGACCGACAGTGGTGGCTTCTTCATCTTCCTGGGTCTCGCGACCCTGTTCCTGCTCTGACTCCCGCCGACAACGAAGAAAGCCGCCCACGGGCGGCTTTTTTTCGTTTGCTGCGCAGCGAATCGCAGGCATGAAAAAACCGGCTGATGCCGGCTTCTTCATTCGATGCGGGGTGGCCTTAGGATTCCTCGGCCGCCAGTTCCGCATCGTGGGCAATCAGTGCCACCAGCGCATTCTGCTGGCGCCGCGACAGCTGGCGGAAGCGCTGCAGCAGTTCGCGTTCGTGCAGGGTCAGCTCCGGGCTGTCCAGGCGCATGGATACGCCTTCGTCCAAGGCGCCTTCCTGAAGCATGCTCTGCTCCAGGCGAGCGATGATCTCGGAGTTCATGCTGCGGTGGTGGTTGCGCGCCACGACAGCAATGCGCTCGCGCATGCCCTCGGGGAGGCGAACGACGAATTTGTCAGCCGTGCGACTGGAGTAAATAGCCTGTTTCATAGGGCGCATACATTCAACCGGTTAGTTCAGGAAAGCGATGCTGGCAATGAGCTGCAAGATTGTCACCGGTTTGACTGTCCTTAGCAGCAATTGTTCAACCAGTTTCGCGATTCGATTCGGTATGACCCTGAGGTCAGCAAAACGTTTCCTTGACGTCAATTTGGTGTCAGATTGTGATCAGTGTAGCGGCTTTTAGCCAGCACCAATTGTCCAAATTGAGAGTCGCTGATCAATTCGTCCATTCTTGATTTGGCTATGGGCCAGGTCCCTTTCATCCGACAGCGCTATCCAGGACGCCTTTGCTGCTCGTTGCTGACCGGTGACGGCACGGTGATGCTGTCTGGCCATCATTTTAAATGGTAGCCGTTGTTGTCTGACCTCGCTCCGCACGAAAGAATCCCTTGCCCTAGCGCGAAACGAGTTCAGACTTTTCGCATCAGAGTTGTACTTCTCCTCGGCAGCGGCCATCGGCCCCCACACATATCCATCAGGTGCACAGATGAAAGGCAGGTTGATCTATCTCATAGGCCCGTCCGGATCCGGCAAGGACAGCCTGCTGGATACCGCGCGCACGATGCTGGCGGGGCAGGGCTGCCGCGTTGCCCGCCGGGTCATCACCCGGTCCGCCGAGGCTCGCGGCGAATCGGCCGAGGCGGTCAGCAGCGAGGAGTTCGCCCAGCGCGAAGCCCGGGGCGACTTCGCCATGAGCTGGTACGCCAATGGCCTCTCCTATGGGATCCCGAATTCGATCGACGACTGGTTGGCTGCAGGCGACGACGTGCTAGTGAACGGCTCACGCGGCTACCTGCCGGAAGCCCGGCGGCGCTATCCGCACCTGCTTGCCGTGTTGCTGACGGTGGACGACCAGGTACTGCGTCAGCGTCTGCATGCCCGCGGCCGCGAGTCGGCGGAGGAGATCGAAGCCCGCCTGGCGCGCAACGCCGGCTTTGCCGACACCTTGTTGGCCGGCGAGAACCCGGACCTCTGCCTGCTGGACAATTCCGGCTCCTTGGCGGAGACCTGCCAGCGTCTGTTGCAGCTCATCGAAGAGCACCGCCCGGCCGCCTGGCCCGACTCCGCCTGAGCCTCAATCCAGTGGCAGTTCCGTGGTGCGCTTGACCTCGCTCATGGCGATGTTCGAATGCGCCTCCAGCACATGGGGGCGCTGCAGCAACTGGTCGCGCAGGAAGCGCTCGTAGCCACCGATATCCCGCGCCACCACCTTCAGCAGGTAATCCGAGCCGCCAGCCATGGTGTAGCACTCCTGCACTTCCGGATAGCCGACTATGGCCTCCTCGAACTCGGTGAGGTGGTTGCGGCCGTGGGCGGACAACTTGATGTTGACGAACACCGTGATCGAAAAGCCCAGCAGCTTGGGATTGAGCAGGGCCACCTTGCGCTCGATCAGTCCTTCTTCCTGCATGCGGTGGATGCGGCGCCAGCAGGGTGATTGCGACAGCTCCACCTTCTCTGCCACCTCGGCGGCGGACAGGTCGGCGTCGTGTTGCAGCAGGCGCAGGATCTTGCGGTCGATAGGGCTCAGAGAGTTCTGCATGAGTCAGTCCGAAATCTTGTTTTTGTTGGAAGGATCATGCGCAAGTCTGGCTTTTCTGACCGCAAATAGAAAGGAAAAATCAGCACCAATCGGTCATCTTCTTGGCCACGCGTCCGCGGCAGCGATCCTGCCCGGGGCTGAATGAAAGATGGCACCCACCGTTGCCATCGAGGTCGCCATAAAAACAAAAGGAGCGTCCGCATGTCTCTGGCCGAGATCCGCCTGGATGACAAATACCGTCTCGCAACCGGTCACCTCTATCTCACCGGCACCCAGGCCCTCACCCGCCTGCCGATGCTGCAGAAGCAACGGGACAAGGCCCACGGCCTGAACACCGCCTGCTTCATCTCTGGCTACCGGGGCTCGCCCCTGGGCAACCTCGACAAGAGCCTCTGGGAAGCCAAGTCCTTCCTCAAGGAAAACCACGTCCACTTCCAGCCGGGGGTCAACGAAGAGCTGGCTGCAACCGCCGTCTGGGGCAGCCAGCAGACCGGCCTGTTCCCTGGCGCGCGCTACGATGGCGTGTTCGCCATGTGGTACGGCAAGGGGCCGGGCGTGGACCGCTGCGGCGACGTGTTCAAGCACGGCAACTCGGCTGGCGTATCGCCCCATGGCGGCGTCCTGCTGCTGGCCGGCGATGACCACGGCTGCAAGTCCTCGAGCATCGCCAACCAGAGCGAGCATGCCTTCATCGCCGCCTCCATCCCGGTACTGAACCCGGCCAACGTCCAGGAAATCCTCGACTACGGCATCATTGGCTGGGAGCTGTCGCGCTATAGCGGCTGCTGGGTGGCGCTCAAGACCATCGCCGAGAATGTCGACTCTTCCGCCGTCGTGGAGGTCGATCCCCTGCGGGTGGACGTGAAGATCCCCGGGGACTTCGTCCTGCCGGAAGACGGCGTGCACATCCGCTGGCCGGACCCGCCCCTGGCGCAGGAAAAGCGCCTGAACATGTACAAGATCTACGCCGCCCGCGCCTTCGCCCGCGCCAACAACCTCAACCAGGTCACCCTGGATTCGCCTAATCCGCGCCTGGGCATCATCACCACCGGCAAGTCCTACCTCGATGTGCGCCAGGCCCTGAACGACCTCGGGCTGGACGAGGAACTCTGCGCCAAGGTTGGCCTGCGGGTGCTCAAGGTGGGCATGAGCTGGCCGCTGGAGCCGGTCTCGGTGCACGAGTTCGCCGAAGGCCTGGACGAAATCCTGGTGGTGGAAGAGAAGCGCAGCATCATCGAGGACCAGCTCACCGGCCAGCTCTACAACTGGCCGGTGGACAAGCGTCCGCGCGTGGTGGGCGAGTTCGACGAGGAGGGTAACTCCCTGCTGCCCAATCTCAGCGAACTGACTCCGGCGATGATCGCCCGAGTCATCGCCAGACGCCTGGCGCCCATCTATTCCAGCGAGCAGATCGAGTCCCGCCTGGCCTTCCTCGCCGCCAAGGAAAAGGCCCTGGCCGAACCCAAGCACAAGACCGTGCGCACCCCGCACTTCTGCTCCGGCTGCCCGCACAACACCTCCACCAAGCTGCCCGAAGGCAGCCGCGCCCAGGGCGGCATCGGCTGCCACTACATGACCCAGTGGATGGACCGCGATACCGACACTTTCACCCAGATGGGCGGGGAGGGCGCGACCTGGATCGGCCAGGCGCCCTTCACCGATACGCCGCACATCTTCCAGAACCTCGGCGACGGCACCTACTTCCACTCCGGCCAGCTGGCCCTGCGTGCCGCAGTCGCCGCCGGGGTCAACATCACCTACAAGATCCTCTACAACGACGCCGTCGCCATGACCGGCGGCCAGCCCATCGACGGCGAACTGCGCGTCGACCAGCTCAGCCAGCAGGTCTTCGCCGAAGGCGTGAAGCGCATCGCCCTGGTCTCCGATGAGCCTGAGAAGTACCCGAGCCGCGCCACCTTCGCGCCCAACGTCAGCTTCCATCACCGCCGTGAGCTGGATGCCGTGCAGCGCGAGCTGCGCGAGTTCAAGGGCGTTTCGGTACTGATCTACGACCAGACCTGCGCCACCGAGAAGCGCCGCCGCCGCAAGCGCGGCAAACTGGTCGACCCGCAGAAACGCGCCTTCATCAACCCGGCGGTGTGCGAGGGCTGCGGCGATTGCAGCGTCAAGTCCAATTGCCTCTCGGTACTGCCGCTGGAAACTGAACTGGGGCGCAAGCGTCAGATCGACCAGAACGCCTGCAACAAGGATTTCTCCTGCGTCGAAGGCTTCTGCCCGAGCTTCGTGACCGTGCATGGCGGTAGCCTGCGCCAGCCTGAAGCGGTAGGCGCCAAGGCACTTTTCGTGGCCCTGCCGGAGCCGCGTCAGCCGAGCCTCGCACGGCCTTGGAACATCCTCCTGCCGGGCGTCGGCGGCAGCGGCGTGACCACGGTCGGCGCGCTGCTCGGCATGGCCGCGCACATCGAAGGCAAGGGCTGCACCGTGCTCGACCAGGCTGGCCTTGCGCAGAAGTTCGGTCCGGTCATCACCCATATCCGCATCGCCGCCAGGCAGGACGACATCCATGCCGTGCGCATCGCCGCCGGCGAGACCGACCTGCTGCTCGGTTGCGACCTGGTGGTGGCGGCCAGCGAGGAGGCCCTGGCCAAGCTCAACGAGCGCATCGCCCATGCGGTGATCAACAGCTACGAGGCGGCCACCGCCGAGTTCACCCGCAACCCTGACGCTCAGGTGCCGGGGCAGGCCATGCGCGAAGCCCTGGTGGACGCGGTGGGCGGGGCCAAGACCCATTTCGTCGACGCCACCCGCCTGGCTACCCGCCTGCTCGGCGACAGTATCGCCACCAACCTCTTCATGCTGGGCTACGCCTACCAGAGAGGCCTGGTGCCCATCTCCGCCGAAGCCCTGGACAAGGCCATCGAGCTCAACGGCGTGGCCGTGAA
This sequence comes from Pseudomonas sp. BN102, assembly GCF_029871245.1. Classification (GTDB taxonomy): domain Bacteria; phylum Pseudomonadota; class Gammaproteobacteria; order Pseudomonadales; family Pseudomonadaceae; genus Metapseudomonas. Next base: position 55,520 of record NZ_SSON01000081.1, on the reverse strand, counting down.
GCTCAACCAGCAGGCCTTCCTCTGGGGCCGCCGCGCCGCCTATGACCTGGCGGCGGTGGAAAAGCTGGCCAAGCCGCTGGAAACGGACCCACGCAAGTGCGAAACCCTGGAGGAGATCGTCCAGTTCCGCGCCGATCACCTGCGCGCCTACCAGGACGCCGCCTACGCCGAGCGCTACCGCGCCCTGGTGGAGCGCGTGCGCCAGGCGGACTGCGGCGCGGACAAAGCCCTGAGCCGCGCCGTGGCCAAGTACTACGCCAAGTTGCTGGCCTACAAGGACGAGTACGAAGTGGCCCGTCTGTACAGCGATGGCAACTTCCGCAAGCAGCTGGAGGCCCAGTTCCAGGGCGATTACCACCTGGAATTCCACCTGGCGCCGTCCTGGCTGGCCAGGCCCGACCCGGTGACCGGTGAGCCGCGCAAGCGCCGCTTCGGGCCCTGGATGCTCAAGGCCTTCGGTGTGCTGGCCGGCTTCAAGTTCCTCCGCGGCACGGCCTTCGACCTCTTCGGCTACAGCGCCGAGCGCAAGCTCGAACGCAAGCTGATCGGCGAATACGAAGCCACGGTCGAACTGCTGCTCAAGGAACTGAAACCGGGCAACTACGCCACCGCGGTCGCCCTGGTCGAGCTGCCCGAGCAGATCCGCGGTTACGGCCCGGTCAAGGAACGCGCGCTGGCCAAGGTCCGCGAGCAGGAGCGGCAACTCCGTGCCCGCCTCACCGCCAGCGAGATCCAGGTACTGCAGCTGTTCGACCCGGCTGCCTGATAAAGCCCCTCTCCCTCCGGGAGAGGGGGTGGGGTGAGGGATGCCCGGGCTACGCGCATGCCTTATCCAGATTCTGGCCTCCCCTCGCGAGGGGACGCCCTTTCTTCCCCTTAGTGGTTAACAACAAATCCGAGGAAATCCCCATGTCCGTCTTCACCCATGTCGAGTTCGACCATCACGAGCAGGTAGTCTTCGGCCACGACAAGGCAACCGGCCTCAAGGCCATCATTGCCGTCCACAACAGCAACCTCGGCCCGGCCCTGGGTGGCTGCCGCATGTGGCCCTACCTGAATGACGAACAGGCGCTGCGCGATGTGCTGCGCCTGTCCCGCGGCATGACCTACAAGTCGGCCCTGGCCAACCTGCCACTGGGCGGCGGCAAGGCGGTGATCATCGGCGATCCCCATCGCGACAAGAGCGAGGCGCTGTTCCAGGCCATGGGCGATTTCGTCGACAGCCTGGGCGGCCGTTACATCACCGCTGCCGACTCCGGCACCGGCGTCGCCGAAATGCGCATCATGGCCGAGCGCAGCCGCCACGTGGCCGGCGCCGGCACCCGCGAAGCCCTGGGTGGCGGCACCCGCGATGGCAACCCGTCACCCTCCACGGCCTATGGCACCTTCGTCGGTATCCGGGTGGCGGTGAAGCACCGCCTCGGCCGCGACGACCTCTCCGGCCTGCGCGTGGCCATCCAGGGCGTCGGCCAGGTGGGTTTCAGCCTGGCCCAGTACCTCAAGGACGCCGGCGCCCAGCTCTGGGTCTGCGACATTCACGAGTCCAACGCCCGTCGCGCCGCCGAGCAGCTCGGTGCCAAGGTAGTGGGGCAGAACGAGATCTACGGCCTGGACGTGGACGTATTTGCGCCCTGCGCCATGGGCGGCATCATCAACCCGCAGACCCTCGAATCCCTGCGTGCGCCCATCATCGCCGGTGCGGCCAACAACCAGCTGGCCGATGCCGGCCTGGCCGAAGAACTGCGCCGTCGCGGCTGCCTCTACGCGCCGGACTACGCTATCAATGCCGGCGGCATCATCGACGTCTGGTACGAGCGCAGCAATGGCAGCGAAGCTGCCCTCAAGCAGCACGTCGAAGGCATAGGCGAGACCCTGCGGGAAATCTTCACCCGCGCCGACCGCGAAGGTCGCACCACCACCGCGGTGGCCGATCATCTGGCCGAAGAACGCTTCGGCCGCTGAGGACGGCGCCTCGCGGGGCATCCGCTCCGCGAGGCGATGACAAATCGCGTGGACGCCGTTAACATGCCGCCCGTCCTCTGGATCTCGCCGGCCCCGGCGAGCCCGCCACGTCCCAGTAGCTCAATTGGATAGAGCATCCCCCTCCTAAGGGGAAGGTTGGTGGTTCGAACCCACTCTGGGACGCCATATATCTCACGGCTACAGCCATTCACTGCCAATCAAGCCCTTTTCCGTGGGTGCATGGTGGGTGAAAAAGGTTTTGATGCCTGCCTGAGGTCACCACTTCTCCGCTGATTCCCAGAGCTCAGTCTTGGGGGGCGCTCCAGCATTACGCTCAATCGTGCGCCCGTTCCAGAGGTGATTGCCTGTGAAGGTATGAGCAAGCTGGGCTCCTACACGTTGGCGCCTCAGCGTCGATCGGGCGCCCCTTGTACTTCCCTTCATCCTTGGTCTTCTTGATGCCCAGGACGGGAAACGGGACAGATTTATTTTCTCTAATCTAAACGCCCGATTCTGGCCGGCTTCCGCCGTCACTGGCAGGCCGTTTTGGGTCCAGGCTGTGTGAAAACCACTGCAGACATCCGCCGCAGGTTGGGGGCACAGCACTAGTGGTCGGCCTGTGGAGGCTTCGCGGCTAACCGCGAGCTCCTTTTTCAATGCACGGTGTTGAAGTACTGATACTCGCCCCCGACATTTTCTGCTGCAGGACGAGGTGTGCAGAAGCAGACGACCGCGTCTACCTCCTGCTTCCCGCTGGCCTAATGTTACTAGTAAAGGCCGGCAGCGCCGGCCGGAACATGCATCGGGCGGTCGCGCGCCGCTCGTTGGGGAGGTGAACTGGAATGTTATCCAACGCGATTGTGACGACGATGCTGCCGGTGATCGATCTGGTGCGTGCGCGCGATTTCTACGAGAGCAAGCTCGGCCTGACGCCGGCTGGCCTGAAGCCGGACGGCAAGTTCATCTATGAGTGTGGTGGCGGCGCGCTACTGGCGCTGTTTCCCCGCCCCGGCGGCACCAAGGCCGATCACACGGCGATCAGCTTCCAGGTGGAGAACATCGAACAGGCGATTGCCGAGCTCAAGGCAAACGGCGTGGTGTTCGAGGACTACGACTACCCCGACCTGCGCACAGTGAACCATATCTGTGTGCTGGGCGCGGAAAAGGCGGCCTGGTTCCGGGACACAGAGGGCAACTTCCTTTGCATTCACGAGGACATCGGCTGAATGGCCCGGCACCACAAACGCGCGCACGGGCAGGACTGAAGTCTCTTCTGGAAAGAGGTGAAGCAAAGCCGCTCGCCGAGCGCCCCGCACATTCGGTCGGAGCTTCGTAGTTCCAGGTGGCAAGCCGTCAGGCTGCCACCATTGAGCGGAAGCACCTAGCCAGTAATCCCGCTCGCCTAGCGCGAAGCAAAGTAGGCCACACCAGCGCCGCCGTCCTGCGGTGGGCGGGCGCAGGGGGGCGATGCAGGTTTTCTTCGCCAGTTCCTCGGAATCCCAGTAGTTCATGGTGCCGAGCGACAGCGCATCGACCGTGATGCCTTCGCGGCCGGTTTCGGCCATTATTGGACATTCGGTTTGGCACCTTAGTGGGCTGCTGCTTCGTTGATGGCAGCTTCTATCGCCAACATCCACTCCGTGTTCCCAACCGCCTGCGACATTGCGCGAGCACCGACCATCGCCGCGAACAGCACGAGCGCATTACGCTGCGCTTCTGCCTCATCAGCGCTGGTGCCTGAGGTACCTGCCTCGTTCAGGAATTTGTCGAGCAATTCCTTCGTTCCCGCCTTGTAGGCGTTTTTCGATGCAGCGGTCGCGCTGCCGTTGGCGATGTGTGGCGCGAATGCCAGCAGTGGGCAGCGACGTCTCGCAGACTTATTGAGCAAGTACTGTCGAACCAGCGCTACGGAGCGATCCTCGGTCTTCCTGTCCGCCTGGGAAAACACACCGTCCCAGGCTTCCCGAGAGTGGTCGAAGGCAAGCGAGAAGGCCTCTGCGACAAGTGCGTCCTTCGAATCGAAGTGCTTGTAGAACCCACCAACGGTCATGTCATTGGCGGTCATGATGGCCGCTACTGATACCTGATCGACCCCAAATTCGCGGAACAGCGCAGCAGCCGTCTCCACGATCTTCGTCCGGTTTTCCAGAGCTTTCGTCTGCGATGAGCGCCCCATACGGTCAGCCTCCTCTTCTGAAGCACAGGACTTTGGTGACCAGGCGCTGCAGCACTTTGCCGTCCTGATTCGAAGTGACGCATTCGACAACGACAATCCCACGGTCGGGCTTGGAGCGAGATGGGGTGATTTCGATGATCTGGCTCGTTACCTGGAGCACATCGTCAGGCCGGGTAGGTTGTGGCCACGATATTTCCGCACCTGCGCCGATCACACCCTGCGCAAGCGGCAGGCTCTGCACGAGCAGGCGCATAGTGATGGCTGTCGTGTGCCATCCGCTCGCCGCCAGGCCCTGGAAAAAGGTGTCCTGTGCCGCATCGGCATCCAGGTGGAAAGGTTGGGGGTCGAACTGCGAGGCGAACTGGACGATCTGCTCGGCGTCCAGCCGGTGGGCATCACTGATGAAAACGTCTCCCACCGCCAGGTCGTCGAGGTAGATTCGTTCCGGTGTGATTGCGGCTTCCATCCAGAAGTCCTCGATTGTGTTCCCAGGGCGTTCATCGCCTTGGCTTGAGGAAATAGATTACAGCTATTATCTTTTTTTTTGCAGCAATCCCGCCGAGCTACCAAGATCACCGAACTCGATACCTTGTCGCAACTGAACCCCGGTTTTCCCCATGACGCGTGAACTGAACGACACTGCAAGCACCGACTGGATTCGAGTTCGCCGCGACCAGGACACCGGCATTGAGAGCTTGCATGCCCATTTCCAGGGCCATGCCTATGATCCGCATGATCATGACGAACTGCTGGTGGGCGTCACGTACCAGGGTGTACAGCAGTTCAGTTGTCACAAGGCGGTGCATACCAGTATTCCAGGTCGCGCCATGCTCATCGAGCCAGGTGCCGTGCACGATGGCCTTGCTCCGGAAGAGGGAGGCTTCACTTACGGGATGCTCTATCTCCCTCAGGCGTATGTCTCTGACATGACGGAGCGTCTCGGCCTAGGCGATGTGTCCAATCTCCAGGCAGCTTTTCAGCACACGTTGAGCGACGACGCGCAACTGATCGGCGCTATACAGCAGGCGTTTCTTGTCATCCACAACGGCGAGGGCCGGCTGGCCCGCGACCAGAGCATGGATCATCTATTGGGGCTGCTTTCCCGGCACCTAAGCCTGAAAGCTCAGTCGATGAAGCTCGACTCCGATGCGGAAACGCAACGCGCTCGTGACTTTCTGCATGCAAGGATGGCCGATGACGTCAGCCTCGAAGAGCTGGCTACCTACTCGGGGATTGATCGCTTCAGGCTGACGCGGCAGTTCAAGAAGGCCTTCGGTCAGTCGCCACACGCCTACCTTGTGAGACTTCGCCTGCGCACCGCTCGGGCACTCCTGGCAGCCGGCATGGCGCCCTCACAGGTGGCTGCTGAGGTGGGCTTTTCCGATCAGAGTCACCTGGGTGTCTGGTTCCGGCGCGCTTACCGACTGACGCCGGCAACTTATCAGCGGCAGTGCACAAACCTTACAGACTGAGCAGTCGCCATCTCCAATCATTGCGCTACGGCTTTGTATGGAGATTCAGATGTTGGAAACCAAAGTAGCTTTCATTGTCCGCGACGACCTGCCGACCTGGCAGCGATTGAACGTGGTCGCTTTCCTCGCCACCGGCATTGCATCGGCTGCGCCGGAGATCATGGGCGAGCCCTACGTCGATGCGGCCGGCCATGAGTACGGCAAGCTCTCGGGACAACCGATGCTGATCTTCGAGGCCGACGTCGCCGGCCTGCAGAAAGCCCGTCGCGCTGGCCTGGAGCGCGAGCTGACGGTACTGCCCTACGTCTTCGCGATGTTCTCCACCTATCACGACGAAGCCAATCGCGAGGCATTCCTCGCCGAGGAGCCCGAGAACATGAACCTGGTGGGCCTGGCCTTGCGCGGCCCTAAGAAGCCGGTGGACAAGGCGATTAAAGGCCTTGCTCTGCACAAGTGACGGGCGTCACGCCTTTAATGGAATTGCTCTGGGATTGGAAATGAGTAGTGCAACACTGATGGCCTTCTGGGCCTTTTCCCTGCTTTTCGTGTTCACACCGGGGGCTGACTGGGCCTACGCGATAGCAGCTGGTATTCGCGGCCGGGGCGTCATGGCTGCTGTCGGTGGGTTGCTGGCGGGGTACGTGGTGCTGACGCTGGTCGTTGCAGCGGGCTTCGGCATGCTGATCGCGGGAAACCGCCTGGTCATGCTCGCCTTGACGGTCTTCGGTGCGCTTTACCTGACTTGGCTGGGCATCAGCTTGCTCCGAAATCCACCAGTGCCTAGGGCGGTCGTTGACAACTCAACTGGGAGCGATAGAGCAAGGTTGTTCTTACGCGGCGCGCTGGTCAGCGGATTGAACCCCAAAGCCTTTCTGTTCTTCCTGGCTTTCCTTCCTCCCTGGACCAACGTTGCGGCAGCCTGGAGCCTTTCCACCCAGATAGTGGTTCTGGGACTGCTCTATACCACTAGCTGCGCGGTGGTTTATTCGATTGTGGGTATAGGCGCGGGTGCGATGCTAGCGACACGCCCCGCTGCTGCACGCGTAGTTGGCCGGGTATCGGGCTTGATGATGCTAGCGCTGGCCGTGCTGCTTCTATGTAAGGAGTCGGCCTGGCTGTAGCCGCTGAATTGCGTCATCTCGGAGGGACATCTTTAGATCGTCTGTGTCCGCTTCTGGTCGATTGCGGCCCCTCGTCAACGGCAGCAATCGGCCATATACGGACGTTTAGAGCGCAAACCGTGTACGTAGGAAGTTCCCGGTACTTGGCTCCCCTTCCCGGTGCCACAGGAGAATCGACCGACGCCATGTTTGCCGTGAGGCAATAGCCCCGGCGTGACAAAAGGAGGTCGTCACGGCTGCGAGCTTTCGTTCATGGGGAGGCGACGAAAGGACCGTGACGACCTTAGTGATGCTGAACTGGTCGCAACGGACGCGTTACCAAAGCGCCATTGTCGGAGATGTGTCCGTAGCAACCCGATTTGCTGGTGCATCAGCACATACGTAAAGCCCGGATGCGTTCCCAAGACTCCTGCCTGGGTGCCTCCGGGCTTTGGTGTTACGTTCGCATCAGATGACACCTTCCAGGTCCCTCCGAGATGGTCGATGCGAGCGGATAGAGGTCAGATCGAGCCTGCCGGGGCAACGGCGGGAAAGTCCTTCTCGGGATCGAACACGTTATTGAAAAAGTTCGTCAGGGAATACATGGCCACCAGCGCAACGATCTCCATCACGTTCGCATCCGTATAGCCGGCATCGCGAACGGCTTTCAGATCGGCGTCACTGACCTGGCCGCGGGTCTCGATGACTTTGCGCGCAAACTGGACAGCGGCGTCGCGCTTCGGGTCGCTCGCATGGCCCTTCCGAGCGAGAATGATTTCATCGGGGGGCAGCTTGGCCATATGTTCGGCTGTGAAGCTGTGAACCGCCAGGCAGTAGTTGCAGCCATTCGCCTCGGACACAGAGAGGCCGATGCCGTCACGTGTCTTCACATCGAGCGCCTTGCTCAAGGAGCCGAGCAGGGTGGCCCATGCGTTGAATGCAATCGGGCTCTGCGCGAAGATCGCCATCATATTTGGGGTGAACCCGATATTCTTGGTGAACATATCGAGCGTCGACTTGGAATCAGCCGGAACCTGTTCCGGTTTCAGAGCAGTAGATCTTTGCATCGTTGTCTTCCTACAGTTACTGACTTCGCTAATTTGGGAAAGTCCACGTGGGCACCATCCCTCGGGTTACTTCGCGCCCAGGTCCTGGGTCGAAGCTGGTTAGGCTTTCAAGAGAGAACTCCCTTGCGGTTGCTTCCCACTTGAAGGCCGCTTAGCCGTTCGGCGCGATCACTGCCGCCGGGGCGCACCTAGATGAAATCCAACACCTCATCCAGCGGACGGCGCGGCTTCTGCGCCCAGTTCCCTGGACGCTCCGCCCCTACGGACAGCAGCATGACTGGCACTTCGTCCTCGGCCAGTCCGAACTCGCGGTGCAGTGCTTCGGCATCGAAACCGATCATCGGAGTTGAACCGAGGCCCAGCGAACGGGCTGCGTAGATCATCGCCGCCGCGCCGAAGGTGCCAGTTCGTACGGCCTCGTCGCGTTGGCGCTGCGGGTACTCCAGGTACAGATCGCGTGCGGGGATTTCCCACTCCGGCACCATCGTGGCCGGCATGACGCCCGCTTCAACCAACGGCGCCAGGCGTTCGGGTATTACGCTGGAATCGGCCAACTGGCCGCAGACGATGAAGGTAACGGCAGCATCGGTGATTGCAGGCTGGTTCCAGGCGATCGGACTCAGCCGGGCCTTGGCTTCGTGCGTGCGCACAGCAATGAAGCGCCAGTTCTGCAAGTGAAAGGATGTCGGCGCGGAGGTGCCGATGCGCACCAGCTCGCGGATTAGGTTGTCGCTCACGATGGCTGCAGGGTCGTAGTACTTGGCGGCGCTGCGGCTGAGGATGCATTCAATGACGGCGTTTGACATGGTGACTCCTGCATCAGGTGATTAGGAGTCGCCACTTTAGGTCTGCACGATATTGCTTTCGAGACTAGATTCGCTCAAAAAAATGCTCAAAAGGATCAATGCGGTAATAAATCACTCGCCATCGCGCGCCAGACGGCGCCATTGCCCCGGAGTCATCCCCATCCTGTCGGTGAACACACGGCGGAATGCCGATACGGATTGATATCCGACAGACTCGGCCACAGCTTCGGTGGTCATCGCGGGCTTCTTCAGCGCGTTCGCGGCCAGGCTCATTCGGATATCGGTCAACAGTTCGACGGCCGAGCGCCCCAGCGCGTCCTGAAAGTGCCGCATGAAGGTAGCGCGAGACATGCTGGACAAGTCGGCCAGATCCGGCAGAGTCCAGGGCCGCGCCGGATCGGCGAACATGGCTGAAATGGCCGGGGCCAGCCGTGGATGGCCGGCCAGCGCCAACAAGCCTGCCGAGGCTTGCTCGGACTCGCTCGCCGCGCGCACTACCAGGGTGAACAGCGCCGAGCTAAGGGCGTTGAGGATGGCGAGTCCGCCTGGTTTGTCGCCGTCGGACTCCATGCGCATCAACCCCACGAGACTGGCCAGGTGATTCGAAGCGGACTCGATGCCCTCCCCTCCATGGCGGTCCAAGGCCCGTACCACCAGATTCGTGGGAAGATAACTGCGAATCAGCCGATCATGGGGCGGTCCGATGAAAAATCGCCCGCAGAGCAGGTCCAGATGCTCGCCCTGGCCATCATTCTCGCTGAGCATCCATCCTGCAGACCCTCGGCGATTGTGGGTAATCCCTGGCGCATGTCCGCTACCATCGTGCAGCACGTGCGCCGCCCCGTGCGGCAACAGCACGATATCTCCGCTCACCAGCTCCATGGCCGTCTCCCTCTCCGGATCTTCGAGAATGGCCCGGCCCTTGAGCACGACGTGGTAGGGAATCTCGTGAGCCGCGGCCTGAGCCCAAACCACACGCCATGGCGCACCGTAGACACAGCGGACCTCCAGCTGACCGGTGATGGTGATCATTTGCAGGAGATTGCTTAGCCAGTCGATTTGGGACATAGGACCTCGAGAACTTGAAGCGCTAAAGCATCTTATTGCAGTGGCACGTCGGTTGTACGCACCACCAGGTCCCAGTGCGTGCGCTGATTGGACAAATAGCGCGAACTCGTACGGGGAAGCGGACGGTACTGAATCGCCCCGGATTTCCTAGCCATTCGATGACCGCTTCTGGCCGATTCTGTTGAAAAAGTCGGTGCCGTCTCGGTTCGCTTGCACAAAGGCGAGAAAACGTCCAATTGAGGCGTTGCTACACGAAATCTGGAGCAGTTCGGTGTCGGCACATTAGCTCGGATTTCAACGTCAGCCGCCCACTTTCGCACGCAGAGTATGTGGAGGGCGTTTTTCAACAGAATCGGCCGATAGCGGCCGTTCACGGTGGGCAGCTTCCGGCCCAGGATGTTTCGCGAGCTAAGCGTCGAGAACGTATCCGTGTCCGATGTGACGGCTGCCAACGGAATGACTGTTGGCGGCTTCTACAAGCAGTTTGCATCCAAGGATGCCCTTGTGGCGGAAGCTTTCTCGCTGGCGTTCGATCATTCCCGCGACGCCTGGGACGACGTTTATCTGCAAGCAGATGCCAACGCTGAGAATCGAGCATGTGCACTTGTTCGCCAGTACCTTCGAAATAGCGCGGCGAACCGTCGCTGTCCGGTTTTGGCATTTGCACCACATGTGATCAACCGAGGCGCCGATGAAGCCTCGGTTGAAGCTTACAAGGCGGGAATCAAGGACCTGTTCGACAAGTTCATCAGCGAGATGAAAGGAACAGCTGCTGGCCATGCCACTCCAGACGCAGCCGAGCGCGACGCGATGGTCATTTTTGCGGCGATGGTGGGCGCACGCGCTATTGCGCAGGCAATTGGCAATGCGTCCTGGGTTGAAGCGATTGAGGCGGCTGTAAACCATGCCGCCAACCAGCAGGATCAGCATTAGGCGGCCGTTCACTCTGGGTCGGAGACAACCATTACCTAATGTCGATTTCTGGCTGTTCCTTCACTCGCCAGTCGCTTGCCTATCTGGCTAGCGGCAATGCTGCGCCGATCAGCGCGAACAGTGTGCCGCAGAAGCGATTGAAGCCCTTGCCCCCACGCTCCATCCAGGGCCGGATGCGGAAGGCCAGCCGCGCCAGCAGGTACTCCACCAGGAACTCGATGGCAGCGAAGGTGGCGGCCATCACCACGAACTGCGGCACCAGCGAACGCTGCGGGTTCAGGAACTGGGGGAGGAAGGCCCCATAGAAGAGCAGCACCTTGGGGTTGGCCACCGCCGAAAGGAATCCCTGGCGAAAAAGGCCTGCCGCACCGGGTGCGCCGGCGCCGACCACGGGCGTGAGGTGCAGCGCGGGTGCACGCCAGAGTTGAAGTCCCAGCCAGAGCAGGTAGGCACCCCCCACCCACTTGAGGACTTCGAGCACCGAAGACGAGGCCTGGAGCAGGGCGCCCAGGCCGAACATCGCGAGGGCGATCAGGCAACTGAAGCCGGTCACGCCGCCAGTAATGGTGAAGAGCGTTCGCTGCGACCCGTATAGAGCGCCATGGGTCAGGGCCAGCAAGCTGTTGGGGCCCGGGGTCAGCGCCAGGCCGATGGTCGCGATGAAGTAGATGAACCAGGTATCCAGGGCCATTTGCCGTTCCTCTTGCTCGATGGGGGGATGGTGCAGCAGAACGCGCCCTGGACTGCGGTATTATCCGGACATCCTGCGGAAGAATCTGGACGCTCCGAGTATGGCCAATGACGCGGTCACCCCCGACATCCGTTTCCTGCTGCTACCCCTGCCGGAGTTCGCCCTGCTGGCGTTCGGCGGCGTCCTCGACAAGCTGCGCTTTACCGCGGATGACGAGGATTACAGCCGTCAGCGCTACTGCTCCTGGACAATCCTCGGCCTCGAACCGGGGCACGTGGTGTCGAGCAGCGGCGCGGCCGTTCAGGTGGAGGCAACGGTCGCGGATATCCGCTTCGCCGATTACGACTACCTTGTGGTGTTCGGTGGACGCAGTGCCCGTGCCACGGAGGCGCTCGCCCCACGCTACAAGCGGCTGTTGCGTACAGCGGCCGGGCAGGGCGTGAAGCTGGTCAGCATCGACAATGCCAGTTTCCTACTGGCTGCCTGCGGGCTCCTTTCCGGACACCGGGTCGCCCTCCACTGGCGCCATGAAGCGGAGTTTCGCGCGTCCTATCCGCGCATCCAGGTGCAGAGCGAGCAGCTCTACTGCTTCGACCGCGACCGTATTTCCTGTGCCGGCGGCACGGCCGCCATCGACGTGGCAGTGGAGCTGCTGGCACAGGCGTGTGGGCGAGCCAGGGCGCTGAAGGGGCTGGCCGACATGTTGGTGGACGAGTCGCGCAGCAGCCAGCATCCGCTGCGTTCGCTGGACGCCGATGGCGCTCGTGGCCGGCACGTCGACCGCGCCATCGCGCTGATGCGCCACCTGATGGCGTCAGACCGCACAGCCGAACAATTGGCCGAACTGGTGGGCATCAGCCGCCGGCAACTGGATCGCCTGTTCACCGCCAGCCAAGGCATGACAGCGAAGGAATACTGGAACGAGATGCGGCTCCAGCACGCGAAGTGGCGCCTGCTGAACTCCAGCCACAGCCTGGCTGTGATCGCCGACGAAATAGGCGTCGGGGACGCCAGCTACCTCGGGAAGATTTTCCGCAAGCGATTTGGTGAAACGCCGGTAGCCTTCCGCGAGTGGGCCAGGAAAGTTCCCGCCCGCGACCGCTAGTCGAAGGCGTACTCCAGGTTCACGCCCGCATACCAGCTGCGCCCGGCACCGGGTTCATAGAAGCGCTCATTGCTTTCGCCGATGATCACCGAGCCGATGTAGTCGCGGTCGAACAGGTTATCCACACGCAGGGTCTGGCTGAAGGTCCAGGGGCGCAGCTTCTGCTCGAAGCGCAGGTACCAGTTGGCCAGGGCGTAGCCTGGCGCGGCGCGGGCCTGGTTGCTGTCTTCCACCTCCACGCTGCTGCGCAGCTGGCCTTCGAGGCCGGTGCTGATGCCAGGCTTCGGTGTCCAGGCCAGGGTGGTGAAGAGGTTGTGCTCGGCGATGCCGGGCATGCGCCGGCCTGACGGGATCAGCTCGCCCGCGCTTACGAAGGCCTTGCTGTACCTGGCATCCAGCCAGGTGTAGGCCAGCTCCACTCGCCAGTCCCGACCCAGGGGCTGTTCCAGGTTGAGCTCCAGGCCCCGGCGGCGGGTTTGCGCGGCATTCTGGAACTGGGTGCGGCCGCCGATGGAGGAGGCCACCACCAGTTCGTCTTCGGTGATGATGTGGAACAGCGCTGCGTTGAGATTGCCATTGCCTGGCAGCAGGGCCTTGATGCCCAGTTCGTACTGCTCGCTGGTGGCAGGCTTGAGGTCGAAGCCGAAGCTGGCATCGGGGCCGGAGTAGGAAAGCTCGTTCAGGGTGGGCGTCTCGAAGCCCCGGGCCCAACTGATGTAGAGGTTCAGCTGCGGGGCCAGGGCGTAGGTCGCGCCCAGGCTGGGCGTGGTCTTGCGGTAAGTGACGCTGCCGCTGTCATCGCCATTGGCCAGGTAGCGGTCATCCACCTCGAACTCCACTTCGTTGTGGCGCAGTCCACCCAACAGCTTGAGATCGCCGTATGCCCAGGAAAGCTGCAGGTAGGGCGAGGTGCTGGTCACGTCATCCCGCTCGTCACGGCGTAGCGCACCTTTCACGCCCAAGGTGTCGCCAACGAAGTTCTCATAGCCCTGGCGGTCGTCACTGGACTGGTCGTAGTCGACGCCGGCCGTGGCGGTGAAACGGCCCACGTCGGTGTCGAAGGGCTGTATCCAACGGCTGCCGATGCCCTGGTAATCCCGTTTGAAGTCGATCACCCCGCCCGAGTGGCGCGGGTTAGCCTGCACCGCCACCGGGATCGACTGGAACTGGATCACCCGCCGCGTGCCGGCGTAGAGCGTGGTCTGCCAGCTGGCCTCGCCAAACGAGCGCTCGTAGTTGAGCCCGCCCTGGCGCTGGTCCACCGTCTTGCGGGTGTTGAACAGCAGGGTATTGGCCGACACCGAGCGCGGGTCCTGACGGTAGGCGTCCCAGGTCAGGCCCTGTGGGTCCTGGGTGCCGTTCTGGTTGAGGTCGTTGTAGATCAGTGCCAGCTTGCTGTCGGCGTCGGGGCGCAGGGTCAGCTTGCCGAAGGTCTTGTCGAAGATGGCCGCGCTATGGTCGCGGTAGCCGTCAGTCTCGAAATGGGCGCGGTTGAGGAGGAAACCGGCGCGGCCGTCGCCGCCCTCAGCCGTGAGCCTTTCCCGCTGGGTGCCCCAGGCGCCCAGAGTGGCGCCGCCGGACAGGCGCGGCGGACCTTCGCCGTCACGGGAAAAGAGCTGCACCACGCCGCCGGAATTGCTGCCATAGGTGGTGGCGAAAGGGCCGCGCAGCACTTCCATATGATCCAGCACATCCAGGTCGAAACTGGAGGTCTGGCCCTGGCCGTCCGGAGTGCTGGCCGGAATACCGTCGCTGAGCAGCTTGATCCCGCGCACGCCGAACGCCGAGCGGGCACCGAAGCCGCGCGAGGACAGCTGCGCCTCCTGGGCGTAGTTCTGGCGGTTCTGGATGGCCAGGCCGGGCACACCCGACAGCTGCTCGGACAGGTTGATGCCCGGCTGTGCCCGTTCCACAGGGTCCACCCTGTCCACCGAGAACGGCAGGTCGAAGGCCGGTGCCCGGTAGCGGCTACCGCTGATGACCAGCGCGGGCGCTTCCATGGGTTGTGGATCGGCTGCGGCCAATTGCTCGCTTGCCAGCAGGCAGAGCAGAGGGATGTAGCGAGGAAAGGCCGCGCGATCAGTCATGGGGTGCTTCGAGGCTCGTTGGCGTTCTCTGCTGGTTGGCAAAGGTAGCACCAGGGGGCGATGCCCGTGGCGTCGCCGCGTGCTCAAGGGCAGAATGCCCGGACTCCCCCACAGCCCGAGGTCCCGGCCGTGCCCCATTCCGCCTCCCTGAACCCGTGCCATGCTCAGCGCTGAGCTCAAGGCCTTCTACATGGTCGCTCGCTTGGGCAGCATCACCCAGGCGGCGAAGAAGCTCGGCCTCAGCCAGCCCACGGTGACCACCCAGATCCGCAACCTGGAGGGCCAGTACGGCGTCGAGCTCTTCCATCGCGGCGGCCGCCGCCTGACCGTGAGCGAGGAGGGCGCGCGGCTCTTGCCCATGGTCAAGGTGCTGCTGCAGCAGGAAGCCGATATCGAGTTCTTCCTGCGCAACTGCGGGCAGATGCAGGGCACCCTGCGCATCGGCGCCACAGCGCCTTATTACATCCTTGATCTGGTACGCAGCTTCCGCACGCGTTTCCCGCAGACCGATGTCTCCCTGGAAATCGGCAACTCCCAGCAGGTGATCGAGGCCCTGGAGGAGTACCGCGTCGATCTCGCCGCCTCTTCGCAATGCCTCGACGACGCCCGCCTCACCCGCGTCGTCCTCGGCAGCGACCCGCTGGTGCTCGCCGTGCACCGCGAGCACCCCCTGGCCAAGCGAAAGTCCGTGGACCTGCAAGCTCTCAAGGGCCATTGCCTGCTGATGCGCGAACCCGGCTCCACCACCCGCCAGCTCACCGAAACCATGCTCAAGGACGCCGGTATCTCCGTGGGCCCGCTGCTGGAAATCGGCAGCCGCGAGTCCATCCGCGAAGCGGTGATCCGCAACCTCGGGATCAGCATCATCGCCCGCCATGAAGTGCCGGATAACCCGGAGCTGCGTGTGATTGCACTCAAGGGTGCGCCGCTGATCGACGAATACCTCTATTGCCTGAAGGAGCGCCGCCAGGCGCGACTGCCGGCAGCGTTCCTGGCCCTGGCGCGGGAGGGCAAGGAGTAGTCCCATGTAGGGTGAATCAGGCTTCACCGATCCACCATCGTGGTCATGCCGAACGGCGACGGTGGATAGAAAAGCGCTATCCCCCCAACACCTGGCCCACATCCCAAATCCGCCAATGCCACTATCGGCATCTTTGCGCCAACCGCCATCTGACGTTCGCATTGCGTCCCTAGCATCAACCTCGTCGAGCCGTGCCCCCGTGCACGCCAATCGCTTAACGAGGTACCGCCATGTCACACCCCCACCAGCACGCCACCCATATGCGGGTACGCGATATCCACAAGCGCTTCGGCCACTTCACCGCCTTGGGCGGGGTGAGCCTGGATATCGCCGAAGGCGAACTGGTGTGCCTGCTGGGGCCGTCCGGCTGCGGCAAGACCACCCTGCTGCGCTGCATTGCCGGCCTGGAGCAGCAGGACGGCGGTAGCCTGCACGTCGGCCAGCGCGACATTTCGCGCCTGCCGCCCCAGGCCCGTGATTACGGCATCCTGTTCCAGTCCTACGCCCTGTTCCCCAACCTGACGGTGGAACAGAACATTGCCTATGGCCTGGTCGGCAGCAGTCGCGAAGCCGCACGCGGTCGCGTGGTGGAGATGCTGGAACTGGTGGGCCTTGCCGGCAGCGAGAAGAAATTCCCCGGCCAGCTTTCCGGTGGCCAGCAACAGCGCGTGGCCCTGGCCCGCGCGCTGGCGCCGAAGCCTTCGCTGCTGCTCCTTGACGAGCCCATGTCGGCGCTGGACGCCCGCGTGCGCGAGCATCTCTGCACCGAGCTGCGCCAGCTGCAGAAGCAGCTCGGCATCACCACCCTGATGGTGACCCACAACCAGGACGAGGCCATGCTGATGGCCGACCGCATCGCGGTGATGAACCAGGGCCGCGTGGAGCAGTACGGCACCCCGCAGGAGATCTATCGCCAGCCGGCCACGCCCTTCGTCGCCGAGTTCGTCGGCCAGGGCAACTGGCTGCCCTTCGAGTCGCGCCAGAATGGCCACGCCCGCGTCGGGGGCCTCGACCTGCGCCTGCCCGAGCAGGCCGGCAACGCTGCCAGCGGCCGCCTTTTCTGCCGCCCCGAGGCCGTCGCCATCAACCCTTCCGAGCAGCAGGACAACCGCTTTCGCGCCCAGGTGCGGGAGATCACCTTCCTCGGCAACCGCTGCCGCATGAGCTTCGAACTGGATCAACTGCCGGGCCACCCGCTGTTGGCCGAGCTGGACCCTTCGCTCATGCCGCGCCTGGGCACTCCGGATATCTGGGTGGCCCTGCCATCGCGCAGCCTGCAGGTGTTCGCCTGAGATGGATGCCGCGATCAAGCTGGACAAGTCCCAGGCAAAACGTGCGCCGCGCGCCGACCTGGGCGACCGCCTCTTCGTGCAGGGCGGCAAGTACCTGTTCCTCGGCCTGCTGGTGCTGGCCGTGTTGCTGCCGTTGCTGGCGATCTTCTGGCGCGGCTTCAGCGGCGAAGCAGGGCAGGGCGGCGGTCTGGTCGCGGCCAGGGAACTGCTGGCCAGCGCCAACTTCCACTGGCTGCTGGGTAACAGCCTGAAAGTATCCTTGAGCGTCGCCGCCATCGTGGTGCCCACCGCCTACCTCTTCGCCTACGCCCTGCAACGCACGCTGATACCGGCCAAGGGCCTGTGGCGCGGGATTTCCCTGTTGCCGCTACTGGCGCCCTCGATGCTGCCGGGCATCGCGCTGATCTACCTGTTCGGCAACCAGGGCCTGCTGCGCGATTGGTTGCCGGACAATATCTACGGTTTCTGGGGCATCGTCCTGGGCCAGGCCATCTACACCTTTCCCCATGCGCTCATGGTGCTGCTCTCGGCCCTCGGCATGGCGGACGCGCGCCTGTTCGATGCCGCCGCCAGCATGGGCGCCGGTCCCTGGAAGGCGTTCCGCAGCATCACCTGGCCGGCCACCCGCCAGGCGGTGTTCGCCGCCTTCTGCCTGGTGTTCACCCTGTGCATTACCGACTTCGGGGTGCCCGTGGTGGTCGGTGGCGACTACCAGGTACTGGCCCTGGAAGCCTACAAGGCCGTGGTGGGTCAGCAGCAGTTCGGCCGCGGCGCGCTGATTGGCATGGTGCTGCTGGTGCCGGCGCTGCTCAGCTTCGGCGTGGATGCCTGGCTGCGCCGCCGCCAGGGCGAGGCCATGAGCGGCCGCGCCCAGGTCTTCCACCCGGTGCCGTCGAAGGTGCGCGATGCCTGCTTCCTGGCCCTGGTGCTGCTGGTTTGCGCCATTCTGCTGCTGGTGCTGGGCATGGCGGTGTATTCGTCCCTGGTGAAGTTCTGGCCCTACAACCTGTCGCTGTCGCTGCGCCATTACGCCTTCGAGGAAACCGCCGGCGGCGGCTGGCTGGCCTACCGCAACAGCCTGACCCTGGCCACCTGCACGGCCATTTTCGGCAGCGCGCTGATCTTCACCGGCGCCTACCTGATGGAGAAGACCCACGGCCAGCGCTGGCTGACCCAGGCCCTGCGCCTGCTCAGCTTCGTACCCATGGCGGTACCCGGCCTGGTGCTGGGCCTCGGCTACGTCTTCTTCTTCAACCTGCCGGGCAATCCGCTGCACGCGCTCTACGGCAGCATGACGCTGCTGGTGATCTGCTCCATCGCGCATTTCCTGACCACTGCGCAGATGACCGCCACCACCGCCCTGCGCCAGCTGGACGGCGAGTTCGAAGCCGCCGCGCTGTCGCTCAAGGCACCGCTCTGGTGCCACTACCTGAAGGTGACCGTGCCAATCTGCCTGCCGGCGTTGCTGGACATCGTCCGCTACCTGTTCGTCTCGGCCATGACCACGGTTTCCGCCGCCATCTTCCTCTACAGCCCGGACAGCATCCTCGCCGCCGTCGCCGTGCTGAACATGGATGACGCCGGCAACGTCGGCGGCGCGGCCGCCATGTCCACCCTGATCCTGCTCACCTCCGCCGCAGTGTCCCTGCTGCTGGCCTGGGCCTCGCGCGGCTTGCTGCGCCGGTCCCAGGCCTGGCGCCAGGGCTCGCCGACCACCGCCTGAACAATCACTCACGTACTGCCAACCCCGACAAGGAGCTCCACCATGTTCAAACGCCTCGCCCTCGCCGCCGCCGTAATGGCCGGCTTCAGCCTCCAGGCCCAGGCTGCCACCGAACTGACCGTCTACACCGCCCTGGAAGCCGAACAGCTGTCGGCCTACAAGAAGGCCTTCGAAGCGCAGAACCCGGATATCGAGATCAAGTGGGTGCGTGACTCCACCGGCATCATCACCGCCAAGCTGCTGGCCGAGAAGGATCGCCCGCAGGCCGACGCCGTCTGGGGCCTGGCCGCGTCCAGCCTGGCCATCCTCGACCAGCAGGGCATGCTGGAGAAGTACGCGCCCAAGCATCTGGAGAGCATCGGCGCCAACTACCGCGATGCCGCCAACCCGCCGGCCTGGGTGGGCATGGACGTGTGGGCCGCGACCATCTGCTTCAATACCGTGGAAGCCGAGAAGCAGGGCCTGGCCAAGCCGGTGAGCTGGGAAGACCTGACCAAGCCCGAATACAAGGGCAAAATCGTGATGCCCAACCCGGCATCCTCCGGCACCGGCTTCCTCGACGTCAGCGCCTGGCTGCAGACCTTCGGCGAGAAGCAGGGCTGGGCCTACATGGATGGCCTGCACCAGAACATCGGCCAGTACGTTCATTCCGGTTCCAAGCCGTGCAAGCTGGCCGCCGCCGGCGAGTTCCCCATTGGCATCTCCTTCGAGTACCCGGCGGTGCAGCTCAAGCGCCAGGGCGCGCCGCTGGACATCGTCCTGCCGAAGGAAGGCCTGGGTTGGGAAATCGAAGCCACCGGCATCGTCAAGGGCACCGACCAGATGGAAGCGGCGAAGAAGCTCGCCGACTTCTCCGCCAGTCCGGCGGCCATGGACCTGTACAAGGAAAACTTCGCCGTGCTCGCCGCTCCCGGCATCGCCAAGCCGCAGACCGAACTGCCGGCTGACTACGAGCAGCGCCTGATCAAGAACGACTTCGCCTGGGCCTCGCAGAACCGCGACCAGATCCTCGCCGAATGGCGCAAGCGCTACGACGGCAAGTCCGAGAAGCTGCCGCAGTAAGACCCGCTTCCCGCTTTCTTCCCTCTCCCCTCGGGGAGAGGGCTGGGGAGAGGGGGAACATGAATCCAGGAGAACCCCATGCCCCTGCAAGACACCGATATCGCCATAGTCGGCGCCGGTATCCTCGGCCTTTCCCATGCGTATGCCGCGGCCCGGCGCGGCCTGCGCGTCAGCATCTTCGAGCGCAGCGCGACGCCGCTGGGCGCCTCGGTGCGCAACTTCGGCCAGGCCCTGGTCACCGGCCAGCCGCCGGGCCCCATGCATGCCCTGGCCCGTGACAGCCGTGACATCTGGGCCCGTTGGGCCGAGGTCGCCGGGTTCCACCTGCGCCGCAACGGCTCCCTGCTGTTCGCCCGTACCCGCGCCGAGGAAGAACTGCTCGAAGCCTTCTGCGAAGTGCGCGCGCTGGAATACGGCTACCGAGTTGAGCTGTTACGTGGCGAACGCCTGCACGACCTCTATCAAGGCCAGTTCAGCCATCACCGCGCCGCGTTGCTGGGCCTGGACGATCAGCAGCTCTATTCCCGCGAAGCCATCCCTGCGCTGGTGGACTTCCTGCAACGTGACCATGGCGTCGAGTTCCATTTTTCCACCCTGGTGCGCGACGTCGAGCCGGGGCGGATCCACAGTACCGCGGGCAGCTGCCGTGCGGAGCAGATTGTGATTTGCGCAGGTCATGACTACCAGACATTGCTGGCCGAGCAGATTGCCCCGCTGCAGCCCCAGGTCTGTCGCCTGCAGATGCTGCGGGTGCGCCCGGATCGCGACTTCGGCCTGAACCAGGCGGTGCTCACAGGGCTCAGCTGCGTCCACTACGGCGCCTTTGCCGATCTGCCGGAAGCCGAGGCCATCCGCGAGCAGATCCAGAGCGAGCAGCCGGAACTGGAAGAACACGGCATCCACCTGCTAGTCAGCCCGACGCCCTATGGCGAGCTGATCATCGGCGACTCCCACCACTACGGCAGCGACGCATCGCCCTTCAACGTCGAGGCGGTGGACGACATCCTCCTCGACCTGGCCGAACACACCTTGGGCACCCGCCTGCAGGTGCTGGAGCGCTGGCAAGGCGTCTACGGCGCCCGCGGGCCGGGACCCTTCTCGGTGCTCAAGGCGGCCCCGGGGGTGACCGCCGTGCTGATGCACAGCGGCGTGGGCATGAGCGTGGGGCCCGCGCTGGGTGAGCGGACCATGGCGGGGTTGCTTTCCTAGGTTGGTGCTGCGGGGATTGGACTGACTGTAGGGGCGAATGAATTCGCCCCTACAGAAGAGCAATTGCCCCTGCTGGGCACTTCTCAATCCAACCGCTTGTGCACCCGCATCACGGCGATGGTCAGCATCACCAGGGTGAACACCACCAGCACCACCAGCTCCAGCCAGAGGTCGGCCAGCCCGGCGCCGCGCAGCATGATGCCGCGGGCCAGGCGCAGGAAGTGGGTGAGCGGCAGTATCTCGGCGATCCACTGGGCCGCCTTGGGCATGCCGGCGAAGGGGAACATGAAACCGGACAGCAGGATCTGCGGCAGGAAGGTGAAGAAGGCCATCTGCATCGCCTGGAACTGGCTGCGCGCCAGGGTGGAGATGAACACCCCCAGGGTCAGGCTGGCGAAGATGAACACCAGGGACGCGCCGTAGAGTTCCAGCAGCGAGCCGCGCACCGGCACCTCGAACAGCCAGAGGCCTACCAGCAGGATCACCGTTACCTGCACCAGGCCGATGCCGACGAAGGGCAGCACCTTGCCCAGCGTCAGTTCCCAGGGGGACAGCGGCGTGGTGATCAGCAGTTCCATGTTGCCGCGCTCGCGTTCGCGTACCAGGGCGATGGCGGTGAACAGCACCATGGTCATGGTGAGGATCACGCCGATCAGCCCCGGCACCGTGTTCAGCGGCGCCAGGCGTTCCGGGTTGTAGAAGTTCACCACCTGCACACCGGTCAGGTTGGGCCAGCCGGGCAGGGGATAGGCCGCCAGCTGCCGGGCGGAGGCCTGCACGACCTGGTCAGAGCCGTCCACCACCAGTTGCAGCGGCGGGCGGTCCTTTCGTTGCAGACGCGCCTCGAAGTCCGGCGGCACCACCAGAGCTGCGCTGATGCTGCCTTCGCGCAGCAGCTTGTCGAGCTGCTGCGGTGTTGCCAGGCGGTAGCGGAAGTCCAGCACCTGGCTGGCGCCCAGTTCCGCCACCACTTCGCGGGAGCGGGCAGTGTCGGCCTGGTCCAGCACGGCGGCGTGCAGGCCGCGCACGTCCATGTTGATGGCATAGCCGAAGAGAATGAGCTGCATGATGGGGATGCCGACGATCATGGCGAAGGTCAGGCGGTCGCGGCGCAGCTGGCGCAGCTCCTTGAGGACGATGGCCCCGAGGCGGCGCAGGTTCATGACGGCGCTCCAGCCCGCTCGAGCGGGCGGTGGGTGACGGCGACGAAGACGTCTTCGAGGTTGGCGTCGGTGTCCTTGACCGAGGCGACGATGCCTTGGTCGGCCAGGCGCCGGGCAATGCGCTCTCGGGCGTCGGCGACGGCACTGAGCACCCGGAGCGAGGCGCCGATCTGGGCCATGGCGATGACTTCCTCGGCGCCTTGCAGGGCGCGCTGGGCCTGGCGCGGCTGGGCGCATTCCACCAGCAGCGGGCGGCCGGGCAGGGCGGCCATCAGGTCGGCCGGGCTGCCGTCGGCCACCAGCCGGCCGGCGTCGAGGATGCCGAGCCGGGTGCAGCGCTCGGCCTCGTCCATGTAGTGGCTGGAGACCAGCAGCGTGGTGCCGGCCTCGGCCAGCTCGAACAGCGAGTCCCAGAATTCCCGCCGCGACTGCGGGTCCACGGCGCTGGTGGGTTCGTCCAGCAGCAGCAGGTCGGGCTTGTGCAGCACGGCGCCGGCCAGGGCCAGGCGCTGTTTCTGGCCGCCGCTCATGGTTCCAGCCAGCTGCTTGCGGCGGTCGGCCAGCCAGTACCGCTCCAGCAACTCCTCGATGCGCTGGCGCGCCTCGCGGCGGTCCAGGTCCTGGACGGTGGCAAGGAATTCCAGGTTCTCGTACACCGTCAGGTCTTCGTAGAGGGAGAACTTCTGGGTCATGTAGCCGATGCGCCGCTTCAGCACTTCGGCGTCCTGGGGGATGCGGCAGCCGAGCACCTCGATCTCGCCGGCGCTGGGCAGCAGCAGGCCGCAGAGCATGCGGATGGTGGTGGATTTGCCGCAGCCGTTGGGGCCGAGGAAGCCGAACACCTCGGCACGGTCGACGTGCAGATTCAGCCCGTCAACGGCAGTGAGCTGGCCGAAACGCTTGGTCAGGCCGCTTGCGCGGATCACCGCTTCATTGCTGTTCATGGCTCACTCGCTCCGCCTGCACCGGAAGGCCGGCGGGCAACTGGCGCGCGGCCTCGCCCTGCAGCACCAGTTCGGCGCGGTAGACCAGGCGGCTGGCGTCTTCGCCGGTGAGGGCGAAGTAGGGGGTGAAGCTGGACTCGCTGGCGATGCTGCGCACCGTCGCGTCGAAGGGCTCGGGCACGCCTTCCACCTTCACTTTCAGCGCGTCGCCAATGGCGATCTGCGGGCGCACCGAGGCCGGCACATAGACCCGCGCATAGGGCGCCTCGCCCACCAGCAGACTGACCAGCTCGGCGTTCAGCGGCGGCTGGTCGCCGGGCTTGAAGGGCAAGGCGTCGACCCGTCCTGCGCGAGGCGCACGCAGACTGAGGTGCTCGCGGGTGACCTGCAGCTGCGCCAGCCGGCCCTGGGCGGCCTGGAGCAGGGCGGTGGCCTGCTCGATCTGTTCCGGGCGGGTGCCGTTGGTGAGTTCGCGCAGCTGGGCGTCGGCATTGCTCACGGCGGCGCGGGCCTGGTCGCGGGCGGCGCGGGCGCGGTCCAGCTCGGCGATGGCCACTTGGTGGCGCTGGTAAAGCGCAGAGATGCGCTGGAAAGTGCGCTCGGCATCGGTGAGTTCGGCGCGGTTGCGGCTGAGGGTGGCGCGGGCGGCGTCCACGGTTTCGCTGCGTGCACCGCTGCTCAGTTCATCCAGCCGCGCCTGGGCCTGGCCGACGTCGCCCTGGGCTTCCTTGAGGCGGGCATCGAGGCGGCGGGGGTCCAGTTCCAGCAGGAGTTGGCCGGCCTGAACCTGGTCGCCCTCGGCCACGCGCCAGGCGAGGATGGTTTCCGAGGCTTCGGCGGGCAGGCCGATGCGGTCCCATTCCAGGGTGCCGAGCAGCGGTTCACGGGCCGGGTCTTCGCAGCCGCCGAGCAGGGTAAATGCCAGCAGGCAGGGCAGCAGCCTGTTCATGGTTTCACCTCCAGGCCGCGCTCCAGCAAGGCCAGTATGTGCTTGACCATGGCTTCGTCGCCGATTTCCGGGCTGGCGAAGATGCCGCGCCAGAGCGGGCCGGCGGCATAGGGCAGCATCACCATGCCGACCAGGGAGACCACCAGCAGGCGCGGATCGAGGTCGGGGTTCATGCGGCCGCCGGCCTGGGCCGCGGCGAAGCGCTGGGCCATCAGGACCGGCACCATGGGGGCGAAGCGGGTGGGCAGCAGCTCGCGCAGGGCGCCGCCTTCGCAGAGCACTTCGCGCACCCAGAGCGGCGGCAGCCAGGGATTGCGGCTGAGGTTGGCGCTCATGCCGCGAACGAAGGCGCGGACCAGGTCCAGCGGGTCGTCGCCCACCTGTTGCAGGCGCTCGGCCATGCCCTGGAACAGCGGCAGCAGGCGCTCCTCCACGAGGGCGTCGACCAGGCGTTCCTTGTTGCCGAAGTAGTAATTGACCAGGGCTGGCGTCACCCCGGCCTGCTGGGCAATGCCGCGCAGGCTGGCGGCGTGGATGCCGATGTGGGCGAAGGCGTCGGTGGCGGCGTCCAGCAGGCGTTCGCGCTGAGCCTGGGAATCGCCTGTGGGTCGGCCGGGGGAGCGGCTGCGAGTCACGGGAAGGTCTCCGGACGGTGAAGATGGTTTTATTTAAATATTCATTTAATTAATTAGCAACGAGCAACCGACGAACGTGAGATTCCCCTCTGGACGAAAATAGTTAGTCAGCTAATAATAAGCTTTGCGTATAGCTCGCCGATTCCGGCGGGCTATCTTCAATCTGGATCATCTCTGGACCTTGCCCGTGCGCGACAACCTGCGTGCCTTCCTGGCACCCGATATTCCGGCGCTGCAATTCGTCATCAAGACACTGCTGGGCGGTGGCCTGGCGCTCTGGTGCGCCTTCCGCTTCGGCCTGGAACAGCCGCAATGGGCGTTGATGACCGCCTTCATCGTCGCCCAGCCGCTATCAGGCATGGTGGTGCAGAAGGGATTGGCGCGGTTGCTCGGCACCCTGGCGGGGACGGCGATGTCGGTGGCCATCATGGGACTCTTCGCGCAGACGCCCTGGCTCTTCCTGTTGGCGCTGGCCACCTGGCTGGGCATCTGCACCGCCGCCTCGACGCTGATGCGCAGCGCCTGGTCCTATTCCTTCGTGCTGGCCGGGTACACCGTGGCCATCATCGGCCTGCCGGCGATCGCTCATCCGCTGACGGTGTTCGACCAGGCCGTGGCGCGCTGTACGGAAATCTGCCTCGGCATCCTCTGCGCCACCCTGACCAGCGCTCTGTTCTGGCCGCAACGGGTGGAGCGCCAGCTAGCCCGCCAGGCGCGGGACGCCTGGCAATGCGGCATTCAGGCGGCGCTCTCGGCGCTGAAGGGCGAACGCCAGGAGCGCCAGGGCCTGCTCGGCGTGCTGGGGCGCATCGTGGCGGTGGACGCCCAGCGCGAGCACGCCTGGTTCGAGGGCAACCGCGGGCGCCAGCGTGCCATGGCCTTACGTGTGCTCAGCCACGACCTGCTCAGCCTGCTGCGCCTGGCCCGCGGTGTGGCGCGGCAATGGCGCCAGCTGGGCGAAACGGAGGCCGCACGGCTGCGGCCCTGTCTGGAGGAGGTGGAGCAGGCCCTGGCCGAGCCCGATGTGCCGCGCCTGGACGAGCTGCGCGACCGCTTGCTGCTCGCCTCCGAGGATGAGGACCTCTCGACCATCCAGCAGTACTGCCTGGGCCGCATGGCGGTGCTGATGCGCCAGGCCGCATCGGCGGTGGGCTCGATGCTCGCGGTGGAGCGGGGCGAGGCGCCGCCGGACGCGCCGCCGCCGCTATCCACCCACCGCGACCTGCAGACGGCGACCATCTATGGCCTGCGCAGCGCCCTGGCCTTCCTCGGCCTGTCGGCCTTCTGGCTGGCCACCGGCTGGACCTCTGCTGTCGGCGCGTTGACCCTAACCTGCGTGATCTGCGGCCTGTTCGCCAGCCGCGAGAACGCCGAACAGATCGGCTTCTTCTTCCTGCGCGGCATCCTCTATGCGTTGCCGGTGGCCTTCTTCGTCGGCCAGGTGTTGCTGCCCCAGCTCAGTGGCTTCGCCATGCTCTGCCTGGCCCTCGGCGTGCCGCTGTTCTTCGGCGCCCTGGGGATGGCCAAGCCAGCGCTGGGGGCCACGGCCACGTCGTTCTGCCTGCATTTCATCGTGCTCTGTGCGCCGCAGAACATCATGCGCTTCGATGTCGGCCTGTTCTTCAACGAGGCCATCTCCATGCTGCTGGGAGTGGGTTTCGCGGTGTTGTCCTTCCGTCTTATCAAGCTGCGCAACCCGGTCTGGCATGGTCGTCGCTTGCTCAAGGCGACCCTGGCCGACCTGGCGCGCCTGACCGGCGTGGCCCTGGCGGGCGCGGAAAACTGGTTCGGCGGGCGTATGGCCGACCGCCTGCTGCAGCTGGCGCGGCTCTATCCGGTGCTGCCGGAACAGAGCCGCAGCCGCTGGGACGACGGCGTCGCCAGCCTCGATCTGGGCGACGAACTGTTGCACCTGCGGCGCTGCCTGGCGGCTGCCGACAAGCCTTTGGGGGCTTCGGAGCAGCGCTTCCTCCGGCAGCTTGAGCGCATCCTGCTGCAAGGCCCCGCGCCCGGCCGCGCCCAGGCCCTGGACGAACCGGCCGAGGAATTGCTGGCCGCCCTGCGTGCCGCAGGCAGCAGTATTGATCGCCGCCTGGCCCAGGCGGCCCTGTTGCAGTTGCAGCAGAGCTGGCGGCAATGGTGTGAACAGCAGGAGGCGAGCCATGGGCTTGCGTGAATGGTCCCTGGGCGGTGTGCTGCTCAGCCCCTTTCTGCTCTATGCACTGCTGGCGCTGCTGGTGACCGGCGTGCTGCGCTTCGGCCTGGCCCGTATCGGGCTGACGCGCTGGATCTGGCACGAAGCGCTGTTCGATTGTGCCCTGTACGTCTGTGTGCTGGCAGCGCTGGTGGCGCTGACCGGGCACTGGTGAAGGAGATAGATGACGATGCGTTCCATCCTGCGTGTGCTGGTAACCCTCACCCTGGTCGCGGTGGCCCTGGTGGCCGGCTATGGTCTCTGGCAGCACTACATGCTTTCACCCTGGACCCGTGACGCGCGGGTGCGCGCCGACGTGGTGGTGATTTCGCCGGATGTGTCCGGCTGGGTAATGGACCTCAAGGTCCAGGACAACCAGCAGGTAAAGGCCGGCGACCTGCTGCTGTCCGTCGACCGTGAGCGCTACCAGGCGGCGCTGGAAAAGGCACGCGCTGTGGCCGATACCCGTCAGCATCAATTGCGCCTGCATGAGCACGAAGCCGCCCGCCGTGCCCACCTGGGGACTCAGGCCATCAGTGAGGAGCTGCGGGAGAACGCCCTGATCACCGCGGAGGTTGCCCGCGCCGAGTTCCGCGAAGCCCAGGCGGAGCTCAAGGTGGCCGAGCTGAACCTGGCCCGCAGTGAACTGCGCGCGCCGCGCAACGGCCAGGTCACCAACCTGCGCCTGGCCCAGGGCAACTATGTGAGCACGGGCCAGCCGGTGATGGCGCTGGTGGATGACAGTTCGTTCTACGTCCAGGCCTATTTCGAGGAGACCAAGCTGCCGCGCATCAAGGTCGGCGCGCCGGTGAGGGTCTGGCTGATGAGCGCCGGCGAGCCGCTGTCGGGCAAGGTCGAAAGCATCAGCCGCGGTATCACCGACCGCAACGCCAGCCCGGATGCCCAGTTGCTGGCCAATGTCGAACCCACTTTCAACTGGGTGCGCCTGGCCCAGCGGATTCCGGTGCGGATAAAGTTGGACAAGGTGCCGGAGGAGGTTCAGTTGAGTGCAGGCATGACTGCCAGTGTGACGGTGGGGGAGGAGTAGGGCGGACGAGCTTTTCGTAGGTTGGCGCTGAGGAACGAAGCCCAACGATCCGCGCACGGCATGTTGGGCCTCGCAGGCTCGGCACCAACCTACGGCAGGGCTTCGCCCTGCTTGGCGAATGAATTCGCCCCCACAGGAAAAACGGCAGCGTCGCTCACAAAAAAGCCCGGATCCGATCCGGGCTTTTTCGTATCCAGCAGGGCCTCAGCCGATAGTGATCGGCGGCAGCTCCGGCAGTTCCACCGACAGCTGCTGCTTGGGTGCCAGCACTTCGGCTTCGCCATCCACTACTTGTTCAGTGTTCTGGTTGAACACGCGAGTGGCGATGCGCACGCGATTCTTCGGCAGTTTCTCGAGGATCTCCAGTTCTACGGTCAGGCTGTCGCCGAGCTTTACCGGACGGGTGAACTTGAGCTGCTGGCCGAGGTAGATGCTGCCCGGACCGGGCATTTCGCAGGCGATGGCGGCGCTGATCAGGGCGCCGGTGAACATGCCGTGGGCGATGCGCTCCTTGAACATGGTGCCGGCGGCGTACTCGGCGTCCAGGTGCACCGGGTTGCGGTCGCCGGAGACGGCGGCGAACAGCTGGATGTGGCGCTCTTCGACAGTGGTGGAGAAGCTGGCTTTCTGCCCGACTTCGAGTGCGTCGTAGGTGAAGTTAGTGACCTGGCTCATGCGGTCTCCTTGGCTTGCGGTTGATGGTGCCGACTGCGGGCAAGGGCCTGCTCCAGCCAGTCGATCAAGTCTTGGGTCACCTCGTCGCGGTTGCTCTCATTGAGCAGCTCGTGGCGGGCGTCGGGGTAGAGGTTCAGTTGCACGTCCCTGATGCCGGCCAGGCGCAGGGCCGCGGCCAGTTGCTGCAAGCGCCGGCCTTCGCTGACCGGGTCGCGCTCGCCGCCGATTACCAGCAGCGGCAGGTCGGGGTCGATCTGCGCCAGGTGTTTCGGCGGGGTGATGTTCTGAAGCCCGCCGAGCAGGTCGAGCCACAACTGGTTGGTGCAGCGGAAGCCGCAGAGCGGGTCGCCCACGTACTTGTCCACTTCCTGCGGGTCGCGGCTCAGCCAGTCGAAGGCCGTTCGGTTGGGCTTGAAGGCCTTGTTGAAGGAGCCGAAGGAGAGGAACTCGATCAGCGCGCTGCGGCCCTCCTTGCCCTGGCGCCAGCGTTCGAAGCGGGCCACCAGCCTGGCCACCCGGTACAGCGCCACCGGCTGATAGTTGGAGCCGGAGAGGATGGCGCCTTGTAGGCTGCAACTGTGATGCATCAGGTAGGCCTGGCCAATGTAGCTGCCCATGCTGTGGCCCAGGAGGAAGATCGGAGCGCGGGGATGCTGCTGGCGGATATGGTGGTTGAGGCTGGCGAGGTCGCCGACCACCTTGCTCCAGCCGTCCTCGGCGGCGTACTGGCCGAGGGTGCCGTGCTCCGCGCTACGCCCGTGGCCGCGCTGATCAAGGGCGTAAAGCTCGAATCCGGCAGCGACCAGGGCCTCGCCCAGGCGGGCATAGCGGCCACTGTGCTCGGCCATGCCGTGGGACAGCATGATCACCGCGCGCGGCGGGCTATCGCCGGACCAGTGGTTGACGTACAGGGGCACTGCATCGCTGGAGTCGAGCCAGAAAGCATCGTGGCGCATAGCGGATCCTTTGCCAGGGGCGTGGGCGCATTGTGCACAGGCGGTCGCATGACGCAAAGCATCCAATGGTGACCGGCCGGTTCCATGAAGCGCAACACTTGAGCGGCAAGATTCACGCGATCAATGACGCCCGCTGGAGTATTTGCGCACTGCCAGGGAGCTGCTAAGTTCCGGGCAGCCCCGCAGCGCGGGCCAGACATTTTCAGGGCTAAGAGGACAAGAACAAATGCAACCTGATTTCTGGAGCGACAAACGCCCTGCCGGCGTGCCCAACCATATCGATCTGGCCGCCTACAAGTCGGTGATCGAGGTGTTCGAGCGGTCCTGCAAGAAATTCGCCGACCGCCCGGCCTTCAGCAACCTGGGCGTGACCCTGACCTATGCCGAGCTGGACCGCCAGTCCGCCGCCTTCGCCGCCTACCTGCAGAAGCACACCGACCTCAAACCCGGCGACCGCATCGCCGTGCAAATGCCCAATGTCCTGCAATACCCCATCGCCGTGTTCGGCGCCCTGCGTGCCGGGCTGATCGTGGTCAACACCAACCCCCTCTACACCGCCCGCGAGATGCGTCACCAGTTCAAGGACGCCGGGGTACGTGCGCTGGTCTACATCAACCTGTTCGGCAAGCTGGTCGAAGAGGTGCTGCCCGACACCGAGATCGAATACCTGATCGAGGCACGCATGGGCGACATGCTGCCGAGCCTCAAGGGTTGGCTGGTGAACGCACTGGTGAAGAAGGTGAAGAAGATGGTCCCCGACTTCCACCTACCCCAGGCGGTGCCCTTCAAGGAGGCGCTGAAGCAGGGCCAGGGCCATGCGCTGAAGCCGGTCCGGGTGGGCCTGGACGACATCGCCGTGCTGCAGTACACCGGCGGCACCACCGGGGTGGCCAAGGGCGCCATGCTGACCCACGGCAACCTGGTGGCCAACATGCAGCAGGTGGACGCCTGCCTGTCGCAGCAGGGGCCGGATGGCGCGCCGCTGATGAAGCAGGGCCAGGAGATCATGATCGCGCCGCTGCCGCTGTACCACATCTATGCCTTCACCGCGAACTGCATGTGCATGATGGTCAACGGCAACCACAACATCCTCATCACCAACCCGCGGGACATCGGCGGCTTCATCAAGGAGCTGAAGAAGTGGCGCTTCTCCGCGCTGCTGGGGCTGAACACCCTGTTCGTCGCGCTGATGGACCACCCCGAGTTCAAGAGCCTCGACTTCTCCAACCTCAAGGTCACCAATTCCGGAGGCACCGCCCTGGTCAAGGCCACGGCCGAGCGCTGGCAATCCATGACTGGCTGCTCGGTGGTGGAAGGCTATGGCCTGACCGAGACTTCGCCCGTGGCCAGCACCAACCCCTACGGCAGCCAGGCGCGCCTGGGCACCGTGGGAATTCCGGTGCCGGGCACCGCCTTCAAGACCATCGACGACAACGGCGACGAACTGCCGCTGGGCGAGCGTGGCGAGCTCTGCATCAAGGGTCCGCAGGTGATGAAGGGCTACTGGCAGCGCCCCGAGGCGACCGCCGAGGTGCTGGATGCCGACGGCTGGCTGAAGACCGGCGATATCGCGGTGATCGATCTCGATGGTTATGTGCGCATCGTCGATCGCAAGAAGGACCTGATCATCGTGTCCGGCTTCAACGTTTACCCGAACGAGATCGAGGACGTGGTCATGGCGCATCCCAAGGTGGCCAGCTGTGCGGCCATCGGCGTGCCCGACGACAAGTCCGGCGAGGCGGTGAAGCTCTTCGTGGTGACCCGCGAGGGCGGCGTCAGCGTCGAGGAGCTGAAGGCCTACTGCAAGGAAAACTTCACCGGCTACAAGGTGCCCAAGCACATCGTGCTGAAGGACGCCCTGCCGATGACCCCGGTGGGCAAGATCCTCCGTCGCGAGCTGCGCGACTTCGCCTGATACGAAAGGGCAGGGCGGGTGATCCGTCCTGCCCCGCTTCATCCGTTCCGCTTCCTCGGGCCCCCTGCCCAATCCGCGTCACGCTTCCCTCAGTACCCGTGAAAGCCCCGTATTCCGCGGATCGTCGGCGGATTAGAGTTGGAACTCCAAAAGTGACCTGACTACCAGTGTCTGGTCATTTTTGTGACTGGCTAGGGCTGGTTTGGTGCTGGTGGCCCTTTGGCAAAGCTGCTACTCTCGGCGCGTTTTTTTGCCCGGACGGGCGCACAATCGCACAGAACACAACAAATAACTGTCCTCGAGGACAGTGAAAATCAGCTGTTGCTTAGGAGTGGGCTTCCATGACCGAAAACTTCTGGAAGGACAAGTATCCAGCGGGCGTTCCTGCCGAGATCAATGCCGATCAGTACCCCAATGTCCAGGCGGTACTGAAGCAGTCCTGCCAACGCTTTGCCGACAAGCCTGCATTCAGCAACCTGGGCAAGACCCTCACCTACGGCGAGCTCTACGAGCTGTCCGGTGCCTTCGCCGCCTACCTGCAGAACCACACTGACCTCAAGCCCGGCGACCGCATTGCCGTGCAGTTGCCGAACATCCTGCAATACCCGGTGGTAGTGTTCGGCGCCATCCGTGCCGGCATGGTGGTGGTCAACACCAACCCGCTGTACACCGCGCGGGAGATGGAGCACCAGTTCAACGACGCCGGCGCCAAGGCGCTGGTCTGCCTGGCCAACATGGCCCACCTGGCCGAGGACGTGCTGCCGAAGACCGGTGTCAAGCACGTCATAATCACCGAAGTGGGCGACCTGCTGCCGGCCTTCAAGCGCATCCTGGTCAATGCCGTGATCAAGCATGTGAAGAAGATGGTGCCGCCCTTCAAGCTGCCCCAGGCGGTCAAGCTCAACGACGCCCTGGCCAAGGGGCGTGGCCGCGCCGTGGCCGAAGCCAGCCCGCCGAGCGGCGACATCGCCGTGCTGCAGTACACCGGCGGCACCACGGGTGTGGCCAAGGGCGCGATGCTGACCCACCGCAACCTGGTGGCCAACATGCTCCAGGTCAAGGCGCTGATGGGGGCCAACATGAGTGAGGGCAGCGAGATCCTCATCGCCCCGCTGCCGCTCTATCACATCTACGCCTTCACCTTCCATTGCATGGCGATGATGCTGATCGGCGGCCACAACATCCTGATCAGCAACCCGCGCGATCTGCCGGCCATGACCAAAGAGCTGGCGCAGTGGAAGTTCACCGGCTTCGTCGGCCTGAACACCCTGTTCGTGGCCCTGTGCAACAACCAGGATTTCCGCAACCTGGACTTCTCCTCGCTGAAGGCCACCTTCTCCGGCGGCATGGCCTTGCAACAGGCCGCGGCCGAGCGCTGGGAAGAGGTCACCGGCTGCGCCATCTGCGAAGGCTACGGCATGACCGAGACCAGCCCGGTGGTGTCGGTGAACACCTTCGAGAACAACCAGATCGGCACCATCGGTATCCCGGTTCCGTCCACCCAGTGCAAGGTGGTGGACGACGCCGGCAATGATGTCGGGCGGGGCGCCCCGGGCGAACTCTGCGTCAAGGGTCCGCAGGTGATGAAGGGCTACTGGCAACGCCAGGAGGCTACCGACGAAATCCTCGACGCCGACGGCTGGCTGAAGACCGGCGACATCGCGGTGATCCAGGACGACGGCTTCATGCGCATCGTCGATCGCAAGAAGGACATGATCCTGGTGTCCGGCTTCAACGTGTACCCGAACGAGCTGGAAGACGTACTGGTGACCCTGCCAGGCGTGCTGCAGTGCGCCGCCATCGGCGTGCCGGACGAGAAATCCGGCGAGGCGATCAAGATGTTCGTGGTGGCCAAGCCCGGCGTCAGCCTGACCAAGGAACAGGTGATGGAGCACATGCGCAGCAACGTCACCGGCTACAAGGTGCCCCGTGCCATCGAGTTCCGCGACAGCCTGCCGACCACCAACGTCGGCAAGATCCTGCGCCGCGAACTGCGTGACGAAGAGCTGAAGAAGCTCAACGCGAAGAAGGAACAGGTCAAGGCCTGATCCCGCTCTGCTCCAGACAAGGCCCCGCAATCGCGGGGCCTTGTCGTTTCCGAACATGTCGCACATTCGGCCTGCCCCTTTCCCTAGGGCGGTGCAGGGGCGATTTCAATCGCCAAGTGGGCCGCAGGTCCACCGCAGGCCCTGCATGGGGTAGTTGCGCCGCCCGTGGCGAATGAATTTCGCCCCTACAGGTCGCCGCCCTCGGCGGGGGAAATCTGCGACAATTCCGCTCTTGCCGAAAACAGCAGCAGAATCAGCGGATCCGATGAGCGAGCAATCCCCCAGCCCCGAACAACTCCTGCAACGCCTCGACCAGGCCATGGGCGCCGACCGACATCGCCTGCGCCGGCAGCTCCACGAACTGCGCAAGAACCCGGACGAGGCGAAGCTGGCGCAGTGGGCCGAGCGCTTCCAGGCTTCGGTGGCGAGGGCCGAGGCGCGCCGCGCCAGCGTGCCGGTGATGCGTTACGACGATGCCCTGCCCATCGCCGCCAAGCGCGACGAGATCAAGGCCGCGCTGGAGAAGCACCAGGTGCTGGTGATCGCCGGTGAGACCGGATCGGGCAAGACCACCCAGCTGCCGAAGATCTGCCTGGAGCTCGGCCGCGGCGCCCACGGCCTGATCGGCCATACCCAGCCGCGCCGATTGGCGGCACGCAGCGTCGCGACCCGCGTGGCGGAGGAGATCGGCAGCCCCCTGGGCGAGCTGGTGGGCTACCAGGTGCGTTTCGAGGACCAGTCCAACGAACGCAGCCTGATCAAGCTGATGACCGACGGTATCCTCCTTGCGGAAACCCAGCACGACCGCTTCCTCGAACGCTACGACACCATCATCGTCGACGAGGCCCACGAGCGCAGCCTGAACATCGACTTCCTCCTCGGCTACCTCAAGACCCTGCTGCCGCGTCGGCCCGACCTCAAGTTGATCATCACCTCGGCCACCATCGATCTGGAGCGATTCTCGAAACATTTCGGTGAGGCGCCCATCATTGAAGTCTCCGGCCGCACTTACCCGGTGGACACCTGGTACCGGCCGCTCGCCGCCGAGGTGGACGAAGACGGCGAAGCGCTGTTCGACGACCTCTCCGTTGACCAGGGCATCCTGCGTGCCCTGGACGAGATCACCGCCCATGAACGCGACGTGGGCAAGCGCCCTGGCGATGTGCTGGTGTTCCTCCCCGGCGAGCGGGAAATCCGCGACTGCGCCGAGGTGCTGCGCAAGGCCAACCTGCGGCACACCGAGGTATTGCCTCTTTATGCACGGCTGACCCCGGCCGAGCAGCAGAAGATCTTCCAGCCCATGGCGGGTCGCAAGATAGTCCTGGCCACCAACGTCGCGGAAACCTCGCTGACGGTGCCGGGCATCCGCTATGTGATCGACAGCGGCACCGCGCGCATCAGCCGCTACAGCTACCGTGCCAAGGTCCAGCGCCTGCCGGTGGAAGCCGTGTCCCAGGCCAGCGCCAACCAGCGCAAAGGCCGTTGCGGCCGGGTCGAGCCGGGCATCTGCGTGCGCCTCTACAGCGAGGAGGATTTCCTTTCCCGGCCGGACTTCACCGACCCGGAGATCCTGCGCACCAACCTGGCGGCGGTGATCCTGCAGATGCTCCACCTGCGCCTGGGCGACATCGAGGCCTTCCCCTTCATCGAGCCGCCGGACGGCAAGGCGATCAAGGACGGCTTCACCCTGCTGCAGGAACTTTCAGCGGTGAACCGTGAGAGCCAGCTCACCCCGATCGGCCGTCAGCTGGCGCGCCTGCCCATCGACCCGCGCCTGGGTCGCATGGTGCTGGAAGGCGTCCACCAGGGCAGCCTCGACGAGGTGCTGGTGATCGCCGCCGCGCTCTCGGTGCAGGACCCGCGTGAGCGCCCCATGGAACGCCAGCAGGCCGCCGATCAGGCCCATGCCCAATGGAAGGACGTGGACTCCGACTTCGCCGCACTGATCAACCTCTGGCGCGGTTTCGAGGAACAGCGCCAGGCGCTGGGGTCCAACCCGCTGCGCAGCTGGTGCCGGAAGAACTTCCTCAACTACCTGCGCCTGCGCGAATGGCGCGATGCCCACCGCCAGCTGGTGCTGATCTGCCGCGAGCTGAAGCTCTTCCCCGACGCCGGCAAAGGTAGGAGCGAGGAGTCCGGGGAGCGCAGCATCGACTACGCCAAGGTGCACAAGGCGATCCTCTGCGGCCTGCTCAGCCAGATCGGCCAGAAGACCGAGGAGGGCGACTACCTCGGCGCACGCCAGCGGCGTTTCTGGGTACACCCCGGCACTGCCATCGCCAGGAAGCGCCCGCAATGGATCATGGCCGCCGAGCTGGTGGAAACCACCAAGCTGTTCGCGCGCATGGTGGCGAAGATCGAGCCGGACTGGCTGGAGCCGCTGGCCGCCCACCTGGTGAAGAAAAACCACCTGGAACCCCACTGGGAGAAACGCCGTGGCCAGGTGGTGGCCTTCGAGCAGGTCACCCTTTACGGCTTGATCATCGTCGGCCGCCGCGCCGTTCACTACGGCCCGATCGACCCGGAAGTCTCCCGCGAGCTGTTCATCCGCGAAGGCTTGGTGCGGGGCGAGATCCACAGCAAGGCGAAATGCCTGGCCGCCAACCGGCAGCTGCTGGAAAGGCTCGACGAACTGGAAGCCAAGGCCCGCCGTCGCGACATTCTCGCCGACGAGGAAACCCTTTTCGCTTACTACGCCGCGCGCTTGCCGGCGGACATTTACCAGACCGCCAGCTTCGAGAAGTGGTACGAGCGCGAACGGGCGCAGAACCCCGACCTGCTCATCATGCGCGAGGAAGACGTGCTGGCCCGTGAAGCCAGCGAAGTCACCGCTGCGCAGTACCCGGACAAGCTGCGCCTGGGCGAGCTGGATTTGCCGCTTTCCTATCACTTCGAGCCTGGCCACGTCCGCGACGGCGTGACCCTGAGGGTGCCGGCGCCGCTCCTGCCGCAACTGCCGGCGGAGCGCCTGGAATGGCTGGTGCCCGGCCTGCTGGAGGCCAAATGCGTGGCGCTGGTGCGCAACTTGCCCAAGGCGAT
Source organism: Pseudomonas sp. BN102 (assembly GCF_029871245.1). Lineage (GTDB taxonomy): Bacteria > Pseudomonadota > Gammaproteobacteria > Pseudomonadales > Pseudomonadaceae > Metapseudomonas. The sequence goes on along the minus strand of NZ_SSON01000081.1, from coordinate 19,180 downwards.
GCGCAAGAACTTCGTGCCGGTGCCGGACTTTGTGAAAGCCGCATTGGACAAGATCACCTTCGCACAGGGCTCCCTGCCGGAGTCCCTGGGCCGCGAATTGCAACGAATGACCGGCGCCCGCGTGCCGGAAGAGGCCTGGAGCGAGGCCGCCACCCAGCTGGAAAGCCACCTGAAGATGAACCTGGAAGTGGTGGACGCCCGTGGCAAGTTCCTCGGCGAAGGCCGTGACCTGGCCGAGGTCACCGCGCGCTTCGCCGAAGCCAGCCAGGCCGCCCTGGCCATCCCCCAGGCGCAGAAGGAACAGAAACCGGTGGAAGCCAAGGGCTTCGCCCAGGTGGCGGAGAAGACCCAGCAGAAGGTCGCCGGCCTCTCGATGACCGTCTACCCGGCGCTGGTGGAGGAGGGCGGTACCGTCAAGGAAGGCCGCTTCCCGACCCAGGCCGAGGCCGAGTGGCAGCACCGCCGCGCCTTGCAGCGTCTGCTGCTGCAACAGCTGGCGGACACCGCCAAGTTCCTCCGCGGCAAACTGCCGGGGCTCACCGAGTTGGGCCTGCTCTATCGCGACCTGGGACGGGTCGATGCGCTGGTGGAGGATATCCTCCTGGCCAGCCTGGACAGCTGCATCCTCGACGGTGAAGCCAGCCTGCCCCGCGACGGCGCCGCTCTGGCCTCCCTGGCGGAGAAAAAGCGTGGCGCCTGGGCCGAGCATGCCGAGCGCCTGGCCAGGCTGACCCTGGACATCCTCAAGCTCTGGCACGGCCTGCAGAAGCGCTTCAAGGGCCGCATCGACTTGGCCCAGGCGGTCGCGCTCAACGACATCAAGGCGCAGCTGGGCAACCTGGTCTATCCGGGCTTCGTTCGCGAGACCCCGGCCGAATGGCTGAAGGAACTGCCGCGCTACCTCAAGGCCATCGAGCAGCGCTTCGACAAGATCGCCGCCCAGCTGCAGCGCGACCGCGTCTGGTCCGGCGAGCTGGCCGGTTATTGGGAGCAGTACCAGGCACGCCTGGCCAAGCACGCCCAGGAGGGCAAGCGCGACCCCAGCCTGGTGCTCTATCGCTGGATGCTGGAGGAATACCGCGTGTCCCTGTTCGCCCAGCAACTGGGCACCCGCATGCCGGTCTCCGACAAACGCATGGCCAAGCAATGGAAAGAGGTGGAGGCCTGAGGCCTCCGACCGAGCCTGGAGGAATCCTGTCCGATGTTCGAAATCCGCCCCATGAGCCCCGAGCTCTATCGGCAGCAGACGCGGCGCATCACACTGGTCGTTGCCAGCCTGTTCCTGGTGCTGGCCATGCTGTTTGCCACCTTCAGCGTGCAGCTGTTCGGCGAACCCGGTGGTGACAACTTCCGCTGGAACCTGGTCGGCGTCCTGGCCGGTCTCGCCTTCACCGTGGCCGTGGTGCGCATCCAGCTCTGGCCGCGGCCCTGGATGGCTCCGGCTGTCTACGGTTGGCAGCTCAAACGCAACCTGATGCGCGTCGGCAACGTGATGCACCGGGTCAAGGAGGGCGTCGCAGCCCGCGATCCGGCGGCCATGAAGCTGCTGCGTTTCTACCACCTGGGCCTGACCCAGATGCACCAGCTGGACGGCAATCTTTCCGATCTCAACCAGATGACGCGCGAAATCGACCAGCACCGCGAGGCGATGGAGGCGCAAGGACTGGATGTGGAGCAGAACTGCCTCGATCCCGCCTGGCTGGAGGCGGTGAAAAACTACGGCAAGTAACGCCCCACAGAAACGCGATCCTGCCTGTAGGTTGTGGCTGAGCTAAGCGAAGCCCAACGTTCGCGGTCGAGCCGTTGTGTTGGGCTTCGTTCCTCAGCGCCAACCTATGGGACTATGCTGCGGTCCTTTCGCGAATGAATTCGCCCCCACAGAAACGCGAACCTGCCTGTAGGTTGTGG
>NZ_SSON01000081.1:0-17222 GCF_029871245.1 Pseudomonas sp. BN102 | reverse complement strand
CGCCAACCTACGGGACCGCGCTGCGGTCCTTTCGCGAATGAATTCGCCCCCACAGACGCGCGGCCCTGCCTGTAGGTTGTGGCTGAGCTAAGCGAGGCCCAACGTTCGCGGTCGAGCCGCTGTGTTGGGCTTCGTTCCTCAGCGCCAACCTACGGGACCGCGCTGCGGTCCTTTCGCGAGTGAATTCGCCCCTGCAGTTGCAAGACGGGCGTTCAGAGGTGCTTGAGCAGGCGCGCCTGCAGGATTTCCAGCTCCTGCGGATCGGCCTTCTGGCTGGCGTGGATGGCCAGCGATTCGCCCTCGAAGCGCGGAACGATGTGCATGTGGATATGGAACACCGTCTGCCCCGCCGGCGCGCCGTTGAACTGCGCCACCTGCACCCCGGCCGGCTGCAGTTCGTTCACCAGCACGCGGGTCAGTCGTTGCGTCACGGCCATCACCTTGGCCAGCGTCTCGGGCTCGATTTCGAGGATATTGCGCGCGTCGGAGCGTTTGGGAATCACCAGGGTGTGGCCCAGGGACTGCGGGAAGATATCGAGGAAGGCGAGCACGTCGTCGTCCTCGTAGAGCTTGTAGCAAGGGGCCTCGCCGCGAATGATCTGGGCGAAGACGTTGTGCGGATCGTAGGTGCCGTGCAGGCTCATCCTGAGTACTCCGATTGCCGTGTGGTAGTCGCGCACCATACCGCCCGCCGCCCTCGGATTGAAGCCCGGCAGGGCCGATGAGCACGGTACCGGCATCAGGGTCGGTGTTCCAGACGAGAGCCGGGGCGGCGGAACGGAAGTGGACGGGTAGTCGAGCTTCGACTATTTGTCCACGCGAATTAGGCCCGATTCTGGCCAAAGTCGCCGTCGCCACAGGCCCTTTCTGGAGTTAACCTTCGCATCCAACTGCGGCGATCTCCGCGCGCGTTCCCTGGCTGGAACGCGCGGTAACAGATGCCAGCATGAATCGCTCGTTCCGCCCGTGTGGCGGGGCGACACCTTCCCGCCGTTAGCCCCATGAAGCCGACGGCTGAAAGCTTAACCGGCTGCTCCCCGGGGCAGCCCAGTAACGAGAGGATCGACCGTGCACAACGTCGTGATCAGTGGCACCGGCCTGTACACCCCGCCTAACAGCATTTCCAATGAAGAGTTGGTGGCCTCCTTCAATGCCTACGTGCAGGCCTTCAACGCGGAGAACGCCGCCGCCATCGAGCGTGGCGAAATCGAAGCCCTGGCCGAATCCAGCGTGGCCTTCATCGAGAAAGCCTCCGGCATCAAGAGCCGCTTCGTGGTGGACAAGGATGGCATCCTCGACCCCAAGCGCATGACGCCGCGCATTCCGGAACGCTCCAATGACGAGTGGGGCATCCTCTGCGAGATGGCCGTGGCCGCCGCGAAGCAAGCCCTGGAGCGTGCCGGCAAGACCCCGGCCGATATCGATGGTGTGATCGTCGCCTGCTCCAACCTGCAGCGCGCCTACCCGGCGGTGGCCATCGAAGTGCAGGCCGCCCTCGGCATCGACGGCTTCGGCTACGACATGAACGTCGCCTGCTCCTCGGCCACCTTCGGCATCCAGGCCGCGACCAACGCGGTGCAGACCGGCCAGGCCCGCGCGATCCTGATGGTCAACCCGGAAATCTGCACCGGTCACCTGAACTTCCGCGACCGCGACAGCCACTTCATCTTCGGTGATGCCGCCACCGCGGTGATCATCGAGCGCGCGGACCAGGCCACCTCCAAGCACCAGTTCGAGGTGGTCGGCACCAAGCTCCTGACCCAGTTCTCCAACAACATCCGCAACAACTTCGGCTTCCTCAACCGCGCTGCGGAAGAGGGCGTGGGCGCCCGCGACAAGCTGTTCGTGCAGGAAGGCCGCAAGGTGTTCAAGGACGTCTGCCCGATGGTCGCCGAACTGATCGCTGCACACCTCGCAGAGAACAAGCTGGTCGTCGGCGACGTGAAGCGCTTCTGGCTGCACCAGGCCAACCTCAACATGAACCTGCTGATCGCCCGCAAGCTGCTGGGTCGCGATGCAGAGTCGCAGGAGGCGCCGGTGATCCTCGACACTTACGCCAACACCAGCTCCGCCGGCTCGGTGATCGCCTTCCACAAGCACCAGGACGACCTGCCCAGCGGCTCCCTGGGAGTGCTCAGCTCCTTCGGCGCCGGATACTCCATCGGCAGTGTGATCCTGCGCAAGCGCTGATGAGCCCGCCGGCCGATGCTGACCTGCTGCCCCGGCTGCTGGCCGGGGAGCAGGGCGCCTATCGAGAGATGATCCAGGCGTATCAGGGCGCCATGCGCGCCGTGGCCTACGCCATAGTCGGCAATCGCCATGCCGATGAAGTGGTGCAGGACGCCTGGCTGGCCGTGGTGCGCAACCTGGAAGGTTTCCAGCAGCGTTCCAGCCTCAAGACCTGGCTGTTGACCATAGTCGCCAACACCGCTCGCAGCCGCCTCAAGCAGAACCGCCGCGAAGTGCTGCTCGATGACCTGCCGGCTCCCCACGGCACGGTGGGAGACAGTCGCTTCGCCGAGGACGGTCACTGGGCCACGGCGCCCTTCGCCTGGCACGAGGACTCGCCAGAGGCCCTGCTCACCGAGGAGGAATTGCGTCAGTGCCTGGAGAAGACCCTGCTGAGCCTCTCGGACCTGCAGCGCAGCGTGCTGCTGCTACGCGAGCGCCAGGGCCTGGAGCTGGAGGAGATCTGTAATTTACTCGAGGTTTCGCTCTCCAATGTCCGGGTGCTGCTGCATCGCGGGCGCTTGAAGGTATTCGCCACGCTGGAACACTTCGAGGAGACAGGCCAATGCTGAGCTGCAAGGAGCTGGTTGCCCGTTCCAGTGCCATCCTCGATGGCGAGCTAAGCTTCCGCGAGCGCATGGCCGTGCGCCGCCACCTGATGCTCTGCCGCAACTGCCGGCGCTTCATCAAGCAGATGAAGCTGACCCAGGCGGTACTGCGGCATATGCCGGACACGCAGGCCGCCGAGGTCGACGACCTGGCCGCGCATCTGGCGCAGAAACGCCGGGAATCCCTCTGACCCAGGCGTGTTGCCCGGCTGGCAACGCGCTCATCCCGCCTTCCTGGTAGTCGCGATTCCCGAAACGCGCAACCTGCCTTTTTCACTTCCGTGCACCCCCGTCGAGACGTAAAAAGTGGCGCAAATGCCCGTGCTAGAGCGGTTTGTCGCTTATAAGAATTCGAAGTAAAAAAGTTCCGTTGTCACAAAATATTTATATAGAAGCAACTGGGCTGAAATAACCCGTCGCCAAGATTCCCCACCAGCACCGACGAGCCCAAAGCTCGAGTGTTTTCTAATGCTAAAGACCAATAGGGGAATTCTTCGATGATCCGTAAGCACTTCGCCGGTTTTGCCGCCAGCGCCATGGCCCTGGCCATTTCCGCCCAGGCTTTCGCCGGTACCGTTACCACTGACGGCGCCGATATCGTCGTCAAGACCAAAGGCGGCCTTGAAGTTGGCACCACCGACAAGGCCTTCAGCTTCAAGCTGGGCGGCCGCCTGCAGGCTGACTACAGCCGCTTCGACGGTTTCTACACCGTGAATGGCGACACCGCAGACGCCGGCTACTTCCGCCGCGCCTTCCTGGAGATCGGTGGTATCGCCTTCACCGACTGGGCTTACCAGGTCAACTACGACTTCTCCCACAACGCCGGCGGCGACAACCGTGGCGGCGGCAACGGCGACGCCAACGGCGACGGCTACTTCGACGAAGCTTCCATCTCCTACCTCGGCTTCGCGCCCATCGCCATCAAGATGGGCCGCTTCGACCCCGACTTCGGCCTGGAGAAAGCTACCAGCTCCAAGTGGGTCACCGCCCAGGAGCGTACCGCTGCCTATGATCTGGCCGACTACGTCAACTCCCACAACGGCGGCATGGGCGTGCAGGTTTCCGGCAACTACGGCGCCTCGCTGTACGGTTCGGCCGGCATCATGGCCAACGACGCCACCAACCAGGACGAAGACGGCGACAGCGTCAAGCAGTACAACCTGCGCGGCGTGTTCGCCCCGATGCACGAGGCCGGCAACGTCCTGCACTTCGGCGTCAACTACGCCGCCCGTGACCTGCAGGACACTGCCTTCGACGGCCGTATCCGCAGCCGCCTGGGCATGCGTGGCGTGAGCACCGACGGTGGCCAGGATGCCGGCAACAACGGCAACCGCCTGGTCCTGGCCGGCGCCAACAACACCCCGGTCGGCGCGTACGACAACGACAGCACCTGGGGCCTGGAAGCTGCCTTCGCCGCGGGTCCGTTCTCCATCCAGAGCGAATACCTGAAGCGCGAAGTGGAAGCCAAGGCTGCCAACCGCCAAGACATCGAGGCTGATGGCTACTACGTACAACTGGCCTACACCCTGACTGGCGAAGCCCGCGACTACAAACTGGGCAAGTTCGACAAGATCAAGCCGGCCAACAAGGGCCTGGGTGCCTGGGAAATGTTCTACCGCTACGACAACATCAGCGCTGAAGACGACAACGGCGCCTTCGCCAACATCGACGACGTCGAAGGCAAAGTGCACAACGTCGGCGTGAACTGGTACGCCAACGAAGCGGTCAAGATCGGTGGCTACTACGTCAAGGCCAAGGTGGACAACGCCACCAACGCCGTTGGCGACGACGATGGCGACGGCTTCGTGGTTCGCGCTCAGTACGTGTTCTAAGAAGTCGAACGATTCCGCTCCTTTATCTTGGCCCCGCCTTCTGGCGGGGTTTTTTTTTTAGGTTCTTCACGGATTACCGGGGAAAGCCGCGAAGAACCATAAAAAAAGCCAGTCTGTTGCTGACTGGCTTTTTTTGCTTTCCGTGACTCAGAACCGGTAGGTAACCTGCGCTCCCAGTCCGTGGGCGCTGTTCTTGTAGGTGGCGCTATAGGAGCCCTTGATCGGGCTGGACTGGTCAATCTTCGCGTCGTCTTCCTTCAGGTAGGAATACGCGACGTCGATGGTCATGTCGTCGTTCGGGCTCCAGGCGGCGCCCAGGCTGAGGATCTTGCGGTCGTCGGTGGGGATGCGCGGCGAGCGGAACTCGTTGCGGGCCGGGGACTGGTCGTAGGCCAGGCCTGCGCGCAGGGTCCACTGCCGGTTCAGCTTGTAGGCGGCGCCGACGGCGTACGACCAGGTGTCGCGCCAGTCCTGCTCTTCGGTGATGGTGCTCAGGGTCGGGCCCAGCAGGCCGCCAACGCCCTTGTTCTCCACCTTGATCTCTTCCAGGCGGCTCCAGCGGGTCCAGGTGCTGCCGGCGTAGAGGGTCCAGGCGTCGTTCAGGTCATGGGTCACGGAGAAGTCGACGGACTCCGGGGTTTCCAGGTCAAGCGAGGCGTCGTACTTGCCGGCCGAGCTGCCCAGCACGAATCCGCTGCCCGAAACGGTGGTATCGCCCTTGAGGGTGTAGTCCACCTTGGAATGGTAGGTCAGGCCGAATCGGGTGCGCGGGTCCAGTTCGAAGAGCACGCCGGCGTTGAAGCCGAGGGCGATATCGTCACCCTTGACTTTCACCTTGCCGTCATTGCGGCCCGGGGAAAGCGGGTTGAGCACGGCGGAGGTCAGTTCGCCATCGATACGGTTGATGGTCGGGCCGAAGCCGACGGACAGCTGGTCGTTGATGCGGTAGCTGACCGTGGGTTGCAGGGTGATCACGCGCACTTCGCTGCGGTCGCCGTAGTAGCGGCCGGCGAATCCGCTTTCGTAGTCGGTGATCAGGCCGAATGGCACGTAGACGCCCAGGCCGAAGGCCCATTTGTCATCGAGCGGCTTGACGTAATAGCCCATGGGCACGCCCACGGTGGGGACCATGTCACCGTCGTTGCTGCCGCCAAAGGTACCGCGGGCGTCATCGATGTCGGTCTTGGCGAAGATCAGCGCGGCGCCGGCACTGACCTGCTCGCGCTTGATGCGTGCCATGCCTGCAGGGTTGCCGAATACCGTGGTGGCGTCATCGGCTGAGGATGAGCGACCGGCGAAGGCGGTGCCCATGCTGCTGACGCTCTGTTCGTTGATGGCGAAGCCGGCTGCCAGGCTGTAGCTGGAGGCGGCGCTGACGGCCAGGGCGAGGGTGGTCTTGAAGACTCTGCTTACCACGGTGAACTCCTGAGGGGCGTGCAAAGGGCGGCACGCTATCAGGATTGCGCAGGTCTTTCCAGCTTCGGAACGCCGGCAAAATACTGTGTAAGATTGTCGAACAAAAGACAAAATGATGGCATTTGTTGTGATCGTGCAGAGCGCCTTGGCGTTGAGTTTCCTGACTGGTCGGTCAGTAGGCAGTGATCAGGCGACCTGGCTGAGGTTCGCCACGTGGCGGTGCCAGGCGTCGATGAATTCCCGTGGGCTGCCATCGGGGCGGAAAACCTGGCGCCAGACCATGGCCATGCCGATCAGGTCGTCCGCCGCCGGCATGACCAGGATGCTCGACTCCACCAGCATCCAGGCAATGGCTGTGGCATAGCGCAGGTTGACGATCAGTTCGAGGTGCGGTGCGGCGAGGAAGGCATGCTGACTGGCCAGCCCGCGCACCTGGCTGGCGAGTTCCGGGTCATGGGCCAGGTGTTGGTCCCAGAGCTGCTGGTGGCGCTCGTCGCTGATGCGATAGAGGCCGCGGCCCCGTCCGCAGTCCAGTGCCGTGCCGAGGGCGGACTGGCAGGCTGCGGCGCCCAGCAGCAGGCTTTCGGCGGTGGAGGAGGGACGCTGCAGGTAGAGCAGCGTCGGACGTATTACATGCTGGCGGAGATCACTGGCGGCAATGCCCATTTGGCCCTCGCGAATGATGCCGGCGGGGCCGGGGCGTTTGGCAGCTTCTCATCGTTCTAGGGAAGGGCCCCGCCGGGAGCGGAGTTAGCCGCTCGATTTGAAGTCTAGTGCGATATTTATGCTGTAAAGGCCTGTTTTTAAACTGTTTCAGGCTTCTGGTTATTGTCTATATAGCTGCATGTGATTAGAGGGGGGCCTGCGCGGAAGGGCGTTTTAGACCCTTCCGGCGCAACTTTTCGGCTTTATTCGCCCGTGGCCTGGGGCCGGGCGGGGTTGGTGATCCACTCGCTCCAGGAGCCGGCGTAGAGCCGGGCCAGCGGGTAGCCCGCGAGGCTCAGGGCGAAGAGGTTGTGGCAGGCGGTGACGCCGGAGCCGCAGTAGGCCACCAGTTCGTCCACCGGACGATCGCCGAGCATGGCGGCGAAGCGCTGCTTCAACTGATCGGCCGGAAGGAAGCGGCCATCGGCGCCGAGGTTGTCGGTGAAAGCGGCGCACTGGGCACCGGGGATGTGGCCGGCCACCGGGTCTATGGGTTCCACCTCACCCTTGAAGCGCGGCAGGGCGCGGGCGTCGAGCAAGGTCAGGTCGGCGCCACCCAGGCGCTGCTGCAGGGTATCGGCGTCCACCAGAAGGCTGGAGTCGGGCTGGCCGTCGAAGTGGCCGGGTTTCACCGCCGGCGCGACGGCGGTCAGCGGCAGCCCGGCGTCGCGCCAGGCCTTGAGGCCGCCATCGAGCAGGAACACGCCATCGCGCTTGCCCAGCCAGGCCAGCAACCACCAGGCTCGGGCGGCGAAGGCTCCGGGGCCGTCGTCGTAGAGGACGATGCTGCTGTCGGCGTCGATGCCCCAGTCGCGCAGGCGTGCGGCAAGTGCCGCTGGGTCGGGCAGCGGATGGCGGCCGGTCACGCCCTTGGTCACGGGGCCGGAGAGGTCGTGTTCCAGATCGGCGAAACGCGCTTTGGGAATGTGGCTCTCGGCATAGCTGCGCTGGCCGTAGGCCGGGTCGTCGAGGGAGAAGCGGCAGTCGAGGATGATCAGGCCCGGTTCATCCTGGCGGGCGCTGAGTTGGGCAGGGCTGATGAGTTGCGCGAGCGACATGGCGGGTTCCTTGTCGTGACCTTTGTTGTGGCAAACATCATAAGGAGACCCGCACGGACTGTCGCGCGCTATCGGATGCGGCGCGGAAGCCGCGCCGCCGGTGGCTCATCTGCAGGCGCCGCGCAGGCGCAGGAGGCCGGCCTCGAGGTCGGCGATCAGGTCGTCCGGATGCTCCAGGCCGATGTGCAGGCGCACCAGCGGCCCCTCTGCCTTCCAGGTGGTGGCGCTGCGGTGGGCGCTGGGATTGGTGAGCAGGATCAGGCTCTCGAAGCCGCCCCAGCTGAAGCCCATGCCGAACAGTTGCATGTGGTCGAGCATGGTGTGGATCGCCTCCTCGGGCATCGCCTTGAACTCCACGCCGAACAGGCCGCAGGCGCCGGTAAAGTCGCGTTTCCACAGTTCGTGGCCGGGTGCGCCGGGCAGGGCGGGGTAGAGGATGCGTTCCACTTCCGGCTGCTCGGCCAGCCAGTGGGCGATCTTTTCCGCATTGCGCTGGTGACGCTCCAGGCGGGTGGACAGGGTGCGCAAGCCGCGCAGGGCCAGGTAGGCATCGTCGGCGCTGACGCTGAGGCCCAGCTGTTTATAGAAACCGCGCACCTGCGGGAAGAGCGCCTCGGTGGTCATGATCACGCCCATCAGCACGTCGGAGTGACCGACTATGTACTTGGTCGCGGCGTGGATCGAGATGTCCACGCCATGCTTGAAGGACGGGAAATTCACCGGGGTGCCCCAGGTGTTGTCGAGCATCACCAGGGCGCCGTGGGCGTGGGCGACCTCGGCGATGCTGGGCACATCCTGCACCTCGAAGGTCAGGGAGCCGGGGGACTCGAGAAAGACCACGCGGGTGTTGGGGCGCATCAGTTCGGCGATGCCGCCGCCGATCAGTGGGTCGTAGTAGGTGGTCTCGATGCCGAAGCGCTTGAGCGTCTCGTCGCAGAAGGCGCGGGTCGGGTCGTAGACCGAGTCGGTCATCAGCAGGTGGTCACCGGGCTTCAGGGTGGCCAGCAGGGCGGTGGTCAGCGCGCTCAGGCCGCTGGGGGTGAGCATGGCGCCGTAGGCACCTTCCAGTTCCGCCAGGGCGCGCTCCAGGGAGCGGGTGGTGGGGTTGCCGTGGCGGCCGTAGGTGTTGAGGGTGCCGTGCTGGGCATGCAGGGCTTCCACGGTTGGGAAGAGCAGGGTGGAGGCGCGGTAGACCGGGGTGTTCACGGTGCCACCGACCTGGCCCCGTTCGCGGCCCTCGTGGGCCAGCAGCGTTTCTAGATGCAGTTTGCGGTCGTCCACCTGGTTTTTCCTCTGGATCCGAATAGAGCGGGATGGGGGCAGGACCTGCCGGGCAGGAAGGCCTCTGGAATGGGGAAAAGATTACCGATGGCAGCGGGGAATTTCTTTGCTTTGATCGGCCAGGATGCATCCGTCTCTAGAAAATAAACCTACTAAATTGGGATTTTATGGAAATATTTTTCCAATTGCCGCCTTGGCGAGCAAATCATAGGTCGCCCGGCTGCGCCAGGTGATCCAGGGGGAGGGCCGTGGTGTGCTTGATCACTTCCATGGCGAAGCCGGAGCTGACGTCGGACAGGTCGGCGACGCGGATCAGGCGCTTGTATACCGCGTCGTAGCCCTTGATATCGGGCACCACGATTTTCAGCAGGTAGTCGACGTCGCCGGTCATGCGATAGATCTCGACGATCTCGGGGATGTCGCGGGTGCCTTCGATGAACTGCCGGGTCCAGTCGTCGCTATGGCGGCTGGTGCGTATGGTGACAAAGACCGTGACCCCGAGCTTGAGCCGCTCGGCGTCGCAGAGCGCCACCTGCTTGGTGATCACCCCGTCCTCGCGCAGCTTCTGCAGGCGCCGCCAGCACGGCGTGGGAGAGAGGTTCACCGCCTCGGCGAGCTCTGCAAGGGAGATGGAAGCGTCCTGCTGCAGGAGGGCGATGATCTGCAGGTCTTTCTTGTCCATGGGCGGGGTCCGTGCCGGGTGCGTTTGGTCAGGTGCCTGGCGGGCCACCTGTGTCGAAACGATGACAGTCGGCATCATAAGGTCCCCCGCGCTTGAAGTCGCGCGGGCAGTGAGGCGAGGGCGGGAGATGTCTCCCTCGGTCTGGCTTGCAGAAGCGAATGCAGTCCCTCCGCCCCCGACAGGTTCAACCCTAGGCCATACAAGCGAATTCATTCGCGAAAGGGCCGCGGAGCGGCCCCAATAGACTGAGCCCGGGTTTCTACCCTCAACGAATCTTCAGCTTGCCGATCCGATCGTTGTCCAGGCTGCCCAGGTAGAGGTAATCCCCCACCGGTTTCACCGAGGTGACCATGCGCAGGTGGGTGCCACTGGTGTCGTGCAGGCTACGGATGATTTCGCCTTTTTCGTCGATCTGCAGCGCCAGGCCATAGGGCACTGGCTTGGGCCAGAACATGCGCGGCAGCTTGGCGATCTGCGCCTTGAGCCAGGGTTGGGTGTGGAGGAAGTCGGCATCGGCCTTGCGCGGGGAGGGCAGGGCGACCCAGAAGCTGCCCTGGCGGTCGCCCTGGAGGTTGTCCGGCAGGCCCGGCAGGTTGTCGATGAAGATGTCGTGGCTGCCGGCCTTGTCGCCCGTCAGCCAGTAGCGGGTGATGCGATAGCGGTAGGTTTCATTGACCAGCACGAAGTCTTCGTTGGCCGACAGCGCCACGCCATTGGCGAAGTAGAGGTCCTTGAGCAGCACCTCGGTCTTGCCGGTGGCCGGGTCAAAGCGCATCAGGCGGCCGTGGGGGCGGGCTTCCAGCAGGTCGAGCAGGTAGTCCGGCTGCTCGAATTTGCTGGAGGCGTCGGTGAAGTAGATGCGGCCGTCACGGGCGATATCCAGGTCGTCGGTGAAGCGGAAGGGCAGGCCCTCGGCTTCGGTCGCGAGCACGGTGATCTGACCTTGCGGGTCGATGCGCAGCAGGCCCTTGTAGGCGTCGCCCACGACCAGGTTGCCGGCAGCGTCGAAGTCCATGCCCAGCGGGCGGCCGCCGGTGTCGACGAAGGTCTCTACTTTGCCGTCCGCGCCGATGCGCACGATGCGTCCGTCATGCAGGCCGGCAAGGAGGCGGCCCTGGGCGTCGACGGCAGTGTCCTCGGGGCCATGCACCTGGCCGAGGGCGATCAGCTCGGCCTTCATCAGAGTGTCGTTGGGCTCCAGCACGCCGGTCATGGTCGGCGCCTTGGGTGCGTCCCAGGCTTGCGGGTCGATAGGGGAGGGGGCAACGGCGAGGTAGATCGCCAGGGCGGCGATCAGAAGGGCGAGCAGGCCCAGTAGCTTCTTCATCTTCTTGTGTCCCTGAGGTGTGGTTCCGGCCGAGGCCTTGTTCTGGTGAGCGCGGGCTTTTTAGCAGCCACCCGCCAAGGGCGCCAGGGCTGAATATTGCACCATCAGGCAGGCCGCAGTTGACAGTCGCCTGCCGGCTTTCGCAGTATCCGGGTTCGTCGCTTTCAACCGAGCTTTCAATGCCTGCCATCGCCCACTCAGCCGTTTTCGCACTGGACCTCCCGGCCCAGGCGCTGGCGTTTGGCGCTGCCGCGGGCAAATCGAAGAAACAGTCGCTCATTTGACCGGGGCGCGCTGTCCCGTCAGATGGGCTGACAGGACACCAGGCGCGAAGGTCGATCTCTCCCTCGAACGCTCCCTCCTTGCATCCCTCCGACGGTGACTTTGACGGTCAGCCAAAGGAGATCTGCAATGCCTGTGTTTTCTGGAATCTGGGTTGCCCTGGTGACCCCCTTCAATGACGGGGCTGTCGACATTCCCGCCCTGCGCCGGCTGGCCCGGCACCTGCTGGACGCCGGCGTGGCCGGGCTCGTGGCCTGTGGCACCACGGGCGAGGCCGCGGCGCTGTCCAAGGATGAGCAATTGGCGGTGCTGGACGCATTGCTCGACGAAGTTCCCGGTGATCGCCTGGTGATGGGGCTGGCGGGCAACAACCTGGCCGAGGTGCTGGCTTTCCAGCGCGAGGTGCAGCGTCGCGCCATCGCCGGCCTGCTGGTGCCGGCGCCCTATTACATCCGCCCGTCCCAGGAGGGCCTGCTGAGCTGGTTCGGCGCCATCGCCGATGCCGCCTCGGTGCCGGTGATCCTCTACGACATTCCCTACCGCACCGGCGTGAAGCTGGAGCTCGCCACCCTGCGGACGCTGGCCAAACACCCGAATGTGGTGGCGATCAAGGACTGCGGAGGCAACCCCGACACCACCCAGGCGCTGATCGCCGATGGTGAACTGGATGTGCTGACCGGCGAGGACGCGCAGATCTTCACCACCCTTTGCATGGGCGGCCGTGGGGCGATCGCCGCCTCTGCGCATATCCGTCCACAGGAGTTCGTGCGCCTGGTCGATTGCGGCGCCGCCGGTGAGCTCGACGCCGCGCGGAGGATCTTCCAGGGACTGCTGCCGCTGATCCAGCTGATGTTCGTCGAGCCCAATCCGGCGCCGGTGAAGAGCCTGCTGGCATTGCAGGGCCTGATCCGGGATGAGTTGCGTCCTCCCATGCAGCGCAGCTCGGCGGCCCTGGTGCATCGCTTGCGCGAGACGTTCGCCTAGGCGTTGGCCTGCCCCGTACGCCCTGGCCGCCACGGGGCGGGATCGATGCAAGGCGCGTAGCGAGGGTGCTGCGCGATATATACTGCGCGCCACTGATTCAAGGAGAGCCCTGTGGCCATCGACATTATCTGGATTCGCGACGACGCCGAGCTGGCCAAACATTGTGCCGACTGGCGTCGTTTGCCCTTCGTGGCCCTGGACACCGAGTTCATGCGGGTCGACACCTTCTATCCCAAGGCCGGCCTGGTCCAGGTCGGTGACGGCGAGCGCGCCTTCCTCATCGACCCGCTGCTGATCGAGGACTGGTCCGCCTTCGCCGCACTGCTGGAAGACGACGCCGTGCTCAAGGTGCTCCACGCCTGCAGCGAAGACCTGGAGGTCTTCCTGCGCCTGACCGGCACGCTGCCGCAGCCGCTGCTGGACACCCAGCTGGCCGCCGGCTACCTGGGCATCGGCTATTCCATGGGCTATTCGCGTCTGGTCCAGGCCGTGCTGGGCATCGACCTGCCCAAAGACGAGACCCGCTCCGACTGGCTGCAGCGCCCGCTGACCGAAATGCAGGTTCGCTACGCCGCGGAGGATGCGCAGCACCTGGCCGAGCTCTATGCCGCCCTGGCACCGCGCCTCACCGAGCCCAAGCGCTCTTGGGTGTTGGAGGACGGCGCCGAGCTGGTGGCCAACCTGCGCCGCGAAATCGCTCCCGAGGAGCTCTACCGCGAAGCCAAGCTGGCCTGGAAGCTGTCCCGCGCCCAGTTGGCCGTGCTGCGCGAGCTCTGCGCCTGGCGCGAGCTCGAGGCACGCCTGCGTGACCAGCCGCGCAACCGCATCCTGCGCGAACACAGCCTCTGGCCCCTGGCGCGCTTCCAGCCGGACAACCTGGTGGCCCTGGCGCGAATCGACGACATGCATCCGCGCACCGTGCGCCAGGACGGCAATACCCTGCTTAAATTGATTCGCGAGGCCGCCGAGACGCCGCCGGCTCAATGGCCCGAAACACTGCCCGAGCCGCTGCCGCCGGACGCCGCGCCGCTGTTGAAGAAGCTCCGTGCCGTCGGCCACGCCGAGGCCGAGCGCCTGGGGATGGCTCCCGAGCTGATGCTGCGCAAGAAGCACCTGGAGGCCTTGCTGAAAAGCGGCTTCCCCAACGGCCCCTACAGCCTGCCCGAGGGCTTGCGCGGCTGGCGCCGCGAGCTGATGGGCCAGGCCCTGCTGGATACCCTGGCCGCCGACGGCCAATGAACCACCCCGCCGTGCCGGCCGGCACGGCATGCCCCACGAGCCTGACCATGAAACGTATCTGCTCCATCTACAAAAGCCCGCGCAAGAACGAGATGTACCTCTACGTCGACAAGCGCGAAGCCCTGAGCCGCGTGCCCGAGGCCCTGCTGAGCGCCTTCGGCGCGCCGCAACACACCTTCGACCTGGTGCTCACCCCCGAGCGCCAGCTGGCCCGCGAGGACATCGGCAAGGTGCTGGAGAACATCGAGAAACAGGGCTACCACCTGCAGATGCCGCCGGCCCAGGACGAGTACATCGAGCATCTGCCGGAAGAACTGCTGCGGATGAACGACCCCCTCTGATGAAGATCCTGATCGCCGAAGAAGAGTTCGCCCTCTACGCCGACCTGCTGCGCGCCGAGCCCGGCCTGCAGCTCCATGGCGGCAGCGAGGTGGGGCGCCTACTGGACGCCGCGCGGGAGTGCCCGGTCTGGTTCGGCGAGCCCCACCTGCTGGCGCAGCTCCTGCGCAAGGGCTGCAAACCCGAATGGATGCAGTCCACCTGGGCCGGCATCACCCCGCTGCTGGCCAGCGACCTGCCCCATGACTACCAGCTGACCCGCGCCGTGGGCATCTTCGGCCAGGTGATGGCCGAGTACGTGCTCACCTACCTCCTGGCCCACCAGCGGCAGTTGCTCTCGCGAGTCGCCGCGCAGGCCGAGCGGCGCTGGGACAATCGCCTGCCGCGCAGCCTGGAAGGCAAGCGGGTGCTGATCGTCGGCAGCGGCGACATCGGCCAGAGCGTTGCCGGCTTTCTCGAACCCTTCGGCGTCGAGCTCCATGGCATCGCCCGCGAGCCGCGGCCCCTGGAGCCTTTCGAGCGGGTCTTCGGCATGGATGCGCTGGCCGAGCAGGCCGCCTGGGCCGACTGCGTGGTCAACCTGCTGCCGGATACCCCGGCCACCCGCGATCTCTACGACGCGGCCTTCTTCGCGCGGATGCGCAGCACGGCGCTGTTCATCAATGCCGGACGCGGCGTGGCGGTGGTGGACCATGACCTGGTGGCGGCGCTCGAAGCCGGCCAGCTGGCCGGCGCGGTGATCGATGTCTGCCGCGAAGAACCGCTGCCCGCCTGGCACCCGTTCTGGAGCGCACCCAACCTGCAGATCACCGGCCACAGTTCGGCGCCGACGCTACCCAGCGCCATGGCCGCACTCTTCGTCGACAACCTGAACAGACACCGCTCGGGCGAGCCGCTGCGTGGCTGGGTGGACTTCCAGCGCGGTTATTGAGTCGCCGCGCGTCAGCTATGCTTGGCCGACACCTTCGACGCGACTAGACTAGCCGCCCCGAAAATTTCCCCGTACGCCATGGCCGCCAAAGTCGAACCCTTCTGGAAGCGCAAGACCCTCGCACAGCTCGATCAGGAGGAGTGGGAGTCCCTCTGCGACGGCTGCGGCCTCTGCTGCCTGCAGAAGCTCGAAGACGAAGACGACGGCAGCGTCTACTACACGCGCGTCGCCTGCAAGCTGCTGGACCTCAACACCTGCCGCTGCACCGACTATGCCAACCGCCGCCAGTTCGTCGCCGACTGCATCCAGCTCACCCCGGCCCAGGCCGACGAGTTCGCCTGGCTGCCGCCCACTTGCGGCTATCGCCTGGTGGCCGAGGGCAAGGACCTGCCGCCCTGGCACCACCTGGTCTGCAATGACCCCGAAGCGGTGCACAAGGCCGGCATCTCCCAATCCGGGCGAATGCTCAGTGAAAACAGCGTGGCCGAGGACGATTGGGAGGATTACCTGATTTTTCGCGCGGGCTGAGCCCCGGCAGGGATCAAACCGCGGTCTTTCGAGTCTCAGGGACTGACCGTCATACCCACCAAGGAAGCCATCCTCGATGTCCGCCCGTTCCCAGCTTCTGCTGTCTTCCCTCCTGCTGACCCTGAGCGCCCCGCTGTGGGCGGCCAAGCGGGTCGATCTCGACTATCAGGTGCGTTTCCTGCCCGAGAGCGACCAGGCGGAAGTCAGCCTGCTCCTGGAGAAGGGCGAGGCGGTGCGCAGCCTGCGCTTCGACTTGGGCAACAAGGGCTATTACAGCGACTTCAAGGCCAGCGGCAGCTGGACGCAGGACGACCCGGCCCACGGCACCTGGACGCCCGGCAACGGCAAGGCCAGCCTGAGCTACAAGGTGCGGGTCAGCCATCCGCGTGGTGACGGCCGTTTCGATGCGCGCATGACCCCGGACTGGGCGCTGCTGCGCGGTGATGACCTGGTACCGAGCGCGCGCCTCGATCTGGTGGATGGAACCGAACTGGTCTCGCGCCTGGAGTTCGACCTGCCCAAGGGCTGGCAAGCGGTGGAAACCGGCTGGCCGCGGGTCGGCAAGAACCGTTTCCGCATCGACAATCCCGAGCGCCTGTTCGACCGTCCCACCGGCTGGGTCCTGGCCGGCAAGCTGGGCAGCCGCCGAGCCACCCTGGGCAGCACCGACGTCACCGTCAGCGCACCGGTGGGCGAAGACATGCGCCGTATGGACATCCTCACCCTGCTGACCTTCGTCTGGCCCCATGCCCAGGAAGTCTTCCCGCGGGAGCCGGACAAGCTGCTGATAGTCGGCGCAAAGGACCCCATGTGGCGCGGCGGGCTGTCCGCACCCAATTCCTTCTTCATGCATTCGGCGCGGCCACTGGTGAGCGAGAACGGCACCAGCTCCCTGGTGCATGAGCTGGTCCATGTGCTCAGCCGGATCAAGGACACCGACCGCAGCGACTGGATCAGCGAAGGCATCGCCGAGTACTACGCCATCGAACTGGTGCGCCGTGCCGGAGGTATGAGCGACGACCGCTACGAGGCGATCCGCAAGCAATTGCGCCAGTGGAGCGGCAAGGTCGACAGCCTGCGCGGCGAACGTGCCAGCGGCGCGGTCACCGCCCGCGCCGTGCTGCTGCTGCAGGACCTGGACAAGGAAATCCGACTGCGCACCGACGGCAAGCACTCCATGGACGACGTCACCCGCGGCCTGATGCGCCTGAACAAGGCCAGCACCAAGGACTTCGTCGAGATCAGCGAGAACATCATGGGCGGCGCGTCGGACGTGCTGGATACCAAGCTGCTGCGTTGAGCTTTCGAGGCATTCGCTTTCTCTGTAGGGGCGAATGAATTGGCTTGTCCGTGTTAAGTGTTGCTAGAACGTCCTGAGCCGAGCTGCTTATCGAGTGGGCTGCGAATCCCTGTTTCGCCGCCCGGCGAGTCACTTCTTTCAAACGCCAAAGAAGTAACCAAGAACGCTTGCCCCTGCATCCGGGTCCGGCTTCGCCGGACTCCCCTCGCGCCATCGTTGCTCCGGGGGCCCGGCGTGAGGGGCCATCCATGGCCCCGCACGCCTCTCGCGGCATCCATGCCGCTCGTCCCCCTGCGCAACGATGCCGCTTGGCCTCCTGACGGGGCAGAGTCGCTGCCCCACCTCTTCTGCACAGGTTCAGGCACTGATCAGGCATCAGGATTGCTGCGCCCTGTCAGGCGCGAGTCACCCCTCTCCTCTTCAGGGAGAGGGGCGGGGGTGAGGGATGTATCAGGCAGGTGCGGAGGCCTGAAAATACCGT
>NZ_SSON01000080.1 GCF_029871245.1 Pseudomonas sp. BN102 | reverse complement strand
CGCTGCATGGCGGCCGGCCTGGTCAAGGGTGAAGGCTTCGCCGTCGACGCCAGCATCATCAAGGCGGATGCCAGCCGGCAACGTGGGGTGGCGGGCGATGAGGTCGACTGGCGCGATCCGGCGCTCAGCACCCGCGCCGTGCGCGAGTACCTCGAAGCCCTCGATGAGGAAGCGCTGGCCGAAGCCCTGCCCAAGAAGATTTCGCTCACCGATCCGCAGGCACGGTGGACCGCCGCGCCAGGTGGCCCGGCCTTCTTTGCCTACGCTACCAACTACTTGATCGACACCGAGCACGGCGTGATCCTGGATGTGGAAGCCACCCCGGCGCATCGGACTGCCGAGGTCGAGTCGACCAAAACGATGGTGGAGCGCGTCGAAGCGCAGTTCGACCTCACGCCAGAACGCCTCATCGGCGATACCGCCTATGGCACAGCTCCAATGCTGGCCTGGATGGTCGAGGAGAAGGACATCGAGCCGCATGTGCCGGTGTGGGACAAGACCGAGCGCAAGGACGACAGCCTCTCCAGTAACGACTTCCACTGGAATCAGGAGGCCAACGAATACCGCTGCCCAGCCGGCAAACCGCTACGCAGTGAATGGCGCGCCTTCACCCAACCAAGATCGCGGGTGACCAAGGCCAACACCATCATCTACCGCTCCAGCCAAGCCGACTGCGCCACCTGCCCACTGAAAGCCAAGTGCTGTCCCAATACGCCGAACCGCAAGATCGTCCGCAGCATCCATGAAGCCGCCCGCGACGTGGCGCGACGCATCGCCAAGACGCCGGAGTACCTCCGCTCCCGCCGCGAGCGCAAGAAGGTGGAGATGCTGTTCGCCCACCTCAAACGGATCATGAGATTCGACCGCTTGCGACTGCGTGGCCTGACGGGCGCCACTGACGAATTCACCCTGGCGGCGACGGTGCAGAACCTGCGGCGCATGGCCAGGCTCTTGCCCCACGGGCCACCGGCCACGGGATAGGTACGCCTGCGGCGAGCAGAAACCCTCGAATTAACCCTCAAACCTGAGCCCGGAGGCTCAGTGAAACGCCGAAAGGCAACTTGAAGTGGCTTGCCGCCACTTCGAAAGCTGGCGCAGCTGGTCGGCTGGCTGCCGCAGAACCGCCTTTTTCAACAGAATCGGCCGGTTTCTGCCTAAGGCGACAGGCCTATACCGCAGCGGTTCGCGTACGCCGTACCAGGGCTTTGCCCGCTGGCATCACATCGGTGGGTTGCTATTCGGTGTTCTCGCCATCACCTGGATCTTCAGTGGATTGATGCCGATGTACCCCTGGAGCCTGTTCAGCAGCCGCTCGCCGATGCGCGGGCTAGTCAGCAGGGTGGGCGGAGCGGCAGTGAGCTGCTGGACCGTGCGGGCTCATCAGTAAGGCGAGAACAGCCATCGCGAGCCAGTGATTTGTTGAGCGTGCCATAGGGGACTCCTCCAGGATGCATGGGCGGCACTCTGCACCGGGAGCCGTCAAGAACTCGTTAACACGGTGCCCAAGCTGCTCGCCGGCGGGCTACATGCCACTCGTCGTGGCCGACCATCCGAGAACGCTTTTTTCACGGCCTCTACGGCAATGTTGCGGCCGTTACTGCTGTGCCATGGCCGGGAGGTTGCCAAAAGTCCTTCTTCCCCAGGCCGCGCTGGCGCGGACTGTTGATCATGGCCGCTGTGGTCCTGACAACAGCCGCTGGGTACCCAGCATGGCGCCATCTGTATCCAGTTGCGGCGGCAGAGGGCGGGGAGTACCGGCTGCTCTCGCGGGGTGTTCCGATGATCAGCGCCCTGGCGCTGGACAGCCAGGGCACGCTGTTCGTCAGCCAAGAGCTTCCCGATTGCATGGGCAAAATTCTGCGCCTGGAGGCCGACGGCCGCGGTACCGAAGTGCTGACGGGCTTGTCCAAACCGGACGGTCAGGTGATGTTCCGAGACGGTCTGGTCACGGGTCAGGAAGGCGGGGCGCTGCCCGTGTTGTGGCTGCGCGACGATCACAGTGAAACCTTGTTCGAGGCTGACAGCGTTGAGGGCGTCGCCACCGATGGCCATTTGCTCTATGCGATTGAAGACAGACCGCAAGGGCGGCTGCTGCGTTACGGCCCAGACACCCGGCAGCTCCGCGTCTTGCGCGAGGGCCTGGACGAAGGTGAAGGCGTCGCTGTTTGCCCAGATGGGCGATTGTTCTATACGGAGAAAGCCAAGGGCTGGGTCAAGCAGTGGCAGCCCGCAGGACAAGACCCGCTCGTCGTCGAAAGTTTGAACACACCTGGGTTCGTGGTATGCACGAAAGATGGCGTCTGGATCACCGAAGATGCCACCCATGGGACCCGCCTGCTGTTACTGGATCCCAGCGGCCACCTTCAGGTGATTCTCCAGCATCTGCGTGCGCCGCAAGCCATCGTCCCCTTCGACAGCGGGCGCTATTTGCTGGCGGAGCAGGGACGCAACCGCATTCTTGAAATCTTCCGACTGCCGAATGGATCTTGATCGGCATGATCCCAAGGGCGTTAGACGGCCATTTGGTCGCCTCGTTCGCTGCCCAGGTTCAGGTTCCGGCCACCCCTTATCAGCGCCTCGAGCCTCTAGACGCGTCTTGAGGCTGACTCCTGAGCCAATTCCAATTTAGGAAAGCTTGTAGATGATCAGTACTGTTGAAAGCCCTGCGATCCCCGTAAGAAGGCCCTCGATTAGCCGCAAAACGAAGCTGTGGACACTGGGTTTTCTGCTCATCGGCAGTATCAGCGTCGCGGTATCGAAGTTTCACCACTGGGATGAACGGCTGTTCTTCGACTTGAAAAGCCACCTCAACGCCTCTGTCTGGAAAGGTAAGAGTATCTGGCTGCCGGGCTACAGCGCCTATATCGACGCCAAGCCGGTCAAGGGCATCGAGCAGAATCTGTCTTCGATTGTTTATGACTATGATCAGGATCGCCTGCTGGCGGTGATCAATGACGGCCCGACCGAGCTGGTGGCCTTGAGCAAGACAGGAAATGTAACGGGCCACTACCCCTTGGTGGGTTTTGAGGACATTGAAGGCCTCGCCTACATGGGTGGCGGCCGGGTCGTGATTGTCGACGAGCGCACGCAACAGCTCAGTTTCTTCCAGCTCCCGGCGACACCGCAAAGCATCCACGCTGACGATGTGCAGTCCCTGTCCCTGGGGTTCCACCTGAACGGCAACAAGGGCTTCGAGGGGGTCACCTACGATGCCGAAACAGATCGGCTGTTCGTGGTTAAAGAGCGGAATCCGAGGCAGCTCTACGAAATTTCCGGGATGGGCTCCAGCCTTGGCCAGCGCATGCAGATCAAGATTCGTGATCTGACGTCCTGGATCGACGACAAGGTGTTTGCCACCGACCTGTCGGACATCCACTTCGACCCGAAGACCAAGCACCTGGTGATCCTGAGCGATGAGTCGAAGCTAATGGTGGAGATGACCACCGAAGGCGAACTGGTCAGCTTTCGCAATTTGGTCGGCTGGCTGAGTGAGCTCAAACAGTCGGCCCCGCAGCCGGAGGGGGTGACGCTGGACAAGGATGGCAATCTCTATGTGGTCAGCGAGCCCAATCTGTTTTATGCCTTCCGCAAGCACTAGTCGCACTGCGGCAGGTTGCCCAGCAAGGATACCGAGATAAGCCTGCAGATTTTCGGGCGACGGGCCCGATCTCAGGCAGCCTGAGGGGCCTGGTTGGCGATAGCGGACTGGACCGCCGTTGCGGCTGACCTCACGGCTGATGGAGGAAGGGGCACGCCCAAGCTGCAGGGCGATCAGTCGAATCGACTGCCCGGCAACCAGTGCTCGCGCGATCTCTTCGCGCTTGGCCAGCGTCAAGGCCAATCTGGAGCGCCGGCGTGGCGCCGGGCGTATCCCCCCGGTCTTCGCCAGAATGCGTTGGACCGAGGAGTGGTTACGATCGAACAACTGCGCGATCTGCTGGAGCGAGTCGCCTCGCTTCCAGCGGTCCCACATCAAGGCCTTCTGGCTTTCGGTGTAATAAATCCGGGGTCTTTGCTGCATCTGCAACACTTCTCCTGGCTACACAGGATCTAGTGTGTTGCGGCCATCGATTGAATTCAAAGCCAAAAGCAGACGGTCGCTGATGTCCGCTTCTCGCCGTTACAGACATAAAAAATGGCAGTTCTTGACCCTAGTCTGGAGATCAGAACGAGTCGGCGAAGATATGGGTAATTGAATCCTATCGTTGTGCCGTAGATATCGGGGCATCAAGCGCATAAGCCGCGCGAATCGGGTCGAAGTACTCGCGCAGGACAGCGATCTTGCCGTGTTCAACCCGGCAAAAGAGCACGTAATCCTGGCGATAGATTCGGCCCGTGGGTTTGATCAGACCTTCTGCCTTGACCTCGGCCACCGCCATGCAGGGATCAGCGAAGGCATGGATCCTCAGGTCGTGGAAGCGAAAATCAGCGACCGCTTCGATGAACCAGCCCACATGGCCCAGTACTTCCTTGCGACCGGTCAGCCGTTCGGGGTGACCCAAACCCGGCGCGTAGGGAAGCTCCCACAGCAGATCATCGGTGATCAGCGTTTTCCACTGCTCGTGGTCGTCGATGAGCGTCTGGAAATGCAGGTGCAGCAACTCGGCAGCGATGCTCATGAACGTCTCCTCGATTGGCCGACGGGTTTCAGTGCGTTAGAACGCCAAGCTGATGCAGCCCGGTCATCCAGTCTTCCATGTGCCAGGTGCGCACGATCTTTCCATCCTTGAACTCATGGATATCGGTGGCCCTGATGTCGATTCTGCGATTGGTTGGCGCCACGCCAACGAAGGTTCCGCTTTGCGTACCCGAGATACGTGAGCGCACGATGACCTTGTCGCCGTCCTGCAGGACTTCCTCGATCTTGATGCTGAAGTCGGAGAACGTGCCGTGCAGGTGCTCGAGCAACTGCCTTGGCGCCAGCCGTTCCCGACGCTCGCTCTAGTCCTGGCCATCGTCATCGAGATCGCTGGCGGCATCGCCATGGCCGGTGGCCTGCTGCAGATCGTCGCGTTCGGCGCCGGTCGCTTCAGCCTTGACGCTCGCCGCCGCTGAGGCGCAATCGCGCCGTCGAAAATCAACGCTCGCGGCGCCCGCCTGAACTCAACTTTCGACCCACTCTGAGGAACCTCATGAAAGCCATACGTGTGCATGAATACGGCAGCCCAGACATGTTACGGCTGAAAGAAGTCGTTGACCCCATTGCGGGGGAGGGCGAGGTGCTGATCATAGATCGGCAGCCATGGCGACTTTGGGCTGGGTCATGGCTCCTGATCAGGTCATGAGGCGGCTAACCGGCGGAGTCGCCACAGAAATGGGCAAGGACTCCGGAGGAATCGACTAACGGGTCCTCGTTGCCACTCCCTAACCTTTTCCCAAGCCCCGCTCCCAGGGTGAACAGAAGAGGAAACCGACCATGCTGAACATCGAAGGAAAAGTCATCGCGATCACCGGCGCAAGCAGTGGCATTGGTGAAGCGACCGCGCGTCTGTTGGCGAGCCGTGGCGCAAAAGTAGTACTCGGTGCCCGGCGCACCGACCGCCTCGAGGTCGTTGCCGGCGATATCAATGCGGCCGGCGGCAGCGCCGATTTCCGGGCCTTGGACGTAACCGATCGACAGAGCGTCCAGACCTTCATCGATTTCGCCGTCACCCGATTCGGGCAAGTCGATGTGTTGGTGAATAACGCTGGCGTGATGCCGCTTTCCAAACTTGAAGCGCTGAAGGTGGAGGAGTGGGATCGCATGATCGACGTGAACATTCGGGGCGTGTTGCACGGGATCGCGGCGACGCTGCCATTGATGCAGCGCCAACGGTCAGGACAGTTCATCAACATCGCGTCCATTGGTGCTTATGCAGTGAGCCCGACCGCGGCCGTCTACTGCGCCACCAAGTACGCCGTTCGGGCCATTTCCGAAGGGCTGCGCCAGGAGGTTGGCGGAGACATCCGCGTCACCGTCATCGCCCCCGGTGTGACCGAGTCGGAGCTGGCTGAAAGCATCTCGGACGAAGGCGGTCGCGCCGAGATGAAGGAGTTCCGCAGGATTGCCATTCCGGCCGACGCCATTGCGCGAGCGATTGCCTACGCCATCGAACAGCCCGCGGATGTAGATGTGAGCGAGCTGATCGTGCGGCCCACCGCCAGCCCGTTCTGACGGGGCGCGTGGATGAGTACCGGAGTTGGCGCTGGCCCGCGGGCCAGCGCGACCCTTACACGGTTGTCCTGGAGCTTGGCCGCTGTTCTGCTGCTGCCGTACGTAACGGTGTCGGCCGGGCAAGCTTCAACTCAATCCGGACAGAGGAGCGATGAGATGGCACGTCCTTCAGGTGATCAGAATAAGTACGTTGGCATGTGGGTGACCGCAGATGGCCACATCCGTCACGAACTGTTGGCCGGCGGCCGCTATGACGAGGCCCGTGGCAACAAGCAGAGCGCTTACCAGGGTCGCTACTGGCTGGAGGGAGACCACATCGAGTACGTGGACGACACCGGCTTCACCGCGGATGGAGAGTTCCGCGACGATGTCCTCTATCACGCCGGCATGGTCTTGCATCGCGAACGGTGAGTTGCGCAGAACCACTCGGAGTCTCGTTTCGCAAGCAATCAGGCGATGCTGCGTGGGTTCAATGAGTCTCTCGACGGCGCAATTCCGAATAGCCTGCTGTACTCGCGACTGAACTGCGAGGGACTTTCGTAGCCGACCTGGAAGCAGGCTGACGAAACGTCGAAACCTTCACTGATGATCAGCCGCCTGGCCTCCTGAAGGCGCAGTTGCTTCTGGTATTGCAGCGGGCTCATGGCGGTGACGGCCTTGAAGCGCTGATGAAGGGTAGAAGTGCTGAGGTTTACACGCTTCGCCAGGTCATCGATGCGCAGTGTGTCGGTGTAATGCTTGTTCAGCCAGTCGATGGCCCGGGTGACTCGGTGAGTCTGGCTATCCGCGAATGCCACGGCGTACAAACGCTGACCCTGGTCGCTATGCAGCAGACGGTAGAAGATCTCGCGTATGGCCAAAGGGGCCAGGGTGGCGATGTCTTGAGGCGTATCCAGCAGACGTATCAGGCGCAGCAGCGCATCCAGTATCGGTGAGTTGACGCGCTCCAGGTAGAGCCCCCGTTTCGGGGGACTGGGCACCCCCATCGGGCTGGCATCGGCAATCAGTTGCGTAATTTCGAGTGGGTCCAGATCCAGCCTGATGCAAAGGTACGGCTCCTGGGGGCTGGCTTCGATCACCTTGCCGGCGAGCGGCAGGGTCACCGAGACGACCAGGTAGTTCAGTGGGTCGTAGACGTAGCGCTCATCGTGCAGCTGTATCTCTTTTCGGCCTTGTGCGACGACGCAGAGCCCGGGCTTGTGCACGGTGTGGATCAGGTCGGTAGGGGAGTCACTGCAAACGAAGTGCAACGGGCCGATCGCGGTTCCGTGCACGCCGTACGTCGAGGCGTGACGTTGTATCAGGGCGGCCAACTCCTCACGACGGCGGATGATGTCCTCTGAGATGGGCTCATCACTCATATCGGTGGTTCTCCTGAGGTTCAGTGAGGCCAGTCGGCCGTTTCAGGCTTGCTGCCAGAATCCATTTTTGTTCTCGTGATAGCAATCGAAGGGAGCCTATTGGGGTTTTGCGCGAAACTGGCGCAAAGAAGCGCGCTCCGCGGGTGAGGGCGCTTGAGCAGGCCGGCTAGCATGGATTGGGCCCGACCTGAACTCGAGATTGGCCCTGTCGGAGGCGTACGGGTACCTCAAACTTCCGCTTGTGGCCGAGATCTGCCGGTACCCAATGGCAGCTACAGCCAGGAGCGGACGATGGACTCAATGATGGCAAATGGGCGGCATCGCCGATGCTGCTTTCGAAGTTAGAAGGCAGCAGGGATTGCCGTCACCCTTGTCGTGTTTCTCTCTGGGCGATGTCGCATTTGCCGCAACCACGTCTAGGCTATGAACGGCGAATCCACGAGATGCTGTTCCCAAATATCGAGTTCGACTGGGCAGCCTACTGTTCTGCTGGAGGCCTCGACGTCGATGCGCCGCACCGTGATGACAAGTGGTGCAATGCCAAGGGTGACGTTCAAGCCTTCTGGAGCCATGCGCACCGGCACCGCGGTATCTTTGTCACTTCCGATAAGAACTTCCACGCGGCGTCAAAGAAGCCAAGACTCATTGCACTTGCGAGTGGGGCGTTAGAAGCGCCTGAAACGGTGCTGAGCCTTGTAGCGAGGCAAAGCTGAGGCCTCCACCGGCAAGGCGCTTGGCTCAAACGTCAGACCCGCCTACAACTCATCGGAGCGCATATGACCCGATCTGAACCATATGTCCGTGAAGCCGGTCGCGGCGCGGCCGTCGTTTGCTTCCACTGCAACGCCAGCAGTTCCAGCCAATGGCGTAGTCTGATGGACCTCTTGTCTCCGACCCACCGCGTCCTGGCGCTGGACTCCTACGGGTCAGGCAATAGTCCAGACTGGCACTCCGATCGATTCATATCGCTTGCGGATGAGGTCGCGTTCATTGAGCCTGTCTTAGCTCGCTTGCCGTCACCCGTCACATTGGTCGGTCACTCCTATGGTGCGGCCGTGGCGTTAAAGGCTGCCCTCATGGCCCCGACCCGCGTGCGAGCGCTGGTGCTGTACGAGCCTACCTTGTTTTCGCTCATCGACGCTTTTACGCCACCTCCTAATCGCGCTGATGGCATTCGCGATGCAGTCTCTGCTGCCGGTGCTGCATTGGATCGTGGCGACCGCGACGCGGCCGCGAAGGTGTTCATCGATTACTGGATGGGTGAGGGTGCTTGGGCAAACACCCCGGAGCACCGTCGGCAGCCGATAGCGGACTCCGTGGCAAACGTGCGCAGATGGGGCCATGCGCTGTTCACTGAGCCCACACCCATCCAGACGTTTCACCGGCTCGATGTACCCATCCTGTACATGGCCGGCAAGCGCTCGACAGCTTCGGCGCAAGGTGTCGCCCAGCTCCTAATTCCGGCACTTCCCCGCGTACGCGCGGTAGAGTTCGAGGAACTTGGGCATATGGGCCCGATCACTCGGCCAGAGGTGGTAAATGCCGAGATCAAGCGGTTCCTCGAGCAGGTCTAACCCTTCCATCGATAGGACGTCACCCGGCAAGCCGGGCGACGCTTCTCATGTCAAACGTTATGAATGTCTGTAAAGGGTCGGGAAGCGACAGGCTGGCTGCGCGGCTAGAATCCATGACCAGTACCAATCGTGGAGAACCAAGATGATCAGCAAAAACACGATATGCCTCTGGTATGACGGCACTGCGTTGGATGCCGCGACGTTCTATGCCGAGACGTTCCCGGACAGTGTGGTGGGCGCTGTCCATCGCGCGCCTGGCGACTATCCTGCTGGCAAGCAGGGCGATGTCTTGACAGTCGAGTTCACGGTGATGGGCATCCCTTGCCTTGGTCTGAACGGAGGGGCGGCGTTCAAACATAACGAGGCATTCTCGTTCCAGGTTGCGACTGATGACCAGGCCGAGACCGATCGCTTGTGGAACGCAATCATCGGGCATGGTGGCCAGGAAAGCGCATGCGGATGGTGCAAGGACAAATGGGGCCTGTCGTGGCAGATCACACCACGCGTATTGACGGCCGCCATTACCAATCCTGATCGAGCAGCGGCCAAGCGCGCGTTCGAAGCGATGATGGGCATGCAAAAGATTGATATCGCCGCGATCGAAGCTGCGCTGAAGGGTTAACCAGCGCTTAGGGCCGAGCGCCGTCAGCGTGACGCCCCGTTGGATGGCAATGCTGCTGCATCATCGGGGGTGCCGTTGACGTCCGCTATGGGTGGTGGCTCCCAGACGATGTACGCAGCGGCGATCATCACGCTGTTCGGTCTGCCGATGTCCTGGATGCTGGCACCTGAAACCCGTTCGCTAAGCCTTCAGCAAGCGGCATCGCTCAGCTAGAAGCGTCTCATTGGTGTGGCGATGTGGCGGTTGGTCATGCGCTTTCTTGCGCTTGCCGCTGCGCTCGCCACTTTGACGGCAACACGCCATGGGCGTGCAGAAACTGCTTATTGAAGTGAGACCGATCGGTATGCACCCAGACATGGAGTTGCGTTGGTTAACCAATATGCGTAACGGATGTGGACCGCAGCAGATCCATCAGGGCCAGGACGATCAGGGTGGCGACGACGAACCTGGAAATGGCGATGAAGGTGGCCGGCAGCAGGGGCAAGTCGAGGAGCCGGCGCAGCAGGGCGATCTGCGAGAACAAGTACCAGATGCAGGCGAGGGTGGTGAGAAGCATTGCCAGCGCTACCTGGATGCCTGCCAGCAGGTTGGCTGCGATCAGCACGATGGAAAGAGGGGAGGCCAGGTAGCACTGGATGTAGAAGGGCTCGCGCAGTGTGGTGCGGCTCACGCGGACTCGCCGCACCCGCAGCATGGCCATGGCCGGCATCAGCGCGTACAGGCCGTAGCTGAAGCTGCGCACCAGCAGCGTCAGCAACTCGCCGGAAACCAATGGCGAAGGTCGATCCGGTATGGCGAAGCCGACGAGATGGGCAAGGACGATGGAAAGGACCAGCATCAGCGGTGGGCTGAGCATGCCGCTGAAGCGCTGGTCAGGCTGCTGCTCGAGCTGTCGTCGGGTATAGAGCGAAACGGCGATGGGGTTGCGTAGCACTCGCCAGAGCGTTCGCGGAAAGGAAATGGGCCAGGTCGCGACCTTCCAGAGGAATGCCTCGAGCGATTGCAGACTGCGCAAGAAGACCACCATCCGACAGGCATCTGGAGTGGCTGGAAGGTTGCCACGCGGCCCGTTCCAGGGACATCACGGGCAACCCACAACTGATCTGCGCAATGCGTTCGAAGCAGATCCAGTTCACTTGAGCATAGCCGAACCACTTCCGGTATTCGTTTCACCGCCAGCCGGGAAGGGCACCCGAGAGCGCTCCTCCTGAACAACCTGGGCCTTGAACGGTTTGGGTAAGCGCTTCGTTGGCGCATGGAAATCCTGACGTTAAGGACGATGGTGTCCGCTTAGAAATAAGCGAACTGGAGCCAAACGAATGCCGGAAGTGCCGTTCGATTTGGGCTTCAAGCGTTACCTGACGAGAAAAGGGGAGAGATCCAATTTTGCTGCTCTAATGTCCCCTTCTGGCCGAAGGCAGAACTCAAGGTTGTCTCCGAGGGGGGACTTTTAGCAGTGGCCTACAACTAGCGGAAGGACGCAGAAATCAGGCCAATTTAGCCCTTGCAACGCACCAGAACCGATGGCGGACCGCTAAAATGCCTGACTGAAAAATAAAAAATGAGATGGTTCATCAACCGTGAGAATCCAACCGCTTCCGCCGCTCAATAGTCTGCTTGCCTTTGAATCCGCCGCCCGCCACCTGAGCTTTACCTTTGCTGCCAAAGAATTGAATGTCACACAGGGCGCGATTAGCCGTCAGGTTCGCTTGCTGGAGGATTATCTCGGAAAGACATTGTTCGAACGGACAACTCGAACCATCAATCTGACGCCGGCAGGAGCCCAATACTACGAAACGGTTCGAGACTGTCTGCTGCATCTGGCCCGCTCCACTGGGGAGATACGGCAATGGCGAGGCGACCAGCAGGTGACCGTCGCCACCAGCACAGCAATGGCATCGCTGTGGCTGCTGCCTAAGGTTGCCGAGTTTCAAAGCCAGCATGAGGAGATCGACCTCAGGATCATCGCTCTCGATCATGTGAAGGACTACTCCAGGCTCGATTGCGATCTGGCGCTGTATTACTGCAGCACACCACCAAAGGGTATGGAAGTCACGCCACTTTTCTCGGAGGAGATTTACCTGGTTTGCAGCCCTGGATATCTGGCAAAGCATCCCCAGATTTCTTCGATCGAAGGGCTTTCTTCCTGCACGTGGCTGTGGCTTGAGGATTCGCAGCGCGACTGGATCGGGTGGCCGGAGTGGTTCAAGCGACTTGGGCATGAGCCTATCTCGCCGAAGCACCGGGTCAACATCAACAGCTACAGCATGGTGATCCAGTCCGCTATCAGCGGGCAGGGCGTGGCGCTCGCATGGAACAGGCTTGTGGATGAGCCTTTGAGTACGGGGGCGCTGGTACGTCCAAACGATCTTGTTCTTCAGACAGACGCAAAGTTCTGCCTGCTGGAGCCTCTCAGTGGGCGTGGACCACGACAAAGCGTGAGGTTGTTCCACGACTGGCTCATGGGGCTGCCTTCCGTTTGCGGGTAGGTGGCTCCGGCAAATAGTTGTCCTGTGGCCTGGGCGATGTGAAAGTTCCGAAACGACCGAAGCCGTCAGCTTGTGGCTGACGGCTTCGGCGCTTTCAGGTGGCTAGGGAACTGATTGGACGATTGCCGATGAATCGACCGCACGGGTCACTGGATTGCCAATTTCAGCCGGCTTTTCGTGCGGTCAGTGGTGCTATGTCCGCAGCCGCGCCCAGTGCTGGTCCGCGAGGTTGCAGGACACCCTCCTGGGAAAGCTCCTGAACGGGTAGACGGCCACCCGGGGGTAGGTAGGGTTGGCCGCTGAACGACTCCTGCCGCAGGCTGCGAATCAGGGTGTAGCTCATTACCATCATCAGGATTGCGATTGGCAGGCCCACGACAATGCTCGCCATTTGAATAGCCTTGAGCCCTCCCGCCAGGAGAAGCCCGGCAGCCACGGCGCCTTCCAGGATGCACCAGAGCAGCCTGATCCAGTTGGGCGGGTTTGTACTTCCCAGGGCGTTCAGTGTGCAGAGCACTTGAGTGCCGGCGTCGGCCGTGGTGACGAAGTGTACGGCCAGCAGCAGGCAGACAAGTATGGAGAGCGCGCCACCCACGACCGGGCCGTCCAGCTTTTCCAGCAGGGTGAACATGGCCGCGGTGGCTTCTTTCTGGGTGGCCAGGAGGATGGAGCCCCCTTCGAATTTCGCCTGATCCTGAACGAGCTCGGCGTTCGCGGCCGCTTTCTCGTACTGCTGGCGCTCGGTCTGTTCGTTCTTCAGAGCGGCTCCGCCGAAGACGGACATCCACAGAATCGTGACCAGTGTGGGGACCACCAGGGCGCCGACGATGAGTTCCCGAATCGTGCGCCCCTTGGAGATCCGCGCGATGAATAGGCCTACGAAGGGACCCCAGGTCATCCACCACGGCCAGTAGAAGGCAGTCCACCAGTTCTGCCATTCGGTGTCCTTCTGGGTGTCCATCCAGAGGCTCAGGCCGACCAGGTTCTGCAGGTAATCCCCGGTGGATTCGAACATGAGGTTGAGGATGTAACGAGTCGGGCCGATGGCGAGGACGATCAGCATCAACGCGAACGAGATGTACATGTTCAACGTCGAAATCCGCTTCATCCCTTTGGACAGGCCAGCCAGGAGCGATACGGAGGCGATGATGGTGACCACCAGGATGATGGACAGCTGGAGGCCGATGCTGATGGGGAGCCCGAATACCTGGTGAAGGCCGGTATTGATCTGCGCGACACCCAGGCCGAGCGATTGGGAGACGCCAAAGGCCGTGATCGCGACGCCCATGATGTCCACGACATGGCCGATCCATCCGTAGATCCGGTCACCGATCAGCGGATACAGCAGCGACCGAAGGGCCAACGGCAAACCCTTGCGATAGGCGAAGTAAGCCAGGCTCAGGCCGATCAGGGAAAAGATCGCCCATGGATGGAGACCCCAGTGGAACAGGGTAATCCGCATCGCGACGCTTGCCGCTTCATCCGTCAATCCCTTGGCGAAGGGATTCTCGGCGTAATGCAGCATCGGCTCGGCAACGGACCAGAAGATCAGCCCGATGCCCATGCCGGCGCTGAACAGCATGGCGATCCAGGAACCGAAACTGAACTCCGGTTCGTCGTCATGGGCGCCCAATTTCAAGGTGCCGAATTTGCTGACGGATATCCAGATCAGCAGGCAGAGGGCGCCGCTCACCAGGGCCAGGTAGTACCACTTGAAGTTGTTCAGAATGAAGGTCGACGCTGATTCGAAGGCTTGGGCAGCTCGCTCGTCCATGAGCGCGCAGAACAGCACGAACAGCACCACGGTGGCTATCGAAGTCACCGTGACATGGGGGTTGAGGCCTTTGAGGAGGCCCGATTCTGCACGCATGTCATTCCCCTTTTATTTTTGTTTAAGGGTTGAGGGCTTTGCTCGGCGAAGCGGGGCATGTCACCGGCTGTTGCTCGGGACCACGGTTGCCGCTTCTCGGCGGGGCGACCTCGGGTCGTTGGCGCCCCGAGATGTGGCAACAAAATGGTGGAAGCCCGGACGCGCGACAACTCATTTCTCCTCATCGATTAATTACCAAATATCATAAATTAATCTCTCTGCAATCCAGGAGGAGCGCCCAATAAAGTCGATGGGCTGGTCAGGATGGAGTGATTTAAAGTAATGATTAAAAGTCATTAATCTGCGCAAAAAAATCGTTTGTCCACTGCTTCGTCTCTTGCCGAAACTCGCCGCCATGCAGCAGGCCCGTTACGCCGTGCATTTCCATTCGTGCCAGCAAGAGAGAACAACAATGACTTCCTCGACCGCGACTCGCCTCATCCCGACTCATGCCCTGGAAACCGTCCTGGCTCCCATCCATGAAGCTCATGGCCTGACCAACGAGTTCTATACCGAGCAGCGCTATTTCGAACTGGAGCGCGATCAAGTGCTCGGTCGCAACTGGGCCTGCATCGGTTTCGCGACTGATCTGCCGAAGAACAGCTACGTCAAGCCGGTGGACTTCATGGGTCTGCCGCTGCTGATGATGCGCAACCGCGAGGGTGTTGTTCAGGTATTCCATAACGTCTGCAGCCACCGTGGCGTGAAGCTGGTGCAGCAAGCCGGCGAGGTGCAGGGTGTGATTCGCTGCCCCTATCACTCCTGGACTTATGACCTGAACGGTGGCCTCAAAGGGACTCCGCACGTCGGCGGTATCAACCAGCACAAGGACGATCGTTTCGCTTGCGAGAAGCATGGCCTGAAGGCTCTGCGCACCACCATCTGGATGGACATGGTGTTCATCAACCTGTCCGGTGATGCGCCGGCCCTGGAAGAACAGCTCGCGCCGCTGACCGAGCGCTGGACGCAGTTCCTCGGAGCCGAGGGCATGGGGCTGATGCGTCGCGAAGCGAGCAGCGGAGCCATGAGCATCGAGGTCAACTGCAACTGGAAGCTTGCAGTGGAGAATTACTGCGAGGCCTATCACCTGCCGTGGGTGCACCCGAGCCTGAACAGCTATTCGCGACTGGAAGATCACTACAACATCTGGTTCGACCAGTTCGCCGGCCAGGGCAGTTATGCCTACAACCTCTCCGACGTCGCCGGTACGCACCTGCCGATCTTCCCGTCCTGGCCGCAGGATCGCCTGCGTACAGCCGAGTACGTGGCTTTCTTCCCCAACGTCTTGCTGGGCATTCAGGCAGACCATGCTTTCGCCATGATGCTGGAGCCGATCGCTCCCGGTAAGACCGTCGAGCACTTGCGTCTCTTCTACGTAGGCGACGAGGCACTCGATAGCCGTTTCGAGGCTGCCCGCAATGCAGTCATGGAGTCCTGGCGGGTGGTGTTCGCCGAAGACATCGCATCGGTAGAAGGCATGCAGAAGGGCCGATACTCCCCCGGCTATAACGGTGGCGCGTTCTCTCCGGAAATGGACGTGCCGACCCACTTCTTCCACAAGTGGGCGGCGCGTCAGCTTCTCGATTGCGCACAGAACGCCTGAGGTGATGGCCATGCATTCGATCGCATCGCACTGGCTGAACTTCATTGACGGTCAGTGGACCGACAGTGAGCAGCACATCACCGTCAACAGTCCCGGCACGACCGAACTGGTTGCCACGGTCGCCCAGGCCAGCATCGCCGATGCGGAACGGGCCATCCAGGCGGCACGACGCTGCGCCGACAGCGGGGAGTTGACCCGTGCACGCCCGGCGCAGCGGGTTGCCTGGCTGCTGGAGGTCGCCGCGCAGATCCGCGCGGTGACCGAAGAGGGGGCATGGGTCCTGTGCCAGGAGAACGGCAAGAGTCTGCGTGATGCCCGCGACGAGTTCATCGAAGCGGCTCGCTACTTCGAGTATTACGCCGGAATGGCCGACAAGATCGAGGGGACATCCATTCCGCTCGGCAACGGTTACATGGACTTCACCGTCTACGACCCGATGGGCGTCTCGCTGCAGATCGTGCCGTGGAACTTTCCAGTGTCCATCTGTGCTCGATCGCTGGCACCTGCCTTGGCCGCGGGCAATGCGGTCGTGATCAAATCGCCTGAGCTTTCTCCGCTGGGGCTCTGCGTCCTTTTGAAGGCCATCGAGCGTGCCGGGTTGCCGCGCGGCGCGGTCAACCTGATCTGTGGTCGTGGCCGGGAAGTGGGTGCATACATGGCCGGGCATCGCGACGTCGATCAGATCGTCTTCACGGGTTCCGTCGGTACTGGCCAGAGCATCCTGCGTGCCGCTGCAGAGCACGCCATTCCCAGCGTCATGGAACTGGGCGGCAAGTCGGCCGCGCTGGTATTTCCCGATGCTGATCGCGAGCAACTGCTGGCCAGCGTCAGGAGCGGCATTTTCTTCAATGCCGGCCAGGTCTGTTCGGCAATGTCGCGATTGCTGGTGCATCGCTCGGTGTATGACGACGTCGTCGCTGAAGTGGTGGTGATGGCCGAGGGTCTTAGTGTCGGCGTGGGCCAGGACGATCCGGAACTGACGCCGGTGATCTCCGCAGGCCAGCTCGAGGGCATCGAGGCCATGTGTCGCCGGGCCCAGGAGGAAGGGGCGGTGGTCGCAACCGGTGGCGAGGCGATCAACGGATTGCGCGGGCATTACATGGCGCCGACGGTTTTCCGGGATGTCACCCCGGATATGGAAATCGCCCAGGCCGAAGTGTTCGGTCCGGTCCTCGCGGTGATTCCCTTCGATACCGAGGACGAGGCCATCGCCATCGCCAATGGCACCGAATTCGGACTGGTCTCGGGCGTCTTCACCCGGGATCTCGATCGCGCCCTGCGCTGTGCACGTCGGCTGCGCGCCGGCCAGGTATTCGTCAACGAATGGTACGCCGGTGGCATCGAAACACCGTTCGGCGGAGTAGGGCTGTCTGGATTCGGCCGGGAGAAAGGGCAGGAGGCTCTCTACAGCTACGTCCGGACCAAGAACCTGGCCTTGCGCATCAAGGGTGAGTGAGGGGGATACGGCGATGAAGAAATGGCTCTGCATCATCTGTGGCCTGATCTATGACGAGGCACAGGGCTGGCCGGACGACGGTATTCCCCCCGGTACCGGCTGGGAAGATGTCCCGGACGACTGGCTCTGCCCCGACTGCAAGGTGGGCAAGTCCGACTTCGAGATGATCGAGATCAGCGAACCGGTGACGGCCGTGGCCGCTCCGCCGGCCGTCATGAAGCAGCCGCTTGCTGCGGCTCTTCCTGCACAGCCGGTGGTCATCATCGGCAGCGGCCATGCCGGCTACGGTCTGGCCCAGGAGCTGCGCAAGGCCAACCCGCAGCTGGATATCCGGGTGCTGACTCAGGAATCTGGGCACATCTACTCCAAGCCGGCGCTGTCCATCGCGCTGGCCCAGGGACGTAGCGCGGCGGCCTTGGCGACGGAAGGCCCGCTGGCGCTGGAGCGGCGCTTGGGCATCCGCATCTACACGCATTGTCGGGTCGAGCGAATCGATGCCACGGCGCGACGCCTGTACACCAGCCTCGGCGAGATGGAGTACGGCCAGCTCGTGCTGGCCAGTGGCGCTTCCCCGGTGCGCTTGCCTATCGAGGGCTGTGCCGATGCGCTACTCAGCGTCAACAACCTGCAGGACTACCGCGAGTTCCGTGAGCGGCTGGAGGGTGTGCGCAGTGTCGCGATCCTCGGCGATGGGCTGATCGGATGCGAGTTCGCCAATGACCTGGCCAGCAGCGGCTATCAGGTGCGGGTAATCGGCCTGGGTTCCTGGCCCATGGCGCGCCTGTTGCCAGAACCGGTGGGCCTGCAATTGCAGCAGGCGCTGTCCGCCCTTGGAGTGCAGTGGAGTTTGCGCACGACCCTGCAGCGTATCGACCGGGGCGCCGATGGATATCGAATGACCTTGGCCGATGGCCAGAGCCTCGGTGCCGACCTGGTGCTATCCGCGGTCGGCCTGCGGCCCAACCTGGAGCTCGCGCTGGAGGCCGGCTTGGCGTGTGGACGCGGCATCAAGGTCGATGCACGCCTGCAGACGTCACAGCCGGGTATCTACGCGCTGGGCGACTGCATCGAGATCGACGGGCAGCTGCTGCCTTACCTCGCGCCCATCAACGAGGGCATACGTGCCCTGGCCAGGACCTTGCTGGGACAGCCGACTCCGGTCAGTTACCCGCTGGCCCCGGTTACGGTGAAAACCCCGGCGGCACCCCTCTGCCTCCTGCCGCCACCTGTCGATTGCGAAGGTCAGTGGCGTTGCGATGCGACCGGTGACGGTCTGAGCGCAGCCTTCCATGACCTTTCCGGGGCCATGCGTGGCTTCGTCCTCCTCGGACGGCAGGCGCAACTGAAACGAAATGCCTGGCTGCAGAGCTGTCAGGACACCCAACCGAACGTGGCCTGAGGGCCGACCAATGAACAGTATCGTTAACCTGCCTCATGACGACCGCAGTTGTGGCTGGTACGCCGCGCTGCCTGAACCGCTTCCCTGCAGGCGCCTGATTGGCGAGCAGAAGGCCGACTACGTAGTGATAGGCGCGGGCTTCGCAGGACTCGCTGCGGCGCGCCGGTTGGCCGAGCACCTTCCGCAGTCGCGTATTGTCCTGGTGGACGCCCAGCGTATCGGTTACGGGGCATCCGGCCGCAACTCCGGCTTCGTCATCGACTTGCCACACAAGTTCGCCCTGGAGCATCCCGATCCGCAGCACAAGCAGCGACTGCTCGGCCTCAACCGTGCGGCCATTGACCAGTTGCAAACGCTGATTGGTCGCCACGGCATCGATTGCCAGTGGTCCCATGCCGGCAAGTACCAGGGCGCGGTGGGCGCGCGCGGCCTGGCCTATCTCGATCATTTCGAGAAGCTGATGTCCGACCTTGGCGAACCCTATCGCCTGGTCGAACGCGAAGAGCTCGCCGGGGTGCTGGGTACCGGCTATTACAGCCGCGCCATCTTCACACCAGGCTGCTACCTCATGCAGCCGGCGGCATTGGTGCGGGGGCTGGGCGCGTCGCTTCCGAAGAATGTCGAGGTACTCGAAGAGTCGCCTGTCCGGCGCCTGGAAAAGGACACCGATGGGCGCTGGATCCTGCATGGCGACGAGGGGCTGATCCGCACGCCGAGAGTTCTGCTGGGCACCAGTATCTTCACCCAGGAGTTCGGTTACCTACGCAATCGCCTGTTGCCGGTGATGACGTTCGCCAGCTGGACACGCCCGCTCACCGACAACGAGATGGCCGCGACAGGTATCCAGGCCGATTGGGGGCTGACGCCTGCCGACCATGCGGGTACCACCGTGAGGATGACCCAGGATCGCCGTCTCATCATTCGCAACACCTACAAGCATGTTCCTCGTTACGGGCGAAGCATCGATGAGGCGACCCGCTCCAGGATCCGCGAGGATCATCGCAAGGCCTTTGTCGCCCGGTACCCACACCTTGCCGATGTGCCTTTCACTCACACCTGGGGTGGGGTCTACGCGATCTCGCGGAATTTCACCAACTACTTCGGTCAACTCGACGAAGGTGTTTTCGCAACGGCCTGCGACAACGGCGTCGGTGCGGCGTGGGGCACCATCTCCGGCACCTTGCTGGCCGATATGGCCGTCGGGACCGATTCCGAACAACTGAGCGACATTCGGGCGGTGACCGGGATGCCGTCGCTCAATCCGCCGGAGCCATTCTTGGGGTTGGGGGTCAAGACACGCATTCGGTGGGCAGCATGGAACAGCAGGAGCGAGATATGACCGGGGCCCCGAGCGGGAAAGGCCCGGTGCTGTTTGTCGATCATCGCGACCTGACTTTCACCCACCGTGGCGGGCCGCCCGGAAGCGCCAGTGTGGCCCGGGCAGTCAGCAACGAGGTGTCGCCGAATCTCGGGATCGGCTTTGCCCGTTGGGAGGGCGCCGAGGTGGCCTGGACCCTGCTTTATGACGAAGTGATCTTCGTCAT
Organism: Pseudomonas sp. BN102; assembly: GCF_029871245.1. GTDB lineage: Bacteria > Pseudomonadota > Gammaproteobacteria > Pseudomonadales > Pseudomonadaceae > Metapseudomonas. The sequence goes on along the minus strand of NZ_SSON01000080.1, from coordinate 372,274 downwards.
CGAGGGGTGCTTTGAACTCAGGGCCAACGGGGAGCTGTATCGAGTGGCGCCAGGGCAACTGCTCTGGATTCCGGAAGGAACCGAACTCGTCTACGGCGGCCACGCACTGTTCGGCTACGTTGTGCATCCGGGCGACTGGAAGCAGCGCCACGGCCTCGTCTAATTGACGGATACACCTGACCTGGGGACTCCAATTGTTCGCACTCACCAAGGCGTTCGGGACGATTTACGCTGCGGCCCTGCTGATGCAGCTGGGTTCCAGCTTGCTGATGACTTACCTGGCCCTGCGTCTGGATGCTGCGGGTGTCGCGGAACTCTGGGGCGGCGGCCTTATGGCCGCCCATGCGCTGGGTATGGTGGTGGGGGGACGCATCGGTTACTGGCTGATCGATTGCGTCTCTCACGCACGTGCGTTCGTGGCAGGCGCCGGCGTGATCGTCACCGCGGTGCTCAGCTATCAGCTCAGTGACTGGTTGCCGCTCTGGCTGGCGTTGAGGTTCATCGTCGGCGCGGCAATGATGTGCCAGTTGATGGTCATCGAAAGTTGGCTCAGCGACTGCGCACCGGGCGACCGTCGTGGCAGCGCGATGTCGTTGTACATGGTGGCGAGCTATGTCGGCATGATGCTGGGGCAATTGCTGCTTGGCCTCGGCGACGGACTGGATGCTCTGGTCCTATCCGGGGTCGCCATCGCTTTCGCCATCGGACTGGTGCCTATGGCGCTGCATAGCGGAATGCCCCCCAGCGCCATCAGCCAGGCACGAATACCGCCCATGCTCTACGTCCGCCGCCTACCCCAGGCGTTGGGCACCATTCTCGCGTCGGGGCTGTTGAGCGGCTGCTTCTACGGATTGACACCGATCTTTGCGGCGCAATTGGGATTCACTTCCTCCCAGGTCGGTCAGTTCATGGCGCTTAGCATCGCAGCGGGGCTTCTTGCCCAGCTTCCCCTCGGAATGCTGTCGGATCGGTATTCTCGAGTGGCCCTGGTGCGAGTGACCGCTGCCTTGCTCTGCGCTGCCTACTTGCCGTTTGCCTTCCTCGATGCGCCGGAGTTCGGCTGGGTGATGTTCGCTGGTGCTGTCATAGGCTTCCTGCAGTTCTGCCTGTATCCACTTGGCGTCGCCCATGCAAATGACAATCTGGAGCCCGAGCTGCGTGTATCCGTGGCAGGTGTGCTGCTGGTGACGTTCGGTATCGGTGCGACCATCGGCCCACTGGTCGCAGGTGCACTCATGGAGCGGTTAGGCCCGCAAGCCCTTTACCTTTGTTGTATCGGCGTCACCGCGGTAGTTGTCTGCCTGGTGAGAGATGGCCAGAAAGTCTGTGCGTCAATTGTTCAGCCACGCCATTCAGGTTCCGCAGGCTAGTTGGCTCGGAGTTCTGGTTGGAGCGAAAGCCGAGGTGATCGACTGGAGAGGAAACCGATCCAAAGCAGACCTTGCCGCGGACTGCGATAGTTCAGTCGGCAGACCAAGGGGCAGCAAGGAAGGGCGGATATGGCCCCTCAATTCAGCCTGGTTGGCGGCTGTACTTTGTTTGACGGCGGTGCTGTCCTGATACCTGCGAGGATTAACAGGAAAACGCCCCTGACAATCTCAGAAAGTCATCACAGGAGTGCTGGAACCTGCTCAGCCGTCGCTTTGGCTGACTGCGGATTCTGACCGGTCACCAGCCGAGCATCGACGACGACCTTCGTTGTGAACGGTACCAGGGCTTTCTCGTACAACGCTCCTCGCCGCTTCATCTCTTCCTCAGAGTTGTAAGGCACCTTCTTCGCGACACCGGCCAACACTTCCTCAACCCAGGAATAGCCAGTGACGCGGCGGCCGGCGACCAGCAGCGTACCGTCCGACAGCTTCGTGTTCAGCAGTCCGCAGTAGCCATGGCAGACGGAAGAGACGATCCCTCCACGTTCGTAGATCTCTCGAGTGAGTCGCTGCAGGCCTGCGTCATCGGGAAAGTCCCACATCACAGCATGACCGCCAGTGAAGTAGATCGCATCGAAGTCAGCCGGATCGATCTCGTCGGGCCTGGCCGTGTTCGATAGCAGGGCCAAGCGAGCCTTGTCGGCTAGCCAGGCTTTTGCGGTGCTATCAGCATGCGGCCATTTAAGAGAGCGGGGCTCCAGGGGTGAGATTCCGCCCTTCGGACTCACGAGACGTTGCTCGTACCCTTTCGCGGAAAACACGTGGTAGGCATGGGTCAGTTCCGCCAACCACAAGCCGGTAGGCTCGGAAGGATCTGCATAGTGAGCGACGTTGCTGACGACGTGAAGTATGCGCTTGGTCATGTTGAGATCACCTACCCGTCGGCCTCGCAGATGCCGAAGACGTGTCGCTGTTACTCGCTATTAGGAAACTGGCCGTCGGCCGCGACACATTAGCCACGGAGCACCATAACCTTAAAGTTAAAATTAAGGTCAAGCTCGAGCCTACCGCTAACGGGTTGTCCCTCTCCCCGCACTAGCCCATCCAACTGTTCGTCACGGCACCTCGCCGGCCACGAGCCGGCCATTGATCGCAGCATCTTCAGTCGGGGTGACGCACTGCTCGGCATGCAGTCGCCTGCCCGCATCGTTCTGCGAGGAGCGCTTCTTCCTCCAGCCGAGGTCTCGCATAGAAAAGCTTGACCTTAAAGTTAAGTTGAAAGTTAGGGTGCTGTCGGCGGGCTCCACAGGGCATGCCCAGGCAGATGGAAATTGGCTCAAGACTGGGTCAAGGAACATGAAAGGACAGTTTCGACCGAATTCCAATCTGACAAAGCGGATTTCCCTGAACGCAAAACATTGGCAATAACCCACTTGGCGGAGAATTCAGCAAATGAAAGGCGGCAGTTTTGCAGTAATAGCGGGAATACTCATGAATACCGTTTCGGCGTTCGCATGGGCAGAAAATTCAGCCGAAGTCAAAGCGGCTGGAAGTGTGATGATCAATATTGGCGGCCATGAAGTTCCTGTGGTCGCAGGTGGTCTGTATGACCGCTTCCGCTCCAATCCTCCTCTTTCCACCATAGAGTCCGAAGCCCCTGGCGTTGACCTGAGTTGGTTCAGGGGACTCAAGAAAGCAAAGGTCGACATGGGATTCGAATCCTATTCGCCAAATTTCTACTACAAGAACAACAGAATTACCGCGGTCTTCACAGCGGACTTAGACAAGCTGAGAGAGCTGATACCTGCTGAAGTCCTGGATAAAGTCCAACCTCTTCAGGTTTGGCCGGGAAGAGGCCTGGTCGCCTTTACCGCTTACTCTTATGAGTACTGCGACAACGACAGCTATAACGAAATTGCCCTGTCCATTGTCACGAACAAGCCTGGATCGTCAAACCTGGGTCCCATCTCCCTTATTGGTCAGTCGATCTCCAAGGATTTCTGGGGGTACGTATTGAAACTCCCGGTAAATACCGAGCTTGCGAGGGTAAGGGGCGTGGTCGGGTATAACTTGCCGAAGTGGTTGACTGGTATCAATCGCCGGGAAAATGATAAGTCCGTAACCTTCGAGATCGTTGATAGCGAAACAGGCAAGGTTGATGTTGTCTTTGAAGGAGAAAAGTTGAGTAACCCTTCAGATGAAGTTGAACTGGTGACCAATGGTTTTACAAATATCGGTCATGGCGGAGAGTTGGCCTACGGCTATGCGGTATCACGTCAACTGAGTCACGCCTCTAGCACGAGTGCAGAATCGGTCAGCCTCGCGCTAAATGAAGGCAGCCTTTCTACGTTCATGAAGTCCCTGAAGCTGGGGAAAATGATGAAATACGAGTACGTGCCGCAGTTCCAAAGCGCGCTCTATGCACCCGAACCCCTGAAATCCAACTTGGACACCGAGTAATTATTTCCGGGAAACGTAAAACATCGGCACGCAACACAACCTTGCTCCAGTTTCGACTTCTGGATTCTACGGGTAGGTCGATAAGGCTACTTCGTTCAAGTCAGGCCTTCATGGCCTGACTTGCTTTATTCGGAGGAGTTATGCCTCAACCTTCCCGAGTTGGATGTAGCCGACTGGCCCCAGAAACCACATTCGATTCTTCGCGGAGGCGGTCCAATACTCGCTGCGTGTTTTCCACGCATTGCATGCCTTCCGGCTTGTTCTCGATGCTTTCGATGGCGACGAGCAACTGCGCCTTGTTGTGCTCCAGGCGCTTCTGCATGACCTCGATCTCGGTCACCTTGCGCTTGAGACTGTCCAATAGCTCCTCGTGCTTCCAATTGTTCTGGCTGACCGGCAGTAGGTGGCGGATCTCCTCCAGCGAGAAGCCTGCGGCCTGGGCCCCGGCAATGATCTCCAAAATCCAGACCGCCTCGGGGCCGTAGTCGCGATAGCCGTTTGCCTTGCGCTCAACCGAACTGATCAATCCACTGGACTCGTAAAAGCGGATGCGGGAGGCCGCCAGGCCGCTGAGCTTCGCCAGTTCACCAATTTTCATGCAGCACCTCGGAAGAAGCATTGACCTTAAAGCTTACTTTAATCCTAGAGTGCAATAGCGGCTAACTGACTCAACGGCTCACTGCAAGCATTCACAAGCAAAGCCAGGCGTGTTTTTCCGGCCGCGTTTCCAGGCATCGCCTATCGAGAAAGGCCATGAACGGTAGCTATTGGCGAATACATCGCCAGTTGCCGACCTCCACATCACACAGGAGAAGCGAACATGGGTTACGTCACAACGAAGGATGGAGTTGAAATCTTCTACAAAGACTGGGGGCCGCGCGATGCCCAAGTGATCTGCTTCCATCACGGCTGGCCGCTCAGTTCGGACGACTGGGATGCGCAGATGCTTTTCTTCCTGGCCCATGGCTTTCGCGTAGTCGCCCATGATCGCCGCGGCCATGGACGATCCAGCCAGGTCTGGGATGGCCACGACATGGATCATTACGCCGATGACGTGGCAGCGGTTGTCAACCACCTCGGAGTGCAGGGAGCCATCCATGCAGGCCACTCCACGGGCGGTGGTGAGGTCGTCCACTACATCGCACGGCATCGTGAAGACCCTGTTCCCAAGGCGGTCATCATCAGCGCGGTTCCGCCGCTGATGGTGAAGACCGCGAGCAACCCTGGCGGTCTCCCCAAAGATGTTTTCGACGATCTGCAAGCCCAGCTCGCGGCCAACCGCGCGCAGTTTTATCACGATATTCCGGCGGGTCCCTTTTACGGTTACAACCGCCCTGGAGCGAAGCCGTCGGAGGGTATCATCCGGAACTGGTGGCGGCAGGGCATGATGGGCAGCGCCAAGGCTCACTACGACGGCATCGTCGCCTTCTCCCAGACCGACTTCACCGAAGACCTTAAAAGCATCACGATCCCCGTTCTGGTGATGCATGGCGACGACGACCAGATTGTTCCTTATGAGAACTCTGGCGTGCTATCGGCGAAGCTGCTCAAGAACAGCACGCTCAAGATCTACCCGGGGTTCTCGCACGGAATGCCCACAATCAACGCCGATACGATCAACGCCGACCTGCTTGCCTTCGTGCGAAGCTGAGTTTCGCGGGGGCCAAGGAGTTCTCCTCTAGGCTCCCGCTTTTCAAGGCGGACGTCGCAATCATCCCGTCATCCTCGAAAACGTAGTGCTTCCACCAGCAAGGTGAATGCCGCGGTAGGTTATCGGCGGCTCGGGTCATACAAGTGGTAGCCGGTCACTGGCGGGCACCGGTCTTTCAACACGCTTACCCGATGACCTTCAGCAACATGACGCTGCACTTGGCCTGGGATTGGCTTGGGATTGACCGGGTTTTCCAAACGAGAGAGCGGCTCCCTGATCCGCTATCTGTTTATTTCGTACGCGCACATATTGACCGTCGCGGCCAGGTTCAGCGATTCGATGGTGCCACAACCGGGAATGGTAAATGGTTGGGCATTGAGTGCGATCAGTTGCTCGCGGGGCACGCCGCGTGCTTCGTTGCCGAACAGATAACAATCGAAAGTTTTAAAACTGGCGGATTGCAAGCTGTCGCCATTCATATCCAGGCAGGCAATGCGCTCAAAGCGCGTGCGCAAGGAGTCCAATTCCACATCCAGCTCCATGGGCGTATGAAAAATGGCGCCCATGCTGGAACGCACGACCTTGGGGTTATACGGATCAACGCTGCCAGGACTGAGCAGGCAGCGAAAATTACCGAACCACGCCAACGTGCGCAGGATGGTGCCGAGATTGCCCGGGTCCTGAATTTCATGCAGGTAAATGGCGCGCTCGTTATTGGCAGGTGCAGCAGCCGGCGCGGCAGCAGCCGGCATCGGCACCAGCGCAATGATTCCCTGCGGTGTCTTGGTGTCGGCGATCTGCGCCATTTGGCGGTCGTTGATCACATGGGTTTCAAACGGGCTTTGCCAGTGCTCGTAGGCGCCGGTTACATACAGCTGGCTGCGCTGTAGCAGCGGGTTCTGCAAGGCCGCTTTTTGCAGTTCCAGCAACAGATGTTCGCCCTCCACCAGAAAGTAACCGAACTCGGCCCGGTATTTTTTCTGGTGGAGTTTTTTTATGTCATCGAGTTTCATCAATGTGGCGCTCAGTTGGTCCGCACTTCAGTCTTGCTTATTTCAGACAGAAGCGACTTGGCCAACGCTTCGGCGACTTTGATGCCATCCACGCCCGCCGACAGAATGCCACCCGCATAACCGGCGCCTTCACCGGCCGGATACAGGCCTCGCAGGTTGAGGCTTTGCAATGTCTCGTGGTCGCGGGTGATTCGGACCGGGGAGGAGGTGCGGGTTTCGATACCGGTGAGCACCGCGTCATCGCGATCAAAACCGCGGATCTGTTTGCCAAATGCCGGCAGCGCCTCGCGGATGGCCTCGATCACATAATCCGGCAGCGAGGGCGCAAGATCGCCTAGACGCACGCCGGGTTTGTAGGAGGGTTCCACCTCGCCAAATTCGGTCGACGACACTCCGCGTACAAAGTCGCCCACCAATTGCGCGGGCGCACAGTAATCGCTGCCGCCCAATTCATAGGCGCGCGACTCCAGGCGCTCCTGCAACTCCACTCCGGCCAGCGGACCACCTGGGAAATCCTGCTCCGGGTTGATGCCCACGACTATGCCAGCATTCGCATTGCGTTCGTTGCGGGAGTACTGGCTCATGCCGTTGGTAACGACTCGCCCCGGCTCGGAAGTGGCCGCCACCACAGTGCCACCGGGGCACATGCAGAAGCTGTAGACGGCGCGGCCATTCTTGGCGTGATGCACCAGTTTGTAGTCGGCGGCGCCGAGCTCCGGATGGCCGGCGTATTTGCCCAGGCGGGCCTCGTCGATCAGTCCTTGCGGGTGTTCGATGCGAAAACCCACGGCAAAGGGTTTGGCCTCTATAAACACGCCCTGCCGGTGCAGCATACGGAAGGTATCGCGGGAACTGTGGCCCAGCGCCAGCACAACATGGCGACTGCGGATCGTTTCGCCACTGGCCAGCACCACACCCTCGAGCTGGCCATCGTTGATCAGTAGATCGGTAACCTTGTTTTCAAATCGCACCTCGCCGCCGAGGGCGATAATTTCCTCGCGCATGGTGGATACCACGCCAGTGAGGCGGAAGGTGCCGATATGCGGCTTGCTCACGTACATGATCTCTTCCGGAGCGCCGGCACGGACAAACTCGTGCATCACCTTGCGGGCGTAGAACTTGGGGTCCTTGATCTGGCTGTAGAGTTTGCCGTCCGAGAACAGGCCGGCACCACCCTCACCGAATTGCACGTTGGATTCCGGGGTCAGGACCTTTTTGCGCCACAGTGCCCAGGTATCCTTGGTGCGGCTGCGCACATCCTTGCCGCGCTCCAGCACGATGGGTTTGAACCCCATCTGCGCGAGCAACAGCGCCGCGAACAATCCACAGGGACCAAAGCCCACGACCAGCGGCCGCTCGCTCAGATCGGCCGGCGCTTGTCCTACTGGATAGTAGTGGGTGTCCGGGGCCGGGCGGATATTGTTGTCATCGGCAAAGCGCGCCAGAATCGCCGCCTCGTCGCGGGCCTCCAGATCGATGATGTAGATGAACAGAATGACGCTGTTTTTCTTGCGGGCATCGTAGCTGCGCTTGAACACGGTGAAGTTCAGCAGATCGGCGTCGCTGATACCCAGGCGTTTGACGATGGCCTTGCGCAACTCATCGGCGGAGTGATCGAGGGGCAGAGACAGTTCGTTGATGCGAATCATGGCGGTAATCCTGGCCGGTGACTCCGGCAAAGGAAGCAACAGAGGGTAGGAGTAAGGCGCGAATTGTACCCGCCGCCGCCCGCCCCTGTCAGGCCTGGCCTGATGGTTGTCCGGAAGGCGCCGTGTTGGTCGGCGCTGTGCGATCCCTGCCTGCGAATTAACCTGCGCAGTGTTATCGGCTTATAATTGCCGCCGCTTTGCGTCCAGCAGCTTCCCCTCGGTCCCATACATTGGTCCGCTCCTCACATTGATTTTCCGTGGTTGGCTCTATCATGAAACGATCCAAAAGCAGCCGCCGCTGGCTGGATGAACACGTCAACGATCCCTACGTCAAACAGGCTCAGAAGGATGGCTTGCGTTCCCGTGCCAGCTACAAGCTGATCGAGCTGAACGAGAAGGACAAGCTGATACGCCCCGGCATGCTGGTCATGGATCTTGGCTCCGCTCCCGGCGGCTGGTCGCAGGTGGCCGGACGTCTCGTGGGCGAAAAGGGACGGGTTCTGGCCAGCGACATTCTGCCGATGGACCCGCTGGATAACGTCGACTTCATTCAGGGCGACTTTACCGACGATGCAGTGTTCCAACAGCTTCTCGACAAGCTCAACGGCAGCCAACCCGATCTGATCATCTCCGACATCGCCCCCAATATCAGCGGCGTCGCTGCCGCTGACCAGGCCTCCTCGATGTATCTGGTCGAACTCGTCCTCGATATGGTCCGGCAGGTGCTCAAGCCCAATGGCAACTTTGTGGCCAAGGTCTTTCAGGGCGAAGGCTCTGACGAGTTTCTGAAGGACGTTCGCACCTCATTCGAGAAGGTGGTGATACGCAAACCAGAGTCGTCGCGGCCGCGGTCGAGGGAGGTTTATCTGGTGGCGAAGGGGTTCAAAGGATAAGGCGCCCACAGGCTTCAGCGCAGAGGGCCGGCTCTCCACTCCGCGCATCTGCAACAACCGCTTTTCGCTGACAGGCATGCCGACTCAGCAAACCTTCCTGCGCGATACGCTTTGCCAGGCGCCTGCGCCTTCCTCGATCACGCAATTGCACGTTGGGCTTCGCTTCGCTCAGCGCCAACCTACGGGAGTGCGTGGGTGTTTCGCGCAGGCAAGAAAACCCGCCATCGAGGTGGGTTATATGGCGTCCAGTCCGAAGATGGGGTGAGGCACGAAACCCATGCGGGGCAGGGGTGATGGGTTTCGCACGTTGCGAACTGGGGCGGTTTTGCCGTGTGAGCGGATTCTTTCGCGAATGAATTCGCTCACACATGGGGCGTCGGGGGATTACGCCTGCATCGCCCCGCCATGCACATCCATCGCCGCCTGGCGCAGGGCTTCCGAGCGGGTCGGGTGGGGGTGGCAGATCAGCGCGATGTCCTCCGCCGAGGCCGAGAACTCCATGGCCACGCAATACTCGCCGATCATCTCGCTGACGCTCGGGCCGACCATGTGCACGCCCAGCACCTCGTCCGTGCGCTCGTCAGCCAGCACCTTCACGAAGCCCTCGGTCTCGTGGTTGATCTTGGCCCGGCTGTTGGCAGTGAAGGGGAACTTGCCGACCCGGTAGGGGCGTCCCTCGGCCTTCAGCTGCTCCTCGCTCTTGCCCACAGTGGCGACTTCCGGTCGGGTGTAGATCACGTTGGGGATGACGTTGTAGTTCACCTCGGCGGCCTGGCCCGCAATGCGCTCGATGCAGACGATGGCCTCGTCCTCGGCCTTGTGCGCCAGCATCGGGCCGGAAGTGACGTCGCCTATCACCCAGACCCCTGGCGCGCCGGTCTGGTGGCGGTCGTTGGCGAGCATTCCGCGTGGGTCGGTGGCCAGGCCAACGGTCTCCAGGCCCAGGCCCTCGGTGTAGGGGCGGCGACCGATGGCCACCAGTACGTAGTCGGCCCTGAGGGTTTCCGCCAAGCCGCCGGCGGCGGGTTCGATGGCGAGCTCCACGGCGTTCTTGTCGACCTTGGCGCTGGTGACCTTGGAGCTCAGCTTGAAGCTCATGCCCTGCTTGGTCAGGGCGCGCTGCAGGGTCTTGCCGGTTTCGTCGTCCAGGCCCGGGCAGATGCGGCCCAGGTATTCCACCACCGTCACCTGGGCGCCCAGGCGGCGCCAGACCGAGCCCAGCTCCAGGCCGATCACCCCGGCGCCGATCACCACCAGGTGCTTGGGCACTTCCGGCAGGGACAGGGCGCCGGTGGAGTCCAGGATGCGCTGGTTGTCGATGGTCACGCCAGGCAGCGGGGTGGGCTCCGAGCCGGTGGCGATGACGATGTTGCGGGTTTCCAGGGTCTGCTGCTGGCCGTCGGCAGCGGTCACCACCACCTTGCCGGCGCCGTCGATGCGGCCCCAGCCCTTGATCCATTCCACCTTGTTCTTGCGGAAGAGGAATTCGATGCCCTTGGTCAGGGCCGCCACGCTTTCCGCCTTCTGCTTCATCATCTGCGCCAGGTCGAGGCTGGGCGTGACCTGTATTCCCAAGGTGGCGAACTCCTTGCCAGCGGCGGCTTCGTAGAGTTCGGAGGCGTGCAGCAGGGCCTTGGAGGGCATGCAGCCGACGTTGAGGCAGGTGCCACCCAGGGTTTCCCGGCCCTCGACACAGGCCACCTTCATGCCCAGCTGGCCGGCCTTGATCGCCGCGTTGTAACCACCCGGGCCGCCGCCTATCACCACCACGTCGTATGCACTCATGGGATCTACCTCGATCGATAAGTCGAAAAGGGGAATGCAGAAGCCTAGTGGACAACCACCAGCCTTCCAGCCTGGCAATATCCTGCTTGAATTATTGTCGTAATATTATTTGTGTCATATCTCCCGTCAAGGACGGGAGTGCCCGGGTGCGGCTTACCAGTCCAGCCGCAGGCGGCTTTCGAAGCAGCGTGATTCGCCGCTGAGCGGGTCATCGAAGGCCAGGCCCCGGGCCAGCAGCTTGAGGGGGCGCTGGTAGTCGTCCGGCTCGCCCTGGTCGGTGAGCAGAGGGTAGAAGCCGTCATTGCAGATGGGCGCGCCGAGGGCGGCGAGGTGCACGCGCAGCTGATGCTTCTTGCCGGTGATGGGGTAGAGGGCGTAACGCCAGAGGCCGCTGTTCTTCTCGATGACTTCAAGACGCGTGCGGCTGTTGGCGACGCCTTCCACCTCCTGCATGCGGAAGAACGGCTCGCCGGCGTCCAGGCGGGTTTCCCGCAGCAGCGGGAAGTCCACGCCGGGCAGGGCGGGGGCTATGGCTTCGTAGTGCTTGTGCATCTGCCGCTCGCGAAACAGCGCCTGGTAGCGCCCGCGGCTGGCCGGGTTGGCGGAGAACAGCACCAGGCCGGCGGTGTGCCGGTCGATGCGGTGCAGCGGCACCAGGTCCGGATTGCCCAGGCGTCTGGTGAGGCGCGCCTGCAGCGTCTCCTCGACGTATTCGCCGGCCGGCATCACCGGCAGGAAGTGCGGCTTGTCGGCCACCACCAGGTGGTCGTCGACATGCAGCACGCTTTCCTCGAAGGGAATCGGCTTCTCGTCCTTCACTTCGCGGAAGTAGTGCACCCGCAGGCCGATCCGGTAGGGGTGGTCCGGGCCCAGGGGCCGGCCCTCGGCATCCAGCACCCGGCCACGCGCCATGCGTTCCAGCCAGGTGTCGCGGGAGATGGCGGGAAAGTGGGCGCAGAGGCAGTCGAGCAGGGTCGCCCAGTCGCCCTGGGGCAGGTGCAGGGTGCTGGGGCGGATATTCGGCGTGCTGGGCATGGACTGTTTCGGCAAGTTGCAGGGGCGGGGCATTAGGCCGCAGTCACCTGACCGGAGTCAAAGCCAGAGGATAGAATGCACCGGTCGTGCGCCGCGGGCAGGAGCCCCGCCGTGATGCCAAGCCATCTCAGGCGCACGCCAGGACATTCGTTCAAAAGAGGACCGTTGTATGTACTTCAAGTCGATTTCCCTCAGTCTCGCTCTGGCCGGCCTGCTCCTTGCCGGCTGCAGCTCGACCGACAAGCCAGCGGCGCCCGCCGCTACCGCCCCGGCTACCGCCGAGGGATCCTCCAGCGCGGCTGCGCCGTCCATTTCCGGCTCCTGCGATTCGGCAGCCGTGGCCTCGCTGGTCGGCAAGACCGCCGATGTCGCCCTGGTCGAGCAGGCCAAGCGCCAATCCGGCGCCGAGACTGCGCGTGTGCTGCGCCCCAATGACGTCATGACCATGGACTACAACTCCCGTCGCCTGAATATCGACGTGAATGAGACGGACGTCGTCAAGCAGTTCACCTGCGGCTAGAGCAGCCTGAGCAGCACGACGCCCAGTGCGATGACTCCGCAAGCCAGCAGACGGATCGGCGGCATGGGTTCCTTGAGGACCAGCGCGCCGATCAGCAGGGCGAACAGCACGCTGGTTTCCCGCAAGGCGGAGACCAGCGCCACTGGGGCCTGGGTCATGGCCCAGATGGCGATGCTGTAGGCCGCCAGCGACATCGTCCCGCCCGCCAGCCCCCCGCGCCAGTGCGGGCCGAGTTGCAGAAAGGTGCGCGGACCGCGGGTCAGGGCGACCACCATCGTCATCACCAGGGCGTTCACCGCGAACAGCCACATCGAATAGGTCAGCGCATCGCCGTTGCGCCTTGCGCCGGTTGCATCGGCCAGGGTGTAGCCGGCTATGAACAACGCCGTCATCAGGGCGCAGCCCAGCAGTGAGCCGTTGACTCGTGCCGCTCCCCGGCCGCCACGTACGGCCATCAGCCAGATCCCGCTGACCAGCACCAGCAGTCCCAGCAACTCGCCAGCGCTTAGCCTGTCTTCCAGCAGGACCACCGACAATCCAGCCACCAGCAGTGGAGAACTGCCGCGCGCCAACGGATAGACCTGGCCCAGGTCACCATGCTGGTAGGCACGGGCCAGGTAGCTGTTGTAGCCGATGTGGAGGAGGGCAGAGAGTCCGATCCATGGCCAGGCCGCCAGCTTGGGTGGGTCCACGAAGGGCAGCACCGCCAGGGCGACGACACCGGCGGCGATCTGGATCAGGGCGGCGGTGAGGAACCGGTCCAGGCCGATCTTTAGCAGGGCGTTCCAGCCGGCATGCAGGGCGGCGGCGGTGATGACCAGGAGAAAGACCGGGGTTTCCACGGTGAGGGCTGTCCTTGTGCTCTCGACGCAGGCGCGGGGAATACTGCCACATCCTACGGCTGCGCCAACCTGCTGGGGATTGGCACCCTTCAGCCAGGCATAAAAATGACCACGACACAGGTAAGGGCCTAGGACGCCTGCTGAATCGTGGTCACCGGGGCCTAGCACGACCCCTGAACTAGAGTTGCTTGAGCATTTCCTCCAGGTGCACGTAGTCCATATGGTGGGCCGCGGCGACGCTGCCGTTGGTGAGGCGCCCCTTGGCGACGTTAAGGCCGTGGCGCAGGTGCAGGTCATCTTCGAGGGCCTTGCGCGTGCCTTTCTGCGCCAGGGCGATGACGAAGGGCAGGGTTGCGTTGTTCAGCGCCAGGGTCGAGGTACGCGCCACGGCGCCGGGCATGTTGGCCACGCAGTAGTGCACCACGCCATCGACCACATAGGTGGGGTCGGCGTGGGTGGTGGCCCGCGAGGTTTCCGCGCAGCCGCCCTGGTCGATGGCCACGTCCACCAGCACCGCGCCGTCCTGCATCCGCGCCACCATTTCAGCGGTGACCAGCTTGGGTGCCGCCGCGCCGGGGATGAGCACGCCGCCGATGACCAGGTCCGCCGCCAGCACCTGCTCGCGCACCGTGCCATGGGTGGAATAGAGGGTGGTAATGCGGTTGCCGTAGAGGGAGTCCAGGCGGCGCAGGGCATCCACGCTCTTGTCCAGCACCGTGACGTCGGCGCCCAGGCCCACGGCCATGGCCAGGGCATGGGTGCCCACCACACCGCCACCGAGTATCACCACCTTGCCGGGGGCAACGCCGGGTACGCCGCCGAGCAACACGCCGCGGCCGCCCTTGGCTTTCTCCAGGCAGCTGGCGCCGGCCTGGATGGACATGCGCCCGGCTACCTCGGACATGGGCGCCAGCAGGGGCAGGCGGCCATGGCTGTCGGTGACGGTTTCATAGGCGATGCAGGTGGCGCCGGAAGCGATCAGTTCTTCGGTCTGGGGCCTGTCGGGGGCCAGGTGCAGGTAAGTAAAGAGGGTCTGTTCGGGGCGCAGGCGGGCGCGTTCCTGGGTCAGTGGCTCCTTGACCTTGACGATCAACTGCGCCTGTTCGAAGACCTCGCCGGCGCTGCCGACCACCTTGGCGCCGGTCGCCAGGTAGTCCTCGTCGGCGAAGCCGATGGCCGCCCCGGCCCTGGTTTCCACCCAGACTTCATGCCCCAGGCGGGTCAATTCGGCCACGGATTGCGGGGTCAGGCCGACCCGGTACTCGTGGTTCTTGATCTCCTTCGGCACTCCGATACGCATGGCGACCTCCAGGGTTCTTGTGTCCTTTCAACAAGTGTAGAAACCCGGCCACCGCGCCCCCGCCGAATAGTGGCGGCTTTTCAGGGAATCTCCCTGAAAAGGTCGAGCGAAACAGGGGGTCGCGTTCCCGGATTCAGCCTTCCTGGTCCTTTTGCTTGCCCCTGTGGATGCCGCCGAGCAAGTCCACTGGCAGGGGAAAGACGATGGTGGTGGTCTTGTCGTTGGCGATGGAGCCCAGGGTCTGCATGTAGCGCAACTGCATGGCGCCGGACTGACGGCCGAGCATTTCCGCAGCCTGCATCAGTTTCTCCGAGGCCTGCAGCTCGCCTTCGGCGTGGATCACCTTGGCACGCCGCTCCCGTTCCGCCTCGGCCTGGCGGGCGATGGCACGGACCATGGATTCATTGATGTCGACGTGCTTGATCTCGACGTTGGAAACCTTGATGCCCCAGGCGTCGGTCTGGGCGTCCAAGGCATGCTGGATATCGACGTTGAGCCGTTCCCGCTCCGCCAGCATCTCGTCCAGTTCGTGCTTGCCGAGCACCGAGCGCAGGGTGGTCTGGGCCAACTGGCTGGTGGCCATGAGGAAGTTCTCCACCTGGATGATGGCGCGCTGCGGGTCGATGACGCGGAAGTAGACCACCGCGTTGACCTTCACCGAGACGTTGTCGCGGGAGATCACGTCCTGGGGCGGGACGTCCAGCACCACGGTGCGCAGGTCCACCCGCACCACCTGCTGGATCGCGGGGATGATCAGCACCAGCCCCGGTCCCTTGACCTTCCAGAAACGCCCGAGCTGGAACACCACGCCTCGCTCGTATTCGCGGAAGATGCGGATGGCCGATACCGCCAGCACGATCAGCAGGAACAGGAGGGTGGCAAAGCTGAGCGGAAAGGCCATGTTCAGTCTCCTTTGGGCGGGGTTTCATCCGCCGTCACGTCCAGTAACAGTCCATTGCGCGCCAGCACCCGTACCCGCTGGCCGCTTTGCAGGGGGATGTCGCTGCGCACCTGCCAGCGCTCGCCCTGCAACTGCACCCAGCCGCTGTACGGATCGTTCGCGACCAGGTCAAGCAGGGTCGTCTGGCTGCCCACCAGCATGGCATCGCCGCTGACCAGCGCACGCCGGCGGGCACGGACAGCCATGCCCAGGATGCCGAAGATCAGCAGCGCGCTGGCAACCGCTGTGGTGATGATCACCGACAGCGGGATGCCGAAGCCCGGCACCTCGGTGTCGATCAGGATCACCGCGCCCACCACGAAGGCAGCGATGCCGCCGAAGCCGATCACGCCGAAGCTGGGCATGAAGGCCTCGGCGGCCATGAATAGGATGCCGAGCAGGATCAGGGCGATACCGGCGAAGTTCACCGGCAGGAGCTGCAGCGCATAGAGGGCGAGGATCAGGCAGATGCCGCCGATCACGCCGCCGACGCCGCTGCCAGGGTTGGAGAACTCGAAGATCAGCCCGTAGACCCCGATCATCATCAGGATCAGCGCCACGCTGGGATTGGTGATTACCGCCAGTATCTGCGCGCGCCAGTCCGGCTCGCGCTGGATCAGCGGGGCACCGACGGTGGCCAGAGTGAGTTTCTGCCCGGCGATCTCGATGGTCTTGCCGTCCAGTTGCCGGAGCAGGTCGTGGACGTCGTGGGCCAGCAGGTCCACCACTTTCAGCCGTTGCGCGTCGGTGGCCGAGATGCTGACGGATTCGCGTACCGCACTCTCGGCCCACTCGGCGTTGCGTCCACGCATCTGCGCCAGGCCGCGGATATAGGCGGCGGCGTCATTGACCTGTTTGCGGGTGAGGGTTTCCTGGTTGCTGGACTGTTCGGCCTTGTCGTCCTTCTTCTCGTCCTTGCCGCCGCTGGGCTTGTCGCCCTCCGGCTGGCCGGGCATGCCGCCGATCTGCACAGGCGTCGCCGCCCCCAGGTTGGTGCCCGGTGCCATGGCGGCGATATGGCTGGCGTAGAGGATGTAGGTGCCGGCGCTGGCCGCCCGCGCACCGCTGGGGGCGACGAAGCTGACTACCGGCACCGGGCTGGCGAGGATCGCCTTGATGATGCTGCGCATGGAGGTATCGAGGCCGCCGGGCGTGTCGATCTGCAGCACGACCAGTTGCGACTTGTCTTCCTCGGCGCGCTCGATGCCGCGGGTCAGGTAGTCGGCGGTTGCCGGACCGATGGGACCATCCACCGTCAGCACCGATACGCTGCCGGCAGCCAGCAACGTGCCGGGCGACAGCAGGGTCAGGCACAAGAGCCTGCGCAGCAGACGGCGGATCATGGGGGCCTCCCGCTATGCCGTGTTCACTTACAGCATAGTTGAGGGCCTTGGTCGGGCATTCTCGGGCTGCAGAGGCCTTTGCTTTTCCTGTGGGGGCGACTTCAGTCGCTGAGCAGGCCGCAGGTCTGCCCTTCAGAACCGGGGCCGCTCCGCAGCTCTTCGCGAATGAATTCGCCCTACCAGGTCCGTGCCTACAACGCCGCACGGAACAGCGGCTTGCACGCCTTGGCGATCTGCTCGATATGGCGCTGGTCGGTACCGCAGCAACCGCCCATCACATTCAGGTGCGGCAGGCGGTGACGGAGCTTCGCGTACTGGGCCCCAAGTTCCTCGGGGTCGCCGCTGTCCAGGGCGACGGCTTCATTGAGTTCGGCATGGCTCTTGCGAGAGGCGTTGGCGCGCAGCCCGTGGATACGCTGGACCCAGCGGCTCCCCGGCACCAGAACATCCTCGAAGTGGTCGGGGTGGGCGCAGTTGATCATGTAGTAGGCGGGGTAGGCGGCGGTGGAGCTGTCCACTTGTTCGATGGCTTCTTTCAGTTCCTGGCCGGTGGGCAGCCTGCCGTCGGTTTCCAGGGTGAAGGAAATCGCCACCGGCATCCGTGCCTCGCGGGCCGCCAGCACGATGCCCAGGGCCTCTTCCACATAGTTCATGGTGATGGCCGTGACCATGTCCGCGGCGGTCCCGGCGAACAGCTCGATCTGCTCCCGGTGGTACTGCTGGGCCTGGAATTCGTCCATGGCTTCATCCGGCACGTAGCCATCGCCGCGCGGGCCGATGCAGCCGCTGATGACCACTGGCGTGCGACCGCTTTCCACTTCCGCGCGCAGTTCCTCCAGCAACTGGATGGCCAGGCGATTGATCTCGGCCAGCCCCTGGGGGGTGAAGCCGAGGTGGCTGGCCCAGTCCGGATTGGCGCGCCAGGTGGGGCTTTCCAGGATCAGGCCGGTGCCGAAATGGCTGGCGATGGCGCAGTAGGCGCGGAAGTACTTGCGCAGGGCCTCCTGGCCGTCGGGGTAGTTGAGCAGGACAAAGGCGGCGAAGTCGGGCAGGGCGATGCCCTCGTGGAAAACCAGGGTGGTCTCTATGCCGCCATCAGTAAGGAACAGTTCGCCCTCCAACTGGGGCAGGGCGCTGCGATATTGGGCCATGGCATTGCTCCGTGACCTGTGAACGTTCGCTGTCCGGAGTGACCTTGGGTCGAAGGCAGGGCGGGCAGCCGGATTGGCCTCGGGCTGGTTCCGCGTATGTTCAGGGGTGGCCCGCAGGCGCTGCGTCGGGCGGGGTTTTGCGCCCGGTGCGTAAGGAAAAATGCTAGCACCGGAGTGGGGCATCGCCCTGCCGGGCTGATGGGTGGGGATTCTTACTTGTGGGGGCGATTTCAATCTTGTAGGGGCGAATTCATTCGCCAAGGATGGCGAAGCTGCCCCAATGGATGTCACAGGGGCAGACCTTCGGCCTACATGGCGAATGAATTCGCCCCTACAGGGAATGCGAGTGTCGCCCCATCACGGAGCGGCAGGCGTCGCCTCGCTCGCCCCGTTGCGCTGATGCCGATACGCGCTCACCGCCTCGTACACCGCCTTGCGCAGGCGGTTGATGCCGCCGATGGGGCGGTGCTCGGGCAGGCCATGCCAGGGGTTGAAGGAGAGGTTGTCGCAGGCGAGGTTCTGTTCGCGGCTGTCGAAGTCCTGGGCCGGCACCTTGATCCTGGCCAGGGTCACGAAGGGCGAAATGTCCTCGTCCCATTCGACGCTGGTGTCCTCGATCGGCATGTAGTGTTCGGGGTTCTGCTGCTGCACCTGGAGGGCGAAGCAGGCCGGTACGCGGTCCAGGGACAATTGCTGGTAGAGGGCGTTGCGCAGGAAATTGGGCAGCGCGGTGTTCTGCTCGGGCAACTGGTAGGGTGGGCAGCTCTGCGGGTCGGGGATGACCCGGTACTTGATGTTCGCCTCCCCCAGCTTGTAGGGCGAGATGGAACTGTAGGTGGTGCTAACCGGGCTGTCCGGTGCGGGCGCCAGGGTCTTGAGGGCGATGATCAGGTGGCGGATTTCCCAGCTGCGCGGATCCCAACTGGGGAAGAAGGCGGTGACCTTCTCGCCGTTGGACTGGGCGTTGAAGTTCTGCCGGTATTCGGCCACGTCGCGGACGAAGAACACCGGGTGGTTGAACATCACGAAGTCCTGTTCGCCGGTGTGCGCGGGGCTCGTCATCAGCTTTGTGCCCGGCACGTCGAGTAGCTTGATGGCCATGCCGCGAGCGTCGCGCACGCGGTCGAACTGCGGGAAGGCGTTGCCGTTGGACAGGCGCATCCAGGCCTGCCAGGTCTTGCCCGGCTCGGCGAAGACACCGGCGCGCAGGTCGCTGGAGATTTCCGGCAGTACCGTCACCTCGGCCTTCACGCAGCCGTGGGACTTGGCATGGGCATCGCGCAGCACGCGGGTATTGTCGCGGTGCTGTTCGACGATGCGGATGGCGTCGTTGATGATGGCCTGGGTTTGCGCGGCCTCACCGGCGGGTATGGCTTCTTCGGTGGACACCGGGCCGGAAAATTTCCAGCCGTAGTAGGCCTCGCCCGCCAGCCAGCCGACCAGGCCGACCACCAGCAGGACGAGGAGGAGCTTGCCGAGTACTCGGCCGAACCAGAGCCAGAAGCGCTTGAGCATGGGTGCGTGGGTCCTTTGTCTGCTTCAGTGGGGTGGCGAGCGCTCAGCCTTCGCAGGCGGGGCCGGGCGTCCACGGCCGGGCTTCGACCTGGGTAAGCTGGCCTTCCAGCTGCGGGTTGCCCAGCACCTTGAGGTATTCGATCAGCGCCAGGCGCTCGTCTGGCTGCAGGAAGCGGCCGATCACACCGCCCTTGCGACAACCGTCGCGGAACTCGTGGCCCTGGTTGCCGTTGCCCTTGATGGAGGTGTCCAGCAGGAAGCTGCCGGGGAAGGCGTTCGTCTGGAAACCGACGAATTTCGGGTCGTACTCGAAGCTGCCGACATGGAACTGGCTCGCCCGTTCGGTGACCGGCGAGAGCAACTGGAACAGGCTTGGCACCGAACCGTTGTGCAGGAAGGGCGGGGTAGCCCAGATGCCATCCAGCGGGCGCGCCTTGTAGCCACGCTTCTCCTGCACGCCGATGGCCAGGCCGAAGCCATCCAGGGCGGCACGCTCTTCAGCAGAAATTCCAGCCTGCTTGTAGGCCTGGTCTTCGACGAAGGCGGTGATGTAGGCAAGGCCCTTGGCGCTGGAGATATTGCTGAAATCCACCTGCTCCAGGCTGGTGCCGAACAGCTTGACGTCCAGCTTGGCCAGTTGCTCCCGGGTCCAGCCCAGCTTGCTGATATCGAAGCGGTGATCGGCGATGTTGTCGGCAGTGGTGGAGTCGGTGCCGACGATGTCGACGGGCACTATGCGCATGTGCCATTCCGGGTCGCGGCCGGGAGCCATGCGTTGCTCCGGCGGAACCACATTGGGCGCGTGGCAGTACGCGCAGTTCTCGACGAACAGGGCGCGGCCCTGGCTCGCACGGGCCAGGTCCACCTTGCCGAGGACCGCTTCGGGCCAGGTCGGCGGGGTCAGGCGCTTGAGGGTTTCTTCCAGGGTGTGGAGGTCGCGTACGCGCACGCTCGAGGCGTAGCGATCGGCTTCCGGCACGGTGCCGCCGCCGGGCTGGAACAGGTGCAGGGTGGCGCCCACGCCCAGGGCCTCGCCTATGTTGCGCGCCATGGGCTGCATGGCCGAGCCGTTCCACTGCACCCAGTCGAACTTCCAGATGTCCCAGAGGTGCGGGTAGCTCACCGGGGCATCGGCGACCCGGTAGTTGGACGGGCTGATGGCATCGCCATAGACGCTGTTGGCGATACGGCCGAACGCGTCGGTGCGGCCGAAGCCTTCCTCGGTGGGGTAGAGGCCGCGGTGGGTATCGTTCCAGGCGGTGCCCAGGAGGCGGTCGAGGACCTGCTTGAAGTCGGTGCGCAGCTGTTTCTTGCCCTCGGGGTAACGCTCGCCCAGTACCGCCTCGGCGAAGCGGTTGAACTTGAGCGGGTTGTAGTAGGTGAAGGCCATGCTCATGCCCAGCGCCTGGCCGAAGCTGCCACCACGCAGGGTGGGCACGGTGGACGCGAGGGAATGCAAGGCGGCGCCGCCGTCGATGCGCACGGCCTGGCCCTGGTAGCGCAGCTCGCCGGTGTGGCAGGCGGCGCAGCTGATGTCGAGGTAGTGCGTGCCGGTCTTGGCGTCCTGGTGGCGGGTCAGGCCCACGGGCAGGTTGCCGGGGTTCTGCGGTGTGGCTTTCTGCTGCGGGTCGACAAGGAAGCCGAAGCGCGCCAGGTACTCGGGGCGGGCGAACTTGTCGCGGGAAAAGGGCAGCTCCAGTGCGGTGAACCAGTCGTAGCGCAGGCCCTTAACCAAGGTGCCCTGGGGCGTGTAGTAGTAGGTCTGGCGCTCTTGTTCGCCCCACTGCTCGAGGTAGTGCAGCTGGCTTGGCGACTGGTAGGCGGGCAGGTTGGGGTTGGCGATGTAATAAAGGACGACCGCCAGGCCTGCCAGGAGCAGGAAGAGCGCCAGCAGAAGGACACGACGTAGGACGCGCATCAGATACATCCTTGTAGCTTGATTAAATTTTCCTACCTTATGCCAATCAGACTGGGTATTGGCAAGGTGCCATTACAAAAATGTCTTAAGGCCTGGAGTAGAGCACCACGGCCGCGCGCTGCTTGCCCTGGCCGAACCGGCTGATGCGTTCGAACTCCCGATGGGTGACCGGCACATGCTGGCAGTCCTGCGGGCGACGCAACAGGCTGCGCTCTGCATTGGGGTCGTGGAGGTAGACGAAGGTGCGGTCGTAGTCGGTGACCAGCACCCAGTGGGGCGCGCGGCTGCGGCTGCGGCGATGGCCGTCCACCAGGACCAAGGGTTGTCCGCCGGCCTCCAGCAGTGGCGCCAGGTCCAGATCGTCGCCGAGGTGCTGCTCTATGTCCGTCTCCTGCAGCGCGTTGCAGAAGTCCTCGTGGGCCTGGCGGATGACCTCCCGCTTGCCAGGGTTGCGCACGTCTTCGAGGAACAGCGGCTCCTGCTGGCTCAGGTGCAACCTGACCCGATAGCCCCGGCGCCAGGCCGCCAGGGCCAGGCCGTGAGGGCTGCAGCCGCCATGTCCGCCAGGCATGTGCACGCTGCTGGCTTCGCGCCAGAGGCGCACCTCGTCCTGGTGATTTCCCGGGGGGGCGCCACCCAGAGCACCCATGGCCATCATCAGGCAGGCCGGGCCGCAGGTGAATTCGGTGGTCTGGTGGTAGTAGGGGACATGCCGCTGCAGAGTCTGGGGATGGCGCGCCACGCGCTTCTCAAAGCGCAGGGCTTCGCGGTGATCGGGGAAGAAGTCCTGCAGCAGGCCCAGGTTGTTGTAGCCGTTGCGCTCGAACAGCGCCACGGCCTGGCGGAGGTCGGGGCAGACCTCCAGCCGCAGGTAGGCACATTGATGATCGTGGGCGCTGGCTTCGGCCGCTTCCAGCAGGCGCTGGCCGATGCCGTTGCCACGGGCGCGTGGGTCGGTGGCGATGGAATGGAGCCGGGCGAGGGTACTGTCCTGGCGGAACAGCACCAGGGCATAGCCGAGGATGCGGCCGTCACCCTCGGCCACGGTCAGACTGGCATTGGCCTCGACCATCATCCAGCGGAACTGCTGCCGGCCCAGGCGGGCGGTCTCGAAGCAGCGGCCCTCGAGCTCCGCCAGCGCCGACAGGTCGTCGAGCGCGGCGGCACGCATAAGCAGGTTCATGGCAGGCCCCGCAAGGCAGGGAAGGAATCGCCCGAGTATTGGCCCGGATTGGAACGCTGTCGAGACGTTTGCCCGGTACAGCCGCCCCGCTAAAGCTCGAAGGGGAATTGGCCTTATAGAGAAACGTTCCAAAGATCGTCAAAGTTCTTGCTAGCGTTACAAATGTCTGTTCCAACCTATTGTTTTAATTGATAAATCAATTTTTTGACGTCAAGGAAGGTTAATCTTGGAAGCCATTCCGTCCGCACCGCGACGTCTCCTGCTGGTGGACCCTTGTGACCACTGCCGGTTGATCCTTCCCCACCTCGAGGAGGCCGGCTGGTCGGTCTCCAGCCAGAGCCTGGACCAGGCCTTGGCGGCGAGCTACGACATCGGTCTGTTGCGCTTGCGCAGCGAGCACCTGGAACGCCCGGAAGGGGTCAAGCACCTGATCAGCCGCAGCGGCACCGAATGGATCGCCCTGATCGACTCGGCGAATCAGTCGGGCCCGAGCCTGGACGAATTCATCGGCGAGTGGTTCTTCGATGCCCTGGCCGTGCCGGTGGATCTGCCGCGGCTGCAGGGCCTGCTCGGCCGCGCGTTTGGCATCGCCCGCCTGCGTGGTATCGGCAATCGCCGTGGCGACCAGCACGAGCTGCTGGGCCAGAGTCGACCGTTGCGGGATCTGCGCAAGCAGCTCGCACGCCTGGGACCGAGCGACAAGCCGGTGCTGATCCATGGCGAAAGTGGCAGCGGCAAGGAACTGGTGGCGCGCACCCTGCACCGGATGTCACGACGGGTGGCAGGCCCATTCGTCAGTTTCAACTGCGGCGTGCTGCCGGAGGGGGAAACCGCCAGCCTGCTGTTCGGACACCAGGGCAAACTGGCCTCGGCCAATGGCGGCACCCTGTTTCTCGATGCTATCCACGAACTGCCCTTGGGCCATCAGGAGCGTTTGCTGGCCTGTGTGCGCGGCAAGGTCCTGCGCCATGCCGACGGCGAGGTGCTGCCGCTGGATGTGCGAGTGCTGGCGTCCAGCCGGGAAGAGCTGGGCGAGCTGGTCGGGCAGGGGCGATTCGACTCCGGCTTGCGCCTGTGGCTGGAGCAGAACCGGCTGGTGATTACGCCCCTGCGCAAGCGCCAGGGGGATATCGCACTACTGGCCGGCTACTTCGCCGACCTCTACAGCCTGGAGGCCGGGCGGCGGCCCAGCCACTTCAGCGAGGAAGCCCTCGCCGCCATGTCGCGTCATCGCTGGCCGGGCAACGTGCGTGAGCTGGCCAGCCGGGTGCGGCGCGGTTATGCCCTGGCGGAGTGCGGGCAGATCGAAGCGGACGACCTGGGCCTGCAGAGTGCGCCGGTCGAGGGCGTCCCGTTGGGCACGCTGGAGGACTACAAGCGGCGGGCGGAATATCAGGCGCTGTGCGATGCGCTGGCCCACTACAGCAGCAACCTCAGCCATGCGGCCAAGGTGTTGGGGGTATCGCGGCCGACTTTCTATCGGCTGTTGCACAAGCATCAGTTGTTGTAGGGGCGAATTCATTCGCCAAGGGCGGCGAAGCTGTCCCTATAGGTCGGGGCAGACCTGCGGTCTGCTTGGCGATTGAAATCGCCCCTACAGGTACCCGCTCAACCTGGGCGTAGGGTGGATCGCGCTTCATCGATCCACCAGCGTAGCCAGGCTGGGCCGCGAAGGTGGATATGAAAAGCGATATCCACCCTACGCGTGCAGAGGGCTTACATCCCGTTGGCGAAGGCCGGGATGCTCATGTCGATGGCGGCGCGCACCGGCTTCAGGGCCTCGGCGTAGCGGGCGAGGATATCCAGGTCGTAATCCATGCGAGCGCGGATGCGCTGGTCGTCTTCGCTCACGGGGTCGACTTCGTTCAGCACCTTCTCCACGCCGCGGATGATCAGGTGCTCCGGCAGGTAGCAGAGGCGGCAGTTCTTGTAGCTGGAGGCACGCAGTTCGCTGATGGGATAGCCGCCGCCGATGCCGGAGGAGACGCCTACCAGCAGACCCGGTTTGTGGGCCAGTTCGGCCTTGCTGGCGTAGATGAAGAAGTTCTTGATGGCCGGGCAGGCCATGCCGTTCCACTCGGGGGCGATCACCACCACCGCATCGGCGTCGCGCAGCTGCTGCTGGTACCCGGCCCAGGGGCCGGTGTCTTCGGCCGGCCACAGGGGCAGCGGGCCCTGGCCGAGGTCGATGATGCTGCAGGAGCTGGGGCTGGCCTTGTCGAGGTCGATCAGGCGCTGGCGGATGAAGCGGGCGACCTTGCCCGATTGGCTGTTGGCGCGGCTGGAGCCGGCGATCAGGACGATGTTCAGCATCTTGGGGTTCCTTGTTGAGACCGCGGGCAGGCTAGCTGGCCGGTTGCGAGTCATCAAGGAAATGTGCGCCAGAGTGAGACACCGATGGCGTCAGGAGGCGGAGCTGCCTCCCGCTTGGCGATGGAAAGCGCCTTACAGGAGAAGTACAGGGTTGCGGCGGCGCGCGGACGGCTCCCTCTCCCGCGTGCGGGAGAGGGTTGGGGAGAGGGGGAGAACGTCAGGCCCGGAACTGATCCATCAATCCCTGCTGGTGGTTGGCCAGGCGGTTGAGCGCCTGGCTGACCTGGGCCGATTCCGCGGCCTGGCCGGAGAGCGATTCGGTGACGTCGCGGATGGCCGCCACATTGCGGTTGATCTCCTCGGCCACCGCGCTCTGCTCTTCGGCGGCCGAGGCGATCTGCAGGTTCATGTCGGTGATCACCGTCACCGCATCGCCGATGCGTTGCAGGGCGGCGACCGCCTGCTCCACTTGCTCGACGCTGCCCTGGGCCTGGCGGTGGCTGCTGTGCATCGAGCCGACCACTTCACGGGTGCCGTGCTGCAGGCCTTCGATCACCTGGCGGATTTCCTCCACGGAGTCCTGGGTACGCCGGGCCAGGTTGCGCACTTCGTCGGCCACTACCGCGAAGCCGCGCCCGGCCTCGCCAGCGCGGGCCGCCTCGATGGCGGCGTTCAGGGCCAGCAGGTTGGTCTGCTCGGCGATGGCGCGGATCACTTCCAGCACCGAACCGATCTGCTCGCTGCTGGCGGCGAGGCTCTGCACCTCTTCCATGGCCGCGCTCATCTCGCTGGCCAGTTGGTCGATGGCGCTGGTGGTGCGGCCGATCACGCCGAGCCCCTCGCGGGTGGCGTGGTCGGCGCCACGGGCGGCATCGGCGGCCTGGGCGGCGCTGCGTGCAACGTCCTGGGCGGTGGCGCTCATCTCGTTGGAGGCGGTGGCTACCTGGTCCACTTCGCGGTACTGCTGCTGCATGCCGGCGCTGGTCTGGCTGGCGATGGCGGCGGACTGGTCGGCGGTACTGCGGGCGTCCTGCACCGAGCGTTTGACGTCGGCGATGACCGGTTGCAGCTTGTCGAGGAAGCGGTTGAACCAGCCGGCCAGTTCGCCCAGTTCGTCCTGGCGGGCGTAGTCCAGGCGCCGCGTCAGGTCGCCTTCGCCGCTGGCGATGTCCTTAAGCATGCCGGCGACGCCGAGGATCGGCCGGGTCACGCCCCGGGCGGTGAGCCAGACCAGCAGTAGGCCGGCGATGGCCGCGACGAGGCCCATCAACAGGCCCACCAGGTTGGCGGTGTGGTTTTGCTGGTCGAGCTTGGCTTCCAGTTCAAGGGCCGGCGCCAGCAGCACTTTTTCGGGCACTTCCAGCAGTACGCTCCAGGGCGCGGCAGTGGGGATCGGCTTGAACGGCTCCATCACCCGGAGCATGCCGTCGTGCTCCATCTGCACGGACTTGCCTGCCTGCAGGTTGCCGGTCAGTTCGCCGGCCTTGTCGCCGAAGGCCTTGACCAGCTTGGCACTGAGCTGGGTGGTGTCGCGGCTGTGGCCGGCGAGTAGGCCGGCGGGGCTGATGATGCTGACGTGGCCATTGCCGTCGAACAGCTCGCGGTTCCCGGCCAGGCTCAGTTGCTGCAGGCTTTCCAGGCTGATGTCCAGGCCCATGACGCCCACGGTCTTGCCGTTCAGCTGCAGCGGGAAGGCGATGCTGGTCATCAGGGTCTGCTTGCCGCTGACGTTGTCGAAGTAGGGGTCGAGCACACAGGCCTGGCCGGTCTTCATCGGGCAGGTGTACCAGGCGTTGTAGGGGGCGCCGCTGGGGCCGGTGCTGCTGTCGGCGAGCAACTCCTCGGTCATGGATTCGGACTCGAGCTTGCCGGGCGTGGGTTGCGACCAATAAAGGGAGAAACGGCCCTTGTCGTTACTGCCGAGTTCCGCCTGGCCTTCGAAGAGTTCGTCCTTGCCGTCCAGGGCGTTGGGTTCGAACACCAGGTAGAGGCCGAGGATTTCCGGGTTGGCTTCCAGGCTGGTGCGTACCTGGCGGGTGAGGTCCTCGCGCAGGTCGAAGGCATCGAGGAAGCGCTTTTCCGCCTGCTCCTTGAGGAACAGTACCTGGCGCGAGAAGCCCTTGCCGTACTGGTAGTTGTCCATGAAGTAGCGCTGGATGCGGATCGCCTGCAGCTCTGCCCGGGCCTGCAGGCGCAGGCGTGCGCTCTGGTCGAGCATCTGGCTGCTGTCGGCTTTCACCAGACCGGCGCTGCGCTCGGACTGGTAGAGGGACGAGCCGACCAGCAGGGTCACGATGGCCAGGAGGCAGAGGCCGGTCAGCAGGGTGATCTTCCTCTGGATGGACAGGCGAGTGAACGGCATGGGGGTTTCCTTCTGTCTCGTCGGAACTTCATTCGTTGTCGGCATCAGTGGCGATCTCTTGACGCAAAGACGACGAATAGCCGTGCGGAATGCACGAGGGTGCAATTTGGAGGCAAGAATTATGCACACTCCGCCCAATATTCCGAACGCTTTTGACAGGGGCATTCGGTTTCGGCAGAGTGCGCGCTTTTTTTCCGCGGCAGGGCCGCGGCCGGCGTGATCGGGAAACCTGAGGAGAGGCGATGAATGCGGTAGTGGCGGCGGTGGGGATAATGCTCGTCCTCAGCCTGTGCCGGGTGCATGTGGTGGTGGCGCTGATCGTTGGCGCACTGGCGGGAGGACTGGTCGGCGGCCTGGGCGTGGAAGCCTCGCTGGCGGCCTTCAACAAGGGGCTCGGCGGCGGCGCCACCGTGGCGCTTTCCTACGCGCTGCTGGGCGCCTTCGCGGTGGCCATCGCGCGCTCCGGCCTGGCCCACGCCCTGGCGGACAAGGCCCTGGCGCTGGTGGGCCGGCAGGAAGCCAACGGCGGTGGCGCGCTGAAATGGCTGCTGGTCGCCCTGTTGCTATGCGTGGCCATTTCTTCGCAGAACATCCTGCCCATCCACATCGCGTTCATTCCGCTCCTGGTACCGCCTCTTCTCTATGTACTGACGCGTCTGTCGATCGACCGCCGGCTGGTCGCCTGCGTGATCACCTTCGGCCTGATCACCCCCTACATGTTCCTGCCGGTGGGCTTCGGCAATATCTTCCTGAACGAGATACTGCTGGCGAATGTGGTGAAAAGTGGCGGCGACGTTACCGGTGTGAATGTCACCGAGGCCATGTTGATACCGGCCCTGGGCATGCTCGCCGGCCTGTTGATCGCGCTCTTCAGCTATCGCCGCAAACGCAGCTATGACCTGGAGCGCATCGCCCAGGCCGAGCAGGTGAACGTGGCCTACAACCCGATGAGCCTGGGGGTGGCCGGCGTGGCCATCCTGGTGGCCTTCGCGGTGCAGCTGTGGCTGGACTCGATGATCATTGGAGCGCTGCTGGGCTTCGTGATCTTTTCGCTCTCGGGTGTGGTGCGCTGGAAGGAAGCCGACGATCTGTTCACCGAGGGCATGAAGATGATGGCCATGATCGGCTTCATCATGATCGCCGCCTCCGGCTTCGCCGAGGTGATGCGCGAAACCGGCCAGGTGGCGACCCTGGTGGAGACCTCGGCTGGCTGGATTGGCCACAGCAAGGCACTCGGTGCATTGCTGATGCTGCTGGTGGGACTGCTGGTGACCATGGGCATTGGCTCGTCCTTTTCCACCGTACCCATCATCGCCGCGATCTTCGTGCCGCTCTGCCTGCAACTGGGCTTCAGCCCGCTGGCCATCGTCAGCATAGTCGGCACCGCCGGCGCCCTGGGCGACGCCGGCTCGCCGGCCTCCGACTCGACCCTGGGTCCGACCGCGGGCCTGAACGTGGACGGCCAGCACAACCATATCTGGGACACAGTGGTGCCCACCTTCCTGCATTACAACCTGCCGCTGCTGGCCTTTGGCTGGGTCGCGGCCATGGTGCTCTGAGCCGCGTCGCATCCGGCGCGAGCTTCATCTTTTCGACCAAAGGGTCGCTTAAGCTCGAAGCGGGGTTGCCGATACACCGGTAACCCCGTCTCGCTTTCTGCGCCCAGCCTTCCGAGGATTGCTCGATGCGTTTGACCCTGAAGACCAAAGTCCTTCTGCTGGCACTGGTGCCGGTGATCCTCTTCGCGCTGGTGCTGTCCGGTGCGGTGACCCAGGTGCTGCACGGCCTGGCCGAAGAGGAGGTGAAGAACACCCGCGAGCGCCTGGTGCAGGAAAGTCGCCAGAAGCTGCAGAGCTACATGCAGATCGCCCTGGGTTCGGTGCAGCCGCTCTATGACGCCGCCGCCTACGGCGATACCACCAGCCGCGACCAGGCCATCGCGGTCCTGTCGAAGATCAAGTACGGCAACGACGGCTACTTCTTCGGCTACGACTCCCAGGTGGTCCGTCTCTTCCGTGGCGACAGTCCGGTGGATGTCGGCAAGAGCTTCACCGGCCGCAAGGACCCCAACGGCGTGGCCGTGAACGATCGCCTGGTGGCAGTGGCCAAGGACGGTTCCAACTACGTGGAATACAGCTCCTCGATGCCAGGCAACGAGAGTGCGCTGGTGCCCAAGCTCGCCTACAGCTATTACCTGCCGAAGTGGGACCTGGCCCTGGGCACCGCAGTGAACCTGGATGGCGTGGCCGCCCAGGTGGCCAAGGTCGAGGCCGAGATCGACGAGCGCGTCAGGACCATAGTCAGCAGCGTACTGGTCATCGCCGCCGTGCTGCTGGTGATCCTCGGTGTGGTTGGCCTGGGCCTGGCCAACGCACTGGTGCGTCCGCTGCAACGGATCAAAGCCAACCTCGACGACATCGCCGCCGGCGACGGCGACCTGACCCACCGCCTGGTGGTGGACAGCCATGACGAGCTGGGCGAACTGGCCGGCTCCTTCAACCGCTTCGTCGAGAAGATCCATGGCCTGGTGCGCCAGATCGTCGACATGACCGGCCAGCTCACCGGCCTGGTGGGCGAGGTGGCGGCCCAGGCGCAACGCTCCGAACAGGCCATGGAGCGCCAGCGCCACGAAACCGACCAGGTGGCCACCGCGATCAACGAGATGTCCGCCGCCGCCCATGAAGTGGCGCGGAGCGCCCAGGGCGCGGCCGAAGCCGCCCAGCAGACCGATCAGGAAGGGCAGGCGGCCAAGCAGGTGGTGGATGGCAGCATCAGCCGCATCCATGCCCTGGTGGGTGATATCCGCAGCAGCGGCCTGTCCCTGGATAGCCTGCAGCAGGACGTGCAGTCCATCGTCAGCGTGCTCGGCGTGATCCGCTCCATCGCCGAACAGACGAACCTGCTGGCCCTGAACGCCGCCATCGAGGCGGCCCGTGCCGGCGAGGCCGGGCGCGGCTTCGCCGTGGTCGCCGACGAGGTGCGCGCCCTGGCCAGCCGCACCCAGCAGAGTACCCAGGAAATCCAGGGCATGATCGACCGCTTGCAACAGGGCACCCAGGACGCCGTGACCGCCATGCGCCGCTCCAGCGACGCCGGCGATACCACCAGCGCCCAGGCCAACCAGGCCGGTGCTTCCCTGGACGCCATCGCCGGGCTGATCGGCACCATCAACGCGATGAACGCGCAGATCGCCAGCGCCGCCGAAGAGCAGACGGCCGTGGCCGAGGAGATAAACCGCAGCGTGCACCAGATCGCCGTGGCCGTGGACAGCGTCGCCGAGGAAACCCGCCATGGCGCCGACACCGCGCGCAGCCTGGCGCGCCTGGGGGATAGCCTGGGCGGGTTGGTGAAGCAGTTCAGGATCTGATCGGCGCCGGGCTTCGATGAATGCCCGGCCGCCCCCAACGTAGGAGCGAGCTCTGCTCGCGAACCGCTTCGCGAGCAGAGCTCGCTCCTACATGCTTCAGCACCATGCAATGGCGGGGGCGCGAAAACACTTCGCACTTTCCCAGGCACCCCGCGGACTAACCCAGTAGGTCCTCCACAGCCCGCGACCCCGCCATGGCCTCTCAGCGCCAACTGGAAAACCGCACCCTGATCCTCCTGCTGGTGGTGGTATCCCTTGCCTTCTGCTGGATACTCCTGCCGTTCTACGGCGCCGTGTTCTGGGCCGTGGTGCTGGCGGTGATCTTCTCCCCTCTGCAGCGCGAGCTGGCTCTGCGCCTGGGTGGGCGCGGCAATCTTTCGGCGATGATCACCCTTGCCATCTGCCTGTTGGTTGCGGTGCTGCCGGCCCTGCTGATCTGCCTGCTGCTGGTGCAGGAAGGAGCGGACTTCTATCACCGGGTCGAGTCCGGCGAGCTGGATATCGGCGCCTACGTCAACCAGTTCAAGGACCTGTTGCCGAATTTCCTCCAGCGCCAGCTGGACCGCCTGGGGATCGGCAACGTCAACGGCCTGCGCGATCGCATTGTCGGCGGCATGCTGCAGGGCAGCCAGTTCCTCGCCACCAAGGCGTTCGCCATCGGCCAGAACACCTTCGAAGTGGTGGTGAGCTTCTTCGTCATGTTCTACCTGCTGTATTTCTTCCTGCGCGACGGCCTGGACCTGGCGCGTAACGTGCGCATGGCAGTGCCCCTCGGCGAGCAGCATAAGCGCCGGCTGCAGATCAAGTTCACCCGCGTGGTGCGCGCCACGGTCAAGGGCAGCCTGGTGGTCGGCATCTGCCAGGGTGTCCTTGGCGGCCTGGTGTTCTGGGTGCTGGAGATTCCCAGCCCGGTGTTCTGGGGCGTGATGATGGCCTTCTTCTCCCTGCTGCCGCTGGTGGGCGCCGGGATGATCTGGGGGCCGGTGGCCCTGTTCCTGGTGATGGAAGGCGCGATCTGGGCGGGCGTGGGACTGGCGGTGTTCGGCATCCTGGTGATCGGCCTCGTGGACAATGTGCTGCGCCCCATCCTGGTGGGTAAGGACACGCGCATGCCCGACTACCTGGTGCTGATCTCCACCCTCGGCGGGTTGGCACTGTTCGGCCTCAACGGTTTTGTCATCGGCCCGCTGATCGCCGCGCTCTTCGTGGCGAGCTGGGACCTGTTCACCGAGACGCGCGGCAAGGTGCAATTGCCGCCGTGAGCCACGAAAGGGCGGGCGCACCGGCGCCACCCTGGAAAACACCCGCCCACAAAAAACCCGGCGCCTGGCCGGGTTTCTTGTTTCTGCAGTGCTGCCTCAGTTGGCCAGGGCCACCAGGCCGGAGTGATGGACCAGGTCCAGCAGCGGCTGCGGGTAGACGCCGAGGAAGAAGGCCAGCAGGGCGACGAACAGCAGCATGATGCCGCCGGCGCGCTGGGCCCAGTGCAGTTCCGCGTCGTGGCGGCGCAGGTTGGGCTCGACCAGGAACAGGGTCACCATGACGCGCAGGTAGTAGAAGATACCGATCGCGCTGCCCAGGACCAGGGCGCCCAGCAGCCACCAGAGGCCGGATTCGACGCCGGCGGCAATGACGAAGAACTTGCCGATGAAGCCCGCGGTGAGCGGGATACCGGCCAGCGACAGCATCATCACGGTGAGCACGGCGGTCAGGTACGGACGGCGCCAGAACAGACCGCGGTACTCGTACAGGGCGTCGCAGTCACGGCCGCTGTAAGGCGTGGACATCAGGGTCACCACGCCGAAGGCGCCGAGGCTGGTCAGCACGTAGGTGGCCAGGTAGACGCCGATGGCTTCCACGGCCAGGCCCTTGCTGGCGATCAGCGCCACCAGCAGATAGCCGAAGTGGGCGATAGAGGAGTAGCCCAGCAGACGCTTGATGTTGTTTTGCACCAGAGCCAGCAGGTTGCCGAAAAGAATGGAGGCGATGGCGATCACCGTCAGCAGGTCGTTCAGCCAGCCGCCGGCAGTGGCCGGGGAGAGCTGGTACAGGCGCAGCAGCACGGCGAACACCGCGACCTTGCTGACAGTGGCCAGGAAGGCGGCCACCGGCGCCGGGGCGCCTTCGTACACGTCCGGGGTCCAGAGGTGGAAGGGGACCAGGGACAGCTTGAACGCCAGGCCGATCAGCATCATGCCGATGCCCAGTTGGGACAGCACGCTGGAAGTACCGGCAGCGGCCAACTGGCTGAAGCTCAGGCTGCCGGCGTCGGCGTAAAGCAGTGCCATGCCGAACAGCAGGAACGCGGAGCCGGCGGCCGAAAGCACCATGTACTTGATGCCGGCTTCCAGAGAACGCTTGTTGAAGAAGGCGTAAGCCACCAGGCCGAAGATCGGTACCGAGAGCAGTTCCAGGCCGATGAACAGGCCGGCCAGGTGCTGCGCGGTGACCAGCACCAGGCCGCCGGCGGCGGACAGGAGGATCAGCAGGTACATCTCTTCGCGGTTGCCCGGGTAGCCCTTGCCCGAATCTCCGCCCAGGTAGGCGTGGATCAGGGTGACGCAGGCGAGGGTGCCGGCCAGGACCAGGGCCATGTAGTAGGCGCCGAAGT
The DNA here is from genome assembly GCF_029871245.1 of Pseudomonas sp. BN102. Classification (GTDB taxonomy): domain Bacteria; phylum Pseudomonadota; class Gammaproteobacteria; order Pseudomonadales; family Pseudomonadaceae; genus Metapseudomonas. The sequence continues at coordinate 339,053 of NZ_SSON01000080.1, read as the reverse complement.
TGTCCACCATCATCAGCGGGGTCACTTCCAGCGGGGCGACCTTGAGGGCTGGGAGGATGGAAACCAGGGCCAGGTTGAGACCGATGACCGAGAGGCCGAAGGTCCAGGAGTGGTGCCGCTTCCAGGCGATGGCCAGCATGACCACGACAATGGTGGCGCAGGTGACCAGCAGCGGTAGGAGGGCGATCAGGTGTTGAGTCGTGAATTCCATAACCTACTTACCGGGCGACGAGTTGATTGACGGCGGAGTCCAGCCACTGGTGCACGCCATGCATGGTCGCAGCAGAGGTATCCAGCACCGGTTGCGGGTAGATGCCGAGCAGGACCAGCAGGCCGGCGAGACCCAGGACCATGACCAGTTCGCGGTAGCGAAGGCCTTCGTAGGTGTTTTCGTTCTTCGCCGGGCCGAAGTAGGCGCGGTGGATCATGATCAGCGAGTAGACCGAGCCGAACACCAAGCCGGTGGAGGCCAGCACGGCGATCCACGGCACTTGCTGGAACGCGCCGATCAGGATCAGGAACTCGCCGACGAAGTTGCCGGTACCCGGCAGGCCCAGGGCAGCGGCGGCGAAGAACAGGCTGACGCCGGGCAGGTAGGGCATGCGTGCCCAGATGCCACCCATTTCGCGCATGTCACGGGTGTGCAGGCGCTCGTACAGCTGGCCACACAGGATAAAGAGTGCGGCGGCGGAGAGGCCATGGGCGATCATCTGCACGATGGCACCCTGCAGGGCGATCTGGCTGCCGGAGTAGATGGCGATCAGCACGAAGCCCATGTGCGACACGCTGGAGTAGGCCACCAGGCGCTTGATGTCGGTCTGGGCGAAGGACAGCAGGGCGCCGTAGACGATGGCGAATACGCCGAGCCACTGGGCAATCGGCGCGAACTCGGCCGAGGCGTTGGGGAACAGCGGCAGCGCGAAGCGGATCATGCCGTAGGCGGCGGTCTTCAGCAGGATGCCGGCGAGGTCCACGGAGCCCGCGGTCGGGGCCTGGGCGTGGGCGTCGGGCAGCCAGGAGTGCACCGGCACTACCGGGAACTTCACCGCGAACGCGGCGAAGAAGCCGAGCATCAGCAGGTACTCGGTACCGGGCGCCAGTTCGGCCTTCAGCAGGTCGGCGTAGTTGAAGGTGAGCACGCCGGTGTTGCTGTAGTTCACCAGCACCAGGCCGAGGATGGCCACCAGCATGATCAGGCCGCTGAACTGGGTGTAGATGAAGAACTTGGTGGCGGCGTTGATGCGTGACTTGCCCTTGCTGCCACTATGACCCCAGAGCGCGATGAGGAAGTACATCGGCACCAGCATCATTTCCCAGAAGAAGAAGAACAGGAACAGGTCGATGGCGAGGAACACGCCGACCACGCCGCCGAGGATCCACATCAGGTTGAGGTGGAAGAAGCCGACGCGGTTCTGGATCTCGCGCCAGGAGCAAAGCACGGACAGCACGCCGAGCAGGCCGGTGAGGACGATCATCAGGATGGAGATGCCGTCCAGGGCCAGGTGGATGGTGATGCCGAAACGCTCGATCCACTGCACCTTGAACTCTTCTGCCCACACCGGATCGGAACCGGGGGCAGGGGCCAGGGTGAAGTCGCCGGTCGCCCACAGCCAGAGGCCGAGGACGAACAGCAGGGTCATGGTCAGCAGGGCGATCCAGCGGGGCAGGGTGGTGCCGAAGCGCTCACCTTGCCAGCAGAGCAGGCCGCCGATGAAGGGAATCAGGATTAGCCAGGGCAGAATCATGACGGGCTCAATTCCTTAAGTAGATTCAGGTCAGCAACACGGCGCCGAGCACGAGCACGGCCCCGCCGACTATGGATACGGCGTACCAGCGCAACTGGCCGGTCTGGCTGCGGCTGAGCGCGCTGTTGCCACCCCTTACCACGCGCGGGATCAGGCCGATGCTGCCGTCGATGGGATCGCGGCGGAGCAGGCGGCAGACCAGCAGGTAGGGTTTGACGAACAGCAGATCGTAGAGCCAGTCGAAGCCCCAGGCCGCGAACCACCAGGCACCGAGGAAGCGGCCCGGGGCGCTCTGGGCGACGGCGCTGACGAAGCGGCGCTTGCCGAGGAAGAGCATGGCGGCCAGCAGGATGCCTGCAAGGGCGATGGCGCCCGAGGCGATTTCCAGGCTGTGCTTGGCCTCGCCACCGGCATGGCCGATGCTTTCCGGCAGCACACCGGCCAGCGGCGGGGTGATCAGCGCGCCGACGAAGGTGGAAAGCACCAGCAGCACTACCAGCGGCAGGCTGTGGGCGATGCCGTGGCCGGCGTGGGCCTCGGTATTGGCCTCGCCATGGAAGACGATGAAGATCAGGCGGAAGGTGTAGATCGAGGTCAGGAAGGCGCCGGCCAGGCCCGCGTAGAGCAGGGCGGAATGGCCACTGGCGAAGGCTTCCCAGAGGATCTCGTCCTTGGAGTAGAAGCCCGCGGTGACCAGCGGCAGGGCCGCCAAGGCCGCACCACCCACCAGGAAGCAGGCGTAAGGCAACGGCAGCTTCTTCCACAGACCGCCCATCTTGAAGATGTTCTGCTCGTGGTGCAGGGCGTTGATCACCGCACCGGAGGCGAGGAACAGCAGAGCCTTGAAGAAGGCGTGGGTCATCAGGTGGAAGATCGCCGCGTCCCATGCACCAACGCCCAGGGCGAGGAACATGTAGCCGATCTGGCTCATGGTGGAATAGGCGAGGATGCGCTTGATGTCGGTCTGCACCAGGGCGGCGAAGCCGGCCAGGACCAGGGTCACGCCGCCGACGATGCCGACCAGTTCATGGATCTCCGGGGTCAGCAGGAACAGGCCGTTGGTACGGGCGATCAGGTAGACGCCGGCGGTCACCATGGTAGCGGCGTGGATCAGCGCGGAGACCGGGGTCGGGCCGGCCATGGCGTCCGCCAGCCAGGTCTGCAGCGGCAGCTGGGCGGACTTGCCCACGGCGCCACCGAGCAGCATCAGGGTGGCGACCCAGAGCCAGGCGTCACCGGCCACATACTTCTCGGGGGCCAGCTTCATCAGCTCCTGGATGTTCAGGGTGCCGAGGTGGAAGAACAGGATGAACAGGCCGATGGCCATGAACACGTCGCCGACCCGGGTGACGATGAAGGCCTTCAACGCCGCGTTGCCATTGGGCGTGTGCTGGAAGTAGTGGCCGATCAGCAGGTAGGAGCACAGGCCCACGCCTTCCCAACCGAAGTAGAGGAACAGCAGGTTATCGCCCAGCACCAGGAACAGCATGCTGGCGATGAACAGGTTGGTGTAGGCGAAGAAGCGCGAGTAGCCCTCGACGCCGCTCATGTACCAGGAGGCGAACAGGTGGATCAGGAAGCCGACGCCGGTGACCACGCCGAGCATGGTCAGGGATAGACCGTCCAGGTAGAGGGTGAAGCTGGGGGCGAAGCCCGCCACGCTCATCCACTGCCAGAGCGTCTGGGTGTAGACGCCGCCGGCGGGCGGATTGACGTTGAACTGCAAGATGATCCAGGCAGCGATCAGGGCAGAGAGGCCCACCGAGCCCACACCGATGACAGCGGAGGTGCGTTCGGAGAGGCGCCCGCGGGAGAAGGCCAGGATGAACCAGCCAAGCAGTGGGAACAGGCAAGTGAGGAATAGAAGGTTCATCCGCGCATCTCGCTGGCAGCGTCGATATCGAGGGTATGGAAGCGGCGGTACAGCTGTAGCAGGATCGCCAGGCCGATACTGGCCTCGGCGGCTGCGAGGCTGATCACCAGAATGAACATGATCTGGCCGTCAGGCTGGGCCCAGCGGGCGCCGGCGACCACGAAGGCCAGGGCGGCGGCGTTCATCATGACTTCCAGGCTCATCAGCACGAAGAGGATGTTGCGCCGTACCATCAGGCCGATCAGGCCCATGCAGAACAGCACGCCGGAGAGCGCCAGGCCGTGTTCCAGTGGGATTCCAGTCATGGCGTTACTCCTTTGCTTCGTGGCGGCCGAGGTGGAAGGCGGCGACCAGGGCTGCCAGCAGCAGCATGGAGGCCAGTTCCACGGCCAGCAGATAGGGGCCGAAGAGGGCGATGCCGACCGTCTTGGAGTCCACTGTCGTGTGGCCGATGGTGGCACCGCTGGCGTTGCCGAACAGCACATACAGCAGTTCGGCCAGCAGGGCGGCGGAGAGCAGGGCAGGGCCGGTCCAGATGCCGGGCTTGAGCCACTTCTTCTCCTGCTCGGCAATGGCCGGGCCAAGGTTCAGCATCATCACCACGAAGACGAACAGCACCATGATGGCGCCGGCGTAGACGATGATCTCCAGCGCGCCGGCGAAGGGCGCGCCGAGGGTGAAGAAGCACATCGACACTGCTAGCAGCGAGACGATGAGGTTGAGCAGGGCATGCACCGGGTTGGTGTTGGTCACCACCAGCAGGGTGGAGGCCACCGCCACGGCGGCGGCGAAATAGAAGGCGAATTCCACGCACGTCTCCTTAGGGCAGCAGGCTCTTCACGTTGATCGGCTCGGCCTCGTTCTGCGCGGCGCCTTTCGGCTTGCCGGCAATGGCCATACCCGCCACGCGATAGAAGTTGTAGTCCGGGTTCTTGCCGGGACCGGAGATCAGCAGGTCTTCCTTCTCGTACACCAGGTCCTGGCGCTTGAACTCACCCATCTCGAAATCCGGGGTCAACTGGATTGCGGTGGTGGGGCAGGCTTCTTCGCACAGGCCACAGAAGATGCAGCGGGAGAAATTGATGCGGAAGAACTCGGGGTACCAGCGACCGTCTTCGGTCTCGGCCTTCTGCAGGGAGATGCAGCCGACCGGGCAGGCCACCGCGCAGAGGTTGCACGCTACGCAGCGTTCCTCGCCATCGGGATCGCGGGTGAGGACGATGCGGCCGCGGTAGCGCGGCGGCAGGTACACGGGCTCTTCCGGGTATTGCAGGGTGTCACGCTTGCGGAAGGCATGGCCGAAGATCATCACCAGGCTTCGCAGCTGGGTGAAGGTGCCATGCACGACGTGGATGATTTCTTTGATCATGGTGTTTCTCCTTACTGGGCCGCCAGCACGAGCGCGCCGGTCACCAGCAGGTTGATCAGGGTCAGCGGCAGGCACACCTTCCAGCTGAAGGCCATCACCTGGTCATAGCGCGGGCGCGGGATGGAGGCGCGCAGCAGGATGAACAGCATGATGAAGAAGGCGGTCTTGAGCGCGAACCAGATGAAGGGGATCTGCGGCAGGATGCCGAACGGGCCATGCCAGCCACCGAAGAACAGGGTCACCAGCAGGGCGGAGATCAGCACGATGCCGATGTACTCGCCCACGAAGAACATGCCCCATTTCATGCCGGCGTATTCGATGTGGTAACCGTCGGCCAGTTCCTGTTCCGCTTCCGGCTGGTCGAACGGGTGACGGTGGGTCACGGCGACGCCAGCGATGATGAAGGTACAGAAGCCGAAGAACTGCGGAATGATGAACCACAGGTGCTGGGCCTGGTATTCAACGATGTCGCGCATGTTGAAGGAACCGACCTGGGCCACGATGCCCATCAGCGACAGGGCCAGGAACACCTCGTAGGAGATGGTCTGGGCCGAGGCGCGCAGGCTGCCCAGCAGGGCGAACTTGTTGTTGCTCGACCAGCCGGCGAAGAGCACCGCGTACACCGCGATGCCGGCCATGGCGAAGAAGAACAGGATGCCGATGTTCAGGTCGGCCACGCCCCAGGTGGGGGTGACCGGGATTACGGCGAAGGCGACCAGCAGGGCACTCATGGCGATGATGGGCGCCAGGGTGAAGATCAGCTTGTCGGCGAACGGCGGGGTCCAGTCTTCCTTGAAGAACATCTTGATCATGTCCGCGCCCAGCTGGAAGGCGCCAAAGGGGCCGACCCGGTTGGGACCGTAACGGTCCTGCCAGAGGCCCAGCAGGCGGCGTTCCACCCAGGACAGCAGCGCGCCGCTGACCACCACGGCCAGCAGGATGACGATGGCCTTGATGACGGCGATGACGATGTCGATCAGTTCGGGCGTCAGCCAGCTCATTGCGCGGACTCCTGTACGGCGGTGACGACGGCGCCGACGAAGGCGGCCGGGATGCCCGGCAGACCGACGGGCAGGCCGACCAGGCCGATGCCCATTTCTTCCTTGACGGCCAGCGGCAGACGCAGGGTCTGGCCGCCTACTGTCAGGGCGAGCAGGGCGCCGTCATTGACGCCGAGGCGGTCGGCTTCGTCCTTGGCCATGGCCACGTAGGATTGCGGGATGCGTTCCTGCACCGGCGCGGCGCGGGAGCTGTTCTCCTCGCTGCCGAACAGGTGGTACAGAGGCACCGCCTGCCAGGTGCCCTGGGCCGGATTGAAGGCGGCGTTGACGGCGAACCAGGGCAGTACCTTGCCCTCGGCCTCGATCAGGCGCACGCCCGGGTCGCCGGCGCGCAGGTGGCCGCCGACTTCGTCCTGGAACTTGTTCCAGGCCTGCGGCGAGTTCCAGCCCGGGGACCAGGCGAAGGGGATCTGCTGACGAGGCTCGACGCTGCCGGCATAGCCTTCCATGGAGAAGGCGAAGGGAGAGTCCTTGTCCTGCGGCTGGCGCGGCTCGTGCACGCTGATATCGGCGCGCATGGCGGTGCGGCCGCTGTAACGGTGCGGTTCGCGGGCGAGCTTCATGCCCTTGATGCGGAACGAGGCGCTCGGCGCGGCATCGCGGATGGCGGCGAGCTGCGGGCTGCTTTCGGCGCAGGCGGCGGTGACCTGGTCCAGCTGGGTCCAGTCCACGGCCTTGTCCTGCAGGGTGCTGTGCAGCGCGTGCAGCCAGCGCCAGCCTTCGCGGACCAGGATGCTGTCGTCGTAGTAGCTCGGGTCGAAGACCTGGAAGAAGCGCTGGGCGCGGCCTTCCAGGCTGACCAGGGTGCCGTCGCCTTCGGCGAAGCTGGCGGCCGGCAGCGCCAGGTGGGCGCGCTCGAGGGTGGCGGTCTGCTGGTGGTCGGCAACGATGACGACCTTGGCGGCGGCCAGGGCGGCGTCCACCTTGGCGGCGTCGGCGCGGCGGTACAGGTCGTTCTCGAGGATGACCACGGCGTCGGCCTTGCCGGAGGTCAGGGCCTCCAGTGCTGCGTCGACGGACTCGCCACCGAACAGGGCCAGGCCCAGGCTGTTGGATTCCGGCACCACCAGGCTGAGGGAACCGTTCTTCTCACGGTTCTTCAGGGCGCTGGCGATGTTGGCGGCGGCTTCGATCAGGGCCTTCTCGCCCAGGGATGCGCCGGAGACGACCAGCGGGCGCTTGGCGGCCAACAGCGCATCGGCGATGCGCTTGACCAGTTCGGCCGCTTCGCTGTCCAGGCCCTCGACGGCAGGGGCGCTCGGGTCGATGGCGTGGGCTACGGCGAAGCCGATGCGGGCGAGGTCGGCCGGGGCGGCGTGGACGCTTTCGGCGGCAACGTCATCCAGGCGGGTGGCGGTGACGCTGGCGATGAACAGCGGGTTCAGAGCGTCCTGGGCGACGTTCTGCACGGCGGCCATGTGCCAATCCTGGATCTTCATCGAGGCGGCGATGTCGGTGGCCTTGCCCTTGACGGCCTGGCGCAGGGCGAGGGCCATGCGGGCGGCGGTCTGGGTCAGGTCTTCGCCGAGGACGAAGATCGCGTCGTGCTTCTCGACGTCGCGCAGGGTCGGCACCGGCAGCGGGCCGTTCTGCAGGATGTCGCGGATCAGGCGCAGATTGGCCAGTTCGCTGGCGGCGATGCCGGAGTAGTAGTTCTCGGCGCCGACTAGCTCCCGCAGGGCGAAGTTGCCTTCCAGGCTGGCGCGCGGCGAGCCGATGCCGATCACGCGTTTGCCTTTCAGCAGTTCGGCGGCCTTGTCCAGGGCGCTGTCCAGGCTCAGCTTCTGGTTGCCCAGCAGCGGCTGGCGCGGGCGGTCTTCGCGGTTGACGTAGCCGTAGCCGAAGCGGCCGCGGTCGCAGAGGAAGTACTGGTTCACCGAGCCGTTGAAACGGTTCTCGATGCGGCGGATCTCGCCATAGCGCTCACCGGGGCTGATGTTGCAGCCGCTGGAGCAGCCGTGGCAGATGCTGGGGGCGAACTGCATGTCCCACTTGCGGTTGTAGCGCTCGGAGTGGGTCTTGTCGGTGAACACGCCGGTCGGGCAGACCTCGACCAGGTTGCCGGAGAATTCGCTCTCCAGGGTGCCGTCTTCGACGCGGCCGAAGTAGACGTTGTCGTGGGCGCCGTAGACGCCGAGGTCGGTGCCGCCGGCGTAGTCCTTGTAGTAGCGCACGCAGCGGTAGCAGGCGATGCAGCGGTTCATCTCATGGGAAATGAACGGACCGAGCTGCTGGTTCTGGTGGGTACGCTTGGTAAAGCGGTAGCGACGGGCGTTGTGGCCGGTCATCACCGTCATGTCCTGCAGGTGGCAGTGACCGCCTTCCTCGCACACCGGGCAGTCGTGCGGGTGGTTGGTCATCAGCCATTCGACGACGCTGGCGCGGAACTGCTTGGCCTCTTCGTCGTCAATGGAAATCCAGGTGTTGTCGGTGGCGGGGGTCATGCAGGACATGACGAGGCGACCGCGTTTGTCGTTCTCGTCGGTGTACTGCTTCACCGCGCACTGGCGGCAGGCGCCGACGCTTCCGAGCGCCGGGTGCCAGCAGAAGTAGGGGATGTCGAGTCCGAGGGACAGACAGGCCTGCAGGAGGTTGTCTGCACCATCGACTTCGAGCGTCTTGCCGTCTACGTGGATAGTGGCCATGGTTCAGTCTTCATCTGCCCGTGTGACCGGGCTTTGGCTAATGGAATCAGCATGCGCGCGGGGCCGGGTTACGGCCGCCGCTGCGCGAATTCTTCTTGGAGCCTGTTCACGATCTGCTGCGCGTCGGCTCGCGGGATCGTGAACACGCTCTTAGGCGCCGACGGGGATCGGTCGCGCTGCCGGGATCTCGCGGGCGATGCCTGCTTCGAACTCCGGACGGAAATACTTCATCGCACTGCCCAGCGGCTCGACGGCGCCCGGTGCGTGGGCGCAGAAGGTCTTGCCCGGGCCGAGGAAGCTGACGAGCTGCTCCAGGGTCTCCAGGTCACCCGCCTGGCCTTCGCCGCGCTCCAGGGCGCGCAGGAGCTTCACGCTCCAGGGCAGGCCGTCGCGGCAGGGCGTGCACCAGCCGCAGGACTCACGGGCGAAGAACTCTTCCATGTTGCGCAGCAGGGAGACCATGTTGATGCTGTCGTCCACGGCCAGTGCGAGGCCGGTACCCATACGGGTGCCCACCTTGGCGATGCCGGCGGCGTACATCGGCGCGTCCAGGTGTTCCGGGAGCAGGAAGCCGGTACCAGCGCCGCCTGGCTGCCAGGCTTTCAGCTTGAAGCCATCACGCATCCCACCAGCGTAGTCCTCGAACAGCTCGCGAGCCGGAACGCCGAAGGGCAGTTCCCAGAGGCCGGGGTTCTTCACCTTGCCAGAGAAGCCCATGAGCTTGGTGCCCATGTCTTCGCTGCCCGGGCGGGCGAGGGCCTTGTACCAGTCCACGCCGTTGGCGACGATCGCCGGCACGTTGCACAGGGTCTCGACGTTGTTGACGCAGGTGGGCTTGCCCCAGACGCCGACGGCGGCGGGGAAGGGCGGCTTGGAGCGCGGGTTGGCGCGGCGGCCTTCCAGGGAGTTGATCAGTGCGGTCTCTTCACCACAGATGTAGCGGCCTGCGCCGGTGTGGACGAAGAGCTCGAAGTCGAAACCGCTGCCGAGGATGTTCTTGCCCAGCAGGCCGGCGGCCTTGGCTTCCTCGATGGCGCGGTTGAGGATGTTCGCCGCGTCGACATATTCGCCGCGCAGGAAGATGTAACCACGATAGGCCTTGAGGGCGCGGGCGCTGATCAGCATGCCTTCCACGAGCAGGTGGGGCAGCTGTTCCATCAGCATGCGGTCCTTCCAGGTGTTGGGTTCCATTTCGTCCGCGTTGCACAGCAGGTAGCGGATGTTCATGGATTCGTCGGCCGGCATCAGGCCCCACTTCACACCGGTGGGGAAGCCTGCACCGCCGCGGCCTTTGAGGCCGGAGTCCTTGACCTGCTGCACGATCTCGGCCTGGGCCATTTCAGTCAGGGCCTTGCGTGCGGCGGCATAGCCGTTCTTCTGCTGGTACTCGTCGAGCCAGACCGGCTGCGCGTCTTCGCGCAGGCGCCAGGTCAGCGGATGGGTCTCTTCGCTGCGGGCGATGCGGTTGGCCGGGCCGATGGAGGTGAGGGTCTTCATTGATAGGCCTCCAGCAGCTGGGCAACGCCGTCAGGCTGGACGTCGCCGAAGGTGTCGTCGTCGATCATCACGGCCGGCGCCTTGTCGCAGTTGCCCAGGCAGCAGACCGGCAGCAGGGTGAAGCGGTTGTCGGTGGTGGTCTGGCCGAGGCCGATGCCGAGCTGCTTCTGCATTTCGGCGACGACGGACTCATGGCCGCCGACGTAGCAGGTCATGCTGTCGCACACACGGATCACGTGGCGGCCAACCGGCTGGCGGAAGATCTGGCTATAGAAGGTGGCCACGCCTTCGACGTCGCTGGCGGGGATGCCGAGGATCGCGCCGATGGCATCGGCGGCGCCGTCAGGCACCCAGCCGCGTTCCTTCTGGACGATCTTCAGGGCCTCGATGGACGCCGCGCGCGGGTCCTCGTAGTGATGCATTTCGTGCTCGATGGCCGAGCGCTCGGTTTCGCTGAGGGCGAAACGGTCGGTCTGGATAAGGGTGCTCATATCAGCGGTCCACGTCAGCCATTACGAAGTCGATACTGCCCAGGTAGGCGATCAGGTCTGCCACCATGCTGCCGCGGATCACCGAAGGGATCTGCTGCAGGTGGGGGAAGCTGGGCGTCCGAATCCGGGTGCGGTAGCTCATGGTGCTGCCGTCGCTGGTGAGGTAGTAGCTGTTGATGCCCTTGGTCGCCTCGATCATCTGGAAGGCTTCGTTGGCCGGCATGACCGGGCCCCAGGAAACCTGCAGGAAGTGGGTGATCAGGGTCTCGATGTGCTGCAGCGTGCGCTCTTTCGGCGGCGGCGTGGTCAACGGGTGGTCCGCCTTGTACGGGCCTTCCGGCATGTTCTTCAGGCACTGGTCGATGATGCGGATGCTCTGGCGCATCTCTTCAACGCGGACCATGCAGCGGTCGTAGGCGTCGCCGTTGTGGGCCAGCGGTACTTCGAACTCGAAGTTCTCGTAGCCGGAGTAGGGGCGAGCCTTGCGCAGGTCGAAGTCGCAGCCGGTGGAACGCAGGCCAGCACCGGTGACGCCCCACTCGAGGGCTTCCTTGGTGTTGTACTGGGCGACGCCGACGGTACGGCCACGCAGGATGCTGTTCTTCAGTGCGGCCTTTTCATACTCGTCGAGGCGCTTGGGTAGCCATTCGACGAACTCTTTCACCAGGCCGTCCCAGCCGCGCGGCAGGTCGTGGGCGACGCCGCCGATGCGGTACCAGGCCGGGTGCAGGCGGAAGCCGGTGACGGCTTCGATCACCTTGTAGGCGCGCTGGCGGTCAGTAAAGGTGAAGAACACCGGGGTCATGGCGCCCACGTCCTGGATGTAGGTGCCCAGGAACAGCAGGTGGCTGGTGATACGGAAGAACTCGGCCATCATCACGCGGATGAAGTCGACGCGCTGCGGCACCTTGATGCCGGCGAGCTTCTCGACCGCGAGGACGTAGGGCAGGTTGTTCATCACCCCGCCGAGGTAATCGATACGGTCGGTGTAGGGAATGAAGCTGTGCCAGGACTGACGCTCGGCCATCTTCTCGGCGCCGCGGTGGTGGTAACCGACTTCCGGCACGCAGTCGACGATCTCTTCGCCGTCCAGTTGCAGGATGATGCGGAAGGCACCGTGGGCGGAGGGGTGGTTCGGGCCGAGGTTGAGGAACATGTAGTCCTCGTTCTCGCCGTGGCGTTTCATGCCCCAGTCTTCCGGACGGAAGCGCGCGGCCTCCTCTTCAAGCTGGTGCTTGGCCTGGGTCAGGCTGAAGGGATCGAATTCGGTGGCGCGCGCCGGGTAGTCCTTGCGCAGCGGGTGACCTTCCCAGGTGTTGGGCATCATGATCCGCGACAGGTGCGGATGACCGGCGAAGGTGATGCCGTACATGTCCCAGACTTCCCGCTCGTACCAGTTGGCGTTCGGCCAGATACCGGTGACGGTCGGCAGGTTGAGGTCGCCCTCGGACAAGGCCACCTTGATCATTACGTCACTATTACGCTCCAGCGACATCAGGTGGTAGAACACCGTGAAATCGCCGGCCGGCAGGCCACGGCGCTGAGTGCGCAGGCGCTCGTCGACGCCATGCAGGTCGTACAGCATGACGTAGGGGCGCGGCAGGTTGCGCAGGAATTTCAGGACGTCGATCAGCTTGTCGCGGCCGACCCAGATCACCGGCATGCCGGTGCGGGTCGACTGAAGGGTGAAGCTTTCGGCGCCGAAGCGGGAATTCAGTTCTACGACGACGTCTTGGTCGTCTGCCTTGTAAGGCGGAATGGACAGAACGGTGTCTGCAGTCATAGTCTCGGTCGCTATTCGTCAACGTAAAGAATGAGCCTGGGGTCTTCCGGGGAAGAACAGGCTCAGACTTCGTCGGGGCTGCGCAGGTTGGTAACCTGAATACGCTGTTCGCGGCGCTTTTCCCGCTCGGAGGGCATGTCGGCACGGTAGATGCCTTGGTCCCCCACGACCCAGGATAGCGGGCGGCGCTCCTGGCCGATGGATTCCTGCAGCAGCATCAGGCCCTGCAGGAACGCCTCGGGGCGGGGCGGGCAACCGGGAATGTAGACGTCCACGGGGAGGAACTTGTCCACGCCCTGAACGACCGAGTAAATGTCGTACATGCCGCCGGAGTTCGCGCACGAACCCATGGAGATCACCCACTTGGGCTCCAGCATCTGCTCATAGAGGCGCTGGATGACCGGTGCCATCTTGATGAAGCAGGTGCCGGCAATGACCATGAAGTCCGCCTGGCGCGGTGATGCACGAATGACCTCCGCACCGAAGCGCGCGATATCGTGCGGTGCGGTGAAGGCGGTGGTCATCTCCACGTAGCAGCAGGAGAGGCCGAAGTTGTACGGCCACAGGGAGTTCTTGCGACCCCAGTTGACTGCGCCGTTGAGAACATCCTCGAGCTTGCCCAGGAAGATGTTCTTGTGCACCTGATCTTCTAGCAGCGGGTCGGAAACGGTCTCCCGTTCGCCGATCGGATACTGCTCGTAAGTCGCATCCGGATCGATCCGAGTAAGTTTGTATTGCATTGCCAAAGCCTCATTGTTTTAGCTTCGCCTGCCGCTTGCGACGACCTTCGGGAGCCCAATCGAGCGCCCCGATGCGCCAAAGGTAGACAAGACCTGCCAACAGAATTGCTATGAAAATGGTTGCTTCGATGAAACCGGCCCAGCCGCTTTCGCGGACGGAGACGGACCAAGCGAAGAGAAAGAGGGCTTCGACGTCGAAGATCACGAAGAGCATCGCGACCAGATAGAATTTTGCGGAGAGGCGGAGGCGGGCGGTGCCGGTGGGGAGCATGCCGGATTCGAAGGGGTCGTTCTTGCTGCGACCGATGGCCTTGCTGCCCAGCAGGCTCGAGACCCCGATCATGAAAGCGCAGAGGCCGACGACGCCCAGCAGGAAAATGGCGAAACCCCAGTTGTGGGACATGATGGCAGCAGCTTCCGACATGCCGGAACTCCTTAAGACAAGGAACGGCGTTCACTTGCGTTAAAAGGTTTAATGCCGGGCTCAAATGATGCCCTGGCAATCGATTCCAACAATTTTATGCCCGAGCGGGTGTGCAAGTAAATTTTTCAGGCCAAAAATTTGCCCGCGCAGCCGGATTTCGCGCCTGCATCTCCCTTGTAAGCCACGAATGGCACGGCTTTCAGCGTTTTGTTAGGCCTTGGTCGGATTGCGGCCTTATGTCGCAGCAGGGGTTCGCCATGGTAAGGAATGATAGTCATTAGCATTTGATTGGTGGTTAATTAGTCACTACACGGAATTTGTCCGCTGGAACTAAGAAACTGCCTAAACAAATATGCTTCCGGTCCTCCTTAGTTGTTCCGTGAGTCCTTTCATATTTGCGACAAATCCATCTGTTTTTAGTACTTAGTGCTTTTCCTGGGTGAAGAAAAAAGGCCGACCATCGTTGGTCGGCCAAGAGCTTCGAGGGGGATTCAGAGCAGCCTGCGGCCGTCCTCACGGGTGATGACCACGGTCGAGGAGCGCGGGCGCTTGCCCGGGCCGTCCGGCCAGGTGCTGAGCAGATTGGTGGCGGTTGAGCCTTCGCCCGGGTGCTGGATATTGATGAACAGGGTGCGGAAGTCCGGCGTCGCCGTAATGCCGGTCACCTCAGCGCCCAGCGGGCCCACCAGGAAGCGCTTCAATTCACCGCTGCGCGGGTCAGCGACAAGCATCTGGTTGTTGCCGAACGGGCCGGCGCTCAGCTGGCTGCCGCTCATGTCGGTCTGGATCCAGAGGCGGCCTTCGTCGTCGAACCAGAGGCCGTCCGGGCTGGCGAGGATGTTTTGCGCGCCCAGGGCGTTGCCGTTGGGGCCGCGGCTGTCGCCTTCCGGACCGGCGAGGAGGAAGAGGTTCCAGTCGAAGCGCCTGCCGCTGTGGTCGCGGCTGTTCTCGCGCCAGCGGATGATGTGGCCATAGGCATTGGCCGGGCGCGGGTTGGCGGCATCGGCGGTGGTGCGCGCCGTGTTGTTGGTGAGGGTGAAGTAGACCTCGCCGTTGTCCGGGTTCACCGCACCCCATTCAGGGCGGTCCATACGGGTGGCGCCGACGATGTCAGCAGCCAGGCGGGTATTGATCAGCACTTCGCCCTGGTCGGCGAAGGTGACCCCGGCGGCCTGGCAGGCCTTGAGGAAGTTGCTGTCGTTGAGGTCCAGGGCCAGCCAGTCACCGCTGCCATCGGCATTGAAGCGCCCGACGTAGAGAGTACCTTCGTCCAGCAGGCGGCCGTTGGCCTGGCCTGGGCGGTACTTGTCGCGGCTGACGTACTTGTAGACGTACTCGTTCTGCGAGTCATCGCCGGAATAGCAGACAACCGGACGGCCCGGTTTCACCGGGGCGAAGACCAGGCCTTCGTGGGCGAAGCGGCCGAGTGCGGTGTGCTTGACCGGGGTGGAATCCGGGTCGAAGGGGTCGATTTCGACTATCCAGCCGAAATGGTTCGGTTCGTTGCGGTAGTCACCCTTGGCGTCGGCGGCCTTGCGGGTGGCATCGAAACGCTCGAACTCGTCGCCGCCCAGGGTTTCCCAACCGAAGCGACTGGCGTTGCGCAGGCCATAGCGCTTGAGTTCGCGGGGCAGGTCCGCATCGCGGGTGGCGAAGTAGCCGGCCCAGTTCTCCTCGCAGGTCAGGTAGGTGCCCCAGGGGGTGAAGCCGTTGGAGCAGTTGTTCTGGGTGCCGCGGGTGGCGGTACCTTGAGGGCTGTAGTGGGTCTGCAGCAGTTTGTGGCCGCGGGCCGGGCCGTTGATTTCCATGTGCGTCGCAGCGGTGATGCGGCGGTTGCGGCGGCTCGGCACCACTTCCCACTCACCGCCTACATTGCGGCGGATCTCTACTACCGAGACGCCGTGAGCGTTGATTTCCTTGCGTACTTCCTCGGCGCTGACGCGTTTGCCGTCCACCAGGGTCGCGCCGTTGGGATGCAGCAGCGGGGCGTCGATGTATTCATGGTTCAGCACCAGCAGCCCATGGTCCGAGCGCTTGCCGGAACCGCGGCGGGCGTCGATGGGGAAGAAGTGCATGCCGTCATGGTGCATGCCGACCTGTTCGGCCTGGTCCTGGGCACTGTTGCTGGCGTCGTCGGCGAAGGCCGGGTAGCGCCCGGTGATGGGGGTGCCCCAGGGAATGAAGGGAGTGGCCTTGTAGCCCGGCGGCACGCTGATCGTGTCGGCGCGGCCGGTGGGGATGGCCTCGAAGGGCAGGCGCATACGGGGCTTGAAGGAGAAACCCTTGGTGTCGGCATCAGCCGCCAGCGCTTCGCCGGGAATGGCTGCGCCGAGGAAGGCAAGCGTGCTCATGGCGGCGCCGCCGATCAGCAACTGGCGGCGGTTGAGTCCACCGATCAGGTCGTTGATGTGCGGGTTGTCGGAGGTGTTACTGGGCAACTCGTCGCCGTTGCCAAAGAGCACGGCATTGTCGTTTTGTTGGTTCAAGGCGGGTCTCCATACGGGCCAATCGACGGAGCCCTGACGCTAATGCCTGAAAGCGACGGAAGCATGACAAAGACGTGGACATGTTGTTGCGAGGGAGGTGGCACGCATATCGCCATGCTTCAGTTGCGCACCAGTGCTTGGGTCCGCTGGTCGATGGCGAAGATCAGGGCACCGCCGGCCAGCGCTTCGATCACCTTGTCGCGATCGGCGCTGGCCAGGACCAGGCAACCATAGCTGCGGCCTGGCACGCCGTGGCGGCGGATGAAGTTGTCCTCCATATAGGCGTTGGCGTGGACGACGATGGCGCGCTCTTCGGCGTTGCTGTTGCTTAGCGACAAGCCTGCCAGCCGCATGGAGAGGCCATGGCCGGGCTCGTCGCTGTCGAATACCTGGGCGGTGCGAAAGAGGCCGAGGGAGGTGGCGCGGCTGCCGAAAGCGTTGGAGAAGCTGTCGGCCTGGCCGTCATGGTCCGGGTCAGAGCCTTTGCCGTGGGCGACGCGGAAGCTGCCCAGCAAAGCATGACTGCGGCTGTCGAAGAGATAGAAGCGCGGTAGCGTGGAGGGGCGGCCGTAGTCGACCACGGCGAAGCGAGGGTGCTGGTTCCTTTGCAACTCGCCGAGAATCTCAGCCAGGGCGGGCGGGGAGATCAGCAGTTCCAGGTCTCCGGCACGCAGGGCAGGGGAAATGAGCAGCAAGATCAGCAGCAGGGTTCTCGGCACGTCCGGTTCTCCATGGGTTACCCCGCTGATTGTAAGAGTGCTCGTGCGCCTGGCAACTCGCCGCTGACGGCAGGGGCAAAAGAAAACCCCGGTGCAAGCACCGGGGTTTTTCGACTTGCCATGTCCGGCCGATGCGTGGTCGGCCGGTGGCAGTTCCTCTTAGTGGAACTGGTTCATGGTGTTGTCTTTACCGCTCGCCTTCAGAGCAGCTTCGCCAGCGAAGTACTCCTTGTGGTTGTCGCCGATGTCGGAGCCAGCCATGTTCTGGTGCTTGACGCAGGCGATGCCCTGACGCAGTTCCTGACGCTGAACGCCTTTCACGTAGGCCAGCATGCCCTGGTCGGCGAAGTACCCTTTGGCCAGGTTGTCGGTGGACAGCGCGGCGGTGTGGTAGGTCGGCAGGGTGATCAGGTGGTGGAAGATACCGGCGTGGGCTGAACCGTCGCGCTGGAAGGTGCGGATCTTCTCGTCTGCAATCTGAGCCAGCTCGGTTTCGTCGTACTCGACGCTCATCAGCTTGGTGCGGTCGTAGGCGGAAACATCCTTGCCTTCAGCAACGAACGCATCGAACACTTGCTGACGGAAGTTCAGGGTCCAGTTGAACGACGGGCTGTTGTTGTACACCAGCTTGGCGTTCGGGATGACCTGACGGATGCGGTCAACCATGCCCTTGATCTGGCCAACGTGGGGCTTCTCGGTTTCGATCCAGAGCAGGTCGGCGCCGTTCTGCAGCGAGGTGATGCAGTCCAGGACGCAGCGGTCTTCGCCGGTGCCCTTGCGGAACTGGAACAGGTTGCTCGGCAGACGCTTGGGACGCAGCAGCTTGCCGCCGCGGTTGATCACCACGTCGCCGTTCTGCAGGTCGGCCGCGCTGATCTCGTCGCAGTCCAGGAAGGAGTTGTACTGGTCGCCCAGGTCGCCCGGTTGCTTGGTCACGGCGATCTGCTTGGTCAGGCCGGCACCCAGGGAGTCGGTACGGGCAACGATCACACCGTCGTCAACGCCCAGCTCGAGGAAGGCATAGCGAACAGCGTTGATCTTGGCGAGGAAGTCTTCGTGCGGAACGGTCACTTTGCCGTCCTGATGGCCGCACTGCTTCTCGTCGGAAACCTGGTTCTCGATCTGGATGCAGCAGGCACCCGCTTCGATCATTTTCTTGGCCAGCAGGTAGGTGGCTTCCGGGTTACCGAAACCAGCGTCGATGTCGGCGATAATCGGTACTACATGGGTCTCGTAGCCATCGATCTGGGCCTGGATCTCGTCCTGCTTGGCCTTGTCACCAGCGGCGCGTGCAGCGTCCAGTGCGGTGAAGAGCTGGTCCAGTTCGCGGGCGTCAGCCTGGCGCAGGAAGGTGTAGAGCTCTTCGATCAGGCCGGAAACGGCGGTTTTCTCGTGCATCGACTGGTCCGGCAGCGGGCCGAAGTCGGAACGCAGGGCAGCGACCATCCAGCCGGACAGGTAGAGGTAGCGCTTGTTGGTGGTCTTCAGGTGCTTCTTGATGGAGATCAGCTTCTGCTGACCGATGAAGCCGTGCCAGCAGCCCAGGGACTGGGTGTAGACGGAGGAGTCGGCATCGTACTCGGCCATGTCCTTGCGCATGATGGCCGCGGTGTACTTGGCGATATCCAGACCGGTCTTGAAGCGGTTCTGGGCGCGCATGCGGGCAACCGACTCGGGGTTGATAGCGCTCCAGCTGTTACCGTTCACTTCTTTCAGTGCGGCAATGGCCTTGATGTCGTTCTGATAAGCGGACATGGTCAATCCTTCAAAGTGTATATGTGGTTGAGCACCGACTTTCCCACTCAAAAACCTGCGTTCTGAAGGTTATTGCGGGTTGCTCACCGCAGCGCGTCGAAGGACCGACTGGAGGAGATTGAAGCTGAAGGTAGGGTGACGAGTTGCACACGCCCGCGGGATCGATGGGTGGTTTTGCGCTCCTGACTCGCTTGCCGGTTCGTGGAAACCGTTGGGCGATTTGCCGGGCGTTGCCTTCGATCTTGCGGTTGTTGCTGACGCTTCCCCGTCCCTCAGGACAACTTCGTTCCAGTCGCAACCTTGTCGCACTGCCTTATGGGCTGTCACAACACGGATCGGCTCGGCTGGTTGGCTGGGAGCGCGACCCGGAGGCCCTTTCCAGGGCCCCTGGCTAGCGGGAGCGAGGCCATCATGCCTCTTCAAACAAGCGCTCGTCAAACGTTTTGTAGTGTTTTTTTTGCACTACTACATAATACTTTCGGCTGAGACCGGTCGGTCAAAAAATGCTCGATCAGTCGACTGCGTCGACCTTGAGGCGCAGGGTCATGTCTTCATGGCCCTGGGTGGTGTGGCGGCGCAGGAATCCGCTCTGGTCGGACTGATTGTCCTCGTTCACTGCGCCGATGGTGATCCATTCGCCGAGTCGCCCGCTGACCTTAGTGTCGGTGCTCTGCACGTCGATCACGCCCGGCTGGTTGCTGTTCAGGCGATCGCGATTACTGCTGATGCTGACGTGCACCAGTTCGCCGCTGAGGGTGGCGGTGACGTAGAAGCCGCGGGTGACGTTGCGGTACTCGGTATTGCTGTAGATCTCGCCGTAGGGGCTGCTGTTGGTGGTGGTGATGGGCACGCTCTGGCCCACCTGGATCAGCGCCGGGTAGCCTTCGGTGGTCTGCACCTGCTGCACGCCGCCGCCGCGGCTGTCGGTGGTACGGCGGATTATGCGCACCTGGTCGCGGCCATGGACTTCGCCGCGCCCAGCCTGGACGTCGACGCCGCCGACGCTGGCTGACCCGTTGACCGCATAGCCGCGATCGTCCTGGAAATTGCTGTCACTGGTGTCGACGCTGATCAGCAGCCGCCGTGGGCGCGTGTCGAGCTGGTCGATGAGGTTGCGCAGTTCATCGATCCTGGCTGGGCTGGCGTTGACGACGAGCTGGTTGCCATAGGCGCTGACCCGGCCCTTGTTGCCCAGCACCGATTGTGCCGTGGGCAGCATCTCGTCCGCCGTGCGATAGCGCAACTGGATGAGCTCCGTGGCGGCCTGCAGCGGCAGGCAGACCAACAGGAGGAGGGCGGCGAGCAGGGCGCGTGGGGTCATAGCAGGAAGCTCCGTAAGTCCGGGTCGGTGGTGCTCATGTCCCAGGCCTGGTCGAAGCGGGTCTGCTGCAGCCGGGTCCTTCCGGGGTCGTTGTACAGGGCGTAGCCGGCGACCTGTTCCGGCTCGGGACGCACGAGCAGGCCGCGGTCGTCGGCGATCAGATAGGCCAACTGTTCCGAGGCGTGGTCCGGATTGATCCGCCGGATCTGCAAGTTACTGGAAATGCGCCGGCTCAGGCTGAGCAGGCGATGGCCCTCCTTCACGGCGCGGCTCAGGTCGCGCACCAGGATGCGCAGCTGACATTTCGGATCGCTGATCAGAAGGCGGGTGCAGGCCTGCTGGATGGCGCTGTTGTGGTAGAGCCAGGGTTCCAGGTCAGGGCTGTACAGGCAGAGACTTCGGCGCGCCTGCTGCATGAGCGCCAGGGCATGGGCGCGGGCGTCATCAGGGGTACTGAAGCGCTCGAGCCGGTCGTGGGTGCCGAGAATGAAGGGCGCGGGCTCCCAGCCCGGCGCTTCGGCCTGGGCTGGGGGCGGGTTGTGCACGCTGAAGCGCCCCGGCGACTGGAATTCGATGGCCGGCAGTTCGACTTCGTTCTCAGTGGGTTCCGGGGCGTTTTCCTTCATGTCTGCCTCTACTGGCTCTCGCGCAGCATGTCCACGTGGGGGATGCCAGCCTCGAGGAACTCGCTGCTGACGATCTTAAAGCCGTGGCGTTCGTAGAACGCGGTGGCATGGACCTGGGCGGACAGCATCTGGCGCTTCAGGCCTCGGCGTTCAGCTTCGGCGATGGCCGCCTGCAGCAAGCGGTCGCCGACTTTCAGCCCGCGCCAGTCCTTGAGCACCGAAACGCGGCCAATATGGCCGTCGGGGAGCAGGCGGGCGGTGCCGATAGCATAGTCCCGCTCGAAGGCGAGGAAGTGCACGGCGTCCGCATCTTCAGCGTCCCATTCCAGTTCCGGTGCGACAGACTGCTCGGCGATGAATACGGCTTCTCGGATTCGGCGCAGGTCGGCATTGTCCTTTTGCCAGTCGGCAACGCGGACGTGTATCTCACTCATCGGCAAACTCCAGACTTCCTTGCTTGACCAGTTCCAGAAGAAGCTTACGCCCCTCGTCATCGGCCAGCCATTGGCCGAGATTCTCCAGATGCAGCGCGTCAGCGGCGCAGATCAACTTCAGCAGTTCGCGCAGGCTGCCCGGCAGCAGGCGGCTCTGGCCGCTGGCGAAAAGCACCAGGTCCGCGTCGACTTCGGACCAGGCCAGGCGCGCGCTGGGGTTGCGCACCAGCACTGCGCCGTCCTCAACGGCGCCGAGGAAATCGTCTTCTTCCACCTCGGCGCCGGCCACCAGTTCCGGGTAGCGCGGCTCGGTCATGAACTGGCCGAACCAGGTGAGCAGCAGGCGCTCGTCGCTCATGTGCTCGCTGAGCAGGGACTTCAGTCGTTCCAGGGCGTCGTGCTGGATCTGATGCGGGTCGCTCACGGGGGCGGCGCCGGCGTCGCTGTAGCGCTCCTCGTCCGGCAGGAACTGGGCGAGGAAGTCGGTGAAGTGGGTCAGCACTTCGGCGGCGCTGGGGGCGCGGAAGCCCACCGAGTAGGTCATGCAGTCGTCTTCAGCGATGCCGAAGTGCGCCAGGCGCGGCGGCAGGTAGAGCATGTCGCCGGGTTCCAGTACCCACTCGTCGGTCTGCTGGAAATCGGCGAGGATGCGCAAGTCGGCATGGGGCAGCAGGGCGCTGTCGCCGTCGCACATCTGGCCGATCTTCCAGCGGCGGCGGCCGTGGCCCTGGAGCAGGAACACGTCGTAGTTGTCGAAGTGCGGGCCGACGCCGCCACCCGGGGTGGCGAAGCTGACCATCACGTCATCGATGCGCCAGCTCGGCAGGAAGCGGAACTGCTCGAGCAGCTCGGCCACGTCCGGGACGAACTGGTCGACCGCCTGGACCAGCAGGGTCCAATCGCGTTCGGGAAGGTTCTGGTAGGCGTCCTCGGCGAACGGACCGCGACGCAGTTCCCAGGGGCGCTCACCGTGCTCGAGCACCAGGCGCGACTCGACTTCCTCTTCGAGGGACAGTCCCGCGAGTTCGTCGGGCGAGATGGGGCTTTCGAATCCGGGGATGGCCTGACGGATCAGGAGCGGCTTCTGCTGCCAGTAATCGCGCAGGAATTCGCGTGCGGTAAGGCCGCCCAGAAGTTGAAGAGGAATATCAGGATTCATATCTAAGCCTTTGAAATAAAAACGCCCGGCACAGCCGGGCGTGCACTGGTTCACAACCAATCAGATGCGCTTGGCCTGGGCTACGGCGTTACCGATGTAGCTGGCGGGGGTGAGTTTGCGCAGTTCGGCCTTGGCCTCGGCAGGCATATCCAGGCCATCGATGAAAGTCTGCAGGGCTTCGGGGCTGATGCCTTTGCCGCGGGTCAGCTCCTTGAGCTTCTCGTAGGGGTTTTCGATCGCATAACGGCGCATCACGGTCTGGATCGGTTCGGCGAGCACTTCCCAGCAGGCGTCCAGATCTTCAGCAATGCGTTGAGCATTCAGCTCCAACTTGCTGATTCCCTTGAGGCTCGCTTCGTACGCAATCACGCTATGGGCGAAACCTACACCCAGGTTGCGCAGCACGGTGGAGTCGGTCAGGTCGCGTTGCCAGCGGGAGATCGGCAGCTTGCTGGCCAGGTGCTGGAACAGGGCGTTGGCGATCCCCAGGTTGCCTTCGGAGTTCTCGAAGTCGATGGGGTTGACCTTGTGCGGCATGGTGGACGAGCCGATCTCGCCGGCGATGGTCTTCTGCTTGAAGTAGCCGAGGGAGATGTAGCCCCAGACGTCGCGGTCGAAGTCGATGAGGATGGTGTTGAAGCGGGCGATGGCGTCGAATAGCTCGGCGATGTAGTCGTGCGGCTCGATCTGGGTCGTGTAGGGGTTGAACGCCAGGCCCAGGTCGCCTTCGATGAATTCGCGGGCGTTGGCTTCCCAGTCCACCTGCGGGTAGGCGGAGAGGTGGGCGTTGTAGTTGCCGACGGCGCCGTTGATCTTGCCCAGAAGGGGCACGGCGGCGACCTGGGCGATCTGGCGCTCCAGGCGATAGACGACGTTGGCCATTTCCTTGCCCAGGGTGGTGGGCGAGGCCGGCTGGCCGTGGGTGCGGGAGAGCATGGGCACGTCCGCGAAGCGCACGGCCAGGTCGCGGATGGCGTCGGCGAGCTGGCGCATCAGCGGCAGGATCACCTGGTCGCGGCCTTCGCGCAGCATCAGGGCGTGGGACAGGTTGTTGATGTCCTCGCTGGTGCAGGCAAAGTGGATGAACTCGCTGACCTTGGCCAGTTCCGGCAGCTTGGCGGCCTGCTCCTTGAGCAGGTATTCCACGGCCTTGACGTCGTGGTTGGTGGTGCGCTCGATTTCCTTGATGCGCTCGGCGTGCTCCAGCTGGAAGTCTTCGGCCAGTTGGTCGAGCAGGGCATTGGCTTCGGCGGAGAAGGGCGCGACTTCCGGGATGCCGGCGTGGGCGGCAAGGCGCTGCAGCCAGCGGACCTCTACCTGGACGCGGCAACGGATCAGGCCGTATTCACTGAAGATCGGGCGCAGGGCGCTGGTTTTGCCGGCGTAGCGGCCGTCTACGGGGGAAACCGCGGTGAGCGAGGAAAGCTGCATGAGGGCGTTCTCGGACAATCGGTCAACGAAAAGGGGCGCACATCATACACGGAATTCGTCCCGCTCACCGCTTCCCCGCCATGGCCGTGCGACGCATGGCGCAGCGGGACTCAGCCGCGCAGGAGCGGGTAGAGCTCGTTGAGCAGCTTGCGGCGGCTGAACAGCAGCTGCCAGCGGTTGCCGCCGAGCTGGCGCCAGAGGCGCGCGGCGCGGATGCCGGTGAGGAGCAGGGCGCGGATTTTCGCGGCATTGCTCGACTGCTGCAGGTGGCGCATGTCGCCGTGCACCTGGATACGTTGGCGGAAGGTGCTGAGGGTGTCCTGGTAGAGACTGGCGCAGGCGGCGATGACGTTGTCGTGCACCAGGCCGAAGTGCTGCACCTGCTGCTGGATCTGGTCCAGGCGGCTGCCGATGACTTCGAGCATGTCGCCGCGCTTGGCCAACTGGCGCTCGAGGGTAAGCAGCGCCAGGGCGTAGCGCAGCGGTTCGCGTTGCAGGCTCGACGGATCGCGCTCGAGGGCACTGACCAGGGCCTTGTAGCCGTCGCGCAGGTTGATGTCGTCGCCACCGTACACGTCGAGGGTGTCTTTCGGGTCGCGTATGAGCAGGCTGCCGAGCATGCAGCCCAGCGGCGGCTCGCTGATCTGGCCGGTCTTGGCGATGCGGTCCACTAGCGCTGCGGCCTCGAATACGGCGCCCAAGGCGACGAGCTGTTCGCGGGTCTGGTTCATGGGCGCTGTACTCCTGCATCCCGGGGCTCGGCGCTTTCTATCACGCCGCCGCCGAGGCAGATTTCTCCGTCGTAGAAGACCACCGACTGGCCCGGGGTGACCGCGCGCTGAGCCTCGTCGAACACCGCTACGTAGCCGTCAGCGGTTTTCTCCAGGGTGCAGGGCTGGTCGCTCTGGCGATAGCGCACCTTGGCCTTGAGGCGGCGCGGCTGGTCGAGATCGATCGGGTTGACCCAGTAGATCTCGGACGCCTTGAGGGCGCGGGAGTAGAGCCAGGGGTTTTCGTTGCCCTGGCCGACGATCAACACATTGCGCTGGAGGTCCTTGGCCAGGACGTACCAGGGATCATCGCTGGCGTCCTTCAAGCCGCCGATGCCCAGACCCTGGCGCTGGCCGATGGTGTGGTACATCAGGCCATGGTGGCGGCCGATGACGTCGCCTTCAACGGTCTGGATCTCGCCGGGCTGGGCAGGCAGGTACTGCTTGAGGAAATCGGTGAAGCGGCGCTCGCCGATGAAGCAGATGCCGGTGGAGTCTTTCTTCTTCGCCGTGGCCAGGCCGTATTTCTCGGCAATCGCGCGCACTGCCGGCTTTTCTAGTTCGCCCACCGGGAAGAGGGTGCGGGCGATCTGCTCGCCGCCGACCGCATGCAGGAAGTAGCTCTGGTCCTTGTTCGGGTCCAGGCCCTTGAGCAGTTCGGTGCGGTCGTCGATGTCCCGGCGGCGTACGTAATGGCCGGTGGCGATCAGGTCTGCGCCCAGGGACAGGGCGTAGTCGAGGAAGGCCTTGAACTTGATTTCGCGGTTGCAGAGGATGTCCGGGTTCGGCGTGCGCCCGGCCTTGTATTCGGCGAGGAAGTGCTCGAACACGTGGTCCCAGTACTCCGCCGCGAAGTTGGCGGTGTGCAGCTTGATGCCGATGCGGTCGCAGACGGCCTGGGCATCGGCCAGGTCCACTTTGGCGGTGCAGTACTCGGTGCCGTCGTCCTCGTCCCAGTTCTTCATGAACAGGCCTTCCACCTGGTAGCCCTGCTCGAGGAGCAGGAGGGCGGAAACCGAGGAATCGACGCCGCCGGACATGCCGACTATGACGCGGGTATTGGCTGGATCACGCATGGGAATCTGCACTGGCTGGTAAGCAAAAGCGGAATTCTAACAGGGCACGGGCCGGTCAGGCGACGCGGATCAGGCTGAGGGGGAAGCGCTCGCCGTCCAGGTAGTCGTCTATGCAGCGCAGGACCAGGTGGCTGCGCCAACGGTTCTTCTCGGTGAGCAATTCGTCACGCGTCAGCCAGCGTGGGCCGATGATGCCCCTGTCCAGCGGCTGGTCCGGGTGGTGGCGCAGCGGTCGGGCGGCGAAGCAGACGCGCTGGTAGGTCACGCCGTTGCTGGGGGCGGTGTAGAGGTAGATGCCAGTGACGGCGGTCAGTTCGACTTCCCAGCCGGTTTCTTCCAACGTTTCGCGCAATGCCGCCTGAATCAGGCTCTCGTCGGCTTCCAGGTGGCCGGCCGGCTGATTGAAAACTGCGCGGCCATCCGCCAGTTCCTCGACCAGCAGGAAGCGCCCCTGGTCCTCGACGATGGTTGCGACGGTGATGTGGGGTTGCCAGCTCATCAGGAACTCCTGGTGAAAACGTACATGATAAGGCGTCGGCGGCAGCAAAAAGAAACCCCGGGCGAGCCCGGGGTTTCCTTGGTTCCGCGGTGGCGATTAAGCCAGCAGTCCGTCGATCGCAGCGTTCAGGGTAGCGCTGGGGCGCATTACCTGGCTGGTCAGCTCCGGGTTGGAACGGTAGTAGCCACCGATATCCACTGCCTTGCCCTGGACGCCGTTCAGTTCGGCGACGATGGTCGCCTCCTGTTCGGTCAGGGCCTTGGCCAGCGAGGCGAAGTGGGCCTTCAGCTCGGCGTCGTCATTCTGGGCCGCCAGGGCCTGGGCCCAGTACAGCGCCAGGTAGAAGTGGCTGCCGCGGTTGTCGATTTCACCGACCTTGCGGGACGGCGACTTGTTGTTGTCCAGCAGCTTGCCGGTAGCTTCGTCGAGAGTCTTGCCCAGCAGTTTGGCCTTGGTGTTGCCGGTCTTGATGCCGGTTTCTTCCAGGGACACGGCCAGGGCCAGGAACTCGCCGAGGGAGTCCCAGCGCAGGTAGTTTTCCTCGACCAGCTGCTGCACGTGCTTCGGAGCCGAACCGCCGGCGCCAGTTTCGTACATGCCGCCACCGGCCATCAGCGGAACGATGGACAGCATCTTCGCGGAGGTGCCCAGTTCCATGATCGGGAAGAGGTCCGTCAGATAGTCGCGCAGGACGTTGCCGGTCACCGAGATGGTGTCCTGGCCGCGCAGCTGGCGCTCCATGCTGGTGCGGATGGCTTCGTTGTAGCCCTTGATGCTGATGTCAAGGCCGGTCAGGTCGTGATCCTGCAGGTAGGCTTCGACCTTCTTCTGCAGTTCGCGGTCGTGGGCGCGCTCCGGGTCCAGCCAGAAGATGGCCGGGGTGTTCGACAGGCGGGCGCGGGTGACGGCCAGCTTGACCCAGTCACGGATCGGGGCGTCCTTGGTCTGGCAGGCGCGCCAGATGTCGCCGGCTTCCACTGCGTGCTGCATCAGCACGGTGCCATCGGCTGCCACGACGCGCATGGTGCCGTCGGCGGTCATCTCGAAGGTCTTGTCGTGGGAGCCGTATTCCTCGGCCTTCTGCGCCATCAGGCCGACGTTCGGCACGGTGCCCATGGTGGTCGGGTCGAAGGCGCCATTGGTCTTGCAGAAGTTGATCATCTCCTGGTAGATGCGGGCGTAGGTGCTCTCCGGCATCACCGCCTTGGTGTCCTTCTGCTTGCCGTCCTTGCCCCACATCTGGCCGGAGTTGCGGATCATCGCCGGCATGGAGGCGTCGACGATCACGTCGCTCGGGATGTGCAGGTTGGTGATGCCCTTCACGGAGTCGACCATCGCCATTTCCGGGCGATGGCTGTACACCTCGTGGATGTCGTGGAGGATCTCTTCCTGTTGGGAAGCGGGCAGCGCCTTGATCTTGTCGTAGACGCTGCTGATGCCGTTGTTCGGGTTGACGCCCAGTTCCTTGAACAGCTCGCCGTACTTGTCGAACACGTCCTTGTAGTAAACGCTGACGGCGTGGCCGAAGACGATCGGGTGGGAGACCTTCATCATGGTCGCCTTGACGTGCAGGGACCACATCACTCCGGATTCCTTGCAATCCTGCAGGGTCTGCTCGAAGAAGGCGCGCAGTTTGTTGCAGCTCATGAACATGCTGTCGAGGACTTCGCCGTCCTGCAGGCTCAGCTGCTTCTTGACTTCGACCTTGCCGTCCTTGCCGACGAACTCGATGCGCACGTCACCGGCCTTGGCCATGGTGATGGACTGCTCGCTGGAGAAGAAATCGCCGCCGCGCATGTAATCGGCATGGGAGCGGGAGGCCATGCTCCACTTGCCCATGGAATGCGGGTGCTTGCGGGCGTAGGCCTTGACGGCGGCCGGGGCGCGGCGGTCGGAGTTGCCTTCGCGCAGGACCGGGTTCACGGCGCTGCCGAGGATCTTGGCGTAGCGGGCGCGGACTTCTTTCTCGGCGTCGGTCTGCGGGTCTTCCGGGAAGTCGGGCACGTTGTAGCCCTGGGCCTGCAGTTCGGCGATGGCGCCTTTCAGCTGCGGCACGGAGGCGCTGATGTTCGGCAGCTTGATGATGTTGGCGTCTACCGAGGTGGCCAGGGTAGCCAGGTAGGCCAGGTCGTCCTCGATGCGTTTGTCGGCATCGAGCTGGTCGGCGAAGCTGGCGAGGATGCGTCCTGCAAGAGAGATGTCGCGGGTCTCGACGTCGATGCCGGCAGAGGAGGCGAAGGCTTTGACGATGGGAAGCAGCGAGTAGGTAGCGAGGGCGGGTGCTTCGTCAGTGAAGGTGTAGGTGATCTTCGAGCGGATGGACATCTACTAATAACTCTCTTTTTTGCTGGGCGCGCACAGAATCTCGATCTGCGTTGGTGGACGCCTTCGCTCAACTCGGCGTTGAGCCAAATGTCGAGAATTGCCGCGGGATGTTGGGGCGCCAGTAGAGCGTTGTGCGGCTGGTCCATGGTAGTGGTCCGGCCGTTGCGAGGAGATGAGGTGGTCTGGTCCCAGACTGCTCGGACCTCGATGACCGTTAGGTCACGGCGCGCAGTATATCACTCTCAATCGCAGCCTGAGATGAACACTCGTTTTCGACTAAGGAAGATATGGTCGATGACCGCCCAACTGGAGTACGCTGACGCGCTGCAATAGGGTTCAACCACAAAACGGAGCTCAGCATGGGATACCAAAAGATCCAGGTGCCGGCAGTCGGTGACAAAATCACCGTCAATGCAGATATGTCCCTGAACGTACCGAATAACCCGATCATCCCCTTCATCGAGGGCGACGGCATCGGCGTCGACATCAGTCCGGTCATGATCAAGGTGGTGGATGCCGCCGTTGCCAAGGCTTACGGCGGCGCTCGCAAGATCTCCTGGATGGAGGTCTTTGCCGGTGAGAAAGCCACCCAGGTCTACGATCAGGACACCTGGCTGCCGAAAGAAACCCTGGAAGCCGTTCGCGATTACGTCGTTTCCATCAAGGGCCCGCTGACCACGCCGGTGGGTGGCGGCATCCGCTCCCTGAACGTCGCCCTGCGCCAGGAGCTGGACCTCTACGTTTGCCAGCGTCCGGTGCGCTGGTTCGAGGGCGTGCCCAGCCCGGTGAAGAAGCCCGGCGACGTCGACATGGTGATCTTCCGCGAGAACTCCGAAGACATCTACGCCGGTGTCGAGTGGAAAGCTGGCTCCCCAGAGGCCGAGAAGGTCATCAAGTTCCTCACCGAGGAAATGGGCGTCAAGAAGATCCGCTTCACCGAGAACTGCGGCATCGGCATCAAGCCAGTTTCCCTGGAAGGCACCAAGCGCCTGGTGCGCAAGGCCCTGCAGTACGCCGTGGACAACGATCGCAGCTCCGTGACCATCGTCCACAAGGGCAACATCATGAAGTTCACCGAAGGTGCCTTCAAGGAGTGGGGCTACGAAGTCGCGCGTGACGAGTTCGGCGCCGAGCTGCTGGATGGCGGCCCGTGGATGCAGTTCAAGAACCCGACCACCGGCAAGAACATCGTGGTGAAAGACGCCATCGCCGACGCCATGCTGCAGCAGATCCTGCTGCGTCCGGCCGAGTACGACGTGATTGCCACCCTGAACCTGAATGGTGACTACCTGTCGGACGCCCTGGCGGCTGAAGTGGGTGGTATCGGCATCGCGCCCGGCGCGAACCTGTCCGACACCATCGCCATGTTCGAAGCAACCCACGGCACAGCGCCGAAGTACGCTGGCCAGGACAAGGTGAACCCGGGTTCGGTCATCCTCTCCGCCGAGATGATGCTGCGCCACATGGGCTGGACCGAAGCGGCCGACCTGATCATCAAAGGCACCAATGGTGCCATCGCTGCGAAGACCGTGACCTACGACTTCGAGCGTTTGATGGAAGGCGCCAAGCTGCTGTCCTGCTCCGAGTTCGGCGACGCCACCATCGCTCATATGTGAGCCTGACGGCGTATACGAAAAGGCCGGTCATATGACCGGCCTTTTTTGTGCCCAAATATCAGGGGCTCAAACTTCTACCGTGCTGCCCTGGGGTTGGCTGATGGAGGCAGGCGCTTCGGTGGTGGCCGTGACGGGGCGAATATTCACGGCATGCAACCCTTTCGGGCCTTGGATGATATCGAAGCTTACCGGCTGTCCAGCCTTTAGCGTCTTGTAGCCGTCCATCTGGATGGCCGAATAGTGGGCGAACAGGTCCTCATCTCGGCCTTCGGCAAGGATGAACCCATAGCCTTTGGCGTTGTTGAACCACTTGACCTTACCGCTAAGCATGCTGATATCCCTCTGCAAAGGACTCCATCACTGGAGTATCATCCACTTCGACTCCACGCTCCTGCAGCCACTTTAGCCACGCGCGTGGAACCCCTGATACCCGAAGACGGGTATCCACTGGTTTTAACACCGTTTTGCCGTTAGTCAAGGCGCCACCCGCATCGCCTGAGAAGCGGATCAAAGTCTTTACAGCGGCCGTTTTCCATTCACTCATGACCTTTATTTCCAGCATGCATGCAAGCAGCCAGATTCGACTAACATTCAATCAGGACGGTCCGCAGCATCATGAGGACGACTCCACCGGCCTGGCGGTTCAAGAGGCCAAGCCGGCCCTGCAGGCACCACCGATGTATAAGGTGGTGATGTTTAACGATGACTACACCCCAATGGATTTTGTGGTCGAGGTGCTCGAAGTGATCTTCGGCTTGAACCGGGAACTCGCCACCAAGATCATGCTGACTGTGCATACGGAGGGTCGGGCGGTTTGCGGCGTGTTCACTCGCGATATTGCCGAAACCAAGGCCATGCAGGTCAATCAATATGCGAGAGAGAGCCAGCATCCGCTGCTCTGTGAGATCGAGAAGGACGGTTAACGCCGCCGCTTGGGTATGAGGTGAAGCCATGTTGAACCGCGAGCTCGAAGTCACCCTCAATCTTGCCTTCAAGGAGGCCCGTGCCAAGCGCCACGAGTTCATGACGGTCGAGCACTTGCTGCTCGCCCTGCTGGATAACGAAGCTGCCGCCACTGTGCTGCGTGCATGTGGCGCGAATATGGACAAGCTGCGGCATGATCTGCAGGAGTTCATCGATTCCACTACTCCGCTGATTCCTCAGCATGACGAAGATCGTGAAACCCAGCCCACGCTGGGCTTCCAGCGCGTCCTGCAGCGCGCAGTTTTCCACGTGCAGAGTTCCGGCAAGCGTGAAGTCACCGGTGCCAATGTGCTGGTGGCTATCTTCAGCGAGCAGGAAAGCCAGGCCGTGTTCCTGCTGAAACAGCAGAGCGTGGCCCGCATCGATGTGGTCAACTACATCGCCCATGGCATCTCCAAGGTGCCGGGGCACGGAGAGCAGCACGATCACGACCAGGAGATGCAGGACGAAGAGGGGGGGGAAGCCGCCGCCTCCGGCCATCCCCTGGACGCCTACGCCAGCAACCTGAACGAACTGGCTCGCCTGGGGCGTATCGATCCGCTGGTCGGTCGTGAGCCTGAGGTCGAGCGCGTCGCGCAGATTCTGGCCCGTCGCCGCAAGAACAACCCGCTGCTGGTGGGCGAGGCCGGCGTCGGCAAGACCGCCATCGCCGAAGGCCTGGCCAAGCGAATCGTCGACAACCAGGTGCCTGACCTGCTGGCTGACAGCGTGGTCTATTCCCTGGACCTCGGTGCGCTGCTGGCGGGCACCAAGTACCGCGGCGACTTCGAGAAGCGCTTCAAGGCACTGCTCAACGAGTTGCGCAAGCGCCCTCATGCCATCCTCTTCATCGACGAGATCCATACCATCATTGGTGCCGGGGCTGCCTCGGGCGGCGTGATGGATGCATCCAACCTGCTCAAGCCCCTGCTGTCGTCCGGTGAGATCCGCTGCATCGGCTCCACCACCTTCCAGGAGTTCCGCGGCATCTTCGAGAAGGATCGGGCTCTCGCTCGGCGCTTCCAGAAGGTCGATGTCACCGAACCGTCGATCGAGGACACCGTGGGCATCCTCAGGGGGCTCAAGGCGCGCTTCGAGCAGCACCACCATATCGAGTACAGCGATGAGGCCTTGCGTGCCGCAGCGGAGCTGGCAGCGCGCTACATCAACGATCGCCATATGCCTGACAAGGCCATCGACGTGATCGACGAAGCGGGTGCCTATCAGCGCCTGCAGCCCGAAGAGAAGCGGGCCAAGCGTATCGAGGTGGCCCAGGTCGAGGATATAGTCGCCAAGATCGCGCGGATTCCGCCAAGGCACGTCACCAGTTCGGACAAGGAGCTGCTGCGTAACCTGGAGCGCGATCTGAAGCTGACGGTGTTCGGCCAGGATGCGGCCATCGATTCCCTGTCCACGGCCATCAAGCTGTCCCGCGCCGGCCTGAAGTCGCCGGACAAGCCGGTGGGCTCCTTCCTCTTCGCCGGTCCCACGGGCGTCGGCAAGACCGAAGTGGCGCGCCAGTTGGCGAAGGCCCTGGGTATCGAGCTGGTTCGCTTCGACATGTCCGAGTACATGGAGCGGCATACCGTCTCGCGTCTGATCGGGGCGCCGCCGGGCTACGTGGGGTTCGACCAGGGTGGCTTGCTGACCGAGGCCATCACCAAGCAGCCGCACTGCGTGCTGCTGCTGGACGAGATCGAGAAGGCCCACCCGGAAGTCTTCAACCTGCTGCTGCAGGTCATGGACCACGGCACCCTGACCGACAACAACGGCCGCAAGGCGGACTTCCGCAACGTGATCCTGGTCATGACCACCAACGCCGGCGCGGAGACCGCAGCGCGGGCCTCCATCGGCTTCACCCTGCAAGATCACTCTTCGGACGCCATGGAGGTCATCCGCAAGAGCTTCACGCCGGAATTCCGCAATCGCCTGGATACCATCATCCAGTTCGGCCGCCTGAGCCACGAAGTGATCAAGAGCGTGGTGGACAAGTTCCTCACCGAACTGCAGGCGCAGCTGGAAGACAAGCGTGTGCAGTTGGTGGTCGACGACGAGGCGCGTGGCTGGCTCGCCGAGCGCGGCTACGATGCGCAGATGGGCGCGCGTCCCATGGCTCGCCTGATCCAGGACAAGATCAAGCGGCCGCTGGCCGAAGAGATCCTTTTCGGCGACCTGGCCGAGCACGGTGGCTTGGTGCACGTCGACGTCAAGGACGGGGAGCTCAGCTTCGAGTTCGAAACCACTGCAGAGATGGCCTGAAGGCCCTCCACAAAAAAGCCCGGCTTGATGCCGGGCTTTTTTGTGACTATCCGATCAGCGGGCGCGGTAGGTGATGCGGCCCTTGCTCAGATCGTACGGCGTCAGCTCGACGCGAACTTTATCGCCGGTGAGGATGCGGATGTAATTCTTGCGCATCTTGCCGGAAATGTGCGCGGTGACGACGTGCCCATTTTCCAACTCCACACGGAACATGGTGTTGGGCAGGGTGTCGATGACAGTGCCTTCCATTTCGAAGCTGTCTTCTTTCGACATGCAGTAAAGCCCTCGGTATTCAGAGATGGGCCCTGCCGCATTGGCGGCGGGCAAAAACGGCGTGCATTGTGCCCGAAAACAGCGCTGTTCGCCAAGGGGCTTCAGCTGAGCGTCACCCAGCGCTGGTTGACGAACAGCTCGATCGGGCGGTACTGGGTCTTGTAATTCATCTTCCTGCAGTTCTTGATCCAGTAGCCGAGATAGACGGCCTGCAGCCCCAGACGGGCGGTTTCGCCGATCTGCCAGAGGATGGCGTAACGGCCGAGGCTGCGCTTCTCCTCGCTGGGGTCGTAGAAGGTGTAGACCGCGGAAAGGCCGTTGGGCAGGACGTCGGTCACCGCCACTGCCTTCAGTTCGCCGTGCAGGCGGAACTCGTAGAAGCGGGAGAAGGGCAGGTCGCGCACCAGGAAGGTGGCGAACTGATCGCGGCTGGGTGGATACATGTCGCCATCGGCATGGCGCTGTTCGATGTAGCGGACGTAGAGCGCGTAGTACTCCTCGGTGAAGGAGGGGCGCACGGCGACCACGTTGAGGTCGGCATTGCGCTTGAGGATGCGCTTCTGCTGGCGGTTGGGGATGAACTGGTCGGCTGGAATGCGTGCCGGTACACAAGCATTGCAGCGCTGGCAGTGCGGGCGGTAGAGGTGGTCGCCACTGCGACGGAAGCCCATCTCCGACAATTCGGCATAGACTTCCACATCCATCGGCTGGCTGGGGTCGAGGAACAGGGTCGTGGCCTGCTCCTCGGGCAGGTAGCTGCATGGATGCGGTTGAGTGGCGTAAAACTTGAGGCGAGCCAGCTCGGTCATGATCAACCCCCGGGAGAACCCTTCAGCAAGTGTATGTCAGCCTGCGGGGGCTCGCCTAGGCGATCCAGTCTGCGTTGTTCGGCTGGTCGAGATAGAGCTGCAGGTAGCGGGAAAACTTCTCCCGGCTGATGGTTCGGGCGCCGAAGTTTTGCAGGTGCTGGGTGGGCATCTGGCAGTCGATCAGCACGAAGCCCCATTGGTTCAGATGTTGCACGAGGGTGGCGAAACCGACCTTGGAGGCGTTGTCGGCGCGGCTGAACATGGACTCGCCGAAGAACATCCGGCCTATGGCAATTCCATAGAGGCCCCCGACCAGCTCGTCATCCGTCCAGACTTCCACCGAATGGGCGACGCCGCGGCGATGCAGTTCGATATAGGCCGCTTGCATGGCGGTCGTGATCCAGGTGCCGTCGGTGTGGTTGCGCGGGCCGGCACAGCCCTGGATGACCGCAGGGAAGGCCTGGTCGAAGGTCACCCGGAAGCGTCCCTGGCGCAGCAGCTTGGCGAGACTGCGGGAGATATGGATTTCCTGGGGTGGCAGGACGGTGCGCGGGTCGGGGGACCACCAGAGGATCGGCTGGCCTTCCTGGTACCACGGGAAGCAGCCGTGGCGGTACGCCTGGAGCAGACGTTCCGCGGACAGGTCGCCGCCGGCGGCGAGCAGGCCGTTGGGTTCGCGCAGGGCGCGTTCGAGCGGGGGGAAGGCGAGGGAGTCGCGCCGCAGCCAGGTAAGCATGGGGGAGGGGAGGGCGGGCCGGAGAGCCCGCCGTGCCTGTCAGTTATCGTCGAGGTACTTCTCGGCGTCCAGCGCGGCCATGCAGCCCGAGCCGGCCGAGGTAATGGCCTGGCGGTAGACATGGTCGGCCACGTCGCCGGCAGCGAACACGCCCGCGGTGCTGGTGGCGGTGGCGTTGCCTTCAAGGCCGCCCTGGACGATCAGGTAGCCGTCGCGCATTTCCAGCTGGCCCTGGAACAGGTCGGTGTTCGGCTTGTGGCCAATGGCGATGAAGACGCCGGCCAGGGACAGCTCCTTGGTGCTGCCGTCGGCGGTGTTTTTCAGGCGTACGCCGGTCACGCCGGTATTGTCGCCCAGGACTTCATCCAGGGTGTGGTTCCAATGCAGGCGGATGTTGCCGTTGGCGGCCTTCTCGAACAGCTTGTCCTGAAGGATCTTCTCGGAACGCAGCTTGTCGCGGCGGTGGATCAGGTGCACTTCCTTGGCAATGTTGGCCAGGTACAGCGCTTCCTCGACCGCTGTGTTGCCGCCACCGACCACGCAGACCACCTGGTTGCGGTAGAAGAAACCGTCGCAGGTGGCGCAGGCGGAAACGCCCTTGCCGGCGAAAGCTTCCTCGGACGGCAGGCCGAGGTACTGGGCGGAGGCGCCGGTGGAGATGATCAGCGCGTCGCAGCTGTAAGTGCCGCTGTCACCCTTGAGGATGAAGGGGCGCTTCTGCAACTCGGCCGTGTGGATGTGGTCGTAGACAATCTCGGTGTCGAAGCGCTCGGCGTGCTTCTGCATGCGCTCCATCAAGGCCGGGCCGGTCAGGCCTTCGATGTCACCGGGCCAGTTGTCCACTTCGGTGGTGGTGGTGAGTTGGCCGCCCGGCTGGATGCCGGTGATGACCACGGGTTTGAGGTTGGCGCGGGCGGCATAGACTGCCGCGGTGTAACCCGCCGGGCCGGAGCCCAGGACGATCAATCGGGAATGCTTGACTTCGCTCATAAAAAGGCCCCATAAGTCTTTGTCACAAAAGAGAATGCATGCTCCAATTGAGCATCACGCAAATCGTTGCGGGCTATGCTACACCGAAGCGCGAGACAGCGCCAAAACGCAGCGGCGACAATCCATCCCTGCGTGGCATCGCGCGGGCAAATCCGTACAATGGGCAACGTTCTGAATGGGCCGGACCCCGTTGATGGCATACCGCCGGGCGGAAATCCGCCCTCGACCGACTCTTGAACGCGCCCGGGGCGCAGGAAAAGACGCGTTTTGAAGAATTCCACGACCAGAGCCCAGACGCCCGTCTGGCGCCAGCAATTGCATTATCGCCTCAAGGAAGGTGCGTTGATCGCGCTGGGGGCAATCTGCCTCTACTTGTGGATGGCACTGCTCACCTACGACTCCTCCGATCCAGGCTGGACCCACACCAGCAACGTCGAGCAGGTGCAGAACGCGGCCGGCCGGCTCGGTGCCTGGTTCGCCGACATCCTGTTCATGGCCCTGGGCTATTTCGCCTACGTTTTCCCGCTGCTCCTGGCGATCAAGACCCTGCAGGTCTTCCGTCATCGCCACGAACCCATCGACTGGAGCGGCTGGCTGTTCTCCTGGAGGCTGATCGGCCTGGTGTTCCTGGTGCTGTCCGGCGCCGCGCTGGCCGATATCCACTTCCAGGATCACGTCGGGCTGCCGGCCTCGGCGGGTGGCGCCCTGGGCGAGAGCCTGAGCCACCTGGCGGTCAACGCACTCAATGTGCAGGGCAGCACCTTGCTGTTCTTTGCACTGTTCCTGTTCGGATTGACGGTGTTTACCGACCTGTCCTGGTTCAAGGTCATGGACCTGACCGGCAAAATCACCCTTGATCTCTTCGAATTGATCCAGAGCGCGGTGAACCGCTGGTGGAGCGCGCGCCAGGAGCGCAAGCAACTGGTGGCCAAGCTGCGCGAGGTGGATGTCCGCGTCAACGAGGTCGCCGCGCCCGTGGTTTCCGATCGTCGCGAACAGGCCAAGGTCAAGGAGCGCCTGATCGAGCGCGAGGAATCCCTGACCAAGCACATGACCGAGCGCGAGAAACGCCCGGCCCCGGTCATCGCACCGCCTCCGCCGCCGAAAGACGCCGAGCCGAGCAAGCGCGTGCAGAAGGAAAAGCAGGCGCCGCTGTTCGTCGATACCGCCATCGAAGGTACCCTGCCGCCCATTTCCATCCTCGACGTGGCCGAGAAGAAGCAGAAGAGCTTCTCCCCGGAATCCCTGGAGGCCATGTCGCGCCTGCTGGAAATCAAGCTGAAGGAATTCGGCGTCGAAGTGATAGTCGAGTCGGTCCATCCCGGCCCGGTGATCACCCGCTTCGAAATCCAGCCGGCCGCCGGCGTCAAGGTCAGCCGTATTTCCAACCTGGCCAAGGACCTGGCGCGCTCCCTGGCGGTGATCAGCGTGCGGGTGGTGGAAGTCATCCCCGGCAAGACCACGGTCGGCATCGAGATTCCCAACGAGGACCGCCAGATGGTGCGCTTCTCCGAGGTGCTGGCTTCGTCCGAGTACGACGAGGCCAAGTCGCCCGTCACCCTGGCCCTGGGCCATGACATCGGCGGCAAGCCGATCATCACCGACCTGGCCAAGATGCCCCACCTGCTGGTGGCCGGTACCACTGGCTCCGGTAAGTCGGTGGGTGTGAACGCCATGATCCTGTCGATCCTGTTCAAGTCCACGCCCGAGCAGGCGCGGATGATCATGATCGACCCGAAGATGCTGGAACTCTCCATCTACGAGGGCATTCCGCACCTGCTCTGCCCGGTGGTCACCGACATGAAGGAGGCCGCCAACGCTCTGCGCTGGAGCGTTGCGGAGATGGAGCGGCGCTACAAGCTGATGGCCGCCATGGGCGTGCGTAATCTGGCGGGGTTCAACCGCAAGGTGAAGGACGCGGAAGAGGCGGGCACCCCGCTGACCGACCCGCTCTACCGCCGCGAGAGCATGGAAGACGAGGCGCCGCTGCTGAAGACCCTGCCGACGATCGTGGTGGTGGTCGACGAATTCGCCGACATGATGATGATCGTCGGCAAGAAGGTCGAAGAACTGATCGCGCGGATCGCCCAGAAGGCTCGCGCCGCCGGTATCCATCTGATCCTGGCCACCCAGCGCCCCTCGGTGGACGTGATCACCGGCCTGATCAAGGCCAACATCCCGACGCGTATGGCCTTCCAGGTTTCCAGCAAGATCGACTCGCGCACCATCCTCGACCAGGGCGGCGCCGAACAATTGCTGGGCCACGGCGACATGCTCTACTTGCCGCCGGGTACCGGTCTGCCGATCCGCGTCCACGGCGCCTTCGTCTCCGACGATGAAGTGCACCGTGTGGTCGAGGCCTGGAAGCTGCGCGGCGCCCCGGACTACATCGAAGACATCCTGGCCGGCGCGGAAGAGGGCGGTGGCGGATTCTCCGGTGGCGGTGAAGGTGGCGATGGCAGCGGCGAAGGCAGTGAGGACGATCCGCTCTATGACGAAGCCGTACGCTTCGTCACCGAAAGCCGCCGCGCTTCCATTTCCGCTGTACAGCGCAAGCTGAAGATCGGCTATAACCGCGCCGCGCGGATGATCGAAGCGATGGAAATGGCTGGGGTGGTAAGCCCCATGAACGGCAACGGGTCGCGCGAAGTGATGGCGCCGGCACCGGTGCGAGACTGATCCGAAACGGATTCTTGACGAGGATTTCCATGCGACTGATCCGCATGCTGATGGTAGCGGTCCTGGGCCTGGCCGCCCTGCAGGTCCAGGCTGACGACAAGGTGGCCGTCAGCCGCCTGACTGAAATGCTGAACAAGGCGCAGACCATTACTGGCCGCTTCTCGCAACTGACCCTGGACGGTTCCGGCACGCAATTGCAGGAAACCTCCGGTGAACTGTCGCTGAAGCGCCCGGGCCTGTTCCGCTGGCACACCGATGCGCCGATGGAGCAGTTGCTGGTCTCCAATGGCGAGAAAGTCTGGCTCTATGACCCGGACCTGCAGCAGGTGACCATCCAGACCCTGGATCAGCGCCTGACCCATACCCCGGCGCTGTTGCTCTCCGGTGATGTTTCGAAGATCAGCGAGAACTTCGAGATCAGCCACAAGGAAGGCGGCGACGTGGTGGACTTCATCCTCAAGCCCAAGGCCAAGGACACTCTGTTCGATACCTTGCGCCTGTCGTTCCGCAACGGCGTGATCAATGACATGCAGCTGATCGACAGCGTTGGCCAGCGCACCAACATCCTCTTCCTCGGGATCAAGATGAACCAGGCAATAGACACCGCGCAGTTCAACTTCAAGGTCCCGGAAGGCGCCGACGTCATCCAGGAATAAGCCGTAACGCCCATGGACCTGTTCCGCTCCGAACCCATCGCCCAACCCCTGGCGGCGCGCCTTCGCGCCACCAGCCTGGACGAGTACGTGGGCCAGGAACACCTCCTGGCGCCAGGCAAGCCGCTGCGTGAGGCCCTGGAGCAGGGCGCGCTGCACTCGATGATCTTCTGGGGGCCGCCCGGGGTGGGCAAGACTACCCTGGCCAAGCTGCTGGCCCAGGTCACCGATGCCCACTTCGAGACCATTTCCGCCGTGTTGTCCGGGGTCAAGGAGATTCGCCAGTCGGTGGAGATGGCCAAGCAGCAGGCGGCCCAGTATGGCCGGCGCACCATCCTCTTCGTCGACGAAGTGCACCGCTTCAACAAGTCCCAGCAGGACGCCTTCCTGCCCTATGTGGAAGACGGCACGCTGATCTTCATCGGCGCCACTACCGAGAACCCGTCCTTCGAGCTCAACAACGCGTTGCTTTCCCGTGCTCGCGTCTATGTGCTGAAGAGCCTGGACGAGGTCGCCCTGCGCAAGTTGGTGGGACGTGCCCTGAACGAAGACAAGGGCCTGGGCAAGCGCAAGCTGCGCCTGCCGGACGAGAGTTTCGCCATACTGATGGCTGCCGCGGATGGCGATGGACGACGTCTGCTCAACCTCCTGGAAAACGCTTCCGACCTTGCCGAGGACGGTGGAGAGATCGGCGTCGAACTGCTGCAGAACCTGCTGGGAGACAGCCGTCGCCGCTTCGACAAGGGCGGGGAAGCCTTCTACGACCAGATTTCCGCCCTGCACAAGTCGGTGCGCGGCTCCGACCCGGATGCGGCCCTCTACTGGTACGCGCGCATGATCGACGGCGGCTGCGATCCCCTCTACCTTGCTCGCCGAGTGGTGCGCATGGCCAGCGAGGACATCGGTAACGCCGATCCGCGCGCACTCAGCCTGTGCCTGTCGGCCTGGGACGTGCAGGAGCGCCTCGGCAGCCCGGAGGGGGAGCTGGCGGTGGCCCAGGCCGTGGTCTACCTGGCCTGCGCGCCGAAGAGCAACGCCGTCTACATGGCGTTCAAGGCCGCCATGCGCGATGTCGCCGAGAACGGATCGCTGGAGGTGCCCCTGCACCTGCGCAATGCGCCGACCAAGCTGATGAAGCAGCTGGGCTATGGCGAGGAATACCGCTACGCCCACGACGAGCCGGATGCCTATGCGGCGGGCGAGGACTACTTCCCCGAGCAACTTGAGCCGCGCCAGTACTACCAGCCGGTGCCCCGCGGCCTGGAGATGAAGATCCGCGACAAGCTGCAGCACCTGAAGAACCTGGATCGCAGCAGTTCCTGGCAGCGGAGAAAGCCGTGATCGGACTGATACTGGCGGTCTCCGCCGG
Organism: Pseudomonas sp. BN102; assembly: GCF_029871245.1. Lineage (GTDB taxonomy): Bacteria > Pseudomonadota > Gammaproteobacteria > Pseudomonadales > Pseudomonadaceae > Metapseudomonas. Next base: position 298,477 of record NZ_SSON01000080.1, on the reverse strand, counting down.
CGGCGTGGCGGGTACCCTGCTGCGCTTCGCCACCGGCAATCTCATCGCTGCCCACTGGCCACGCCACTTCTACGCCGGTACCCTTGCGGTCAATGTTGTCGGTTGCCTGCTGATCGGCTACCTCTATGGACTGTTCCTGCTGCGACCCGAAGTGCCGGTGGAAATCCGCTCCGGCCTGATGGTCGGCTTCCTGGGCGGCCTGACGACCTTTTCATCCTTTTCCCTCGACACGCTGCGCCTGCTGGAAAATGGCCAGCTGCCACTAGCCCTGGGCTATGGGGTGCTGAGCGTGCTGGGCGGCCTGCTCGCCACCTGGGCCGGCCTGATACTGACGAAAATCTGAGAGACGAGAACCTGACATGCTCGATGCCAAACTGGTCCGCACCCAGACCCGGGAAATCGCGGAACGCCTCGCCACCCGTGGCTTTGAACTGGACGTAGCGCGCCTGGAAGCGCTGGAGAACCAGCGCAAGTCCGTGCAGACCCGCACCGAACAGCTGCAGGCCGAGCGCAACACCCGTTCCAAGGCCATCGGCCAGGCCAAGCAGCGCGGCGAGGACATCGCCCCCCTGCTGGCCGACGTCGACCGCATGGGTTCAGAGCTGGAGGAGGGCAAGCGCGAACTGGAAAGCATCCAGGTCGAGCTGGACAACCTGCTGTTGAACATCCCCAACCTGCCGCACGAGTCGGTTCCGGTGGGCGACGATGAAGATCACAACGTCGAAGTGCGCCGCTGGGGCACTCCGCGCAGCTTCGACTTCGAGATCAAGGACCATGTGGCCCTTGGCGAGCAGCATGGCTGGCTGGATTTCGAGACCGCGGCCAAGCTGTCCGGCGCCCGTTTCGCCCTGCTGCGCGGCCCCATCGCCCGCCTGCATCGCGCCCTGGCACAGTTCATGATCAACCTGCACGTCACCGACCACGGCTACGAAGAGGCCTATACGCCGTATCTGGTTCAGGCTCCGGCCCTGCAGGGCACCGGCCAGCTGCCGAAGTTCGAGGAAGACCTGTTCAAGATCTCCCGCGAGAACGAGGCCGATTTCTACCTGATCCCGACCGCCGAGGTGTCCCTGACCAACATCGTGTCCGGCGAGATCCTCGAGGCCAAGCAGCTGCCGCTGAAGTTCGTCGCCCACACCCCCTGCTTCCGCAGTGAAGCCGGCGCCTCCGGCCGCGACACTCGCGGCATGATCCGCCAGCACCAGTTCGACAAGGTGGAGATGGTGCAGATCGTCGAGCCGTCGAAGTCCTTCGAGGCTCTGGAAAGCATGACCGGAAACGCCGAGCGCGTGCTGCAGCTGCTGGAGCTGCCATACCGCGTGCTGGCCCTGTGCACCGGCGACATGGGCTTTTCCGCCACCAAGACCTACGACCTGGAAGTCTGGGTGCCGAGCCAGGACAAGTACCGCGAGATTTCCTCCTGCTCCAACTGCGGCGACTTCCAGGCCCGCCGCATGCAGGCGCGCTACCGCAACCCGGAAACCGGCAAGCCCGAGCTGGTGCACACCCTGAACGGCTCCGGCCTGGCTGTTGGCCGGACCCTGGTGGCCGTGCTGGAAAACTACCAGCAGGCCGACGGCAGCATTCGCGTGCCCGAGGTGCTCAAGCCCTACATGGGCGGCATCGAAGTCATCGGCTGATCGCCCGACCCACTGCAGGCGCAACGGAAAGCCCCACCGCCCGCGTAGCAGCCCGGCTGCACGCGGGCGGTGACCGTTTCAGCAATATCTCAACCGTCAATGCAAGAAGGCGCTTCCATGGATTACCTCCCGCTGTTCCACAATCTTCAAGGGCGCCAGGTGCTCGTGGTCGGTGGTGGCGAAGTCGCCTTGCGCAAGGCGCGCCTGCTGGCCGATGCCGGGGCTCGATTGCGGGTGGTGGCGCCGCGGGTCGAGGCTCAGCTGCTGGAGATGGTCGAGCAGAGTGGTGGCGAGGCTCGCCAGCGTGGCTATCTGAATGCGGACCTGGATGGCTGTGTGCTGGCCATTGCCGCCAGTGACGACCAGGCGCTGAATGCCGAGGTTTCGGCCCAGGCACAGTCCCGCGGTGTTCCCGTCAACGTCGTGGATGCGCCGAAACTCTGCAGTGTGATCTTTCCCGCGATCGTCGACCGCTCGCCGTTGATCGTGGCCGTTTCCAGCGCCGGTGATGCGCCGGTCCTGGCGCGTCTGATCCGTGCCAAGATCGAAACCTGGATTCCCTCTGCCTATGGCCAGTTGGCTGGCCTGGCGAAGAAGTTCCGCGACCAGGTGAAGACCTTGTTGCCCGACGTGCAGCAGCGTCGGGTGTTCTGGGAAGAGGTCTTCCAGGGCCCGGTCGCCGACCGCATGTTGGCGGGGCAGGGTGCCGAAGCCGAGCGCCTGTTGGCCGAGCGGGTGGCTGGTGGCGCGCCCAAGGCGCTGGGCGAGGTCTATCTGGTGGGTGCTGGCCCGGGTGACCCAGATCTGTTGACCTTCCGCGCGCTGCGCCTGATGCAGCAGGCCGACGTGGTGCTATACGACCGTCTCGTAGCGGCGCCGATCATCGAGCTGTGCCGTCGCGATGCGGAGCGCATCTACGTCGGCAAGCGCCGCGCCGACCATGCCGTGCCCCAGGATGAAATCAACCGCCTGTTGATCGAGCAGGCCAAGCTGGGCAAGCGCGTGCTGCGCCTGAAGGGCGGCGACCCGTTCATCTTCGGGCGTGGCGGCGAGGAGATCGAGGAACTGGCGGCCAATGGCATTCCCTTCCAGGTGGTGCCCGGCATCACCGCGGCCTCGGGCTGTGCCGCCTATGCCGGCATCCCGCTGACCCATCGCGACTACGCCCAGTCAGTGCGCTTCGTCACCGGTCACCTGAAGGACGGTAGCTGCGACTTGCCCTGGGGTGACCTGACGGCCCCGGGCCAGACCCTGGTGTTCTATATGGGCCTGGTGGGTCTGCCGCTGATCTGCGAGCAGCTGATCAAGCATGGCCGTGCCGCCGATACACCGGCGGCCCTTGTCCAGCAAGGCACCACTAGCCGTCAGCGGGTGTTCACCGGCACCCTGGCCAACCTGCCGCAACTGGTGGCGGAGCACGAAGTCCACGCGCCGACCCTGGTGATAGTTGGCGAAGTGGTGACCCTGCGCGAGAAGCTCGCCTGGTTCGAAGGTGCTCAGGCCGGCGTCTGATCCTTTTGCGCCACCGGCAGGCCTTTCAGATGCCCACGGCCGTGGGGCCGGCTGAAGTCCTGTGCAGGGCCCAGCGGCACCACACCCGTGGGGTTGATGGTGCGATGGCTGGCGTAATAGTGGTGCTTGATATGGGTGAAGTTCACCGTCTCGGCCACGCCCGGCCATTGGTACAGCTCGTGCAGCCAGCCTGAGAGGTTCGGATAGTCGGCCAGGCGTCGCAGGTTGCACTTGAAGTGACCGTGATACACCGCGTCGAAACGGATCAGGGTGGTAAACAGGCGCCAGTCCGCTTCGGTGATGCGTTCGCCGGTCAGGTAGCGGCGCGTCTCCAGCAGGGCATCCAGCCTGTCGAGTTCGTCGAACAGGGTATGGAAGGCTTCCTCGTAGGCATCCTGGGTGGTAGCGAAGCCAGCACGGTAGACTCCGTTGTTGATCGCTGGGTAGATGCGTTCGTTGAGCGCATCGATCTCCGCCCGCAACGGCTCCGGATAGAAATCCAAGTGGTTGCCGGTCAGGTGATCAAAGGCGCTATTGAACATCCGGATGATCTCGGCGGACTCGTTGCTGACGATGCTGCCGGTCTGCTTGTCCCAGAGCATCGGCACTGTGACCCGCCCGCTGTAGTCGGGGCTGTCCAGGGTGTAGCGCTGGTGCAGGTAATCCAGCCCGCCCAGCGTGTCGCCGGTGGAGCCATGCTGCGGGTCGAAGGTCCAGCCCTGTTCCAGCATCAGCCAGCTCACCACCGATACGTCGATCAGCGATTCCAGGCCTTTCAGCTTGCGGAAGATCAGGGTGCGGTGCGCCCAGGGGCAGGCCAGGGACACATAGAGGTGATAGCGGCCGGCTTGGGCGCGAAAGCCGCCTATGCCCGACGGGCCGGGTGCGCCGTCGACGGTGATCCAGTTGCGTCGCCGCGCGCTTTCGCGCTGAAAGCGCCCGTCCTTGGCCGTGTCATACCACTTGTCATGCCATTTTCCATCGATCAGCAGGCCCATCGTCTGTCTCCGAGGTCGAGTTCGGTTTCCAGTCTATCGGCTGCTGATCGATAGAAAAGCGCAAATAGGTGCACCTACTTATCAGTCAGGTCGATAGCTTGCGCGCACCCCAAAGGCGCCGGGCCTCTTCGAAGGCCTGCTCGCGCGCCATGCCAAGGCCGTGAAGGGCCAAGGCCATGGTCGAGTGGATGGCCAACTGGCCATAGTCATCCTCCGTTTCGCCGCGCCAGACAGCCACCAACTGGCTTGCATCCAGACTTTCCGGTTTCACGTGGCGCAGGGCGGAAAGCGCCGGCCATTCCTCGTCCCAGGCCTGGCCATTCGTGGTGCCGTAGAGGTGGCAGGTGCCATCGGGGTTGACCTCGATCTCGCCACCTTCGCCCTTGATCACAATGGCGTGATCGCCGAGCAGTTGGCTGGCCTCCCGGTGCACGCCCTGGTAGCCGGGATGGAAGATGCTTTGCAGGCCGCAACGTGCGCCCAGCGGGTTGAGGATGCGTGCCAGGGAATGAATGGGGGAGCGCAAGCCAAGGGTGTTGCGCAGGTCGATCATCCGCTGCAGCTGTGGTGCCCAGGCTCCGAGGGGGATGAACGCCAGCTGGCGCTCCTCCAGGGCCTGGGCCACTTGTTGCCAGTCCTGGCAGAGGGGGATGTCCAGCAGCTCCAGGAGCTGTTCGCTGTAGAGCCGCCCGGCGGTGTGGGCGCCGCCGCCATGCAGGAGGATGCGCAGGCCGCTGTCGGCCAGGGCCTTGGCGGCGAGCAGGTACCAGGGCAGGTGGCGCTTCTTGCCGGCATAGCTCGGCCAGTCGAGGTCGACGGCGATTTCCGGTGCCTGGTTGCGCTGGCGGAAGGCCTCAGTGAAGCCTGCCAGTTCCTCGGCGTTCTCCTCCTTGTGCCGCAGCAGCATGAGGAAGGCGCCGAGCTGGGTGTCTTCCACCTGGCCATCGAGGAGCATGCCCATGGCATTGCGGGCTTCCTCGCGTGTCATGTTGCGCGCGCCGCGCTTGCCTTTGCCGAGCATGCGGACGAACTGGGCGAAGGGGTGTTCCGGAGGTGTTATGAGGTTCATAGGCAATTGGTCGGCTTGGGCAGGCCGGCGAGCTTGGCGGCAAGCTTGGCGGGCGCGCCCTTGAACAGGCGGTTGAGGTGCAGGCTGTTGCCCTTGTCCGGGCCGAGCTTCTGCGCCACGTACTTGACCAGCGGACGGTTGGCCGGGGACAGCTGGAATTCGGCGTAGAAGCCGCGCAGCAGATCGAGGATTTCCCAGTGCTCCGGTTGCAATTCCAGCTCTTCGCGCTCGGCCAGGGCGTGGGCCACGGCCGGGGACCAGTCGGCCAGCTCCCGGAGGTAGCCGTCCTTGTCCAGCGGGATGCTGCGGCCTTCAATCAGCAATTCGCTCATAACCAGCTGTTCACCTTGTCGTAGTGGCAGCAGAGCTCGACGAAGGCCGGGTAGTCCACCGCATTCAAACGATGCGGGCGGTCGAGCAAGGCGCGAGCTTCGAGGTCTTCCGCAAGGGCGTGCAGGGCGATGCTCTCGGGCATCAGCTCCAGCGCCTGGCGGGCGACGCTGCCGGGCTGCAGGGCATACACGGCGTCGCCGCTGAGCAGCAGGCCGTCACCCGGTCCCAGCAGGCGAAGGCAGCTGCCCAGGCGGCTGTCGGCGAAGGGAGAATGGGAAAGGATGTGCAGGGTGGCCATCAGAGGGTGAGCACCTGGTCAAAACGATCGATAAGGGCGGTCAGGGCGCTGTCGTCGAGGACTTCCACCGCCAGGTTCAGAGCGGCGGATTCCAGGCCGCGTTCCTGCAGACTGCGAGCCGAGACGTACAGCGATTCCACGCCGAACAGCGGCAGGGCCTGCAGGTTGGCGGTCAGGTCCTTCTGCTGGAGGGTTGTCGGCTGCTGGGCAGCGACCAATTGGAATACCCCGTCATCGAGAAACAGCATTCCCAGGGGAAGGTCGAAGGCGCCTCCGGCAAGCGCGATATCCAGCGCCTCGCGGGCGTACGGCCCGGTCCAGGGTGCCTGGCGGCTGATGATCAGCATGGACTTCATGTCAGTTGCCTCCGAAGCAGACCAGGCGATCGGCCATCTGTGCGGCCTCGTGCAGCTGGCCCAGGCCGGACAGCTCCCAGCCCTCCGCCAGGTTGGTCGCCGGCCGTGCATAACGCTGCGCTTCCTCAGCATTAAGCACGCCACGGCGCAACGCTGCGGCGATGCAGACGACGCCATCGAGCTGGTGTTCGCGAACGAAGGTGCTCCATTCCGCGGAGAGGTTTGGTTCGTCCTGAGGGGCTACGACATTGGCGGAGGCACTGTGTACCCCGTCCTGGTAGAAAAACAGGCGGGCTATTTCATGTCCGCCGGCCAGGCAGGCCTCTGCAAAGCGCAGGGCACGCCGGGAGGAGGGCGCATGGGGCGGGGCGAACAGGGCGATGGCGAATTTCATGGTCGCTCGGGCGAATGGAAAACAGCTGGAATGATACGGCCAGACGCGTTCTTTTGCCCGCCCGCGCGCAGAAAAAAGCCCGCCGAAGCGGGCTAGTCCGAGGAGGCAGGCGATCAGTCGTCGCTGCTGAAAATGCCAAGCAGCTGTAGCAGGCTGATGAACAGGTTGTAGATGGACACGTAGAGGCTGATGGTGGCCATGATGTAGTTGCGCTCGCCGCCATGGATGATGGCGCTGGTCTGGAAGAGGATGCAGACCGACGAGAAGATCACGAAACCCGCGCTGATCGCCAGCTGCAGGCCGCTGATGTTGAAGAAGATGCTGGCCAGCATGGCGCCGATCAGGACGAAGAAGCCGGCGGTGATGAAGCCGCCGAGGAAGCTCATGTCCTTGCGGGTGGTCAGCACGTAGGCGGACAGGCCGAAGAACACCAGGGCGGTCATGCCGAAAGCCGAGCTGACCACTTCGCCGCCATTGGGCATGCCGAGGTACATGTTGAGGATCGGGCCCAGGGTGTAGCCCATGAAGCCGGTGAGGGCGAAGGTGGAGACCAGACCCCAGGCGGAGTCACGCAGCTTCACCGTCAGGAAGAACAGCCCGTAGAAACCGATCAGCACCACGAAGATGCTGGGGTAGGGCACGCGCATCTGCTGGGCGAAATAGGCGACCAGGCCGCTGAACGCAAGTGTCAGGGCCAGCAGCCCGTAGGTATTGCGCAGGACGCGGCTGACTTCCAGCTGCGCGGCCTGTGCAGGGTTGAGGGCATAGTTCTGTTCGTTCATCGCGACACTCCCGAAAGTTGATTCCGTGACCTTGGTCCGTTCTGGATCATAACAGAGGGCCTGAAAGCGCCAATTGCAAGAGTTTGACAGCGTGTTGCGTTCCGGTAGTATGGCGGCCCGCGCAAGCGGAGGTGTGGCCGAGTGGTTTAAGGCAGCGGTCTTGAAAACCGCCGAAGGGGAGACCCTTCCGTGAGTTCGAATCTCACCGCCTCCGCCATCTTTATAGCTGAAAGCCCCGAGTTTCGGGGCTTTTGCGTTTCTGGTCGGCTGTTTGTAGATCATAGTCGGCGCCGTCTCGGGCCATGAGTTCCGAAAAGATTTGGAGCGAGTTCCGACACTTCGGCTACCTGGAAGGCTTGGCGATCGCGCCGACGCGTCGGTAAACGCGCTCCGTGAGCTCTTCTTCCGTGTGCCCGAGCAGGCGACTGGCCTCTTTCAGGTCCGTGATCTCCGAGGCAGCTTTGGGACGAATGTCCCGAAACTGGAACTGGGCGATCCGGGTCGCCAGCTGATCATCCCCGCCCTCAACAGCTGCGCGCTTTGCCAGGTCGCGTGCGGCATCCCAGCGCAGCCGCAGCATCGACTTCGTCACGCGCTTCCCACGCTCGCTGACAATCAGGTACGGGCTCGTATGCTCCGCGTTACGCGCGGCCATCTGCTTGATCAGGTTCCCCAGGCTCTCGGCAATATCAGCGCCAAAAGTAAGGACCGTAGGGCAGAGCGCGAGGCCGCGCGCCACCGATTAGAGGACAAATACGTTCAGGTTCTGACTGACCTCGACGTTTTTCTCAGATCTGTAGCAAAGGGCGAATCGCTGAACGAGAGGCTTGCAACCCTCGGCGCAATAGTCGCTGTATTTGCCGGAGATGAGGTGGCTATCCGGCACACGGAGTTGGCCGATGCCATTGAGGTGTATCTTGCGGCCATCGGCGACTACTCGAAGAGGGATGGCAAGAGCCGGTGGAGATGGTCGTGGAGAACCTGGCCGAGGCGCCATTCTGATGCCCTGCCGGTCAAGCAGTGCGCTCAGCGGTGGATGGGGCAGGGGCCAGGCCGGGCTACACTGGCGCCCCAATCAACCCATCGGAGTCTCCATGTCCTACAACCTCGCCAAGCTGCCCCAGGATGAACGCCAGGCCCAGGAGGACGAGAAGGCGCGGCTGTTCGAGTTCTGGGAGCAGAACAATGAAAGGGCGAAGGTCGAGGCTGGCCGAATCTGGGCCGAGAAGGATAAGCGCAAGGCGAAGTGGAAGGACTGGGCGTACGAGCAGATCGATGCGATGCACCCGCCGGAGTACCAGAGCCTGGTGAAGCGCGAACTGGCGCGGATGGGCTGAGCTATTTGCGTGATTTTGCCAACCTAACCACTCGCTTCCATGCGGAGCGACCAGCACATACCGTAGTAACGACCGGTAGCAGGCGACCCATTAATCAGTAGGGAACAGACCACGGTTTTGGCTTGAATGATCAAGCAGAAGCGAAATTAATCGTCGGTGTCCCCTATTGCTATGCAGGTCTGTGACCGCACCCGGACACTTCGGCGGCACCAACATTTCTCTGGGGTGGATTACCGCCAGGGCGGTAAGCAGTAGGGCCAGCCTTGCCGCTTGATCCATATGGGTGACAGGCGCGACTCGGTCGTAGCCAGGAATGAGGAAACGGACTCGACCGGATCAACCAATCAGGTTTGGAAACGAACAACCCCTGCCGACAAGCAACGGCAGGGCATGCATGGTTTCGGTCTTGACGAAGGGCCGGCTATTGGGTGTCCCCCTTATTGCGATCGTTGACGAAGCCGTCCGACAGGGTCTTGAGGAAAGCAACGATGGCGTCCTCATCCTCTTTGTCGAGCTGAAGGTTGCCCAAGGGGACGCCGCCGAAATTTCCTCGCGTGACATTCTGGGGCACCTCGGGTGGCGGCCAGTTCTCGGACGGAATGTCCCGAGTGTTGTAGAAGTGGACTACGTCTTCGAGCGTCCGGAGAGCACCGTTGTGCATGTAGGCCTTCGGAAACCCGACGCCGGGGCGTTGATCAACGTTTCTCACAGTCGGAAACTTGAACTTCCCGTCGTTTGCCTCAGCCAGGGGAGCCCACTCCGGCCGGGTGCGCAGGAAGCCGCCCAAGCCCAAGTCGACGAAGTCCTCGCCAAGTGGATTGATGGGCGTCCCATCGTCCAGAAACACCGTGTCCATGTCGTAGAACGGGTTTTCCGGGTTCCTCGGCGTGCCGATGTTCGCGAAGCCGAAGCTGGTGAAAAGCGGTGGCTCTCCGTTGGGCCCCGGGATATGGCTCACGTGACAGGCCGAGCAGTGTTGTCCGAACTTGGTGAGCCCGTGGAACTCCTTGTCGGTGAGGATTCCCCTCGGGTCCAGAACGCTCCTGTCGCCCTCCGCTGGACGCCCACAAGCGGCGAAAGCGTTGCCAGCTTCGAGGCACGCCGTGAAGTATGCATCGAACTTCGAGCTGAAGGGGCTGACCTCCCGTGAGCCTTCGTATGCGGCGATGGATAGGCCGATCCGGGCGTAGGTCCCTTCGATCCCGCCAGTACTGCAGTCGAGTGAACCCGCCCCCCAGACCTGCTCGAACAGCGCGACGTATTGCGACCTGGCGACTTGCTCGCAGACGGCCTCCCGGGTCGGGTTATTCTGCTCAACAGGGTTGAGGAAAGGGGCTAGCGCCTGGTCAGCGGCCGGGTTTCCGAGCAACTCGCCCGTCGCGCGGCCGTCCCAGAAGTTACCACCGACGAACCTCCCGGTGGCCGGATTCGCCAGGTGAAACAGCGGGCTGAACGTCGCGTAAGCCGAACTCGGTGGTTTGCGGTTCCCGAAGAGATGCCGATCGGCGCCGCGAAAGACGGACCCATGCATGTTGACGCCGGCAACGCCTCCGGTCCACCCGGCATCGGGCAGGTGGCAGGCGGCGCAAGACTGCGATTTCGCCGGCTGCGAGATGCTGTCGAAGAACAGTTCCTTGCCAAGTTGCTCCAACGGGGTCAGGACGACCTCCGAGTTGGATCGAACCACCTGAGCGGCCAGCAGAATTCCCGCGGAGGTCAAAGCGAATCCGGTCCAGCCCTTGAAGTCGAGCCGCGCAGGCCCTTTCTTGATTGCCTCGATCCCCTTTTGAATGAGGCGGGTCAACGTCGCATAGCTTTGCATGTGCTACCTCCAGAGACGGGCGCTTCCATGCGGTTCCACGTAGACGGTAGATCGACTCGCCGCGGTTTCAAGCGAGGAGTGGAGCGGGGGGGGACAAACGGTGGGAGAGGGGGCTGGAAGGTCCGCCATCGTTATGCGGACCCGCGAAAAAGGGGGGCGCACACGGATTTATTTATATGACAGACCGCCTGCTTCTGGCCGCTTTCGGCCCGTCGCTTCTCCGGCGGGTACCACTCGAAGACCTCTGAGAGCTCTCAGCATCGAGGAAGCGACGAAGATCATCGAAGGCAGAGAAACCGCTGCTCAGGTGGCACTGCAGAGATTGAGGAAGCGGAAAAAGCCAAAGTTCGAGCCTAAGCGTGGCGGTTTAACCGTGTACGAGCGGTTTGTCGATCGGGTTGAGAATGCATTTGTTCCCATGCAGGGCGGCGCGCCAGGTATGGGCAAGAATTCTTGACCTAGAAACACAAAACCCCGTGCGAGCAGGGGACGGGGTTCTGTGTACTACCGATGGAGCTGGTCCTTCAACTGAGATTCACTGTGCTCCTGGGCGAGTGAAAATACGTGTCTGCCTTGGGTCGGGTGTGGCCCGTTCCAGCAGGCAGCTATTGGCCGATTCTGTTGAAAAAGGCGGTTCTGCGGCAGCCAGCCGGCCAGGTGTGCCAGCTTTCGAAGTGCAAGGCGAAATGGACGGATTGGGCGCATGACCCGATCTTCGCGCTGAACCCGCCTGAGTACCTGGCGTGGTGAAGCGCGAGCTGGCACGGATGGGCTGACACAAAGAAGCCGCCGTGACCTCTAAAGGGCGGGAAAGTCTCGGCGGCAGGGGTGCGCCTTCTTGAGGACGCTAGCTGTTACCGCGCCTTGTTAGCGCTCCTGGGGGCCGAACAGTGGAAGGCCGTAGGAATCGACGCCGATCATCTTGCTTAGGGCATCTTCTGCTGCCTTGTGGGCGTCAGTTCGGGTAGCGAAGTGTGCGTGGTCGTATACGAGGTGAAGCCGTGAGCCGGACATGTCCTCAAGCGGCTGGACGGCGATGAAGGCGAGGGCGTAATTGCCGTTGACGCGGGTTTCGGCCCAGGCCGAGTGTTCCGGGAAGTCTCGTCTAGTCATTGCGACCTCCTCTTTTGAGGGGAGGGTGAAGTTTCACCATTACACCCCTGACGCCGGTGTGGCGACTAAAGCGACCAATGGGGTACGCCGCCAGGGCAGGGGCACGCGCTGAAGGCCGCTTAGTCCCTTGGCTACCGGTCTATCGCCCGCTTATCGGTTCGATCAGGTCGGGGAAGTCGTTCCGCACGTTGTCCATGGCACGGTCGACCCTGAATACTCGAGCACTGCGGATAGCTTGGTCGCACATGACCACATTCTCTTCAGTGGGGAGTTTGCGAGGCTGCATCAGCTTACTGGCGGCCTGTTTTTCAATTTCCCACAATCTCCCGATACCGCCGCTGGTACTCCTCGTATCTCAGGCCTTCGCGGTTCAGTTGCTCGAGTTGCAGCTCTCTTGTGGGTGCGGGGTCAGTTGCGCGGGCCGTCGAGATTTTGGGTGCGATCTGGCTGGGTTCGGACGTGCTATCGGCGGACCGAATTTCGTCAACGATGCCCTTGGCAAATGCCTGGATCTGCACATCGGTCATCGCTGAGGAAATGCCTTCCCAGGAGGGAGAGCTGGTGTTGTAGCTGCGCTCCCCATACTCCTTGGCCGTCTGCGCGTCCAAGTAGATGACCCTTGCATCCACCCAGGCGTCGTCTGCGGGCTCGGACTCGGTGACATAGCGGAAGTCATTCACCTTGATTACCAGGAGCAAGCCCGGAGTGGGCGCGGTCGAAATGGGGCCGACCTGCTCCGTTACGGAATACCCGTAGGTCGAAGCTTCACTCTGTATGGCCGCGCGCCAAGAGGATTTGAACTGGTCCCAGTAGGCGTTCCTGAACACATTGTTGCCGGCCTTGAAGTTGACGATCAGCTGCGATCTGGCCTCGGAGGGCAAGTCGAGTTGGGGCAACGGTTCCTCCTTGGTCAGGTCGGCTGCACACCCAGTCAGGAGTACGGCAGCGAGTAGCAGCAGGGCGGTGCGCATGGAGGCCTCCTTGTCATGGCGTGAAGACTCCATCTTATCCAGTCAGGACTTCACGCGACTACGGGTTGGGGTGCTCCTACAGCTTCATATTCGCTTCTTTCATGACCCCGCAATCTCCCGATTCCGGTTCTTGGATGCGGGGCTGACGTTGCTCCTTGATACGGTGGCCTAGGCTGCACTGCCAGCCGGAGCTACGCCTGTCAGCATCGGGAGCGTCCTTGCTGATGAATTTGGCACAGTGCTTGGCACCCTAGCCGTGAAGCTGTGACCGAGTGAATCAGCTATTCATTCCGGCGAGGCCGTATGTCGCTGAGAATCTGGCTCGCAAGGGAGTAAGTTGTCCCCTTCGGTAGACTCGACGCAGTGCTGCTAAAGGCCTCGAAGGTGATTCAGATCGAATCCATTGGCTGGGTATGTTTCAAGAGCCCCGCTCTGAGCGGGGCCCCGCCTAGGTACGGCGTTCATACACTAGGTCCTGGTGTTCAGCCTCTCGCATTCACCCATCGCCAGGGTCTCTTGTTCATGCTTGCCGCCGACATAGTCGCCAGTAGCCCTGTCGATGATCCGGTACCAGTAAGCATCAAGCGCGGTTCCTCCGATAATTTCACCATTTCTGATCCCTTTGGCTTGTGCTCGTGGGACCCTTTTCACCGAGAAGCGTGCACTCATGGTGGAACTCCTTGAGTAGGTAGAAGTGGAACATTTTTGATAGCCGTACCTTGCCGATTGCGCAACCTTGAAGTCGAAACGGATCGTTTCGGTGGGCAAGGAGAGCCCCTGACTGAGCTGGTTTGCAACGAATCATCGAGGAGCGGCTGGTGACTGTTGCAGGGCGGTGTGCCGGAGGTGGTCGCGACCCTGGTTTGGGGTGGAGAACGAGTTGGAGCCGGTTCAGGCGTGGCTCCAGCAGGTGAGTGGGGGGGAGGTTTGAAGGTACCTCTACCACGTCGATATCCAGTGCGTCGGGCACGTTGTTGGGTTCAGGTTCTGCCTCGACGACATCGGCGTCCCGCGCGTCAGGGGCATCCTCCGCAGCCACTCGGGCGGCATCGGCGGCGTCTTCGTCAGCTTCTCTGGCTGCATCTGCAGCATCTTTGGCGGCATCCCTGGTTGCGTCAGCAGCAGCCCTGGCAACGTCCCTCGCTGCATCTGTGTTCGATGCGTGACTGAATATTGACGTGTCTCCTGATTGGTTGCGTATGCCATTTTCGTGTCGCCAACTTTATGCCGTTTCACGCCTATAGATCCCTCCGATCTGGCCCGGATTTCACGAGATTCCGCTCTCACTTATTTCCCTCTGCGATCTGTGTGACCGTTCATCCCTGAGCGGTAGCTGCAGTTAAAGCTTTTTTTCCCCTGCGAAAGGCTCTAGTTCAGGCGTTTCAGGTTGACTCTTGAGGATTGTCAATATGATGACAATCGGCAATTTACATTTTGATACAAATGCACTTTAGTCATGTTATTGACGTTCTGCGGCGCTAAACAAAACGAGCGAAGCTCAATTGCCCATAACTTCACTGGTGCAGTTTCCATAGAGATGCCTTGAAGCATCCGTCCAGTGTCGAGGGCCAGCAACTGGAGAGAGTCATGAAACGCCCCGACTGCGAGCATGCAACAGGTCGGCCGGAGGATTCGGCAGACGGCGAGGGGAGAAGGAAATTCTTGAAACTGACGGCGGTGGCGATGGCGGCGCCTCTGCTGATGACCGGGCGAAAGGCCCGGGCCGAAACGGCGCCGCCGGTGTTCCCGCCCAGCCCGGCGACTGTCCCCTGGGCTCACGAACTACCCACCCAGGTGAATCCGGTGCCTGCCGTGGCGTCCCTCAGTCCAGCACCAACCGAAGCGGCCAACATCGCCGCCGGTGAGGCGGGGCGCAATCCGCACCAGCGCTGGGCGCAGTTCGCGCCGGGCGCATTGCTCTACGAGATCAGCGCCAAAGAGCGCAATGACTGGGTCTACAGCCCGTCCTACCCGCCGCAGCGTATCTGGGGTTACCAGGCGAACACGCCGGACTTGACCATGCCTAGCGCGACCTTCTTCGCGCGTTACGGGCGCCCGCTGATTTGTCGCATCCATAACAAGCTGCCGCAGAACCATGTGGGGTTCGGTACGCCGGAAATCTCCACCCACTTGCACAACTTGCACTGCGGTTCGGAGAGCGACGGCTTCCCGGGTGATTACTACAGCCCAAACAAGCACGGCCCGACCCTGTCTGCGAACGGCGAATTCAAGGATCACCTGTACTCCAATGTGAAGGCCGGGTTCGAAGCTCGTCAGGACCTGGTAGGCGACCCCACCGAAGCGCTGGGCACGCTGTTCTATCATGACCACACCCTGGACTTCACAGCGCCCAATCTCTACCTGGGGCTGGCCGGTTTCTATTACCTATTCGACGAGCTGGATTCAGGTAATGAGGCGGATTCGAACCCCAGCGCGCTACGGTTACCCAGCCATCCGTATGACTATCCGCTCAACTTCAACGACCGGCGATTCGATGCCAGCGGCAAGCTGTTCTACGACCAGGTGAGCCCGGAAGGGGTGCTGGGCGACAAGGTGTTGGTAAATGGCCGCATTGAACCCGTGCTGCGGGTGGCTGCACGCAAGTATCGCTTCCGTCTGCTGAACACGGGGCCTAGTCGTTTCTATAATTTCGCCCTGGTTTCGCCTAACAACTTGATGCAGAAGTTTGCCCATATCGCCAATGACGGCAATCTCTTCGCCGCGCCACTGCTGAACCGGACCGACGTGAGCATCGGCGTTGCCGAGCGCGCCGACATTGTTGTCGACTTTTCCAAGTACCTGATCGGCACCCAGTTGTACCTGGTCAATCGGGTGCGCCAGGACCTGACCCGCGGACCCAAGGACATCAAGGACCCCGGCGAACGGGTGCTGAAGATCATCGTCGACCGCTACCCGCCGGCCCAGGACCTGAGCCGTGTACCGGCGACCCTGCGCCCCTTGCCGTTGGTCACGCAGGCCGAAATCAACTCCGCGCCGGTGCGGCGCTGGATCTTCGAGCGTGACAAGGGCATGTGGGCGATCAATCGCAAGTTCGTCGATGTGAACAACCCGAGGGCGCAGATCCCCAAGGGCGGTTACGAGATCTGGGAACTCTCCAACGTCGACGACGGCTGGACCCACCCCATCCACATCCACTTCGAGGAGGGGCGAATTATCGAGAAGATCGTCAAGGGCGTGAGCGTCCCCATACCGGCCCATGAGCAAGGGCGCAAGGATGTCTATGTGGTAGAGCCTTTCACGACGTTGCGGATATTCCTGCGCTTCCGCGATTACAAGGGTAAGTACCCCATGCATTGCCACAACCTGATCCACGAAGACCACGCGATGATGCTGCGCTGGGACATCGTCTGAGGCTGGCTGCGGAGCACCCTTGAAGTGGGAGGAATCACCATGAACACGCGAAGAACCATGTTGGCTGGAATTGGCGGCGCCGCTGCTCTGCTGGCGGGGTGGGCGGCCACGCGCGGCGCCGGCGGGCGAGTCGAAGCCGCTCCCGGAAATGGCGCAGGCGCCATCCCGTTCCCCGATGTCACGCTTTATACCCAGGATGGCCGCAAGGTGAAGTTCTACGACGACCTTATCCGCGGCAAGGTCGTCACCTTCAACATGATGTACACCCAGTGCACCGGCAAGTGCCCGACCATGACGGCAAATCTGCGTCAGCTCCAGCAGTTGCTGGGGGATAGGGCAGGACGGAGTGTCTTCATGCATTCCATTACCCTGCAGCCGTTGCTGGACACGCCGGACGTGCTCAAGGCCTATGCGGAGAAATACCGCATTGGCCAGGGCTGGCAGTTCCTGACCGGCGACCCGGAGGATATAGAAGCCGTTCGCTTCAGCCTGGGCTTCTATGACATCGACCCGGAGATCGATAGAAACCTGACCAGCCACACCGGCCTGGTGCGCATGGGCAATGACAACTACCAGCGCTGGACCATGGCGCCAGCGCTGACCGGGTCGCAGCACATACTGTCCACGCTGAACCACGTCGATCGTGAATGGGGCGCAAGTTCCTGAAGAAAATTCGCGAGGGTGTCTCCTGGTTTACAGGGGCGCCCTCCGTTTCCTGGTGCCGACATTTTCAAATTTCACCTCAACTAAATGGCGCAAGTAGCGGTAAAATATTCGCTTTCATTATTCGCTCGTGCCTGTTTTCGGTCCCGACGCAAAATCAGTGGATGGAAAATTGACGCTTGCCGATTGGCGGTCACCAGCAACTGGCGCTAGGTCATTCTCCGGTCATTTGCTAATGTGAACCTCATTCGAACAAGCTTGCTGCAGCGGCAGCGCGCGATGCACTGAGAGGTGTCGCTTGATTAGGGTGCTGGTGGTCGACGACCACGATCTGGTAAGAACGGGGATTACCCGCATGCTGGCCGATGTCGATGGCCTGCAGGTGGTGGGACAGGCCGACAGTGGCGAAGAAGCGCTCAAGAAAGCGAGGGAGCTCAAGCCTGACGTGGTCCTGATGGACGTCAAGATGCCCGGCATCGGCGGCCTGGAGGCGACCCGCAAGCTTCTGCGCAGCAATGCCGACCTCAAGGTGGTGGCGGTTACCGCCTGCGAGGAAGATCCTTTCCCGACCCGGCTGTTGCAGGCCGGTGCGGCGGGCTATCTGACCAAGGGCGCCGGTCTGGAGGAAATGATCCAGGCGATCCGCCAGGTCTTTGCCGGCCAGCGCTTCATCAGCCCGCAGATCGCCCAGCAATTGGCGCTCAAGTCGTTCCAGCCGCAAGCGAATGGCTCGCCCTTCGACCTGCTGTCCGAGCGCGAAATCCAGATCGCCTTGATGATCGCCAACTGCCAGAAGGTGCAGAGCATCTCCGACAAGCTCTGCCTGTCGCCCAAGACGGTTAATACCTACCGTTATCGGATCTTCGACAAGCTATCCATTTCCAGTGACGTCGAACTGGCGTTGCTGGCCGTCCGACACGGCATGGTAGACGCCGTCAGCTAAGATGTCCGACTCCTTCGATGCCAGTGCTTTCCTCGCCGCCTGCAGCGGGCGTCCGGGTGTTTACCGGATGCTCGATGCCGGCGGCAAACTGCTTTATGTAGGCAAGGCGAAGAACCTCAAGAAGCGTCTCGCCAGCTATTTCCGCAAAACCGGCCTGGCGCCCAAGACTGCCGCGTTGGTGGGCAAGATCGCCCAGGTCGAAACCACCATCACCGCCAACGAGACCGAGGCGCTGCTTCTGGAGCAGACGCTGATCAAGGAATGGCGGCCGCCCTACAACATCCTGTTGCGGGACGATAAGTCCTATCCCTATGTGCATCTCAGCGAGGGCGACTTCCCACGCCTGAGCATCCATCGTGGAGCCAAGAAGCAGAAGGGCCGTTACTTCGGCCCCTATCCCAGCGCGGGCGCCATCCGCGAAAGCCTCAATCTGCTGCAGAAGGCCTTCCTGGTCCGTCAGTGCGAGGACAGCTACTTCAAGAACCGCACCCGGCCTTGCCTGCAGTACCAGATCAAGCGCTGCAAGGGGCCCTGCGTTGGGCTGGTGGACCCTGCCGAATACGCCGCGGACGTACGCCACTCGGTGATGTTCCTCGAGGGGCGCAGCAATGCACTGACCCAGG
The DNA here is from genome assembly GCF_029871245.1 of Pseudomonas sp. BN102. GTDB lineage: Bacteria > Pseudomonadota > Gammaproteobacteria > Pseudomonadales > Pseudomonadaceae > Metapseudomonas. The sequence goes on along the minus strand of NZ_SSON01000080.1, from coordinate 280,251 downwards.
AGCTCTCGACCGGCATGGAGGAGGCGGCGCAGCGTCTGGACTTCGAGCGTGCTGCCGAACTCCGCGACCAGATCGGCATCCTGCGCCGGGTCCAGGACCAGCAGAGCATGGAAGGCGGCACCGGCGATATCGATGTGGTCGCCGCCATTGCGACGCCGGGCGGCGCCTGTGTCCACCTGATCAGCGTGCGTGGCGGGCGTGTGCTGGGCAGCAAGAATTTCTTCCCGCAGGTGGCCATCGAGGAGGAGTCGGCCGACGTGCTGGTGGCCTTCATCGGCCAGTACTACCTGGGCAACCAGGAGCGCGATCTGCCCGGCGAACTGATCGTCAATACCACCCATGAAGACTTCCCCACGCTGATCGCAGCCCTGGCCGAATTGCGTGGCCGGGAGCTGGATATCAGCCATCGAGTGCGCGGCACCCGTGCTCGCTGGCAGCAGCTTGCGGTCACCAATGCCGAGCAGGCCCTGGCCGCGCGGCTGGCCAACCGGCAGCACACCGCCGCGCGCTTCGAAGCCCTGGCCGAAGCCCTGGGGCTGGACGAAGCGCCCCAGCGCCTCGAGTGCTACGACATCAGCCACTCCAGCGGCGAGGCCACGGTGGCCTCCTGCGTGGTGTTTGGGCCGGAAGGTCCGCTGAAGTCGGACTACCGCCGCTACAACATCGAAGGCGTCACCGCCGGCGACGACTACGCGGCCATGCACCAGGCGTTGTCGCGCCGTTTCAGCAAGCTGAAAGACGGGGAGGGCAAACTGCCCGATGTGCTCCTGGTGGACGGCGGCAAGGGCCAGCTGACCATGGCCCAGGAGGTCCTGCAGGAGCTGGCGGTTCCCGAGCTCATCCTTCTCGGTGTAGCCAAGGGAGTGACCCGTAAACCTGGTTTCGAAACCCTCTACCTGAACGACGCCGCCCACGAGTTCACCCTGCCGGCGGACTCTCCGGCTTTGCACCTGATCCAGCAGATCCGCGATGAAGCGCACCGCTTCGCCATTACCGGGCACCGCGCACGACGTGGCAAGGCGCGTCGCACCTCCAGCCTGGAGGAAGTGCCCGGAGTAGGGCCCAAGCGCCGCCGTGAGCTGCTCAAGCATTTTGGCGGACTACAGGAGCTGAGCCGTGCCAGCATCGAGGAGATCGCCAAGGCGCCCGGCATCAGCAAAAAGCTTGCTGAGTCGATTTATGCAGCCCTTCACAGCGAGTAGAATGCGGCCTTCCTTCAGAACCAGCCGTAACGATGAATATTCCAAACCTGCTCACCGTTCTGCGCGTACTGCTCATTCCCGTCTTCATCCTGCTGTTCTATCTGCCGTTCTCCTGGAGCTATCTGGCAGCCAGCGCAGTGTTCGCCATTGCCGCGGTCACCGACTGGTTCGACGGCTATCTGGCCCGGCGCTGGCAGCAGAGCACACCGTTCGGCGCCTTCCTCGACCCGGTGGCGGACAAGCTGATGGTGGCCGTGGCGCTGGTGCTGTTGGTGGAAGAGCATCACAACCTCTGGCTGACCCTGCCGGCGGCTACCATCATCGGTCGCGAAATAGTGGTGTCTGCGCTACGCGAATGGATGGCCGAGCTCGGTGCTCGCGCCCATGTCGCGGTATCCAACCTCGGCAAGTGGAAAACTGCGGCGCAGATGGTGGCGCTGGTCATCCTGCTGGCCAACCCTCCGCTGTTCACTTTCTGGGTGGCCATCGGCTATTTCCTGCTGATCCTGGCGGCAGCCCTGACACTGTGGTCGATGCTGCATTATCTGCTGGCGGCCTGGCCGCACCTCAGCACCGACCCGCAGGAAAAATAAAAGTTTTTTGAATCAAGGGGTTGACGAGCGTTTCTGTTCCTATAGAATGGCGCCCGTCACCAAGACAAAGCGGGAATAGCTCAGTTGGTAGAGCACGACCTTGCCAAGGTCGGGGTCGCGAGTTCGAGTCTCGTTTCCCGCTCCAGTTTCACGCGATGACGCCGCCGCCAGCGGCGTCTTCGTTTAGGCCGGATGGCAGAGTGGTCATGCAGCGGATTGCAAATCCGTGTACGCCGGTTCGATTCCGACTTCGGCCTCCATCTAAAAAGCCCCGTAGATCAAAAGTCTACGGGGCTTTTTTTGCCTGCGAGAAATGTGAGGTTGCGGCAGCGTTCTTTTGCTTCAAGTTCGCGGCCCGGATTCATTTGGCCACTGTTCTGCGCCTAAGTGATTGATTCGAAATTTTATTTGGGCTTAAATCAGCGCCCTGCACCAACCCCCCCTCCGGCCCGGATGGCGAAATCGGTATACGCAGAGCACTTAAAATGCTTCGACCTTCGGTCGTGCGGGTTCGAGTCCCGCTCCGGGCACCATTCAAAATCAAAGCGTTGCGCATCTTTCCTCCAATTGAACTGACCAGTGTCTTCAATTGCGGAGCAGGGTATCTCACGTTCAATTCCTGGCCTTGTCGCAGCTGGAAGAAAACAGTCTAAGAACGCCGGGCCGATTCGTGGGGGCATTGCTAATCTAAAAAATGGTAGGTGGATACGCAGACTGATGCGCAAGTGGATAGCGAGGAAACGTGGGGCGACGTTCCCAAGGGTACACGGTTAGAAAGATCTCCCCGATGAGATCCAGCCCTTACGCCGTGTGAAGCAGAAGAGGTGACATGCTTCTGTCAGATGCCCGAAAAACCTTGCAAGCCGGAAACCAGCGCCGGCCACCTACTACGAATTCCGGGCCCGCCATGTGCGGGCCCGTTCGTTTCAGGCGGCGATATCTGGGTTAAGCGCTTTTCTATATGATCGGCAGTTGCCAGGCTGTAGGAATCGGCTCGCGTGAGCGCAGAACCTTTCACGCCGCGAACGGACTAAGGCTGAAGTTGCGGTGTGCCCAGGTGGCGCATCCGTTGTGCAATTCGGCTAGCTTTAGAGGAACCTGAATGGATCAGGTGGAAGAGGGGATGCGAATGGAATCGAAAGAGCAGCAGTTGGTGCGGTTACTCAGCTTGACCACCCGGAGTCTCACGCACCTGACCGCTGCGATGAGTGAAATGTCCTTCGAGATGATGCGCAGCGACGACCCCGCCGTGAAGAGTGCGGGAGGGCGCATGATCGACCACCTGGCCGCCATAGGTGCTGGGCTCGACCAGCACTGGGAGCAACTGGCCGTCTACGGCGACATGCCTATCCCCTACGAGGGCAATGAAGCCCTGGTGGAATTGGAGCTCAAGGATCTCCCGCAGTATTCCTGAAAGCACGGCCCGATCGGGCCGTTCTTGTTTCTCGGTACTGTCATGCCAGTGTCACAGCCCTGCCATGGGGCTTGGATGGAATCCGCTTATCACAAGCGGAGGGTCTATCCATGCGGCTATGCGTGATCGGTGCGGGTTATGTGGGTCTGGTGACAGCGACCTGTTTCGCCGAGATGGGCAACCAGGTGGCTTGTGTCGAGCGCGACCCCTTCCGCCTGGCACGGCTGGCCCGCGGCCAAGCGCCCATCTACGAACCCGGTCTGGAAACCATGCTCCAGGCCCAGCTCGCCAGTGGTCAGTTGACCTTCACCGCGCGGATCGACGAGGGCGTAGACCAGGCCGATATCGTATTCATCGCAGTTGGCACCCCCAGTGGCGAAGATGGGGCCGCTGATCTTTCCCATGTGCTGGCGGTAGCCGATGAACTGGGCGCCAGCCTCAAGCGCGCCTGCCTGGTGGTGGACAAGTCGACCGTCCCGGTGGGCACGGCGGAACGGGTCGCCCAACTCATTCATGCAGGTCTGTCGGTCCGTGGCCTGGGTTTCAAGGTCCAGGTCGCGAGCAACCCCGAGTTCCTCAAAGAAGGGTCGGCGATCGACGACTTCATGCGCCCCGACCGCGTCATCATCGGATGCGACGATGCCGACGCGGCGGAACAACTGCGCCGCCTCTACGCTCCCTTCCTGCGTAACCACGAACGGCTGCTCAGCATGGGCGTGCGCGCGGCGGAATTCAGCAAGTACGCCGCCAACGCTTTCCTCGCCACCAAGATTTCCTTCATGAACGAAATGGCCGGCATCTGCGCGCGGCTTGGCGTGGATATCGAAGACGTGCGCCGCGGAGTCGGTAGCGACAAGCGCATCGGGACCCATTTCATCTACGCCGGTTGCGGCTATGGCGGCTCCTGTTTTCCCAAGGACGTCCGCGCGCTGATCCGTACCGCCGAACAGGAAGGCATGGAGCCCGGCATCCTGCGCGCCGTGGAGGCCCGCAACGCGCTGCAGAAGACCTTGCTGTTCCAGGCCCTGCGCGAGCACTTCAACGGCTTCCTGCAGGGCAGGGTGGTCGCACTCTGGGGGCTGGCGTTCAAACCGGGCACCGATGACCTGCGCGAAGCCCCCAGCCTGGTGCTGCTGGATGCCCTGCTGCAGGCCGGTGCGCGGGTCCAGGCTCATGACCCGGCGGCCAATGCCGGCGTCGCCGCGCGCTATCCCAAGGCGGTTGAAACGGGCCAGTTGCGCCTGCTGGATTCGCCCTACGCTGTCACCGAATGTGCCGATGCGTTGGTCCTGGTCACCGAGTGGAAGCAATTCCGTCAGCCGAACTTCGAGCGGATTCGTGGTCTTATGCGCATGCCCGTGGTTTTCGATGGACGCAATCTCTACGAGCCGGCGCAGCTGGCCGAAGCAGGGTTCCTGTACCGGGGCATAGGACGGCCCGCAAGCGGGCATTGTAAGGCGAGTGCCGCCTGATTAGACTGCGCGGCGATCCGCCCAAAACCCACCTCTCAAGGTTCGAAATGATCAAGAAATGCCTGTTCCCCGCCGCCGGTTACGGTACCCGCTTCCTGCCGGCCACCAAGGCGATGCCAAAGGAAATGCTGCCAGTGGTGAACAAGCCGCTCATCCAGTACGGTGTTGAAGAGGCCCTGGATGCCGGCCTCAGCGAAGTATCCATCGTGACCGGTCGCGGCAAGCGCGCGCTGGAGGACCACTTCGATATCAGCTACGAGCTGGAACACCAGATCAAGGGCACCGACAAGGAGAAATACCTGGTCGGTATCCGCCGCCTGATCGACGAGTGCAGCTTCTCCTACACCCGCCAGGTCGAGATGAAGGGCCTGGGTCACGCCATCCTCAGCGGCCGTCCGCTGATCGGCGACGAGCCTTTTGCCGTGGTGCTGGCGGACGACCTCTGCCTGAACCTGGAAGGCGACGGCGTCCTGACCCAGATGGTCAAGCTCTACAACCAGTTCCGCTGCTCCATCGTCGCCATCCAGGAAGTGCCGCCGGAAGAAACCTCGAAGTACGGCGTGATCGCCGGTGAGATGATCCGCGACGACATCTTCCGGGTGAACAGCATGGTGGAAAAACCCAAGCCCGAAGACGCGCCGTCCAATTTGGCAATCATCGGCCGCTACATCCTGACCCCGGACATCTTCCAGCTCATCGAGCAGACCGAGCCGGGCAAGGGCGGTGAAATCCAGATCACCGACGCGCTGATGAAGCAGGCCCAGGACGGCTGCGTGCTGGCCTACAAGTTCAAGGGCAAGCGCTTCGACTGCGGTGGCGCGGAAGGCTATATCGAAGCCACCAACTACTGCTTCGAGAACCTCTACAAGACCGGCAAGGCCTACTGATCGGGCCCCGCCAGTGGAAAGGCCGCCTTTGGGCGGCCTTTTTGTTTCCGCCGCCGGTGGTCTTCTGTAGAGGCGAATTCATTCGCCCCTACAGCGATAGCCTTCCCCTCGGCACGTCTCAGGGAATCGGCAGCGCCTCTGACCCTGGCCCCAGCGGCTGCCCATAGCTGAATTCCACATAGTTGCCCGCCGGATCACGCAGGCCGCAGTAGTAGCCCACCGGGTAGGGCTCGTCCCGCGGCGCCCAGACCAGGCAGCCTGCGGCTTCGGCCTGGGCGGCTATGGCGTCGACGCGTTCGCGGCTGTCCACGGCGAAGCCGAAGTGGCTGTAGTCGTCGGCGGCGAGGTTGCGGTCCTGGCCGCCGGGCATGATGACGAAGATGAACTGGTGCTCTTTGCCGGGCTCCGCCATCCAGACGATCTTCGAGCCCTTGCCCGCGCGTTCGTGGATCACGTGCATGCCGCAGAAGTCCGCGTAGAAACGGACGCAGGGCTCGAGCTCCGGTACATGCAGGGCCACATGGGTGAGGGTCGGACGCATGGGAATCTCCTTCTCGATGCCTCAAGGATAGGCCCGGCAACTGGCCAGAGACAGATCTTCCGGTATGCTGGCGGCTTGTTTCTGGAGACTTGCCATGGCTTACGATTTCGACCTCTTCGTCATAGGTGCCGGTTCCGGCGGTGTGCGTGCGGCGCGTTTCGCGGCCGGCTTCGGGGCCCGCGTTGCCATCGCCGAAAGCCGCTACCTGGGGGGCACCTGCGTCAACGTCGGCTGTGTGCCGAAAAAGCTGCTGGTCTACGGTGCGCACTTTTCCGATGACTTCGAACAGGCTGAAGGCTTCGGCTGGTCCCTGGGAGATGCCGGCTTCGACTGGTCGACCCTGATCGCCAACAAGAACCGCGAGATCCAGCGCCTCAACGGCATTTACCGCAACCTGCTGGTGAACAGCGGCGTCACCCTGCTGGAAGGCCACGCCAAGCTGATCGACCCGCACACCGTGGAAGTCGCCGGCCAGCGTTGCACGGCCAGGCACATCCTTATCGCCACCGGCGGTTGGCCGCAGATTCCCGACATCCCCGGCCGCGAGCACGCGATCAGCTCCAACGAAGCCTTCTTCCTCGAGCGCCTGCCCAAGCGCGTGCTGGTGGTGGGTGGCGGTTACATCGCCGTCGAGTTCGCTTCCATTTTTCATGGTCTGGGTGCCCAGACCACGCAACTTTATCGCCGCGAGCTGTTCCTGCGTGGTTTCGACGACGCCGTGCGCCACCACTTGCGCGACGAGTTGGGCAGGAAGGGCCTGAACCTGCAGTTCAATGCCGACATCGCCCGCATCGAGAAACAGGCCGACGGCAGCCTGTTGGCCACCCTCAAGGACGGCCGCCACCTGGAAACCGACTGTGTTTTCTACGCCACTGGCCGGCGCCCCATGCTCGACAACCTCGGCCTGGAGAACACCGGCGTCGAACTGGACGAGCGCGGCTTCATCAAGGTCGACGCCCAGTACCAGACCAGCGAGCCCTCCATCGTCGCCCTGGGCGACGTGATCGGCCGCGTGCAGCTCACCCCGGTGGCCCTGGCCGAAGGCATGGCCGTCGCCCGGCGCCTGTTCAAGCCCGAGGAGTATCGGCCGGTGGACTACGAGCACATTCCCACCGCCGTGTTCAGTCTGCCGAATATCGGCACCGTCGGACTCACCGAAGAGCAGGCGCGCGCCAAGGGCTGCAAGGTGAAGACCTTCGAAAGCCGCTTCCGGCCGATGAAGCTGACCCTTACCGAGAACCAGGAACGCACCCTGATGAAGCTGGTGGTGGATGCCGAAACTGACCGTGTCCTCGGCTGCCACATGGTCGGCCCGGAAGCGGGCGAGATAGTCCAGGGCCTGGCCGTGGCGCTCAAGGCGGGCGCGACCAAGCGCATCTTCGACGAAACCATTGGCGTGCATCCCACCGCCGCCGAAGAGTTCGTCACCATGCGTACTCCGGTAGGTGCCTGACCTGCAGATGGAGAAACTCTTCTACCTGTCCGACCTGTTCGGCGTTGCGGTCTTCGCCATCACCGGCGCGCTGATGGCCGGACGCAAGTCCATGGACCTGTTCGGCGTGCTGGTCATCGCCATCATCACCGCCCTGGGTGGCGGCACCCTGCGCGATGTGATCCTCGGCAACCACCCGGTGAGCTGGATCAGAGACGACACCTACATCCTGGTCGCCTCCCTGGCCACGGTGGGCACCGTGCTCTGGGTGCGCCTGACCCGGCCCATCAACGAAACCGGCTTGCTGCTGGCCGACGCCTTTGGCCTTGCCGTATTCACCGTCTACGGCACCCAGGTCGCCCTGCAGCATGAGCTGCAGCCGGGCACGGCGGTGATCATGGGCGTGATCACCGCCGTTGGCGGCGGGGTGCTGCGGGACATCATCTGTAACGAGGTGCCGCTGATCTTCCAGAAGGAAATCTACGCCATCGCCTGCATCGCCGGCTCCCTGGTCTTCATCGGCCTGCGCGAAGTGGCGGTGCCGGGCTGGCTGGGCACCTCGCTGGCCATGCTGGTGGTGCTGATGATCCGGCTGGCGGCCATTCACTGGAAGCTGTCGCTGCCGCGTTTCCACCTGCTCGACCGGGACTGACGCCATGCTCGAACGCCTTGACCACCTGGTGCTCACCGTTGCCGATATCCCCCGCACCCTGGACTTTTACCAGCGGGTGCTGGGAATGCGTCACGAAACCTTCGGCAACAGTCGCCACGCCCTGGCGTTCGGCCAGCAGAAGTTCAACCTGCACCAGGCCGGCAAGGAGTTCGAGCCCAAGGCCGCCCAGCCCATGCCCGGTGCCATCGACCTCTGCCTGATCACCCGCTGGCCCCTGGAGCGGGTGCTGGAGCACCTGGCGGAGCAGGGCGTCGAGGTGGAGGAGGGGCCGGTGATGCGCACCGGCGCCCTCGGGCCCATTGAGTCGGTCTATTTCCGTGACCCGGACGGCAACCTGATCGAAGTCAGTCGCTACTCCGACTAGGGCTATTCATTCCCGCCGCTGGCGAAATCCCGCAAACCCGCGACACTGGATGCAGTCGTTCTTCACCATTGCAGGTTGGAGGAATGCTCCATGTCCAGAATCGCTTTGCTGTGCGCGCTGTTTCTCGGCGCCGGCCTGGCCCAGGCCGAGATCAAGACCCGCGAAATCCCCTACAAGAGTCCGGACGGTACGTCCCTCATCGGCTACTACGCCTATGACGACGCCATCACCGGCAAGCGCCCCGGCGTGGTGGTGGTCCACGAATGGTGGGGCGTCAACGACTACGTCAAGCGCCGTGCCCGCGACCTCGCGGCTCTCGGCTACAGCGCCCTGGCCATCGACATGTACGGTGATGGCAAGAACACCGAGCATCCGGCCGACGCCCAGGCCTTCATGAAGAGCGCCACGGCCAGCGCCCCGGCCGCCAAGGCGCGCTTCCTCGCCGGCCTCGACCTGCTCAAGCAGCAGCCGCAGACCGACGGCTCGAAGCTGGCCGCCATCGGCTACTGCTTCGGCGGTAAGGTGGTGCTGGACATGGCCCGTGAGGGCGTGCCCCTGGCCGCCGTGGTCAGTTTCCACGGCCCATTGGCGACCGCCAGTCCGGCCACGCCCGGCAGCGTCAAGGCCAAGGTGCTGGTGGAGCATGGCGAGATTGACACCTTGGTGCCCTTGGCCGCGGTCAATGCCCTGAAAGAAGAGTTCGACAAGGCGGGCGCCGACTACCGGGTAGTCGTCCAGCCCAAGGCCAAGCACAGCTTCACCAACCCCGATGCCGACCGCCTCAGCCATGCCGGCCATGGCAGTGAGAAAGGGCCGGATCTCGGCTACAGCAAAGTGGCCGACGAGAACTCCTGGGCCGACATGCAAGCGCTGTTCAAGGAAACCCTCGGTCAGTAACGCCGTTGGCTAGGCTGATTCAGGCAGGCATCCAAGGGAGCTGTGCCATGAGCAAGCTGTTGCAGACAATCTCGCCCATCGATGGCTCCGTCTATGTGGAGCGCCCCTGGGCCTTGGCGGCGGAAGTCGCCGCTGCATTGGCGCGGGCCGAGTCCGCGCGCGGTGCCTGGAAAGGCACGCCGGTGTCCGAGCGCGTCGCCATCACCCGCCGTGCCATAAGCGCCTTCGCCGCCCGTGAGGCGCAATTGGCCGAAGAACTCTGCTGGATGATGGGCCGGCCGATTCGTTACGCGCCGGGAGAGGTTCGCGGCTTCATCGAGCGCGCGAGCTACATGGCCGATATCGCCGAAGAGGCGCTGGCCGATATCCACCTGCCGGACAAGCCCGGCTTCACCAGGCTGATTCGCCGCGAGCCCCTGGGCCTCGCCCTGGTCATCGCGCCCTGGAACTACCCCTACCTCACCGCGGTGAACGCCGTAGTGCCCGCCTTGCTGGCGGGCAATTGCGTGTTGCTCAAGCACTCCGCGCAGACCCCGCTGTGCGCCGAGCGCATGGTCGAAGCCTTCGCTGAGGCCGGCCTGCCTCCGGGGGTTCTCCAGTTTCTGCACCTCACCCACGACTACACCGAACGGCTGATCCAGGCACCCGAGGTCAGGCACGTCGCCTTCACCGGCTCCGTGGCCGGTGGCGCCATGGTCGAGCGCGCGGCAGCCGGGCGCTTCATCAGCTCCGGGTTGGAGCTGGGCGGCAAGGACCCGGCCTATGTACGCGCCGACGCCGACCTCGGCCATGCCGTGGAAACCGCCATCGACGGCGCCTTTTTCAACTCCGGCCAGTCGTGCTGCGGCATCGAGCGCATCTACGTGCATGCCGATCTCTTTGACGCCTTCGTCGAGCAGGCGGTGGCCCTGGTGGGGCAGTACCGCCTGGGCCGCTCGGACGACCCGGAAACCACCCTGGGGCCGCTGGTGCGCGCCGAGGCGGCGGAATTCGTTCGGGGGCAGATCAGCGAGGCGCTGGGGCAGGGCGCCCGAGCCCATCTGGACCCGGCCGCCTTCCCGCTGGACCGGCCCGGTAGTGCCTACCTGGCGCCCCAAGTGCTCACCAATGTCCATCACGGCATGCGGGTCATGAGCGAAGAGTCCTTCGGTCCAGTCGTGGGCATCCAGTTGGTGCACGATGACGCTGAGGCGTTGGCCCTGATGAATGACAGCCCCTACGGCCTGACCGCCGCCATCTTCAGCCAGGACGAAGCTGCCGCCCTGCAACTGGCCGACCGGGTGGAGGCCGGCACCGTTTTCCTCAATCGTTGCGACTACCTTGATCCGGCCTTGGCCTGGACCGGCGTCAAGCAGTCCGGACGCGGTTGCAGCCTGTCGCGGGTCGGCTTCGAGCACCTGACGCGGCCCAAGTCCTTCCACTTCAAGACCAGCCTGTGAGGCGCGCCATGGACCCGAGCCATTTCCGCATGAACTGGAACTACCCGACTTCGGTGCGCGTCGGCGTCGGCCGCATCGCCGAGCTGAGCGCGACCTGCCGCGAACTGGGCATGACAGCGCCGCTGCTGGTCACAGATCCCGGCCTGGCGGCATTGCCCATGATCGACGCCGCCCTGCGCCAGTGCCGCGACAGTGGGCTGAACGCCGGGTTGTTCCATCAGATCAAGGGCAACCCCACCGCGCCCAATGTCACGGACGGCGTGGCGGCCTTCAAGGCCGGTGGCCACGACGGCGTGATTGCCTTCGGCGGCGGCTCGGCCCTGGACGCCGGCAAGGCCATCGCCCTGATGGTGGGGCAGGACCGTCCGCTCTGGGACTTCGAAGACATCGGCGACAACGCTAGCCGGGTAAACGTGGCCGGCATGGCACCGGTGGTCGCGGTACCCACCACCGCCGGCACCGGCTCGGAAGTCGGACGCGCCGCGGTGATCACCGACGACCAGGCGCATATCAAGCGCATCATTTTCCACGCCAGGATGTTGCCTGCCATCGTGATCCTCGACCCGGAGCTCACCCTCGGCCTGCCGCCGAAGATCACAGCCGCCACTGGGATGGACGCGTTGTCCCACAGCCTGGAAGCTTATTGTTCGCCGCTGTATCACCCCATGGCCGAGGGCATCGCCCTGGAGGGTATGCGCCTGGTCAAGGACTACCTGCCGCGCGCCACCGCCAGGGGCAGCGATGTCGAGGCCCGTCTGCAGATGCTGGTGGCCTCCAGCATGGGCGCTACCGCCTTCCAGCGTGGCCTGGGCGCCATGCATGCGCTGGCCCACCCCCTCGGTGCTCTGTACGACGCCCACCATGGCCTGCTCAATGCGGTGCTGATGCCCTACGTCCTGCAGGCCAATCGCGCCCATATCGAAGGACCCATGGCGCGCCTGTCGCGCTACCTGGGCCTGCCGAAGGCTGGCGTCGCCGGGGTGCTGGACTGGGTGGTGCACTTGCGCAGCGAGCTGGACATCCCCCACAGCCTGGCCGAGATCGGCATAGACGATGCGCGTATCGAACAGGTCGGACGCATGGCAGAGGACGACCCCTCCGCAGGCACCAACCCGGTTCGCTACGACGCGGAGAGCTACAGCCGCATCTTCGAGAAGGCCCTGCGCGGACGGCTCTGAACTAATCTGATTTATGCAGCGGTGAGGTTCACCTGCTCCGTGCCCACGCGGGCCTTGGCCCGCTCCGGGGGCGATGCCCCCGGCGTTCTTCCAATACCCACGAACCAGGCCCTCGCCGGTGCACGCCGGTCGTGGTCCCGCACCGGCCTTGGCTTCAAACTCAATGGGAGAGTGGACATGACCGAGTCATTCAAGGCGGTCGGCGGCTGCCGCTGCGACCAGAACCCCGTGCGCTACGAGTACAGCGCCCGGCCAGCGGAATTGCACTACTGCCTGTGCACCGACTGCACCGATGTCTGCGGTGGCGCCCTGGCGATCATCGCTGTGGTGGACAGGAGCGCGTTCAAGATCACCGACAACGCCGACAAGCTCAAGTGCTTCCACTCCAAGGCCAGTTGCCACCGCTACTTCTGCTCAGAGTGCGGCTGCCACATGTATCTGCACGTGGACGGTTTCCCCGATTTCGAACTGGTGCACATCCCCACCCTGGACCGTGATTCCGATCCCGGCGGCAAACCGGACCGCTATGTGTTCGTGCGCTCCAAGCACCCGCTCCTGACCCTGCCGGACGATGGCCTGCCGCGCCACCAGGGCTGGGCCAATAGTGGTGAGCCGGTGGCGGCCTGATCGACATCACCCTGACGGACTGACCTGAGAGAGGCTATGGCGCTATCTGCTTCGCCAGGGTTTCGCGGAAGACCTCGAATGCCGCCGTCGAATAGCCCTGGCGCCAGACCAGCAGGGTTTCCACCCGCATCAGCGGGACCTGGCGGAGCAGGGGCGGTTGACGCAGCAGTGCCAGCACCGAGTGCGGCAGGATGCCGACGCAGGACCCTGCGGCCACGCACGCCAGGATGGCGTGGTAGGAGCCGACCTGCTGCACCCGGGGCGTGGGCCCGCCATCGGCGGACAACCAGCGTTCGGCGATCTGCCGGTAGCTGCAGCCTTCGGCGAAACCGGCCAGCCCGCGCACCTGCACATCAGCCGGCCTCTTGACCGGCGGGTGGTTGGCTGGCAGTACCAGGAGCAGTTCCTCCTCGAACACCGGCAGGGCCTCCAGCGCCATGCCAGCGGCTTCATCCCGCCACTGGTTCGCACCCCTTGGCCAGGCCACCAATGCGCAATCCAGGCGCCGCGCCAGCACGGCTTCCACCAGGGCCTGGCTGGTGCCGGTGCTCACTTCCAGCTCCACCTCCGGGCAGCGTCCGTGGAAGCTCGCCAGGGGGCCGGGCAGCCGGCTGGCCGCGGTGCTCTCCATGCTGCCCAGGCGCAGGCGACCGCTCGGTTGCTGCGGGTGCATGGCCTGGCGCGCCTCGTCCGCCAGGGCCAGCAACCGCTCGCTGTAGTCGAGGAAGGCCTGGCCACGGTCGGTGAGGGTCATGCGCTTGCCGTCGCGGAGAAAGAGTTGGGCGCCCAGTTCGTCCTCCAGGTGGCGAATCCGAGTGGTGACGTTCGATTGCGCGCGCTGCAGGCGCTGCGCTGCACGGGTCACGCTGTGTTCCAGAGCGACCGCGCGGAAGATCTCCAGGCTGGACAGATCCATGCTTGATAATCTCTCTATGAGAACGAATTGTTAAAAGTATTCTCGATTTAAGATAGATTAGCCAGGTCTTCACGCGTCAGGGAGTTGCAGCCTCATGTCGATCACCCGATTGCTCGGTATCGAACACCCCATCATCCAGGCGCCCATGGTCGGGGTTTCAACCCCCGCCCTGGCCGCTGCCGTATCCAATGCCGGCGCCCTGGGCTCCATCGGCATTGGCGCCAGCACCCCGGCCCAGGCCCGTGCCATGTTGGCGGAAACCCGCGGGCTGACTGGCAAGCCATTCAACGTCAATCTCTTCTGCCACCGCCCGGCCAAGGCCGATGCCCAGCGCGAGGCGGCCTGGCTCGAGCACCTGCGGCCGCTGTTCGACGAGTTCGGCGCCGAGCCGCCAGCGGCCATCCGGGAAATCTACAAGAGCTTCCTCGACGACCCGGACATGCTGCAGATGTTGCTGGAAGAGCGTCCCGCGGTGGTCAGCTTCCATTTCGGCCTGCCGCCCGATGAATGGATCCAGGCGCTGAAGGATTCCGGCATTCGCCTGCTGGCCAGTGCCACCACCCTGGAAGAGGCGCGGCTGGTCGAGCAGGCTGGCGTCGACGCGATAGTCGCCCAGGGCGTGGAAGCCGGTGGCCACCGAGGTGTATTCGAGCCCGAGCGTGGCGATGCCGGAATCGGCGCCCTGGCGTTGGTTCGGCTGATTGCCCGCCATACCCGCCTGCCGGTGATCGCCGCCGGCGGCATCATGGACGGGCAGGGCATCGCCGCCGCCCAGGCCCTGGGTGCCCAGGGCGTGCAACTGGGCACCGCGTTCGTGCCATGCCCCGAGTCCGCTGCCAATGCGGCCTACCGCACCGCGCTGAGAGGCGGACGCGCCCACCAGACGCGCATCACTGCCGTCATCTCCGGCCGCCCGGCGCGGGGGATGGTCAACCGACTCTGGACCGACCTCGACACGGCGGACGCACCGGCATTGCCGGACTATCCGAACACCTACGACGCCGCCAAAGCCCTGCACGCTGCGGCCAGTGCCAAGGGCTGCAACGACTTCGCCGTGCAATGGGCCGGCCAGGGTGCGCCGCTGGCCCGGGAGATGCCGGCGGCGGAACTGGTGAGGCTGCTGGTGGCGGAGATGGGGAAGTGATGGTTGGTGGGCGAGGGCAGGCCCGCGGCCTGCTCAGCCAATGAATTCGCCCCCACAGGCAAAGCAGGCCCCGTGTGGGAGAGGGGCTTTCGTCTCGGCTCGGAGGGAACGTAGGTTGGGCCGGGCGGCGTTCCGCTGAGCTACGCAAAGCCCAACAGGCAAGGCACGGAGCCAATGCCGGATGGGTTTGCATCAGGCGAATTTGAGAATGAATGCGGTCCCACGCATAAAGCCGATCCCCGCCCCACAAAAAAGCCCGAACGACCTTTCGGTCATTCGGGCAAGGGGCCCAAAGGCCCCGGCGGATTCGTTTCTTCAGCCACCGGGCTGCTTGCGGTACTCGGTAGTGGTCATCCCGGCGTATCCCCAGTTATCGGTGTCGACTTCCTCGATGACGATATGGGTCAGGTCCGGGCGTTTGCCCAGAACCCTCTGCAGGGTCTCGGTGATCTCGGCGATGACCTGGGCTTTCTGTTCACGGGTCACGCCGTCGCGGGTGATGCGTACGCTGACGAAGGGCATGGTTTTCTCCTCCTTACCAGGTGCCGGTGCTCATGCCGCCGTCCACCGCCAGCACTACGCCGGTGGTGAAGCTGGCGTCGGTGAGGTATAGCACCGCGTCGGCGATGTCCTGTACCTGGCCGATGTGGCCGACCGGTTGCAGACCGTTGAGGAAGTCACGGTAGGCGGGATCGTGCATCGGCGTGTCGACGATGCCGGGCGCCACGGCATTGACCTTGATGTCGTGCGGCGACAGTTCCAGGGCCAGGGCGCGGGTGAACTGGTTGAGGCCACCCTTGATCAGCACCGGCAGGGAGGACGGCAGTGCGCGGTTCGGTTGCAACGCGACGGATGCGGTGATGTTGACGATATGCCCCTGGCGGCGCGGGATCATGTGTTTCGCCGCGGCCTGGGAGGCGTACACCACGCCCTTGAGGTTGGTGGCGAGCATGGACTCCAGGTCGTCTTCGCTGTACTCGGCGATGGGCTTGGCAATGAAGATCCCGGCGTTGTTCACCAGCACGTCCACCTGGCCGAAAGCTTCGATGGCACGCTCGAACAGGCGCCTGGAGGTTTCCGGCACGGCGATGTCGCCGGCCACGCCGATGAAGCGCTGCGGATTGCCCAACTGCTCGGCGGCGGAAGCCAGTCGCTCTTCGCTGCGGGCCGACCCCACCACGTTGAAGCCGCGTTCCAGGTAGGCCTTGGCCAGGCCCAGGCCGATGCCACTGGAGGCGCCGGTGATCACTACGGTTCTATTGATGCCTTGCATGTCGATAGTCCTCGGATGAAACGATTGGGGAGATTCCGCAGAGGGCGCCTCTCTGTTGGAACGGACTATATTTGTGCGGGATATGTCGATAAATACGGCATTCAGCACTTCAATTGATACCTGGTGTAACTAATCATGAAGCGTCAGTTCGACGACATCCTGCTCGGCAGCATCGAGCTGTTCTGCCTCGCCGCGGAAGAGGGCAGTTTCACCGCCGCCGCGTTGGTGGCCGGGGTTACGCCCGCCGCGGTCAGCCGCTCCATTTCGCGGCTGGAGGAGCGCCTGGGCGTGCGGCTATTCGTGCGTACCACGCGCAGCATCCGCCTCACCGAAGGCGGCCGTGGCTATTACGAGGAATGCCGCCAGGCCCTGGCGCAACTGGTCGAGGCCGAGCGTGCGGTGATGGGCCAGCAGCAGGAGCCGGCCGGCGTGCTGCGCATCAGCATGCCCACCACCTATGGCCATCACCGGGTGCTGCCGCTGCTGCCGGAGTTCCGCCGACGCTATCCGCAGGTGAAGGTGGAGGTGCACCTGAGCAACCGCAATATCGACTTCGTCACCGAGGGCTATGACCTGGCGATCCGCGTGCGCGCCCAGCCGGATTCGACGCTGATCGCCCGCCATCTGGAGGATGCCCCCCTGGTGGTGATCGCCACGCCCGGCTACCTGGAGCGCGCCGGCACGCCACGAACCCTGGAGGAACTCGAGGATCACGAGTGCATCCAGTTCGAGTTGCCCAGCAGTGGCCGGCGCATCTCCTGGCTGTTCAGGGAACAGGGGCGGGAGCGGGAGATCTTCGCCGACGGGAGCTATCTGTTGTCCGATGATGTGGTGCAGGGGGGCGTTACCTTGGCCAAGCACGGTGCAGGGCTGTTCCAGACCTACCGTTTCGTCGTCGAGAAGGAACTGGCCGAAGGCAGCCTGGTGGAGGTGCTGCAGCCCTATGGCGGGCGTTCGCGGCCCTTCACGCTGCTGTATCCGCAGAACCGCCACGTGCCGCTGCGCCTGCGAGCCTTCGTGGATTTCCTGATGGATTATCGGGAGCAGTGGCGGGCTGTCGATCCGCCGGGCGGCCAGACGACTAACCACTGATTGGCTATCGTCTTTCAACCCCACCAGGAGATGCGTCATGAGCAAGCGGATCCACACCATCACCCCGTGCCTGTGGTTCGACGACCAGGCCGAGGCGGCCGCCAACTTCTACGTCGGCATCTTCCCCAATTCGAAGATCACCCTCATCAGCCGTTATGGCGAGGCGGGCAAGGAAGTTCATGGCAAGGAACCGGGCTCGGTACTGACCGTCGGTTTCGAACTGGACGGCCAGAGCTTCACCGCCCTCAACGGCGGGCCGGTCTTCACCTTCAACGAGGCGGTGTCCTTCCAGGTCAACTGCGAGACCCAGGATGAACTGGATCACTACTGGGACCGGCTTTCGGCCGGCGGCGACGACAACGCCAAACAATGCGGCTGGCTCAAGGACAGGTACGGCCTGTCCTGGCAGGTGGTGCCTTCGGTACTGATGGCCATGCTGACGGACCCGGACACCGCCAGATCCCAGCGCGCTTTCACCGCCTTGCTGCAGATGAAAAAGCTGGATATCGCCGCGCTGAAGAAAGCCTTTGACGGTTGATGCAGCTACCGACCGGGGGCGCGCTCTGAACCGGTGGGGCGAATTCATTCGCGAAGGGCTGCGCAGCAGCCCTCAGACGTCCCAGGCCCGACTTGCGGCCCGCCTCGCGAATGAACTCTCCCGACAAGGAAAGTTGCCAGGTGCCGTCAGGCGTCGACGTTCACCACCACTCGCCCACGGACCTTGCCCGCCAGCAGATCGCCGGCCACTGCAATCGCCTCGCCCAGGCCGATCTCGCGGGTGATGGCATCCAGCTGGGCGATATCCAGGTCCCGCGCCAAGCGGTTCCAGGCTTCGATCCGCTCGGCGCGCGGGCGGGTGACGCTGTTGATCCCCAGCAGGCTCACGCCCCGGAGAATGAAAGGCGCCACGGTGGACGGGAAGTCCATCCCCTGGGCCAGGCCACAGGCGGCCACGGCGCCGTCCGCGTGCAGGCCGGCACAGACGTTGGCCAGGGTATGGCTGCCAACCGAATCGATGGCGGCGACCCAGCGCTCCTTGCCCAGCGGGCGGCCCGGCTCGGAGAGTTCACTGCGGTCGATGATCTCGGCGGCGCCCAGGCCTTTCAGGTAGTCCGCTTCGCTGGTGCGGCCGGTGGCGGCGACGACCCGGTAACCCAGGCGGGCGAGCAGGGCGATGGCGAAGCTGCCGACGCCGCCGTTGGCGCCGGTCACCAGCACATCGCCCTGGCCCGGTTTCAGGCCGTGGCGCTCCAGGGCAATGAGGCAGAGCATCGCGGTATAGCCGGCGGTGCCGATCGCCATGGCTTGGCGCGGGCTGAAGGCGGCCGGCAGCGGGATCAGCCAGTCACCGTTGAGACGCGCCTTCTGCGCCAGGCCGCCCCAGTGGGTCTCGCCGACGCCCCAGCCGTTGAGCAGCACTGAGTCGCCGACCTTGTAGTCAGGGTGGCTGCTGGCCTCCACCGTGCCGGCCAGGTCGATGCCCGGCACCATGGGGAACTGGCGCACTACCGGACTCTTGCCGGTGATGGCCAGGCCGTCCTTGTAATTGAGGGTGCTGTAGGCCACGCGCACGGTGACATCGCCCTCGGGCAGTTGCGCCTCGTCCAGCCGGGTATTGCGGGCGCGGTACCCGGCCTCGTCCTTCTCGATCAGGATTGCGTCGAACATGCTCACACCTCCATTTAGACCAATCGTCTACAAATAGGCCCGGAAAACCTAGCGCGGCAATCCGGCCAGAAACCCTCTGATGAAAACATCCAGCGGGACATTGTCCCGCGTTAGCCGGGCGCGCTGTACGGCGCCTTCCCAGCCGATCCAGAAAAACGCCGCCAGCTCGTCGCAATCGGCCTCGGCCGCCAGTTCTCCCGCTGCCTGGGCGGTGCGCAGGCAGCTGGCCAGGCGGTGCTGCCAGGTGCAGAGGATGGCTTCCAGTTGCAGGCGGAAGCCGTCCGGCAGGATGGCCACTTCCTGGCCAAGGTTGCCCACCAGGCAACCCCGGCAGAACTGGTAGCGGGCCATGCCGGCCTTGGCGTCCTCGACGAAGTTCTGCAAGCGTTGCAACGGCGCTACTGCGTCCTGCAGGAACCAGTGATCCAGTTTGTGCGCGAAATAGCTGGCATAGCTCTCCAGCACGGCCTGGCCAAAGGCTTCCTTGCTGTCGAAGTAGTGATAGAAGGAGCCCTTGGGCACGCCCACGCGCTTGAGCACCGAATCGATGCCGGTGGACATGAAGCCTTGCTCGGTAAGGATCTCCATGCCGCAGCGGATCAGCGCGGCACGGGTATCGGGGAAATCGCGCTCGACCTTGGGTGGGCGGCCGCGACGGGGTCTGGAAATGGCTTCGGTCATGGGGTGGGGATTTTGGACTGGTCGTCTAGAAAGTCAACCAGACTATGGTCGAGCTGAGCATCCTGTAGGGGCGAATTCATTCGCCAAGGGCTGCGCAGCAGCCCCGTAGGTTGGTGCTGAGCCTGCGAAGCCCAACTTCCCCTGGCAGCAAGCTCGGGAGTGCTACGCACTCCATGTTGGGCTTCGCTTCGATCAGCGCCAACCTACGGACCTTTGGCGATTGAAATCGCCCCTACAGAAAAATCAGCCCCCAGCCTTCAAGCCGGAATATCCCCCAACACCTCGCGAATGCGCTGTGCGATATGAGTCGCGTGGGTTTCCAGTGCGAAGTGCCCGGTGTCCAGCATCTCCACCACCGCATTGGGGTTATCGCGTTTGAAGGCCTCGGCGCCGGGCGGAATGAAGAAGGGGTCGTGCGCACCCCAGATCACCAGGGTCGGCAGGCGGGTATCGCGGAAAAAGGCCTGGAAGGCCGGATAGAGCTTCAGGTTGTTGGCGTAGTCCAGGAACAGGTCGAGCTGGATGTCCTTGTTGCCCGGCCGCTCCAGCAGCAGGGCGTCGAGGTAATAGGCCTCGGGGGCTACGAGCTCCAGATCCTTCACGCCATGCACGTACTGCCAGCGGGTGCCGTCCAGATTCAGCACGGCGTCGTGCACGACCTTGCGGCGCCCAGGGTTATTCGGTTCGGCCCAATAGGCGCGGATCGGCTCCCAGGCATCGCCCAGGCCTTCGAGGTAGGCGTTGCCATTCTGCGAAACCAGGCCGGTGACCCGCTCCGGATGCGCCAGCGCCAGGCGCAGGCCGGTGGGGGCGCCATAGTCGAACACGTACATGGCATAGCGCTTCAGGCCCAGCTCCTCCACCAGGGCGCCCAGGGTGGTGGCCAGGGCATCGAAGCTGTAGCGGTACTCGCGCTCCGCCGGCACTTCGGTGAAGCCGAACCCTGGCAGGTCCGGCGCGATGATGTGGAACCTGTCGGCCAGCAGTGGGATCAGGTCACGAAACTGGTGGGACGAGCTGGGATAGCCGTGGAGCAGGAGCAGGGTGGGCGCGGTCGGGGAGCCGGCTTCGCGGTAGAAGACGCGTACACCATCGGCTTCGGCGAACTTGTGGCGGACCAGGGTATGGGAGGGGACGTGGCTCATGGGGGCGATACTCCGTAACTGGTAAATCGTTGAGATGGGGTTACGAGGCATCAGTATGCGTGTCATTGGTAACCTGTCAAGTTAAAAATAAGGGTTACAGGCTTCATTCGTCGTAACTGTCCATTTAGCCTTTACAAGGTTACACTCCAGCCGTCCCCCGCCGGAGAAGATCCATGGCCACCGCCGACACGACAGCTCCCCTCGAGCCCTATGTGCTCGCCGACCACCCGCTACTCGACCTGCTCAATACCTTGGCCGCGGTAGACGGCGCCCCCTGCGAGTTCCTGCGCAGCGATGCGGACGTGCAAGCCTGGTTGGCGCGTACCGGCTGGGATTTGCCCGCCGCTCAGTTCCCCAAGGGCACGCTGCTGCAAGCGGCACTGACCCTGCGCGAGGTTGTGCGCGAACTGGTGGAACAGCGGAAGGCTGGCCGCCAAGCCTCTCCTGATGCCCTCAATCGCTTTCTGGCCGCACCCAGCCACCTGCGCCTGGACTGGCCGGTCGGCGGTGCGCCCCGGTTGGACAAGGTGCGTGCGGCGGAAACCGCCGAGCAATACCTGGCGCCCCTGGCGGAATCCGCCGCGGAACTGCTGGTGGAAGGCGACTTCGACCTGGTGCGCGTCTGTGAGCACCCGGACTGCGTGCTCTGGTTCTACGACCGCACAAAGTCCCACCGCCGCCGCTGGTGCAGCATGGCCTTGTGCGGTAACCGGCATAAGGTCGCGGAATTTCGCAAGCGCAAGCAGCAGTAGCGGGGAAGCATTGGCTCTGCCTGCGTTGGCTGTTGCCTGGTGTCAATCGACGAGCCTGGAACCCCATGGGAGCGAGCTTGCTCGCGATCCGCCCCACGGCCGTGGATGGCGTCTACGATCTGGTGTTCATCTACAAGACCCTGCGCCAAGTCGACTTGAGACAGCGCGTGACATGATCATCAACCCGTTACCCATGTCTCCCGACAGGCGTTACCCATCTATCCCGGCTGAACACTGCGTTCCACCCATCCTGCTGACTTGGTATCAAGGCAATCGCAACGCCCCGTGCACCGTCCCCAGGATCATCCGGGTCATCAACTCCCGCCCCTGGCCGGCCGGCAGTCCGCCGGCATCCAGCCAGGCCGGCAGCTGGTTGAGCAGCGAGACGATACTGGCCACCGCCCCGCGCCCGGCGGCATCCATGGGCTGTCCAGCCAGTTGCTGCAAGGGTTCCAGCAGGGCTTCCTCATAGGCCAGGCGCAGGTCGCGAGCCTGCGCCAGGCGATCACCGGAGAGGCAGCGGGCATCCAGTTCGGCCAGGCGGAAATGCAAGCCCATGGGCTCGTGCAAGGCCAGATGGGCGTCGATCAACGCGGCCAGCCGTGCGGCCGGTTCGGCGTGGCGGCGGGCGGCCAGGGCGGCGTTGTCCAGCAGCTGCTCGTAGAGCTCCTCGATGAACTCGAACAGCAGCGCTTCCTTGCTCTCCACATGGTGGTAGATGGAGCCGACCCTGATCCCCAGCTGCGTCGCCAGGTCGCGCATGCTCACCTGGCCATAGCCCTGCTCGGCGAACAGGGCCAGGGCCAGGTGGCGGTTTTCCAGGTAGCGGGAAGGGCGGGCGGAACTGGCTTCGAGCATGGGGATGGCCCTTGCGAGTGGCATGCGCCAGCACTCTATCCAGCATTGGGTTCCCAGGCCTAGGTCGAAAGCGCTCCGGCACGTTGGCGTTTTTTTCCATTGCCCGGCCGGGGAGGCTCGTGGAAATGACCGGCTGGTATTCGTATGCGAATGATGAAGTTGAAATAATTCGGATCGGTAGTAGACTGGAGCCAAAGCCCCTCTGCCAGGAGACGCCATGAACATTCCCGCCAGCCATGCCAACCCGGATCTCCAGAGCGGCGAAGCCGGCCGCGTTGCGCTGAAGTTCTTCTTCAACCTGATGGACAAGTGGGGCTGCAACAAGGAGCAGCAGCGCACGCTGCTGGGCTCCATCGGCAACACCACCTACTTCAGCTACAAGAAGCTGCCCAGCGTGCGCCTGCCCCATGACACCCTGGAGCGCATCTCCTATTTGATGGGCATCCACAAGTCGCTGCGCATCCTCTTCAGCAACCACGAGGAGCGTGCCTACGTGTGGGTGCACAAGGCCAACAGCGCCGCGCCCTTCAACGGCCGCAGCGCGCTGGAGTACATGCTCGGCGGCCAGGTGGTGGACGTGGCCGACGTACGCCGCTACCTCGATGGAGTGCGTGGCTGATGACCGATGAGCTCCTGGTGGAACGGATACCCGAGTGGAACAAGGCCTATCGCCTGGTCAACAGCGCATTCCCGCCCATTTCAGTGTTCGAGGACACCCTCGACCCTGGCGACCTGGAACTGGCTTACGCCATCGAGGCCATAACCAACGACCGTCTGCGTGACCAGGCCGGCGAGATCACCCGCGTGGCCGCCGAAGACCGCGTCAGCGGCGCCGGCGCCACCGTGGTGATGGCGGTATTCACCCATATCGGCCGCGCCAGTCGCTTTTCCGATGGCTCCTTCGGCGTCTACTACTGCGCCAACTCGGTGGATGCGGCCATCGCCGAGACCCGCTACCACCAGGAGCGCTTCTGGCGTGCGACCCAGGAAGCGAGCATCGAAATCACCATGCGCGCCTACGTCAACAAGGTGGTCAGTCCAATGCTCGATGTGCGCGACCGCGCCGACCTGCACGACCCGGACCCCATGAGCTACGGGACCAGCCAGGCCTTCGCCGGGCTCCATCGCAATGCCGGGAAGTGGGGCCTGCTCTACGGCAGCGTGCGCCTGCCGGGGCATGAGTGCGTGGCCGCGTTCCGCCCGCCGGCGGTGACCCTGCCGGTGCAGGGGCAACATTTCCGCTATATCTGGGACGGCCGCAGCCAGACCATCTCCTGCGTGCTCAAGGTCAGCCCCGTTCAATGATTCAAGTTGAATCTTCCCGGGGGTGTCCGGTCGATTGAGTAGGCTATCCGCCGCCAGGAGGACAGCATCATGGGAGAGACACATTGCGCATGCCCCGGTTGCATCTGCAGCCTGGGCGATGAGGCGGTCTACCGCGATGGCAAGGGCTATTGTTGTCAGGCGTGCGCTGACCAGCATCCACCGGGCGAGCATTATTGCAGCGATCCCACCTGCCAGTGTGGCGATCCCCATTGGCGGGACGTCGAGTAGGGCGCCCGGCGCCGGCTGAGTCCGGCGCCGGTTTCATTTCTGGTAGCGCTCCAGCAGCCGTAGGTAGGTCGAGGCCAGGGCGAGGATCAGGAGGATGCTGCCCAGTACCCGCATTCACAGGATGAAACTCATCGGGGGGAAGCCCGTGGTGGGCGGCGGCGCGGGTCAGCGCGCGGGATTGGCTGCTGCCAGGCTCCGGGCCATTTTCAGCAGCTGGCGAAACCTCGGCAGGGCTTCGTTGGCGAAGGCCTCCAGTTCCAGCTCGTCGAGCTGGCGGGTGGCGAAGGCCAGGAGCTCGACTCTTTCCTCCAGGGCCATGACCTGACTGAGGGTGTAGGCCGGGTCGAACGCCGGCGGCTCCAAGGCGCGGAGATCGCGGATGACGGCGTTGTCCAGGCAGCTGTCGAGCCCGCCACGCAGGAACTTGCGACAGGCCAGGGCCTGGAGTTCGTCCGTACAACGGCTGTGCTCGACCATGGCTTGCAGGGCGAAGGCGCGGGTATCGGCGGACTGGCTTTTCTGCAGCGCCATCTCCGCGGCTTCGATACTGACTGCGTCCGCAGCCGTGACCCGGGTGACGAAACCGTTGGGCTCGATTTCGCCGTCTTCCTCCGAAATCTCGTTGACGGCCACTGGGTTGGCCCAGTTCTGAAGGGCGGCGTGGTAGATGCCTTGAACGTTCATGTTGGTCTCCGTACTGGAGGGGTATATCGCCTTCCCCTATAAATTCGGACGCGGGGGAGCGGGGCAGGGTTCAGGGAAATTTCTTCAGGGGAGGGTTGCGCTTCGGTGATGCGGGCATGGCGCACCCGGCGGACGATTGAAATGTCCTGGTTTGTGTAGGAGCGAGGCGCGAACGTGGATGCATACTCCCGCAAGCAGGACGTAGTCCTGCCAATCGGGATTAGCCCCCGCAACTTTCGGCCAGCAACTCATCCACCACCGCCACCAGCGCCTGTTGCCTGGGCAGCCCCGCATCCAGGGCTTCCCGGTAGCGCTGCAATTGGCGGTCGGCATTGCTGCCGTAGCGCAGGATGTGCCGAGCCCGGGCAAAGGCGGCACCCTCGGTCATGCTTTCGTCCAGGGCGCCGCAAAAGGCGTGGGCCCGGGCCAGCCAGGCGCCGGCGGAGAGGCTGGCCTCCCCGGTGTCGTCGATGAACATGGCGTGGATGCCGAGGTGCCGCGCCCGCCAGTAATTCTCCGCCAGCACCAGCCGCTGCAGCGGAAATTCCAGCGGATCGCTGTCGTCCCCGCCCATCGCACCGGCCACCAGGGCGCGGAACAGGCCGGCGATGCACAGGGCGTCTTCCACCGACGGGCAGGCGTCGGAGACCCGCAGTTCCAGGGTGGGGAAGCGCGCAGAAGGGCGGATGCACCACCAGATATCGTTCTCGGTACGGATCGAGCCGGAGGCCAGCAACCATTGCACATAGGCCTCGAAGGCTGGCTCGTCGGGGAAGTGCTCGTCAGGCAGGCCCATCCTCGGCCATTCGCCGCAGATCACCTGGCGGTAGCTCATGCATCCGCTGGGCCGGCCGAGCCAGAACGGCGAGGAGGCGCTGAGGACCAGCAGCAGCGGGAGCCAGGGCAGCACGCGGTTCATCACCCGGACGCGGTCGGCCTCCGGCGGAATGCCCACATGCACATGCAGGCCGCAGAGCAGGCTGCGCTGGGCGATCAGGCGATAGTCGTCGAACAGCTGGCGGTAGCGCGCCGAGGTATTGGCCTGCTGCGCGCGCCAGTCGGCGAAGGGGTGCGAGCCGGCGCAGACCAGACCCAGGCCGAAGCCCGCGGCCACCTGGGCCAGGCGGGTGCGCTGTTCCAGCAGGCAGGCGCGGGCCTCGGCCAAGTCCCAGAGCACCGGGCTCACCAGTTCCAGCTGGCTCTGGAACATCTCCTCGGCCAGGCGCTCGCCGAGGGCCTCGCGGGCGGCCTGGAGCAGGCCGGCCGGCGGCTGCGCGGGAATGTCGCGGTTACGCCTGTCCACCAGGAAGCACTCTTCCTCGATACCGAAGCTGGGGGCCTTGCGTTCGTTGAGCATGCTGGCTGGCCAGAATGGGCGGTATCTCCAAGTGACGCCGCCTTCGGCCGCGAGTTCAAGTTCCGCCTGTCTCCGCGGCTGAATTTTTCTCCGCAGTCGACGCTCCCAGACTCAGGGCCTCAAGGAGCGAAGTATGGACATTTCCCTTTCGCAAAAACGCCACAGCCCGCTAGACACCGTGTCCAGCTCGACCGGCCAGGTTCAGGCCCTCGATCGCCAGTTGCTGGAACAACCCGATTTGGCGTTGACCTTGCACCTGGCGCGGCTGATCCAGCTCATGGCGCTGGCCGCCCATTATCGGCCGGCGGGGCTGCTCCTCACGCGCCTGTTCACAGCCCAGATCCGATGAATTCAACGAGGTAGCCATGATGACCAAGGATTCCTGCAGCGCGCTCTCCGAGCGCAACCAGGCCCTTCTGCAACTCGGCGAAGCCCTGCGCGCCAGGGGCTATCGCTTCACCACCGTGACGCCGCTGACCCATTCGCGTATCAACCAGCGCCGGGAGAACGCCATGGCCGAAGACCTGGCCGGGGTGTTCGGCTGGAGCCGTCCCTTCGTGCGCGGCGCCCTGGACGAAGAAATCTTCAGGCTGATGGAAGCCGCTGACGTGCTGGTGGCCGGCGTCGACGGCTTTCGCAGCAAGGTGCGCTGGTCGAACCTTGGCGATGGGCTCTATGTGCACTCCAGCTTCCCCACGGACGAGAAGGATGCAGTGTTCTTCGGCCCGGATACCTACCGCTTCTTCCAGGCCATCGACCACCTGCTGGATGCCAGCGACGGCAAGGGCATCCACCGGGTGGCGGATGTCGGTTGCGGCGCGGGCGCGGCGGCCATCCAGATCGCCCGGCGCTTTCCAGAGGCCGATGTTCAGGCCCTGGATATCAATCGCCGGGCCCTGGAGTTCACCCGCGTCAATGCCTCCCTGGCCGGCACCCACGGCGTCCGTGCCATCGTCAGCGACCATCTACGCGAAGCCGAGGGCAGTTTCGACCTGATAGTGGCCAACCCTCCCTACCTGCTGGACCCCGCCCGGCGCACCTACCGGCACGGCGGTGGCGAGCTGGGCAGCGGACTGTCCCTGGCGATTCTCGACGGCGGACTGGGACGCCTGGTCCCCGGCGGCACCTTGCTGCTCTACACCGGCGTAGCCATGGTCGCCGGCAAGGACCCCTTCTATGAGCGGGTGCTGGGCTTCCTCGGCGACAGCGATTACCAATGGCACTACCGTGAGCTGGACCCGGACGTGTTCGGAGAAGAGCTGGCGCAAGCCTCCTATGCCCGCGCCGAACGCATCGCTGCGGTGGTCCTGGAGGTGCACCGGGCGGCCTAGGACTTCGATTCCTCCGCCAGCTGCGCGCGGCGTTTCTCCCGCTCCGACTCCTGCAGCTCGACGTCGCTGCGGATCTGCGCGTGGCTGATGAGCGCGAAGATGAAGCTGCCACCGACAATGTTGCCGGCCAGGGTCGGGCCGGCGAACACCAGCCAGAACTCGGCCCAGGCCAGCTCGCCGGCGAAGGCCAGGTAGGACAACTCTACTGCGCCCACCACTATGTGGGTGAAGTCGCCCAGGGCCATCAGGCTGGTGACCAGGATGATGATCCAGAACTTGGCCTGTTCCTGGGCCGGGATCATCCACACCATGGTGGCGATCATCCAGCCGGAGACGATGCCCTTGGCGAACATCTGCCCGCTGTCGTTCTCCATCAGCTTGTGGCCTATCTGGAGAAAGGCGGCGTCGGTGGCGCTGTCGAAGATCGGCAGGTGCAGCATCACATAGGCCACCAGCAGGGTGCCGGCGAGGTTGCCCGCCAGCACGACGCTCCACAAGCGCAGCAGACGACCGAAGTTGCCCGCGGTGGGTTTGCTCATCACCGGCAGCACGGCGGTCAGGGTGTTCTCGGTGAACAGCTGCTGGCGAGCCAGGATCACCGCGAGGAAGCCCGCCGAGTAGCCGAAGCTGGCGAGGGCGTGCGCGCCTTCGACACCTTCCAGGCGTGCGCGCAACAGGCCCATGGCCATGAGCGAGAGCCCCATGGACAGCCCGGCGGCCAAGGCCGACCACCAGAGCGCGGCGACCGTGCGTTGCAGCTCCTTGTCGCCCTGCACTCGGATGATCTCGTGGACCACCGCGGCCCGCGGCGGCTGCCCCTTCCTGACATCCTGTTTTTCCTGGGGGGTGAGGGCCGGGGTCTTGTCGCTCTTGCTCTTGTCCATGGCTCGCCTCGCGCTGCATAGGTAGGACATGCAGTAGTGACCGCCGCTGCCACTGCCACGCTCCGCGGCGTCGATAGCCGGCGGGCCGTCCGGGCAGAAAGGCTGAACGATCCACCGCCACCCCGCGTCGGAACCAGGGTAGGCCCTGCGCGGGCCTCCACTCCAATTATTGGCTCGGCGCGGCCCCGCCTCGTCGACCCGGGAGAACAGACCCATGGATATCGCAAACGACCGCAAAGAAATCATCCGTGTACTCAACGACCTGATCGAGACCAGCAAGGACGGCGAGGCCGGCTTCAAGCTCTGTGCCGGGGACGTCAAGCGTCCGGACCTGAAGAACATCTTCATCGAGCGCTCGCGGGAGTGCGGCAGCGCTGCCGCCGAGTTGCAGCGGGCGGTACTGGAGCTGGGCGGCAAGCCCGAGGACAGGGCCAGTGTCAGCGGTGCCCTGCACCGTCGCTGGGTGGACCTCAAGTCCCTGGTAACCGGCAAGGACGAAGAGGCCATTCTCAACGAGTGCGAGCGGGGCGAGGACCTGGCCAAGAAGCACTACGCCGAGGCCCTGCGTCATGAGCTGCCCACCGATGTACGGGCGATGGTCCAGCGTCAGTACGAAGGCGTGCTGCGCAACCACGACCAGATCAAGGCGCTGCGCAACGTCGAGCGCGCCCGTGCCTGACCAGTCCCGGCCGCCGTTTGCACGTGCAGGCGGCGCCGGTCAGCTGACCAGGAAGTTGACGAACTGCCAGGGATCGTCGCGGTCCAGTTCCTCGTCCATCAGTCGCCCGCGGTCCTGCAGCGGGTTCCAGTCGGCATAGAAGCCCGCCACTTCGCCCAGGTAGGGGCGAATGAGATCGAGCATTTCTGCGAAGGGCAGCTCCTCCGGCTCGAGGATGCCCCGCCGCGGATTGCCCATGGCCCACACCACCCCCGCAAGGACCGAAGCGGTCACCTGCAGGCTGGTGGCGCTGTTCTGCGGACAGAGTTCGCGGGCCTCGTCGATGGACAACCGCGAACCGTACCAGTAGGCCTGCCGCTCATGGCCGAGCAGCAGCACGCCCAGCTCGTCGCGGCCGCCGATGATGTCAGCGTCCAGCAGCCGTGCCTGGCGCTGGGGTCGCCAGTTGCGCGTGGCCAGTTCGCGCATGGAAAGGAGGGCGTCGTCGCAGGGTTGGTAGGCGTAGTGCACCGTAGGCCGGTAGCGCGGATTGCTGCCTGTGCCCAGGGTGAAATAGTCGGCGAGGGAGATCGACTCGCCGTGGCTGATCAGGTAGCCAAGGGTCGGCCCGATCGTCGGCGTCCAGCTGCGCACCTGGGTCACCGCGCCGGGCCGCTGCAAGTAGATGGACGCCTGGCAACCGCTCTCGTGGCGACGGCCGTCGCTGGGCAAGCGCTGCTCATGGCTGCCCCAGCCGAGTTCGGCGGGCTGGCAGGCTTCGCTGATGAAACCGTCGATGGACCAGGTGTTGACGAACTCGTCGTCCACCTTGCGCCGGAGCCCCTGCTGGGAATCCCGCTCGGCGATGTGGATGCAGCGCACCGCCAGGCGTTCGGCGAGCGCTGCCCATGCTTCCCGCCCGGTCGGCGCGGATACCGGCTGGCCCAGGCCGGCGGCCAGGTTCAGCAGTGCCTGCTTGACCAGATGGGATACGAGGCCGGGATTGGCGCCGTGGGTCAGCAGGGCGGTGGGGGCGTCTTCGCCAGGTCGGCGCAGGGCCAGGACGCTTTCGCGCAGGGCCTGGTTGCAGCGCTGGGACAAGGTGCGATGGGGATCGGTATAGCCGCCGGCCCAGGGCTCGATGCAGGTATCCAGGTAGAGCACGCCGCGCTCGCGGCAGAACTCCAGCAGCGCCAGGCTGGAAACATTCACCGAAAGATTGAGCAGGAAGTCCCCGGCACCCAGCAGCGGTGCCAGCTCGTCGCGGTAGTTCGCCGCATCCAGACCGATGCGGTGGAACTGAACCCCCTGCGCCTCGGCAAAGGCCTGGCCGCGCGGGTCAGGACTCAGGACAACCACACGGCGTGGGTCCAGGTCGATATGACGGCGGATCAGCGGCAGCACGCCCTGGCCGATACAGCCGAAGCCGACCAGCACCAGGCGGCCTTCGAAACGCTGGAGCAACGGCGAGCTGGACATGGCCTGCATTACCTCAGCTGGGTGGGTTGGAGCCACCTGGGACGAGCGGGGCGCCTCTCCGGATCATAGCTCTGGTCGCGAAAGTCGGCCGGATGGCGCCACTGACGCAAAGGACTCGCTATCGGGTGGCGCCCACGTCGACCGCCAGGTCCTCGGCCAGGCGCAGGTGTTGTTCCAGCTGCGGCAGAGTCTGGATGGCGAAGGCGCGGATATCCTCATCCTCCGAGTTGGCCGCCTGGTGGAACAGCGCCACGCTGGCCTTGTGGGCCACCACCTGGTTGTTCGCATAGGCCTGGTCGAAGGACCTCTCACCGCGCATCTCGAGGATTTTCTGCTTGGCCCGCGCCATCAGTGTGGAAGTCTCCGGCACCTTGATCCTGCGCTTCTGCGCCAGAGCGGCGAGCTGCCGGTTGGCCGCCGCGTGCTCGGTGACCATCATCTGGGCGAACTCCTTGACCTTGAGCGACGTGCCCTTCTGCAGCGCCAGCTTGCCGGCCTGGACCTCGGCGATGCCATTTGCCGTGGCCTTGGTCACGAACTCCTGCACGCTTATTTCATCGGCGGCCTGCGCGGTCACGGCCATGGGAAGCGATCCGAGCAGGGTGAACATCAGGATTCCAATGCTGCGAAACATATGGCGTCCTCCAGTTCTGATCCCCTCAGACGGTAGAAGAGGCGGGAAACGGGAAGTTCCATGCGGCCGGAGTCCGGCACGTCCCGGCCAGCCGGCTCAGGCTCGGCCGCGGGCCTGCAGACGCGCTCCGGCCATCACCACCTTGCGCTCCCGGCGAGGCTGGTTGGGGATGAAGCTGGGCAGCTCGGAACCATGCTTGAATTGCAACGCCTGGTCTTCCCGCAGCGGGCCCGCTTCCAGGATGAGGTCGCGCCTGATCCTTTCCACCAGGGTGAGCAGGACCGCGCCGTTGCACAGCTCCTCGCGGCCGATCGCCCGGCGCACCAGGCGCTTGCCCTGCTGGTCGCGCAATTCCAGTACCAGCGCGCCGTCCGGGCGCTGCTGGAACCGTACCTTGAAGTCGAAGAAGGCTTCGGCGAGATACTTCGCTGCAATGGATTGAATGACTTGCACTGTCCGATCTCCTTTCCGTTCACTTCCGACGGTCCTGGCTATCCGTGCGTCCTTGTCGAGACGATTGGCCAGGCTGGGTTTCCTTGTTCCCCGGAAGGTGCGGCGCTCCCTATTCGATGTCGCTCCGCTGGTTGTTTTTCAAGGCGCACGAATTCACGAGCCGGGCGCAGCGGCCCGCTCTGGAACAAGGTTGTGGGGGAACTCGAGAATTTCGCCGTGCCCGCTCTCACGGTGCAAAAAAAACCATAGCCAGAATCAGCGGAAATGCGAGAAATTCGTCAAATGAGTGGTGCCAAAACAATGGCATGGCATCCGTTCGTCGGCACCCACTCCAATGCGATGGCAGATCGATACTGCGCGAACGCCTCTGCATCGGGCATTGCCTGTTGGCACTTGGCAACGGCTCGACGGAAGGCTGTTTGCCAGCATTTACGACTGGACTTTCCCTGCTAGGTTTTCAAGTCCGGCTGCTCGATTGGTGAGAGGACTGATAATGAATAATTTGATGCTTCGCCAGGTTGAGGACACCCTGAACAGAATGAGCGTCACCTTCCAGTTCGAATGCCTGTGGGAGGACGATGACAGTTGCTCCATCATCCTCAGCAACCAGTACCTCGCCATCCCCCGAACGACAGTGGTCGGCATCCGCCAGCAAGACCTGCTGGACGAAACCAGCACCCAGCGGCTGGCCCTCGAATTGATGGACAAATTGCTGGACGACTGATGGGACGCTCCAGCCTCAAGCGGCGCAGGGCGCGAGCCCTGGTTCTGCGCCAACCGCCCCGCCAGGATTCGCGCAGCATCCAGCGCCTCGGCATCTGCATGCTCTTCGGCGTGTTGCTGCTGGGCATCTATGGCCAGTACGCCGGGCGTGGCCCCGGGGACAGTCGGCCGGTGCTGCGCCAGCAGGCGCCGGTATTCCACTTCGAGACCCGGGTCGTCCGTGCCCCGGCCAGGGACACGGACGACACCCAGGCCGCCCGGGAAGCGTTCGACAACCGCGGACGCCTGCATTTCTAACGCCGGGCCGCCCGGCAAAAAGTCTGAATCATTCGTCATGGCTTCCAGTCGATTGAGGTAGGTACTCAGCTGGAGAAGCCAGATGATCCGCGACAACCCCACGCCGCGAGCACCAGACGACGCCGAGGACCGCTCGGTGCGCGAGCTGGACTTCAGTGAAGAGCGCGACGAGCGCCAGGGCCGCATTGGCGATCAGCGGCCGGCCGGCGAGGTCGAGAAAGAGTTCCCGCCGGAGCGCGTGGCCGAGTGCGGCATGACCGGCGGCGAAACCCTCACCGACAGCGAACACGAAGACAACGTCACCCTCGACGACCTCAGCCCCGACACCCTCTACGACCTGACCGGCACCAGTGCGCCCGGAATGCCGGCCGATGCCGACCTGCGCCGCGTCGACGAGTCCGAGATCGGCGGCGGTATCGGCCTCGATGAAGCCGAGCTGGGGCGCTCCGCCCCGCTGGACGGCAAGCTCTGGACCGACAAGGTTTCGCCCGCGGGCGACGAAGAGGAATGAGCATGCGCGATCGCGCGGGGAGGCTCCATGAACAGTCCCAGGATCGGCTGGACTCCAGCCAACCGTTTCGGCGTGAAAGTCAGGGTATCCCTGTCCCGTAAGCGCTCACGGCGCCATACCAGGGCGCGTCGGGGAGACCTGGTCGGCAGGGAGGGGTGATCCATGGTTTCGCTCCTTTCCCAGCGTAGGCACCGTTACCCAAGCGCTCCGCAAAGGTTGCCGGGCAGCCGCTTCATCCGCACGCCCAACACGGCCATGGGCTTTTTCCTGCAGAGGATTCGGCCATGAATGACAACCGCTGCGCCTGCCCCAACTGCACCTGTGTGGTAGGCGCCGACGCCGTGATGCGCAATGGAAAGGCCTACTGTTGCGAGGCCTGCGCCGACCGCCACCCGGAAGGCTGCAAGCAATGCCGCGATGCCGAGTGCCGCTGCGGCGATCCCACCGTCCGCGACAAGCCGAAGGAGTCCCAGGTGGACAACGCGCTGGAAGAGACCTTCCCGGCGAGCGATCCGATTTCGCCTTGACCTCCCGGCCCGCGCCAGCCCCCGGGCTTGACGCGGGCAACGGCGTTGACCAGGTAGGGTGCGCATGGCGCACCCTACGGTGGGGCACGTGCAGGCCTCTTCACACCGCCAGACTCGAGGCAAAAAAATCCGCCGCAACACCAACCGCGGCGGATGGGGGAGAGAGGTCAGCCCGCCTTGCGCAAGGCCTCGATCAGCTCTTGCTTACGCATCTTCGAACGCCCGGCGATATTGCGTTTGCGTGCGCGGTCCATCAGCTCGGTCTTGCTCATCGAATCCAGGGTGCTCCCTGGACGGGGGACGCCACGACGGGTCGCCACGGCGCGGCGGGCCGAGGATTTGCGGGCGGCCTTCTTGGTTTCCGGGCTGGTGCGCCGGCCGGAGCCGCCGGCTTTCTCGCCGCCGCCGGATTGCTTGTTCACCGTGGCCCAGGCGCGGGCCTCGGCTTCGCGTTCGGGAACGCCCTTGGCCTCGTAGCTCTCCTCTATGTGCTCGGCCTTGCGCTTCTGCTTGTCGGTGTACTTCGCCTTGCTTCCACGTGGCATGGCGTGGTCCTCCTGATTCGTCGCGCTGCCGGACTGCCGCGCGGCCCTTGTTTCGGAAGAAGGCCGGGACCGCGCGATGGTTCAGCCCGCCTGATGAACGGGCCTGCCGCCCCTCGGATTGGCCGAACCTCTGCGGCTGGCCTGGCCTCAGAAGTTCATGGGCCCTGTCTCGGAAAGGCCGATGGACTTCAGCGAACGCATCCTGGTAACCCTGCTGAGCGAGTTCTCCGACCTCGGCGAGGTGGAGTACCTGACCCGCGCCATCCTGCGCCTGGGGCTGGCCATACTGCTAGGCGGGCTGCTGGGTTACGAGCGGGAAGTGATGGGCAAGGCCGCGGGTGTCCGCACCCATATGCTGGTGTGCCTGGGCGCCGCGCTCTTCGTCATGGCCCTGGAGCAGGAGGGGGCGGGACACGACGCCATCAGCCGGGTGATCCAGGGCATTGCCGCCGGCATCGGCTTTCTCTGCGCCGGCACCATCCTCAAGGGCCATAGCACCTCGGACGTGAAGGGCCTGACCACCGCCGCCGGGCTCTGGTCCGCCACTGCCATTGGCGTGGCCGTGGGCCTGGGCCGCGAAGCCACCGCCGTCCTCGGCACCCTGATGGCGCTGCTGGTGCTCCACGTGATCCCCCTGCTGGTGGACCCCAGGCCGAACGGCAAGCGGGACGACGAACCGACCAGCAAGCCGAACGGCAAACAGGACGGCGACTCTTAGGCAGCCATCGGCCACCGGTCCAAATCCCTGTGAACTTTTCCCGCCGATCCGCTTTCGGAACTCAAGAGGCCAGCGTTGCCGGGATGCAGCATCCGCCGGCCCGCCGCGCCTGACGGATTCACGAACGAAACGTCTGCCAGGCGTAAAGGAGCCAGGAGCGATGCTTTCGATCCAACAGACCGAAACCGGCGCCATCCTTGCGGCCCAGCAACCGCGCCTTGCCATCGAGGGAGTGGAACCGGTCGTGGAAGGGGGGCGCTTCGCCGCCAAGTGCCTGAGCCATCAGCCACTGGACATCGGCGCGGTGATCTTCACCGACGGCCATGATCAACTGGCCGCCGACTTGCTCTGGCGCAAGGCCGGCGAGGCCGACTGGCAACGCGTGCCCATGCAGGCGCTCGGCAACGACCTCTGGACGGCGCGCCTGGTGCCGGACGCCGTGGGCCGCGCCGAGTTCGCCATCGAAGCCTGGGTGGACCTCTATGCCAGCTACCGATATGAGCTGTTGAAGAAGTTCGGCGCGGGCGTGCCGGTGCAGCTGGAGCTCAAGGAGGGCGCGCAGCTGATCCGGCGCATTGCCGCCGAGGCGCCGGTGGAACTGGGCGCCGAGTTGGCGCAGCTGATGGACCGCCTGGATACCCGGCAGACCGTGGAAGAGCAGGTGGCGCTGCTGATCGAGCCGGAGGTGGGTGAGCTGATGCGCCGCGCCGAGCACCGCCCGCATCTACTGCGCAGCGAAAGCTACCCGCTCGATGTGGAGCGTCGCCTGGCTCAGTTCGGCAGCTGGTACGAGCTGTTCCCGCGCTCGGAGAGCGGCGATCCACAACGCCATGGCACCTTCGCCGATGTCCAGCGGCGCCTGCCGGAAATCGCCGCCATGGGCTTCGACGTGCTTTATTTTCCGCCGATCCATCCCATCGGCAAGACCCACCGCAAGGGCCCCAACAACAGCCTGGTGGCCGGGCCGGACGATCCCGGCAGCCCCTACGCCATCGGCGGCGGGGAGGGTGGCCACGACGCGCTGCACCCGCAGCTGGGCAGCTTCGAGGATTTCCGCGAGCTGGTGAACGCCGCACGGGCGCATAACCTGGAAGTCGCGCTGGATTTCGCCATCCAGTGCTCGCCCGACCACCCCTGGCTGCACCAGCATCCCGACTGGTTCAACTGGCGGCCGGACGGCAGCATCCGCCATGCGGAGAACCCACCGAAAAAGTATGAGGACATCGTCAATGTCGACTTCTATGCCGAGGCCGCTATCCCCGGTCTCTGGCTGGCCCTGCGTGACGTGGTGCTGGTCTGGGTGGAGCTGGGTGTCACCCTGTTTCGCGTGGACAACCCCCATACCAAGCCCATGCCGTTCTGGGAGTGGCTGATCGCCGACGTGCGTGGGCGCCACCCGCAGGTGATCTTCCTCTCCGAAGCCTTCACCCGGCCGGCAATGATGGCGCGCCTGGGCAAGCTCGGCTTCAGCCAGAGCTACACCTACTTCACCTGGCGCAATACCAAGGACGAGCTGCAGAGCTACCTCACTGAGCTCAACCAGCTGCCCTGGCGCCATTGCTACCGGCCGAACTTCTTCGTCAACACGCCGGACATCAACCCGTATTTCCTCCAGGGGTCGGGACGCCCCGGTTTCCTCATCCGCGCCGCCCTGGCCACCATGGGCTCCGGCCTCTGGGGCATGTACTCGGGTTTCGAGCTCTGCGAGGCCGCACCCGTGCCGGGCAAGGAGGAGTACCTGGATTCCGAGAAGTACCAGCTGCGCCCCCGTGACTACCAGGCGCCGGGCAACATCTGTGCGGAGATCTCCCGCCTCAACCAGATCCGCCGCGACAATCCGGCGCTGCAGACCCACCTTGGGTTCCAGGCCTACAACGTGTGGAACGACAGGATCCTCTACTTCGGCAAGCGCACCGAGGACCTGGCTAATTTCATTCTGGTCGCCATCAGCCTCGACCCGGAGCATGCCCAGGAAGCCCACTTCGAGCTGCCGCTCTGGGAGTTCGGCCTGGCCGACGATGCCGACCTCGAGGGCGAGGACCTGATGAACGGCAACCGCTGGGTCTGGCACGGCAAGGTGCAGTGGATGCGTATCGATCCCTGGCATCTGCCGTTCGGCATCTGGCGCATCCGCGCGGTGCGCTGAAAGGAGCATGACCATGGCCAAGCGCAATGGCGGCAGCGCCTTCCTCAACGACCCGCAGTGGTACAAGGACGCGGTGATCTACCAGGTTCACGTAAAGTCCTTCTTCGATGCCAACGACGACGGCATCGGCGACTTCCCCGGCCTGATCGACAAGCTCGATTACATCGCCGACCTGGGGGTCAATACCCTCTGGCTCCTGCCGTTCTACCCCTCACCGCGACGCGACGATGGTTACGACATCGCCATGTACCGTGGCGTGCATCCGGATTACGGCAACCTCGCCGACGCCCGCCGTTTCATCGCCGAGGCCCACCGCCGTGGCCTGCGGGTGATCACCGAGCTGGTGATCAACCACACCTCCGACCAGCACCCCTGGTTCCAGCGCGCGCGCCATGCGAAGACGGCGTCGAAGGCGCGGGACTATTACGTCTGGTCCGACAGCGACGAGAAGTACGCCGGCACCCGGATCATCTTCATCGACAGCGAGAAGTCCAACTGGAGCTGGGACCCGGTGGCCGGCCAGTACTTCTGGCACCGGTTCTATTCCCACCAGCCGGACCTCAACTTCGACAATCCCAAGGTGCTCAAGGCGGTGCTCGGGGTGATGCGCTTCTGGCTCGACATGGGGGTGGACGGCCTGCGGCTGGACGCCATTCCCTATCTGATCGAACGTGATGGCACCAGCAGCGAGAACCTGCCGGAGACCCATGCCGTGCTCAAGCGCATCCGTGCCGAGCTGGATGCCCGTTATCCGGACCGCATGCTGCTGGCCGAGGCCAACCAATGGCCCGAGGACACCCATCCTTACTTCGGCGACGACGACGAATGCCACATGGCCTTCCACTTCCCGCTGATGCCGCGCATGTACATGGCCATCGCCCAGGAAGACCGCTTTCCCATCACCGATATCCTGCGCCAGACCCCGGAAATCCCCCCCAATTGCCAGTGGGCGATCTTCCTGCGCAACCACGATGAGCTGACCCTGGAGATGGTCACCGACGACGAGCGCGACTACCTGTGGAACTACTACGCGGCCGACCGCCGCGCGCGCATCAACCTCGGCATCCGCCGGCGCCTGGCACCGCTGGTGGCGCGTGACCGGCGCCGGGTCGAGCTGCTCAACAGCCTGCTGCTGTCCATGCCCGGCACCCCGACCCTCTACTACGGCGACGAAATCGGCATGGGCGACAACATCTACCTGGGCGACCGCGACGGCGTGCGCACGCCCATGCAGTGGTCGGTGGACCGCAACGGCGGCTTCTCCCGCGCCGACCCGGCCAGTCTGGTGCTGCCGCCGATCATGGACCCGCTCTACGGTTTCCAGACCATCAATGTCGAAGCCCAGGCCCACGACCCCCATTCGTTGCTCAACTGGATGCGCCGCATGCTCAGCGTGCGCAAGCAGCAGAAGGCCTTCGGCCGCGGCAGCCTGAAGATGCTGGCGCCGAGCAACCGGCGGATCCTCGCCTACCTGCGCGAATACCAGGACGGCGACGGCCGCGAGGAGAGCATCCTCTGCGTCGCCAACCTGTCCAGCGCGGCCCAGGCGGTGGAACTGGAGTTGGCCGACTACGATGGCCGGGTGCCGGTGGAAATGCTCGGCGGCGCATCCTTTCCGCCCATCGGCCAATTGACCTACCTGCTGACGCTGCCGCCCTACGGCTTCTACTGGTTCTACCTGGCCGATGCCTCGCAGATGCCCAGCTGGCACCTGAAGCCGGTGGAGCGCATGCCCGAACTGCAGACCCTGGTGCTCTCGCGGGAACTCGGCGAGCTGATGGCAGGCAAGGCGCGGCAGGCCCTGGAGTTCGAATCCCTGCCGCTGTACCTGCCCAAGCGCCGCTGGTTCCCTGGCGAGCGGCTGCCCGCCGGCAGCGTCCACCTGCTCTATGCCATGCCATTGGGGGCGGGCGTCGATGCGCCGTTGATGGCCGGGCTGGAAGTGCACGGCGCCCACGGTAGCGAGTTCTACCAGTTGCCGCTGGCGGCGGTGCCAGAGCGTGCCAGCGGCAGCGACTTGCCGCAGCAACTGGCCCTGGCGCGGCTGCGCCGGGGGCGCAGGGTGGAACTGCTGACCGATGCCTTCAGCCTGCCGCGCTTCAGCCAGGAAGTCCTGAACCACCTGCGCGCCGGTTCGGTGCTGCGTGGTGACGGCGGCGAACTGCAGTTCCTCCCCGAACCGGCCCTCGCGGACTATCCATTGGCAGCCGATGCCGAGTTCAAACTGCTCTCGGCGGAGCAGTCCAACAGTTCCGCGCTGATCGGCCACAGGCTGCTGTTGAAACTGCTGCGCCGTGGCTTCCCGGGTGTCCACCCGGAGGTGGAGATGGGGCGTTTCCTCACTCACCACGGCTACAGCCATGTGGCGCCATTCCTCGGCGAAGTGCTGCGGGTGGACGCGGCCGGCCAACCCCATACCCTGATGGTCCTGCAGCGTTACCTCGACAACCAGGGCGACGCCTGGACCTGGACCCTGAACAACCTCGACCACGCCATTCGCGATGAACTGGCCGGCGGCTCGGCGGTCAGCGATTTCGACGCCCAGGCCGAGCTGAAACTGTTCGCCGGCATGCTCGGCAAGCGCATCGGCGAGATGCACGCGGTGCTGGCGCGCCCGGTGGACAGCCCGGACTTTGGCTATCGCCCGAGCGGCGAGCAGGACAGTGCCGCCTGGGCCACCGCCATCAGCGCCCAGTTGCGCCAGGCCCTGGAGGCCCTGACCAAGTCCCTGGAGCGGCTTGCCCCGGACGATGCGACATCGGTCGAGTGGCTGTTGGCCGAGGAGGAGGGCTTGCTGCGGGTCATCGGCCGGCTGGCAACCCTGGCGGCCGGCGGCATCCGCATCCGCGTGCATGGCGACCTGCACCTTGGCCAGGTGCTGGTGGTGCAGGGCGATGCCTACATCATCGACTTCGAGGGCGAGCCCAGCCGGCCCCTGAACGAGCGCCGCCAGCGCCACAGCCCGATGAAGGACGTCGCCGGCATGCTGCGTTCCTTCGACTACGCGGCGGCGGTAGCGCGGCGCAACGCCTGTGGCGCGGACGGCTCGCCGGAATCGCAGAGCGCCTGCCGCCAGGTGGTTGCCCGCTACCGCGCCGATGCTCGCAGCGCCTTCCTCGACGCCTACCGCCTGGCGGCCAACGGCCTGCCCCACGAATGGCATGGCCGCGAAGGCGAAGGCGCCGCCCTGGCGCTGTTCAGCCTGGAAAAGGCGGCCTATGAAGTCCTCTATGAAAGCCGCCATCGCCCGGACTGGGTCGATGTACCCCTGAACGGGTTGCTGGAGCTGGCCCGTCACCTGCTGGGACACCGCACATGACCGACGAAAGACTGGAACGCCTGCGCCGTGCGGAGGAGGGCGACCCCTTCGCCTACCTGGGGCCGCAGCGGCAGGGCGAGGACACTCTGGTGCGGGTCTGGCTGCCCGGCGCCGAAGCGGTGGAGCTGCTGGCCGCCGACAGCGGCGAATCTCTGGGTGCGATGGCGCGCACCGATGCCGAGGGGCTCTTCGAGCTGCAGCTGGCCGAGTGCCCGGCCTAC
The DNA here is from genome assembly GCF_029871245.1 of Pseudomonas sp. BN102. Taxonomy (GTDB): domain Bacteria; phylum Pseudomonadota; class Gammaproteobacteria; order Pseudomonadales; family Pseudomonadaceae; genus Metapseudomonas. The sequence goes on along the minus strand of NZ_SSON01000080.1, from coordinate 239,962 downwards.
CGCCTGCGCATCCGGTGGCCGGGCGGCCAGCAGGAGACCGAGGATCCTTACGCCTTCGGCACCCTGCTCGGCGACCTGGACCTCTACCTCTTCGCCGAAGGCAATCACCGCGACCTGGGCCGCTCCTTCGGCGCACAGCTGATGGAACATGACGGTATTCCCGGCGTGCGCTTCGCGGTCTGGGCGCCGAACGCCCGACGGGTGTCGGTAGTGGGCGAATTCAATGGCTGGGACGGCCGCCGCCATCCCATGCGCCTGCGCTACCCGTCCGGCGTGTGGGAACTGTTCATCCCGCGACTGGGCGCCGGCGAGCTGTATAAGTACGAAATCCTCGGCGCAGACGGCCTGCTGCCGCTGAAGGCCGACCCGGTCGCCCTGGCCGGGGAGATGCCGCCGGCCACCAGTTCGCGGGTGGTGGAGCCCCTGGCCTTCGACTGGCAGGACTACGACTGGATGGCCAAGCGCACCAAGCACCAGGCCCACGACCAGCCGCTGGCGATCTACGAGCTGCATCCCGGCTCCTGGCAACGGGTCGATGAGCGTCCGCCGAGCTGGGCGGAGCTGGCGGAACGGCTGATCCCCTATATCCGTGACCTCGGCTTCAGCCATATCGAACTGATGCCGATCATGGAGTACCCCTTCGGCGGTTCCTGGGGCTATCAGCCGTTGTCGCTGTTCGCCCCCACCGCACGCCATGGCACCCCGGCGGACTTCGCCGCCTTCGTCGACGCCTGTCACTGTGCGGGCATCGGCGTGATCCTGGACTGGGTGCCGGCGCACTTTCCCACCGACGAACACGGCCTGGGACGTTTCGACGGCACCGCGCTCTACGAGTACGCGCACCCCTTCGAGGGCTTCCACCAGGATTGGGACACCTTCATCTACAACCTTGGCCGCACCGAGGTGCACGGCTTCATGCTGGCTTCGGCGCTGCACTGGCTGCGGGTCTACCACGTGGACGGGCTGCGCGTGGATGCGGTGGCCTCGATGCTCTACCGCGACTACTCGCGCAAGGACGACGAATGGATACCCAACCGCCATGGCGGGCGGGAGAATCTGGAGGCCATCGAATTCCTCCGCCACCTCAATGAAGTGGTGCACGCCGAAGCGTCCGGAGCCCTGGTGATAGCCGAGGAATCCACCGCCTGGCCGGGGGTCAGCCACCCCACGGGCGAGGGCGGGCTGGGCTTCGCCTACAAGTGGAACATGGGCTGGATGCACGACAGCCTGGGCTATATCCAGAAGGAACCCATCCACCGCAAGCACCATCACCACCAGCTGACCTTCGGCCTGCTCTATGCCTTTTCCGAGCATTTCATCCTGCCGATCTCCCATGACGAGGTGGTGCACGGCAAGGGCTCGCTGCTGGGCAAGATGCCTGGCGACCGTTGGCAGCAGTTCGCCAACCTGCGCCTGTACCTGGCCTTCATGTGGACCCACCCGGGCAAGAAGCTGCTGTTCATGGGCTGCGAGTTCGGCCAGTGGCGCGAATGGGACCACGACCAGCAGCTGGACTGGTATTTGCTGCGCTACCCGGAACACGCCGCCGTGCAGGCCCTGGTGCGCGAGCTGAACTGCCTCTATCGCGGCGAACCCGCCCTGCACCGGCGCGACGACCGCGCGGAGGGCTTCCAGTGGCTGATCGGCGACGACCAGCACAACAGCGTATTCGCCTGGTTGCGTCATGCCGAGGGTGCAGCGCCGTTGCTGGTGGTCCACAACTTCACCCCCGAGCCGCGGCCCGGCTACCGCATTGGCGTGCCCCGCGCGGGGTTTTGGGAGGTCCTGCTGAACACGGACGATGAACGTTTCACCGGCTCCAAGGCCGGCTCGAGAGGCACCCTGGCCAGCGAAGTCATCGCCGCCCACGGTGAAAGCCAGTCGCTCAGCCTCGACCTGCCGCCCCTGGGCACGCTCATCCTGCGTCCGGAAGGCACATTCCCGTAGGTTGCTTTACCTATGGGGGCGAATTCATTCGCCAAGGGCGGCGAAGCTGCCCCCGTGGAGCCCACTAGAGAACGCCAGGCTTGGGAGCAGGGCCGTTGGGCTTCGCGAAGCTCAGCCCAACCTACCGGGAGCAGGCCGGCACCGGTCCATCAGGGGCGTGCTTTACTTGTGGGGGCGAATGAATTCGCCCCCACAATTGTCCGTGCTGCCGCTAATGCGACGGATGCGCCCTTTCCAGCTCCCTGGCCATCTCCAGGTGACGCTGGAGCACCGGCAGAGTGTTGCGGGCGAAGTCCTGGACATCCGGGTCGCCAGTCTCGACGGCCTGGTTGAAGAAGGCCACGGCCTCCTCGTTGGTCTTCACCTGGTTGTGGGCATAGGCTGCATCGAAGGAGTCCTGGCGCAACTCCAGCAGCTGGTTCTTCGATGCCTTGACCGGGGCGGCCTGGTCATAGACCTGGAGATTCTTGTCGCGGGCCAGGGCCTTGAGGTCCGAGGCGGCCTTGGTGTGGTCGTCGATGACCTGCTGGGCAAAGGCCTGCACATCGTCCGACTCGCTGTTCTGCAGAGCCAGCTTGGCGGCTTCGACCTTCGCCGCGCTGGCGGCCGAGACCTGGGCGACGAAGGCTTGCGGGGTAGGGGGTTGGTCCTGCGCCGCGGTAGCGGTGCCGAGGCACAGCAGGGCGCAGAGGCCGAGGGCGAGGGATAGGCCGTGGCGCTTCATGGTGGTACTTCCTGTGGAGGTTCCTCCTGTTTGTGATCGGCGGCGGGGAACGCGGTTCCGGGTTTCGGGCGAACGGTCCTCCGGGCCAGGAGTAGCGCGCCGAATGATGGGGCTAGTCGCCCTCCCGCGCGCCACGTCATCACGCATGGGTGGTCTCCTTGACGGTGGCGGCTGCTCACGGGTTCTGAACGGGACGTATCCCGGGGAGTTCAGGGTTCCTGATAAGCGGTGCGCGGGCGACGGACAAAAATCTGAACTCATGCAGAAAGCTGCGGACTCAATTTCAAGGAGCATCGGTCGGCGACGGAGGAGAAGAACCATGAGGCGGGACTGGGACCTGATCAGGGACCTGCTGTTGGAGATCGAGGGGCTGGAACCGGGCTACCACTTCGTGGCGCAGCCCCTTGGCGAGCACAGCCTGGAATCGGTGAACTACCACATCCACCTGCTCGAGCATGCCGGGCTGGTGGAGTGCGTCGAGTACCACCCCTGGAGTGGCGACCCCGGACGCGTCGCTACCTCGCTGACCCTGATCGGCCATGACTTGCTGGACAGCATCCGTGACGAGGACACCTGGCGGGCGAAGAAGAGCGTCCTTCTCGCACGCCTTGGCGTCATTTCCTACGACGCCCTGCGCAAGAGCGCCTGACTCCGCCCCGAACCCGAAGAGACACGGCCATGCCTGAGCAATCGAGCGCTGCCGGCGACGCCGTCCAGGCGTTCAAGAACAGCATCCTGGCGAAACTCAAGTACGTGGTGGGCAAGGCCCCGGGCAACGCCTTCGATCACGACTGGTTCGAGGCCGTGGCCCTGGCCGCCCGCGACCATGTGATCGACCGCTGGGAAGAGGCCACTACCTTGGTCGACCGGCAGGATGAAAAGCGCATTTATTACCTGTCGCTGGAATTCCTCATCGGCCGTCTGCTGGTCGATAACCTGTGCAACCTCGGCCTGCTGGAGGTGGCGCGTCAGGCCCTGGCGGAGCTGGACGTGGACCTGGAGCGGATCCGTGAGGTGGAGCCCGACGCCGCCCTCGGCAATGGCGGCCTCGGGCGCCTGGCGGCCTGCTTCATGGAGAGCATGGCCACCCTGCGCCTGGCGGCCCACGGCTACGGCATCCGCTACGAGCACGGGCTGTTCCGCCAGGCGATTGTGGATGGCTGGCAGGCCGAGCAGACCGAGACCTGGCTGGATTTCGGCAATCCCTGGGAGTTCGAGCGGCCCGAGGTGGCCTACAGCATCGGCTTCGGCGGCGGCGTCTTCACCCACGTGGAGGAAGACGGCACCAGCCGACAGATCTGGCAACCCCACGAAACCATACGCGCCATCGCCTACGACACCCCGGTGATCGGCTGGCGCCGTTCGGCGGTGAACACCTTGCGCCTGTGGCGCGCCCGCGCCGAGGAAGACCTGCAGCTGGACCGCTTCAACGCCGGCGACCACTTCGGCGCGGTGGCCGATGTGGTGCGCGCCGAGAGCATCTCGCGGGTGCTCTACCCGGCGGACATCACCGAAGCCGGCCAGGAGCTGCGCCTGCGCCAGGAGTTCTTCTTCGTCTCCGCCTCGCTGCAGGACCTGCTGCGCCGGCATATGGAGCAGCACGGCGATATCCAGTGCCTGCCGGACAAGGTGGCAATCCAGCTCAACGACACCCACCCGGCCATCGCCGTGGCCGAGCTGATGCGCCAGCTGGTGGACCTGCACCAGCTGGCGTGGAGCCGCGCCTGGGAACTGACGGTGGCAACCCTGGCCTATACCAACCACACCCTGCTGCCGGAGGCCCTGGAGTCCTGGCCAGTATCCCTGATGGAGCGCCTGTTGCCGCGGCACATGCAGATCATCTACCTGATCAATGCCCAGCACATTGATGCCCTGCGCGCCCAGGACATCCACGATTTCGCCCTGCTGCGGGCGGTGTCGCTGATCGAGGAGGAACACGGCCGGCGAGTGCGCATGGGCAACCTGGCGTTCCTCGGCGCCCACAGCGTCAATGGCGTCTCGGCGCTGCACACCAGGCTGATGCAGGAAACCGTGTTCCGCGAGCTGCACAAGCTCTACCCGCGGCGGGTGAACAACAAGACCAACGGCGTGACCTTCCGCCGCTGGCTGTTCCAGATCAATCCGCAGCTGACCCGCCTGCTGGTGGATACCCTGGGCGAAGCGGTGCTGGACTCCCCCGAAAGCACCCTGGAACAGCTCGAACCCTTCGCCGAGAAGCAGAGCTTCCGCAAGCGGTTCGCCCTGAGCCGCCAGCACAACAAACAGGCGCTGGCCCACCTGGTGCGGCAGCGCCTGGGCATCGCGCTGAATACCGAGGCCATCTTCGACGTGCAGGTCAAGCGCATCCACGAGTACAAGCGCCAGTTGCTCAACCTGTTGCAGACCGTGGCGTTCTACCAGGCCATTCGCAACGACCCGGCCACCGACTGGGTGCCACGGGTGAAGATCTTCGCCGGCAAGGCCGCCGCCAGCTACCAACAGGCCAAGCTGATCATCAAGCTGGCCAACGACATCAGCCGGACCATCAACGATGACCCCACGGTGCGTGGGCTGCTCAAGGTGGTGTTCATACCCAACTACAACGTCAGCCTGGCCGAGGTAATCATTCCGGCGGCCGACCTGTCGGAGCAGATCTCCACCGCCGGGCTGGAAGCCTCGGGCACCAGCAACATGAAGTTCGGCCTCAATGGCGCCCTGACCATAGGCACCCTGGACGGCGCCAATGTGGAGATGTGCGAGCGGGTCGGGGCGGAGAACATGTTCATTTTCGGCTTGACGGCGCAGCAGGTGGAGGCGAGGCGCCGCGGCGGCGAACTGGGCATGGGCAGCGTGATCGCCGAATCCGAGCGCCTCGGCGAAGCGCTGGAGGCCATACGCGCCGGCGTCTTCTCGCCGGACGACCCCTCACGCTACGCGGCACTGGTAGATTCCCTGCTGTTCGACGACCGCTTCATGGTCTGCGCCGATTTCGACGCCTACTGGGACGCCCAGCGGCAGGTCGACAAATACTGGCAGAACGGCTCCAAGTGGTGGCGCTCGGCGGTGCTCAACACCGCTCGCATGGGCTGGTTCTCCTCCGACCGCACCATCCGCGAATATGCCGAGGAAATCTGGCAGGCACCGGTGAAGCCCTGAGAGGTCGCCGCTCCATGCTCTTTGTGGGGGCACTTTGTGGGAGCGAATAAATTCGCTCCCACACCGATCGACGGCCTCTGCCGGGTCAAACCCAATCCGCAATCCTCACCCGCTGGCGCAGGTGCAGCCCGAGCATCAGCTCGTCCAGCGCCCCGGCGGCGAAGCGGCGCAGATGCTCCACGGGCTTGGCCTTGTTGCTCTCCGGAGCGTGTACGAAGTCGTCGAACTCCAGCGGCTCGTCGGCTTCGGGCGGGGTTTCCACCAGTGTCCATTGCAGGTCGCTGCGCAGCAGGCGCTGCTGCAGGTACTCGGCGGCGGGCGCCGGGCTGTCGGGCGACTGTTCCAGCCAAAGCAGCCGGTCGATCACCATCAGGCGCTTCACCCCGGCGATGCTCAGCCCGTCGATCAGCGCACTGACCGCACTGAATACCTTGTGGAAGGCCCGATCGCCGCTGTCCACCGGGCCTGCCGGCAACCGCGTGCTGGACAGCACGCAGACCACCGCATCCTTGCCCACCACGCTCTGGCTCACGCTGAGGGCATCGAACAGGTTGCCGGTCTTGGCGCGTATGCCGGGGCGCGCGGTGACCGAATTGAGGTCGCTGAGCACGGCGGTGGCTTCGTATTGGCGGTGCAGGGCCTCCACCAACAAGGCGCTGCCCAGGGCGCCCTGGGCGCCGTAGATGGCCAGCTTCACCGCCGGGGTTTCGAGGTTCTTCATGGCTGCAGCTTGTGGGCCGGGGTAGGGCCTTCCTTTCTCGGGTGGACGATGCGCGTCACCTGGATGTCGGTGATGGCCTCTGGTAATTCGAAAGTATGGATGGAACCCAGGTAAAAGCGCGCCTGGTCGGGTGTCATGGCCTCGCTGTCGGATGTCACTTCCGCGCTGCGAGGCTGGTCATTGAGGATGTAGTTGATCAGGTAGAGGGTCTTCTTTGGCATGGGCTGGCTCTCCGTCTGGCGTCGCTCCTGCCGGATAGACAGGCAGGACGCGGCGCCGGGTTCCATCTTTCCGCCCGATGGCGCCCCGCCGGCGAAGACCTGAGCCAAAGGCGCCAGCCTGCGGTCGAAAAAACCATGCACGGCTCTTGCGGATAGCGCGGGAGGCTGTAATGACCTTCATCTGCTTCTTCTACGGCTGCGCATGGAAGGCGGGCATCCAGGTCCACATGGGCAACGAGGACCTCATCCGGCTACGCTGCAGCCGCTGTGGCAGCAGCCGTTATCTGAAGGTTCGAGGCAACGCGAACGACGGCTAGTCGCTCGGCGGAAGGCTGTTCGCGAGCAAGCTCGCTCCTACAAGTCCGGCTCGAGCTACGGCCTGAGTCGAACTGCACCGTCGGGTGGATTTCCACCGGTCAGCGTCGCAACGACCTACGACTTTTCAGGTGCCGGGCGGACCCTGTGCTTGTGTTGCCGGCGGATGGCCTTGGCGCGCTTTTCCAGCACCAGATAGACGATGCTTGCCAGCAGCAGGGGCAGCAGGAAGTAGAGGGTGCGGTAGCCCAGCAGCGCTGCCACCAGGCTGCCCTGACTGAGCTGGTCGTGGAGCAGGGCGAGGAAGATGGTCTCCAGTACGCCCAGGCCGGCGGGGATATGGGTGATCACCCCGGCCACGCAACTGATCAGCAGGATGCCGAGGATGGACGGGTAGAAGGCTTCCTTGGGTAGCAGCCAGAAGATCAGCGACGCCATCAGCGCCCAGTTGGTGGCGCCCAGCCAGACCTGGATCAGCGCCAGGCGCAGAGAGGGCAGGGTGATCTCGTGGTCGCGCCAAGACCAGGTGCGGCGCTTGGCGTAACCGCAGGCATAGAGGTAGGCGCCGGCCAGGGCCAGGAGCAGGAAGCCGATCAGCTGCAGGCCGGTGACGCCGATCTTCCAGTTCTCCGGCAGGTCCACCATGCGCAGCGAGAACACCAGCCCGCCCAGGGCCATGTAGCCCACCCAGTTGGTGATGATGCCCAGGCTGATGACGCGGGTGACGGTGGCGGTATCCAGCCCCAGGCGCTTGTACAGCCGGTAGCGCAGGGCCACGCCGCCGACCCAGGTGGTGAAGTTGAGGTTGAAGGCGTAGCAGACGAAGGCCACCGGGATCACCTGGCGTGCCGGCAGATGGTGCTCGGTATAGGCCCGGCCGATCAGGTCGTAGATGCTGAACACCATGTAGCTGGAGAAGGCCAGGGCGACGCCCACCATCAGGGTGAGGGTGCTGTAGGCCTTGAAGGATTGCTCCACTTCCCGCCAGTCGAGGTTCTTCACCAGGGTGTAGAGCAGCACCGGCACCAGGATCAGGAAGAACAGGGTGAACAGGCGAGTGCCCCAGGTGAGCCAGGGATTCTTCTTGTCGGTGGTCATCAGGTCTTGCCCTCGTCATAGCGGGGCCCGGCGTCGGCGTCCGTTTCCGGGTGCAGGGATTCGAGACTCGGCGAATGAGCTGGGAACCAGCCGGCAATGGCCGGGAAACGGCGGATGAAGTGGAAACAGAGAAAGATCAGCGGCGCCCGCCACCAATAGCCGCGAATGATCCGCTCCAGGCTGATGCGCGTGCAGTGCTCCGCGGCCAGCTGCACCAGGTGGTCGTGCAGGCGCTGGTTGAAGTCCGCGTCGCGGATGATCAGGTTGGCTTCCAGGTTCAGCGCCAGGCTCAAGGGGTCGAGGTTGCTGGAGCCGACTGTCGACCATTCCCCGTCCACCAGCGCCACCTTGCCGTGCAGCGGCCGCTGGCAGTACTCGTGGATGGTCACCCCATCACGCAGCAGGTAGTTGTAGAGCAGCCGCGAGAAGCCCCGCGCCCAGCGCATGTCGGGCTGCCCCTGGAGGATCAGGCTGACCTTCACCCCGCGCCGGGCAGCGTTGCGCAGCTCGCGCAGCAGGCGGTAGCCGGGGAAGAAGTAGGCGTTGGCCACCACCAGCCGCGAGGTGGCGGCCCGAATGGCCTGCAGGTATTGCTGTTCGATATCGGTGGTGTGCCGGTCATTGTCACGCTCGGCCAGCAGCACCCGCACCCTGCCCGTGGGCCGCGCCGGCGGCCGCACCTGGCTGGGCTCTTCGAGGGCAGGGCGCAGCAGACCCAGGCTGGAACGGTGCAGGTCGGCCACCACCGGGCCGGTGACTTCCACGGCGTAGTCCTGCTTGGCCATGGGGCCGTAGTCGGCCAGGTGGTCGGCGGAAAAGTTGATGCCGCCGACGAAGGCGCGCTCGCCATCGATCACCACTATCTTGCGATGCAGGCGGCGGAAAAGGTTGGTGCGCATGCCCAGCAGGCGCGGGCTGGGGTCGAACACATGGACGTTGACTCCGACCCGGGTCATGGCGGCGACGAATTCCCGGCCGAGGTCCGCGGTGCCGTATCCGTCCACCGCCAGCTCCACGCGCACGCCACGTTGGGCCGCCTCGATCAACACCTGCTGCAGCTCGTGGCCCACCTTGTCCTCGAAGATGATGAAGGTCTCTATCAGCACTTCTTCGCGGGCGGCGCGGACGCAGTCGAACACCCGCGGGAAGTAGTCCTCGCCATTGATCAGCAGGCTGACCTGGTTGCCGTCGCGCCATTGACTGGTCACAGCCGGATCTCCGCGGCCAGCGGCGCGTGGTCGGAGAGGTGCGACCAGGGCCGGGTGGAGAGCACCACCGGTTCGTGGCTGGTGGCGTTGCGCACGTAGATGCGGTCCAGGCAGAGCAACGGATAGCGCGCCGGGAAGCTCTTGGCCGGCATGCCATAGGCCCAGCGGAAGGCTTCCACCAGCGACTGCTCGGCCAGCAGGTTGTCGGCGCGCAGGCGCCAGTCGTTGAAGTCTCCGGCGACTATCACCGGCGCTTCCGGAGAGAGGGTCGCCAGCAGGTCGCAGAGCAGTCCGAGCTGATTCTGCCGGTGCGATTCGCGCAGCCCCAGGTGCACGCAGATGGCGTGCACCTCGCGGTGGCCGGGAACGTCCAGCACGCAATGCAGCAAGCCGCGCTGCTCGTTGCCGTGGACCGTGACGTCGTGGTTGTCGTGCTGGATGATGGGAAACTTCGACAACAGCGCATTGCCGTGGTGGCCGTTGGGGTAGACCGCGTTGCGGCCGTAGGCGAACTGCGGCCACATGCTGTCGGCGAGAAACTCGTAGTGTGGCGTCGTCGGCCAGTCCCGGTAGCGCTTGGCGTGGCGGTCATGGTTGCCCAGCACTTCCTGGAGGAATACCAGGTCGGCTTCCGTGGTGCGTACCGCGTCGCGCAGCTCCGGCAGGATGAAGCGTCGGTTCAGGGCGGTGAAGCCCTTGTGGGTGTTGATGGTCAGCACCTGCAGCCGATGCACCGCGGTGACCCGGTCGATGACGATCTCGGGCGTGGGAATGGTGGTCACGGTCTCGCTCCTGCGAATCTCACTCATGACTCGACCCTCAGTGGTTGCCCGGCCTGGCCGAGCGCGCTTCGTGGCAGGACGAGGCTTCGGTGGGCTCCTGCAGGCCGGGCTCGGGTACATCGTCGAGCCGAATATCCCCCCACGTCATGGAAAACCACGGCTTTCATGTTCTTCTCCTGGTGCCGCCGGCGAGGTCGGCAGGCGCAGTCGCATCGGCCGCCGGAGCGCGGCCCCTAGTTTTCCGACTGGCAGGGCGGAGAGGGGTTCCGGGTTTTTGACGGGGGGGAATGCCGCGCGTCCGGGGGCACACTTGCGGCCTGTTTTCGCGAATGAATTCGCCCCCACAGATGAGGCACCCGCTTGCAGGATCCCAAGGGTGGATCGCGCTTCATCGATCCACCATCGGCGCCAGGCCCCAGCCCCGCTGGTGGATATGAAAAGCGATATCCAACTAGGGACCAAGGCCCACCGTGCAGGTGTGCGGAGCCTAGGGGTTGGCGGCCTGCAGCTCGAACAGCAGCAGCGAGCGGCTGGCAACGGCGTATTCGGCGCCAAAGGCGTGCGCTTCCAGAGCCCGCAAATCGGGCCTGTCGGTATCCAGCAGGCAGGCCCAGCCGCTGCCCTGAGCCACTTCCGGGAGGCGGAAGTTCACCGCTTCGTGGTGGGCGTTGACCAGCAGCAGCAGGGTGGCGTCGGCGCCACTGCGGCGGATGCCGGTGGGCTGGGCGCGGCCGTCCATGAGCATGCCCATGCAACGGGCGTGGTCGTCCAGCCACTGTTCCTCGGTCATTTCGGCGCCGTCGGGGGCCAGCCAGGTCACGTCCTTGACGCCCAGCTCCTCGTTGTAGAGCCCCACCAGGAACCGGCTCCGGCGCATGATCGGGTAGGCCCGGCGCAGGCTCACCAGGCGCCGGGTGAACTCCAGCAGGCTGCGGCCTTCCTCGTCCAGGGACCAGTCCACCCAGCCGATTTCGTTGTCCTGGCAGTAGATGTTGTTGTTGCCATGCTGGGTGCGACTGAACTCGTCGCCGGCCAGCAGCATCGGGGTGCCCTGGGAGAACAGCAGGGTGGCCAGTAGGTTGCGCATCTGCCGCAGGCGCAGGGCGCGGATCTCCGGATCGTCGGTGGGGCCTTCGCAGCCGTGGTTCCAGGACAGGTTGTGGTCGCTGCCGTCGCGGTTGTCCTCGCCATTGGCCTCGTTGTGCTTGTGGTCGTAGGACACCAGGTCGCGCAGGGTGAAACCGTCGTGGGCGGTGATGAAGTTCACCGAGGCGAAGGGCCGCCGGCCGCGCTGGTTGAACAGGTCGCCGGAGGCGGTGAGGCGCTTGGCGAGCTTGGCCATCTGTCCGCCATCGCCGCGCCAGAAGGCCCGCACCGTGTTGCGGAAACGGTCGTTCCATTCCGCCCAGCCGGGTGGGAAGCCGCCCACCTGGTAGCCGCCGGGTCCGCAGTCCCAGGGTTCGGCGATCAGCTTCAGGCGGCTCAGCACCGGGTCCTGGCGGCAGGCCACGAGGAAGCCGTGGCGCTCCTCATAGCCATGGGCGTGGCGGGCGAGGATGGTCGCCAGGTCGAAGCGGAACCCGTCCACGCGCATCTCGCTGGCCCAGTAGCGCAGGGAGTCGGTGACCATCTGCAGCACGCAGGGATGGCTGAGGTCGAGGGTGTTTCCGGTGCCGGAGTCGTTGATGTAGCAGCGCCGGTTACCGGGCACGAGGCGGTAGTAGGTGGCGTTGTCGATGCCGCGCATGCTCAGGGTCGGACCCAGCTCGTTGCCTTCGGCGGTGTGGTTGTAGACCACGTCGAGGATCAGCTCCAGGCCGGCGTCGTGCAGGTGGGCGACCATCTCCTTGAACTCGTTGACCTGGCCGCCGGCTAGGTAGGCCGGATGGGGCGCGAAGAAGGCGATGCTGTTGTAGCCCCAGTAGTTGTTCATGCCCTTTTCCAGGAGGTGCTTGTCGTTGAGGAAGGCATGCACCGGTAAAAGCTCGATGGCGGACACTCCCAGGGAACGTATGTGCTGCAGTAGCTCTGCGTTCATCAGGCCGGCGAAGGTGCCGCGCAGGCTCTCGGGCACCGCCGGATGGCGCATGCTGATGCCGCGCAGGTGGGCCTCGTAGATCAGGGTGCTGTCCCAGGGGGTACGGAAGCGTTGCTGTGCGCCCCAGGTGAAGGCCGGATCGATGACCCTGCACTTGGGCACGAAGGCGGCGCTGTCGCGCTCGTCGAAGCTGAGGTCGGCGTCCTTCGAGCCGATCACGTAGCCGAACAGTGATTCTGACCAGCGCAGCCTGCCCACCAGTTGCTTGGCGTAGGGGTCGATCAGCAGCTTGTTCGGGTTGAAACGGTGCCCCGCGTCGGGCTCGTAGGGTCCGTGCACCCGGTAACCGTAAACCTGTCCCGGATGGGCGTCGGGCAGGTAGCCGTGCCAGATCTCGTCGGTGTATTCCGGCAGGTCGATGCGCTCCAGTTCGGTCTCGCCGGTGGTGTCGAACAGGCACAGCTCGACCCTGGTGGCGTGGGCCGAGAATAGCGAGAAATTGACCCCCAGACCGTCCCAGGTGGCGCCCAGGGGGAAAGGATGGCCCTCGCTGACCCGCGAGTGCCGAACGATCTGCGGAGCATGGGCGCGCGGCCTGCTCATGGAACCTCCTCAGTGGCCGTTCAGGGTCAGGGCGCGCGGGTCGCACCGGATTTCTTCGCCGGCGCCGGTTTCTCGGACGCAATTTCCTGCGCGTTCTCGGGCGCGGCATCGATCAGGCTCATCGTCTTCGGCTTGCTGATGCGCCGCGCGCGGGGAGGCGCCTTCACCGGCTCCTCGGTTTCGGCGTCGACCAGCACGCAGGCCATCTCCCAGTGGCGGGCAGCCTGGCCTTGCGGGCGGCCCTCGGACTCCCAGATCTGGTAGGCGAGTTCGCGGATGCGTTCCTCGTTCTTGCTCATGGCTGTTGCTCCCGGTTCGAAGGAGTGAAGACCAGCAGGTTGACCGGAAAATCCGCGAGGACTTCCCCGAGGGCCAGGCCACCCTGCAGCGGGCACAGCTCGCGGGCGGAGAAGAGCCCGGTGAAGCGCCCGTCGCGCAGGACGTGGGGCAGGCGCACACGGGTGTTGCCCCAGCGTTGCGGTGGCACCTGGGGCTGGTCCTGGCCCTCCAGCAGCGGCGACGCCAGGCGCGGCACCACCACCAGCAGGCTGTGGTCGCCATGGGTACGGGCGAAGGCCAGGACCCGTTCGGCCTGCTCGCCCTCCACCTGCAATGGCTGGTAATCGCCTTCGCGGAACAGCTGCGGCCGGGCATGGCGCAGGTTCAGCACGGTGGCGATCAGCCGCTGCTTGATGCGCCCATCGCGCCAGGAGGCGATCAGCGTCCGGGGCTCGTCGAGGTTGCCGAGGGCGGCGATGCGCCCCGTATAGTCCACGGGTTGGCGGTTGTCCGGGTCCACCAGGCTGAAATCCCAGAACTCGGTGCCCTGGTAGAGGTCGGGGACCCCCGGCAGGGTCATACGCAGCAGGCACTGGGCCAGGCTGTTGAGGGCGCCCGCCGGGGCCAGGGCGGCGGCTGCGGCGGCGAGCTCCCGGCGCAGGGCGCGCGCCTGTTCGCTTTGCATCAGGCGTACCAGGAAGTCCCGGCAGGTGTTCTCGTAGGCCTGGTTGGGGGCACTCCAGCTGCTGCGCAGGCGTGCTTCCCGCAGGGCCTTTTCCTGCCAGCGCACCAGGCGCTCCAGGTAGTGCTGCACGCCTGCGGCATCCTCCAGGTCGAGCCCAGGGGGCCAACTGCCCAGCAGGCACTGGTAGAGGGTAATCTCGTCGGCCGGGGCGATCCCCTGGTCCTCGTCACCGGCCCGGCGCCAGGGGGCGGCCAGGCGTCGCCAGCGGTGCACCGCCTCGACGAACCAGCGGGCCCGCTCGCTCAGTACCGCCAGGCGCGCGCGGCTGTCTTCGCCGCGCTTGTGGTCGTGGGTGGCGGTGGCCAGCAGGTTGTCGGGAAAACTCGCCGCGCGCACGGCGCAGCAGCGGTGGAAGTCTGCCAGCGGGGCGCTGAACCGTTGCGGGTCGAAGCCCACGTCATTGCGTGAAAGCAGCACCACCGAGCGGTAGCAGGCGGTGTCCTCCACCGCCTTGGCGGCGACCGGCGAGGTGAGCTGCTGGAAGCGCCGTAGCACCTGCCGGCGCAGGCTCCGCTGCGGGCAAGGGGGCAGGGCACGCAGGGGTTCGCCGCCGAGCCAGCTGTCGAGGTAATCCAGCAGCGGCAGGTCGGCCTCGCCGAGGCTGCCGCGAGCAGCTTCCAGCGCCTGCTGGAAGTACTCGGCATCCTGCTCGGAACGGCCGCACGCACCGGCGTAGGTGCGATAGACCGGGAAGTGCACGATCAGCTCCAGCAGCGCCCGGCGGATGGCGCCCAGGGTCAGGTCGCGGGTGGCGATATCGCCCCGGGCGATCTGCAGCAGGCCCTGGGCCACGGTTTCCAGGTCGCCGGCCAGGGAGCTGGCGAGCAGGGCCCGGCGCGCCTCCCGCGCTTCCTCGAGGAAGTCGCCACTGCGTCCGCTGACGGCTTTCCACAGTGCGCGGAGGCGCAGTTCGCCGAGCGGGTCGTGCTGCAGCAGCGACACCTGGTTCATGAATTCGTAGCCGGTACTGCCATCGACATCCCAGTCGCCGGGCAGGTGTTCGCCGTGGGCGAGGATCTTTTCGACGTAGATGGGGAAGCGCATTCCCGCCAAGGCCCGAGGGCGCCTGGCCAGCAGGCTGTGGACCCTGCGCCGCAGGCGCCGGCAGTAACCGCGCGGATCGGCCAGGCCATCGACGTGGTCGATGCGCAGGCCGTCCACCAAGCCGCGCTCGATCAGCTCGAAGACCTTGGCATGGGTGGCCTCGAAGACTTCCTGGCGCTCCACCCGCAGGCCGCCCAGCTCATTGATATCGAAGAAGCGCCGCCAATTGATGTCGTCGGCGGCGGTGCGCCAGCTGGCGATACGGTAGGGCTGGCGTTCCAGCAGACGATGCAGGCGTTGCAGCCCGGCCTCGCTGTCACTGCGGTACAGCGCCAGGCCGCGCTCCAGGGCCAGCGCGTGGCGCTCGTCGCAGGCCAGCTGTGCCAGGCTCTGCTGCAGCTCGGCGGCCTGGCGCCGGGCATCCCGCGCGCCGGCCAGGCGGTCGAAGCCCCGGGCCAGGGCGGACAGCTCCGGGGCGCCGCAGCTGCGCAGGATTTCGCCATAGCTGGGCGGCGAGATGGGGAAGCGGTGCTCGAAATGCCGGGCATGGAAGCTGCCCTTTTCGGCATCGAACACCAGCGGCACCTCGCCGGCGGCCAGCACCTCGCCGTAGTCGCTGCGCAGGAAGGGCGCCAGCAGTTGGCCGTGGAGCAGCGGGTCCGGAGACTGCCACTGGATATCGAAGAAGCTGGCGTAGGGGCTTGCGGTGCCCCATTCGAGTACATCGAGCCACCAGGGATTGCAGTCGCCGCCCACCGCCATGTGGTTGGAGACCACATCGAGGATCAGCCCCATGCGCTGATGCCGCAGGGCCTCGACCAGGCGCTCCAGTGCGGCTTCGCCACCGAGTTCCGGGTTGATCCGGGTTGGGTCCACCACGTCGTAGCCATGGCTGGAGCCGGGGCGGGCGCAGAGCAACGGCGAGGCGTAGACATGGCTGACGCCCAGGTGGGCGAAGTACGGCACCAGGGGCACGGCGTCGTCCAGGGTGAAGCCGCGGTGGAATTGCAAGCGCAGGGTGGCGCGCAGGTCAGTCATGCTCGGGCCCCCGCTGGATCGCGCGGCTTTCCGCCAGGCGGTCGAGGTGGCGCCGGGCAAGGGGTTGCTCGAGCAGCTCGGCGGCCGCCACCGGCCAGCGCCGCCGCCAGTTCGGGTGCACCTCCCCCGGCCCCGGCAGGTTGGGTTGCTCCAGTTCGCCAAGAGCATCCTCCAGGGGCAGCAGCACCAGGGGCGCCGGGGTTTCGCCGACGTAGCCGATGCAACCTTCGACGCAGGCCTCCAGGCTGCACTCGTGGACGGACAGCTGACCTTGCTGGCGTAGCGCGGCCACCAGCGCGTGGCATTCGCGCTGGCGATCGTCCAGCTCCGCTCGTGCCTGCTCCGGGACGCTGTGGCCGGCCTTGAGCCGCCATTCGACATCGCGGCCCTGGAACCAGCCCTGCAGGCTGGGCAGGTCGTGGGTGCTGGTGGTGGCCAGGGCGTTGTCCGGCCAATGCTCGGGGGGGATGAAACGGCCGTCGAGTTGTTCGAACAGCAGTACGCGCATGCCCAGTACCTGGCGCCGCGCGAGCTCTTCGCGCAGCCCCTCGGGCACAGTGCCCAGGTCCTCGCCTATCACCAGGGCCTGGTGGCGCCAGGATTCCAGGGCCAGCAGGCGCAGCAGGTCGTGGAAGGGGAACTGCAGGTAGGCGCCGGCATCCGGTGGTGCGCCCTGGGGAATTACCCAGAGCCGCTGCAGCCCCATCACGTGGTCGATACGGATGCCGCCAGAGAAGCTGAAGCTGGCCCGCAGCATCTGGATGAAGGCGCGGAAACCCTGCTCCCTGAGGCCCTGCGGCGAGAAGGCCCAGACCCCCCAGTTCTGCCCGGAGCGGTTGAGGATATCCGGTGGCGCGCCCACGGTGACCATGGGCAGCAACTCGTCCTGGCAGGCCCAGGCCTGGCTGCCGGCGCAGTCGGCGCCCACCGCCAGGTCGGCGATCAGGCCGATGCGCATGCCGGCGCTCACCGCACTGATCTGCGCGCGCTCCAGGCAGCGGGCGATCAGCCATTGGCTGAACGCGTGGAATTCGATTTCCGCAGCGTGCTCCCTGGCGAAGCGCTGCACCGCAGCGTGCTGCGGGTTGCGCAGGTGCTCCGGCCAGAGCCGCCAGTCGCCGGGCAGGCCGCTGTCCAGCATGTGCCGGTGCAGGGCCTCGAAGCGGCTATGCAGCAACAGGGCGTCGCCGCCGCGTTCACGGAAGCGCACGAAGTCGTGGTGGAGCGGCCCGCTGTCTTCGTTGAAGTCGCGATAGAGCTGACGCAGCAGCGTCTGGCGAGCGCGCGCTACCGCCGGCCAGTCGATCAACGGGAGGGCTTCCAGGCGGGCGAATTGCGCGCCCAGGCCGGTGATTTCCAGCGCCCGGGTGACTGCTGCCTCGCCCAGCACGCTGGCCGGCGCCGCGTGCAGCACATTGAAGTGCAGCC
This sequence comes from Pseudomonas sp. BN102, assembly GCF_029871245.1. Classification (GTDB taxonomy): domain Bacteria; phylum Pseudomonadota; class Gammaproteobacteria; order Pseudomonadales; family Pseudomonadaceae; genus Metapseudomonas. The sequence continues at coordinate 222,636 of NZ_SSON01000080.1, read as the reverse complement.
GGCTGGAGGGCGAGTAGGGGCTGTACGGCTGGCCGTTGGCGCTGAACAGGGCATGTACCGGGCTGATGGCCAGGGCATCGGCGCCCTTGGCGGCGGCGCTGCGGGCCAGGTCTTCCAGGGCGCGGGTGTCGCCCAGGCCACCGTCACCGGGGCGGCGCAGGGCATAAAGCTGCGCGCCCAGGCCCCAGATGCGTTGGCGTTCCGCCAGCTCCATCACGCCCTGGCAAGCGGGCGGTGCCACCGCCAGGCAGAGCTGATGCTCGCCAATGGCCAACCGGTGGTAACCGCAGGTATTCGGCGCCACGAGGCGGCCATCGGCATCCAGGCGGCCATCCAGCAGTCGGCCGTCCTCCAGGCGCAGCTGGTAGGGCTGGCCGGGGCGCTGGCAGTCGGCCAGGGTCAGCACTTCGCCCTGGTCCAGGGTGACCAGGGCGCCGGGCCGGCCGCTGTGCCGGCGCGCCTCGATCGCGGCCAGGCTGCCGGCGATCTGCTGCGGGCTCTGGGCGGCGAAGCCGAGGGCTTCCAACAACATGCGCTGGACCTCCGGACTGATCCGCCGGGGCCGGCCGCCGACATCCACCCAGTCCAGCAGGAGGCCTGCGGCGCTGGCCAGGCTGGCCAATTGCGCATCGCTCATGGCGCGCTCTTCAGCAGTACCAGGGCGCTGCGCGGCGGCAGGCGGTGCTCGGCGAGGTCGAGCCCGCCCACCCGATGGGCATGGATCAGCTCGGCATTGGCCGGTGCGCTGTCGAAGGGCACTGGGGCCTCGCCGAGGTTGAGGGCGATATGCAGGCGGCTGTCATCGCCCAGGCACCAGGCGGCGGCCAGCGCATGGGAGCCGAGCGCCCTGGCGCCAAGGGGGCGGCTGCCGGGCAGGCGCGGGATGATCCAGCGGTGGCGCAGGCGCAGCAGCTCGCGGTAGAGCGCGAGCCATTCGCGGTGGCGCAACGGGTTGGCTGGGTCCAGGTCCGGCAGGCTGCTAGTGAAGGTCCGGGCCGAGTTGGGGTCGGGAATGGCCTCGCGCAGCGCGGCGTCGGTAAAAGCCGAGAATTCGGCGAACTCGTTGCGGCGGCCATCGCGCACCGCGCGGCCCAGCTCCGCGGGATGGTCGGTGAAATACAGGAAAGGCTGGGTCGAGCCCCATTCCTCGCCCATGAACAGCAGCGGCACCATGGGCGAGAGCAGGAGCAGCGCGGTGGCGGCCTTGAGCGCGTCGGGGTCGGCCAGCACCTGCAGGCGTTCGCCGAAGGCGCGGTTGCCCACCTGGTCGTGGTTCTGCAGGAACAGCACGAAGGCGGTGGGCGGCAGGTGCGCGCTGGGCTCGCCGCGGGCAAAACCATGCCGGTTACCCTGGCCCTGGAAGGCGAAGCCTTCGCCCAGGCAGCGGGCCAGCTGGGTGGCGGGGGCCTGCGCGTAGTCGGCGTAGTAGCCCTCGTGTTCGCCGGTGAGCAGCACATGCAGGGCGTTATGGCCGTCGTCGTTCCACTGGGCGTCGTAGCCTTGCCGCATCAGGCTGGCCTCGTTGCGCTCATTCTCCAGGACCAGGTGCACATGGCGGCCGGGCAGCAGCCCGGCGCGTACCCTCGCAGCCAGTTCCAGCATGAACTCGCGGTCGCGGATGGCGTGCACCGCGTCCAGGCGCAGCCCGTCCATGCGGTAGTCCTCCAGCCACATCAGGGCGTTCTCGACGAAGAAGTCGCGCACCGCCTCGCGGCGGAAGTCGATGGGCGCGCCCCAGGGCGTCTGCCGGTCGGCGCGGAAGAAATCACTGGCGTAGTGGCCGAGGTAATTGCCCTCCGGACCGAAGTGGTTGTAGACCACGTCCAGCAGCACCATCAGGCCCAGTTCGTGGGCGCGGTCCACCAGGCTGCGCAGCTCGTCCGGCGTGCCGTATGAGGATTCCGGGGCGAACGGCAGCACGCCGTCGTAGCCCCAGTTGCGCTTGCCGGGGAATTCCCCCAGGGGCATCAGCTCTACGGCTGTCACGCCCAGGTCGCGCAGGGCCGGCAGGTAGGCCTCGACTTCGGCGAAACCACCGAACAGGCCCACGTGCAGTTCGTAGATCACCGCCTCATGCCAGGGCCGGCCGCACCAGCCGGGCGTGCGCCAGGCGTAGCGGGAAGGGTCCACGACAATGCTGAAACCGTGGACATCGCCCAGCTGCTGGCGGGACGCCGGGTCCGGCACCCGTAGCTCACCATCGACCAGGAAGCGGTATCCGCCGCCCGCGCGGCACTCCAGCTCGCCACCGAACCAGCCACCGTCCTCGGGCTGCAAGGGGTGCAGCGAGCCGTCCTGCATTTCCACCGCGACTGTGCGGCAGTCAGGCGCCCAGAGGGCGAAGAACACGCGTTCGGCATCCAGCAGCCTGGCGCCGTGGCGTTGCGGGGCGGCCATCAGTCCGGGCCCCCGACCTCGCGAACGTCGCCGAGCAGGCGCAGGTAGAGCTCGTCGTAGGGGGCGACCGACTCCTCCCAGTACAACGGTGCGGCCATCGCCTTGCAGCGCATGGCATCGAACAGCTGCGGGTGGTGGTAGACGGCCAGGGCACGTTGCAGGGCGTCGAGGTAGCTATCGACCGTCGGATCGTCGAAGAGGAATCCGGTCACGCCGTCTTCGATGGTGTCGGCCAGGCCACCGGTGCGCCGGGCGATGGGCAGTGAGCCGAAGCACTGGGCGTACATCTGGCTCAGGCCGCAAGGTTCGAAGCGCGAGGGCATCAGCAGGAAGTCGCTGCCGGCGTAGATGCGTCGGGCGTCGGTTTCGTTGAAGCCGATCTGTACGCCGATACGGCCGGGGTGGCGTTCGCCCAGTTCGACCATGGCCTGCTCCAGTTCCGGCTCGCCCTGGCCGATCACGGCGATGCGGCCGCCCTCGGCGACTATGTATTCGGCCACTTCGCGGGTCAGGTCGATGCCTTTCTGCTGGACCAGGCGTGAGACCACGGCGAACAGCGGGCCGTCGACATCGTCCAGCTGGAACAGCTGCTGCACATGCTCGGCGTTGGCGCGCTTGCCTTGCCACTGATGGACGCCGAAGCCTTCCACCAGGTGCGGGTCGCTGCCCGGCTCCCAGCTTTCGTCTATGCCATTGGTGATGCCGCTGAGCTGGCCTTCGGCGACCTTGCCCTGGAGCATGCCTTCCAGGCCGCAGCCGAAGTCGGCGGTGGTGATCTCCTGGGCATAGGTCTCGCTCACCGTGGTCACGTGGCTGGCGTAGGCGATTCCGCCCTTGAGGAAGGACAGCTTGCCGTAGAATTCCAGGGCCTCGTGGCTAAGCGCCTCGGGTGGCAGGGCCAGCTCGGGGCTGCTCTGCAGGTCGCAGATGCCCTGGTAGGCCAGGTTGTGGATAGTGAACACAGTGGGCGTGCGCAGGCCGCGCCAGACCATGTAGGCCGGGGCCAGGGCCGCCGGCCAGTCGTTGGCGTGGACCAGTTCCGGGCACCAGCTGATGCAGGCGGTGCCGGCGGCGATCTCGGCGGCCGCCAGGCCCAGACGGGCGAAGCGGATATGGTTGTCCGGCCAGTCGTGGCCATGGCCGTCGCCGTAGGGCGTGCCTTCGCGCTCGTAGAGCTCGGGGCAGATCAGCAGGTAGACGATCAACCCGTCGGGCAGGTCCAGGCGGCCGATGCGGCAAGGGGGCAGGGCGGCGAGGCCGCCGACCTGGCCGATGACGCGGATCGGCAGGCCGGCTTCCAGCACCTGCCGGTAACCGGGAATCAGCACGCGGATATCGTGGCGTGAGGACAGGGCCTTGGGCAGGGCCGCCGACACATCGCCGAGGCCGCCCACCTTGACCAGGTCGGCGAGTTCGGAGGTGACGAACAGGATGCGCTTCTTGCTGGCTTGCAAGCTGCCCAGGTGCAGTTCGGCCCTGGGTTTGGCGCTGGGGGATGCGACCTCATCGATGCGGGCCGTGGCTACGGCTGTTCCCATGGTGTGCTCCGATTATTCATGGTCCTTGTTCTGCGGTCCCCTGGGTCGGCAAGACTTCTGCCGGACTTTGCGGACGCGCGCGCCGACTCCCTGTTTTCTGGCTCCCGCCAGCCATACAGGCACCTTCTCGTGGGGTTCATTTTCGGACCCCATATCAGTTCCTGACTGACCTGCCGGGCAGATGGTTCGACTTTTTTTCGGCCCGTCGGTCCATCCCGCAATAGGCTGAACTTTGCCGGCGGCCAGGCCTTCCATAGGACAAGGCAGGTCTGTCGCAGAGGAGGGATGGAGATGCGCGAGATCGAGCAGGTGGTGAACTTCCTGGCGAAGTACCGGCTCACCCTGGTGACCGCCGAATCCTGCACCGCCGGGCTGATGGCCTCGCTGGTGACGGGCGTCTCCGGTGGCGGCGCGGTGCTGGACAGTGGCTATGTGGTCTATTCGCCCCGGGCAAAGCAGGCTTGCCTGGGCGTGCATGAACAGACCATCGAGCGCTATGGCCTGACCAGCGAGGAGGTCACCCGCGAAATGGCCGTGGGTGCCTTGCAGGCCAGCCAGGCGGATATCGCCCTGGCCAACACCGGCCTGGCCGAGGCCGACGGTGGCATGGACGGGGTGCAGTGTTTCGCCTGCGCCATGCGGATCAACGATCACGAAGGCGTGGTCAGCGAAACCCTGCGCTTTTGCGGCGAACGCAATGAAGTGCGTCAGGCCGCGGCGCGTCATGCCCTGCTGCAGCTGCCGTATTACTACGAGCGGCTGCGCCAGGCGTGAGGGAGGTGAGCATGGACCCGCGTAGCGAAGCCTGCAGCCGTTGCCTTGTGGCCTGCTCGCTCTGCATCACCGAATTTCTCATGATCAGGAGCGAGGTGGAGCGCAAGGCGGTCAGGCGTTGCCGGGAACTTTGCGGCGAGTGCATGGACAGCTGCCGGCAGATGCTCGACCTGCTGGAGGGCGGCAGCCGCTATGCGGAGAGCTACGGCACGTTCTGCGCGGCGATCTGTCGGCTATGCGCCCAGGAGTGCGCACGGCACCCCTCGGAGAGCTGCCGGCGCTGCGCCGAAGCCAGCGGGGAATGTGCGGTGGCGCTGAAAGATAAAGTTAAAGCTGTTTCGTGATTATTGTTATAAACTATTGTTATTTAACAATAAAATATAAGTCTTGAGAAATCACTCGAACTCCCGGAAGACCAGGGGAGTTCGTTTTCCTGTATTCGTCCAACGCAATCGGGAGATCGCAATGAATGCCATCGAGCTACTCAAGCAGGATCACCAGTACTTCCGCCAATTGCTGGAAAGGCTTGGCCAGACCACCTGGAGCCGATGGATCGATTAAGTGCGATCCACCCTACGGTGCCTGAAGGCTGGTGCTTATTTTGTAGGGGCGACTTCAGTCGCCAAGCAGGCCGAAGGTCTGCCCGACATGGTCCGGGCCCGCTGCGCAGCCCTTGGCGAATGAATTCGCCCCTACAAGTGAGTAATCAGCCCGCCATGGCGGCCCATTCAAACCGCCAGACACCCCGGCGCGTGCCGCGTCCAGCCGCTGGCCTGTTCATAGGCATGGGCCAGTTGCAGGACGGCCAGGTCGGCCTGGTGCGGTCCGATGATCTGCAGCCCCATGGGCAGGCCACGGCTGTCGAAGCCCACCGGTACGTTGGCCACCGGGCAGCCGGAGAGGGTGCCGGGGATCACCACTTCCATCCAGCGGTGGTAGGTATCCATGGCTCTGCCGGCGATTTCCTGCGGCCAGTGGACCTGCTTGTCGAAGGGGAACACCTGGGCGCTGGGCAGCAGCAGGTAGTCATAGCGCTCGAACAGTCGGCTGATGGCGCGATACCAGTCGGTGCGTGCGGCCGAGGCGCGGGACACGTCCATGGCCGACAGGCGCAGGCCGTTTTCCACCTCCCAGATGGCTTCCGGTTTCAGCAGCTCGCGCTTGGCCGAGTCGGCGTGAAAGCCACCCAGGGAGCTGGCCACCTGCCAATGGCGCAGGGTTCGCCAGCTGTCCCAGAGCCTGGTCATGGAGTAGTCCGGCCGGACTTCGTCGATCGTGCAGCCCAGGGCTTCGAAGTCCCTGAAGGACGCGCGGCAGAGCTCCAGCACGCCGCGCTCCATCGGCAGGTAACCGTCGAAATCCGCCAGCCAGCCGAGGCGTGCGCCCTGGAAATCCCGTTGCAGGGCACCGGCGAAGTCCTGGCCGCCTTCGGCGATGGACAGCGGCGAGCGGGGGTCGCCGCCGGCCTGCACCGACAGTAGCAGGGCGACGTCGCGGGTGTTGCGGCCCATGGGGCCTTCGTAGCCCAGCTGATCGAGGAACAAGTCGGCGGCGTCGTCGAAGGGCACCCGGCCCTGGGACGGACGGAAACCGATGATGTTGTTGAAGGCCGCGGGGTTGCGCAGCGAACCCATCATGTCGCTGCCGTCGGCCACCGGCACCAGGCGCATGGCCAGGGCCGCCGCTGCGCCGCCGCTGCTGCCGCCGGCGGTGCGGCTCGGGTCATAGGCGCAGCCGGTGGCGCCGAACAGGGGGTTGTAGGTCTGCGAGCCCAGGCCGAATTCCGGGGTGTTGCTCTTGCCGATGATGATGGCGCCAGCAGCCTTAAGGCGCTCGACCATGATGCCGTCACGCTCGGGAACATGGTCGCGGTACAACGGCGAGCCCAGGGTGGTGCGGATGCCGCGGGTGAGGGAGAGGTCCTTCACCGCGTGGGGCAGGCCGTGCATCCAGCCCTGGTAGTCGCCACGGGCCAGCTCGGCGTCGCGCTGGTCGGCCTCGGCCAGCAGTCGATCGGCCGGTTGCAGGCTGACCAGGGCATTCACCCTGGGGTTGAAGCGTTCGATGTGGTCCAGGTAGTCCTGCATCACCTCGCGGCAGGACACCTGGCGCTGGCGGATGTGCAGGGAAAGCTCGTGGGCCGGCTGCTGCACCAGCTCACTGATGGGTCGATTCTGATTGTTCATGGTCGTGCCTTGGGGCGAACGGCGGATTGCGGGAGGCCCCGCCCGCGCGGGCGGGGCCGGGCGCCTCAGCGCATCAGGTTGGTCCAGACGCGGTCGGCCAGGCGGATGGCGCCTTCGCCGCAGGTCTTGCTGAACAGCACCTTGGTGCCATCGGGAATGTGCAGCTCGGGGGCGTCCTTCAGGCTGGCGTCCAGGTAGGGCTCGACGCCCTTGATCGGGCTCTGGTGCTTGAGGAAGTTCTGGGTCAGCGCGGCGTTTTCCGGCTGGCTCAGGAAGGCGATGAAGCGCTTGGCGTTATCCGGGTTGCGCGCACCCTTGGGGATCACCAGGTTGTCGACCCAGGCCAGTACCCCTTCCTTCGGGTAGAGGTAGCGCAGGCTCGGTTTCATCTCCCGGGCGCGCATGGATGAGCCGCCCCAGAACAGCGACATGTCGATCTCGCCCGAGGCCAGGTTCTCGCGGATGGAGCCGGCCTTGGAACTGTAGGTCTTGACGAAGGGCTTCTGGGTTTTCAGCAGGTTCAGGACCTGCTGCATCTGCTTCGGGTCCTCGCTGCACAGCGGGATGTCCAGGTACACGCTGGCGGCATCGATCACCTCGCTGGCCGAGTCGAACATGTTGATCCTGCCTTGCAGCTCGGCCGGCGGCTGGAACAGCACCGAGTAGCTGTCCAGCGGGCCCTTGTAGGTGTTGGTGTCCACCACCACGCTGGTGGTGCCCCAGATGAAGGGCACGGCATAGGCGCCCTGCGGGTCCCAGCTGGGATTCTTCAGGTTGTCGACGATGCTGGCGTAGTAGGGCTGCCGGGCCGGGTCGAAGCGCTCCAGCAGGTTCTCCTGGACCAGGATCGGGATGAACTGGTGGGAGGGGATGGCGACGTCGTAGCCGGTGCCGCCCTGCTTGAGCTTGGCCAGCAGGGTCTCGTTGGAGTCGTAGGAGTCCACCGTGACCTTGATGCCGGTTTCCTTCTGGAACTTCTCCAGGATCTGCGGCGAGAAATAGCCGCTCCAGCTCACCACGTTCAGTTGGCCTTCGGCCTGGGCGGACAGGCTCAGGCCCAGCGCCAGGCCGGCGCCCAGGGTTTTCATCACTGCGTTCATGGGTTGGCTCTCCAGTTCAGTGTTTTTTCTTGCCGAGCAGGTAGGACAGGGTCACGAACAACACCGAAACCCCGAGGATCAAGGTGGAAACCGCGTTCACATCGGGCGTCACGCCCATGCGCAGCAGGCCGAAGATGAAGATGGGCAGGGTGGTGGTGCCGGCCTGCGACACCATCATCGAGATCACGAAGTTATCCAGCGAGACGATGAAGGCCAGCATCAGCCCCGAGACGATGCCCGGCATCAGCAAAGGCAGGGTGACCTTGCGGAAGGTGCGCCACTGGCCGGCGTAGAGGTCTGCCGCGGCCTGCTCCAGAGACAGGTCCATGTCTTCCAGCCGAGCGCGGATCGGCAGGTAGGCGAAGGGGATGCAGAACACCGTGTGGGCGATGATCAGGTTGCCGTAGCCGAGCGACAGGCCGAGGGTCGAGAACAGCGCCAGGGTGGCGACGCCGACCACGATCTCCGGCAGTACCAGCGGCAGCATGATGGCGCCGATGGACAGGCGCAGGCCCTTGAATCGTGCGCCCCGCGAGGTGCCGAGGGCCGCCAGCGTGGCGATGGCGGTAGCCGCCAGGCTGGCGCAGACGGCGATCAGCAGGCTGTTGCCGGCGGCCTGGCGCAGCGCCTGGTTGGCGAAGGCGGCGCGGTACCAATCGAGGCTGAAGCCCGTCCAGATGGTGGCCGATTGGTTGGCGTTGAAGGAGAACACCACCAGTACCAGGATCGGCGCGTAGAGGTAGAGATAGAACAGGAAGCTGAACCCGCCAAATCCGGGGAATTCCTGCACGCCCAGGCGGGCCTTGCCGAACAGTCGCATCATCAGACACCTTCGCGGGCGAGGCGCTGGCGTTCCGCACGCAGCGCATAGACGGTCAGGACCAGCATCACCGCTGCCATCAGCACCAGGGACAGGGCGGCGCCGAAGGGCCAGTTACGGGCATCGCTGAACTGCCGGAAGATCAGGTTGCCGAGCATCATCTTGGTGCCGCCGCCCAGCAGTTCCGGGGCGATCATGGCGCCGAGGCAGGGCACGAAAGTGAGGATGGCGCCGGCCAGGATGCCGGGCCGGGCAATGGGCAGCACGACCTTGCGCAGGGTGCGCAGGCGCCCGGCGTAGAGGTCCTGGGCCGCTTCCAGCAGGCGCATGTCCATCTTCTCCAGGCAGGCATAGATCGGCAGCACCACGAAGGGCGCGTAGGTGTAGACCAGCCCCAGCAGCACCGCACCTTCGGTGTAGAGCAGCTGCAGCGGCTGGTCGATCAGCCCGAGTCCCACCAGGCTGTTGTTCACCACGCCGGTGCCGCGCAGCAGCAGTATCCAGGCGTAGGTGCGGATCAGGAGGTTGGCCCAGAAGGGCACGGTGATCAGGAAGATCAGTAGCCCACGCCGGTGCGCCGGCTGCATGGCCAGCCAGACGGCGACCGGGAAGCCCACCAGCAGGGTGATGGCGGTAGTCGCGGCAGCGACGCCCACCGAGCGCAGGGCGATGACCAGGTAGGAGTCGGCGAAGGCCAGGCTGTCGTCCAACTGGCGCTCGAACAGCAGCGACAGGTAGGACTCGGTGCTGAAGACGCGGTTGACCCCGCCGTAGGGGTTGGCCTCCATCAGCGAGTAGGCGACCACTATCAGGATCGGCAGGATCAGGAACAGGCCGATGGCGATCAGGGCGGGTGATACGCCGAGGAAGCTCTGCATGGCCTGGCGGCGCGCCAGGAGGGCGCCGGGCGGTTGGATTGCTTGATTCATGGCGATGGACCGGTGTCGGGTGGCGAGTTCAGTCCAGCAGTACGCTGGCGCTGTCCGGATCGAGCAGCAGGGCGGCGGCTTCGCCGGCGCGGAAGCGCTGGCCCTGGCCGGCACGGTTGGGTGTGCGCACGGTCAGGCGGCTGCCGTCGACGAGGCTGACGTGGTAGTGCAGGTCGGTCCCCAGGTAGACCTGGTTGTCGATGCGGCAGGGAATGGCACCGTTCTGGGCCGGCTCCACCAGGTGCAGGCGCTCCGGTCGGATCGACAGGCAGACCTCCTGCCCGGGGATCACACCCTCGCGAACCGCCGCGCGGAATGGCTTGCCGCCCGGCCCCTGGTAGACCGCCTGGCCGTTCTCCAGCTGCAGCAAGCGCGCCCCGATGAAGTTGGTCTCGCCGATGAAGTCCGCCACGAAGCGGTTGCGCGGCCGTTCGTAGATATCGTCCGGGCGGCCCACCTGCTGCACCTGGCCCTCGGAAAGCACGGCGATGCGGTCGGACATGGCCAGGGCTTCTTCCTGGTCATGGGTGACGAAGATGAAGGTGATGCCGGTGCGCGCCTGGATGCTCTTCAACTCCTCGCGCATGGCTTGGCGCAGCTTGAGGTCCAGGGCCGACAACGGCTCGTCCAGCAACAGCACCTTGGGGTGCGGCGCCAGTGCGCGGGCCAGGGCCACGCGCTGCTGCTGGCCGCCGGAAAGCTGGCTGGGGCGGCGCTCGGCGAAGCGCTCCATTTGCACCAGGGCGAGCATTTCGCGGACCCGCTCGGCCACCTGGGCGCGGCTCATGCGCTGGCCCATGGGATGGGACTCGAGGCCGAAGGCGAGGTTTTCGCCGATGGTCATGTGGGGGAACAGCGCATAGTGTTGGAACACGGTATTGACCGGGCGCCGGAAGGGCGGCTGGTCGGCGATGTTCTTGCCGTAGAGGAGGATTTCCCCGGCGCTGGGGAACTCGAACCCGGCGATCATCCGCAGCAGGGTGGTCTTGCCGCAGCCGGAAGGGCCAAGGAGGGTGAAGAACTCGTTGTCCCGGATATCCAGGTCGATGTTCTTCAGGGCCACCGGCCCGCTCTGCGGATCGCCATAGACCTTGCGTACCGCGCGAACCGACACCGCTGCCGTGGGCAACGGAAGATGCACCGCATTCATCACTGCTTCTCCTGTTCCCCGTGGTTGGGCGGCCGCGTGTTCTGGCGGCAGGGCCTTGGCCCACGGGCTTTCGATTGTTGTTTTAGGCAGTCCCGGCAATGGGCCGGGGCGTAAACAGGGAGTTGATCGGGAGGTTGTTGTTCTTCGTGCTCGGGACCGATCATCTGGCAGGGCATGCGGCCTATAAAGCTCAATTTTCTTACATGTGGTATTAAGAAAACTAACAGCCAGAAAGGTCCGCGCCTTCATGTCCATCCGCCGTTTGCCGCCCCTCAATGCCGTGCGCGCCTTCGAGGCCGCCGCCCAGCTCGGCAGCTACGTCGCCGCCTCCAAGGCCTTGCACGTGACCCAACCGGCCATAGGCCGCCACGTGAAGCTGCTGGAGGAGTGGCTGGGGGTGAAACTGTTCGACCGTACCCCGCGGGGGGTGGAACTCACCCCGACCGGGCGCCAGTACTACGCGAAGATCAGCTCGGCCCTGGCGCAGATCGCCGACGCCGGCAATGAAGTGGCGCGGCAGGGCACGGTGCGCTGGTTGAAGATCCTCGCCGTGCCGGCCTTCGCCAAGCGCTGGCTGACGCCCAAGCTGGAGGCGGTCAGCCGCATGCGGCCAGGACTGAAGATCGCCATCGAGCCCAACTCCACTTTCACCGAGGTGGATGGCAAGAGCGCGGACCTCGGCATCGTCTACGGCATGCCCGGCCAGTACATCGGCACCCACGCCACCTTGATGCAGCCCCGGGTCTTCCCGGTGTGCTCGCCCGACTACCTGGCCCGCACCGGCCCCATCCAGCGTCCGGAAGACCTGGCCCGCCACGACCTGATCCACTACGACAGCGAATGGTGGAACCTCTGGTTCGCCAGCATCGGCCTGGAGGTGCAGGTCAGCTCCGATGTGCTCTACCTCAGCAACGACTACGCCTTGTCCCTGGCCGAAAGCGGCCGCGGCATCGCCCTGGCCAACGAGGTGCTGGTCAGGCAGGAGCTGGAGGAAGGGCGACTGGTGCGGGCGATCGATGTGGACGTACCGCTGGAAAGCTACCAGCTGCTGACGCCGCCGGGCCCGGCATCGGCGGATGTGGAGTGGTTCCTGGAGTGGATTTCGGGGGCCTTGCGGGAGGAGTTTCCCGAGGCGTTCGCCTGAGCGAACCCGTTTCCATGTAGGGGCGACTTTAGTCGCCAAGCAGGCCGAAGGTCTGCCAAGCGAAGTTCCAGGGGGCTGCTTTGCAGCCCTTGGCGAATGAATTCGTCCCTACAGGCAGAGCGCAGCCCGACGGCGTCAGAACCGCTCGCCCGGCGGCAGGTAACGCCACTGCCCGACGGGTACCTTGCCCATCGGCACGCCGCCGATGCGGATGCGCTTCATGCCGACGACATGCAGGCCGACGGCGGCGCAGAGGGCGGCAATCCCCCCCGGCCGGGGGTTCTTCAGGGCGAAGCGCAGGTGGGTTTCGTTCTGCCAGCTGGCCTTGACCTTCGGCAGCTCCTCACCCTTTGACTTGATGCCGCGCTTGAGACGTTCCAGGCCGTCCGGCGCCATCTCGCCGGAGACCTCGACCACGTACTCCTGCTCGAGCTTGGCGGCGTCTTCGTTCAGCTTGCGCAGGGTGCGCCAGTCCTGGGTCAGCACCAGCAGGCCGCTGGCCCTGGGCTGCAGGGGCAGGGTGGTGGTCAGGCGGGAGAAGTGGCTGCGCAGCGCGCGCACCTCGGCACGGTCGTCCGGCCAGCGGCTGGTCGGCGTCAGCAGCTGTTGGGCCGCCTCGAAGCTCAGGCCGGCCGGCTGGTTCAGCAACAGCGTCATCGGCTCCAGCGGGTCGGGCGTCGCGCCGGGCAGCAGCGCCACGACCTGGTCCTCCACCTTGAACTGGGGCTGCTCCATGACCTCGCCATCGACCGTCACCCAGCCGCCCTCGATATACAGCTCCGCCTCCCGGCGCGAGCAGCCGGTCAGTTCGATAACGCGTTTGGACAAGCGGATTGGTTCGGTCATGGGGAGGGTCGCAAAGGGGGAAAGGGCGCAATGGTAAACCCTTTGGCCGGAATAGGCTTTGGTCCTGTAGGGGTGAATGAATTCGCCCCTGCAGGGAACCGCCGCCCCCAATCACCCCCACCAGTTGGCCACTGCCTGCCGATGAACCTGATGCGCCGCCTCCTGCACTGTCGGCACCAGACGCAGGCTGGCGCCGGGCAGGCATTGGGCCAGGCGGGCGACGGCCAGGGGAGTCAGGGCGCCGAGGCGCGGGTAGCCGCCGATGGTCTGGCGGTCGTTGAGCAGGGCGATGGGCTGGCCGTCCGGCGGCACCTGCACGGCGCCGAGGGCGATGCCCTCGGAGATCATCGACTGGCGCTTGCATTCCAGTACCGGCCCGAGCAGGCGCACGCCCATGCGGTCGGCGCGGGTGTCCACGGTCCAGGGGCTGTTGAAGGCGTCGAACAGGCTCTGGCCGGAGAAGTCGCCGGCCTGGGCGCCCATGATCAGTTCCAGGCGGGCTTCGCCGCCCAGGTCGGGTATCGCCGTCCGAGGTACGTCGCGTATCGAGCCGGCTTCGCCCTGCCAGCGCAGCTGGTCGCCACTGGCCAGGGCCTTGCCATTGGCGTGCAGCCCGCCGAGTTCTTCCCTGGCCACCGTCGACAGGCTGCCGAGCTGACGTTCGCCGAGGAACCCGCCGGGGGCTGCCAGGTAGGCACGGGTGCCCTGGCGTGGATGGGAGAAGGCCAGGCACTGCCCGGCGCGTACCTGGAAGGCGCCCCAGGCCGGCAGCGGCTGGCCGTCGAGGCTGGCGCCCAGGTCGGCGCCGGCGATCGCCAGGGCGCCGTCCCGCTGGCAGGTCAGGGTGAGGCCGCCGAGGCTGATTTCCACCACCGCCGCATCCGGGTGGTTGCCCAGCATCCAGTTGGCCCAGCGCATGGACACCCAGTCCAGGGCACCACCTTGGGTCACGCCCAAGTGGCGGCAGCCGAAGCGGCCCTGGTCCTGGAGGAGGATAAAGGGCGTGCTGCGGTCGATACGCAGGCTCATGGCAGGGTCTCCAGCGGCGTGTCGTCGCCGCCCAGGCGGATGAATTCGGCGTGGTCGATGGGCTCGAAGCGCACCCGGTCGCCGGCCTGCAGCAGGCTGTAGCCATCCAGGCCGAGGTCAAACAGGCGCACCGGCGTGCGCCCCAGCAGGTTCCAGCCGCCGGGGCTTTCCACCGGGTAGACCGCCGTCTGGCGCTCGGCGATACCGACGCTGCCAGGGGCGATGCGTTTGCGCGGGGTGGTCAGGCGCGGCGCCGCGAGGGCCTCCTCCACCAGCCCCATGAAGGCGAAACCTGGGGTGAAGCCCAGGGCGAACACCTGGTATTCCCGCTGGCTGTGGCGTTGCACCAGCTCCGCCACACTCATGTTCTTGCGCCGGGCCAGGGGCTCCAGGTCCGGGCCCACGCGTGGGTCGTACCAGGTGGGGATGCTGTGGCTACGGCCGCCGGCGCGGGTTTCCGGGCTGAGGTCGGTGAGGGTGCTGACGATCAGCTCGCGGGCCCGGCGCGGGTCCAGCTGTTGCATGTCGTAATGCAGCAGCAGGGTGGTGTACGAAGGCACCAGGTCCACCAGGGCGGGGCCGAAGGCCTCGCGCAGGCGGGAGCCGGCGGCCAGCAGCCAGGGCATGTTGGCTTCGTCGATGCGCTCGAACAGGCGCAGGATGAAGGCGTCGATAGCCGCGACTTCGATGCGCAGTTGCGGGGTGCTCATTGGGCCTCCAGCGCTTCACGTATGCGTTTGACAGCGGCTACCGAGCCGGGGTTGTCGCCGTGTACGCAGAGGGTATGTGCCTTCAGCGGCAGGTCGCTGCCGTCGCTGGCCAGGAGCGGCTCACCGCGGGCCAGGGTGAGGGCCTGAGCCACCACCTGCTCGGGGTCGTGGTGCACCGCACCGGGCAGGCTGCGCGACACCAGGTAGCCGTCACCGTCATAGGCGCGGTCGGCGAAAGCCTCGAACCACAGGGTCACGCCCTGTTCGTCACCGATGGCCTGGGCCGCACTGTTGTCGCGGGTACTCATCAGCATCAGCGGCAGTTGTGCGTCATAGGCGGCCACGGCGCGCATCACGGCGGCGAGTATGGCCGGGTCGCGCATCATGTCCTGGTACAGCGCGCCGTGGGGCTTTACGTAGCTGACGCGAGCCCCTTGGGCGCGGCAGAGGCCGTCGAGGGCGCCGAGTTGGTAGAGCATCAGGTCTTCTACCTCGGCCGGCGAGCAGGCCAGGGATCGGCGGCCGAAGCCCACCAGGTCGGGGTAGCCGGGGTGAGCGCCGATTCTTACGCGGTGCTGCACCGCCAGGGCGATGGTGCGGCGCATGGTACCGGGGTCGCCGGCGTGGAAGCCGCAGGCGATGTTGGCGCAGTCGATCAGCGGCATCACCTCGGCATCCAGGCCCATGGTCCAGGCGCCGAAGCTTTCACCGATATCGCAATTCAACAGCAGGCTGCTCATGGTCAGTCCTTCAGGTGCGGGCCCGTCCGGGGCGGGAGGTTTTCGTGGCGGCAAACCCGTCCCGTCGGCGGCCAATACACTGGCCGCCAGAGGGGAGCAGGGGGAAGGGCCGGTCAGATCTCGAGTTGCTTGCCGCGGGTTTCCGGCAGGCTGAGGGCGGCGAGGATCACCACCCCGTAGGACACCGCGGCGAATCCGCCAATGCCCAGGCTCAGCGGGACATGCTCGCTGATCATGCCGATCAGCATCGGGAACAGCGCGGCGATGGCGCGGCCGGAGTTGTAGCAGAAGCCCTGGCCCGAACCACGGATGCGGGTGGGGAAGAGTTCGGTGAGGAAGGAGCCCATGCCGCTGAAGATGCCCGAGGCGAAGAAGCCCAGGGGGAAGCCCAGCCAGAGCATGGCGCCGTTGCTCACCGGCAGTTGCGTGTAAAGCAGGACCACGACGAACGAGCCGACGGCGAAGAGGATGAAGTTCTTCTTGCGGCCGATCAGGTCGGTGAGGAAGGCGCTGATCACGTAGCCGACATAGGAACCGAGGATGACCATCGCCAGGTAACCGCCGGTGCCCAGGACAGTCAGGCCGCGCTCGGTCTTGAGGAAGGTCGGCAGCCAGGAGGTGATGGCGTAGTAGCCACCCAGGGCGCCAGTGGTCAGCAAGGAGGCGCGCAGGGTGATACTGAGCATGCCGGGGGCGAAGATCTCGTAGAAGCTGACGTGCTCCGCACCCTGGTTGTGCTTCTGCGCTTCCTTGTAGATTTCCGGTTCCTTCACCAGGCGGCGCACCACCATGACGAACAGGGCGGGCAGCAGGCCTAGCAGGAACAGTGCGCGCCAGGCGTCTTCCGGCGGCAGCAGGCTGAACATCAGGGCGTAGAGGATGGCGGTCATGCCCCAGCCAATGGCCCAGCCGGACTGCACCAGGCCCACGGCCTTGCCGCGATCCTTGGCCTTGATCACTTCGCCGATCAGTACCGCGCCGGCGGTCCATTCGCCGCCGAAGCCGAAGCCCATCAGGGTGCGCGCGATCAGCAGTTGCTCATAGTTCTGCGCAAGGCCGCAGAGGAAGGTGAAGAAGGCGAACCAGAGCACCGTCAGCTGCAGGGTCAGGACGCGGCCGATGCGGTCGGAGAGGATGCCGGCGATCCAGCCGCCAGCGGCGGAGGCGATCAGGGTGAGGGTGTGGATGAAGCCTGCCTCGCCCGTGGAAATGCCCCAGATGGCGATCAGGGTCGGGATGACGAAGCTGAGCATCTGGGTGTCCATGCCGTCCAGGCCGTAGCCTATCTTGCAGCTCCAGAAGGTCCGTCGTTCCTGTTTGTTCAGGGCCCGGTACCAGCCGAAATGGCCGCCCTGGTCCAGATCCAGGCCGCCCGCTTGGGTCGCGTGTTTTTCCATGGGGTTCTCCGATCGCTGTTCTTGGCGTTGTATGAGCATTCGGTGGATGCGGAGTCGGTGCCCGCAGCCTGTGGCCGGATTCTTGAGCGGGGCTGGCGAGTGCGTCCAACTAATTAAAACGGCCGCGGGAGATAAGAAATTCCGATACCCGGATGCAGTTGCCGGGAACGACGATGCGCGGCCCGGCGGATACGGCGTTCGTCGTTCGCCTGGGCTGGCTGGCACAGGAAGTGCTTGAATCTACTGTATCTTTCCACCTTCGCACTGCTTGGCCCCTTGCTCGCTGGAAACCGCCATGAACCTGAAGTTCCTTGAAACCTTCGTCTGGGTCGCCCGCCTGAAAAGCTTCCGCCTGACCGCCGAGAAGCTGTTCAGTACCCAGGCGTCCATCTCCAGCCGCATCGCCGTGCTGGAAGACGAGCTGGGCGTGAAACTGTTCGTGCGCGACTCCCGAGGCGTGACCCTGACGCCCGAAGGGCACAAGGTGCTGGAATACGCCGAGCAGATGATGGACACCATGCACGCTCTCAAGCAGTCCATCGATACCAGCGCCACCACCCAGGGGCGCATCCGCATCGGCGCCATGGATACCGTGATCCATACCTGGCTCAGCCCGCTGGTCGCCAGGGTGATGGAGCTGTTCCCGGCGGTGGAGATCGAGCTGATGGCCGACACCGCGCGCAACCTGTCCGAGCAGTTGCAGAAGGGCTACCTGGACCTGATCTTCCAGACCGACCCGCTGCGCCACGAGTCGGTGCTCAACCTGGAGCTGGGCAGCTATCCGCTGTGCTGGATAGTGTCCACCGGTTCCATCTACCACCGCGACTACGCCACCCTGGCCGAGCTGGCCAGCGAGCGGGTGGTGACCTTCTCCAAGCACTCGCGGCCGCACCAGGATGTATTGAGCCTGCTGCATGCCAACGGCGTGGCGGCGCCGCGCCTGAGCTGCGTGAACTCGGTGGCGGCCATGACCCGCCTGCTGCGCGACGGCTTCGGCATCGGCGCCTTGCCGCCGGCCCTGGTGAGCCAGGAGCTGGAGCGTGGCGAACTGACCATACTGCACATCGGCCCGCCGCCACCGAGTCTGCCGCTGGTGGTGTCCTGGCGCGGTGGAACCGGGCTGGAACTGGTGGATGAGGTGGTGGAGGTGAGCAAGGCGGTGGTGACGCACTATGCTTGCAACGTCGGCAAGGAACGCTTCGTCCAGGCCCCGCTGAAGAAGGGCGAGGGGCGCCTGCGTTCCCTCTGATTCACTTTTCCCGATGGCCGCCCCCGGAAAATTCTTGTTGGACGCCGGGCCGGCCGGCTGACTAAAAGATCGGCCAGTCCCCAACGGAGCCGGCCCATGAGCAAACAAGACCTGCACGAACTCGCCAAACTCGCCCCCCGTGAGCTGCGCCGGCTGATCCGCCGTGGCGGCTACGACGGCCACACCAGCGGCCTCGGCCAGCGCCACCTGCAGGCCAACCTGGTGATCCTGCAGAAGTCCTGGGCGGACGAGTTCCTGCGCTTCTGCGTGCTCAACCCCAGGTCCTGCCCGCTGCTCGACGTGACCGAGCCCGGGTCGCCGTACTTCGAGAAACTCGGCACCGATGTCGACGTGCGCAGCGACCTGCCGCGCTACCGCGTCCACCGCCGCGGCCAGGGCTTCGAGGAAGTGACCGACATAGGCGAATTCTGGGAGGCCGATTTCGTCGCCTTCGCCATCGGCTGTTCCTTCTCCTTCGAGCAGGCACTGCTGGATGCCGGTGTGCCGTTGCGTCATATCGAACTGGGGCGCAACGTGGCCATGTACCGCACCGCCATCGATACCAGTCCGGCCGGGCGCCTGGCGGGCAAGATGGTGGTGTCCATGCGTCCGCTGAAGGCGGCAGACGCGGTTCGCGCCATCGAGATCACCGCGCGCTTCCCCATGACCCACGGCGCGCCAGTGCATATCGGCGACCCGGCGCTGATCGGCATCCGCGACCTGTCCGCGCCGGACTATGGCGACCCGGTGCCGGTGGCCGAAGACGAATTCCCGCTGTTCTGGGCCTGCGGCGTCACCCCCCAGGCGGTTCTTGCCGAAGCCGAGCCCGAGCTCTACATCACCCACGTACCGGGACACATGCTCGTCAGCGACCGGCTGTACGGGGAGCTCTAGTACCCGCAAAGGCCCATAGGGAACTTTTGTAGGAGCCAGCTTGCTGGCGAAGGGGCTCATTTCGCGAGCAAGCTCGCTCCTACGGGGCTCCAGGCTCCCTGGCAACGGCTAGTGCGTCATGCCGGCTTGGCGCCCGGCCAGCCGGCCTGGTGCAGCGCACGGGTCAGGGTCTCGACATCCAGTCCCGGCACCCGGTGGCCGTTGCCCTCGGTGGTGGGGGAGGCCAGCATTGCGTTGATGATGGCCTCTTCCACGGCTTCGGCGGCGGCGAGGAACAACTCGCTGATGTGGTCATTGTTGACCATGCGCAGGTTGTCGCAGGTCGGCGCGCCCTTGGCCTCGTAGGCGGGGGCCGGCAGCTGCTGGTTACCGGTGGAGAAGGCGACGAATATGTCGCCGCTATGGTCTTCGGTGCCACCGCCGGTACGGGCCAGGCCGATGCTGGCGCGCTGGGCGAGGCGTGTGCACTGGTGCGGCAGCAGCGGCGCATCGGTGGCCAGGCAGACGACGATCGAGCCCATGCCCGGATGCGGCAGCCTCGCCCTGAGGAACGGCGAATCCACTTGCTCCATGTAGCGGCCCACCGGATAGCCGTCGACGCGCAATTCCTGGCGGACACCATGGTTGGCCTGGACGATGGCGCCCACCGTCCAGCCGCCCTGTTCCTCGCCCAAGCGGCGGGAGGCGGTGCCGATGCCGCCCTTGAACTCATGGCAGATCATGCCACAGCCGCCGCCCACCGCGCCTTCGGCCACCGGGCCGTCGACCGCGTTGTCCAGGGCCTCGGCCACATGCTCGAGCTGGACGTGGAAACCGTTGATGTCGTTGAGCAGGCCGTCGAAGGTTTCCAGGACCACCGGCATGTTCCAGTACAACCGCCCGTCTTCGGGCTGGTCCTTGCGGTCCAGGGCGATCAGGGCGTCCCGCACCACACCGACGCTGTGGGTATTGGTGAAGGCGATCGGGCTGGTCAGCAGGCCTGCCTCGCGAATCCACTCCAGACCCGTGGCATCGCCGTTGCCGTTGAGGATGTGCACACCGGCGAAGCAAGGCTGCTGGTTGGTGGACCCGAGGCGCGGCTCGATCACTGTGACGCCAGTCTGGATATCGCGGCCAGTGGCGGTTCGGCCGCGTATATCGCAATGGCCGACCCGCACGCCGGGTACATCGGTAATGGCGTTGAGGCGGCCGGGTTGCAGCTGGCCGAACTGGAGTCCGAGGTCTCGGGCACGTGGTTTCATCGTCGTTCTCATGGTGGGTGATTGCGGATGGGGGAAGGGTTACTGGCCGCTCTTCACCTTGCTCCAGACGCGGGTGCGCAGGCGTTCGGCCTTCTTCGGCAGCGGCTGGAGGGTGAACAGCCTGGCCATGGCGTCGGCTGGCGGATACACGTCGGGATTGTTGCGGGTCGCCGCGGCGACCATCGGGGTGGCGCTGAGATTGCCGTTGGGATAGTTGAGGAACTCGGAAATCGGCGCGATGACTTCCGGGCGCAGGAGGTAGTCGATGAATGCCAGGCCCTGCTGCGGGTGCGGCGCCGCCTTCAGCAACACCAGGGTGTCGAACCAGACGGGCGCGCCTTCGGTCGGCAGGCTGTATTCGATCTTCACGCCATTGCCGGCCTGTTCGGCGTTGGTCTTGGCTTCCAGCATGCCGCCGGACCAGCCCAGGGCCACGCAGATGTCGCCGTTGGACAGGTCGGTGATGAACCGGGAGGAGTTGAAGTAGGCGATGTAGGGGCGCAGCTTGAGCAGCAATGCCTCGGCCTTCTTGTAGTCCTCCGGCCGGGTGCTGTTGGGCGGCAGTCCCAGGTAATGCAGGGCGATGGGCAGCACCTCGGACGGCGAGTCGAGCATGGCCACACCGCACTGGCTGAGTTTGGCCACGTTCTCTTCCTTGAACAGCAGGTCCCAGGAATTCACCGGCGCCTGGTCGCCGAGCACGGCGCGGACCTTGTCGACGTTGTAGCCGATGCCGTTGGTGCCCCAGAGGTAAGGCACGGCATAGCGGTTGTCCGGATCGTTGACCGCCAGCTTGGCCAGCAGTTCGGGATCCAGGTTCTTCAGGTGGGGCAGCCGTGCCCGGTCCAGTGGTTCGAGGACGCCGGCGGCGATCAGGGTCGGCAGGCTGAAGTTGCTCGCCACCACCACGTCATAGCCGCTGCCGCCGGTGAGCAGCTTGCCTTCCAGTACCTCGGCGCTGTCGAACACGTCGTAGACCGGTTTGATCCCCGTGTCGCGCTTGAAGTCCGCCAGGGTGGTGGGGCCTATGTAGTCGTACCAGTTGTACACGTGCACGCTGGGCGCTTCGGTCGCGGCGCCGGCGGTCGACAGCCAGGCCGACAGGCATGCGCCCAGTCCGAGGTTGAGGTACGAGCGGTGACGAAGCATGATGCGGCACTCCTGGCCTGCGGCAGGCCCATGGTGGTCGAGAGTTCCGAGGCTAGAGGTCGGAAGTGGCGCTGCACATTCCCATCACGGGTTATGCGGAAGGGGTAGAAAGGGGTAGAGAGTGGAAGCCTTGTTGAAAGAACTGCCGGTGCATCAGGGGTTGGCGCGTGTTTTCGCCAGCCTGGGGCGGGACGCGTTCTGGCGCAGCCTGGTGGATACGCTGCGGCTGCTGGTGCCCCTGGACAACGCCCTGGTGGCGCTGATGCGTCCGGGCCGAGTGCCGCACTTGCTGGCCGACTTCGAATTCCGCGGCGGGCCGGACGAGCGCGAGGACCTGACGGACTACTGTGCCGGTCGCTACCTGCTCGACCCGTTCTACCTGGCTGCCTGCAGCGGCATCGCCGATGGCCTGCACAGCCTGGAGTCGGTTGCGCCGGACCAGTTCCAGCAAAGCGAGTACTACCTGAGCTACTTCCGCAGCGTGGTCGGCGGTGGCGAGCTGCAGTTCATCTGCAACCTCGACGATGCGGTGCTCGGCCTCTCGCTGGGGCGCGAGCAGCCCTTCGCCGCCGACGAATACGGGCGTCTGCTGTGCGTGCGCGACTGGGTGCTGGCGGCCATGCGCAGGCACGTCCAGCTCATGCCCCCGGAAGCTCCGGTGAACGAGGCGATGGCTAGCGACCTGGCCACCATCCTGGGGCGGTTCGATGCGCGTCTGACCGAGCGCGAGATGGAAACCGCCCGGCTGATTCTCCAGGGCTTTTCCAGCAAGGCCATTGCCCAGCGCCTGGGGATTTCACCGGAGACGGTGAAGGTGCATCGGCGCAACCTCTACAACAAGCTCAATGTGAGCGGCCACGCCGAGCTGTTCGCCCTGTTGCTGCATCCCCATTGACCGATGCCGGGAAGGACCGGCTCAGGCCTGCGGCGCCTTGGTCGTCGTCTCCTTGCTGAGCTTGTCCACTGCGCGCTGCAGGCGTTCCAGGTCGGTACGCAACTGGCGCAGGGCTTCACGGCGGTCGTGCAGCACTTCCTTCATGTAGCAATGGCCGGTCACCCCGCGAAGCAGCAGGAAGGCGCCCATGCCCAGGTTCCAGATGCCCGCGAGGCCACCACGGCGATAGCCGCGACCCGCCATGAGCAGGCCGGAAATGATGGAGCCGGCTCGCTCCCAGCCCTCGACGTTCTGCTCGTACGCCGGGCCCATGATCTGCCATTGGTTGTCCATGGTCGGAGTCCTCCCGTGTTGGTTTGAAACTTGACTGGCGGCGGGAGCGCGGCGTTCAGCCGGAGAGATGAGCGGTCGGTGCGCAGCCTAGCGCTGGCCGGCCGGTGGCTCCTTGCCGCCTTTCTTGTCGGGGCTCATCAGGTACACCGTGAGGATGAAGCGCGCCGGCACCAGCGACAGCAGGCCGAGCATGCCGAACACGGCGATCAGGGTGACGCCGCCAGCAGACTCGGTGATATTGCTGAACACCGCCAGGCCCACCGCCATCAGGAACATCACCACCCCGAACCATTGCAGGCCCTGGGCCCAGCGGAAGAGAGGCGACTGGCGCACTTCACGCAGGTGGCGGTTGGATTCGTTCTCTTCGGTCATAGCTGCATTCTCGGAGACTTTCCCTTTTTCAGACTAGCAGCACGCTCGGCATGTTCAGGCGACGAACCCCGTAGGGTGCGCTGCGCGCACCGAAACGTCCGCGCGGGATTGTTGGTGCGCACAGCACACCTTACGGGCATCGAGCCAAAGCCCGACTCTTGGAGCAGACAGACCCAAAAAAGCCCCGAAGGTCAGTTCGACCTTCGGGGCAGAGCAGCGCGGCGGGCCTTTCAGCCCAGCACCTGGGGCTTGGATCAGGCAACCACGGGGATCATCGGGTCCGCGGCTGCCAGGGCTTCGGCGCGGTTCGCGGCCGGCGGGTAGATCCAGACGCTGTTGATCTCGGTCTTGATCTTCTTGGCTTCATCCCGGACGAAGCGGATCTGGCGGTCCCAGCCTTCGGTGAAGATCGCGCCCCAGGCGCCGAGGTCCAGGCAGGTCACGTACTTGGGCTGGCTGTAGGCGATCGGGTCGACGCCGAGCAGGCTGGCCGCCACGTTGTTGCCGGCCGAACGGCCGAGGGCGATCGCGTGCTGGCAGGTCATCAGGGCGTAGTTGCCTGCGTCGTCGACGGCAGCATAGGCCACGTCACCGGTGGCGAAGATGTCGTCCTGGCCGATCACCTTGAGGTTGCGGTCGACATGCAGGCGACCCTGGGCATCGCGCTCCGCCGGAACCTGCTCGGTCAGCGAGCTGGCACGTACACCGGCAGTCCAGACCACTGTGCTGGCCGCGATGCGCTGGCCATCGGCCAGGGTGACGCCATCGGCGTCGATGGACGCCACCGAGCTGTTCAGGCGCCACTCGACCCCCACTTCGGCGGATGCCTCGGCAATCAGGGAGCGCGGACCATCGCCCAGCGCCGCACCGATTTCACTGCCGCGATCGACCACTATCACTCGCACCTCTGCGTCCGCGCCCAGGGCCTTGCGCAGGCGGGCGGGCATCTCGGTGGCGGTTTCGATACCGGTGAAACCACCGCCGGCGACTACGACGGTATTGCGTGCGGCCGACGCCGGAAGCTGGCCCAGGGAGTGGATGTGTCTTTCCAGGCGCACGGCCTCATTGATTTCGTCGACGTCGAAGGCATGTTCGATACCTGCCAGGCGCGGACGAGCCACCTTGCTGCCGCTGGCCAGGACCAGGCGGTCATAGGCCCGGATGGTGGTTTCACCCTGGGCATCGCGGTACTCGACCGTCTTGCCTACTGCGTCGATCCGCTCGGCCGTGCCCTGGATGAAAGTCACGCCGACGGCTGCAAAGAGATCGTGGAGCGGAGCTGCCATCTTGTGCACGTTCGGCTCGTAGAAGCGTGGGCGGATACGCAGCTCGGCCTGGGGCGCGAGGACGGCCACTTCGGTATCGGTGTGGCCATGCAGGTCCATCAGGCGAGCGGCGCTCAGCGCGCTCCACATACCAGCAAACCCGGCGCCGACGATCAGAATGCGTTGTTTCATGTATGTCTCCTGGAAGAAAAAGGAATCGCGTTGAGTACGAGTACGTATGGGCATCGAATCGATTGGCCTGTTATTTGGGCCAGCCGTGGGGGTAGTCACCGACGTTTGCCTCATAACTGCGACTATATTTGTCGTAGTTAATCCGGGCAAGGCTTTTTTCAGATTGGCGCTGACCGTCCATCGCAATGGGTGCCCCGACGCTTTGCGCATATTTAAGGAGGAACCTTGGTCGTTGCGCCTGCCGCAGCCCATCGGCGCGGGCGCGGCGGGTCTTGCGGTAGCCCAGTGGATGCACGCAATATAGTGCGACTGGAAATGTCGGAGTTGGCTATGTCTCTATACAGCGCTGGCGTGGAGTACGGGATCCATTGCCTGCTTTACCTGACCGATGAGAAGGGTGATGGCCGCGAGTCCAGCGTGCGTGCGCTGGCCGAGCTGCAAGGTGTGCCCCAGGAACTCCTGGCCAAGGTTTTCACCAAGCTGGCGAAGGCCAGGCTGGTCGTTGCCACCGAAGGCGTGCGTGGCGGCTTCAAGCTGGCGCGGCCGGCCGACGAGATCAGCGTGCTGGATATCGTTCAGGCCATCGATGGGGAGAAATCGATCTTCGAATGTCGCGATATCCGCGGGCGGTGCGCCGTCTTCGACGGGTCGCCGCCGGACTGGGCAATCTCCGGTACCTGCGCGATTCACGCGGTGATGCTGACGGCGCAGAAACGCATGGAAGAAGCGCTGGCCCAGCAGACCGTGCTCGACCTGGTGCGGCGGCTAGGGCGCAAGGCGCCTCCGAGCTTCAATGAGGAAGTCATCCGCTGGATGGACACGCGCCGTGATGGCCGGGCCGCCAGCGGTGATGCATGACGGCGTCTGTGGCCAGGTCACAGCGACTAACCCAGGCCGCCAAAAGATAGGCCGGGCGGCGACTCAGGCCAGCTAATCGCCATGACGCCGGCGTCGGGCCTGCTTGAGGACATCCATCACCGCCCCGGTCAGCACGGCGGTGGAAACGCCGAACATGAGGATGCCGTTGGCGGCTTCCAGGGGCCCCAGCAGCCGCCACTCTTCGGTCATGACGATGTCGCCGTAGCCCAGGGTGGCGAAATTCACGCCGGAGAAGTACAGCGCCGTCTCGAATTTGTCGAACTCGCCGAGGTACAGGAACAGCGCGGCCCAGATGGCCATCTGCACGAAGTTGCCCAGGAGCATCACCAGCATCACCAGCCCCAGCAGCAGGGTATTGCGTCCCAGGGAGTCGTGGCTCTGCTCGGCAGGCCTGAAGCGCACGTACTGGCGTAGGCACAGGGCCAGGAAGATTGCCTGCAGGAACAGGCAGAGCAGCATGATGGGAAAGCCGATCAGAAGGCTGAGGAACATGGGCCGGTCTCGTCAGGGGTTGATGGGGCGCTGGCGCCTGATGTCGATCAGGTACACCGCCAGGCAGGCGTACAGGGTCACGGTGATGAACAGGCCCATGCGCACGGCGAATGCCGTGTAGACATCCTTGCCGGCAGCGCTGTCCTGCACCGACTGGCCGAGCAGGATGATCAGGGTGGCCATGCTGTTCAGCCAGAAGCCCGGGCTCAGCCGGGTCGGGCTCAGGGCATAGAGCTTGCGCGCCAGCAGCAGGCCGAAAAGCAGCATCCACAGGAAGAACATCCAGAGGTTCGGCAGGATTCCCAGCGCACCCCAGAACAGGATGGCCAGCAGGCCACCGAGCAGGGTCGAGCCGAGTAGCTCCCGGCCCGCGTCGCGCGCCCTGGTATCACATGCCTGCTGGCCCAGGCTCACGGCCTTCATGATCACCGGCATATAGCTGGCCGGGTCTATCAGCGCCAGCAGGTAGGCCGGCATTACCACCAGCATGGCACGCAGCGCGATCCAGCTGGCATCGGTGGGTGTCAACCCGGCCTTGGCGGGCGGGGGCGAGGCGGCTGCCGATTCGGGGAACAGCCAGTGGCCGAGGGCGAGGCTGAGAACTGCCAACAGCACGCCTTTCAACAGCGCCTCGATGACCATCAGCGACAGTTCGAAGTCGCTGGCTCCGGCGGCGGAGATCAGGGTCAGGCCGATGACCAGGAAGGTGGAAACCAGCGAGTTGCCCCCGCTCAGGCCGTAGCGGAAACAAATGAAGAGCAGGAGTCCGACCAGCAGCACTCCGCTCAATGGAGCATGGATCAGCAGCGGAATCAGCAGCAGGCCGCTGCCGGTGGTCAGCGCCACCACGAGCGCCAGTCCCAGGCCAGCCTTGAGGCCCAGCGGCCGATTCATCGCGGCGCCCATGAACAGTGTCAACATCGGCGCAAGGAAAGGGATTGGCAGGGCCAGGCCGAAGCTCGCGGCGAGGCACAGCGCGGTGGCGCTGGCCAGGCGCAATGCGCGCTGGCTGCGCGGATCGCGCTCAGTAGGCATAGGACAGCCAGCTCATCAGGCGCAGGACCAGCCGGCCAATCGGGTTCAGCGGGTTGCCCTCGCGCGGGAAGGCCATCACCTCGGCCTGCCCGCCGACGCGGATGCCGCGCAGCTTGGCCAGCTCGCCCGGGGCGAATTCGACTATCACCGGGAAACGCTGCGCAGGGCGCAGCCAGTCGCGGCTGTTCTGCACGCTGGGCAGGCTGCCGGGCGCGGTGGCCTGGCCGACGCTGACGCCATAGCCGACGCTGCGCACGCGACCCTGGAATATTCGCCCCGGCAGGGTATCGAGCACTATGCCGACCGGGGTGCCGACCTCGACCAGGCCGAGGTTGTTCTCGGTCATGTCCGCGCTGATCCAGACGTCATGGATCGCGATCAGGGTCATGACCGGGTTGCCGGCCGCGGCGAACTGCCCGGCTTCGGTACGCAGGTCGGTGATCAGGCCGGCCGAACGTGCGCGCACCTGAGTGTTGGCCAGGTCCAGCTCGGCCTTCTGCACGGCCGAGGTGGCGCTGCGCAGTTGGGCGTTATCTTCCTCGCTGCCGCCTTGCTGTTCGCGCGCTCGCTGCACTTCGGCGCGGGCCGCGGCGACCTGGCTGATGGCTTGCTCGCGAGAGGCGCGGGCGCCTTCCAGGCGGCGCAGGGAGATGGTGCCCGGATCTTCCCGGTACAGGCGCTCGAGACGCGCGCTATTCTGCTTCTCCTTCAGCTCATTGGCCTGTGCGGCCTGCAAGGATGCCAGCGCCGAGTCGATGCCTGCGGTGCTCGCGCCGACCTGCCGGCGCGTCGAATCGAGGTCGGCGCGGGCGCGGTCGACGGCGATCTGGTACTGCTGGCGATCCACTTCGAACAGCACCTCGCCGGCTTTCACGTCCTGGTTGTTGCGGACCTGCACCCGCGTCACCCGGCCCGCCACCTCGGCCGCCACCGGAACGACGAAGGCCTGCACCCGCGCCTGCTGGGTATAGGGGGTGAAGCGGTCGGCCAACAGGTACCAGAGCAGGGTCAGGACTATCACCCAGGCGACCCAGCCGGCCCCTCGTTTCACCGGGTCGGAGGCGGGTGCCGGCGGCTTGGCTGGCGCTTCTGCGGGGTCCTTCGCGGCATCACTCATCGTTGCTCACCTTGTGCGGGTCCGGACTGCTGCCGGGGTCCGGATGGCTTTGTTCATCGAGCAGGTCGCCCCAGTCGGTGCGTTGTTGCATCTGCTGGCGGGTGGCCGGGTCGACCAGCGGCTCGGCGCTGTACCAGCCGCCGCCGAGCGCCTTGTACAGATTGATCAGGTTGCTGACCGCGGCGCCGCGGTTGGCCAGGTAGGCATCCTGCTGGGCGATCAGCGCGCGCTGGGCGTCCAGTACGCGCTGGAAGTCCGCATAGCCTTCTCGGTACTGGGAGTTGGCCAGGTGCAGCGAACGCTCGGCGGCCTGCGCCGCCTCACCGAGAATGCCGTCGCGCTCCAGGGACTTGACCAGGCCGATGGCGGCATCGTCCGCCTCGCGCGCGGCCTGCCGTACGCCGTCCTGGTAGGCGACTATCAACTGCTGCAGCCGGGCATCCTGCACCCGTATGTTGTTCCTGATCCGGCCATGGTCGAACAGGTTCCAGCGCAGGCTGGGGCCGCCGACCAGGTCGAGGGTATCCGGGGCACCGTCCAGCGAGCTGGTGGACCAGACGATGCTGCCGAGCAGGCTCAACGAGGGGTAGAGATCGGCTTCGGCGACGCCGATCAGCGCCGACTGGGCGGCCACCTGGAATTCCGCGGCGCGGATGTCCGGCCGGCGTAACAGCAGGTTGGCGGGCACGTCTTGCAGTACCGCGCGATCCAACAACGGGATCAGCCCCTCATACGCGCCCAGCTCGGGTAGCGGACCTGGCGGCCGGCCGATCAGCGTGGACAGCGCATTGCGGCTGACCAGGACCTGGCGCTCCAGGTCGGGGATGGTGCTCAGGGTACCCAGGTATTGGGTCTTGGCCTGCTGGACGTCGAGCTCGGTTTCTTCTCCGCCCTTGAACAGCCGTTCGGTGATCTCCAGGCTGCGATTCTGCAGCTGTGCGTTCTCCCGCGCGATGCGCAGGCGAGCTTCGGTGGTCCGCAGCGCATAGTAGGTATCCGCCACTTGCGCGCGCAGCAGCACCAGCAGGTCTTCACGATTGGCCCAGGCGGCGAAATAGGCGGCGTCGGCTGACTCGATGGCGCGGCTGAAGCGCCCCCAGAAGTCCAGTTCCCAGGCGATGTCGAAGCCGGCGCTGTGCTGCCAGAAGTGCGTGTCCTGCGGGTTGCGCCCGCCGGACTGGTCGCGCTTGAGGTAGATGCTATCGGCGCTGGCCTGCTGGAACTGCGGATAGCGGCCGCTCACGGCGATGCCCAGCTGGGCGCGGGCCTCCAGCACCCGCAGGCCGGCGATCTTCAGGTCGGGGTTGTTGCGGTCCGCCTCGAGGATCAGTTGCTCCAGCGCCGGGTCCTCGAACACCTGCCACCACTGCTGATCGTCCGGCTGCGGACGGAGGAGGCCGGCCTGCTCGAGGGCGGGGCTGTTCCAGTGCTCTATCCAGGGCTCTCCC
Source organism: Pseudomonas sp. BN102 (assembly GCF_029871245.1). GTDB lineage: Bacteria > Pseudomonadota > Gammaproteobacteria > Pseudomonadales > Pseudomonadaceae > Metapseudomonas. The sequence goes on along the minus strand of NZ_SSON01000080.1, from coordinate 193,315 downwards.
GGTGACTGGAAGTCCGGCCCGAGGCGCACGCAGCCGCCGAGGCCGAGCACGCCGAGCAGGAGCAGCCGGCCAGGGTCGATACAACGCCACATCATGGGGTGAGCTGCATCAGGTCTGCGGCGGTTGGCCGGGTTGCACTTCCTCCTGCGGGTTTTCCACCCACTGCCAGAACAGCTGATAGCCGACCGCCAGCACCACCGGGCCGATGAACAGGCCGATGAAGCCGCTGGTGACCATGCCGCCCAGGGCGCCGATGAGGATCACCGGCATGGGTACGTCCACCCCGCGGCCAAGCAGTAGCGGTTTCAGCACGTTATCGGACATGCCGGCGACGAGGCTGTAGATGGCGAAGATGATGCTCGCTGCAGTCGTACCTTCGGTGGCGAAGACGTAGGCGATCACCGGCAGCGAAATCAGCACGACCGGCAGCTGCATGATGCCGAGTAGCAGGGCGGCCAGGGCCAACAGGCCGGCGCCCGGAATCCCCATGGCGACGAAGCCGACCCCGACCAGCAGCATCTGGATGAAGGCGATGCCGACCACGCCCTGGGCAACGGCGCGGATGGTGGCGGTGCACAGTACGGCGATATTCGGTCCCCGGACCGGGCCGGAGATGCGCGTGGCGATCTGTACTGCGCTGCGGCTGCCATTGTCGCCGTAAGCCATGATGACGCCAGCGATGATCAGGGCGGCGACGAACATCAGGAAGCCCACGCCGACACCCGCCAGCTTGCCCAGCAGGTTCAGGCTGATGCCTTTCAGGTGGGGCAGGACCTTGCGCAGCAGGCTGGTCAAGTCGGTGGAAGCCTGCAGCCAGAAATCGTGCAGGGTCGGCCCCACCAGCGGCAAGGTGGCCACCTTCTCAGTCGGCGGTGGGATATGGAAGCTGCCTTCCTTGACGACGGTCAGGGCATGGTCCACGGACTCGGCTATCGAGTCGGCCAGCAGGTAGGCCGGCACCATCAGGATAATCAGCGCGACCACCACTATCAGGGTTGCCGCACGGCCGTCGCTATCGCCCAGCTTCGCTTTCAGAAGGCGGTGCAGGGGATAGAGGGTGATGGCCAGGATCACCGACCAGAGCATCAGGTCGAGGAAGGGGTTGAAGATCTGGAAGCAGAAGATGACCAGCACTGCGATCAGTCCGGCGCGGATCAGGACATCGAGCAGGCCACGGGACAGCATTCGTTCCGTGAGGGGGGTGAGTGACATCTGGCTTCTCCTTGTGATGCAACCGGGCAGGCGGCGGGAACGCGATTCTTGTATGGCGGGCGTGGAGCCGCCGTAGGGATCAAGGCGGTGTCCGCCCGCGGGGGCGGCCTGGAAGGCTTCATTCAGGCCGCCCGTGTACTCAGTGGAACGGGAAGATGTAGTTCATCCAGGCCGCCATGCGCAGGAGGATCTTGCGCATCACCGCGACATGGTGGAAATGCTTGCTGTAGAGCGCCGCCTGGCCGTAGGCGCCACCCGGCATCAGCTTGCTGTAGGGTTCGAAGGCGGGATCGGTGATCTCGATGATCACCGGCACCCGGCCTGGCGGTGGCGAGCCCGTGTAGCTGATCAGGGTGCCAGAAGGCTGCACCTGGCCTTCGCCGATCACCCCGATCACCTGTTTCACCTTGCCGCTGAACACCTTGCCGGGAATGCCGTCGAAGGCCACCTCGGCCTCGTCGCCGGGAGTCAGGCGCAGCTGGCTGTTCTGCCGCATCCAGGCGGTGAAGTAGTGGCCTTCGTCCGGAATGAAAACCATCGATGGGCGTAATGGCAACCTGGTCGCCATCATCCCGGGGCGCAGCGAAACATGGGTGACGAAGCCCTTGCTCGGCGCCCGTACCACGGTGTTGTCCAGTTCGAACTGGGCGATATTCAGTTGCGCCTGCAGGTCATCCACCCGTGCCGTGGTGATGTCCACATCCCTTCGATTGCCGACGTTACGCGCGGCCAGCTCGCGGGCACGGAACTGGTCGGCCTTGGCCGAAACCAGCTGGGCCTTGAGGGACTTGACCCGGTTCTCGAAGGGCGTCGGGTCGATGCGGAACAGGACGTCGCCCTTTTCCAGCGGTTGGTTGCCCTGTACCGGTACGTCTATCACCTGGCCGGTCACCACCGGAATCACCGGAACCGAGACGAAATAGCTGCGGGCCACCTCCGAGTAGGGGTGGTTGTAGTTCATGGTGAAGATCAGCGCGCCGATCAGCACCACCCCGCCGAGCACGGCGGTGGGCACCGACCACTTGTTCAACGGGATGCGGAAGATCTTGAAGATGGCGACGCAGAGGGCGGTGTAGGTGAGGATGAGCAGGAGATCCATGGTCAGACGTCCTCTTCCCTGGCCGGAGGAGCCGGCTGTTGCGGGGTGCCCCGCTGGCCTTCGAGCCGCTCCAGGCGCTGGAGTACTTCCGCCATCTGTTGTTCGAGATGGGCCACATGGACCTGCGCAGGCTTGCCGTCACTGAAGCCCCAACCCCGGTCCTCGCGATAGGCCATGGCCCAGATCCACAGGAAGGGCCAGAGCGCGTGCAGGGTGAACAGGCTGACCCAGCCGGTGGCATGGATCGCATCCTGGTGTGGGTGGTTGCGGTGCACGGCGATTTCATAGGGGATGTCGTGCAACACGATGATCCCGTAGAACAACACTATCCCGACGAAAAACAGCAAGCCCAGGGCGAAGTAATCAAGCATGAAATGCTTCCCTCAACGGTGATCCATGGATATGGAAAAAAGCGGAATGCTGATGGCCTCAGGTCCAATGATGGAAATCAAAAATCGTCATTACCGCCTTGATCTGCGGTGCTCCGGCCCGTGCGCTGAAGTCTAGCAGCGGTATCGTTCGAGCCATGGCCGCGGCGAGGTCTCAGGGCAATCCATAGACCTTGAACAGCAGCCTGGACGTGCCGCGAGCGCCTCCCAGGTAGGTGGCATGGGCTTTTTCGATCTCGCCGGAGCGGTACATTTCGCTCAGGACGGTGTCCACCAGCAGACGGAAGTCTTCGTCGCCACGTGCGACGATCATCGACGCCGGGGCGAACTCGAAGAGGCGGGGCACTACCATCAGGTTGGCGGCGTCCTTGCTCTTGTCCACCTGGTGCTGCAGGAGCATGCGTTCGGAAATAAAGGTACCGGCCTTCCCCGTGGCGACCGCATCCACGCCGGCGGCGATACTGTCGACCGTAACCAGCGTGGTCAGCACGCCGAGCATCTTCATCTTGTTGCGTACCCAGTCCTCGCTGACGCCGCCTGCGAGGACGGCGATGGTCTGGTTGGCCAGTCCGCGGTTGACGGTCGCGCGCCAGGTCGGCCCGCTATGCACCTCCTCGCCATTGAGCGCCCGTAACAGGGATTCAGGGGCGTCGCGGCGCACCATGGCCGAGAGGCCTGCAGTGTAGACAGGGATGGAATAGCTCACGCGCTTGCGGTTTTCCAGCGTCTCTGGCGTCGGCGTGCAGACAATGTCGACCTCTCCCGAGCTGACGGCACTCACCTCGCTGTCAAGCGTCACGGCCCGATAGCGCACCTGCAGGTTGGGCAGGTCCAGGTCCTCCTTCAGCCGCTCGGCGATCTTCAGGCACAGCGCAATGGCATAGCCAACGGGTTTGTCGCCTTCCAGGCTGCTGAACGGCGCGAAATCCTGCACATAACCGAGAGTGAGCGCATTGATGCTGCGCACCCGCTCCAAGGTGTCGGCGCCCGCCAGCAATGGCAGAAGGGTGAGCGCGCCGGTGAGCAACATGCGAATGGTGGATGGCGAGCGTGCGTTCATGTCCTGTTCCCTGCATCAGGCTGTCTTTTCAGGCGAGGACATGTCATCGCTTCCCGGACCAGCTCGCGTTTCACTGGCAAAGCGCTTGGCGATGACGCCATAGAACAGGTAGCCGACCGCCAGCACCAGGGTGCCGCCGAACACCGCCTCCATGCCGCAGGCGTAGAGGGCGTAGAACGAGTAGCACAGGGCCACCACCAGCACCAGGGTATTGCGGGTGTAGATCACCGGGCCGACTCCGGCCTTGTACATGATCACCAGGAGCCCGGTCAGCGCCGTGACGTAGGGGATCAGGTTGGTCACCGCGGCCAGGCTGACCAGCTTGCCGAACTGTTCGCTGGCGTTCGGCGAGATGGTCGACAGGGCCATCAGTGTCTGCAATATGCCGCAGACGATCATGCCGAAGATCGGTGCGCCCAGGCGACTGGCCTTGCTGAACAGGTCCGGGAACATGTCCTGGTCGGCGGTCATCTTGGCCGTTTGCGCCAGAGTGAACTGCCAGCCCAGCAGGGAGCCGATGCAGGCCATCACCGCCAGGGCCATGATGATGTTGCCGATGGTGGGGTTGAACATCTGCGCGTAGACATAGGCGAAGGGCGCCGAGGAGTTGGCCAGCTCGGCATTGGGAACTATGCCCTGGATCACCGTGGTCGACAGCACGTACACCACTGCGGCGCCCAGGGTCCCGAAGAGGCAGGCCAGCGGCACGTTGCGCTTGGGATTTTCCACCGCATCGGTGGCTTGCGCCGCGGACTCCATGCCGAGGAACGCCCAGAGGGTCAGGGGAATGGTCTTGGCGATAGCCTCCGAAACCGGCAGGTCGTTCGGGTTCCAGGCCGCGATAAGGATGGCCGGGTCGAACCAGAACCAGCCGATCAGGCTCAGGCCCGCCACTGGAATGATCACGCCCCATACGGTTATCGCGCCGATCCTGCCGGTAGCGCTCGGGCCGCCGAAGTTGGCCAGGATGGTCAACCAGACCAGGCCGATGGTACCGACGCAGAGCGGAATCGCGCCGCTGCCGAGCCAGGGAATGAACGCGGTCATATAGCCAACCGCGGAAATGGCGACGGCCACATTGGCGATGGCCAGCGAGATGAAGTACAGGTAGGAGCAGAGGAAGAACCCGGACTTCGCGTGCGCCTCTTCGGTATAGGCGGACAAGCCGCCGGATCGCGTGCAGAAGATGCCGCACTGGGCGAAGCAGTAGGCAATGGCCATGGAGCCGATGGCGGTGAAGATCCAGGACAGCAGCGACACGGCGCCGAGCTGGGCCATGTTGGTGGGCAGCATGATGATGCCGGAGCCCATCATATTCACCGCGACCAGGGTGGTCAGCCCGGTGAGGGTCATTTTCTTGCCTGGCTCAGCCATCGACGACTCCATCCCGGACCGTGACCTATTGGTTATAGATCATTCTGCAAAAGGCACCGCACAGAACCCGACGCCCTCTGGTACGGCCGACTGCTACCCGTGGAAACAGCTGCCGGGTATTCGGCCCCCGGGAACGCTTGTCGCCTGCCGGACGTCGCCAGGCGATCGTGGAACTGGCCGTGGTCCCTCTCCGGGACCCTCGACGTCACTCTTAGGGATGACTTTTAAAATCACTACTTCGTCCGTTACCGCCGCGGAGGGGATTGATTAGCTTTGGCCACCGAGCAGTAGTCCACCTGGGAAAGGCCAAATGACAACAAAAATAGCCCTCAACGCTTTCCGCCCTCATGCGCTGGCCATAGCCATCGCGTTCTGTATCGCGGCTCCGGCCGAAGCAGTGAACTTCAACGTCGGTGAAATCGAGGGGCAGTTCGACTCCTCGCTGTCCGTGGGGGCCAGCTGGTCTATGCGCGGGGCCGACAAGGACCTGATCGGCGTGAACAACGGTGGCGATGGCCTGTCGCAGACCTCCGACGACTCGCGTCTGAACTTCAAGAAGGGCGAGACCTTCTCGAAGATCTTCAAGGGCATCCACGACCTCGAACTCAAGTACGGCGATACCGGCATGTTCGTCCGGGGAAAGTACTGGTACGACTTCGAGCTGAAGGACGAGCACCGCCTGTTCAAGGACATCGACGACCACAATCGCAAGGAGGGCGCCCAGTCTTCCGGGGCCGAGCTGCTCGACGCCTTCGTCTACCACAACTATCAACTAGCCGACCTGCCGGGCAGCGTGCGCCTGGGCAAGCAGGTGGTGAGCTGGGGTGAAAGCACCTTCATCGGCAACAGCATCAACTCGATCAACCCGATCGACGTGTCCGCCTTCCGTCGTCCGGGCGCCGAGCTCAAGGAAGGCCTGATCCCGGTCAACATGTTCTATGTGTCGCAGAGCCTGAGCGACAACCTCTCGGCCGAAGCCTTCTACCAGCTGGAGTGGGACCAGACGGTCGTCGACAACTGCGGCACCTTCTTTGCCCAGCCGGACGTGATCGCCGATGGCTGCGACCAGAACCTGGCGGTGCTGACCAACAACCCAGCCCAGATTGGCGCCATCAACGGCATTTTCGGGCCGGCCGGCGTGGGCGTGACGCCGTCTCCCTTCAATGAAGGCATCGTCGTCCCGCGCGCCGGCGACCGCGATGCCGACAACGATGGCCAGTATGGCCTGGCGATGCGCTACTTCGCCGAGGAGCTGGATACCGAATTCGGTGCCTACTACCTGAATTACCACAGCCGACTGCCAGTGTTCAGCGGCAGCGGTGCCTCGGTTGCGGCGCAGAACCAGATCAACGCCACCGCCACCAGACTGATCCCCCTGGTCGGTGCCGGCACCGCAGCCCGCCTGGCCGCCGCCGCCACCGCCGGCAACTCCAGCTACTTCGTCGAGTATCCGGAAGACATCCACCTGTTCGGCCTGAGCTTCTCCACCACCCTGCCCACCGGTACGGCGTGGAGCGGCGAGGTCAGCTACCGGCCGAATGCACCGGTCCAGCTGAACACCACCGACATCCTGTTCGCGGGTCTGAACGACATCGTGCTGGGCGGCGCTGTTCGTCCCTTCGACAACGCCTCCGTGCTCAACGGCCGGGCTGGCCAGGACACCCACGGCTATCGCCGCAAGGAACTCACCCAGTTCCAGACCACCTTCACCCACTTCTTCGACCAGGTCATGGGCGCCAGCCGCCTGACCCTGGTGGGAGAGATCGGCGTGGTCCATACCGGTGGCCTGGAAAGCACCAGCAAGGCCCGTTACGGGCGTGATCCGGTGTTCGGCCCCGGTCCGCTGCCGAACGGCACCTGCTCGGCCCTGAACGCCAGCACCCTGGGCAACCCGAACGCGGAGAACGTCAGCAAGTACTGCGAAGACGACGGCTTCGTCACCAGCACCGCCTGGGGTTACCGCGCGCGCGCCATCTGGGACTACAACAACGTATTCGCCGGAATCAACCTGAAGCCGAGCGTGGCCTGGTCCCATGACGTCGATGGCTATGGCCCGAACGGCCTGTTCACCGAAGACGCCAAGGCCGTCAGTCTGGGCCTGGATGCCGAGTACCAGAACACCTACACCGCCAGCCTCGCCTACACCGATTTCTTCGGTGGCCAATACAACACTTCGATCGACCGCGATTTCCTCGCGTTCAGCGTCGGCGTGAACTTCTAAGCGGCCTGCAAGCCTGAGGACGACATGCGCATGAAAACAACAACGACCCTGCTGAAAACCGGCGCCCTGGCGCTGTCCCTGCTGGCCACCAGTGTCATGGCCAAGGTGTCTCCTGATGAAGCCGCCAAGCTGGGCACCAGCCTGACCCCGATGGGTGCCGAGAAGGCCGCCAATGCCGATGGCAGCATCCCCGCGTGGACCGGTGGCCTGCCGCAGAATGCCGGCACCGTCGACTCCAAGGGCTTCCTGTCGGACCCCTTCGCCAGCGAGAAACCGCTGTTCACCATCACCGCGCAGAACGCCGGGCAGTACAAGGACAAGCTGTCCGCCGGCCAGCTGGCGATGTTCAAGCGCTATCCCGACACCTACAAGATCCCGGTTTACCCGACCCACCGGACCGCGGCGCTGCCGGACAACATCTACGCCGCGGCCAGGACCAGCGCGCTGAATACCGAAGGCGTCGACGGCGGCAACGGCCTGAAGGACTTCAGCGACAGCCGCTACTACGCCTTCCCGATTCCCAAGAGCGGCGTCGAGGTGGTGTGGAACCACAGCACGCGCTATCGCGGCGGCAACATCAAGCGCTACATGACCCGCGTGCAACCGCAGGCCAACGGCGCGTTCAGCATGGTCCAGTTCACCGACGAAGTGTCATATCCCGCCGACCTGCCGGACATGGACAAGAGCAAGGCGGAAAACGTGCTGTTCTTCTTCATCCAGAACGTGACTGCTCCGGCGCGCCTGGCCGGTAACGTGTTGCTGGTGCACGAGACCATCGACCAGGTCAAGGAGCCGCGCCTGGCCTGGCTCTACAACGCCGGCCAGCGCCGCGTACGCCGTGCGCCCCAGGTGGCCTACGACGGTCCGGCGACTGCCGCCGACGGTCTGGCCACCTCGGACAACTACGACATGTTCAACGGCGCTCCGGACCGTTACAGCTGGGAGTTGGTGGGCAAGAAAGAGATGTACATCCCCTACAACAGCTACCGGCTGGATGATCCGAAGCTGAAGTACGGCGACATCATTCAGGCAGGCCATATCAACCAGGACCTGACCCGTTATGAGCTGCACCGCGTCTGGGAAGTGGTGGCCAAGCTGAAGACCGGCGAGCGCCACATCTATGCCACCCGCCATATGTACTTCGACGAGGACACCTGGCAGTTGGCCGAGGTCGACCATTACGACGGTCGTGGCCAACTCTGGCGCGTAGGTGAAGGGCATGCCCAACAGTACTACCACAAGCAGGTGCCGGGCTATACCGCCGAGGCGCTGTATGACCTGATCTCCGGCCGCTACTCGGTGCTGGGCTTGAAGAACGAGGAAAAGCAGAGCTACGAGTTCGGCGCCAAGGCTTCGGCTTCGGCCTATACCCCGGCGGCGCTGCGGCAGGCCGGTATTCGTTGAGTTGTGATACTCCGTGTGTTTTGCGGCCCTTCGGGGCCGCTTTTTTTGTCTGGATCGGGATGGGGCTTGAAGTCGGATGGTCTGGCTCATTGCCGAGCAGGTTTCGGGTTTCTGTTTCGCCTTCCCAGGCGAGTCCCTTTTCCAATCGCCGGATGGCCGGCCCCGTGAAAAGGAACCAAAAAACTTGCCCCAGCATCCGGCCCCGGCTTCGCCGGGGTTCCCTCCCTCCATCGTCGCTCCGGGGGCCCGGCGCGAAGGGCCATCCATGGCCCTACACGCCTCTCGCGGCATCCATGCCGCTCGTCCCCCCGCGCAACGATTCCACTCGGTCTCCTGAAGGGGCGAAATCGCTGCCCCACCTTCTATACGGGCTTGAAGGCAACGAGTTGGCATCAGAATGAGTTCATCGCGTCTGGCTCGAGTCACCCCTCTACCGCTTGCGGGGCGAAGAGGCACGCTTTTCGGAAGCATCGCTTTCGGTGCCGATGAGCGACTGAGCGCGAAGCGATCAGGCCGGGGCGCAGGGCGGGGGCCGGGGGAGAGGGCAGCTCTGCTAGGCGCCCCAGCATTCCGCGAACAACTTTCCAATTGAGGTCCGAGCAATTGCACGATGGCATCTGGCTCTGCAAGGATGGCGACATCATCGAACAAGAAGCGAATGTGTCCATGGCACAACCGCCAGTGCATCCCGACCTGCCTCGCCTGCCGCCGCGCCACGTCCCCCGTCCACGCCTGCGTGACGCCCTGCTGGAAGCCGATTGCCGCTTGCGCCTGCTCTGTGCGCCGGCCGGCAGTGGCAAGAGCGTGCTGCTCAGCGAGTGCATGCGGCAGTGTCCTGCCGATACCCAGCTCGTCCATCTCGACTTGCGTGGCCAACGCCTCGGTGCCGAGGCATTCCTACAGCGCCTGGCGCATGCGCTTGGCCTGGCGACAGTGGAGGTCGAGGCTATCAAGCAGTGCCTCGACAGCGGCGAGCGCCCTTGCTGGCTGGTGCTCGACGACTACCCGCGCTTTCCCGATGCCGAACTGGACCAGGCGCTGAACGAGCTCATCCTCTGTTCCCCGTACCGCGTGCATTGGTGGATCGCCAGCCGCCGTCGGCCGCAACTGCAGCTCGCCCGCCTGCTGCTGGATGGAGAGTTGTTCGAGCTGGGCAGCCACGAACTGGCTTTCTGCGAAAGCGAGCTGGCGGGGCTGTTGCAACGGGCCGAGCAGCACTGGTCCCGGCCAGCGATCCTGGGGCTGCTGGAGCAATCGCAAGGGTGGTGCGCGGGGCTTTGCCTGCGGCTGCTCGGGCTCAAGCCAGGCCAGCCGCTCCCGGCCGATTCCGGCAATGCACTGGTGCTGGAGTACCTGAAACGCGAAGTGCTCGACGAGCTGCCCGAGGAGTGGCGGCTGGGGCTTTATGCCCTGGCCCGGTTCCCGCAGTTCGATCGCGACCTGTGCGAGCAGTTGCTGGGAGTAGGCGAGGGCGGTCAGCTGCTCGATCAGCTGACGGCCTGCGGCCTGTTCATCGAGGCGGTCGACCAGCAGGGTCAGCTCCAGCGGGTCCAGCGTGCGTTCGCGCCGCTGCTGGCCGGGCAATTGCCCGACAGCATGGCCAAGTCCCTGTTCCGCAAGGCCTGCCAATGGTGCGTGAGCCAGGAGCAGATAGGCGCGGCGCTGGAGTACGCGTTCAAGGCGGAGCAGCCGGAGGTGGCCGCCAGCCTGATGGAGCGCTATACCCAGGACCGGCTCCTGCAAGGCAGTGGGATTGCCCTGCTGCTGGAGGCGCGACGCGCGCTGCCCTTGTCGATGCAGGCCGCCACACCACGCCTGACGCTGGTCAACGCCTGGATCCTGCTGCTCAGCGGCAGGCTCGAAGAGGCGCAGCATTTCGTCGATACGCTCGGTCGCTTCCTGCCCCAGCCCGATGCCCGCAGGCAGTTCGAGCTGGTCGCCCAGTGGAAGGCCCTGGCGGGCAAACTGGCTTTTCACCATGGCGATGCCGAGCGGGCGCATCCGCTGGTGGCCGAGGCCATCGACGAGCTGCCGGAGCGGGCCTGGGGACAGCGTCTGCTGTGTTGCGTGCTGCAAGTCGAGCAGGCACTGATCGACGGTGACTTCGACCTGGCGCAGGACCTCAATCGCAAGGCCATCAAGCAAGCGCGTGAACATGGCAGCCTGCCCATCGAATGCGTCCTGGCACTCGAGCACGTGAAGCTGTTGGAGATCCGCGGCGAGTTGCTGCGCGCGGAGTCCCTGGTCACCCGCCTGCGTGCGGAGCTGACCGACGCCTGGGGCGCGGAGCCCAATCCGATCCGTGGGCGTACCCAGTTGCTTCGCGCCAGCCTGTTGGCGCAGCGCGGCAATTACGAAGAGGCGGCGGCCGCCTTCGAGTCCGGTGTCCAGGAGTGCCAGCAGTGCGCCGATCCGGCGGCGACCTGGGGCTATCTGGGGTTGGCCGAGCTGGAAGCCCTACACGGTGATCTTGCGGGCGCGTTCGCGCGCATCGACGACGCCGAGCGCCTGATGCACTACAGCCATATCAGCGGGCAGCTCTACCAGGGGCTGGTTCTGCTGACCAAGGCGAAACTCTGGCTGAGCCAGGGGCGCCATGCCCATGTCGAAAAGGTACTGCGCAAGCAGCTTGGCGAATTCACCCAGCTGCCGCCATTCGGCGCTCCGGAACTGAATGTACGGCTGCGCCTGCTGCTGGCCCAGGCCCAGCTGGCCGGCGGCGAGTTGGCGGAAGCGTTGAAAAGCCTCGCGGCCATCAAGGACACCGCGCTTGACGAAGGCCGCCGGTTGCTGGCTTGCGAAGCCGGCTTCGTCCTGGTCGAAGGACTGTACGCCGCCAACCGGCAGACTCAGGCCAAGCAGGTGCTGTTGGACGTATTGGCCATGGCCCGGCAATTGGGCCTGGTCAGCATCGAGCGGGCCTTCCTCCAGCGCAACCCGGCGATGGCGCAGTGGGTGGGCGAACCCGGCGGCGAGAGCGGCGTACCGGTGGCACTGCTTACCCGGCGCGAGCTCGAGGTGCTCAAGCTGATTGCCCAGGGCTATGCCAACCAGCAGATCGCCGACGCCCTGTTCATCTCGCTGCACACAGTGAAGACCCATGCCCAGCGGATCAACGCCAAGCTGGGCGTCGAACGCCGCACCCAGGCGATCCTGCGGGCGAAGGAACTGGGGCTGAGCGACTGAGGCTCGTCATCCATCCGACAGGCCACCTCCTGAAGAAGCCCACGACCGTAGGGTGCGCTGTGCGCACCAACTCCCATGCCCATACGGTGGGCCAAAACCTCCGGCACCCATGCCCGGTGCGCATGGCGCACCCTACGCTGGAGTCAGGGCGCCGCGACCGCGAGCGGGGGACGAGGGAAGGCCTGGAGCAATGCGCTGGTGAGTCGTTCGGTTTGCAGCGCCGGGGCCAGCACCTGGATCAGGCCGGCTTGCAGCGCCTGGTCGACACCCAGCTTGCCCTGCACCAGCGCCTGCAATACGCCCTCGCCGGTTATGACGGTGGTTTCGCCCTCGGCGGGAGCGGGTACGTGCAGGGTCATCCGCAGTTCCGCGCCGGTGCCGTCGAAGCGCGCCCACAGCCCCGGCTCCACCAGCAGCAGGCTGAAGCTGTCACCCTTGGTGATGGGCGCGAGGGCGGTGCGCAGTTTGTCGAGCATGACCTGTGCCCGGCGCAGGCCGAATCCGCCCTGTAGCGGAATCGGCCTGGCCAACAGCCTGGCTTCGTAGGCATCGAAGATGGCTAGCGCAACCGGCAGCGAAGCCGGGTGCGCCGTGGCCAGGTCCACCGCCATGCCGTCGTAACCGCAGGCCAGGCTGGGCGCGCTGACACTGCAAAGCAACAGTGCCAGCGTGCCGATCAGGAAGCTCCGGGTCTTCATGGCGTGGCGATGTTGAACCAGAAATCGAACTTGTCGAGCAGGCCCATGAACTCGGCGAAGGCCTGCGGATGGCCGTCGAACTTCAGCTCGCCGGACGCGACCTTCTGCTCCAGGGTCGCCTTGCCTAGCTGGATATCTTCCAGCGTGGCCTTGCTCATGGTCAGGTCGACGTCGGCCTTGGCGTCGGCCTTGTCGACGTAGGTGAGCACGCCGTTCTCGACGGTCAGGGCATAGCGCTTGTCCAGGTCGGTGAAGTGGTAGTTGAGCACCAGCTTCTTGCCCGCGGCGCGCTCGCCGTTGAGGCGTACGGCCAGGTAGTCGAAGAGCATTTCCGGGGTCATGGCGCGGATCACGTCCGGGCTGGCGGTAACCGAGCCGCCGGCGGAGGGCACGCCGTTGCGCAGCTCATACGCGCCCTGCAGGTAGACCGAGCGCCAGGGCCCGGATTCGGCCTGATAGCCCATCTGCTCGAAGGAATCGGCCAGCAGATTCTTCGCGTCGACATTGTCCGGCTCGGCGAATACCACTTGCTTGGCTGCCTCGGCAACCCAGCGATACTCGCCCTTGGCGAAGTCGGCCTTGGCCTTGGCCAGCACCGCCGCCGAGCCGCCCATGTATTCCACGTACTTTTTCGCCGCTGCTTGCGGCGGCAGCTTGTCGAGGTTGGCCGGATTGGCGTCGTACCAGCCCATGTAACGCTGGTAGACCGCCTTGGCATTGTGCTTGAGGGTGCCGTAGACGCCACGCCCCGGCCAGAAGGATTCCAGCTCCGGCGGCAGCTTGATCGCTTCGGCGATCTCCTCGCCGTTCATGCCTTGGTTGAGCATGCGCACCGACTGGTCGTGGATGTACTTGTAGATGGCGCGCTGTTTTTTCAGGTAGTCGTCGATCGGCGCCTGGCCCCACAGCGGCCAGTGGTGGCTCTGGAACTTCACCTCGGTCTTGTCGCCGAACAGGTCGATGGTTTCGCCGAGGTACTTCGACCACTGCAACGCATCGCGCACCTGGGCCCCGCGCAGGGTGTAGAGGTTGTGCATGTTGTTGGTGGTGTTCTCGGCCATCCACATGGCCTTGGCGTCCGGGAAATAGGTGTGCATTTCCACCGGTGCCTCGGTGCCCGGGGTCATCTGGAACACCATCTTCACCCCGTCCAGGGTCAGTTCCTGGCCGGTTTTCTCGATTTCGTCGGTAGGCTGGATCAGGGTGGTGGTGCCGGTGGAAACGGTAACTCCCATCCCGGCGTTGACACCGCCTTGCGGGTTGCGCGGCAGCAAGGCGCCGAACATGTATACCGCACGGCGGGCCATGGCATTGCCGGCGATCACGTTTTCGCTGACTGCGAGTTCGCTGAAATCCTTGGGCGCGACGATACGCACCTTGCCGGCCTTGACGTCGGCTTCGTTTACTATGCCGCGCACGCCGCCGAAGTGGTCGATGTGCGAGTGGCTGTAGACCACGGCCACTACCGGTTTCTTGCCCAGGTGCTGGCTCACCAGCTCATAGGCGGCCTTGGCGGTTTCCTGGCTGAGCAGGGGGTCGAAGACGATCCAGCCGGTCTTGCCCTCGATGAAGGTGATGTTGGAGACGTCGTAGCCACGCACCTGGTAGATGCCATCGGTCACCTTGAACAGCCCGTACTCCATGCTCAACTGGGCATGGCGCCACAGGCTGGGGTTGACCGAGTCCGGCGCCGGCCGGTCCAGGGCGATGTACTGCTTGTAGCTCTCCAGGTCCCAGACCACCTTGCCGCTAGCGTCCTTGATGGTCAGGGTTTCCGGCTTGGCAATGAATCCGCGCTGGGCGTTCTCGAAGTCTTGCCTGTCGCTGAATGGCAATGCAGCCAGCACGGCCTGGTTGGCGGCCCTGGTGGCATCGCTGGCCGGTTTGGCGGGAGCCGGGGCGGCCTGGGCCACCGCGGCGGAAAGCAGGGCGGCGACCAGCCCGGCCGAGGTCAGGCATTTCAGGGAGCGGTGCATCTCATGCATCCTCGTTGTTGTTGGATGAGGTTGGGTGCAGGGGGCCATCAGGCCTGTGCGATCCATTCCGCCGTACGCTCGGCGATCATGATCGAAGCGGCGTTGGTGTTGCCGCCGACCAGGGTCGGCATGATCGAGGCGTCGACCACCCGCAACCCCTGGATGCCATGCACGCGCAACTGGCTGTCCACCACGGCGTTCTCGTCGTGGCCCATGCGGCAGGTTCCTACCGGGTGGTAGATCGAGTCGGTGCGTTGGCGCAGCACCTCGATCAGCTGCTCATCGCCATGCAGGCCGTGGCTGTACAGATCCTTCAGGCCGAAACGCGCCATGGGCGCCTGTTCGACGATTTCCCGCGCCATGCGGTAGCCCTTGAGCAGGGTCTGGACATCGTCGTCGTGGCCGAGGAAGTTAGGGTCGATACGCGGCGGCGCGCTGGGGTCGGCCGAGTGCAGGCTGACGCTGCCGACGCTTTTCGGCCGCAGCACGCAAACGTGGCAGCTGAAGCCATGGCCCCAATGCAGCTTGCGGTTATGGTCGTCCAGCATGCTGACCACCGAATGCAGCTGGATGTCCGGGCGCGACAGCGCGGCGTCGGTCTTGAGGAAGGCGCCACCCTCGGCGAAGTTGCTGGCCAGCGGGCCGCGCCTGCGGGCCAGGTACTGGGCCAACGCCGAGCCCATCTTCAGGCTGCCGCCAATGGAGTAGCCCAGCAGGGAGTTGTCGGTGCCCTTGTAGCAGAGCACCACGTCCGGGTGATCCTGCAGGTTCTGGCCGACGCCGGGCAGCTCATGCTGGACGGCGACGCCGTGGGGCTTGAGTGCGGCCTCCGGACCTATGCCCGAGAGCATCAGCAGGTGCGGGCTGCCGAAGGCGCCAGCGCTGAGCAGCACCTCCTTGCGCGCCTTGAGGGTGATCGAGCTGCCCTTGATTCGGACCTGTACGCCAGTCGCCTGCCGTCCCTGCAGCAGGATGCGTTCGGCATGGGCGCCGGTCAGCACGCTGAGGTTCTTGCGCTCGCCGCGGATCGGCTTGAGGAAGGCGGTGGCCGTGCTCCAGCGCCGGCCATCGCGAATGGTCACGTCGTACTGGCCGACCCCTTCCTGCTCGGCGCCGTTGAAGTCGGCGTTGTAGCGGTGGCCGGCCTTCTGTCCGGCTTCGATGAAGGCATGGGTGGCGGCGTGGGCCTCGATCTGGCCGACATACAGCTCGCCGTCCTTGCCGTGGAAGTCGCAGGCGCCGCGATGATTCATCTCGCTCTTGCGGAAATAGGGCAGGACCTCGGCGAACGACCAGCCGGGGTTGCCCATGGCTTGCCAGTCGTCGAAGTCGCTGTGGTGGCCGCGGATGTAGATCATGCCGTTGATCGAGCTGCTGCCGCCCAGCACCTTGCCCCGCGGCTGGTAGCCGATGCGCCCCGCGAGGCCCGTCTGTGGCACGGTGTCGAAGGCCCAGTTGACGTGGCGGGTCGGCAGGATGGCGGCGATGCCGGCCGGCGCATGCACCAGCGGCGAGCGGTCTTCCGGTCCCGCCTCGAGCAGGCATACGGAAACGGCCGGGTCGGCGCTGAGACGGTTGGCGAGCACGCAGCCGGCCGAACCGGCACCGACGATGATGTAGTCGAATTCCATAGGGGGCTCCAGGCTGGAGGAGGGGGCCTGGGCATTCTTCGCGGAACCTGCGGGGAGTTATTGATCTTTGATGACAATTATTTGATCTTTGCCGACATGGACCCCTTTATCAGAACCACTTCCTTCGCCGGATTCCGCGAGCTGGTCAGCAAGCTCGGGCGGGACCCCATCCCGCTCCTGGAGCGCTTCCGCGTTCGCCCGGAGTTGCTCGACGACGAGGACGCCCGCGTGCCGCTGCGCTCCCTGGTCGGGCTGCTGGAGTACACGGCCCAGGAGCTGGACTGCGCCGACTTCGGCCTGCGCATGGCCGAGTACCAGAACCTGCACGTGCTCGGCCCCATCGCCGTGATCGCCCGCAATGCGGTGACCGCCGGGCATGCCCTGGCGGAGATCGTGCGCTTCATCGGCTATCACAGTTCCGGTGTCCAGCTCGATCTGGACCGCAGCGAGCCGCAGGCCCCACGCCTGGAGATCGGGCTGCTCCTGCCGGGGACGATGCCGCAGCGGCAGATGGTGGAGCTGGCCATGGGCGTGGCGCACAACACGATGAAGCTGCTGTACGGCGCCAATTTCAGCGCCAAGGCGGTGCTCCTGTCCGGCGTCAGCCCGCTGCCGCCGGCTCGCTATCGCCGCTACTTCCAGACGGAGGTGTATACCGGGCAGGGCTGCAACGCACTGGTATTGACCGACCAGCAACTGAACCAGCGCATCGAGCAACAGGACCCGAACCTGCACCGCGCCCTGGTGCAGTACCTCAGCCATTTCAATCTGCAGAGCTCGTCCGACCTGGTGGACCAGGTCCAGCGCCTGGTGCTGCGCATGCTGCCGACCCAGCAATGCCGCCTGCCACTGATCGCCGAGCAGATAGGCCTGCACGAACGGGCGCTGCAGCGCCAGCTCGCCGAACTGGGCTGCCGGTTCGACGACCTGGTGGAAGGCATTCGCCGTGATCGCGCCGACTTCTACCTGGCCGAGCGCGACATCCCCATGTCGCAGATCGCCGGCATGCTCGGTTACAGCGAGCAGAGCGTGTTCAACCGCGCCTGCCGACGTTGGTTCGCGATGACGCCCGGAGCCCGGCGGCGCCAGTTGCTGGCGCAACGAATGAGTTCGCCTGGGTAAGGATCCGCGTTCGAAACATGATGCCCGCGCAGGGCTCATCTAGACCGTAGGAGCGAGCCCCTCAAGCCGGGCACTAGTGCCTGAAGTGCAGATGATGCCTGTCGCACCATAGTTTGATGGCTGGCCGGTTGACCCATAGGGCCATTCCGATGCTGCCGATGAAAGCGCAACCGACGATGATCAGGCCTAACGTGTTCACGCTCATGGCACGCCTCCCACATCTTTCGACCGACTACAGAAAAAACCTAACAAAGCGGTTTGCTGCTGACAAGTTGCTTCCATCTGCAACTAACGACCGCTGATCGAGAGCCATTGACCGGCCAGCTGCACGCGATCTTTTTACGCTTTTTTTACGCCGGGAACGCCAATCGCACAGGATACTTGACGCCCGTTCATGGCTGGTCGGGCTGCCTATCCGAGTTTGCCGCACCCCCGCTTCAGCTCGGCGACCGACCTCGATGCCATCAACCTTCCACCCGCTTTGCCGCCAATATTTCCCCCGGAGTTGATCGATGAGCTCGAAGGTCCTGGAGCCGATGGCCCATTCTCCTGCCCACTCGTCATCCCTTGGCTTGCTCGTCGCCGCCACCGGCGTGGTCTACGGCGATATCGGCACCAGTCCGCTGTACACCCTCAAGGAAGTCTTCGCCGGCCACTATGGCGTGGAGGTCAACGCGCCGGGCGTGCTCGGGGTCCTGTCGCTGGTCCTCTGGTCCCTGCTCTGGGTCGTGTCGCTGAAATATGTGCTGTTCATGCTGCGCGCCGACAACGGCGGCGAGGGCGGCGTCATGGCGCTGACCGCGCTGGCCCGTCGCGCCACCGCCGCCTATCCCAGGCTCAGTGCGCTGCTGGTCCTGCTGGGGTTGTTCGGTACGGCACTGTTCTACGGCGACAGCATGATCACCCCGGCAATCTCCGTGCTGTCTGCAGTCGAAGGCCTGGACGTCGCCCTGCCTGGCGTTGGTCATTGGGTCGTGCCAATCACCGTGGTACTGCTGATCGGCCTGTTCCTGATCCAGAAGCACGGAACCGCGCGAATCGGCATCCTCTTCGGACCGGTGATGGTGCTGTGGTTCGTGGTGCTGGGCGTACTCGGCATCCACGGCATCTCGCAGCGGCCCGAGGTGCTGCAGGCCGTCAATCCGTGGTGGGCATTCAACTTCTTCGTGGCCCACCCGGGCATCGGGGTGACCATCCTCGGCGCCGTGGTGCTGGCCCTTACCGGTGCTGAAGCCCTGTATGCCGACATGGGGCATTTCGGCCGCAAGCCCATTGCCAGGGCCTGGTTCTCCCTGGTCCTCCCCGGACTGGTGCTGAACTATTTCGGTCAGGGCGCCTTGTTGCTGTCGAATCCGGCCGCCGCCCGCAACCCCTTCTACCTGTTGGCCCCGGAATGGGCGCTGCTGCCGATGATCGCGCTGGCGACGCTGGCCACGATCATCGCCTCCCAGGCGGTGATCTCCGGCGCATTCTCGTTGAGCCAGCAAGCGATACAGCTGGGCTACATCCCGCGGATGCAGGTGCAGCACACATCCAGCGCCGCCCAGGGCCAAATCTACATCGGCGTGGTGAATTGGGCGTTGATGACCTGCGTCGTGCTACTGGTGATCGGCTTCGGCTCTTCCGGCGCGCTGGCCGCGGCCTATGGCGTGGCCGTCACCACGACCATGCTGATCGACACCCTGCTGGTCTCGGCCGTGATGTTGCTGTTGTGGCGCGCGCCACGCTGGCTGGCGGTGCCGCTGCTGCTGGGGTTACTGGTCGTGGATGGGCTGTTCTTCGGCGCCAACGTGCCCAAGATCTTCCAAGGTGGCGCCTTCCCGGTGGTGGCGGGGGTGATCCTCTTCCTGCTGATGACCACCTGGAAGAGCGGCAAGCAAATCCTGATCGAGCGTCTGGACGAGACGGCGCTGCCGCTTCGAGGATTCCTCGACAGCATCCGGATCCAGCCGCCGCATCGCGTCGGGGGCACGGCGATATTCCTCAGCGCCAGCCCGGACGCCGTCCCCCATGCGCTGCTGCACAACATGCTGCACAACCAGGTGCTGCATGAGCAGGTTGTGCTGCTGACGGTGGTAACCGGGGACACCCCGCGCATCGAGGATGACCGACGCTTCGAAGTATTGCCGTACGGTGACGGTTTCTACCGCGTGCTACTGCACTTCGGCTTCATGGAGGAGCCCAACGTGCCGGAGGCCCTGCAGAAGTGCCGCATCGACGAGATGAACTTCGCGCCCATGCGCACCACCTACTTCCTCAGCCGCGAAACGGTGATACCCACCAAAGGCCTCGGCATGTCGCTCTGGCGCGAAGGATTGTTCGCCTTCCTGCACAAGAACGCCAACAGCAGCCTGCGTTACTTCCAGTTGCCGGTGAACCGCGTGATCGAACTGGGCACCCAGGTCGAGATTTGACCCGTCTTGGGGTGGGCCTGGCTGCGCATGGAAAAGATGGGATTGCGAGCAATACTTCGCTGACGCCGCACGGATGATGGTGCCTCTCATTTGCGGGATGCCGAACCCTTGCCATCCTGGCAGGATGGCCCTCCCAGGAAGGCCATAATCGAGTTCGTCGAGGCAGTCACCGCCGAGGGATCCAAGGACTTCGTCGCGCCAGCCGAACGCATTGCGGTGTTCGATAACGACGGCACGCTGTGGAGCGAACAGCTCATGTACTTCCAGGTCCTGTTCGCCCTTGCCGAGGTCGAGCGCCTGGCCCCGCAACACACTGAATGGAAAAGCCAGCAGCCGTTCAAGGCGGTGCTGGAGGGCGACTCGCTCGGCGCCAATCTTCTCTATGGCGTGGCGGCAACAGGGTCCGAATTGACGATTGTTGATTCGAATCATCATCGGTATTCCGGTCTTATCGCGGGCGGGCGTGAAGCCAGGGATCCATGAGTTCAAGTTGCCGATGGAGATACCCGTGGTACGTTTTCCGTTTCGCCCGCCCCTGCGTGCTTCCGTCCGGGTTGCCGCGCTTTCCCTTTTCGCCCTGGCCATGAATCCCGCTTGCGCCGATGCAAAGCCCGACGGGGCGCCCGCTGGTCACCTGCAATCCTTGGCGCTGGATGTACCGGCTGTACAGACCGACGATTTCGACCGGATCGCGGAGCGGCGCATCCTGCGCATCCTGGTGCCCTACAGCAAAACCTACTTCCACATCGAGCGCGGCCAGCAGAAGGGGATCAGCCATGAGTTCGGCAAGGCGCTCGAGCAGTGGCTGAACAAGCGCTATCCGCAGAAAGGCCCGGTGCAGGGTTGGCATGTGATGTTCGTTCCGGTATCGCGGGACCTGTTGATCCCGGGGCTGCTCCGCGGACTGGGCGATATCGCTGCGGGTGGCTTGCTGGCTGACGATGAGCGTCGCCTGGACGCGGTTGCGTTCAGCGCCCCCTTCTACTCGAAGGTCCATCAGGTCGTGGTGACCGGACCGGCCGTGCAGCCCATCACTCACCTGGACCAGCTCGCCGGCCAGGAGGTCGCGGTGCGGGCATTCAGCAGCCAGTTCTGGAAGCTGATCAAGCTGAGCAAGGCACTACAGGATCGGGGCTTGCCCAGCATCAGGATAGTGCCGGTGGACGACGGTCTCGAACCCGAGGACCTGCTGGCGATGGTCGATTCGGGCCGGGTCGCGGCTGCTGTGGTGGACCGCTATGTGGCTCAGGCGTGGCAGCCTTTCCTCGGCGCCATCCGTATCGACGAAACGTTGTGCCTGGATGCAGGCGGCGAATATGCCTGGGCGCTTCGCCAAGGCAACCCGTTGCTCAAGGCCGTGCTCGCGGAGTTCGTCGCGGAGCACCACCTGGGCACCGAGTTCGGCAGGCGGCTGCATGCACGCCAGATTCGGGAAGGGCGATTGCTGGCAGACAGTGTCACAGCGAAAGAGGAGGAAGCGTTCAAGGCGTTGCACCATGCCTTCGACAAGCAGGCGCAAAGGTATGGCCTCGATCCCCTGATGCTGATGGCGCAGGCCTTCCAGGAGTCGCGGCTGGATCAAAGCGCGCGCAGCGACAGGGGCGCGGTCGGCATCATGCAGGTGTTGCCGACCACGGCAGCGGACCCCAATGTGCGGGTAGCCGGCGTCAGTACCAGCGCCGAGAGGAATGTCGAGGCCGCCAGCAAGTACCTGCGTTTCCTCGCCAACACTTATCTGGATGATCCGGGCCTGACCCCGGACAACAAGGTGTTCATGCTCCTGGCAGCCTACAACGCGGGGCCGGGCAACCTGCGCCGGGCCAGGCGCCTGGCACAGGAACGCGGCCTGGACCCGGATATCTGGCTTCACAACGTCGAGCGCGCGACTGGGCAGCTCCTGGGCAACGAGACCGTCAACTATGTGAACAACGTCTACAAGTACTACGTTGCCTACAAACTGGCCGAGGAGCGGCGGCAGGAAAGGCTTGCCGGCCGGCAGGATGACCCAGGCGGTGGCTGACGGAGGAGTGTAGCGACCCGGCGCAGGGCGGCCGGTAGGGGAGGGAAGCGGCTCGCTGCGAGTGCAGGAGCCGCCGTGGATCGAATCAGAAAATGAAGTAGACGGAGGCGCTGGTCTGGTCCAGGTCGATATCACCGACTTTCAGGACTTCCTGCTCCACACGAACGCCGATATTCCTGAACAGGTCGAGTTCGACGCCGGCACCGTAGGTGAGGTCCATGTCATTGTCATCCCCGGCGGAATCTCCTTCGGCATCCCAGGCATGGACGCCGCCACTGGCGAACAGGCGGATCCGGTCGCCGATCGGGACACCGAGGTGCACCGCGGCCTGGACGGAATTGCCGTCGAAGCGTTGCCCATCGCCTTCGAACTCGCCCAGGTCGACCACTGCGCCTTCAATTGCCAGGTACGGATTGAAGCGGTAACCCGCGTAGGCCTTGTAGCTGTTATCGCTGTCGCCGAGGCTGTGTTCATCCGTTTCCACGTGGGTCACACCGGCACCCACATAAAGCCCTCTGTCGTCCGCAACGGCGCCAAAGGAAGCGAGGGTGAGCAGGGTTGCAGCAAGGTGTTTTCCGAATTTCATCTTTCTACCTGATGGTTCCTGTTAGGGGGTTTCCGGTTTAGTTGGAAGTGGCATGTAGGGCGTTCTCGCCCTGGAACTCGCGATCCAGTCGCTCGCGAAGTTGTCGCGCCTTGGCGTCGATTGCGGGGTAGAGATCTTCGGCAACGGGCGAGTCGGACGGGTCTATATCCGCGCTGCGCACCCGGTTCACGGCCTGGCCGAAGGTTTCCCCGTTCATGCCGTCGGTGACTTCGGTCTTGAAGAACAGATAGATCGTTTCATCCCGCAAGCCGGCCGTGTGCATGCCCAGGCCGAGGAGGAATCCAATCGGGACGTATTCCATGACGCTCATATCCCGCGGCGTCCGCTTGATATCGGCTATCGACACCTTGAGTGCGAGGGAGCGCGGAGTGGGGGTGTCGACGAGTTCGTAACCTGCGGATAAAAGTTCGTGTTGCAGTTGGGAGCGGAAACGGTTGAGAATTTTCCGTTCTTCCGCCGAGTCGAGGTCCTGGCTGGCACCATCCGCGGCGGAAACCAACCCAGTCGGACTCAGGAATATCTTCTTGTCATAACTTGCAGCAAAAAGGACGTCATTCCGTTTCCAGTAAATCATGTCTTCGCTCTTCTCGACCTGGGTATGCCCAAGGGGGTTGTCAAGTTGCTCTGAATGGCTGGAGTCAATCTTCGGGGCCATCGAGCAGCCGACCAGCGAGAGCGTGAATGGAATGATCGAAAGTAATTTCAGGTTCATGGAAAGTTCCAGAAGCGGATATTCAAAGGGCTTCGTCAGCCGTGTTTTCCGAGGTATTGCAGAAAGAACACTGCGCTAGCCGAGATCGCTGGATAGTGGGGCGATGTTGGCTAAGCTTCGGGGATCGGTCGCCTTGGCTGGTTAGGCTGGCGGGGGGCGACAACGGATGGAATGGTCGGGCCTCACACTCACGATTGTGGTGTGGGCAATTTTCACTGGAGAAGGTCGATACACCGAATCAAAAATCGTTATTTTCGGTTTTTGATCGACTTTGAAGACCAGTTGTGCGGGAAAATAAGGCAGCCGCCTGGCGGTCATCCATTATCAGTGCAAGATTCACCGGAAAGCATGAGAAACAAGTTTCAGTTTTTATTGAAGAATGGCGATACGGCGACTCTCGACGCTGCAACCAATCAATTGAGTTTCGGGCCGCAGGGGGGCGAGGTGAACTCCGTCACTTTGGCCTATGCGGAATCGCGACTCCTTCAACTGCTGTTGCTGGAGCCCGGAGAAATAAAGAGTCGCAACGAGATCATGGAGTTCGCCTGGGATAATCGCGTCGTCGCTGCAGGAAGTTTGAACCAGGCGATATTCACCTTGCGCAACCTGATCAACGACGGTCGTGATCACGACTTGTTGCAGACAGTTCCAAGGCGTGGCTATCGATTCAATGCCAGTTATGTAGTCGACGAAGTTGGCGCGGCTTCCGCCGAGGAAACCGAAGAAACCGTGGCTGAGGAAATCAGCTTGTCGAATGAAAATGCTCCCGAACCGGTGCAGGCGGAAGTGTTGCACGGTACCGGGATGAAGTTCGACTGGGGAAGGTTGCTGTTGCCAGCTTATGTATTGATGTCAGGGCTGCTTGTTGCGGTTTTCTGCTATAGAGGCGGACTGTTCGATGGGATGGGCTCCGAACTGGCTATTGCAACTGTGGTCAAGGGGCCGGTGACCTACCAGTTCGTCGGCGTGAACGAAGCGGAAACCGAAAGGTTGATGGCAGACTTCAAACCCGTACTGGAGTCCCGGGATGTTCACCCGGCAGGAGAGGTTTGGGTCAACAAGGCGAACAGGCTCTTTGACTTGAGTTGTGTGAGGGCGGATGGAAGGACCGGCAACCTGATGTTTTCCGAAGACAACAAGATGGAAAACCTGAAACTCGCAATGGTCCGCAAGTGCCTGGAGGACAGCCAATGAACTTCGTCCGTTTCAAGCACCTGTTCATTCTTTCCGGCATGGCATTGCTGGCCCTGGCCGGAATCGTCTTCGACCGGCCCGCCTATACCAAGGGGGTTTCCTACCACGGCACGAACAACATTGTCCTGAACAGCGGCGAGATGATCCACTCGGAAGAGCGGCTGATCATCGGCGACACCCTGAGCCTCGCCGTGATCGAAAAGTCGGACGCGAACCTGAATTACGCCTCCCTGTCTGCGAAGGCGGTGAGTTTTGGCAGGCGCACCCTGGAACTCGAGATCCAGCAGGCGCAGAGCAGCCGCAGCAACCCGCTTTCCGGGCTGAGCGAAGTTCCGGACGTGTTCTTCGGCCGACAGTACGGCCTGGCGACCGGGGCGGCCCTGCACCTTGAGTTCTTGCCGACCCAGGTGGAGAACACCATCTGCTACTACGTCCAGGAACTGGACTACGTCCGCTGTCTTTACCGATAAGGTGATAGCGGTGAATCCCCCGCCAACGGGGGATTCGAGCCAGGTTGGCGGCGCCCCGGTTCAAGAGCTGAAAAGCCGCTCGAAGAATCCATCCGGCAAGCTTTGCTTGCAGCCCTGGTATTGCCGGCTGTACGTCTCGGACCGATCCCCGACCCGCCCCGCGACAGTTTTCAACCAGGGCTTCCGCTCGTAGCTGCGCTTGCGATATCCGCCCCAGCCTTCGTGATAATTCAGGTACTGGGCGGAGGCGTTGGAGACGGATATCCCGTTTTCTTTCTGCGTCTTGCTGATGTACCAACCCATGAAATCCATGGCATCGCCAAAGTCGTCCCGTTCCGCTCCCCAGTTGCCGGTTTCCTTGCGGTAGTCACTCCAGGTCTCTGTCTTGGCCTGGCTGTACCCATAGGCGGAACTTACCCGCCCCCAAGGAATGAAACCCAATGCATAACGCCTAGGAGGCAGGGCGTCGCTACGGAAACTTGACTCCTGCTGCATGAAGGCCATTGGCACATACAGGGGGACATTCCAGCGCTCCTGCATATCCAGCGCACTTTCGTGCCAGCCTGACTTTTCCCTGAATATCGAGCAGATATTACTTTGGTCGGCGGGTGGCGATACTGCGCAACCAGACATCAGCAGTGCGAAAAGTACCGCAATGGAGGCGATCGTTCGCCTGTTGGAGTAGCGCATCTGAACTCCGTGGTGATGAACTTGAAAGTTGCGAAGCCAGACTCTGGCGAGAAAGCGGAATAGTACTGAGTCGATAGTCTGGATTGATACGTCTTTCAGGGGCGGATGGGGTGATTTGATAGAAAATGAATATTGATGACTTTGATTGGCTTCGCTCCCAGGGATAATTTCCGTAACGTGCCATGGCGAGAGTCGGTTATCGGACTCTGCGTGGCTTAATTTCCTAATGTTCGGCGAGTGAAGACAGTTGAGAGTCGAGAGTGTTTTCCGCTTTTTCTGCTGGGTGTCCTGCTGCCTGCTGGCAGTCCTGTCCGTGGGGGCGATCAACAGTTCGTTTGCAGGAGGAACGGCCATTTTTGTCGCGGCAGTCCTGCTCTGCCCGGACCTCTGGAATATCGTTAATCGCCTTGTTGGCAAGTCGATCGATGGCATTGTCTTCGCGACACTGGCCTTTCCGCTATTTCTGATTGGCGCCTATGTCTCGATAAGTTCTGAAATTCCGGATGCACTGTCGAAGGATCTGGCAAAGGTCTCCGGATATTTCCAGTCGCTATTCGACGGCGATGGGGAAGAAAAGGCCGATAAATCCTCCGGGCCGGAAGTTGACCAGGGGGCGTTGAGTTTCTTTCGCAATGTCATGGAGCAGGATTACCTGATAGGGCTGGCGGGAGGTAAGTCGGCCCTTGTCGAATTGGCCATGGTCAGGCCGGTCGAGCGCCTGCCAAGTTCCAGGTTGGCGAGTATCTATAAGGATGACGAGTTGGCAGCGGAAGAGCTCTACAAGGGCAAGAAGATAATCGTCAGCGGTGAAATCGTCGGTGTGCGCGTTAATTTTGCCGACGACGTTATCGTTGAACTTCCCGGTAACGATGATTTTTCCAATGTCCAGGCCGAACTTCACCGGGACGTGGGGCGATATAGCGGGCCCTTGATAGAGGGCGAATATGTCGGGTTGTACTGCAGCGTTCGCGGACGGGTTCTCAACGACACTGCCAGTCTTATCTATCTGGAGGGCTGCGAGTCGGCCGACTTCAGTCGTGACGCCAAGGATTACGCGAGCCACCTTGCCGAGAAGATGAGTGCCTGGCTGCATGGTGGCGGCGTGCATGAATTTCCCTCCGACTTCGCGGCTTCCTACTTTCTGGCGACCTACCTGACGGGCACCAGGCTACCGGCGGCAAACCCCTGCCGTGTCGAAGCAACTGCGCTCGAGGCGTGCATCAGTTCCCTGGAAGCGTTGAGCACGCGAAGCCTGTTCGAGATGGCCAGGGGCGATCTCGATCGCTGGCGCACGTGGCTGGCCCTGCCGCCCTTGGCCAGCCATGTATCCAGCCGGTGATCCACCCTGAAATGGTCCAGTCCGATGATGATTGATCATGCCGACCTTACTCCACGCAGCCTGGGCAGGCTGCTCCTGCCCGTGGGCGGGCAATTCAGGAAGGCCGCGAGCCTGCTGATCCTGGCGTTCACTTGCTGCTTCGCTTCCAGCGCAGCAGTCGCCCACGCCCAGCTGCGCGCGCACTGGGTCCAGGACATCGAAGAGGAAGCCACCTTCGTCGGCGTCCTGAGCCGCGCCGAAGACGAAGACATTCGATACGTCGACCTGAGCCTGGAGGTATTCAGCAATGGGGTGTCGCTGGGTACTGAGGTGCATCGGATCGAGCTTGCCGAAACCGTAGAGCTCTTTTCGCTGCCGGTAGAGGAGGGTATCGACTGCCTGGAAGTCGAGTCCGTCGTTGGCTTGGACAGCCAAGGCTTCGCAGTTCCCAGCGAAGAGACTCCACCTGCGGGCATCGATGATTGCCGCATCAGGGGCACGCGTTTTTTCTGATCCGTACGGCAGGTCCTGAGTGGGCTTCGGGCCCGCACCAGCCGTGATGGATCCACCGAGTACTGGAAATGATCCTGAAACTGAGCATCATCGCCCCGCTCCTGGCGGGGCTGTTGGCCGGCTGCACTGCAGCACCGCAGACACGCTCCGAGAATCCGGGGTTCCCGGACGACCATGCGGCTCTCGCTCCCCGAGCTGAGCATGGGGATGTCCGCTATTGGCAGGCCTCGGGGGTCGCCCTGGCTGAGCAGTATCGCAAGAGGGTTCTTCTGGAGCCGCCGCGGCTAGTGCTTTCGGAAGGTTCGGGGCTGGACTTCACTGCCAGAGAAATCGACACGCTGCTGTTTTTTTTCCAGCGGCAATTGCGTCGGGAACTGCTCTCGAACGGCTATGAGATGGTCGGCCAGCCTGAGCCCCAGGCACTGCGCATCCAGCTTTCCGTGACCGGTTTGAAGCGAACGCCGCAGGCCGACGCTGCCGAGCCCCAGGCAGGCGACAGGTTTTCCCTGTTCTTCGACGCCGACGTCAAGGATGCGATGAGCGGAGCGGCGCTGGCCCGATCCACCAGCTTCGTCGTGGGTGGCGAGCTGGCTGATTCGAGGATTCGGGTCGAGGATCTGCGTCCCGTGCTGGCGAGCAAAGCACGGGAGGCCAGGGAGCGGCTCGACCGGGCTTTCCAGCGTTGACTGACACCTGATGTCTTCTTTCCGAATGACTCGGCGCTGTCGTTGACGTTGATCCTACTGGCATCCCAGCCCAGCCCAGCCCAGCCCAGCTCCCGGCCCACGGTCTTGGCGTGGGCGGCGAATGCTTCGTTGGCTTCGATCAGGGCGCCACGGGTGCCAGCTTTGCATCGAACTATCAGGACATCGACGGGATCATCGTCCCTATGTCTCGCCGAGTGTTTGCTTACGACGCCGCAGGAATGAAGGTCGATTCGCCGCTCCTGGTGTCCATTGATTTCCACTCCGTTGCCTGGCGAAAGGACCAGGTACTCGGGCGCGCAGGTTGTGATTTCAATGGCCACTGGGTAACGGGTGGATTCCCGGAGAAAATCCAATCCCTGCTGATGGGCTCAACGAGCCCAGTATGTCGCTGAGTGGCCTTGAGCGATGTGCCAATCTCCCCCAAGCGAAGTTGAAATTCCGATTGTGCGAAGAGAAGCCGGCAGGGAAGGGAAATGCAGGCTGAAGCTGCTCATCACCCTTGGCGGAAGTGGTTTTTTTTTATGGCCCTGCGGGTCGAGGCAATGATCTCCTTTCGAGTCTTTTCCTTTTCGACCGCTCGGGACAATATCAATGCCCCTACACACTGGGCGATGATGGCCCAAGCAGCATCCGAATCGCCAACACGACTCGCCCAGGCCTTCTGGATTTGCTTCAGCCCCTTCTCAACAGCCCCCCGCACCTCAGGCTCTGCGCGAGCGATCTCCCCGCCGAGAGCAGGCAGCACACAGCCTTCCTCGGGATGCAGGACATGAAATGTACTCAGGTAGTCGCGCAAGCATCGCTCCAGCTGCTCACCGGAAGCGTTTTCCCCGCCCGCCAGCATTTCGGCGCTATTTCTGATCTCATCCTCGATCACGGCTTGGAAGAGTGCCTGTTTGGACGGGAAGTGACTGTAGAAAGCTCCTCCAGTCATGCCGACGGCGGACATCAGCGCATCTACTCCCGTCGAGCTGAAGCCACCTCTCTTCGTGATCGCCCTGGCGGTCTCCACCAACTTTGCGCGCGTCTCGATCTTGTGTGTCTTGGAGTAGCGCATCTGGGGCCTCTGGATTCGCATGAAGTGGATAAAGCGTAGTAAATAACTCGTTTACTAAACGATCGTTTCAGTATGGTTGAGCATGACGGATTTTCTGGAGTTCGACCCAGGTAATCGCGCTGTAATCCTAGGGCGTACCTCTAAGGGCGACCTGCAAAATCGCTCCTTGGGGCGCTTAACCGCGCCAAATCGGCCTCATTAGATTTGCCTTCACCTTCAACCACTCAGGTAGGGCAAATGACAAAAATTAGAATTGCCAACAACTTCAAGCCACATTTGGTGGCTGCCGCGGTCGCATTGGGCAGTAGCGGTCAGGCGCATTCGATCGGGTTTCAGGTGGGGGAGATCGAGGGGCAGTTCGACTCCTCGCTGTCGGTGGGCGCCAGTTGGTCCATGCGCGGGGCCGACAAGGACCTGATCGGCGTCAACAACGGTGGCGACGGCCTATTGGTGATTAGGTGTTCCGCACACAGGCCCGCTCGTAAGCTTCCAGGAATTCCTCAGGCATTCGCCGGGGTCTGCCGCTGGAGATCTCGACGCAAACAAATGAGGTTTGCGCTCTCAGCAACAACTGCTGATCGGCCGGCCGGATGATCTGGAAATGACGGACCAGCTTGACGCGCTTTTCCAGAGCGACGATCCAGGTGCCCACCAGCAAACGATCACCTTCGTAGGCGCTGGCCAGATAGTCGAGCTCGTTGCGAACCACGGCCATCCCACGATCCATTCGTTGGTAGTCCGACAACGACATGCCCAGGCTCAAAGATTGCGTCCACGAGCACTGCTCGAGCCACTTCACGTATATCGAATGATTGACGTGACCCAGGCCATCAATATCTGCGTTACCCACCACGACTTCGATCAGAAAAGGGTTCGGTCTATCCCAATTCATTCCGATTGACTCCTGCATGGCTTTCTCGCGAATGGGCAGTGCCTGGAAGGGGCACTCCGGTGACGGTTTGAAGACTCAAGGACGGCATTGCACTTCACTTCGAATCACGTTTGACACGCCGAGGAGCATAGCATAACGTTCGTTCAGTAAACGATCGTTTTTGTATGGCGGGCAAGCCGCCTGGCAAGGAAAGCAAGTCTCCTCAACAACAGAACAACAGCACGAATGCGGGAGTCGTCAATGCAGCAGCGGATCTGGCATCAGAGTTATCCATCTGATTTTCCAAAAGAAATTGATACAGCTGACATCAGTACGCTTGTCGCCACCCTCGAGCGATCGTTCAGGCGCTATCCCGATCGTATTGCGGCTTTCTGCCTTGGCGAGGCATTGCGCTACGGCCAGCTGGAAGTGCTATCGAAGAGACTCGCCAACCATCTCCGACAGCTGGAACTCGAGAAGGGTGATCGCGTTGCCTTGATGATGCCCAATTGCCTGGCGTACCTCGTGGCAATGACGGGAGCTCTCCAGGCCGGCTTGACCATCGTCAACGTCAACCCTCTGTATACGCCCAGGGAGCTGGAGCACCAGCTCCGTGATTCGGGGAGCAAATGTCTCATCATCGCTGAAGGACTCACCCAGGCCTTCGAGCAGATCGCAGATCGTACGGCAGTAGAGCATGTGCTCACTGCTCCCTTGGCAGCATTGATGGAGAGGGTTCGTACACACGAATCAGGGCAAGCATCAGTTCAGCCACATTCGTCGACTGGCTCCACCCGGCCCCTTGCTGCCGTGATTGCGCACAGTGGGGAATCTCATCGAGGCGATCTGCAGGTAACGCTGGACGACATTGCGTTTCTGCAATACACCGGCGGTACTACGGGCGTTTCGAAAGGGGCGATGCTGACCAACAGGAGCGTGGGTGCCAGCCTGAAGTTGATTCTTCTGTGGCTAGCGCCGTCGGCACAAGACGCCCAGATTTCCATCGTGCTGCCCTTGCCGCTCTATCACGTGTACCCGTTGGCTGTCGCCCTGTTGTCGATTGCGACAGGTGCCAATCTTCGCCTCATCCCCAACCCGCGGGATTCGGCTTCAGTACTGGACGAACTACGACGTGAACCCTTCGATATGTTCATGGGGGTCAATACACTGTTCAACAGCCTGGTCGACTATCCAGAGCTTCAGGGCGTCGATTTCTCCCGGACGAGTTACGTGATAGGTGCGGGAGCGTCTGTACAGCACGCTGTGGTGAAGCGCTGGGTTGCAGCCGGAGGTCCGCCGATTACTGAGGCCTACGGCCTGACGGAGACCTCCCCCTGCGCCATGTTCAACCCTCCGGGCAGAAATGGCAGCATCGGCGTGCCGATGCCCTCGACCGATGTTCGCGTCGTGGATGAAGACGGAGCCATTGTTCCGCTCAATGTTCCCGGCGAGCTGCTAATCAAAGGCCCCCAACTGTTTGCCGGCTACTGGAACAATCCCGAGGAGTCGAGCAAGGCCTTTACCCCGGATGGCTGGTTCAAGACCGGCGACATAGTCACCATGGGCGAAGACGGATTCATGCAGATTGTCGATCGCAAGAAAGACATGATCCTGGTCTCGGGGTTCAACGTGTATCCGAATGAGATTGAGGCAGTGGCCGCTGCGCACCCGGACGTGGTGGAGTGTGCCTGCATAGGTGTGCCGGACGCCCGATCGGGTGAGGCGCCTCATCTATTCGTCGTCCCCAGGCGCCCAGACGTGACGCCGGAGCAGATCAGAGAGTATTGCCGAGAGCGTCTGACGGCCTACAAGATTCCGCGATACATCACGTTTACCAGCGCATTGCCCAAGTCCCCGATCGGGAAAATCTTGCGTAAGGACCTGCGGCACTAGCCAAGCTGCGCAGCGATCAGGTTAGAGCGCTCGGACCTGACAGCCGCACAGAGCACTCGTCAATTGACCCGCGTTTGGGCTGAAGCCAGGGCTTGGCCATGGTCCAGCGCCGCAGATTTTCCAGACGTTAGCTAGCTGAATTTTTTGGGCTTCTGGATTCCATTTGACATCCAGAAGCCCAGGCACCACAGGAGAAATGGCATGTCGCTGGAGTTCGTGCTGGATTACAGGAGCCCCTATTCCTACCTGGCGAACACCCAGGTAGCGGATTTGAGCCCCCATACGGTTTATCAGGTTGTCGATATCGTCAACGTCATGGGGAAGGTGCACAACCAACCCTCGCCTGCGTGTCCGGCCAAAGCGCGTTACTCGGCCATCGATTCGGCCCGCTGGGCCAAGCTCTACGAAGTTGCCTGGGCACCCAACCTGGCATTGCTGGGCGCGATGAGAGACCGCGATTTCGATGGCAGTTTTATCAATCGCGCCGGCTTGGCGGCTCAAGAGCTGGGCGTGTTCGAGATTGTCAATTCAGCGTTGTTCGCTGCGGTCTGGGCGGGCCGCGACGATCTGCTGACATCGGAAGGCAAGAGCACGTTTCTCAAGAAGCAGGGTTGCGACATCGACATATGGGAGTACTCGAACTCTGCCTACATCAAGGAACGCCTGGCCTCCAATGACGAAACCGCGGCTTCGCGCGGTGTATTCGGAGTCCCATCCTTCTTTGTGGGGGATGAGCTGTTCTTCGGTAACGATCGGATCGAATTCGTTCGGGCCGCCTTGAAAAAACTGGCCGCATGAGGTGCAGCATGAATAGTGGAAAAGTGGCTGTAGTGACTGGTGTAGGACCGGGCACAGGAGTGGCTATCGTCCGGCGCCTGGTAGGCGAGGGTTACAGCGTCGCCATGCTCGCGCGCAGCGAAGAACGCCTCACAGCGTTAGCCAATGAACTCCCCAATTGCTTTGCCTATCCGGTCGATGTCACCGACTTTCATAAGCTCCACGACGTACTGGATCAGATCGAGACTGGCCTGGGGGCTCCAGAAGTGCTGATCCACAACGCCGTAGGTGGTGCCTTCGGGAACTTTCTGGAGATTGATCCCAAGGTCCTGGACCTGAACTTCCAGACCAATGTGATGGCTTTTCTCCACCTGTCGCGGCGTTTGGCTCCAGCCATGATCAAGGCCGGCCGTGGGGTGATCATCGCGACCGGAAATACCTCTGCGTGGCGAGGCAAGAAGAAGTTTGCTGGCTTTGCCCCGACCAAGGCGGCGCAGAGAATTCTCGCCGAGTCGATCGCGCGCGAACTGGGGCCACAAGGCATCCATGTCGCCTATCTCACGATTGATGCCGTTATCAACGTTGACTGGGCAAGAAAGCGATATCCGGAAGCTCCGGAGGATTTCTTCATCCAGCCTGACGACATAGCCAGCGAGGTTCTGCACCTGGTGCGGCAACCCAAAGGTGCATGGACATTCAACGCTGAAGTGCGTCCGTACCGAGAGAACTGGTAATGGGTTGCCGGGTATTCAGTGAGATTTCGCGCGTTGGCTATCCGGGCCCGATGAGGAAGCAATATGGGCCATTTCACCTTCCCGCTTGAATGCGTCGACTGTTGCCGATCTTGCTCGTACCACAATGGAGAGAAACCATGGCTGTGAAATTCTTGATGGATGGTCCGATGGCAATTGCGACCTTTTACGGTGATCCCAAGAACTTGCTGACGTTCGACACCTTTCACGAGTTGATGGATGTCGTAGACCAGGCCATCGATCATAAGGCGCGCGCCCTCCTGACGCTGACTGAGGGTGATCATTTCAGCGCGGGTGCCCACGTGACCGAGTGTTTCCTCGGTCAAGACTCCAATTCTGCACGGCGCACTCTGCACCGCTCGATTCCGGAAATGCATCGATTCGAGAACCTGCCGTTCCCGACCGTGGCCGCTGTACGCGGGATGTGCCTGGGGGGCGGTTTTGAGATCATGCAGATCCACGACATCGTCTTTGCTGGCGAGTCTGCACAGTTCGGCCAAATTGAAGCGGTCATCGGTACGACAACGCTATTGGGCGGCGCTCAGCGTCTGGTCGCTCGCGTCGGCGTGGCACGTGCCAAGGAAATGGTCTTCTCCGCAGGCACCTATGACGCTAAGACGATGCTGGAGTGGGGCGTCATCAACCGCGTGCTGGCAGATGCCGAGGTAGAGGCCAAGGCTCATGCTTATGCCATGAAGCTGGCCAATGGCCCTACCGCTGCCTTCGCCGCGTCCAAACATCTCATCAATAGCGCGGCGTCGCATGGGCTTGGTGCGGCGGACCGGGTCCTGCTGGAGTCGGCCCCTGCAATCTTCAATTCCCAGGACATGCAGAATGCAGTAGCGGAGTTCGCCAAGGGTGGAGTTGAGGCGCTGATGAAGGGGGCGCTCAGATTCAAGGGGGTCTGAGTCGGGTATTACGATGGTGACAGACGCTCACCATCGTTTGCCCTGGCGGCTCTAGGTTCCGAGCCGCTCCCTCAGCAGCTCCGGGGGCTTGTCGGTGTACCTCTGGCTTGCAGGTAGCAGGGACTGGCACACAGCACCGAGATGGCATCTCCCCCTCATCACCTGGTCGCCGCAAGGGCGACCAGGTGTTGACCGAGGATGTCAGTTCGGGAAGTGATCCCCAAACATGGGATGGCCACCGGCGGAGCTTTCCCGCGTTGCCTCATCCTGGATGACGTCCCAATGCTCGACCATCACACCATCCTCAAGACGAAGGATGTCAACCACGACCCAGCTCGCCGGCAGACCGAGGCCAGAGAAGCGGCCGTGCAGCATGACGAAATCGCCTTCCGCCACAGCGAGTTGGCACTCGTAACGCAGATCGGGTGACCCAGCAGCGACGAGGCCGAACAGGCCCTCGCGGCCAGGAGGCACATGGGCACTGTGCTGGATGTACGCAGGCGACCAGAAGCGTTCAGCCGCCACCAGATCCTTGCGGTTGAACAGCGTTTCAAATCCTTCGAGAACGATGGCCTTGTTTTCGGAGGGCGTGCGTGCAGTCATGTTCGAGTTCCCATCAGCAGTGAGCGGGGAGGGCGGCCACTAGGGGCGCCAGTAGAGTTCTTGCGGTACTAGACGGCAGATGCGGTATCTGCGGCGCGAACGGCGTGGCCAAATACCGGCTCGGTGTGGACAAGGCGAGAATGGAAGGCCCGCATTCGCGTGCAATAACGATGAGGCTGCCGAAACACGCGAGGCGGGCGTAGAAGGGTGCGGGAAACCTTCGCATAAGGTGGGGGTTGCCCTTGACCGCTGACGGATCCGTCAACCCAGTTCCGGCCCGGCCGCAATCATATCGTTGAACTGATTGACCCAGGCATGCTCGTTCGGGCCGGGGTTGGCGCGCATGGCCTCGGCTGGAGCGACGAGGATTTCGTCAGCGCCGCTCTCGAGCTGTTTCATTGCTTCGGTGATGAACTGGTCGAGGGGAATGGCACGCTCTTCTTCACTGCTGTTGAGTAGTTCGGTGCGTACCCAAGGCGGCGCGATTTCGACCGGCTGGATGCCATGCTCGCGCAGGAGGTAGCGCTGGGACAGTGTGTAGGAATGGACTGCTGCCTTGGTTGCCGAATAGACCGCTGCCACCGCCATCGGCACGAACCCGAGAACGGAGGAGACGTTGGCGATTACCGCATCAGGCCGTGTCTTCAGATGTTCGACCAGGGCCGAGGTCATGCGGATCGGGCCGAGCAGGTTGGTGGTGACGGTCGACAGGGCCAGCGCATCGTCCACTGGGCCCTCCGCATGATCGAGCAGCATGATGCCAGCGTTGTTGATCAGAACATTCAACCCAGGATGGTTGGAGATGAGCGTTGTCGCTGCCGCCTGGATGCTGTCCGGATCGGCGATGTCGAGCTCAATCGCGACCATGCCGGGATTGGCGTCGATGGTCTCCTGCAGGCGCTCCTTGCGCCGGCCGGAGATGATCACTTGGTTGCCTCGATTGTGGAAGGCTTCGGCCAATCCACGGCCAATGCCGGAGCCGCCGCCGGTGATGAAGATGGTGTTGCCGGTCATACGCATGATGCTTCTCCTGGATTGCTGAAGGCAGGGTGTCCAGCGCGCCGCTCGAATGAGCAGGTTGGCGATGCGTCGCGCGGGTGTGGCAGAAATTTGGCAGAACTAACTGGACTGGAGTAGCTACGCTGGTTCGCTATCACCTATGCATGAAGCGCATAGCTGTTGCTGATGGTGCTTCGCGCGGTTGCCATCGGAGATTCATGAGCGAAACGCCACATGGCCCAGGGATGACCCTGTCAGCCACCCAGCAGCGCAATGGTTACACGGTGGGTGACTCGTCCTGCGAACTGGAGGCATTGGGGCGCTCACTGAGGAGACTGGCTACCAGGTGCTCGATCAGAGCGCGGCCGGCACTGCGGGTACGTGAGGCATGGGGAAAATAGGCATGAACAGGCACGGGAACGGTTGCCCAGTCATTGAGCAGGGTGACCAGTTCGCCACTTTCAAGTTCGCGCCGGCACGCCCAGGCTGTCGTCGACGTGATCCCCAGTCCAGCAGCTGCCGCTGCGACAGCGCCCTCGTTCTCGTCTGTCGAGAAGTGGGCTTCGAGCTTGATGGTCCTGGTTTCCCCATCCCGCTTGAACGTCCAGGCGCTCTGCACGGCCGCGGCTGGACCGCCGATGATTCGATGTGATTGCAGATCCTCGGGTGTAGTCGGTTCGCCGGCAACTCGCAGATAGGAAGGTGAGGCGAGAATGAACCTGGGGATCGTCATGATCTGACGGCTCGTGGCGCTGGAATCCGAGAGTCGCCCCAGTCGAATCGCGACATCGACATTGTCACGAACCAGATCCTGCCAGTGATCCGCGAGGAGGACTTGAATGTGGAGATTGGGGTGTTTCGCTGAGAACGAAGCCATGCGTGGAATCATCTCTCTGATACCTACGCTCGTCGGCATGCTGATCCGAACGATGCCGCGGAACTCGCCGCCCTCGCGAACGCTCAGTTCTGCTTCGTCCACGGCCGCAAGAATAGGCTCCATGCGCGACAGGAATTCTGCCCCTGCTTCCGTAGGCACGACCGCGCGCGTGGACCTTACCAGCAGCTGGGTGCCGAGGTCGGCTTCAAGGTCGGCGACAACCCTGGAGACCTGGGACTGAGAAAGTCCGTTTTCGCGTGCCGCCGCTGAGAAACTGCCCAGCCGCGCGACCCGGGTAAACAACCTGTAGCTGAAGAGGTCCTTCATTTGCGCAGTGCCTCCACTCGAACGGGATGCACGTCGGATTCAGCCCATTTGGGCACCGCTTTCAGCGTTGCCCGTGAAATCAGACGGCTCATTGAATCAGGTTTATCAGGAGATGCGAGACCCGCCACGCTTCGGGTCAACCGTGAACGTCTTCCCCATTCGCACTGAACTTGCCACGGACGACCGACAGGTACTGCTTCGAGCGGCCGAGTGCTTGAAAGCACGCTTTGCAGCTGGGGGCGTAGTTGCCCCCAGCTATTGGCAATGCAGAATCTCAGGCTACTTCGATGTAGGAAGGATAATCCGTGTATCCCACGTCCGTGCCGCCGAAGAAAGTCTCACGGTCGTATGGGTTCAGCGGCCAGCCATTGCGCAGGCGCTCTGGCAAGTCAGGGTTGGCGATGAAGTGGCGGCCAAAAGCAACCAGGTCGGCATCGCCTGCTTCGAGAATCGCCTTGGCCGACTCACCGGCGAAACCACCCGCGGCGATAAGGGTACCGCTGTAGTGCTGTCGGATGAGTTGGGCCGCCACCGGATTCTGGTCCCGGTTCTCCTTCTCGACGTTGCCGGCGATGCGTGGCTCGATCAGATGCAAGTAGGCGAGGTTCCGCTTATCCAGTTCGCGGGCGACATAGGTGAACAGGCCATCCGGGTCACTGTCGGACATATCACCAAAGACGCCACTCGGGCCGAGGCGGACGGCCACCCGATCACTGCCCCAGACGGAGCTCACGGCATCGACTGCCTCCAGCAGGAAGCGGCTGCGATTCTCGAACGAGCCGCCGAAGAGATCAGCGCGTTTGTTGCTGCCGTCCTGCAGGAACTGATCGAACAGGTAGCCATTGGCCGAGTGGATTTCCACACCGTCGAAGCCGGCGGCGATGCCGCGTTCGGCGGCGGCGCGGAAGCTTTCCACCAGGTCGTGGATTTCAGCAATGCTCAGTTCGCGCGCCGGGGTATTGGGCACCCAGCCGGCTTCGGTGTAGGCCACTCCGCCGTGGGCAACGGCGGAAGGCGCCACAGGCTGGCCGCCGTCCGGTTGCAGCTGGCTATTGGACTGGCGCCCTGCATGGTAGAGCTGCAGGAAGATCTTGCCGCCCTTGCCATGGACAGCATCGGTGACGAGCTTCCAGCCTGCAATCTGGCTATCGTCATACAAACCAGGAGCCCCCAGATAGCCGTTGCCATTCGGCGCAGCGATGGTGGCCTCGCCAATCAGCAGGCCACCGGCGGAGGTGCGCTGGGCGTAGTACTCGGCCATTAGCGGGCCAGGAATCGCGCCCGATTCGGCGCGCATGCGGGTAAGCGGCGCCAGAACGACGCGGTGGGCAATCTGATAGGGGCCTACCTGGATGTTCGTATGAAGTTTGGACATGACATCGATTCCTGTCAGTGAGTGGTCGATGGCAGGAATGTAGGCGCGTGACCGGCGAAGAAAAATAACCCGCGATGCCGAACATTTCGGACAATGATTCCGTAATCCCGCATCGTGTGTAGCGCTCGTGGGCAAAGAGACGGCTGTAGTGCCAACAGGAAAACGTGATGGACAGCCTGAGTGGAATCTCGATGTTTGTGCAGGTTGCCGAGACGCGCAGCTTCACCGAGGCTGGTCGGCAGCTGGGTGTCTCGTCGTCGGCGGTGGGCAAGGCCATTGCCCGGATGGAGGAGCGGCTGCGTGTGCGGCTGTTTCATCGCAGCACGCGCAGTATCACGCTGACCGCTGAAGGGACTTTGTTCCTGGAGCGCTGCCGCCGCATTCTCAGCGAAGTTGCCGCCGCCGAGTCCGAGCTGTCGGGCCTGGCGGGCAGCCCACGTGGGCGACTGCGCGTGGGCACACCGCAATTGGGCGACCTGATGATGCCGGCCTTCGATGGGTTCATGGAACGCTATCCGGAGATCGAACTGGACATCGACATGTCCGATCGCATGGTGGATGTGATCGAGGAGGGGTTCGACGCGGTGATCCGTACCGGCGAGCAGACTGATTCCCGTCTTTCCGCACGTCGGTTGGGTGCCTGCCCTCATGTGCTGGTGGTATCGCCCAAATATCTCCAGCGGCACGGTTTGCCCACCCAACCACGAGATCTGGAAAGCCATTTCTGCCTCCAGCACAAATTCCCTGCAACGGGAAAACTGGAGCGCTGGCCGCTGCGGCTCGAGACCTCTGAGTCCGAACTGGTTTTGCCCGCGACCATGACTGCGAACACCGTCGAACCTCTGGCCTACGCCGCGATCCAGGGTAGGGGCATCGCTTTCTTGCCGGCCTTCCTGGTGCGCGACGCACTGGAAAGCGGTCAACTGGTCACAGTGCTGGACGACTTCATGGACCGCGAGGTCGTCTTCTGGATGCTGTGGCCAGCCAGCCGCTATGCCTCGCCCAAGCTGCGCGTCTTCATTGACTACATGAGCGCGCACTTGCGCATCTGAAGCGTTACACCACCATCTCGAGGCGCACGCCGTCGCGGTTGGACGTCTCGATGGCGTCAATCAGGTCGTGCATGCGCAAGGCGTCTGCGAAGGTAGGCGCCAGGTGCGTGCCATCGCGCACATCCTTCGCGTAGGCGGCATACAGGTTGGCCATCTCCTGCTGGCTGCCGTCGAGACTGTTCTCCGGCAGCCAGTTGTAGCGCGGCGGCACCTTGAGCAACCGCATGGGCTGAGCGTCGCCCTGAGCTGCCTCGATGATGTAGAACTCGCTGCCGAAGGCGGTGGTATTCCAGATCTTGATATCGCCCTTGGTGCCGGTCAGATCCAGTTGAATGCCGTAGTTGTTGCGTTTTCCCGCCTCGATATGGGTCGTCAGCACCGCGCCGTTGGAGAAGGTACCGTTGAGCACGACCTGGTCGGCGGTCGTATGTTTCAGCACCTCGCCCGTTTCGATCAGCGTCACTTCCGGGAACTGGTTGACGGTGAGCGCGCTGATGCTGGTGGGATGGCCAAGCATGGTGAACAGCGCATCGAAGTAGTGGCCGCCGTAGATGGAGAGCAGGCTGGAGAAGTTCTCCGGCGGAATGGTGAAGTGCAGGGCGGCCGTGCGTTGCTGCTGGAATTTCTCGACGCTGATGTGCAGACGCACCGAACGCAGCTCCCCGATATACCCGTTACTCAACAGGTCGTGCACGTAGCGATATTCCGGGTTCAGGCGGCGCTGCAATCCGGCGATATGCCGAACGGTGGCCTTCTGCGCAAGCTCAAGCAATTCCTGCGAAACGGCCCTGTTGGGTGTCAGCGGCCACTCGCAGTAGACATCCTTGCCGGCGGCGATGGCAGCGCGCACAGTCGCCTCATGCTGGGGGGCGGTATTCAATACCACCACCAGGTCCACTTCCGGATGGTTCACCAGCGCCTCCACGGAATCGAGGGCAAAGCGGATGCCGTGGCGCTGGGCCAGGTTGGCGGCCTTGAGCGGATCGCGACTGTGGACGGCCGTCAGTTCGAAGTCGGGGAGCAACTTGAACGCAGGCAGGTGGCCATATTCCGCCCAGTTGCCGACGCCGATGAGACCAACGCGAATTTTGGAAGACACAGTCATTGAAAGCTCCTGAGATCAGTGGGAGTGGTGCGGTTGGAGAATTGCTCGATGGCCGGCGGTATAGGCCAAGGCCAGGGCTGCCGCTGCGCAGAAGGCGCTGACAGAGCCCAGGTCGCCCAGCGAGCCATATCGCAAGGTCAGAGAGCCCAGGGCGGGGCCCCAATACAACGGCCGTTTACTTGAGATGTATTGGCGTGAGTCCATGGTTTTTCCGTCACGGAAAATTGATGGACCCAGTGTAGGAACGCGGGCTATCGGGAAAAATGCGCTACAGATCCGAACATTTCGGACATCGACGTCCAGTATCAAAAAGAGCGGAGGGCAGGGGAGCTAGGTGCCGGCGCGGGCACTACCGAGCTGGTCTGAGCTGGCTGGAGGTTGGTGCCTGGCGGGCAAACCTGAACGCAGTGAAGCCCAACATTCGGGGCGTTGGGCTTCGCAAGCTCAGCACCAACCTGCACTTGCTGCGTCTGGCCACCAGTCATACGATTCGACTGTTCCTCAGCCGGAGGAATCATCGTGAAGCCGGTGACGCTCCTGATGCGCATCCTGGCGCCTGCCATCGCCCTGGCGCTGGCATCCGCCGGCCTGCATGCCGACGACCAGTTCGCGCCGTTGCGCGACGCCATGGTGCAGGAGATCGCCGCCATGTCGTCCGTCACCCGCGACGAAACCGGCCGGACCGAGTTCGCGGCGCCGGTGATGGCCGCCATGGTCAGGGTGCCGCGCCACCAGTTCGTCCCGCCCGATGAGCAACCCTACGCCTACGAGAACCGGCCGCTGCCGATCGGCTACGGCCAGACCATCTCCCAACCCTACATCGTCGCCCTGATGACCGACCTGGCGCAGGTCGGGCCCGGCGACGTGGTGCTCGAGATCGGCACCGGCTCGGGCTACCAGGCGGCGATCCTCGCCGAGCTGGCGCAGGCGGTCTACACGCTGGAGATCATCGAGCCGCTGGCAATGCAGGCCAGGGAACGCCTGGGCCGGCTGGGCTATTCGAAAGTGCGGACCCGGCTGGGCGACGGCTACCAAGGCTGGCCCGAACAGGCTCCCTTCGACGCCATCGTCGTCACCGCCGCCGCCAGCCATGTGCCGCCGCCGCTGATCGCCCAGCTCAAGGTTGGCGGGCGGATGGTGATCCCGGTCGGCGCGCCGTTCATGACCCAGTACCTGCTGCTGATCGAGAAGGCCGGCGATGGCAGTCTGTCCACCCGGCAGCTGCTGCCCGTCCGCTTCGTGCCGCTGGTCAGGGGCGACTGAGCATGCATTCGCCGCCGTTGCTCGCCCTGGCGCTGCTGTCGGCCTCCGCGCTGGGCTATGAGGTGCTCCTGCTGCGGTTGCTGTCGATCATCCAGTGGCACCATTTTGCCTACATGATGATCAGCGTCGCGCTGCTCGGCTACGGCGCCGCCGGCACCGCCGTGGCGCTGGCGCGACCTGTGCTGGCGTCGCGCTTCCACGGCGTGTTCATCGGCGGCGCGCTGCTGTTCGGGCTGAGCGCCATCGCCTGCTTCAGCCTGGCCCAGCACGTCCCGTTCAATCCCCTTGAGATCCTCTGGGACCCTCGGCAGCCGGCGCGTCTGCTGTGGATCTACCTGCTGCTGTTCGTGCCGTTCTTCTGCGCGGCGCTGTGTATCTGTCTGACCTTCACCTGCTTTCAGGAGCAGATTCACCGGATCTACGCCTTCGACATCCTCGGCGCCGGCTTGGGCAGCCTGGCGATCGTCGCCGTGCTGTTCGTGCTGACGCCGGTCGATGCGCTGCGCCTGCTGGGCGGCAGCGGCATCGCCGCCGGGGCGCTGGCCTGCGGAAGACGCCAGCGCTGGCTGGCGGCGCTGCTGCTGGCGCTGGCGGTGGCGCTGCCGGCCGGCGTGCCCGGGCGCTGGATCGCCCTGTCGCCCTCCGAGTACAAGGAGCTGAGCCAGACGCTGCGCATCAAGGATGCCCGCGCGATCGCCCAGGCCTGGAGTCCGCTGGGCCTGCTCACGGTGGTCGACAGCCCGACCATTCCCCTGCGCCACGCACCGGGCCTGAGCCTCAACGCCACGCAGGAGCCTCCCGCGCAACTGGCCATCTTCACCGACGGTGACGGCCTTTCCGTGCTGAACCGCCATGACGGGCGCCGCGAGTCGCTCGCCTATCTGGATTATCTGACCTCGGCCTTGCCCTACCACCTGCTGCGGCAGCCCCGCGTGCTGGTGCTCGGCAGCGGCGCCGGCGCCGATGTGCTGCAGGCGCTCTACCACGATGCCAGCGCGGTGGACGCCATCGAGCTGAACCCGCAGGTGATCGACCTGGTCCAGCGCCGCTTTGCCGATTTCTCCGGCAGGCCGTACAGCGCACCCAACGTCCGCGTGCTGATCGGCGAGGCGCGTGGCCTGGTGGCGTCGCGCCGCGAGCCGTACGACCTGATCCAGATCGCCCTGCTGGACTCCTTCGGCAGCGCCTCGGGCGGCCTGCATGCGCTGTCCGAGAACTACCTGTACACGGTGGAGGCGTTCGAGGAATACCTGCGCCAGCTCAAGCCCGGCGGCCTGCTGGCCATCACCCGCTGGGTCACCCTGCCGCCGCGCGACATTCCCCGGCTGCTGGCTACCGCGGCCGAGGCCATCGAGCGCGATGGGCAGGCCGGCGCGGCACGCCGCATTGCCATGATCCGTGGCTGGAAGACCGCGACCCTGCTGGTCAGCAACGGCGACATCGGCGCCGCCCGCATCGCCGCGCTGCAGGCGTTCTGCCGGCAGCGCTCCTTCGACCCGGCCTACTTCCCGGGGATGACCGAATCGCAAGCGAACCGCTACAACCTGCTCGACCAGCCGTACTTCTTCGACGCGGCGCAGGCCCTGCTGTCCGGCGAGCGCGCGCAGTTCTTGGCGCGCTACAAATTCGACGTGCGTCCCGTCACGGACGACCGGCCGTATTTCTTCCACTTCTTCAAGTGGCGCTCGCTGCCGGAACTGCTGGCGCTGAAGGCGCAGGGCGGCCTGTCGATGCTGGAGTGGGGCTACCCGGTGCTGATCGCCACGCTGTTGCAGGCCGGCGTGGCCGCCGTGCTGCTGATTCTGCTGCCGCTATGGCTGGCGCGGCGGCGCTCTCGAAGCGCGGTTCCGGGCAGGTTCGAAGCGCGGGTAGTGTGCTATTTCGCCGCCATCGGCTTCGCCTTCATGTTCGTGGAAATCGCCTTCATCCAGAAGTTCACCCTGTTCCTCAGCCACCCGCTGTATTCGGTGGCGGTGACGCTGAGCGCGTTCCTGATCTTCGCCGGCCTCGGCAGCCGGTATTCCGGCCGGCGGCAGGCGGGCACGGGCGGAAGATTCCGCCATCCGCTGGCGTGGCCGGTGCTGGCGATCTGCATGTTCGCCCTGGTTTACCTGATCGTCCTGCCCCCGCTGTTCCAGCTGCTGGCGCCGGTATCGACCGGGGTCAGGTTCGCCGTCTGCGCCGCGCTGGTCGCGCCGCTGGCGTTCGCCATGGGCATGCCGTTTCCGCTCGGGCTCGGGCGCGTCTCCGCGCGCGCCGAAGCGCTGGTGCCGATCGCCTGGGGCGTCAACGCCTGCGTATCGGTGGTGGCGGCCGTGCTGGCGACGCTGCTGGCGATCCACCTGGGATTCACCGTAGTGCTGCTGCTGGCGTTGCTGGTGTACCTCGCGGCGGCGGTCGCGTTTCCCTGAGAGCGGCGGTCCACAGCGAAACGTCGACAGGCCTGGCTGAGACGAATCGGCCTGTTGGAACGCCGCTTGTCACAGTTCATCGTGTCGCTGACTGGTCTGGCCGTGGACGACGAAGCCGTGTGCCTGGTGGTAGTGGGCAAGCTGGGCTGGATCAAGCGTCAACGGGCGAAGTTTCAGGCACTGCCACGACAGTCGCAGCGGCGCATGGTCAGTGGTGAGAGCCATTATTTTCTCGGTCGGCGTTATCGACTCAGGGTAATAG
Organism: Pseudomonas sp. BN102; assembly: GCF_029871245.1. Taxonomy (GTDB): domain Bacteria; phylum Pseudomonadota; class Gammaproteobacteria; order Pseudomonadales; family Pseudomonadaceae; genus Metapseudomonas. Next base: position 148,766 of record NZ_SSON01000080.1, on the reverse strand, counting down.
ACGAGGGCGGTGCACCTCGGCTTATGCTCAGAGGCAAGGGTTCAATGGATCTTTTCGTGCGCCCTGGCATCACGCTAGAGAAAAAGCAGGAAATCCTGCATGCCTTTTACCGTGCAGAGCTGAAAAAGCTCATCCCCGATCTGCTGGACAAGTGGCAGCCGATCCTTGGTGTCACGGCCAGCGCTTGGGGCATCAAGCGTATGAAAACAAAATGGGGGCACGTGCAACATCGAATCTCGGCGCGTCTGGCCGAACCTGGAGCTAGCTAAGAAAACTGTGCAGTGCCTGGAGTACATCCTGGTGCATGAACTCACGCATCTGCCGCAGTGGCGCGTGCTGCATGAGGAGCTGAATGGGTCTGTGCTGGCGGAGTTTTAGGCTGTCCGCAGCAGCGGGGTCTTGCGACTCCCCAAAACTGCAACAAAGTTAATTTGAAACTCTTTGGCCGCGCCATCCTTAAGACTAAAAATCTCAAGAGTTGCTGGATTTTTATGCTTTCTGGCGATAAAAAAGCCGTCCGTCAAAGCAAAAGTAGACAACCCAATACCCGTAACTTGTTGATTCTAATGTAGAACAGCAAGGACCTGTCTCGTCTTTTTTTGTACAAATCATGAAGAGAAATTGGTGCAATTGTCGCGGTGTGGCAACAGGCGATCCTGTTGGCGCAGGGCGTCGCGGAGCAGGGTTTGAGCGAGCAGCGGGCCGTTCTCGAGGCCGAGCGCGCGCGGGTCGCGGACATCGAGGAGGCCGCGCGGCAGGCCGCCGCCCAGGCGCGGCAGCAGGTGGCGGCGGCAGATGCCGCACGGCAAGCTGCGGAAACCCGGTTGTCTGACTTGGAGCTCTTGCTCGAGCAACGCCAAGCGCAGTTGGACGACGTGCAGAAACGTTGCACGGTCCTTACGACGGAGCGGAAGGAAGCTGTGCACGAGGTCAGCACCCTGCGCCAGGAACTACAGGCTGCTCAGCGCCAGCTGACGCAAGAGCGCGACGCCACGGCCACCTATGTGCGCGGCGTGGAGGATCGTGCTCACCGTGAGGTCGATCGCGCCCGGGAGGAGAGCCGGGCGATGGCCGCGCAATCGAAGACCGCAGGGAAGCAGCAGGAGCAGTTGCGCCAACGGCTGGACACCGCGCTGGCCCAGCTCAGCGAGGCGCAACAAGTCGCTGCCGCCGAGTCGGCGCGGGCGATGACCCTGGCGCAGCAACTCACCCCGCCGGCGCGTGCCCGGCGCACCAGCGTCAAGCCCGCAAAGTCAGCCAAGCCGGCGAAACGGCCGAGAAAACCGGCAGCGAGATCGATCGTCAATTCAGCGAAACGAAGAACGTACTTCGTTCACTGTCTGCTGTGGGTTCTGCAGGTGCGGGTAGTGCCCGGTCCTGGGAAGCAGTTGGAACGGGGCATTGATCTTCTGAGCGAACTCGATGCCCATCTCTTTCTTGATGTAGAAGTCCCACTCTCCCCAGACCACCTTGACGGGCGTCTTCAGCTTGCGCAGATCGGCCTCGAAAGCATTCTGGTCGCGAGTGAAGTGGGAGTAATAGTGATAGAACGCATCGGCTGACGTCAGCTTCCCGTTTTGCCATCCGCGCGCCATGTCCGCTTGGAACTCGGGAGACAGGGTGTAGCTGGACGACGGCGGCAAGCCTCGCGTGAAGGCGTTTGCGAGGATTTCATCTCGAGACTTGTTGAACGCCTCCCGGACCGTTTGCGCCGACTTGGGATCCTTCAGACTTTGTAGACGTTCCTGCATGTATTGCGGGCGGTTGAATGGAGCGAAATCCCCCACGATGATGGATTTCGCTATGGCGGGATCATCGATCGCCGCGAGCAACGCGGGCAAGGCTCCGATGTCGGTGGCGTAGATCACCAGGTTTCGCTTATCGATGCTGGCGCGTTCGATATAGCCCTTCAACACCTTTGCGTAATCGGCAGGCGCGTATGCGAATTTGGCAGGGGAAGGTCGTGTCGATTCCCCATATCCCGGCCAGTCGAACGCATGGACTTCATAGTCGGCGCCAAGCGTCAAGGCGATACCGTTCCAGGCATATAGCGTCTCGGGAAAGCCATGTAAGAGTAGTACGGTGCCCTTTGGATTGTCGCCGCGTACAACCATCCTCCTGAGCTGTATATCGGAATTGACTTCCACATAACTGATTTCGCAGGTGGGTTTCGTCTCCGGCGCAGCGGAAGCGCCCCCTGCAACAAGCGCCATGCTCAGGGTGGCAACCGCACTAACTGTGCGAACGAACGAGCGTGAACGGCGAGCTTTCTGTTGCTTGGTCATATCTTTCACCATTGAGGCACTGAACAGATGCACCGTGCTGTTAAGTGTCGGCCAATCTGCTGCATATGTAGCATTGAGGGGAAGAGATGTATCTCCCATCTGGCAACTGACGACGAAGAGGGTGTAGGCAAAATAAATTAAACTTTCCATCCCTCTGCGTGGAAAGCCTTGGAAGCACTATTGGTGATCTTCAAACTGGTTGATCAACTTGCGTAGTCTGGAGGATTAGAAATTTTCAGATCTGCTGTCTCATCACCCCAGGTTATGCCCTCATCCAGAGCAATCACGCCTTGTACATCAGACAGCGCGGGCGCCAGGGTCTCAGCTATGAGTATAGCTTTGGGAGTCGGTTCGACATGCCTTCCAAGTGGTATAAAAAGTGGATCATCGAAACGACGGCGCAACTTGCGGAGTGAGTTGCTTACGGCCGGTTGGGTTACATTTAACGCGCGAGCAGCCCGTGATACACCTCTTTCGCGATAGACCACTAGAAAGGTAATCAGCGAGTTAAGGTCAAACTTTCTGAAAACTTGCTCATCAAACTGCACTGGCGTTCTCCTCATGTGCTTCCTGGGTAAAACTGCAAAACTTGATGCTAACCATTGAGTTTCCTGGCGACTTGACGAGATCGCCGAGATTCACAGTCGAAAAATGCTGGACCCTATGTTCTTGCCTGGACCAGCAGTCGCTTAGCACCCATAGCTGTGGCTTATTCACGCTTCGTGTTACGCCATACTTCGGCCTAGAACAAGACGGAAAACATCTATAGCGCTAATCGACCGTACAACCACGGGCCGCGCGCCGAACCGTGGAATAACCAGGGAGGAGCGCAAGTTAAGTTTCTTTCGCCGGGGCATGGCGCAGCCAGAACAGCCTCCCAAAATGATGGGAAACCTTCTCGCGGCCTTGTCTAAACAAATCTTGGCACCCGGTTGAACAGCACTGCATTGTTACTGGGGCGTCTTCACCAGAGTCGGATAACCTCGGGTGAATACCCAGTCAGTTTCTTTGGCGGGCACGTGGCAACCCAAGCAGGTCTGCTGAAATCCTTTGGAAACGTTGGTTTTCGGATCCTTGGCTTCATAGAGCGCCCAGCCCCAGCCTTCTGCCCAATGGGGGTTGCCCTTGAAGCGTTCCTTCCGATCCTTGACCATCACAAACCACACCGACATTTCTCCTGCCCACTGAGCCAATCCTGTGGTTTGAGCACCTTCGTCCACTTTGCGAATCTCCTTCACCAGCACCGCGCCGTCTGGAAATTCTCCAGTCTTGCGGTAAGCCTCAACGGCTTCAGGCTGTGTATAGACATCGTGGAACCCATAGCCAGGAGCCTGTTTGTCACCGACCACCCACGTGCCGAGATGACTCCAGGTCTTGCGATAATCGACAGGCAGGCTGATTTGCCCATTCTTGTCTACATAGTGGCTATAGGTGTGTTCGGCAAGGCCGGCGCCATAGGCCTGAAAATTCATCGCCATCAGCATTGCGCCGGTAAGAGCTATACGCCTCATGATGCTTCTCCTTACGAATGGATCAATGGCACCCACTCAGGTACCGCTGTGGAGTTTCGAGTGTGGTGAAACCTGGGAGGCGACCCCTACTGCCTAGTGCAGTACGCCGTTCCCGTTGCGCGAGTTTTGCCGATGCAGCAGATGACCTTCGCCGACGCCAGGTACGCCGGCAGGCAAGGTAGCGTTCCAGTTCAGTCAGCGCTCAGGAGGGGCAGCAATTCCCCCTTGCGATCCAGCGCTGCCAGGTCGTCGAAGCCGCCCACGTGGCGCCCGTCGATGAAAATCTGCGGCACGCTACGGCGGCCGCCGCTGCGCGCGAGCATTTCGGCAAAGCGTGATGGACTCGATTCGACATTGAACTCTTGCGGCTCGATGCCCTTGCTACGCAGCAACGCCTTGGCGCGAACGCAGTAGGGGCAGGTACTGGTGCTGTAAATAATCACGTCACTCATGGTTGTTTCTCCGAGTCTGCGGGCAGTCGACCTGCCGGCAGGTTTTGCGTTATCGGGCTGCCGGGGGGAAGTCGATGTCGGTGACAGCGGTGTTGTTGACGTGGTTGCTCAGGGTCATGACGCCAACTTCGGCCGCCACTTCGATCAGCTTCGTGTCGGAAAAACCGGCGGCGCGCGCAGCGGCGATCTGTTCGTCGTTCAGGTGACCGCGCCCTTGGGCTAGCTGACGGGCCAGGACGGTCAGGGCATTCAGGCTGCCTTCGCGCGCTCGTCGGATCTCTTCGGGCGACAGGCCGGTCTTCTCGCCGAAGAAGGTATGCGCGGCCGGGCAGTACTCGCAGCCGTTGACCTCGGACACGGCCAGCGCGATGTACTCACGCTCTACGGCACTCAGGGAGCCTTTTGCCAGGGCCTGGGATAACTGCAGGTAGTCGGCCAGCGCGGCGGGGGCGTTGGCGAGGGTCTTGAAAAATTTGGGCACGAAACCCACCGTTTTCTGCACGCCTGCGAGTAAGGGGAGGGCGGCGGCGGGAGTCTGGAGGGGGGTAAGGGCAGCGATGCGGGACATCAAGTATCTCCGGGCTAACAAAGTGCCGCGACTTGGACACGGGGCCAATTTACCCAGTGAGATCGATCCATCGGGCGCAGAAGCTCTCTGATATGCGACTGATCGTCCAAACCTGATTCGAAGTGAGTGAGGAGATGCCGTGAACTGTCTTTCCGGATTGTCGAGGCCTTTCTGTACGCGCGCCGGATCCTAAATTGGGCCATGCCCAACCGACCAAGTACCGTATCGAGACCGTCATGCGGGGCCGCTACCTCGTCCCGCCGAACCCGCCAGGGCAGGGGAAGTACGGTGAGCTGATGCGCGCGCGCATATCCATTTCCGCCGAATGGAGTCGCTCCAAGTGCCAGTGACCCTGTAGCTCTACTTCAAGGGCGATCCTTTCATTGCCGGCGCCCCTGGGCAAACGAACCACCAACACCATTTAACTGGAGCAGGATGGAGAATTGCGTCATGGTCTGTTCGACATCTTGCTCGCCGGCGGCTTCCAGTGGCCTTGCCCAAGTGAGCCACTGAGAAAACGCCGAACGAGTCCCACCCGATCTGCCGAAATCGTGCCGTCGATAAGTCCGAGCCCTGCCGCATGACCCACATGAGCCGTTCCGATACCGAGTACGCTGGCAAACGTAAACAGACCTGGCGCGAGCGCTTCCTGGCAGAGATGGAGTAAGTGGTGCCTTGGGCCGGGCTATTGATGCTGATCGAACCGTTTTACCCCAAGGCTGGCAATGGCCGTCTGCCGTATCCGCTGGAAACCATACGGCGCATCCACCTGCTGCAAAACTGGTTCGCCCTCAGCGATCCGGCGATGGAAGAGGCGCTGTACGGGATCACCTCATGGCGTCCGTTCGCCTAGCTGTCGCTGACACAGGGCCGCCTCCCGGAAGACACGACGATCATGAACTTCCGACATCAGCAGGACGCGGTCGGCAACAACTCGCTTCATTACCAGCGTGGAGGTCAGCGTTGTGGGGTGAAAGTCGCTTTTCAATTACACCATTCGTGGCCAGCCCCAAAAGGTGGACCGGTGAAGCGCGGTCTACCCAAACAGCACAAAGCCTCTGTGCTATCGGGGAGCCGGCGCCTGCTGCTGTCGTCGGTACCAGCCGGGGCTCAGGCCGTGGTACAGCTTGAAGGCACGACTGAAGGCGGCCTGGGACAGATAACCGCACTGCTCAGCCACTTGACCTATGGGTTGCGGCCCCTGGGCAAGCAGTCGGGCGGCCAGGGTCATACGGATCTGTGTCACCCATTCCTGCGGCGTCAGCGACGTGCAGCGACCGAAGTAGCGGGCAAAAGTGGCACGAGACAAGTGGCATTGTTCGGCCAGGCGCGCCAGGGTCCAATTTCCCCAGGGTTCGGCTAGCACGGCCCCCACCGCCGGGGCCAGGCGGGCATTGGCTAGCAGGGTGAGCAAGCCGGGCGTCGGCTCGGTCTCTGTCAACAGGGCCCGTAGCAGCAGGGTAAAGAGGGTGGTGGACAGCTCCCGGACTATGGCACTGCTGCCGGGCTCGCTGCCGGCACTTTCCCTGCCCAGCATGGCCACCAAGCTGCGCAGCCCCTCGCAATCGGGCCGCTCGGCGGTGCGCACCCGCAGCAGCTCGGGGGAGCCGGTCAGCAATAGCGCTCCTGAGGGGGCCACCCAGAACTCGCCACAGAGCATCTCCAGCACAGGCCCCTCCCCCACGGACACCTGCTTCGTCACCACGCCGTTGTGATGGCTCACCCGCAGGGCCAGCGGCCCTTCCTCGAAAAGCCCTTTGAGCCGGTGCGGTGCCCCGCTCGGCAGCAGCAGCACGTCACCGGGGGACAGCAGCCATTGCTTGTCGCCCAATACCAGCCGGCCCTGGCCGTTCAGGATCACGTGGTAGGGCAGACGCCCGGGTTCAGCCTGGGAATGATCCTCGACCCAGTTACCGGAAAAACTGCAATGGAGGTCAACCGTACCCTTGGGCGCCAGCAAGCTGATGAGGTGACTCAGGTTGTCCATTTTCCCGATTGAGACCCTGGAGCAAAGAATTGAGACAGCTCGACGCAGAGGCCAGCGGCGACGGTCCCTAGCATAGGAACCGTCGCCAAAGCGGCGGTATCCACCAAACCACTGGAGTTCATTATGAGCCGTTTGTACACCCTGTCCCCGAAAGAGGCCACCGGCCAAGCCGCCGAACTGTTCGCCTCCATCAAGGCCTCCATCGGCATGATCCCCAATACCCACGTCACTATCGGCAGCAACGCGCCGGCGGTGTTGGCCGGCATCCTGGCCCACGACGCCGCCCTCAAGGCCAGTTCCCTGTCCCCCCGCGAGGTGGAAGCCATCAACCTGGTGGTCAGCCAGACTACTGGCTGTGGCTACTGCCTGGCCGCCCACACTGCCCTGGGCAAGATGGCTGGTTTCAGTGTCGAACAGACCAAGAAGCTGCGCACCGGCAGCTACGACGAGGACACCAAACTGGACGCCCTGGTCCGCTTCGCCCGGAAACTGCTCACCACCAGCGGCGAAGTGCCGGATGCCACCCTGGCAGACATCCGCGCCGCCGGCTACAGCGACACCCAGATCGTTGAAATCATGAGCGCCATGGGCGGAATCTTCCTCTACAACCTGATCAACAGGGTTGCCGCTCCCGTCCTGGATTTCCCCAAGATCGACTGAACTCGAAGTTGCCGGACGAAGAATCGTCAGCATCCGGCCAACACACGCCCCCGATCCCTACGAACTACGTGATGGTGTCCGACCAAATTTGGTGGACACCATTTAAAGCCCCTTTTGGAGGATCTCCTATGCAACGCCGACATCGCTCCTACCCCAAACCCTTGAGCGCCTAGCATCCAGATGATGACTGACGCCGTCGTGCCGGAAAATGCGGACATGGCGGATAACTGCCTCGGAGAATGCGCATGCCCAGAATCACCCGACGCTACCGCCAGCAGGTATTCGGCCTGTTTCAGTCAGCCATCACCTGTGCGGTAGCCACCCTGATCGCCACTCCCAAGGGGATGAACCTCGGGGCCTTCGCCTTGCACTGGTCAGGCGCCTGGCTTATGGCGTGGCTGAGCCTGGTGCCAGTGGTACTGCTGGCTGCCCCCTGGATTAGACGACTGACCGATCTCATCGTACAGGACGAGGTTGCCTGAGCTAAGCCCAGGCAAACCCGTACGAATGCCCCTCGTCGTTGAACTCGACGCATGGATGATGGTGGCACCGGCAATGATGCTCACCGCCAGATCGTTCTGCTCCGCTGTAACTGTGCGCCGAATGTCTTCACAGCCCTGTCCGGGCTTGAACTACAACAAAACCGCCGCAGGTAACCCCACGCGGCAGGAGACCTTCAATGAACCAATTGGCCACTCGAATTGCCTGGTTCGCCGTTGCCGTGCTGGGCGCATTCGCGCTGGGAACAGTGGCGCTGCGCCGTGGCGAAGCCATCAACGCCCTCTGGATCGTTACTGCCTCAACCGCGATCTACCTCATTGCCTACCGCTACTACAGCCTGTTCATCGCCAACAAGGTGATGCAACTGGACCCCACCCGTGCAACGCCTGCCGTGCTCAACAACGACGGCCTGGACTACGTCCCAACCAACAAGCACGTGCTCTTCGGTCACCACTTCGCCGCCATCGCCGGCGCCGGCCCGCTGGTGGGCCCGGTGCTCGCCGTGCAGATGGGCTACCTGCCCGGCACCCTCTGGCTGATCGCCGGCGTGGTCCTGGCCGGTGCGGTGCAGGACTTCATGGTGCTGTTCCTCTCCACCCGCCGTAATGGCCGCTCGCTGGGTGACATGGTCCGCTCAGAGATGGGGCAGGTTCCGGGCACCATCGCCCTGTTCGGCTGCTTCATGATCATGATCATCATCCTCGCGGTGCTGGCGCTGATCGTGGTCAAGGCACTGGCCGAAAGCCCCTGGGGCATGTTCACCGTGATGGCGACCATCCCTATAGCGATGTTCATGGGCGTCTACATGCGCTACATCCGCCCGGGCCGCATCGGCGAGATTTCCCTCATCGGCGTGGTGCTGCTGCTGGCCTCCATCTGGCTCGGCGGCGTAGTGGCCGCTGACCCGGTCTGGGGCCCGGCCTTCACCTTCACCGGCGTGCAGATCACCTGGATGCTGATCGGCTACGGCTTCGTCGCCGCCGTGCTGCCGGTGTGGCTGATCCTGGCACCGCGCGACTACCTGTCGACCTTCCTCAAGATCGGCACCATCGTCGCGCTGGCCCTCGGCATCCTGATCACCATGCCCGAGCTGAAGATGCCGGCGCTGACCCAGTTCGTCGACGGCACCGGACCCGCGTGGAAGGGCGCTCTGTTCCCCTTCCTGTTCATCACCATCGCCTGCGGCGCGGTGTCCGGCTTCCACGCGCTGATCGCCTCCGGCACCACGCCCAAGCTGCTGGCCAACGAGTCCCATGCCCGTTACATCGGCTACGGCGCCATGCTGATGGAGTCCCTGGTCGCCATCATGGCCATCGTCGCCGCCTCGGTGATCGAGCCGGGCGTGTACTTCGCCATGAACAGCCCGGCCGCGCTGGTGGGCAGCGACGTCAACGCCGTTGCCGCGACCGTCAGCAACTGGGGCTTCGCCATCACCCCCGAGGCGCTCGAGGCCACGGCGAAGGACATCGGCGAACATACCATCCTGGCCCGTGCGGGCGGTGCGCCCACCCTGGCCGTGGGTATCGCGCAGATCCTCCACCAGGTGCTGCCGGGCGAGAACACCATGGCCTTCTGGTACCACTTCGCGATCCTCTTCGAGGCGCTATTCATCCTCACCGCGGTGGACGCCGGTACCCGCGCCGGGCGCTTCATGCTGCAGGACCTGCTTGGCAACTTCGTGCCGGCCCTGAAGAAGACCGAATCCTGGACCGCCAGCGTGATCGCCACTGCCGGCTGTGTGGGCATGTGGGGCTGGCTGCTGTACCAGGGGGTGAGCGACCCGCTGGGCGGCATCAACACCCTGTGGCCGCTGTTCGGCATCTCCAACCAGATGCTCGCCGCCATCGCCCTGATGCTGGCCAGCGTGGTGCTGATCAAGATGAAGCGCCAGCGCTATGTCTGGGTGACGCTGTTCCCGGCCATCTGGCTGGTGATCTGCACCACTACCGCGGGTCTGATCAAGCTGCTCGACCCGAACCCGGCGGTGGGCTTCCTCGCCCTGGCCAAGAAGTACAGCGACGCCCTGGCCGCCGGCCAGGTGCTGGCGCCGGCCAAGGACATCGGGCAGATGCAGCATGTGATCTTCAACGCCTACACCAATACGGCCCTGACTGTGCTGTTCCTCTTCGTGGTGCTGAGCGTCGTGTTCTACGCCATCAAAGTCGGCCGCGCCGCATGGATAAAGTCCGAGCGCAGCGACAGCGAAGCGCCGTTCCAGCCGATTCCGGAAGCCTAAGGAGCCAATCTATGTTCAACGACCTCAGCCGCATGGGTAAATACCTCGGTCAAGCCGCCCGCATGCTGGTGGGCATGCCTGACTACGATAATTACGTCGAGCACATGCGCAACAAGCATCCGCACAAACCGGTGATGAGTTACGAGGAGTTCTTCCGCGAGCGGCAGGACGCCCGCTACGGCCGTAACGCAAAGACCGTACGCTGCTGTTGAACCTCCCGATGCAGTCACCTGAGCGCCACGCTTGTCGTGGCGCACTTTTTCCCGCTCCCGTAATCGCGAATGAATTCGCTCCACACAGGGAGGCTGCCGATCGGCCGCTCCTGATTCCGAGGACTATTCGATGTCTGCCCATCTGCCCATTCCCGTCACTGTGCTCAGCGGCTTTCTCGGTGCCGGCAAGACCACCCTGCTGAAATACATCCTCAAGGGCGAGCACGGCCTGAAGATCGCCGTGATCGAGAACGAGTTCAGCGAGACACCGATCGACGGCCAGTTGCTCGGCACTGATCCGGTGCAAGTGATGACCCTGGCCAACGGCTGTGTCTGCTGTTCCATTCACGTCGAGCTGGAGAAGGCGCTGTTTCTCCTGCTGGAGCGCCTGGACGCCGGCGAGTTGGCCTTCGACCGCCTGGTGATCGAGTGCACCGGCCTGGCCGATCCGGCGCCGGTGGCGCAGACCTTCTTCGCCGAAGATGAGATCCGCGAGCGCTATGTGCTGGACGGCATCATCACCCTGGTGGACGCGGTGAACGCCGAACGCCACCTGCAGGAAACCATGGCCCAGGCCCAGGTGGGCTTTGCCGACCGCATCCTGGTGAGCAAGCGCGACCTGGTGGACCAGACCCATTTCGACGCCCTCTGCCAGCGCCTACAACGCATCAATCGCCGCGCGCCAATCCGCGTGGTGGACCACGGCCGCATCGATCTCGCCGAACTGTTGGACGTGCGCGGCTTCAATCTCAACGCTGATGTCGGCCCGGCGCTGACCCTGCGTCCGCTCACGCCGGCCGGTACTCCCGACCGCATCAGCACCCTGGTGCTGAAGAGCGAGCGTCCGCTGGACATGGACAGGCTCAGCTGCTTCATGGAAGGGCTGCTGGAGGAGCATGGCAATTCCATGCTGCGCTACAAGGGCGTGCTGAGCATCTCCCGCGAAGAGCGCCGGATGGTATTCCAGGGTGTGCTGCGGCTTTACGGTTTCGACTGGGATACCGAGTGGAAGGACGGCGAGGCGCGGGAGAGTGTGATGGTCTTCATCGGCGACCAACTGCCCGAGGAGAAGATCCGCGCGGGCTTCGAAGCGGCACAGAAGTAGTTTCTCCTCTCCCCGGCAGCGAGAGGGGCTGGGGCATTCGGCAAGCAATGGGGAAATGCAATACGCACCGAAAGACTGAGGTGGGGAAACGCGCCGGCCCCAACTACTTATTGCCCCCGATAGTGCGAGCAAGGGCGATCCCGCTGCCGCGAGGGTGCTTATGCCCCTCCAAACGTGCCGACTTCACTCCAGCCGCCCTGGGTCGACTGCTGCCGACCACAACAGGGCGGAGCCGGCCAAGAGCTGTCGTCGGTGTACCGAGGAAATCAGGGGCGATTCAAGCAGGACTCGCCTCGTGGTTGCTGCTCGAGTTGTCAGGCGTTGGCCCCTCTTGGGAAATCGCGCGGCGGCTTGGTCGCTGCGGTGAGCTCTGAAGTATCACGATGCATCCGGAACGGATGGTCGGGAACGGGCATACAAATGTGCCTGCTACCCGATACGCCCTGGATAAATGGTTACGGCGAAATGGCCACACCCCAACGAGGTTAGCCCCGGCGCCTCAGTACAGGGTTACAACGCCCTTGTGGCATGACCTGCGAGGCCTGGCCGCCCCAGTAAGTATCCGGAGAAACACCATGTCCCGTACCCAGATCTCGAACAAGACTCGTATTGGCCTGATCGCTGTCGCCCTGGCCGGCGGCATGAACCTGGCCTCGTCCGCCGCCTTTGCGGTGGAGGCCCTGCCCCAGGGTTACCTGCTGGCCGCGGCCGACAAGGCCGGTGAAGGTAAGTGCGGCGAAGGCAAGTGCGGTGCCGCCGAATCCAGCAGCACCAAGGCCGCCGAAGGCAAATGTGGTGAAGGCAAGTGCGGCGACGCGTCCTTCGCCCGAACCGACACCGACGACGACGGCCTGGTTTCCCGTAAGGAACTCCTGACCGTGGCACCGAAGGGCGAAGCGGAGTTCATTGCGATGGACACCAACAAGGACGGTTTCCTGTCCGAGGGCGAGGTCTACAAGTTCCGCCGCAACCAGTATCTCTCCAATGGCAAGAAAGTCCCCACTGAGCTGTTCACCAAGATGAGCCAGGCCAAGAACTGATTCCAGTTCCTCGCCGCTCCCCTCCCTGCGTATTTGGCCGGGGAGGGCTCCACCCCTCTGGAGAATTGCCATGACTACAGCTTCTTTCTCCTATGGTGCAGGCCTTGGCTTGCGTCGCGCGCTGCTCCCCGAGTTACTGGAGATGGATGCCGTTGCCGTGGAATTCCTGGAGTGCAGACCGGACAACTGAATCAAGGTCGGCGGCCAGACGGGTGCCCAGGCCCATCATTCAGGGAGGCGGTTGTATTCCACTGTATCGCCAGGCCGTTTTGACACTTGGCCATCTACAGGCACCTCTTTTCGACACCTTAGAGATACCTCGGGCGCATTCAATAGACGCCATCAGAGCATTGTCGTACGTCTCGGTCCTGTGCTCACCGACGGTGGTCGATGTCCGGATCGGTTTCCGTGAATCCCTTCTCTTACGCTCGAGGATCAACTCCATGAACAAACTGAAAACCTGGCTGACCGCTATCGCTTTTTCCTTGGCCGGCGCGGCTGTTCACGTGAACGCTGCCGAAGTCCGTTGCCCGGACGGCGGTGTCTGCTTCCAGCTGACGCCGTTGTCCGGAAAGAACCAATCACCGCAGCTGGCCGAGGACGGTTACAGCAGAACCCCGCAGGGCATGCAGCTGAACGAAGCGTCGCAAATGCTGGCCGCGGATGGTTTCGGCAGGACCCCGCTGGGTAAGCGGCTGGCGGGGCACCATCAGACTGGACGTGCCTGACATGCTTGTCCATGGGCTTGCCGGCGCTTTGCTCGTAGGCGTCCTGCTCTTCGCCGGCTGGGGCCTCGTTAGCCGGGTGAAACCATCGTCGCCGGGTACGGCCTGGCTGCGACTTGGTACCGGTTGTGCGGTGCTTGTCGCGGCTGGGGTGATTGCCTTTGGTGCTGATAACCGTTTGCTCGACGGGACTTCATCCGAAGGCGGGAAGGCTGCCGAGGGAAGCCTCATGGCCAAGGCAATCGATTTCCTGGTCGACAAGGTTGCCGCCTCGCCGCCGGAACTGGGCGATCTGGGCAACATGCCCTCGCTGGCGGGCGCAGTCGAATGGCTGAACTCGCCGCCCCTGAGCGCCGAGTCACTGCGGGGCAAGGTAGTGCTGGTGGATTTCTGGACTTATGACTGCATCAACTGCCAGCGTACGCTGCCCCATGTGAACAACTGGGCGAAGAAGTACGAGAAGGACGGCTTGGTGGTGATCGGCGTGCACACGCCCGAGTACGCATTCGAGAAGATCATCGGCAATGTGCGCACCCAGGTGAAGCTGCTCGACATCGGCTATCCGGTCGCGATCGACAACGACTATGCGATCTGGCGCGCTTTCAACAACCAGTACTGGCCCGCCCATTACTTCATCGACGCGAAAGGGCGGGTGCGCTATAGCCATTTCGGTGAAGGCCGCTACGACACTCAGGAGCAGGTCATCCAGCAGCTTCTGCTGGAGGCCAAGGCGGAAGCTGATTCCCCAGGCAAGAAGGGTTAGTGAAGCGGACCACCTCATCAGTGACATCCGTTACGCGTGACCCGATGTTGCTTCCTCCCAGAGCAGATCGAGGCACGGCCAGCGAAGGCGTAATCCGGGACAAGTTGCCGCAGACAAGGAGGCTTGTCCCGAAGGTCGGACGTCGTGAATCCCGGTGAAGGCTCCGCTCAGGATGGGGCGCAGAATTCCAGTTGCACGCACAAACCACCACCCTCGCGGTTGCACAGGCTCAAGCGAGCGCGCAAGGCCTGGCTCAGCTGCTGGGCGATGGCCAGGCCCAGGCCAGTACCGCCGGCGCTGTGGATGCGCGCGCTTTCCACCCGGTAGAAGGGCTTGAACACTTTGGCCAGCTCCGCCTCGGCGATCCCCGGGCCCTCGTCCAGCACCTGTAGCCGCACGCCGCCCAGGGCGTCGCCTTGCACCTCCAGGCGTGCACTGCCGGCGAATTTAAGGGCGTTGTCGATTAGGTTCGTCAGTACCCGGCGTAGGGCATGGGGGCGGGTTTCCAGCAGCACGCCGCTGCGTCCGCCAAGGCTCACCGCCTGGCCGCTGTCCTGGTAATCGCAGACCAGGCTATTGAGGAAGGCATCGAGGTCCACCTTACACAGGGATTCTTTGGCACCCTCCATGCTGCGTGCATAGGCCAAGCCTGCCCGGATCATGTGCTGCATTTCTTCCAGGTCGCCCCACAGTCGGTCACGTTCCAGCGAGGCGTCCATCTGCTCGACCCGCAGCTTCATGCGCGCAATGGGCGTTTGCAGGTCGTGGGAGATGGCAGCAAGCATCAGCAGGTCCACTGCAGGTAGGTTCTTGCAGCCGCCGACGTCCGAAACCATGAGCTGTTGCATGAGTGTCATCTCCTCAATGGTCCAGGGCGCCTTGATCCTGGCGTCGGTGCCCTCGCAGGTTTCTGCAACCACAGCCACGGGACGCCACCACTGGAAGTAGCCCCGCGTTTCCTTGGGGATTTTGCAGGATCTGACCTGACGCTCAGGTGGCATAGCGTGCCGCAGGCGCGCTCAATGACAGATGCGGCACGAGCTTCTGCCGCGCGGCTTCATAGGCATCCAGATCGGCGATATCCGGAAGGGACGGAATGGTGACGAACTCGCCCTGATCGAACCCGGCAAGGGCTGCGTCCACCATGTCCTCGGCCTTCATGACGATCGCACTAGGCAGGTACTGCAGAGGCGTTCCGGCTGCCTCCCAGAAGTCGGTCGCGGTTGCGCCGGGAAGGACCACCTGCACCCTGACATTCTGGTCCTTGAGCTCGTTGTGCAGCGACTGGCTGAACGCGAGCACAAAAGCCTTGGAGCCGCCATATACACCGTTCAGAACTTCCGGTGCGATGGCGACGATCGAGGCGATATTGATGATCGTGCCGCCACCGCGTGCGACGAAGCCCGGTACGGCGGCGTAGGTAAGGCGTGTCAGTACGTTTACATTGAGGGTGAGCAGATCTTCCAGTTTGTCGATGTTCGACTCCAGAAGCGGGCGGGTAGCACCGATGCCCGCGTTGTTCACCAGCATCGTGATGCTGGCATCCGTGCGTAGCAGGTCTTCGACTCGGGCCAGGTCGGCCTTGGCACCAAGATCGGCGGCCACGACCTCCACCGAGCGTCCGGTTTCGTCGCTCAATCGTTTTGCCAGGGCGTTGAGGCGATCCCGGTTACGTGCCACCAGGATCAGGTCATAGCCGCGGCGGCTGAGTCGTTCGGCGTAGATCGCGCCGATTCCGGATGACGCGCCGGTGATAAGTGCTGTGCCCATTCTCGTAGTCATGTCGGTCTCCCAGGGGGCGGTGCGACGGATGTCGCGACCTCTGTTCTGGGGCGATCCTAGTACCTTGAGGGGTGGGCTCAAATGACATATAAGACACCTTTTAGGACGTGGTGAGGAATCATGCATACGATCGGCTTCGTCGTATTCCCCGGGTTCCAGGTCATGGGATTCTCGGCCATCACTGCCTTCGAGATCGCTAACCTGGTCCTCGGCGAGCCGGCCTATGAGGTCACCCTGCTGTCGGAGAAGGGGGGGCTGGTGAGTTCGTCCGCGGGTTTCCGTGTCGAAACCAGGGCCTTCGGTCGCCAGACCTTCGATACCGTGATGTTCGGGGCTGGCACGACCATTGAACCGATCACCCCGCGGCTTGCCAGGTACGTGCGTCAGTCCATGGAGACCGCTCGACGGGTCGCGGCTCCCTGCACCGGGGCCTTCGTACTGGCCGAATCCGGGGTGCTGGACGGCCGCCGGGCAACGACGCACTGGTTGTTTGCAAAGGCGCTGCAGGATCGATTTCCCGCTGTGAGAGTCGAGCCGGACAGGATCTACATCATCGACGGCCCCGTCTGGACTTCCGCGGGTATGTCGGCCTCCATTGACTTGGCCCTGGTGATGATCGAGCGGGACCACGGCCTCGATGTAGCCCGTGAAGTGGCGCGTAAGCTGGTGGTTTACCATCGCCGTGCCGGTGGCCAATCGCAATTCTCCACGCTCCTGGAGCTCGAACCGAAGTCCGATCGGATCCAGAGCGCGCTGGACTACGCCCGCCGTAACCTGCAGCGCCCCCTGAGCGTGGAAGAGCTCGCCGAGGTCGCCCATCTCAGTCCGCGCCAGTTCAGTCGAGCGTTCAGCGCCGAGACCGGTCAGTCGCCGGCCAAGGCGGTGGAGCATCTGCGTGTCGAAGCCGCGCGGATGCTGCTGGAAGACAGCCGGCATCCGGTCGAGCTCATCGCCAAGGAGGTAGGCTTCGTCGACCGCGAGCGGATGAGGCGCGCGTTTTTGCGTAACCTCGGCCAGACGCCTCAAGCGATTCGGCGCAGTGGAACTCCGAGCGTCCAATGAGTGCCCTTAAGTTCTTGTCGCTTGTCGCTTGTCGCTTGTCGTGGAGGAGTACGTCAGTTCCAGTGCTGCTCGGGGTCTTCGCGGCGATGGACTCATGGCAAATCCACCCGCCTTACTCGGTTTTCAATGCCTTTACTTCATTTATGATTCGCACCTTGGTGCCGACTGGCACTTTTGAAAACAACTCTTCGACATCGTGGTTGTACATCCGAAAACAGCCGTGACTGGTACGTGTGCCGATCCCGAATTTTTTATTTGAACCATGAATAAGGTACGCCGGCAGTCCCAAACGTATCTTATAGGGACCAAGTGGGTTGTCTGGTCCAGGCGGCACACGGATTGGCAACGGATCACCATCCGCCGCATGCTCGGCACGAATGGATGGTGTAGGAAACCATGATGGGTTGGCGACTTTTTCTGTGATGCGGGTTGTTCCCACAGGGGAGTCCCACTCTTCACGGCCAATACCTAGCGGATAGGTATAAACGAGCCGAGTTCCAGTAGGAAAGTAGTAAAGACGGAGTTCAGCCAGATTGATCACCACCCCGTCCCTCGGACCATCAGGCAAGGTGAATTGAGTGGGTATCTGAATGTGCGTACCAACCTTTGGCAACCAGGCATCCACGCCGGGGTTGGCGTCGAGCATTTCTTGATATCCGAGATCGTAGCGCTCAGCCAAATCGGCAAAGGTGTCTTCATAACGTGCGATGACGACTTGTCTGACGCCCACCTCTGAACCTCCATCGGAAGGTAGTTCGTAGCGGGCAGCCATACTCGGCTGAAACACAAAGCAGGCTATCAGTGCTGACGCCAGTCGCAATTTATTTTTTCTCGAAAAGCCCACTTCATTGAATGGAAAAACTCGTACCGCTTTAATCATTAGGCGTATCCCGAAACCTTCGCTTGTTGAGGTGGTGTTTCTAACTTAGAGGCCGATCATGTCGCGATGTACCTCAAGAGCATTGCGCTCCACCCAGTTATGCGCCAGCAATCCGTCGGGACGAACTTCCCAAACTGCGGTGCCGATCATTTCGAATGACGTGCTGCACGAACGACCGCCAACGAAACCATTGTTTTTGCCGGAAAGTTTCCACCGTGAGGCTACGCGAGTACCTTCTTCATTCTGGAAGGTCTCGATACTGCAAAATGTAAATTCCTCGATCTTCGACAGAAAGGTCCTGATCCACTCAATGAAGGCTTCACGGCCAACGACTTCGACTCCGCCGGATGTAATGACAAAGTCTTCAGCAACAAAATACGCTGCCGCCTGTGGGTTTTTCGCCTGCCAGACTTCGCGCCAGAAATTTTCAACGATTTCTACAGCATTGTTGTTGGCCATTTGGATCTCCTCGACTTCTAGGCTTCGTGGCCCACTCATTGGTGTTGCTCGGTTAAATCGCGTTGATGGTCTCAGTGAACTACAGAGCCCGACACTGGAGGGCTGTTGTCACTTTGGAGGAATGAACGCCGGCGCCCCAGACTAGTTGCGAGATATCCAAGACACTCAGGCAGCGTTCTTTTTCAGATGCCGAGTCAATTTCGGCAGGTTGGCCATGACCACAGGAGCGATGTTCGGAGATTGCCATCTAGAAGACAAACGCATAAATTTAATGGAATCTAGTTGATAGGCGAATTCATCATGCAGACTGGAGATGTTGAGATCGATCTGCTGCGAGCCTTCATTGCAGTCGCAGAAACGGGGAGTTTTACCGCGGCGGCCGAGGTAATTTCTCGATCGCAATCAGCGGTGAGCCAAAAGGTCATCCGTTTGGAAGAAGCCCTTGGCGTGCGGGTGTTCGAACGCACCAGCCGGGCGTTGACCCTGACCCCGACCGGTGAGCGCCTTCTGGTGGGCGCGCGCAAAATGATGGTGCACTTTGAGGATTTCGTACGCGAATTCAGGGAGCCGGCGACGGTGAATGTGCTGCGCCTTGGGTTCTCTGAAAATCTCGTGCCCACTCAGTTACCCAAACTGTTATCACGCTTCACCCAGCTGTACCCGGACATTCAGTTGGAGCTTACAACCGGCCTAAGCAGTGACCTGTTGGCGGATTACGAAGCTGGACGACTGGATGTGGTGATCGCCAAACGTAAGACCAGCACCACGGCCCAGCGAGGCAGAATTATCTGGCGCGAACCGCTGGTCTGGATTGCCGCCAAGGATTACGAAATTGAAGCTTCGCGGCCGGTGCGCCTGGTGATGATGCGGCCTCCCTGTGCGTACCGCGCGATTATGATCGAAGCGTTGGCTTCGGTAAGGCGTGAGTGGACTTCGGCGTGTGTGGCAAGCAGCCTGATCGGTGTACAGGCCGCCGTGGTGGGTGGACTGGGCATTACCGCACTGGGCACTTCATTCCTGCAGGAAGGCATGCGGATTGTCGAACCCTCGGAAAAACTACCAACGCTATCCACCACTGAAGTGGCGGTGATTGGTGATGAAATTTCCATCCAGCATCTGGTTCAACCTTTGGTGTCGTTATTGACTGAAGGCCTGATGTCCGGCACCAGCCTGACCTGATCTTCCAGACTTCACCTCCCTTCGCGGTAGGGCGAGGCGCTTAGCCAGGCTTCAACAGTGATTCTGCAGTAGATTGATCAGCGCTTTCGCGTAACCTGGCAATGCTTCGATGTCCCGAATTTAGATTCGGCGCTCGCAAACGACCCAAGACTCATCCAGCGAAAGAGTTGCCAGACTCATGGCAAGGCCAATAATTTTTTTGCCTGCAGATTGGGCGAGAGCAAATAGCCAGGTGGCCTTTCAGCCAGGAGGACTCGATTGACATAGCGATTCAGCGATTCAGCGATTCAGCGACTCACCGACCAGGGACGAGACGTATGGGAAGTGGAAGCCTGCAGCGTGGCAGTGTCGATCAAGGAACAGGCCTCGGCTATTTCCTTCGCGGAGAAACGCAAAGAGCGAGTGGAAGCCGCGCACTGCATCCCGCAGGAGGTGTTACAGCGCTGGGCTGAGGAGCACTCCAGGATGCAGGCGAGTATCTGAGACGTTCGCCTGCTGTCCTCTGAGAAGCTGGAAGGGTACCTCGGCGCGTACGGCCCTTCGCATTTCGCTGCGGATCATTTCCTCCCAGCCACTTGCTTGATCCAGGACGATCATGTGGCCGAGGACACAGTTCGCCTGTCTTGTTTCCCCTGACGCCGGGGCTCTCGCAATCTTCCCACTGATCCTCGTCCATCCCGGCCTGGTCGAGCTGGGATCATAAGTCAGCCCAGATCGGCCTTGCTTTTCAGCAACGCGAACATTCTCACGCGCTCGTGAATCTCCTGCAGCGTATGACGAAACGGATCTGGCTGGTCGCTGGTCGCAGGGTCGACGAAGTTCCACATCAGCACCTCCTCGGAGCTGGGCAGCTGTTGTGATTCACTCGACGATTTGTCACACAGGTCAATCAGATAATCGAAATGTTGCCCTACGTATTCGTCGATGGACTTGCTGCGCAGACCGGATGCCGGAATCCCGGCATGTTCCAATGCCTCGATTGCCCGAGGATTAATCGTGCCGGGTTGGATACCCGCGCTGTGGGCTTCGAAGTGCTCGCTGTCGATGAGCCTCAATGACGCTTCAGCCATTGGCGAGCGGGAATCGTTTGCCACGCAGACAAATAGAACGCGCAGTTTCTCACTCATCGCACCGCCACCGTTGTCTATGGATGATGGAGAACGATAGACGCCCCCGCTTCAGTCCGACCAGAGTGACTATAGAGAGAGTGACAGGCGGGTAGCCACAAGCGCAGTGGCTTTTGAACTGGCAGACCGCTCGGATTTGCGGGTGGGGGCGGCCCGCTCTTCGTCATCAGAACGTCATCATTGGCGCTCTAGGTTTACGCCAACCGCCCGCTGCTCGGAGATTCTGCGATGAAAGAATTGACCCTGAGTTCCTTGGTGCTGTCTGGCTTGCTAGCGGGCGCCTGCCTTGCGGGCGAGTATGACAGGCCTGGGTTTGTCACCGAAGTGAAGGACGGCCGCCTATGGGTCTTTCGTGAGGGTTCGCCAGCATTGAAAGACTTCAAAGAGCGCGGTGAACCGGATAAGCAGTTCACCGATATTGGCAACGGCCCCGAGGGTATGACCGTCAAATCGGCCGACGAGCAGACACTGAAGGACTATCTGAGCACGTTGAAAAAGTAGCTCTTTGAGTGTTTTAGGTGCTTGGCTCAGAAGTCGTGAGCCCACCTGCTATGCAGACGGAGTCTCACCAGTGCTTTTCAATTGACACCAAACCGGCTGAGCCTTCGAACGTTGCAGTGATTCCAGGGCTTTCCATAAGTTGGGCAGGCTTTGAGTCAGCTGCTGGACCTGGCTTTTGGAGCAAGCTCTTCCAGGCATTCGGCGAGGATCAACAGCTCCACCTCAGCGGCTTCCAGCTCCGCCTTGGCGGCAATCTCCCAGCGGTCCTTCAGGACCAGCAGATCCTGCTCCTGCTCCGCCTTCAGGCACCATTGGAAGTGGTCGTGCCAATCCCCCAGGGCCGATTGCACCTTCTTCAGCGCACTCGCCGCCTCGCTCGAAATGACCAAGACCTTGGGATAGGCCTCATGGGCGTAGCGCATCCGCTTCACTAGCAAGCGGAGAATATGCCGGTCGTACGCCGGGTCGGCCAGCGCCCGGCGCAATACGTTCGCCTGACGCTGCAAGCGAGTCTTGACCCGGTCGCGCAAGTGCTCCAGTTCTCCGTCCCTCTCGGCCTGTCGCATCCTGGCCGGCCATTCATCCAGCACGGCCACGAACCGTCGCACTGTCGAGCTTTCGACAATGGCGGAGTAGCTCGACTCCACCAACTCGCGGCGGCGGGTCGCCTGGAAATGGAAACCCTGCCGATCCAGTTCCCCGATCAGCACTTCGAGGTCGCGTACCGGTGTGGTCAGGCGGCCGACGTCTGCTGCGGCCTCGTCCAAGGAGCGGGGCACGTCCAGGCGTCGTATGGGCCTCAGCAAGCTTCGTAATTTGCGCAGGCTGATTCGAAGATCATGGAGGGCCTCGCTGTCCGTGCGACAAGCCAAACGCGCATGGGTGTGATGAAAACTCACTTCCAGGCCCAGGACCTGGGCGACAACCGAGTCGAGGAAAGACATTCACGATCTACTCTTTAGCCAACGTCCGGTGAGCGTAGTCCAAGTACATGTGAGGGTTGTTGCGGTGGAGCAATGCCGTATCGACCTCACATCCGGCTGGCGGCACTTTTCCATTTCCTTGCTTGTCAGCGCATTTCGGCTTGCCAGCCTTCGCTGATGGACTACCGTCAAAGGGCTCATACTGAGGACCAACTTTGGAGGTCTTCACGGCTTGCCACTCCGCCAGATCCACATCCCGTGACGACTTCCCCTTCCCTGCGTCCACCTGCCGGACTGCCGTGAGCTGGTCCTCGGCAGTAGCGTACGGGCATCGCCCTGATTCATCAGCGGCGACGGCGCTGGCTGATCAACT
Organism: Pseudomonas sp. BN102; assembly: GCF_029871245.1. GTDB lineage: Bacteria > Pseudomonadota > Gammaproteobacteria > Pseudomonadales > Pseudomonadaceae > Metapseudomonas. Next base: position 126,435 of record NZ_SSON01000080.1, on the reverse strand, counting down.
CGAGGTGGAATTCAACCTGAGGCTGGCTCCCGACAGGGAGGGAGTCGGCTGTGGAGGTGCACGATGGGACGTTTGAGCGGAAAGGTCGCGATAGTGACGGGGGCGAGCTCCGGAATCGGCCGCGCAACGGCGCTGTTATTCGCGCAGGAGGGGGCCAAGGTCGTGGTGGCGGCGCGTCGCGAGACCGAGTTGAAGCAACTGGTCAGTGAGATAGAGGCCTCTGGTGGAGAGGCGGTGGCGCTGGCAGGGGATGTGCAGTCGGAGCTGTTTGCCGAGAAGCTGGTGGAGTTGGCGGTCGGCCGGTTCGGTCGACTGGACATCGCGTTCAACAATGCCGGTACGCTGGGCGAACAGGGAGCGACCACCAACGTGAGCAAGAAGGGCTGGGATGAAACCCTGGCCATCAACCTGACCAGTGCCTTCCTTGGCGCGAAGCATCAGGTGCCCGAGATGATCAAGCAGGGTGGCGGATCGATCATTTTCACCTCCACCTTCGTCGGCTATTCCTTCGCGTTTCCAGGCGTGGCGGCGTACGCCGCGAGCAAGGCCGGCCTGATCGGACTGACCCAGGCCCTGGCCGCCGAATTCGGCCCGCAGGGCGTTCGCGTCAACTCGATTCTGCCGGGCGCGGTGGATACGCCTATGTACCGCGACATGAACGACAGCGAGCAGGCCCAGCAATTCATCACCAACCTGCATGCATTGAAGCGCGTGGCGACGCCTGAAGAGCTGGCGCGCTCGGTCCTTTACCTGGCCTCGGACGACTCGGCATTCGTGACGGGGACAGCCTCCCTGGTAGATGGCGGAGCTTCCATCACCCGATCCTGATGATGAACCTCCGGGGGGCCAAGTCAGTCCTTGAAGACTGCCGCCCCATGGTGGTTATGGCTACGGGCAGAAGCAGTCGGTGTCGTCCATAGGCGCCACGAGCGAATGCAATTGCCATTCAGCAGTGCCAGGCAGACCGTCATCGAAGTGTCATGCAATGCGAGGCACCATTCCCATTCTCCATGTTCGGAGCTTGGTCTGGCCGGGGAATGGTCAGCCTCGCTGATTCAGCAGGAACTCTCGCATGAAAGGCAGCGCCTCGTTGTTTGCGGCCGTTGATCTCGGCTCGAACGCATTTCGCATGACGATTGGCCAGCAGGTGCTGTGCAATCAACGCTCGGTCATCCAGAAGGTGAAGACCCTTCGCGAGCCTGTGCGCCTGGCTGAAGGCCTGCATGGCGACGCGTTGGACGGGCTCGCCCTGGAGCGCGGCTGGATGGCGCTGGAGCGATTCGGCAAACGCCTGAGGGGTTTCGAAGAGCGCCGCGTGCGCGCAGTAGCGACCAGCGCCGTACGCCAGGCGCGAAATGCTTCTGTTTTCCTTGTGGGCGCTGAGGCTCGGCTGGGATTTCCTATCACTATCCTCTCCGGGCAGGAGGAGGCTCGACTGGTTTATTCGGGCATCGCCCACACCATGCCGTGCGAGGAAACCACTCGCCTTGTCGTGGATATCGGCGGCGGTTCCACGGAGCTTATCGTCGGGCGTGGAAGGCAGCCGATCTTCTCGGAAAGCCTGGCAGTCGGCAGTGGCACGTTCGGCAAGCGCTATTTCTCGGGCGGGCGGGTCGACAGTCGTTCCCTGCAGATGGCAGAGCAGGGCGCCTGCATCCAGTTTTCGCGGGTTGCCCGCTACGTACGCCAGCATGGTTGGCATGCCGCTATTGGATCGTCCGGTACCGCTCGCGTGCTGGCCAGGGTGCTGAAGGCCAACGGCCTGAACGACGGCGGCCGTGACGGCATCACCTACGTGGGGCTGCTGCGGTTGTCGCTGAAACTCCTGGAAGCGGGGCAGATCAAGCGCCTGAAGCTGGACGGTCTCCAGCAGCACCGGCTGAGCATGCTGCCCGGCGGGCTGGCAATCATGCTTGCCGCATTCAAGGTCTTCGGTATCGAGGACATGACGCCGTCGGAGCCCGGCTTGCGCTTTGGCCTGCTACACAGCCTGATAGACAATGCTTCACCTGGCTCGCTGAGGCATTGATGATCGGCGTTCAGCCCGCCTACGAGCTCGCATGATCCATAGCGCAACCCACGGCCACCAGGAACCGGACCTCTATGGCCTGCTGTACGGCTTCCTTTTCCGTCCCGGTGAACCCGGTCGGGAGATCGACTCGGCCGAAGCCCTGGAACGATTGCTCGCGCCCCATGAGCCTGACGAGTTCATCTGGCTGCACCTAAGCCTCGCGCATGCAGCCTGCGAACGCTGGATGAAGAGCAACCTCGACCTGCCAGACACCTTCTTCGAAACCTTGCGTGAAGGCTCACGCTCCACCCGCATCGAGCATATAGACGCAGCCCTGCTGGCGGTGGTCAACGATGTGGTCTTCAACTTCGGCATGGTGTCGTCGGATGTTTCCACCCTGTGGGTGTGCGCCCGCAGCCGGCTGCTGGTGAGCGCCCGGCTTCAGCCATTGCATTCGGTGGACAAGCTCCGCTTTTCGGTGAAACAGGGCGAACTCTTCCGTTCGCCGATCGAGCTGCTTGTCCACCTGCTGCGCGACCAGGGTGACCTGCTCACCCAGATCGTCCGCGAAACCAGCCTGAATGTGGATCGCATCGAGGACCAGCTGCTCTCGCTGCGCCTGAGCGACAACCGGGCGGAGCTCAGCGCCATGCGCCGCGTGCTGGTACGACTGCAGCGTCTGCTGGCGTTGGAGCCCGGCTCGCTGCTGCGGCTTCTGAACCGTCCCCCCGAGTGGCTGCAGGAGCAGGATGTGCGGCAGCTACGAGCCGCCACCGAGGAATTCACCCTGATCATCAGTGACCTCACCGCGCTGGGCGAACGCATCAAGTTGTTGCAGGAAGAGATTGCCGCCAAGCTCAACGAGCAGAGCAACCGGACCCTCTTCACGCTCACCATGGTCACGGTGCTGGCACTGCCGATCAACATCATCGCGGGCTTCTTCGGCATGAACGTTGGCGGTGTTCCCCTGGCCGAAGATGCCCACGGATTCTGGGTGCTGGTGGCACTGGTGGCCACCTTCACCGTACTGGTTGGGCGCTGGGCCTTCCGCAAACGTGGCGACTATTGAGCCCTCCCGCCTCTCCAGCCTGAATTGACCGGAGGAGGAGGGAGCCCTGCTCGGCTAGAACAGCCGAGTCAATAGACCTCGGGGACGATCAGGTCCGCCGGCGTGGGAATCCGCACATAGTCTTTGTGCCGCATACGCTGCGGCAGTTCCACCTGGGGCTGTTCCACTTCCTCGTAAGGCATTTGGCCGAGCAAGTGATGGATGCAGTTGAGGCGGGCCTTCTTCTTGTCATTGGCGTGCACCACCCACCAGGGCGCCTCCTCGATGTGGGTGCGTTCCAGCATGATTTCCTTTGCCTTGGTGTAGGCCTCCCAGCGCCGCCGGGACTCCAGGTCCATGGGGCTGAGCTTCCACTGCTTGAGCGGGTCATGAATGCGACTGAGGAAGCGCAGGTGCTGCTCCTGGTCGGAGATGGAGAACCAGTACTTGATCAGTTGGATGCCTGAGCGCACCAGCATGCGCTCGAACTCCGGCACGGTTCGGAAGAACTCCTCGTACTGCTCGTCGTTGCAAAAGCCCATGACCCGCTCGACGCCGGCGCGGTTGTACCAGCTGCGGTCGAACAGGACGATCTCGCCCGCCGCGGGCAGGTGCGAGACGTAGCGCTGGAAATACCACTGGGTGCGTTCGCGGTCGTTCGGCGCGGGTAGGGCGGCCACCCGACAGACCCGTGGATTGAGGCGCTGAGTGATGCGCTTGATCACGCCGCCCTTGCCGGCGGCGTCGCGACCCTCGAAGAGGATCACCACCTTGTGCCCACTCTTGACCACCCAGCTCTGCAGTTTCACCAGTTCGCCCTGGAGGCGGAACAACTCGCGAAAATAATCGCGGCGGGCCGCCTTCTCCGGACTGTCCGGGGTGTTCTGGTCGAAGAGTTCGTCGAGGTTCTCGGCGTCTTCGGCCAACTCCAGTTCGAGCTCCTCGTCGTTGTGGTCGATCAGCTCGCGGTGGATGCGCTGGATCAGGGGGTCGTTGGTGAGGATCATGGCCAGGCCTCGGATTGATGTATTTGCGATCCTAGAACCAGGTCGTGGCATGCCGGTGACAGCTGGGAAAGCCCCGGGCGAGCACGATGTCGAACATGCCACGACGCTGCTCGCCATCCTGCTCCAGTTCGATGGTGTTGGTGGTTCGTTCGCGCGCCCAGGGGGCGCCGGCAATGAAAGGGTCGCCCTTGAACTGGTGCTTGAGGTTCGCGGTGTCCGTCGGCAAGCCTGGCTACTGCCCGGACATACGCTTGCCGAACGACACTGCATAGGCCGCAGAGCGTGCCTTGAGGACCGGGTCGTCAGTGATCTGGATGCCGTCAGCCACCACGATGGGGTCGAAATTGATGGGGCCACAGCTGCCGTCTTTCTGAGCCATGGCCTGGGTGATTGCCAGGGTACCAACCTTGACCTTCTCGCGATCGGCCGGCCAGACCTTGGAAGGATCATTCTCAGAGTCCCCCGGTTGGCCGAGGGTGATGTACATGTCCCATTTCGCTGGGGACTTCTGGGTACGGGCGATCAGCGCTGGCTCCAGGTAGTCGGCCGGCGCCTTGCTGGTTTCCTCGTCGGTGAGGTTCTTCACCCCGTCCACCGGCTCGAAATGCCAGCGCACAAGGGTCTTCTTGTCGTTCTTGTCGACAAACCAGAACGCATGGAGGCTGTTGTAGAAGCTGGTATCAAAGCCCACAAACGGATTGCGCCCCTGTATCGCCGCGCCCAGCGGGTTGAAGTCCGGATGCTTGGCCGTAAACGCCTTGAACACCTCGGGATTGGGCGCGCCGGTGGCCGGATCGGGCTTCAATGCCAGGACCAGGTCGCGAAAGCCCTCCGGCGTGGCGAAGAAGACCGGCACGTTGACCATGGTCATGTGCTGGAGGCCTCCGCCGGGCAGTTTGAATTCCAGGGCCATGCCCTGCACGGCCTTGGCGGCATCCGATTGCTGGGGATTGCCGCCATCCAAGGAAAAGCGCGCAATTACCGGAATGGCCTGGCCGCTGAACAAGGCCGATCGGCTGTACTTGGCGCCGTCAGCGTTGCCGATAAATTCCCCTACGGCACAGGTCCCCTTGACGTGGTTGCGCCTGAGCCCAGGGTGGACGCCGAAGGTCCCCTCGAAGGCACTGATCATTTCAACGGGGTTGAACGCTTCTTCCTCAGCGGCGTAGGCAACTTGTGAAAGAACGGTGAGCAGCGCACTGGCGAGAAGGGTGCTGGCCTGTGTCATGGAGGTTTCTCCGCGCTGGAATGGGTAGACGGTGGAGTTTAGGTCGAATCTCCTGAACCTGATTCGTCATACCCGGGAAATCACTAGAGCGTGAGTTGCATCGACAACGCCAAACTCACGTTGAAATCTGGAGCGACCCGCAACCGGCCGTATACGCGTTCCTGGGGCGCCGCGTAAGCCGCCGGCACCAGTGGCAGACCGAGGCCAATGCGGCTCTCAGGCAGGCGGAGGGGGATCTGGTTGGGCTCGCTTCACTGCGGAGAGCGGAGGAGGGCGGGAATAACCGGGCTCGATGAGTCTGAAGGACCTAATGACGACGCGCGTTTGCCTCAACTCATCTCGTTGATTACTTCATTGCAGGTTGGCGGCAGCTCGTGAGGGGCATCCAGCCGAGGCGCCGCACGCTGCATGCCGTTGTCAGGTGCCGGTTGGTTCCTCGTGCGTTGAGGGGAATGAGTGATGCTCATGCGCAATGATCCAACGCCCAGCTTCTCTTCGCAGGCCTACTGTCAACCGGAGGCGCGGGGTGGGGTCCACGTCCAGCTCATCCGTTAGCCCACAGCGAAGCAAGGCGGTTGCATAGGCGACATCTTCACCCGCGGTAACGTCCAGCCAAACGATCTCGAATGTGCCGCCGGTCTTTAGCCAGTCGAAGAACGGCGGCCACGTCTGACGGTACGCATCGATTCCGCGGATATGGACCGGTGGCGGGACATCGAACATCAGCACGTCCTCTGCATGGTTCGCGACGGCACCATCGATGTCGAAGTTGCTTACTGATTTTGCCCAGTTCTCTATCAGCTCGCGGATTTCCGCGTTTGTGCGCGATTGGCTGTTGGAAGTCATGGCCTCTTGTTCCTCATGGTTGCAGATCGACTGCGGCCCGGTAGCTGCCATCCATATAGAAGGGCACGGAGGCGTGGTCGCAAACGATCAGCCACCGTCCGCTGGCCTTGAGGAGACACAGCGTCGTGCGATACCACATGTCCTGGTCCGCACCGCGTTGCCGGCCCCGCATTCTGTTGAGCGCCGATACAAACGCCAGGTTGCCGTCGATGGTGAACTTGACGTCGCGCGAATCGACCCGGATTGGCCCTTCCCAGCCCGCGAGCCAGGCGGCGATGTTGTCGCGGTCCATTCCGCGCCGCCCCAGTGGCGGCGCCAGGTCGTAGATCACAGCATCTGGCGCATAGGATTCGACGATCGCGTCTGCATCGTGGTCCGTATGTGCTTTTGCCAGGTGGTGGAGGACCGATTCGATCTCGGCCCTATCCGTTGTCGAATTCATGACATTCCTCCTCGCCGATGTGGCAGTGCCACCCGATAGTCGATCGGTGCGAGAGAAGATCGACAAGCCATGGTGGAGAATCCCACAGCGTGCTCTTCCGGTGCCTAACTCTAATTAGACCCCAGTGGGGGATAACGCCTTCACGGACTTGGTGGATAACCTTCCTGGTTCTCTCGTCTCCCTGACCAGGCCGGGCATTGTGACAGTCGGGCGAATCGCTGAGGGGGGATGCACCTTGGGCGGGAAGCCCATTCTGCTCGATAAATTGCGGCATCAGACCAAGTATGGCTACTTATTTGCCATCTCTCCGTCCACCAGCAGCTTTCGGACGGAGGCGTGGATGTAGCCAGGAATTGTCTTGTACGGATTGCTGGTCGGAGATCTCTCGCCGGCATCGGGCATGCTGCTGAAGCCGTGCACGAGGTTAGCACCCTGCGCCAGGAACTACAGGTTGCTCAGCGTCAGCTGACGCAGGAGCGCGAGTCCTCGGCCAGCTATGTGCGGGGCGTGGAGGATCGCGCCCACCGCGAAGTCGACCGCGCCCGCGAAGAGAGCAGGGCAGTCGCCGCGCAACTGAAGGCCGCGGGGAAACTGCAGGAGCAGTTGCGCCAACGCTTGGATGCGGCGGCCCAGCTCAGCGAGGCGCAGCAACTCGCCGCCGCCGAGTCGGCGCGGGCGATGACCCTGGCGCAGCAACTCACCCCGCCGGCGCGTGCCCGGCGCACCAGCGTCAAGCCCGCAAAGTCAGCCAAGCCGGCGAAACGGCCGAGAAAACCGGCAGCCCCGGGTTAGTGACCGAGGCTTTGTCCACCGCCTGTTGACGGGTAGCCATTCACTTCGACGGTCGAGGCAAGACCGTCGCTATCCGACCCAATATAGGTAGTCCGTTCCGTCTTCCGTAATACTCGATGAGGCTGGTAGGTCGCTGTCAGCAAAGGCGGAACATGCACCCGCCGCATTCCCCAGTCCGGCGCCACAGGGAGCCGGCCATCCTGTTTTGCTTCATCTTTCTGTACCCAGTCACGGCCGGCGGCGGTTCTTGGAGCCTCGACCGTCATCTGTGCCGAGGAAAACCGGACTGCGATTGGGCTTAGGCCAGTCCTGCCAAACACAGGCAACCACCCTGGAGCCATTTGAAACCTCGTGAGCACGGCTGCCAGCGCCTCATTTGATCGCTGCGGACTGAGCATGGCTGGTCTGAGAATTGCCCACAGGCCGCCCCTTGGTGGCCAAGCAGACATGCGCCGCCTAGGAGGGCATGAGCAGGGCCATCGACGCCACAACGCCCTCTCGCGCAGGCAGGCAGAACAGCGCCTCCAGCACGCCCAGCCTCTGGCAATTCGCAATTAGGCCCGAGCGGCCTTGCCGGTTGGCCAGTGGCCTTGCGTCTGCGCTTTTGCCTGGTCTGCAGCCGGATGGGTGTGGCCGGTGATTGCGTCTTTGATCGGACGAGCTTCCGTTCACGGCAGTTTGAATAAAGTGATTGATATCGCTGGAGAACGTGGCGCAACCTAAAGAACAGCAGTACTTACGTCAGTGCCAATGGTCATTACCGAAGGCTATTGGCGCGAGAGGACAGGAGGTCACAGTCGGGCCGACAACTACCAAAGGGGGCGCTCGGAGTTGAACGGGTCGACCTCCGGAGGGATAGCAGCAATGGCACTCAATAAAGAAGTGCTGGAGTTTGATGTCGATGTAGATCTGCAGCAGCGGCGGGCGGGCGTCAGAGTGGCCCACGTGGTGGGCGACGAGGATGACGCGAGCTGGCCTACTGTCAGATCCCATCAATCAATCTCAGCCAAGCAATACAAGTTCATCGACTACGCCCGCGCGCTCGACGTCACCCAGCTGTACCTCAACGAAATTGGCTTTGTCCCTCTACTCACTCCACAAGAAGAAGTGCACTACGCACGACTGGCGCAGCGCGGAGATTCTGCCGGGCGTAAGCGCATGATCGAAAGCAACCTTCGACTCGTGGTGAAGATTGCGCGACGCTACGGCAATCGCGGGCTCTCGCTGCTCGACCTGATCGAAGAGGGCAACCTCGGCCTGATCAGGGCGGTGGAGAAGTTCGATCCGGAGCGGGGCTTCCGCTTCTCCACCTACGCGACCTGGTGGATCCGTCAGACCATCGAACGGGCCATCATGAACCAGACCCGGACCATCCGCCTGCCCATCCATGTGGTCAAGGAGCTCAACGTCTACCTGCGGGCGGCGCGTGAGCTGGCCCACAAGCTCGACCACGAGCCCTCACCGGAAGAAATCGCCAACCTGCTGGAAAAGCCGGTCAATGAGGTCAAGCGCATGCTCGGCCTCAAGGAGCGGCTCACCTCGATAGACGTGTCCCTCGGGCCAGACTCCGACAAGACCCTGCTAGATACCCTGACCGACGACCGTCCGACCGATCCCTGTGAGCTGCTGCAGGACAGCGAACTCTGGCAGAGCCTCGACCTGTGGCTGTCCGAACTGAACGACAAGCAGCGCGAAGTGGTAGTCCGGCGTTTCGGCCTGCGTGGCCACGAAAGTTGCACCCTCGAAGAGGTGGGCGAAGAACTCGGTCTGACCCGTGAGGGGGTGCGGCAGATCCAGGTGAAGGCGCTCACGTGTCTGCGAGAAGTCCTGGAGAAAAACGGGCTTGGCCGGCGGTTCAATTTCCCAGTAGTACGCTGACGGCCTGAAGGCGTTCGGCTCCACGTGTTTTCTGCCTGCCAGGGATTGGAGTGGTTGGATGCACTCAGCTTTTGTCCGGGCACGTACCTCGACTGGCTCGCTTCCTAGGCAGGGCGTTGCTTTCAACAAGCGCCGATCCGCTGGCCAAAGCGATAGCAGCTAGAGGGCGAGGTCTGAGCCACGCCAGTACTACGGTTGTTGAACGCGTCGAAAATCACGCCGAACTCGAAACTGTCGACGAACTGATCAGCCATTGAACCGGAGAACGAGCATGCCTGAAGTCATGGCCTGTATCGATGATTCCGCTTCCGCCCCGGCTGTGTGTGACTATGCGGCGTGGGCGAGCCTGCGTCTCAACGTGTCGCTGTCCTTCCTCCACGTGCTGGAGCCGCTGCGGTACCCAGGCGAAGCCGACCTCAGCGGCAATGTCTGGCTCCGCAGCCGGGACAGCCTGCTCCAGGAACTGGCGTCCGTGGAGGAGCGGCGGAACCGGCAAGCTCTTGAACAAGGTCGGCTGATCCTGAACGCGGCGAAGGAGAGAGCCATGGCGGCGGGCATCCGCGGGGCGGACGTACGCCAACGGGAAGGCGAGCTGGCGGAACGTTTGCACGAGTTGGAGAACGAGATCGAGCTGTTGGTGATTGGCGCGCGCGGCGAGGAACACGCCAATCAAATGTCGGCCCTCGGCAGCAAGCTGGAAAGCGTAGTGCGCGCCATGCATCGTCCGATCCTCGTGACGCCCTTCGATTTCAAGGCACCCGAAAGCGTATTGCTCGCCTTCGACGGCAGCGCAACGATGCGCCAGGCGGTGGCGACGTTGGCCGCCAGCTCGTTGCTCCAGGGGCTCCCCATTCATCTGGTCATGATCGGCAGCGCAGACGACGAGCATTGGGCGCAGCTGGATGCGGCGTGCGATGAACTAGCCGTTGCAGGCTTTACGGTGCACACGGCGATCCGCCCTGGGGAAGTCGAATCGACGTTGCACCTGTATCAGACCGAGCAGCGCATCGACCTATTGGTGATCGGCGCCTATGGCCATTCGCGACTCCGTCAATTCCTGGTGGGCAGTTCGACGGCTCGCATGCTGCGGACGACTCGGACGCCATTGCTGGTGGTGCGCTGAGCCCATCATCTGCCGCCAGCACGGTCGGCAACGGTGAGCGGCGCGAAGAATCAGGCGGACTCACCTGCCGGTACACCACCGCTGCGGCCTATGGTCAACAATGACAGCTGCCTGACTACGCGTGTCTTCTGCAAAAAAAAAGATGGCCGCACAGGGCGGCCTAAACGAGGGTGGCTAGCAAAAGGGGTAAATCAATGCGCTGGTGAGCTTGCCCACCAGGGCCGCGGTCTGCTCCGTGCTTTCAGTTTCGGTGGGATCAACCTGGAAGACATCAAGGCGCCGGAGTGTTTCGAGATCGAGCAGGTGCTGATCGAGCAATGCGACATTCCGGTGTTCCATGACGACCAGCACGGCACCGCGATCGTGACCGCCGCCGGCATGCTGAATGCTCTGGAGATCCAGGGCAAAACCCTGGAGAACGCGAAGATTGTCCGTCTGGGCGCCGGCGCTGCGGCCACCGCGTGCATGCGCCTGCTGGTCAGCCTCGGCGCGCAGAAGCGCAACCTGTACATGGTCGATCGCATGGGGGTGATCCACAGCGGTCGGGACGGGCTCAATCCGTACAAGGCGGAGTTCGCCAACGATGGCGGTGTCCGCACCCTGCTGGACGCCATGCAGGGCGCCGATGTGTTCGTTGGGCTGTCCGGGGCCAACCTGCTGACGCCGGAAGCGCTGTTGGCCATGGCACCCAAGCCGATCGTGTTCGCCTGCTCGAATCCCGATCCGGAGATCAAGCCGGAACTGGCGAAGGCAACCCGCGACGACCTGGTGTTGGCGACGGGCCGCTCCGACTACCCAAATCAGGTCAGTAACGTCCTGGGCTTTCCGTTCATCTTCCGCGGCGCCCTCGATGTCCGAGCCGCTCGGATCAACGAGGGAATGAAGATTGCTGCGGTGGAGGCGCTGCGTCAGTTAGCGAAGGAGCCCACCCCGGTGGAGGTGTTGCGTGCGTTCAACATCGATCGCCTGGAGTTCGGGCCGGACTACATCCTCCCCAAACCGCTGGATGCGCGCCTGTTGGGTGCGGTGGCCGGTGCAGTCGCCCGGGCGGCGGTGGACTCTGGAGTCGCGCGACTGCCTTACCCCGCCCATTACCCGCTGTGATCAACTCGGGATCGGGCTCCAGGGCCGAGCCCGATCCCACCTCGGCCCTCTCCTTGGCTCCTGCGGTGACAGCCCCGGTCCCGTTAATTATAATTTGATTAACATCCGTCGACTGAAATCTGCAGAAACCCTATGGAAAGCAAGACTGCCCGCCTCACTGTACTCATCGACCCGCACAAGAAGAAAGCGTTCGAGGAACTGTGCGCCGCACAAGACCTGACGCCGTCGCAGGTGGTGCGGCAACTAATCCGGGATTACCTGGAGCACCATGGCGTCACCTATGCGACCAAGAGCACGTTGGCGGCCAACGCCAAATCTTGACGCCCTGTAAGCCTTGATCGTCAGTGGGTCAACGTCCCGGGTCTAGGGCGAGGGAGGTGCTTCTGGCGCCTCATCCATCGCCAGCGCGGCGGCGAACTCATCGTGGTAATGCACCGCCCCAAGGAGCTGCAGAATACCCGCCTTTTCGAGCTTGCTGAATACCTTGCGGTTCGCTTCGCAGAGCTTCACCACGATCTGCCGCTTCTGCAGCTGCTGAATGACTTCCTCCAGCGTTTGCAGGCCGGTGATGTCCATGAAGGGCACACGCTTGAGACGGATCACCAGCAGGCGCGGATCGGTGTGGGTCTGCGCCAGCACCCGCTCGAAGGTTTCGGCAGCACCAAAGAACAGCGGCCCTTCGATCGTATACACCAGCACTCCCGGCGGTAGTCGTACCTGGCCATTGGCGCGCAGTTCGCTGGCCAACTCCTCCTCGACGACTTGTTGCACCTCGACCGAGGAGGCCATGCGTCGCATGAACTGCAGCATGGCCAGAATGACGCCGATGTTCACCGCGATCACCAGATCGCTGAACACGGTCAGACCGAAGGTGATGAGCAGGATCGCCACGTCGGCCCGCGGCGCGCGCTGCAGCATGCGCTGGAAGTGTTTCAGTTCGCTCATGTTGTAGGCGACGACGAACAGGATCGCGGCCAGGGCGCAGAGCGGAATGTTCGAGGCCAGAGGCGCGAGGAACAGAACGATCAACACCAGGGTCAGGGCATGGGTAACGCCGGCCAATGGCCCGGTGGCGCCATTGCGGATATTGGTGGCGGTACGGGCGATGGCGCCGGTGGCGGCAAAGCCGCCGAACAAGGGTGCCGCCAGATTGGCAATACCTTGGCCGATCAGTTCCTGATTGGAGTCGTGCTTGGTCCCGGCCATACCATCCGCCACCACAGCAGAGAGCAGCGATTCGATGGCGCCCAACATGGCAATGGCGAAGGCCGGGCCGATCAACTCGATGACGCGTGACAGGGTGATGTCCGGCCAGGCCAAGTCGGGCAGCCCCTGGGGAATACCGCCAAAGGCGCTGCCGATGGTGGCCACCCCATCGAAGTGGAACAGCGACTGGACCGCCATGGCAAACACCATCGCCACCAGCGGCCCGGGTACGCGCTTCAGACCGGGCAGCCTGGGCGTCGCGATGACCAGGGCCAGACTGGCCGTCGCGAGCAGCGTGGTGGCGACGTGCAAGTCTGGCAATCCTTGCAGCAGGCGCCAGAACTTCTCATGGAAATGGCCAGCACCAACCTTGGGCAAACCGAAAAAATCCTGCCATTGCCCCACCCAGATGATCACCCCGATCCCGGCGGTGAAGCCGACGATCACCGGATCGGGGATGAACTTGATGATGGCGCCGAGGCGGGTGATGCCGAGGAGCAGCAACATGGCACCGGCCATCATGGTAGCGAGCTGCAGTCCGTCCACGCCGTATTCGGCGGTGACCCCCGCGAGAATCACAATGAAGGCGCCGGTCGGTCCGGCAATCTGCAGGCGACTGCCGCCCAGCAGGGAGACCAGCAAGCCGCCGACGATCGCCGTGTAGATGCCTTGCTCTGGCTTGACCCCGGAGGCGATGGCAAACGCCATGGCCAAGGGCAGCGCGACGACACCGACGATCACACCGGACACCAGGTTGCGTGCCCAGTGTTCCCGTCCGAACAACCCGGCCTTCCACGCTTCGCGCACCGCAATCATGACTGGCTCCTCAATCAATGCATGTGCATAATATTATCATGCAGTGATAATGGCGAATGCGGGGCACGGCGGAACCAGCTGGAAGACCAGCCGATTCTGATGCGGTGCCAAGGCGCCGAATCAGCCGGGATCTTGAGTAAACGTGTGAGCGCGAACGTAGCGTGGTGACTTGAATGAAGCGAAATGATGTGAAGGCTCGGCATGCCGAAGGCATAGTCTTCGACACCCATGTGATCTCCAATCCAACCAACACCAAAGAGTGGATCGTGTTCTTCAAGAAGGACGCCGGAAGAAGCTTTTTCCTGGTCGATGACAATGAAGAGGTCGAGTCGTTTGTCCATCTGGACGACCTGATTCACGAACTCCGCGACCTAGGGATCAAGAGCGCAGAAATCCATTTTTGACCCGCAGGTAGATTTAGAGGCGCCGCCATGTCAGTGAAAGTCGAGCATCTAACCAGCCAGAGTGAAGAACTATGGACGGTACGCTTCGGTATCCGTCGGGTGCAGTTTCGCCACGAGCGTTGCGCCAGAGATTTTGCGGCCAAGCTCAAGGAACGGATCGAGGCGCCACATAGTTATCCCCAAATGGCGAGCAACGGCACGGGTTAGCCACTCAAGTGAGCTGTACTAGCAATAGAAAAAGATCAATCAGTTGCAGCGGCAGAGTAGAGCAGGCGCTGCTGTCCACCCAGTAACCGTCCCATCATGCTGCCTGCCCGATACGCCGAAAGAAGAATTCTGCCGGTGACATGAGACGACTCATTTGCTGTGCAGCATCGACAGTCGCACTCCCAGGATTGCCGGACGGTCTCTGAAAGAGCACTTCGCCCATCAGACTGCTAGTCCTCTTTTCTCTGAACTCTTCGACTGCCGCAGAACCGCCCTCTTTTCAACAGAATCGGCCGATAGCGGCCGTTTTCGAGAAGCAGCTGCCAAGAGCGGCCTTTGAATCGCTCTGCCTACCCAAGCTAAGCGACGCAAAACCCGATCCTATCGCCATGCTCCCGTAACGGAGTCATACCGACGGGTTGGCAACGGGCGCATGCCTGGCCATCAGCTCAACGACCCAGTCGATGAATACGCGCAGCTTGGTGCTCACATGCCGGTTCGGCGGGAACGCCAGGTACAGCGGCATGGGGTCGAGTTGCCAGTCGGCGAACAGGGGAACCAGTTCGCCGCGCGCGCAATGCGTCTGGGACATGTAGTGCGGCAGCCACAGTACGCCCATGCCAGCCAGGCCGGCCGCGAGATAGGCATTGCCGTCGTCGACCGCCAGTACGTAGCGACCTTGCACCCTAACGGTCTCGTCGCCGCGACGCATGGCGTAGGGCAGGGCTTTGCCGGTGCGGGCCCAGAGGAAACCCACGATGCGCTGATGGGTCTCTTCCAGCTCGTGCGGATGCAGTGGGACGCCCGCGCGCTCCAGATATCTCGGCGCAGCGAATACCCCCAACTGCAGGTCGGCAACGCGCCGGGCCATCAGTGACTGGTCGGTGAGTTCGCCGCCGCGGACCACGCAGTCCACGTTTTCATCGATCAGATCCACGATCCGGTCGCTGACGCCCATGTCGATCTGGATGTCGGGGTACCGCGCGTGGAATTCCGGAAGGGCAGGCACGATGATCATGCGGGCCAGCGGACTGGGGACATCGATCCGCAGACGGCCCCTGGGCGACGCCGAGGCGGTGGACAGACTGGTCTCGGCATCGTCCATGTCGGCCAGCAAACGGACCACACGATCGTAGTAGACGGCGCCATCGGCGGTCACATTGAGCTTGCGTGTGGTGCGGTTGATCAGCCTGACGCGCAGCCGCGCTTCCAGTTGCTGCACCAACTGTGTCACGCTGGTCTTGCTCATGTGCAGCGTTTCGGCAGCCTTGGTGAAGCTGCCGGTTTCCACTACGCGCGCGAATGCCTGCATCGCATCGAAACGGTCCATAGGTGCTCCGGTAATTCAGGGATTGTTTGGATTCTACAAACAGTGATGGCCAGGGCTGCTCGTTTATCCAGCAAAGATGCCGCCTTAACCTTGCTCCATCGTTGAAACCAGGGCCGCTTCGGCCCCCTTGATGGAGAAAGTCGATGGCAACGCGCAACGTTGTTTTTCCCGCTGGACGCCAGGCGCTGTATGAGCGAAACCGCTATTCGCCGGCGATCCGCAGCAATGACCTGCTGTTCGTTTCAGGGCAGGTAGGCAGTCGCGAGGATGGGTCGCCGGAGCCCGACCTGGAAGTACAGGTTCGCCGCGCGTTCGAGAATCTGAATGCGATCCTGACTGCGGCAGGTTGTACCTTCGACGACGTGATTGACGTAACCGTCTTCATGGTCGACCCCGAATCGAAGTTCGAGACCATCTGGAAAGTCGTGCCCGAGTATTGGGGCAATGCGCCACATCCGACGCTGACCGCCGTTGGCGTGACATGGCTCTATGGTTTCGACTTCGAGATCAAGGTGATCGCGAAGCTGCCGGGGACCACGGCGCAAACGCAGGCTGCTTGAACCAGCCGGTAGCCGGCTTCGGGTCGAAAACGGACATTAACAATCGATTGATTCACAGCGCCGTGCATGAGGGATATATCCCGCTGGTTGGGCGCGCCCATGCGAGTGCGGTGGGAACGCTCGATGCTCGCGGGCGCTACAATGTCGCCAGCGCCGATTCCCCGAATCGGGCACGCCCGGAGCCAACTTCAGATGTTCACCCTTGTAAACCTGGACACATCGCCGCCCGAATCCCTGAAGAGCCAGGTTCTACAAATGGTGGTGGATTACTTCAGCGACATCAGCCCGGTGTCGCTGACGCCCAGCAATCCGCTCTATCAGTTGTATCAGTACGTGATTGGCTACGAGGTGCACCTGTATCTGCAAGCCATGAACAGCTCTCTGGACAGCACTGCGCGGTTGATCCTGGCCCTGGATGATGAAGATCCCTCCCAAGTGCTGGGTTTTGCCTTGTACCTGCCGAGCCAGGATGATGCCGAGGCCTGCACTCTGGCCTATATGGCCGTCAAGGCCAGCCACCGCCGACGCGGTATTGCCCGGGCTTTGTTGCAGCAGATGGTCAAGCATCGGCCTCACGCCGAGCTGGCCTGCGTGGCGAACAAGGTGCCGACCTTTGAATCAATGGGGTTTCAGGTACTGGCAGCGCAGGGGCCGCACGTGCTGCTGAACACCCACGATCACCGCTCGGACGGCATGGTGGCGGTGCAGGATCTGGCCCCGATATTCCAATCCAAGGAAGTGCGGCAGATCCACGCCTACCTGGTGCAGCAACACGGCAAGAAGGCCATGAGCGCGGCCGAGAAAGAACGCGACCGCCTGCTTGACCAGATGGCCCATCAGGCTCAGGCATTGGTGAAAGAGCGTTTCCCTACGTTTCACTGACGGCCAAAGAGACAAATTTATTTTTTGCTTAGAACGTCCGTTTTCGGTAGCCAAGAGCTGCCATTGTAAAGAGGGCTGCTTTCGACCCTTTGCAGACATTCATAACGCACCGGTTCAGCCGCGCCGAGCGCAGCGAGGGAAGCCCCGCGAAGTGGGGCCGTCGGCTGGAACCGTTTGTTATGCCGCCACGATGGTTTTGCGCTCATGAGGCAGCTTTGAGTATGGGTCTGAGATCCTCAAGCTTGTCGAAAAGGTGCCAAATGTAGTTTCGAGTGCCATTGACTCGGTGCGGATGGAGGTCTGCGAGAGCCGGATCATTGCAGTAGCTCTCAAAAGCCTCCTTGGACGTCCACTCGACGAGAATGAGAACCGTGCGGGGGGCTATATCACCAGTTGCAACCTCACGAAACTTTCCGAGCGCCACCACCCGACCACCGTGAGCCTGAACCTCCTTCGTTGAGCGCCGGGAGTACGCCATGTATTCGTCTCGATTCGCGACATCGAAGAGGTTAAGGGCGTAGATCGGATTCGGCATCAGCATTCTCCAATTGCAAACGTCATGGCGGCATAACGTTTGGTTAAGGGGCCGCGGAACGCGGTCCCGAGTGAGCGAAGCGAACGGCTTGAACCGCATGTTAGGCCGCGCCACCGACTGCTGCTTTGCCGCCTACCGTCGGTGAGCGCTACGTCGCTGACAAAACGGAGGTAGCTGTGGCATGGACCGCAAGCCTGCCGTCAGCGCCCCAGAGCTTCGCTTCAAGGAAGACCAGTTGCTTTCCGGCTTTGATGACTATGGCTTCGCCCCTGCACTCGCCGAGCTTCATAGGCGCGACGAAGCTGCACTTGATCTCGACCGTAGGCAGCCAGGCCTTGGTCTTGGCGTACGCTGAGATTGACACCAAGACGTCGATCATTGAAACCGCGAAACCGCCCTGCACATTGCCAAAGTGGTTCTTGAACGCAGGCTGCGGCGCGAAGCGTAGGACGACTCTTCCACTCTCAAAGTCTGCGTCTTCGACAGTAAACGGAGTCAGTGCAGCGCAGTCAGGCTTCGGTTGAGCATCCAGAAGGTGTGTCAACTCGGTGGCGTGAGACATGGCTGGGATCCTGATTCTGTTGCCCAACTACTATTAGGCGACATGCCATGTCGCGTTTCTTGTCGTGATGGCGTGTCGGATAACGTTCCTTGTCGTCCTGTAAGTCCTTGTCTAGCTTAGAGGTGGTCGCGGCAAACGCGACATCGCCCAGAGAGAAACACGACAAGGGTGGCGGCAAGCCCTGCGGCCTTCTAGATTCGAAAGCAGCATCGGTGACGCTACCCATTTGCCATCACTGTGTCCACCGTCCGCTCCTGGCTGTAGCTGCCATTGGGTACCGGCAGATTTCGGCCATAAGGGGACATTAGGTAGAAAAAATAGATCTGTCCCCTTTTTCTCCCGTCCCCTTTTTCTCCCGCGTAACATTTGAGCCATTGGTGGGCTACAGAACGATGCCCGTCAGAAAACGCGTTGGGAACGCATTGCAGAGATACTCCACGAAGGCGGTAATCTTGGAGCTGACCAGACGGCGGGAAGTATGGAGGACCCAAAGTTCGATGGGGCGATCGAGCATGCGGCCCCATACGACGAGGTCATGCCTGCCCACGGCACTTTCTACCAATGATCTGGGAAGCAATGCCGCGCCCGCGCCCGCTATCACAGCATCACGTATCGAAAGCATCGACGACATTCGAATTTGCACGTCGGGCATGACACTGTTCAGTGTGTCGCCATCCTGATAGCGCCACAGACCGCCGTCGTATCTGCTTGCGTATACGACCGCGGGTACGGATGGTGTCTCCCCCCCGGACGCTGCAGTCGGGCGCTTGAGCGAAGGCGACGCGACCAGCAGCATTTCGTCTCGTGCGAAACAGCGTCCTACAAGTGTCGCATCGGGGCTCGGATTGATACGTATCACCACGTCGTAGCCATCCTCCACCAAATCCGCGACGCGGTCGTCAGCCGTGATGTCCAGACGCACTTCGGGATAGGCCTTTGCAAAGCCGGCTGCCAGGCAACCGAGCAGAGTGGATGAGAACAGCACGGGTGGGCCACGAAGCCGACCTCTGCCGCCGAACCCGTTAGTCGCGTTAGCCGGTCCCTCATTGCGGTCCACCCTTAGGACGTGCGGTACGTAGAGTGTGCTGCGTTTAGAAACGCGAAGCAGTCCTCCTGTCGCTATGGGCCATAAGCAGTCATTTCCCACCGACGGCGCCACGCTTTCAAGTTCGTTCTATGGGGGTAATAGTCCAGTCGTAAGGATTGCGCATGTATATTGGCGACGCTCTATCACCTGCTCGGAATACCGTGATGGTTGACTAGGAATACGACGAGATGATGGCCCGCTATTTAGCGGACATGGAGAAACAGTCCCGCGAACGGCTTGCCGCAGCAACTGACCTGGTTGCGAAGTTCATCGCTCTGGCTGCATCCAAGGACGTAACCCTCGGCGCGGACTCATTCGAGTACATCCAGACGATCGGCATCGTTGCCAAGGCGCCGGGCATCGCAAGGACGCTATTGGGACCAATAAGGGCCGAGCGCGACGGAGTGCTGTCGTTCAACCAGATCGCGAGCCGATTTCCTCCCTGCCGCCATTACGAAGGATACTTTGCCGGGCCCGACTTTATTTTGATGGCCCACCCCTGCTACCGGCGTGGAATGCATCCAGTCTTCATTGATGTCGCGGCATATCGAAAGATTGCCCCCCGCGGGTACCTCCCATCGGTTATCCATTCCCCACCCCATAGGGGGTGGGGAAAGACGCATGCATCTTAAATAGGCTGTCAGTGCTCATGTCTCCGTCGAGTAGTGGGCCTGTTCAGAGAGGTGAGTGTTGTGAACCGTAGTCTTTCCACGTTAACCGGCAGGAGCCGTAAGCTCGATGGCGGTGCCATGTTCGGCGGGACGCCGCGGCGTGCCTGGATCGAGTGGATGAGCCCCGACTACGACAACCAGGTCGAGATGGC
The DNA here is from genome assembly GCF_029871245.1 of Pseudomonas sp. BN102. Taxonomy (GTDB): domain Bacteria; phylum Pseudomonadota; class Gammaproteobacteria; order Pseudomonadales; family Pseudomonadaceae; genus Metapseudomonas. The sequence continues at coordinate 106,544 of NZ_SSON01000080.1, read as the reverse complement.
CAGTCGCGCGCTGCTGGTGCAGCAGGAGGACCTGAACATCCTGGTCATGGCCGGGACCGATGCGCTCCTGGCGCCGCCGCCGCGCACCTGCCATTGCCAGCCGCAGGCCCAGGGCCTGCTGGACAGCCTCGCCCGCCGTGGCCTGGGAGAGGGGCAGATCCATGCCGTGCTGCTGACTCACCTCCACGCGGTATTGCCGCCGGACGTGCAGGAGGCCATTCAGGACGGCAATGCGCCACGGCTGCTGTTCCCCGTGGCGCGCTATCTGACAGGGCGCCGTCAATGGTTGCGGGCTCGGCATCCCCATCCCCGCGACCGCGCGCTGTTCGTCCCGCAGATCGTCCGCCAGCTGGAGGGCAGCGGTCGCTTGAAACTGCTGGATGAGCAGTGCAGCGACTTCCTCGGTAAGGGCTGGCGTTTCCATGTCAGCGACGGCTACACGCCTGGCCAGTTGCTGCCGGAAATCGACATGCCCGGCGGTCCCATCGTCTTCGCCGGCGACCTGGTACCGGCCTTGCACTGGCTCAGGCTCGACCTGACCAGCGCCTTCGACCGCAATCCGGAATGCCTGATCGATGAGAAGGAACGCCTGCTGGACCACCTGGTGGCCAATGGCGGTCGTCTGTTCCTGCCCCGCGATCCCGGCGTCGCGATGATCAAGGTCATGCGCGACCGGCAATCGCGCTACCAACCCTTCGACCACCATGCCGACCTGAATCGGCTGGATAGTTGATACCTCGAAAAGACCCCCTTTGGAGGGGAATGGGGACGTTACGTCCCGTTCAACAGGAGCCCTGGATGAAAGTGCTGGCCGCGGTAAAGCGCGTGGTCGATTTCAACGTCAAGGTCCGCGTCAATGCGGACCACTCTGGCGTCGACCTCGCCAATGTGAAAATGGCCCTGAATCCCTTCTGCGAAATCGCCGTGGAAGAGGCGCTGCGGCTGAAGGAGCAAGGCATCGCCACGGAAGTGGTGGTGGTGTCGGTCGGCCCAAACGCCGCTCAGGAGCAGCTGCGTACTGCCCTGGCCCTGGGCGCTGACCGCGCCATCCTGGTCGAGTCCGCCGACGAGCTGAACTCCCTGGCAGTCGCCAAGCTGCTGAAGGCCGTGGTCGAGAAAGAGCAGCCGCAGCTGGTCATCCTCGGCAAACAGACCATCGACAGCGACAACAACCAGACCGGCCAGATGCTGGGCGCCCTGACCGGCTACGCGCAAGGCACCTTCGCCTCCAAGGTTGAAGTGGCCGGCGACAAGGTCAACGTCACCCGCGAGATCGACGGCGGTCTGCAGACCGTTGCTCTGGCTCTGCCGGCGATCGTCACCACCGACCTGCGCCTGAACGAGCCGCGCTACGCGTCGCTGCCGAGCATCATGAAAGCCAAGAAGAAGCCGCTGGACGTGGTCACCCCGGACGCCCTGGGTGTTTCCACAGCTTCCACCGTGAAGACCCTGAAAGTTGAAGCACCGGCCGCCCGCCAGGCTGGTATCAAGGTCAAGTCCGTGGCTGAACTGGTCGAAAAACTGAAGAACGAAGCGAAGGTGATCTGAGATGGCTGTCCTGGTAATCGCTGAACACAACAACGGCGCGCTGGCTTCGGCCACCCTGAATACTGTGACTGCCGCGCAGCAGATCGGTGGCGAGGTGGTCATCCTCGTGGCGGGGCAGGGTGTGGGTGCCGTGGCCGAAGCCGCCGCCCAGGTGGCTGGCGTGTCCAAGGTGCTGGTCGCCGACAACGCTGCCTACGCCCACCAACTGCCGGAAAATATCGCGCCCCTAGTGGCATCCCTCGCCCGTGACTTCAGCCACGTGCTGGCGCCGGCCACCACCAACGGCAAGAACTACCTGCCGCGCGTGGCGGCCCTGCTGGACGTCGACCAGATCTCCGAGATCATCGCCGTCGAAAGCGCCGACACCTTCAAGCGCCCGATCTACGCCGGCAACGCCATCGCCACCGTGCAGTCCTCGGCTGCCGTGAAGGTGATCACCGTGCGTACCACCGGTTTCGACGCCGCGGCTGCCGAAGGCGGTTCCGCTGCCGTTGAAGCGGTGACCAGCGTCACCGACGCCGGCACCTCCGCCTTCGTCGGTGAAGAGCTGGCCAAGTCCGACCGTCCGGAACTGACTGCGGCCAAGATCGTCGTCTCCGGCGGCCGTGGCATGCAGAACGGCGAGAACTTCAAGCACCTCTACGCCCTGGCCGACAAGCTCGGCGCTGCCGTGGGGGCCTCCCGTGCCGCCGTCGACGCCGGTTTCGTCCCGAACGACATGCAGGTCGGTCAGACCGGCAAGATCGTTGCGCCGCAGCTGTACATCGCCGTGGGCATCTCCGGTGCTATCCAGCACCTGGCCGGCATGAAGGACTCCAAGGTCATCGTCGCGATCAACAAGGACGAAGAAGCCCCGATCTTCCAGGTGGCCGATTACGGCCTGGTGGCTGACCTGTTCGAAGCCGTACCGGAAATCGAAAGCCTGCTTTGAGGCTCACCAGCAAGGAAAAAGCCCGCTCTCCGAGCGGGTTTTTTTGTAGGGTGCGCCGCGCGCACCGACGGAGTTTCCGGTTTCCTCCGTGCCACATCCCGACGCCGAGGCGGTGCGCATGGCGCACCCTACGGGAGCATCGCGAATGAATTCGCTCCGACTGCGATCGGACCAACCTACGAAGGGAATGGGCCCGCAATTGTAGGTTGTGGCAGAGCGTAGCGAAGCCCAACGTTTCACGGTGTCGGGCCTCGCTACCCACTTCGCCGGTCAGCGCATACCGTCGGTACGCAATGCTGCCGGGGTGAAGTCGTAGGCCTTGGCCGTCAGCCCGTACTGGGTGTTCTTCGGCTCCTCGTTGCGCAGGCCCACCACCATGTAACGGCCCGAGATCAGGTCGTACAGGGTTTCCGCCGCCAGGTAGCTGGTCTGGTTGTCATAGCGGTACAGCGCATGCCCCTCGGCCACCCGCCAGAGCTGGCCCTGGCGGTCGTAGTGGTCCACTTCGGCGATCTGCCAAGTGTCCTCGTCCAGGTACATGTGGCGGGTGGCGTAGACATGGCGGGCACCCGGCTTCAGGGTGGCGACCACTTCCCACACGCGGTGCAGCTCGTAGCGGGTGTGATCGGGGTTGAGATGGCCGGCCTTGATGATGTCGTCGTACTTCAGCGACGGCGATTCCATCCGGTAGCTGTTGTAGGGGATGTACAGCTCCTTCTTGCCGATCAGCTTCCAGTCGTAGCGGTCCGGCGCGCCGTTGTACATGTCGAGGTTGTCGGCGGTGCGTTGGCCGTCCGACGCGGTACCCGGGCCGTCATAGGCCAGCTGCGGCGCCCGGCGTACACGGCGCTGGCCGGCGTTGTAGACCCAGGCGCGACGTGGCTCCTTGACCTGGTCGAGGGTTTCGTGGACCAGAGCTACGGTACCGGCCAGGCGTGCCGGGGAAATCACCCGCTGCTTGTAGTAGTACAGCAGCGCCCCTGCGTCCTCCGCCGGCAGGTCGCTCACCCGGCTCGGGTAGACCTGCTGCTCTTCGAAACGCACCGGTGTGTAGCTGCCGTCTACCTGGGGCGTGGCCTGGATGAAGGCGCGCCTGTAGCTGTCGCCCATGTAGCGCGTGAAGTGGTTCCAGACGACTTCCACCCCATTACTGGGGATGGGGAAGGCGTAATAGCTGCCCTGCTTGAAGCCGGCGAGACCGTTGCCGTCGTTGATCGACTGCACCTGCAGGGCGCTGTCCCTGGCCGCGGCCTGAACCTGGGCCGGCACTGTCGCCGTGCGGTGGCTCGGATAGACCGGAATGCGATAGCTGTCGGGGTATCGCTTGAACAAGGCCATCTGGCCGTCGGTGAGCTTGTCGCGGTATTGCCCGGCGTTGCTGGCGGTGATCACGAACAGCGGCTTTTCGCCAGCGAAGGGGTCGGCCAGGAAGCCGTTGGCATCCACCGCCCCCGCATTGGTGGGCAGGCCGCCGGTCCAGGCGGGAATGCTGCCATCGGAATTGGCTTCCTTCTGGGCGCCCAGCGGCGTGAGGCTGGTACCCAGTTTGTCGGCGTCCTGCTGCGAGACGGCGGCCATCACGCTGCTGGCCAGCAGGGACAGCACCAGGAAGGTGCCCTTGATCATGGTTTTACGATTCATCGTGTCGTGGCTCCCCGGTCAGAAGTTCACGCCGAAGCTCAGCGACAGGTAGTCGCGGTCGACGTCAGTGTTGAAATCGCCACCGAAGTAGTTGGTGCAACTGAGGCTGGCGGTGTAGGTGTTGCGGTAGTCGGCATCCAGGCCGAGGCTCACGGCCTTGGAGCCTTCGTTGAAGGTCGGGCCGTAGCCTTCGACGTCATGGGACCAGCCCAGGTTGGGCGTCAGGTTGATGCCCGCGAAGACGTTGGTGTACTTCATCGCGCTGTACGCGCGGTAACCAAAGGAGTTCTCCGTGAAGTAACCCTGGCGGCCGCCCTGAACGATGTCGCCGAACACCGAATCCCGGCCGTAGCGCTGGACATCCAGGGATTCGAGGCCACCGATATGGGTCATGCCCAGTTCCACGGCGAGGCTGATCGAATCGGCCCCCAGCATTGGGTCGAACACGTGCAGGAAGGTGGTCTGCGCCTGGGTGACTTCCTTGCGCTTCCAGCCCTGTAGCACCTGGTCTTCCTCTGCCGGCACCGTCGGTTCCACATCGCTGCCGGTGAGGGCGCGGAAGGTCGGGTTGAGCGCGCCGCCGGCGAGGTCGGCGGCGTTGATCGACAGCGGCTCGTTCGGGCGATAGCTGATCTCGCCGCTCCAGGCGGTGCCGGTGGGCAGCTCGGTGGCGAAGCTCAGGCCGAAGAGGTGGATGTCTTCCGGATAATCGATGAAGTAGTGGGTGTTGCCGGCGCCGGTAGCCAGCCCCAGGGCGAACTGCAGGTCAGGCGGCAGCGCGGCGAAGCCGGGATCGTTCTGGATGAAGTCGGTGACGCCGGTGGCGGTCTGCAGGCTGAACTTGGGTTTGCGCGAGTGATAGTTGACGTAGTACGCGCCGTACTCGGCCCCGTCGCCCAGCCAGCGCAGCGCCATGCCGTATTGGCCGCTGTCGCGTGGCTCGTTGTCCTTGATGCGCGGAATGATCACACCTTCGTTGCTGATGCTGCGGTCCTGGATGTCGAAGCCAAGGCCCGCGGCAGCGGCGATCGGCTCCAGCGGACCGATGTCGGCAAGGCCTGCGTTGAGGTTGTTGTTACACCCTTTGGGCACCGGGTCGGCGCCAAAGAAGGTGCCGCAGTTGGGCAGCGCATAGGGCTTCCATTCCAGCTGATAGAAGGCTTCCAGGGTCAGGCTGTCGCTGAGGCCTTGGGAAACGTAGAGCATGTTCACTGGGATCAGGCCTTCCTTGATCTCCGAACCCGGACGGAGCAGGGCGACCACGTCCAGCGGGTTGATGGCGTTGATGGAGTTGCCGATGAACAGGCTTTCGCCCCAGCTCACCACCTGCTTGCCGAAGCGGATATCGCCGGGGAGGCCGGCGATCTCGTAGCGCTGGGCGATGAAGGCGTCGAGGATCTCCGCACCGGAGGAACGGGTCGACATGACCCTCCCATCGTCGCTGATCTGTTTGAACGGACGGTTCTCGTCCTTCAGCTCGAAGTCGTACCAGTACTTGCCGCGCACGAATGCGCGCGTGTCGCCCCGGCTCAGTTCGAGGTCATGCACGCCCTTGAAGATCTTCGAGAAGGTTTCTCCCTTCTTGAAGTTCAGGCGTCCGTCATCGCCCGAGGATGAAAAGCCGTTACCCCCGTTGGTGGAGTCGATCAGGTGGGAATCCGGGTCGGAAGTCCCCCAGCTGGCGCCGATGGACAGGGATGAGTCGAACTGTCCCTGGATATCCCCGACGTTGAAGGAAACGGCGAATGCCGGGTGCTGGATGGATGCCGAAACGGCCGCTGCCAGCAGACAGCGCTTGAAGTATCGGATACGCACTGGATTGTCCTTGTTCTGGTTGTGCTACGTATCGGACGGGCGAGCGGTGGCCCGTCTGTGCAGGCGTTCGCGCGGGAGCGCGGTCAGCCCTGGCTCTGCAGGTAGCAGAGCACCGCCTTGCGCTCGTCGGCCTTGCGCAGGCCGCCGAATGCCATGGTGGTTTCGGGGAACATCCGGGCCGGGGAGGTGAGCCAGGTTTCCAGGCGCTCCAGCGACCAGCTGTCATTCGCACCAGCGAGGGCCGGCGAATAGGCAAAGCCCTTCACGGAAGCCATCTGACGGCCGACGACGCCGGCCAGGTGCGGGCCGACGCGGTCAAAGTCGAGCGCGTGGCAGGCGCTGCACTTGGTCTGGAAGACCTTTTGTCCGGCGGCAGGGTCGCAATCGAGGGCGAAAACGGCATGACTGAGGGAGAGCGCGAGTGCGCCGACGGCTATGCGGAAGGATGGGTACATCGTGTTATTCCCCGGTTGGCTAAGGTGGGACCTAAGGTGACAGCCGGGGTCGGGCTTCGAATCGCTGGCGAACGCCATTGATTTGTCATTCGGTGCCAATCGAATGGCCGGGGCGGGACCGCCCACCTGCGGGTGGGCGGCGAGGGCGGACTCAGTGGGGTGGCGTATAGGGATCCGGGGTGCCGCTTTCGATGGGCGGGTACTTTTCCAGGCTGGCCTTGAAGCGTCCGACGATGCCCATCATCGGCTGCAGTACCCAGGTGTTCTCGACCGCGACGTTGCGCTCCTCCCGCAGGTCCGTGAGCAGGTTGTGCAAGCGCGGCACGGCCAGCGGCAGCGGCGGATCGTACATCTCCTCCTGCTGAATGAAGTGCAGCTTCCAGTTGCGCCATTTCACCGCGGAAAGGCGATCGGCCACGTAGGCCGGAAATCCCTCCCGGTTCGACTTCTCCTGTTTCCCGCTGAGGAACGCCATCTGGTCGACGCCGTCCACGGCGCGATCAGTGGGCACCTCAGCGCCACCGACATGGGCGAGGGTGGTGTAGAGGTCGACGATATGGACGATGTCGTTGCTCACCCTGCCGGCCGGCACGTGACCGGGCCAGCGCAGGATGAAGGGGGCGCGCAGGCTGGCCTCCATGGCCGTGAAGTAGGTGCCACGCCAGGGGCCGTTGGCGCCCCTCCAGGGATCGGTGGCCTCGCCACCGTTGTCGCTGGCCAGGATAACCAGGGTGTTGTCTTCGACGCCGGCGGCCTTCAGGGCATCGAGCACCTGGCCGGCGCGATGGTCGATTTCCGCCAGAGAGTCGGCCCAGGAGCCGTTGCCAGTCTTGCCGGCGAAGGCCGGATTGGGCTGCGTCGGCATATGCGGAAGGGAGAAGGGGATGTAGGCGAAGAACGGCTTGCCGGCGCTGGCGTTGCGCTTGATGAAGGCGGTGGCGCGCTCGGTAAGCTCTGCGTCCAGGGTGCGCTTGCTGGCCAGGTCCAGCTTCTTCACCTTGCTCGCCGGCTCGTCCCGCTTGGACTCGTAGATGTACTGCGCCGGCACCAGGCTCTCGTCCCAGCCCTGCTTGCTGCCGATCGCCGGCGTCAGGTCGGTGGTCTGGTCGGCGGCGGACCACATGACTTCGTCGTAGGTGCGGGGCACGCCGTACCACTCGTCGAAGCCTTGCCCGGTGGGGAAGCGCGACTCGCTGCTGCCCAGGTGCCACTTGCCCCAGATGCCCGTGGCGTAGCCGCGCGCGGAGAGCAGTTCGGCCAGGGTCACTTCCCACAGGGTCAGGCCGTCCGGGGTGCCGGCGCGGGGGACCTTGTAGGTGCCGGAGCGGATCGAGAAGCGCCCAGTCATCAGCGCCGAGCGTGAGGGCGTGCACTGTGCCTCGACATTGAAGTTGGTGAGGCGGATGCCTTCCTGCGCGAGCTGGTCGATCCTTGGTGTCTCGGCGCCACGGATCACACCGCCGCCGTAGCTGCCCAGTTCGCCGTAGCCGAGGTTGTCGTAGAGCATGATGACGATGTTCGGCGGGGCCGTCTGGCCGTGCGCCAGCGGCGCCAGCAGCGTCCCCAGCAGCGCCAGCCGCGACAGATGGTCTTTCATCGATAGTTCTCCGGTGCTGCCGGGTGGCTGAATGGTCTGCTGGCAGCTTAGTTCCGACCTTGCCAGAAGAGGGCGCGGAGGGAATCGCTCGCGGGCGCCAGGCATTTGTCATCTGGTGCCATTTGCAGGCTTCTCGTGGGGGGAGGAGGGTGCGCCGGCCATCCCGTTCGACGCCTGTTGTCGCTATTTTCGGCGTCTGTTAGGGTCTCCCGCCTGTGTCGGACGCAGGCTCGATTCACTGAGAACTCCTGCCCATCCGGCTGCGCTCGAACGACAAGAAGAATCCGGGCCCAGGAGCCCTTGCCGCCATGTCCCGCCTGAAGCACACCGTTTACGCCGAGGCCCTTCTGCAGCATTACGGTGACCTGTTCCGCCCCTGTCTCGCCGCGGTCGGGTTGAGCGAGGAGGTGCTTGCACGCCCCGACGCGAAGATACCCCTGCGCCAGTACAACGAGTTACTCGAGGTGGCCGCAGAACGAAACGATCCCTTCCTTGGATTGCGGCTGGGGCTTGGCTTGCTTGGCGAGCCGCTGAAGACCAACCTGATGGGCGGCGTCGGTCACCTCGCGCGTAGCGCGGCGGACGTGCGGACCATGCTGGAGTGCGCGAGTCGCTTCATCGTCGTGCATGCCCAGGCCAACGAACTGACCTGGCGGTTGCAGGGCGGGTGCCTGGAAATCGCCTACCGCCTGACCGACCCGAGCGTGCTTCACCGCAGGCAGGACGCGGAGTTCGCCATCGGCACGCTCTATGCGCGCCTGCGTGAATACACCGGCAGGAAGTACGCGCCGCTGCGGGTGGAGTTCGAGCATCCGCAACCTGCGGACATCAGCCTCCATACCGAAGTGTTCCAGTGCCCACTGAAGTTCGGCCAGCCGGCCAACCTCATCGTCTGGCCTGGAGAGATGCTCGACGAGCCGCTGGTCACGGCCGATCTGCGGTTGTTCCAGGCGTTGCTGCCGGGGCTGGAAGAGGAACGTCGCCGGCGACTCGCCGACACCGATCTGACCACGCGCATCGGCCTGGTGATCGAGGCCAACCTGGCCAGCGGGCGTGTTGGTCTCGAACAGGTGGCGACGGAGCTGTGCATGAGCAAGCGCACGTTGCAACGGCGCCTGCAGGAGCTTGACCTGGAGTTCGCCGAACTGGTGGAGGAAATCCGCCAGGCCCTGGCCATCGAGCTGGTGCGCCAGTCGTCGCGCAGCCTGACCGAGATCGCCCAGCAGTTGGGCTACAACGAGGCCAGTTCCTTTACCCGCGCCTTCCGCCGCTGGACCGGCCTCAGCCCCCGCGAGTTTCGCCAGCAGGGCGCGAATTCCAGCTGAAAATCTCCCTGTGGGAGCGAATTCATTCGCGAATGCCGTAGGGTGGATGGCGCTTTTTCCATCCACCATCGTCGCCGGACGTGGCTTCGCTGGTGGACATGAAGAGCGATGTCCACCCTACGAAATCGATGACCCCGCGTACTTCCTGTGGGGCACCAACCGTAGGGTGGATGGCGCTCTTTCCATCCACCATCGTCGCCGGGCGTGACTCCGCTGGTGGACATGAAGAGCGATGTCCACCCTACGAATCGAGGCGACCTGCGGGCTCGGCGCTTCAACCCAGTAGTTCGCGGGTTCTCAACGCTGCCTTGCTGCCGGCGCTGATGGCACCGTCGATAAAGCCGCGCCAGCCTTCGCCGTGGTCGCCCTGGCCGAACAGCACCCGGCCGCGATCCTTCTGGAAGTGGTCGTAGTACTTGCCCAGCCAGTTCGGCTTGTAGCTGCAGTAGGTGCCCTGGGAATACGGGTCCAGGGTCCATTCGTATCCGTAGCATTCCTCCACTTCCAGGTCCGGATAGAAGGAACTCACCACCGCCTGCACCGCGTCGCGGTCCTGGATGTCGAGCATCTGCGGATCGGCGCCGAAGCCGACGAAAATGGTGTGATCCTCGGCCTTGGCGTAGGTCGCCAGTACGTTGATCGGATTACCGGTGCCGGCCACCCCGATCCGTTTGCCGTCGTCGGGGAGCTTGCCCTTGGTGCGGACGAATACCTTGATCCCGCTGCCGCTGTGCTTCTCTTTCGCCGCCGCGACCAGCTTCGGGTCCAGTGCCGGGGTGAAGGCGATGCGCGGCAGCACGTTCATCGGTACGGCCACGATCACCGCGGCGGCGCGGAGGGTTTCGCCCTGTTGGGTGGTGACCAGGACCCGCTCGCCCTGTTGCTCCACCTTGGTCACCGGGGTGGACAGCCGCACATCCGGCTTGCCCTCGTTCAGCATGGCGTTGATCAGGCTGATGGTGCCGTCCTTGAAGCTGTAGCGGCCGCAGGCGTCGACGAACGCCGTCATGTTCCAGCCCGGCAGCGACCACCAGCGCGCCACGTCGGCATAGGAGGCGCGATCACTGGTGGTGTGGGCGATACCGGCAACGTAGGCATCGACGAAACTGCGCTGCAGCGAGGTCAGCTTGAGCTGCGCGAAGCGATCGGCACCGCTCATGCTGTCCACCGCGAGCAGCTCCTTCCAGGTGTACTTGGCGTCGTAGGGGCGCTCCCACAGCTTGGGGGCCTCGGCGAAGTATTCCTTGATCGCCTTGGAGATGGCGATCAGGTCCTCGAGCGTCGGCTCGATGGCTTTGCCTTCGTGAATGATGCGGACGGTCTGCTTTTCCTCGACGAAGGGCTCGGGGGTTTCTTTCAGCGGCAGGCCGTAGCGCTGCACTTCGGCCCAGACAAAGGGCTGGGTCCAGTGGATCCAGGTGCCGCCCAGCTCGACCTTGTGACCGGCGAACTCGCTGCTGAAGGTGCGTCCGCCGAGACGGTTACGGGCTTCCAGCACGAGCGTCCGGTAGCCGTTCTTCATGCTGTCGCGGGCTGCCGTCACGCCGGCGAAGCCGCCGCCGATGACCACCACGTCGTAATCGCAATCGGCGAACTTGCCGGCGCCTTCCGGCTTGTCCTCGGTCGACGCGGTCAGCGAAGCACTGCCTGCCACCGCCACCGCGCCGGCAGCACCGACGACACCCGCATTGCGAAGGAATTTGCGACGGCTGACTCCGTCATGCTGCTGGTCACCCATTTCCACACCTCTGAGCTTGTTGTGATGCCTTGCGGCCTTGTCGGCCAACATGCCAGAGGCGGTCTGCGTTTCGATTGCCAGCTCACGCCAGGGTTTTGCCATTGGGTGCCAATGTCATGTGGCGCTGCCACATCGCGAATGAATTCGCTCCCACAATGAAGCGGGCCGAGTCCATGTAGGCTGTGGCAGAGCTACGCGAAGCCCAACGTTTCCGGGGTTGCCGATGCTGCGTTGGGCGGAATGGCGTGTTGCTTGCGTCTCAGACGACCAGTTCGATCAGGAAAGGGCCCGGGGTCCGGTTGGCCCGGCTGAACAGCTCGTTGAAACCTTCCATGCTGGTGACACGGTCCGCTTCCACGCCCATGCCATTGGCCAGGCGCACCCAGTCGAGATCGGGGTTGCCAATGCCCAGCATCTCCATTGCGGTCTTGCCCGCGCTCGCGCCGACGTTTTCCAGTTCGTGCTGGAGGATCGCGTACTTGCGATTGGCCAGTACCACCACCGTGACATCGAGGCATTCCCGCGCCATGGACCAGAGGGCCTGGACGGTGTACATGCCTGATCCATCCGCCTGCAGGGTGACGACGCGGCGGTGCGGCGCCGCCACCGCAGCGCCCAGGGAAAGCGGCAGGCCGTCGCCGATGGCACCGCCGCCCACCTGCAGCCAGTCGTGAGGGGCGGCATTCAGGGTGCCGGCGTAGAGGGGCGGGCCGAAGGTGATGCTCTCGTCGACCACGATGGCCTGCTCGGGCAGCAGGGCGTTGAGCGACTGCGCCAATGCTTGCGGGGTTATCACGCCACGGCCGACCGATGCATCGATGGGCGCGCAGAACGGCTTCACGTGCGGAGCCCCTAGCTCCTCGGCCAGACGCTCGAGGGCGTCGAGCAGGTCTTCTTCCGGGCGGGCCAGGAAGTGGATACCGGCATCCTCCGGATAGGGACGGGGTGCCTTGCCGGGATAAGCGAAGAACGTCGCTGGTGCGGGTGTACCCACCAGGATGATATGGGCGATGCCAGCCAGTTTCGCGCGTGCGACATCGCCGGAATAGGGCAGTCGCTCCACCGCGAAGCGACCTCGACCACGGGCGACGCGAGGGTTGGACACCGTCGAGAGCAGGCGCGCGTCGGTTGCGGCAGAGATTCGATGGGCGGCCGCCAGGGCATCCTGTCCCAGCGCCTTGCCAGCCAGCAACAGCAGAGTCGGTTGGCCGGAGCGCAGTATCCGGGCGGCCTGCTGTACGGCATCGGGGGCGACCCTCGGCGTTGCGATCGGCGCAAGGGGCGCGGCGACCACGCCGCCGGCATCCCAGCAGACGTCCGAGGGCAGGATCAGGGTGGCGATGCCACCGGGTGCGCTGCAGGCCGCTTGCACCGCCGTGGCGGCAGCCAAGCCCACGGAGCCGGCCGATGTCGCCGTGCGGGTCCAGACGGAAACCGGGCGGGCCCAACCCTCGGTGTCGGCGGTGAGCGGTGCGTCGTAGGGGCGATGATGGGTTGCCTGGTCGCCGACGATGTTCACCATGGGTGTCCGCGCACGTCGCGCGTTGTGCAGGTTGGCCAGGCCATTGGCCAGGCCGGGGCCGCAATGCAACAGGGTGGTGGCAGGTTTGCCGGCCAGCCGCGCGTAACCGTCGGCGGCACCAGTCACGACACCTTCGAACAGACCCAGCACGCAGCGCATGCCGGGATTGCGATCGAGGGCGGCGACGAAATGCATTTCACTGGTGCCGGGATTGGCGAAGCAGGTATCCACGCCGGAGGCCAGCAGGGTTTTTACGAGGCTTTCCGCGCCGTTCATTTCGCTCATTGTCTTCAAGTCCTTTCAGTGATCGGGCGATCCGCCGGGCGCGGTGCCGCAAGGCGCCGTGCAGGAATGCAAACAAGCAGCAACAGGCTGCCTACCACCAACAGCCCGGCAATCAGGTCGAACGCCAGGTAGAGGCTGCCGGTAGCGGTTTTCACGGCGCCTACTGCCATTTGGCTGAGCACGCCGGCCAGGTTGCCGATGCTGCTGATGATGGCGATGCCGCCGGCCGCGCCGGACTTGCTCAACAGGGCCGGCGGGATGGTCCAGAACAGCGGCATGGCCGACAGCGTAGAAGCAGCGCCCAGGCTCATCAGTGCCATGGAAAACACCGCATTTCCGTGGGCCAGGTCCAGCAGACAGAAGCTGGCGGCGGCCACCAGCATGGTCAGGCTCAGGTGCCAGCGGCGTTCCATGTGGCGGTCCGAACTGCGGCCCAGCAGGTACATGGCGCAGAGGCCGCCAAGGAAGGGCAAGGCGGTGACCAGGCCAATGAGTTTCAGGTCTTCCAGGCCGAAGCCGCGCACCAGGGTCGGCAGCCAGTAGGATACGGTGTTGGAGCCGCTGTAGATGCAGAAGCACACCAGACCTGCTACGTACAGCAGCGGGTCGCGCAGCACGCCACTGAATCCATGATGCTTCACGGCGGAGACCGGCTCCTCTGCCAGTGCCTGTCGGATCTGGCGTTTTTCTTCGTCGTCCAGCCAGGTGGCCTGCTCGGGCCGGTCGGTCAGCCAGAAGCGGCCGATCACTCCCAGCAGTACCGCTGGCAGACCGGTGAGGACGAACAGCACCTGCCAGTTGCGCAGCCCAAGCAAGCCATGCAGGTGCGCCATGATGGCCCCGGACAGCGGGCCGCAGATCATCCCGGCGACCATGGCCGCCATGAAGAAGGAGGCGGTGATGCGCCCACGCAGCGCGGCCGGGAACCAGTAAGTGAGGAATAGGATCAGGCCAGGAAAGAATCCCGCTTCGGCGATGCCCAGCAGGAAGCGCGCGGCGATCAATTGGTTGGGCGTGGTGACGAACGCCGTGGCCACGGTGATCAGGCCCCAGAGGATCATGATCCGCGTCAGCGTGGCGCGCGCGCCGACGCGCTGCATGTACAGGTTGCTCGGCACCTCGAAGAGGATGTAGCCCAGGTAGAAAATGCCGGCACCGATGCCGTAGGCAGCATCACTGAGGGCGATGTCCTCGGCCATGCGCAGCTTGGCAAAAGACAGGTTGAGCCGGTCGATGGCGTTGATGATGAACGCCAGCATCAGGAAGGGCAGCAGTCGCCAGATGACCTTGGTGAACGTGCGCTTTAATTGCTGGGTCGGTAGTGCGGAGGTGGCCGGGAAGGGCTGGATGGTATCGCTCATGGAACCGCTCCTGCGGGAAAGCCGGATTGTTGTTGTAGTGGGGCCTCGGCAGGCCGCAGGAGCGAGTATGGAATGAGGTCGTGGCGCGATGTTCCGTGTTTCTTTTGTGGCTCAACGCATTGATTTTTAATGAATATTGCCCTTTGTCAGGACTCCCGCGCGGCGGTCATTCCGATTTCTCGGTCCGAGTGTCATCGTCCAGCCTGCGATCTTCCGGCCAGATGACCTTGATGGCCTCGCCGTCCAGACGGTAGGTGTGGCAGCTGTCAATCAGGCTGGGGCGCGGCAGGGGCCGGTCGCTCGCCAGGCGATCGCGGAGGTGGTCGTGCTTGCGGAGCAGGGCGAAATGGGCCTGGTAGGCGGTGGTGGCCATTGGACCAAAGAGTTCGGTGAGGTGGGTGCAACCGCTGGCACCACCGACCCGCGCCTTGATCCTTGGCATGAAGCCTGGCCCGATCCGCAGCCCCGCCAGGGCGGTATAGGCGGACTCGATCTGTGCGCAGTAGGGCGTCGGTCCGGCGTGGGTTCTGGCCGTTACCTGCTGGATTACCAGTTCCCGGTCCAGGGTCATGGTGATGTGCATGTGATGGATGTTCCCATTGGCCGGCACGACGCGGAACAGCATGTCGGCGTCATCGGGGGTGATGTCACGCATCTCGCCTTCCACATCCAGCAGCCCGTCCTCGCGCAGGTAGGCGTTGCAGGTGACGTGGCGGGTATGGAGGAGTGTCCGTGCGTGGCTCATGGCTGAGTTCCCGTGGCGAATGTCGAGAACCGGAGCGTAGGGGCGGAAAGGTGCCGGGCCGCCCCCCGCTTGGGGAGGGGCGAGTGGGTTTTCAGTCGATGAGCTTGTGGTTGCGCGCCCAGACCATCGCGTCGTAGCGGCTGGAAACACCGAGCTTGACGAAGATATTGCGCAGGTTCCACTTCACCGTTTCCAGGGTGATGTCCAGCGTATGGGCAATTCGCTTGCTGGACATCGCCTGGGCCACCAGGCTGAGGATTTCCAGTTCGCGCGGTGTCAGCACCGGCTGCTGCTCGGGTGTCGCCGCGCGGCGCGGACGAGGCATCGCGGCGTTCGCCGAACATGGATCGGTGAGCTTGCCGAGCAACTCATCCACGTACTCGCCGATGGGGCCTTCCTGGGGGTGTTCCTCGGCCAGCCGGTGCAGCAGTTTTTCTGTCAGCGGGCCTTCGTCCAGCAGGGTGCGGACCAGGCCGAATCCCTGGGCGGCCTCCAGCATGCCCGTGAGGACGGCGACCGATTCATCGGACCGCTTGAGATCGTAGAGGATGTCTGCGCGGAGCAGGTCGGCCAGCACAGCAAAGCGACCACGATTGAAGCGCAGGGCATAGTCGCTGACGACCTTCAGGGCCTCCAGGGCGCGTTCCGAGTTCTCGCTGCGCAGCAACCGGGCACGGGCCAGGGCGGCGAGCGCCGGCAGCTCGGCACGGGCCCCCTGTTCAGTGGCATGGGCCTGCGCCAGTTCCTCAAGGCTCGCCAGCAGCTCGGTGGCGCGAATGCGGTTGCCCTTGATCAGCAGGACGCGAATCTGTTCGGCGAGCAGATGGGCCACCGGCCTGAGCTGCCCGAGGCAACGCAAATGGGCGATCTGTTGCTGGAGAAAGCCCAGTGCCGCGTCCGGGCCTTTCTGCAACAGGTCGAGACGTGCGCGGACCATGTTGGTGCGCAGGATCACGTCCGGCACCGAAGAGTGCAGCAGCCCGAAGCGGTTGGCGATCAGCTCGCGGGCGTCGTCGATGCGGTTGAGTTCGTAGAATGCGTCCGAGAGCAGGCTGGCGCACAGGTTGGCGCAGATCGAGCGATGGCCGTGTTCGCGCGTCGAGCGTTCGAGCAACTCCGAACCCAGGCGCTCGGCTTCGCGTACATCGCCGGCCAGCATGTGAGCGGTCACCTGGGCCGACTCTGCCACCATCGCCATGTCGTTGCCGCGATCCTCCGGCGGGATGGGATGGATGTCGAACAGCCGTCGCGCATCGGCGTAGCGGCCGGCGATGTAGTAGGCCACGGTCAGGGTGGCCAGCAGCATGTAGCGCAGGAAGGGATTCTCCATCGGCGCGTCGCGCACCGGCTCCAGCAACTGCACGGCACGATTGGAATCGTCGTCTTGCACCGCGATTGCAGCGCGGACCAGCGACAGGCCGCTGGCCAGCTCCGGGTAACCCTGCATGTCGCTGGCTTCCAGCCGGGCCAGCCAGGACTTCGCCCGCGCCGGACGGGAGGTGAGGGAAACGGTCACGCAGGCCAGGAAGAGCAGGCGCGGGTGACGGAACAGCACGTCTTCCGGAAGGCGTTCGAGCAAGCGCAGCGTGGGCGCCAGGTAGTCGAGGGTCCAGGTGGCGGGAGCGGAGCGTTCGATCACCTGGGTGGCGAACTCGACATCGTCGCCGAGGCTGGCGTGACGCACCGCCTCGGTCAGGCAGTTGTGTTCCGCGAGCCAGTGTGCGCCCCTGCGGTGCAGTTCGCGTACCTGGTCGCTGCCACGCCGTTCCAGGCGGGTGCTGAGAAACTCGCCGAACAGCGGGTGGAAGCGGTACCACGCCTGGCGGTCGTCCGAGTCCACGCGGTAGATCAGCAGGTTCTCGTCTTCCATGCGCTTGATCAGCTCGCCAGCGTCGGCATGGCCGGTCACGGCCTTGGCCATCGCGGCGCTGAAGCGGCGGAATATCGACAGCGCCTCGGTGAACGCCACCATCTCAGTTGGAAGGTGCGCCACCACTTCCTCACTCAGGTAAGTCTGCAGGTCGCTGGAGCGCCAGAGCAGGTCCTGCAGGATGGCGCGGCTGTCGGCGCGGTTCTTCAGCATAATGACGATCAGTTGCAGGCAAGAGGGCCAACCGCTGGTCAGGTCATGGATCAGGCTCAACTCGTCCGCGTTGATCCTGTTGCTGCCCAGGTTCTCCTCGATGAAGGCGCGGGTTTCGGTCAGGTCGAATGGCAGTTCGACGCTTTCTATCTCGGCCACCTGGTCCATGACCCGCAACCGCGAAAGGCTGAGCGGAGGGGTGACCCGCGAGGCCAGCACCAGATGGAGGTTGCCGGGTCCTTGGTCGAGAAGCTTCTGGATCAGCTTGTGCGCCAAGGGAACTTCGACATGGTGGTAATCGTCGAGGATCAGGTAGAGCTCTTTGGCGTGCATGGCTGCGGCGTCGACGATGGCGGCAACGGTGGCATCCATCGCGCTGGCTGCGTTGTCGTCGCGCAGCAGGTCGATGCCCACTTCGATGCCCAGGCGCCGCAGTGCTTCCAGCAGCGTCGCGCAGAATGCCGAGTAGCTGTTGTCTTCCGCCGTCAGCGAGACCCAGACGACTTCCCCACCCGCACGCAGCCGCGACTGCCGCCACTGGGCCAGCAGGGTGGTCTTGCCGTAACCCGCGGCACCGGTGATGAGCGCGAGCCTGCAGTGGTGCATGCGTTCCAGTTGCGCCAAGAGGTTGCCGCGAAGCACGTGCTTCGTGCCTATGCGTGGCGGCGAGAACTTGGTGGAGACCAAGTGCCTGGGTGTCTTTGTTATCAACGTCTTGTCCCTGGTTCACGGTCTGCGAAGGGTAGCGCGTAGGAAAGGATGGATCGGTTTTACCGATTCGGCTAACCGCACCAGTCCGCTGCACGTCCCGTCGGATGGAACTCGGTCGGCGACGCTAGCGAAGCGCCACTGTCGCGTCAAGGAAGTCCGGGTCCCGTAGCTGGTGTGCTGTCGCGCCAAGCCTGGACGCCCTTGCCGCCCCAAAAAGGGAGGGGACGGGGCACTGTACGGCTTCCCTAAGATCGCGTCGGACTATTCACTGCGCTCGGGAGAAGGAAACAAAATGAAACTGAACGACAAGGTCGCCATCGTCACTGGAGCAGCGTCCGGCCTCGGTCTGGCCACCTGCAATGCGCTGGCGGCGGCCGGTGCCAGGGTAGTCGGCTTCGACCTGGACCAACAGAAGCTCGACACGGCATTGGGTGAAGGTATTCAGGGGATCGCCGTAGACGTTTCCAGCGAGGCCAGCGTCAAGGCAGCCATCGATGCGGTGGTCGAGCGTTTCGGCGCGGTCCATGTCGCGGTGAACTGCGCGGGCATCCTCGGACCGTGCAAGACGATCTCCAAAGGCCAGCTGTTCCCCACCGAGCTCTGGGACCGCGTGCTGGCGGTCAACCTCACCGGCACCTTCAACATCATTCGTCATGCCGCTCTGGCCATGACCGCGAACGCCCCCGAAGAAACCGGCGAGCGCGGCGTCATCATTAACACAGCGTCCGGTGCCGCGCGGGAAGGGCAGATGGGCCAGGCGGCCTACAGCGCAAGCAAGGCCGGCGTCATCGGCATGACGCTGCCGATCGCCCGTGACCTGGCCGAACACGGCATCCGCGTGGTGAGCCTGGCGCCGGGCCTGTTCGAGTCCGGCATGTCGGCCGGGATGCCGGCGAAAGTGTCGGAAAGCATCGTCAACAGCCTGCTGTTCCCGCGCCGTATGGGTCATCCTGCGGAATTCGCCGCGCTGGTGCAGCACGTGGTGGAGAACCCCTACCTGAACGCGCTGACCCTCGATATCCAATGCGGGGTCCGTTGATCCTGCGGACTGGGCCCTGCACGGCCCTTGTGTAGGAGAGAGCTTGCTCGCGAAAGTCCGGGCTCGGGAGGTTCGCGAGCAAGCTCGCTCCTACAAGTGTTGATACCAGGCCACGCCACGTTCATCCGTGCTGACGCTGATCTCGTTCCGTATCAGCAGATGGTTGAGGTGGGCGATGGATTCGCCGGTGGCCAGGGTCAGTTGGGTCGGTTCCTCGGTTCGCAGTTTCGCTGAGAAGAGCAGCGGGAAAACGTCGAGGACCCGGCGGGGCTCCTTCAGTCCTTGTCTCAGGCGGTCCAGTCCATCCAGCACTTCGACCTCCAGCTGATTCAGTCGCGCATGCAGGCCATGAAAGGGTTCGTTGTGCGAGGGCAGGACGAGCACGTCGTCAGGCACGCGTCGACGGAGCTTGCCGAGCGAGTGGAGCCAGTCGCCCAGCGGATCGGCATCCGGTTCGGTGAAGTGCACCGAAACGTTGGAGGAAATGCGCGGCAGCACCTGGTCGCCGGAGATCAGCAGCTTTCGTCGGGCGTCATACAGGCAGGCGTGTTCGGGTGAATGACCTGTTCCCACCACCACTTCCCAGTCGTATTCCCCGATACGTACGAGCTCGCCCTCGCGGATGCGCCGGTAGCTGTCGGGCAGGGGAGAAATCATCCGGCTGAAGCTCCCGAAACGTTGGCAGTAGACGGCCAGTGCCTGGTCGTCCCAGCCGGCGCGGTGATAGAAGCTGACCGCCTCGTCGGGGGCCGCGCGTCCGCTGTCGCCTGCCAGCATCCGGCATTGCAGGTACTCCAGCCGCGTCATCCAGAGGCGGCAACCGGTCCGCCGGGACAGCCAGCCGGCCATGCCGATATGGTCGGGGTGCAGATGCGTGGCCAGTACCCGTGTCAGCGATCCCCCGGCGAGCGGGCCTGCCAGCAGTCGCTCCCAGAGGGACACGCTGTCCTCGTTGCACAGGCCGGTATCCACCAGTGCATGGCCGCCGTCCTCGGCCAGCAGCCAGACATTGATGGCGCCAAGGGAGATGGGCAGTGGCAGCCGGGTCCAGAGCACACCAGGCGTGACTTCGAGCAAGGCGCCGGGTGCGGGTGTGGCATCAAGGGGATAGCTGACGGCCGCCCGCGTGTGAGTAACCGGTGCCTCGTTCGTCATTTCGTTCTCCTTTGGCGGTTCGCCCTCGCCGAGGCCGGGGAGGGTAGTTCGATGCGCTCATGCTAGCGGAGGGGGGGAAGGGGGGGCACCCCCCTTTCAGAAAGGGGGGGGAGGACTCACGGATGGTGCTGGCACCCTTTGGGCACTCGATCACTGATTGAGCTGTTTCCGGACCTGGTGGCGGTCAGCGCGAGGTCCCGGTTAAACCAAGGGGAGGAGACGCCCAGATGAATAACAAGAACAAATCGAATCAGAGTCATCCCGCCAGCTCTCACGCGCTGCGCGCCACGGTGGTTGCCATGTGCGCGATTGCCTGCGGCAGCGCCAGCGCGTTCGAGATCGACACCGGCAACGAAGACATCCAGCTGCGCTGGGACAACACCCTGCGCTACAACCTCGGCATGCGGGTCGAGGGGCAGGACGATGCGATTCTGAAGAACCCCAACAACGATGACGGTGATCGCAACTTCGACAAGCACAGCCTGGTCAACAATCGCGTAGACATCCTCAGCGAGTCCGACATCGTCTACAAGGGCAAGTACGGCGCCCGGGTCAGCGCGGCGCTCTGGTACGACGCGGCCTATGCCGGCAGTCTCGACAACGACAATGTGGCGACCTCCAACCACCTGGGGTCCGATGGACGCCCGGCCCTGGGCCTCAGCCGTTATGCGGACCGTTATTACGAAGGGCCGTCCGGCGAGTGGATGGACGCCTTCGTGTTCGGCGAGTACGACATCGCCGACATGCCGCTGAAGGCGCGCCTGGGCCGCCACACCGTGAACTGGGGCGAGTCCCTGCTGGGGGCCGGCGCCATTCATGGCATTTCTTATGGTCAGGCCCCGCTGGATCAGGGCAAGGCCCTGGCTCTGCCGGGTATCGAGGCGAAGGAGCTGTACCTGCCGCGCAACCAGTTCTCCGCGCAACTGCAGGTGACTCCCGAGCTGTCCTTCGCGGCGCAGTACTTCTTCGAGTGGCGCCCGTCGCGTGTGCCCGAGGGCGGTACCTACCTGGGCTTCGCCGACATCTATCTGCAGGGCGGCGAGTCATTCATCCTCAGCCCCACGCTGCGCGCCACCCACGGCGACGACATCGAGCCGCAGAACTCTGGCGACTGGGGCGTGATGACGCGCTGGAGCCCTGAATGGCTCGACGGCACCTTGGGCTTTTACGTCCGCAATTTCTCCGACACCCTGCCGCAGACCATCCTGCTGGCTAACGCCCGCCCGCAGTACTTCTTCAACTACGCCGACGATATCGACATGTACGGCATCAGCCTGTCGAAGGAAATCGCCGGGGTCAGCGTCGGCCTGGACGTTAACTACCGCCGCAACATGCCGCTGGTCAGCAGCGCGGCACGGGTGACTTCCGCAGCCGGTCTGCCGGACGACGGCGACATCCTCGGTGCCCGCGGCGATACCCTGCACGGCGTGCTCAACGCCATCGGCACCGTCAGCCCGACGCCGCTGTTCGACAGCGCCAGCTGGTCCACCGAGCTGACCTGGAGCCGCTGGGTGTCGGTCAACTCCGACCCACTCAATCTGTTCAAGGGCTCGTCGGCCTACAAGGCGGTACCGAGCAACATCGACGAAGTCTCTCGCGACGCCTATGGCCTGGCCGTCAACTTCACCCCGACCTGGTTCCAGGTGTTCCCGGGGGGCGACCTGTCGATGCCGATGAGCTACTCGGTGGGCCTGTCGGGCAACTCGGCAGTGGCCTCCGGTGGTAACGAAGATGCCGGCAGCTATGCCGTGGGTCTCGCGCTCGATCTCTACAGCCGCTATCGCTTCGACCTGAAGTACGTCGACTACTTCGGCGACTACTCGACCAACCCGGTCACCGGCGCCGCCGTGACTCCCAGCGGCAGCCAATCGCTGCTGGAAGACCGTGGTGCCGTGTTCTTCACCTTCAAAACCACCATCTGAGCGGCAACTGCCGCTCCTGCAAGTCCACGAACGGCGGCCCCGGTTACACCCGGGCGCCGTTCCGCAATTCGCGCTCCGGCGTGACCGATGTGAGGTGACCCAGGTGTTCAGACAGTTCTTTCGTCCGCCACTCGCGATGCTGCTCGCCCTGATGGCAGGACAGGCGCTTGCGCAGCAGGCCTTCATCTCCCCCATGGAGACACCCGCGCAGCACAGCGCGCAGGCGATCCGGGCGCCGCTCAATGCGCTGGCAAGGGCCGGTGAACGCTTGGTCGCGGCGGGGCAACGCGGTCACATCCTCTTTTCGGACGATGGCAAGGACTGGGTCCAAGCCCAGGTGCCGGTCAGCTCCGACCTGACAGCGCTGGCCTTCCCCAGCGCAGAACAGGGCTGGGCCGTCGGCCATGAAGGCGTGGTCCTGCGCACCGTCGATGGCGGTAAGGCCTGGAGCAAGCAGCTCGATGGCCGGCAGATCGCCGAACTGCTGGTGAAGCACTACGGCAACCCGGCCGATCCGGATGATCCAGAGGCGCAGCGCCTCAAGAAGGACGCCGAGCTTTTCGCCGTCCAGGGCGCCGACAAGCCGCTGCTGGACGTGTGGTTCGAGGATGACCTGAACGGTTTCGTCGTTGGCGCCTTCAACCTGATCCTGCGCACCGTCGATGGCGGCAAGAACTGGACACCCTGGCTGGACCGTGTCGACAACCCCAGAGCCATGCATCTGTACGGTCTGCGTCCCGCCGCCGGTAGCCTGTTCATGGTCGGCGAGCAGGGCCTGGTGCTGAAGCTGGATGCTGCGCGGCAACGCTTCACCCGCCTGGAGTTGCCTTACCAGGGCACCCTGTTCGGTGTGCTGGGCGATGACGGCCTGGTGCTGGTCTACGGCCTGCGCGGCAATGCCTATCGCAGCCTTGATGGCGGCGCCAGCTGGAGCAGGGCGGAAACCGGTATCGAGGCCGGAATCACCGGCGGCGTGATCGCCGAAGACGGCTCCGTCGTGCTGACCAGCCAGACCGGCCAGTTGCTGCGCTCCACCGATCGCGGCGCCACCTTCAGCCTCGTTCCGGTCGATCGCGTGGTTCCCAACTTTGCGATGGCACCCGCTGCCGGCGGGGCAGTCGCCCTGGCCGGGCTCGGTGGCGTGCGCATCCAGAACTTCAAGTGACAAAAAGAAAGTCGGAGAGCCGAGATGGGCACCCACAATCCCAGCGACAACCTGCTGACCATCAGTGACCTGAAAGAATTCGATTCCAGGTCCGGCAGCCGCCTGGAGCGGTTGATCTTCAACAACCGCCTGCTGGTCATCCTGCTCTGCGCCGTGGTGACCGTGTTGCTCGGCTGGGACAGCACCCGGCTGACGTTCAATGCGGCGTTCGAGAAAACCATTCCGCAGAACCATCCCTACATCCGCAACTTCCTGGAGAACCGTGACGAGCTCAAGGGGCTGGGCAACGCGGTGCGCGTGGTGGTTGAGAACCGCAGCGGCGACATCTTCGATCCGGACTACCTGCAGGCCCTCAAGCAGATCAATGACGACCTGTTCCTCACCCCGGGCGTCGACCGGGCCAACGTCAAGTCGCTGTGGATGCCGGTGGTGCGCTGGAACGAAGTAACCGAGGAGGGCTTCGCCGGCGGGCCGGTCATGCCCGACAACTACACCGGCTCGGAAAAGAGCATCGGCGAGTTGCGCCAGAACATCGGGCGGGCGCAACTGCTGGGCAACCTGGTGGGCACCGACTTCCGCTCGAGCATGATTTTCCTGCCCCTGCTGGAGAAGGACAGCGACACCGGCAAGCCCCTGGACTACTGGGAACTGTCCAGGCAACTGGAGAACATCCGCGCCAAGTACTCCGGCCCGCAGGGCAACGCCAACCTGGATATCCGCATCGTCGGGTTCTCCAAGGTGGTAGGCGACCTGCTCGACGGCCTGCAACAGATGATCGTCTTTTTCGCCGGGGCGGCAGTGATCGCTGCGCTGATCATCTACGCCTGGACCCGCTGCGTGCGCAGCACATTGCTGGTACTGAGCTGCTCCTGCATCGCCGTGCTCTGGCAGCTGGGCCTGATCGCCCGCCTGGGCTACGAGCTGGATCCCTATTCGATCCTGGTGCCTTTCCTGGTCTTCGCCATCGGCGTGTCCCATGGTGCGCAGAAGATGAACGGCATCATGCAGGACGTGGCGCGCGGTACCCACAAGCTGGTGGCCGCCCGCTATACCTTCCGTCGCCTGTTCCTGGCCGGGCTGACCGCCCTGGCCGCCGACGCGGTGGGCTTCGCCGTGCTTATGCTGATCGACATCCCGGTGATCCAGGACCTGGCGATCACCGCGTCGATCGGGGTCGCGCTGCTGGTCTTCACCAACCTGATCCTGCTGCCGGTGATGCTGTCCTATTCCGGTGTCAGCCGAACGGCTGCCGAGCGCAGCCTGCGCGCGGAGCAGCGGGAAGCCTCCGGCGTCTGGAAGCTGCTGGAGCGCTTCACCCAGCGCCGCTGGGCAGCGAGCCTGCTGCTCATTTCAGCGGTCATCACGGTTGCCGGTTTCATCGTCAGTACCCACCTGAAGATCGGCGATCTGGATGCCGGCGCTTCCGAGCTGCGCCCCAACTCGCGCTACAACCTCGACAACGCCTACATCAACTCCCGCTACTCGCTGTCGTCGGACCAGTTCGCGGTGATCGTCAGGACCGCTCCCGAAGGTTGCCTGGAGTACCAGACGCTGATCGAGACCGATCGGCTGGGCTGGGCCCTGCAGCAGGTGCCGGGCGTGCAGAGCACCGTTTCGCTGGCTGACGCGGTGCGCAAGATCACCGCCGGTTCCTATGAAGGCAACCCCAAGTGGATGTCGATCCCGCCGAACCAGGACGTGCTGAACTACGCCGCTCGCACCGCAAGCACCAGTAACCCGGAGCTGTTCAACACCGAGTGCTCGGTCATGCCGCTGGTGGCCTACCTGACTGACCACAAGGCGGAAACCCTGGACCGTGTAGTGAAAGCCGCCGAAGCCTTCACGGCTGTCCACAGCACGCCCGAGCGCCAGTTCCTCCTGGCTGCCGGCAGTGCGGGCATCGAGGCCGCCACCAACATCGTGGTCAAGAAGGCGAACCTGACCATGCTGATCTACGTCTACGCGGCTGTGATCCTGCTCTGCTTCATCACCTTCCGCAGCTGGCGTGCGGTGGTGGTCGCCGTGGTGCCGCTGGTGATCACCTCGGTGCTCTGCGAGGCACTGATGGTGGCGCTGGGCATGGGCGTGAAGGTCGCCACCCTGCCGGTGATCGCCCTGGGCGTCGGCATCGGCGTCGACTACGCACTCTACCTGCTGAGTATCCAGCTAGCCCGGCAGCGTGCCGGCGCCTCCCTGGTCGATGCCTACCGCCATGCCCTGCGTTTCACCGGCAAGGTGGTAGCGCTGGTGGGCGTGACCCTGGCCGCCGGGGTGATCACCTGGGCCTTCTCGCCCATCAAGTTCCAGGCCGACATGGGCATCCTCCTGACCTTCATGTTCCTCTGGAACATGCTCGGTGCCCTGGTCCTCATCCCCGCGTTGTCCCACTTCCTGCTGCGTGGCGTCGGCGAATCCGGCAGCCGGATTCCCACGCCCGCGGCAGTCGTGGAGCAGCCGGCTCACAACGAATCCAAGACCCCGGCTGCCCATTGCGTATGAGGCCGGGCCGACACGAAACCAGGAATCCATAAGGAAGCACCATGAGCGATACCTCCGCAGTGTTCCTCAGCGAACAGGAAATCATCATCCGCGACGCAGCGCGCAAGGTCGCAGCCGAAGTCGTGGCCCCCACGGCGGCCGACCGCGACCGCAGCGGCGCCTGGCCGCGCGGCGAGCTGGAGGCCGTGGCGGAGCTGGGCTTTCTCGGCATGCTGATACCCGAGGAGTACGGTGGCTCCGGGGCCAGCTTCGTCGAATACTGCCTGGCCATCGAGGAGTTCGCCGCCGCCGACACCGGTTTCGCCACTCTCATCCACGTGCACAATTCCGTGGGCCTCACCGTGGCGCGCCTGGGCAACGAGGAGCAGAAGCGCAAGTACCTGCCGGACCTGGCCAGTGGCAAGCGCATCGGCGCCTTCCTGCTCAGCGAACCCCACGCCGGCTCCGACACTGCGGCCTTCCGTACCCTGGCTCGCCGCGACGGCGACCACTATGTGATCAACGGCAGCAAGCAGTTCATTTCCAACGGCAACGAGGCTGGCCTTGGCCTGGTGTTGGCGGTGACCGACAAGGCCGCTGGCAAGAAGGGCAGCAGCCTGCTGATGGTCGACCCGGCGCAAAACCCCGGCTACGTGGTGGCCCGCGTCGAGCACAAGATGGGCCAGCGCTCGGCGCAGGTGGCGCAGATCCAGTTGGAGGACTGCCGTGTGCCGGTGGCCAACCTGCTCGGCGCCGAAGGCTCCGGCTACCGCAATGTGATGGGCTCGCTGTCGGAGGGGAGGGTGGCCATCGCCGCGGTGGCGACGGGGACCGCCCGCGCGGCCCTGGCTGCCGCCGTTGCCTATGCCCGGGAGCGCGAAGCCTATGGCGCGCCGATCATCAACCTGCAGGGCGTTGCCTTCGACCTGGCCGACATGGCGACCCAGGTGGAGGTTGCCGAGCAATTCATGGTGCATACCGCGCGCCTCTGCGATGCGGACGTTCCCTGCGCCCGGGAGGCTTCCATGGCCAAGCTGTTCGCCAGCGAGATGGCGGAGAAGGTCTGTTCCGATGCGCTGCAGATCCACGGCGGCTACGGCTACCTGAACGATTTCCCGGTGGAGCGTTACTGCCGAGACGTTCGCGTCACCAAGATCTACGAGGGCACCAGCCATATCCAGAAGCTGATCATCGCCCGCAGTCTCGGCTGAAGAGAGGCCCCCCTCCAAAGAAGGGGGGCAGCGCCATTGGGCAGGTCATAACCTGCCTGGAACGATCGATACGGGTTTGCGGCAGCCACCCAGGACAGGAACATGAAGATGCAGATGCCAAGCGATGAGCAGCACCTGATGGTGGACAGCTTCCGCACCTTCCTCCGTTCCGAGGTGGCGCCGATTGTCCGGGTGTTCCGCGACCGGCCCATTCCCCGGGAAAGCCTGCGCGAAATTACCCAGGGCATTGCCGAATTCGGCCTGCCCGGCGCCAGCCTGGCCAAGGAGTTCGGCGGCATGGGGCTATCGGCCGTGACCGAGGCAATGCTGTTCGAGGAACTCTGTTGCGTCTCGGTGGAGATCGCCGCTTGCGTGATGGCCAATCTGGCGGTGGTAGCGGCCCTGGCCGAACTTCCCGAGACCCGTGCCCACATGCGTGACCGATATCTGCCTGACCTGCTTGCAGGACGCAGTTTCGCC
Source organism: Pseudomonas sp. BN102 (assembly GCF_029871245.1). Lineage (GTDB taxonomy): Bacteria > Pseudomonadota > Gammaproteobacteria > Pseudomonadales > Pseudomonadaceae > Metapseudomonas. Next base: position 79,337 of record NZ_SSON01000080.1, on the reverse strand, counting down.
GGCTTCTGCGCGAGCGAGGCGGACGCGGACGCGGACGCGGACGGCATCACGGCCCGCTGGGACCTGGACAGCTTCGTCATCGAGGGTGAAGAGGGCGGGGTGTTCAATGGCCACCTCTGCGATTTCCTCATCGCCCGGGCGCGCCTGGCGTCCGGCACCTTCTGCCACCTGCTGGTGGACCGCAGCGAGCACGGATATGAAGCCCGTGGTGTCGAGCGACCGGGCGTTGGCCGGGCCTGTGGCGTGCGGGTGGCGTTATTTGGGGGCCGTCTGCCCGCCAGCCAACTGTTCTGGGAAGAGGATGATCATTCGGGGGCTCGGGTCAGGCTGCTGGAAAAGCTCCATGCCGGCAGCGGACTGCTGGCGGTGGGACTGATGCGCGTTGCCCTGGAGGCGTTCATCCTCGCCTCCCAGGACTCCTCCGGGGGCGACAGGCCGCTCGCCGCGCAGCCGCTGGTGGCCGCGCGCATCGCCGAAATGGCGACCCGGCTGGAGGCGGCCAGGCTCCTCTGCGTTCGCGCCTATTCCATGATGGACGCTGGCGTTCGCAGTCAGATGCAGGCCTCCATGGCTCACTGGTTCGCCAGCGAGATGGCGCTGGAAGCCTGCCGGGCGGTGGTGCTGTTGCAGGAGCGGCCGGCGCCGGCATCTGCACTGGACGTCGAGCGCCTGCTGCGCGAGATCATCGCGTTACCTGTTACCGGTTGCGGCAGCGACTTCCAGAAACTGCTCATCGCGCAGGAACTCACGGGTATCAGTGCGTTTGCCTGGCCGTCCGTTTCCTGCAATTGAACGAATTCCGCCCGATGCCGGAGTTCTGGCTGAAACCGTGGCCCCGGAGCCACTTCAAGGAACACTTATGCGCTTCTCGATCGCTGTCATTGCCGCTGCCATTTCCCTGCTCAGCGCCCAGTCCTGGGCAGCCGAGACCATGCCAGCCAACCCCGCCAAAGCGGCCAGTCCCGCAACGGCCGCCGCGAACCGGGAAGTCCTGAAGAAACTGCCGTTCGACGACCGCGCCGACTATGAGGCGGCCCGCCGTGGCCTGGTGGCGCCCTTCGAAGGGGAAATCCGCAATGCTGAGGGCAAGGCGGTCTGGAACACCCATGCGTACGACTTCCTGCAACAGAAGGACTCGCCAGATTCGGTGAACCCGAGCCTGTGGCGCCTGGCGCAGCTCAACGCCAATGCCGGCTTGTTCCAGGTGACCGAGGGCCTGTACCAGATTCGCGGCATCGACCTGGCGAACATGACCATCATCGAAGGCAAGGACGGACTGATCATCATCGACCCGCTCTACGCCACCGAGACCGCCAAGGCCGGCCTGGAACTGTACTACCAGCATCGTCCGCGCAAGCCAGTGGTGGCGGTCATCTATTCCCACAGTCATGTCGACCATTTCGGCGGCGTGCGCGGTGTGGTCGACGAGGCCGACGTGAAGGCCGGCAAGGTCCGCATCTATGCGCCGGAAGGCTTCATGGAGCACGCCATCAGCGAGAACGTGCTGGCCGGCACCGCGATGTTCCGCCGCGGCATGTTCCAGAGCGGCGGCGCCGTGGCCAAAGGCGAGCGGGGGCAACTGGATACCGGGATTGGCAAGGGCGCGCCCGTAGGCGGCACCATTAGCCTGATCCCGCCGACCGACCTGATCATCCAGCCCCTGGAAAGCCACGACATCGCTGGTGTGCAGGTGGAGTTCCAGCTGACCCCCGGCACCGAGGCGCCGGCGGAGATGAACTTCTACCTGCCGGAGATGCATGCCCTGTGCATGGCCGAGAACGCCACCCGGACGATGCACAACATCCTCACCCCGCGCGGCGCCGAAGTGCGCGACGCCAAGGCCTGGTCGCGCTTCATCGATGACAGCCTGGTACGTTACGGCGACAAGGCCGAGGTGATGTTCGCCCAGCACAACTGGCCGACCTGGGGCGGCGAGGGCATCCGTACGCTGTTGGCCGACCAGCGCGACATGTACGCCTTCATCAACAACCAGACCCTGCACCTGCTTAACCAGGGCCTGACGCCGCTGGAGATCGCCGACGCGGTCAAGAAGCTGCCAGGCGACCTGGACCGCAAGTGGTACACCCGTGGCTACTACGGCACCCTCAGCTTCAACACCCGTGCCGTGTACCAGCGTTATCTCGGCTTCTACGACGGCAATCCGGCCAACCTCGATCCGCTGCCGCCGGTGGAATCTGGCAAGCGCTACGTGGAAGCCATGGGCGGCGCGGACAAGGTCCTGCAACTCATGCGAACCGCGAAGGAGCAGGGCGATTACCGCTGGGCCGTGCAGCTGGGCAATAACCTGGTCTTTGCCGAGCCGGACAACAAGGCCGCCCGTGAAGCACAGGCCGACGCCCTGGAGCAGCTGGGTTATCGCAGCGAGTCGGCGATCTGGCGCAACATCTACCTGACCGGCGTCCAGGAACTGCGCAAGGTCGCTCCCCAGCAGGGTGCGCGGGCCACCGCCGACCTGGTGCGGGCCGCCACGCCCGCGATGTTCATGGATGTGCTGGCAGTGCGCCTGGATTCGGACAAGGCTGTGGGCCACGACATGACCCTCAACTGGAACTTCGAGGATCTGGACCAGCATTTCGCCCTGACCCTGAGCAATGGCGTGCTGACCTACCGCGAGAACACCCGTCACGCCAAACCGGATACCACGGTAACGATGAGCAAGGCGGTGCTCGACCGCATCAGCCTGCGCCAGCTGGATTTCGCCACCGCACTGAAACAGGGTGACATCAAGCTCGAAGGGGACGCCGCCCACTTCAAGGCGTTGATGGGCATGCTCTCGACCTTCGAGGCGACCTTCAACGTCGTGACCCCCTGAGCGCCATGACGCGCCGGCAGGAACCCATGCAAGGCCACGAAGGCGGGGCGGGCAAGCCGTCCCGTGGCCAGGGCGCCCATGACAATGTCCTGGTGGAGCTGCCGGCCAAGCCACGCAAGCGACCGAAGCAGGCGCGCTCGGTCGCCCTGGTCGACGCCCTGAAAGCGGCGGGGCGCGACATCCTCGAACGGGAAGGGCGGGAGGCGCTGTCCGTCTACCGGCTTTCCGATTACTCGGGCGTGGCGATCAGTTCCATCTACGAATACTTCCCCACCATCGAATCGCTGGTCGGCGCCATCTTCGAGGACTACCGGGCCGATGCGCGCCTCGAAGTGATCGCCAGCATCCAGGCGCTGCCGCCGTCGGCGACTCTCTATGACGGTCTTGAGGTGCTCCTGCGAACCGGCCTCACGGCCTTGCACCGTTGGCTGCAAATCGACTCGCAGCTCAGTATCAAGTCCGCCTATTACGGCGAGCTGGTACGCCTGGAGATCGTCAAGCCGGAGCGTTTCTGGATATCCATGGTGATTCCGGCCCTGGTGGAGCGCTTCTCCGACGAGGTTCTGGTGCGCAATCGCGAGAAGGCCGGCTTCCTCGCCTACCAGGCCGTGACGGCCTTGCCCCGTGCGCTGCTGATCGAAAAACCGGAATACCTGGTAGAGGCCGACACCGTTCGCCTGCTGGCGCGCATGCTCCATGCGCTGCTGACCACCACGGATGCGGAAAGCGCCGCTCCGTGAACCTGTTGCTCTGACAAAAAACCTTATGAATCAGAGTGTTGGGTGTTTATCTGGGATGCTGGAATCCGGAAATGATCCAGCCCTTTTCACCCCTAGAATGGCCTTGCCATGAAGGCCGTCCGACCCGCGACGGCCGGGTGATACGTGCCTTCCCGAGCAACTGCCGGGCAGGGCACGAAAGGGTGAATCCGAGGAGAACGTCCCGTGACAAGAACAATAGAAGAACAGGTCGGACTGCTGCTGACTGATCCGGCTGCCCTGGCCGACCACTCCTTGCAGAACTGGATCCAGCTGCCGCGCGAACGCGTCGACGTCCTGCAACTGGCGGGCCTGAAGCGCCGCTTCGCCGAAATGCGCGAGCGCATTCCGGTGCTGAAGAAACTGGCGGACGCCGAAGGCGTGGAGAGCATCGAGCAACTGGACGACGTTGTGCCGCTGCTGTTCGAGCACACCATGTTCAAGTCCTACCCGCCGTCGCTGCTGGAGAAGAACAACTTCGCCGCGATCAACAAGTGGCTCGGAAAGCTGGTGACCCCGGAGCTGGCGGAAAAGATCGCCGCCGTCGACGTCAGCGCCTGCAAGGGCCTGGACGACTGGTTCGAAACCATGGACCGCGATGTCCCGGAACTCTGCCTCAGCCACACCTCGGGGACCTCCGGTACCCTGTCGTTCCTGCCCTGCAGCGTGCGTGAGTTCGAAAAGGCCTCTCAGGTGCGCAGGCTCTACGCCTGGAACATGAGCGGCCCGGACACCCCGAACCCGGACATGCACACGGCCTATCCGTACTACCGCAAGGGCTACCTCAGCCACCTGCGCGGGGTCGGTTCGCTGGTCAAGGTCCTGCTGTCGGACGAGTCGCATTTCCACCCGGCCTATCCCTCCACGCTGTCCAGTGACGTGCTGCACCTGGGCGCCAAGCTGCGCGCCGCCCACGCCAAGGGCACCCTGGACCGCCTGGTGATAGCCCCGGAACTGCTGGCCAAGAAGAAGCTCTTCGACCAGCAGCAGGCCGAGATGCCGCAGCACCTGGCGGCGTTCTTCGACGACATCGCCGGCCGTCTCAAGGGCAAGCGCGTCTACATCGGCGGGACCTGGAACCTGCTGCATAACATGGCCAAGGCCGGCCTCGAACGCGGCCTGGAAGGCGTGTTCGATCCGGATTCCTACATCATCACCACCGGTGGCGCGAAGGGCGTGGTGCAGCCGGAAGGCTGGCGCGAGGACGTCAAGCGCTTCACCGGCGCCAAGGCGCTACACGAGTCCTACGCGATGTCGGAAGTGGTCAGCGGTTCGCACCTGCGTTGCGAGCAGGGCCACTACCACTTCGCCCCGACCGCGATACCGTTCCTGCTCGACCCGGAAACCAGCAAACCATTGCCGCGTGGTGGCCGCCAGACCGGTCGCGCGGCGTTCTTCGACCTGGGGGCGGACATCCACTGGGGCGGTTTCATCACCGGCGACGAAATCACCGTGGAATGGGACAAGCCGTGCTCCTGCGGCCGCCCCAGTCGCTATGTGGTCGGCGCCATCCAGCGTTACAGCGAGAAGAACGGTGGCGACGACAAGATCACCTGCGCTGCATCCGAGCAATCCCACCGGGAAGCCATGGACTTCCTGAACACCCTGGAGGGCTGAAGCCATGACCCACCCCATTGCACCGATGATCATTCGCGGCGAAGTGATCACCGACAACCTGATCGAAGTGGGCGGACGCGGCGGCGACCTGGCCTTCCTGACCCCGGACGCGCACAAGTACATCGACCGCCTGCCGCTCGGCAATCCGGCGAAACTGGCCGACCTGTACCAGCTGAGCTTCGACGACATCCTCGACTATGCCGTCGAGCTCGGGCAGCACCTGGCCTTCAGCAAGAACCTGTACCTGCAGGAAGCCTGCGAGCTGTCCTACCTGACCGCGCCCACCACCCCGACCATCGTCAAGGGCTCCTACATGGGCCTGCCGAACATGCTCTCGCGGGAATTCATCACCGAGATGGTGGAAAGCACGGTGGGCGTGAAGTACCTAGAAGGTTGGGTGCCGCAGACCCTGCTGGATGGTACCGAGCTGGAAGTCCGCTGCTTCGGCGCGCGCACCCTGCACATCGTTGCCGGCAATGCCGTGTCGCTGTCGCTCTGGACCATAATCCGCAACATGGTCCTGCGCAGCGACGCCATCATCAAGGCACCGTCCAACGACCCGTTCACTGCCCTGGCGATTGCCCGCACCATGGTCGACATGGCGCCAGACCACCCGCTGACCAGACACCTTTCGGTGGCCTACTGGAAAGGTGGCGACCAGGCGTTCGAGCAACGCCTGTACCAGCCGCAGAACCTGGAGAAGATTGTGGCCTGGGGCGGCTTCGCCTCGATGAAGCACGTCACACAGTACGTCCAGCCAGGCCTGGAACTGATCTCCCTGGACCCCAAGCGCAGCGCCAGCATCATCGGCAAGGACACCTTCGCCAGCGAAGCCAACATGCGCGAGGCGGCAGTGCGCCTGGCCGCCGACATCGGCGCGATCAACCAGAAAGGCTGCGTGTGCGCGCGGGTGATCTATGTGCAGAGCGGCACCGACGCGGAGGGGCTGGAGCGGCTGAACACCTTCGGCCAGTACGTCTACGAGGCGATGCTGGGGCTTCCCAACACGCTCAGCACCACGCCCAAGTCCTACGACAAAAACCTCAAGGCCCACGTCGATGCATTGCGGCTGGATGACGAGTGGTACAGGGTGATCGGCGGGGAGGAGGGCGAGGGCGCGATCATCTGCTCGCAGATCCCCGAGCCGGTGTCCTTCTCCACGCTCCTCGACGATCGCACCGCCAACCTGGTTCCGGTGGACGAACTCAGCGAGATGCTGGATGCGGTGGATGCCTACACCCAGACCGTTGGTATCTATCCCGAGAGCATCAAGGACCAGCTAAAGGATGTGCTGCCCCTCTATGGCGCGCAGCGCATCGTTTCCCTGGGTTATGCCGGGGCGATGAAGTTCGCCGCGCCCCAGGACTCCATCGAGCCGATGCGACGCATGGGCAAGTGGATTTCCAACCAGATCGCCTCGCCGGAAACCAGCCCGGCGCCCTGGCAGCGTCCTTCCATCTGACACCGCGCGCCCTGCTTCGGCAGGGCGCTTCACCGTTCGCCCCTGAGATTCGAGGATTCGCCCATGACCACCTGTCACGGCTACGGCGCCCATGAGGCCCATGCCCAATTGAAGCCGCTGAGCTTCGAGCGCCGCGCCCTGCGCGACGACGACGTCGCCATCGACATCGCCTACTGCGGCGTCTGCCATTCGGACATGCACTACGTGCACAACGACTGGAACAGCACCCGCTTCCCCTGCGTGCCCGGCCACGAGATCGTCGGCCAGGTCAGCGCCGTGGGCCCGGCGGTGGCCCGCTACAAGGTCGGAGACCGGGTGGCGGTCGGCTGCCTGGTGGACAGCTGCCAGCAGTGCGCGGCCTGCGAAGCCCACGAAGAACCCCATTGCAGCCACGGCATGACGCCCACCTACAACGGGCTGGACCGCATCAGCGGCGAGGTCACCCTTGGTGGCTATTCCCAGCACATCGTGGTGCGCGAGCAGTTCGTCCTGCGCGTCCCCGAGGCGCTGGACCCGCGCTTCACCGGGCCGCTGCTGTGCGCCGGCATCACCGTGTGGACCCCGCTGCGCGAGCATGGTGTTGGCGCAGGCACCCGCCTGGCCGTGGTCGGCCTCGGCGGGTTGGGCCATATGGCAGTCAAGCTGGCCGCGGCCCTGGGGGCGGAGGTCACCGTCATCACCACCTCGCCGGGCAAGGCCGACGACGCCAGGGCGCTGGGCGCGCACCATGTGCTGCTGTCCACCGACCCGCAGGCGATGAAGGAGGCGGCGAGCCGCTTCGACCTCATCCTCGACACCATCCCCCGCAAGCACAACGTCAATCCGTACCTGATGCTTCTGGGCCGTCACGGCAAACTGGTGCTGGTGGGTGCCCTGGAGCCGCTGGAGCCGATCCATGGCGCGCTGCTGGCGATCAACAACCGTTCCATCGCCGGTTCGCTGATCGGTGGCCTGGCCCAGACGCAGGAACTGCTGGACTTCTGTGCCGAACACCAGGTGCTGCCCCAGTGCGAAATGATCGACATCCAGGGCATCAACACCGCCTTCGAACGCATGGAACGCAATGATGTGAAGTACCGTTTCGTGATCGACATGGCGTCGTTGAACGGTGCCTGACGGCTACGAGTCGCACCGCCCCGACCCACTGAGTCGGGGCTCTCCGCGTGATGCCGGGCTTGCGCCCCCACCCCAAAGGGGAGGGGCCATGTGTTCCTGGAACGGGCATAACCTGTCTGTGATGGATCACGACGGAGAAAAACAACAATGCGTTCCTTACGTTCGGCGCTGGCCTGTGGCGCCTTCACCACTTCCTGCCTGATGGCCGCGTTCGCGCCATCGCTGTCCCATGCCGCCAATCCGCAGGTGCCGGCCTACTCCGACCAGGAGGTGCGCGACGCCTACATCTACCTGCTCGGACGCTTGCTGGTGCAGCGCCAGCAGCAACTGGACTTCCAGCAAGGCATGCGCTGGAACGAACTGGTGCACCGCAAACCAGGTGCGGTGGACTGGCCGAATCCCAACCTCGATGTGGCCTATTCCGAAGCCTGGGTGGCGGTGGATGAACGCAACTGCACCCTGGTCAGCGTGCCGAAGATTTCCGACCGCTATTACACGGTGCAGTTTCTCAACGGCTGGGGCGAGACCCTGGCCAACATCAATGAGCGCACCTTCGCCAAGCAACCCAGCGGTGACTTCGCGGTCTGCCTGAAGGGTGCGAGCGTCGCGCTGCCGGGAGGCGTCCAGCGCGTGGACCTGCCGACCCGCACCGCACGGGTGCTGTCGCGGGTGGAACTCGGCGCTGACCCGCAGCAGGCGGAGCGCCTGCAGCACCAGTTCAGCATGCGCTCCAGCGGCACGCCGCAGCTTCCCGAAGTGCCCCAGGTGCCGCTTTTCAGGCTGCAGCAGCTGCCCGGCGTCGAGGCATTCGATGTCGCCGAGGTGGCGCTGGAGGAACCCGACCTGAATCCCGGCATGAAGGCGTTGCAAGCTCGCGTGCATGAACTGGCGAAGCGGGTCGGCGATCCGGCACAGCGCACCCGCCTCGACGCGGTGATCCGGCAGCAGGCCTTCATCGCCCTGGCCAATGCCGCTCCCACCCTCGGTCCCGGTACGGTGCTCAACGGCTGGGTACGACCGGCCGTATCCGGCGCCTACGGCAGCGACTACCTGACCCGCACCCTGGTCAACCTGGGCGGCATCTGGGCCAACACCCAGCAGGAGGTCAACTACTTCCGTGGGGCCGTGGACGACCATGGCGACGTGCTCGAAGGCGGTCGCAGCTATTCCCTGACCTTCCCCCGCGACCAACTGCCGTCCGGCTTCGCGCGCTACTTCTGGTCGATCACGGCCACCGATGCCAAAACCTTCAAGGTGCTGCCCAATGCCCTGGGGCGTTTCCAGCTGAATAACCAGTCGGCCCTGCGTTACAACCCCGATGGCTCGCTGACCCTCTACTTCGGCCCGCAGCCGCCGGCGGGTGTCGCCGAGGCGAACTGGTTGCCGACCCTTGCCGGGCAGAGCTTCCGGCTGATGTTCCGCTACTACGGCGCCAAGGGTGCGGTGGCCGGCGGCCATTATTTCCCGCCGGCCCTGGCCAGGCTCTGAGGTGGACCCGATGAGGACAGGAATGATGTACGAGCTCAAAGTGATCCTGACGGCCCTCGGGCTGCTTGCGGCCTGCCTACCCGGCGCGCGTAGCGAGGAACTGGCGCAGGTCGGGGTGCACGTGACCGTGGACAATTTCATCCGCGCCGAGACCGACCGCTACTTCGCCCTGACCGTGCAACGCGGTGGCTTCGGCAAGTTCGCCCATTGGCGCGAGCTGGTTCCGGTGGGCGCCGCCACCGTGGTGCGGCCGAACCGCGACACCCTCTATTCCACCGCGGTCTTCGACCTCGACACCGGGCCTGTCAGCGTGACCCTGCCCGATGCCGGTCCGCGCTTCATGTCGATGGCGATCATCGATCAGGACCATCACGTGACTGATGTGCACTACGGCGCGGGGCGCTTCAAGGTCGACAAGGCGGACGTGGGGACCCGTTACGTGCTGGTGGGCGTGCGCACCCTGGTGAACCCTGCGGACCCGGAGGATTTCTCCCGCGTTCGAACGCTGCAGGACGCCATCACTGTGGATCAGCCCGGCGGGCCGGGCCGCTTCGAAGTGCCCAACTGGGATGAAGCGAGCCGCGCCAAGGTGCGAAAGGCGCTGACCGCGCTAGGGGAAACCCTGGACGACTCCCGTGGCATGTTTGGCAAAGCAGGCGAAGTCGACCCGGTACGTCACCAGATCGGCAGCGCTACCGCCTGGGGCGGCAATCCCGCCAAGGACGCCTATTACCAGACCGTCACCCCTGCGCAAAACGACGGTCTGACGAACTACCGGCTGGAGTTGGGCGAGGTCCCGGTGGGCGCCTTCTGGTCCATCAGCGTCTACGACGAAGCGGGGCGCTTCCAGCGCAATGCCCTGGAGGCCTACAGCCTCAACAGCCTGACGGCGAAGAAAGGCGAGGGTGGCACTACCTCCGTAAGCTTCGGCGGCTGTACCGCGCAAGTGGCGAACTGCCTGCCGATCATGCCCGGCTGGAACTACATGGTGCGTTTCTACCTGCCGGACAAGTCCATCCTGGACGGCAGCTGGAAGCTGCCCGAGGCGCGACCTGCGTCTTGAAACCCAAGTACGGCGGCCGAATGGCCGCCGTTTTTCTTTGTAGCGGTTCTATCCTGCTCGGCGAATGAATTCGCCCCCACAGGACTGTGCTCAGACTGAACGCCGGCACAGACAGCCCCCTCTCCCTCTGGGAGAGGGTTGGGGTGAGGGCTGTTCCAGACTGGCTCGGTGCGCACCATTTCGCGAATAAATTCGCTCCCCTAGGGCAGGACTGCGTCCTGCTTGGCGATTGAAATTGCCCCTACAGGACTGTGCCGAAGGTGGGCCGAGAGTCCGTCACCCCTCCACTTCAGGGAGAGGGGCCGGGGGAGAGGGCAGTCACCGGCTGGCTCGGTGCCCCTTCCATTTTCGCGAATGAATTCGCTCCTACAGGGCATGACTTCGTCCTGCTTGGCGATTGAAATCGCCCCTACAGGACTGCGCCAAAGGTGAGCCAGGAGTAACCCGCGCAGAACAAAAAAAGCCCCAATGGCCCCCATTCGGGAAGGGACACATCGGGGCATCAAGCGAGGGTAATCTTCAAAACCGCTTGCGCAACTCAGGACACGCGGCGGGCCTTGTCCTTCCAGTATTTCTCCCGCACCTGGCGGCGCAGGACCTTGCCCACCACGCTCACCGGCAGCGCATCGACGAAGAGGATCGACTTGGGCGCCTTGAAGCGGCCCAGGCTGCCTTTCACGTGTTCGATCAGGGCTTCCGGCGAAACCACCTGGCCGGCCTTGAGCATCACTTCCGCGTGCAGCGCCTCGCCCCATTCCTCGTGGGGAATACCCACTACCGCCGAGTTGGATACGGCCGGATGGGCGTTGAGGGCGGCTTCCACCTCCACGGCGTACACGTTGAATCCGCCGGTGATGATCATGTCCTTCTTGCGGTCCACCAGGTGCAGGAAGCCCTGGTCGTCCAGGTAGCAGAGGTCGCCGGACTTCCAGAAACCATCGACGAACTCGGCGGCGCTGGCTTCGGGGTTGCCGAAGTAGCCGGAAACGGTACCCCGCGAACGCACCCAGAGTTCGCCGGTAGCGCCCTGTTCCAGCGGCTTGCCGTCGTCGTCGACGATGACCACTTCGGCACCGGCGGCGATGCGCCCGGCGGAACCGATCTGGCTGTCGGAAGCGTCCAGGTGGTCGGCCTTGCCGAGGATGGCCACGGCGTGCAGGCACTCGGTGGCACCGTAGATCTGCATGAAGATATTGCCGAAGCGCTCCTGGGCCTGGCGCAGCTTGGCCGGGCTCATGGGCGCGGCGCCGTAGGCCAGGGTCTGCAGCGAGGAAAGGTCGTAGTCGGTGGCTTCCGGCATTTCCAGCAGCCGGTAGATCATGGTCGGCACCAGCAGGGTCATGGTGACCCGCTCGGCGGCGATGTTTCGGCACAGCTGGGCCAGGTCGGGCACGTTCTGGGTCAGGGTGCAGCCACCACGGAACAGGGTCGGCAGCAGGCCGAGGCCGGAGCCGTGGCTGATGGGAGCCATGTGCAGGAATCGCGTATCGGGCTGGTAGGGCTGCTCGCTCTCCATGTACATGGAATCGCGCAGGGCGAGCCAGTTGTCCATGGTGTAGGGCACGCACTTGCTGACGCCGGTGGTACCGCCGGTGAAGCGATAGGACACCACATCGTTCTGGGTTTCGTGGGCGATGTCCGGCGTCGCGTCGGAGACGCCTTCAAGCAGGTCCCAGAAATACAGCAGGCCGTCACGGGACTGGGCCGGCGGGTCCATGCAGACCACCTGGATGCCCTGCTCGTGGAGCATGTCGAAGTAGCGGTCCAGCAGCGGGTTTTCCAGGAACACCGCCTTGGGACGGATCAGGGCGATTTGCGAGCGATGCTCTTCCAGCGAATCGCGGAAGTTGGTGTAGGCCCCGGCGGCCTCGCCCTTCATGGAAGTCCAGGCATGCACCAGGGACAGGTTGTCGTTGTCCAGGATGCACAGGTAGACATCGCCACGCTGCAGTCCCAGGCGCTCGCGCAGCATGTTGGCGATGCGGTTGGTGAGTGAATGCAGCTCGCGGAAGGTGTAGCGGCGTTTGCGCTCGATGTTCACCAGCGCTTCGCGGTCGGCGAAACGCACGGCGAGGTTGCCCATGGTCCGGGCGAAATTCATTCTTGTCGTCATTGTTCTTCTCCCTCCTGTAGCCCGGTCGGCCGGCGATAAGCGTGCAGCCCCGCGTGCCTTGTACAAGGCACGCGGGGCTTCGTCCAGCGCGGGATCAGGCGCCCTTGATGCCTTTCATGGCGGCTTCGACGAACAGCTGAACCTGCTGGTTGGCGTCATTGCGCGGGCCGGCGCTGTTCCAGTCGGTGATCTGTGCCAGGCGTGCCTCGATGGCTTCCGGCGACAGCTCGGCATCGTTGATGTACACCGGCGCGGTTTCTTCTATGCGCACGGCAGAGAACACCCCTGCGCCGGCGCCGAGGATCAGCTTGGTCGGTGCGTTTTCGCTGACCAGGAACAGGGCGCCCGGGGTGACCTGCTCGGGGCGGCTGGCTTTCAGCAGTTCTTCCGGCATCACGTCTGCGGTCATGCGGGTGGCGGCCATGGGCGCCAGGGTGTTGACCAGGATGTTGTTCTTGCGGCCTTCGATGGCGAGCATGTTCATCAGGCCCACCAGGGCCATCTTGGCGGCGCCGTAGTTGGCCTGGCCGAAGTTGCCGAAGAGGCCGGCGGCAGAGGTGGTCATCATGATGCGGCCGTAGTTCTGCTCGCGCATCAGGTCCCAGACGGCCTTGGTGCAGTTCACCGAACCCATCAGGTGGACGTTGAGCACTGCATTGAAGTCGGCCATCTCCATCTTGCTGAAGGACTTGTCGCGCAGGATGCCGGCGTTGTTGATCAGGATGTCGACGCGGCCGAAGGCTTCGACGGTCTGCTTGACCAGGGCCTGGACCTGCTCGTAGTCGGCGACGTTGGCGCCGTTGGCAATGGCGGTACCGCCGGCCTGGCGGATTTCCTCGACCACGGCGAGGGCGGCGTCGGACGAGCTGCCGGAACCGTCACGGCTGCCGCCGAAGTCGTTGATCACTACCTTGGCGCCACGTGCGGCCAGCTCAAGGGCGTGGACGCGTCCCAGGCCGTTGCCGGCGCCAGTGACGATGGCGACGCGGTCATCGAAGCGAATTGTCATGGTGTTTTTCCTCTCTTGAAGCGTAGTAGGGGGAGAACGGCGGGGAAACTGCGTGGATTCCCCGTGTTCGCCGTTCTCCGTAAAGGGTCAGGCGCGGGCGAAGATGCCGACGTGCTCGGTCGATTCCTCGACGCGCCAGAGGCCGCCGCCATTGCCCTGCAGGGCGATGCGGGCGCCTTCGACCTGGCGCTTGCCGCAGTCGCCGCGCAGTTGCTCGACCAGCTCGAAGATCTGGCCGATGCCGGTGGCGCCGATGGGGTGGCCCTTGGATTCCAGGCCGCCCGACGGGTTGACCGGCAGCTTGCCGCCCAGGCTGAAATCGCCGCGTTCGGCCATCACGCCGCTCATGCCCGGCTCGCAGAGGCCCAGGGCCTCGATGGCGAGCAGCTCGCCGATGGCGGTGGCGTCATGCACCTCGGCCACGTCGACGTCCTGCGGGGAAATGCCGGCCTGCTCGAAGGCGGCCTTGCCTGCCAAATGGGTGCAACCCTTGTCGAAGTCCTCGGCGGCGCGGGCCGAAGCCGAACGCACCACACTGGCCAGTACCTTGATCGCGCGGCTCTTGTCGAAGCCGTATTTCTTCATCGCAGATTCGGTGCAGAGGATAGCGGCAGCGGCACCATCGGAAATGGGCGAGCACATCGGCAGGGTGATGGGGTAGGTGATCGGCGGCGCGGCGAGGATTTCCTCGATGCTCATGGCATTGCGGTACTGCGAACGCTCGTTGTGCACGGAGTGCCCGTGGTTCTTCGAGGACACGGCGGCCAGCTGGCGCTGGGTGATGCCATAGCGCTCCATCAGGCCGCCACGGCCGAGGGCCGCGTAGACATCCATGAAGGGGCTGTAGGGCTTCTCGGACTGGGAGCCGGGCGGCGGCACGATGCCCTTGCCCATGGCAGCCAGGTAGTTCTTGTTCTCCTCGAAGGTCTCGATGTCCCAGGCGGACTCGAAGGCCGAGAACATCTTCATCTTGTCGCTGTAGAACATCTTCTCCGCGCCCACGGCGATGGCCACGTCGGCGGCGCCGGCGCGAAGCTGGGTGACCGCCAGGCTGAAGGCATGGCTGGAAGAGGCGCAGGCGCCCTCGATGTTGAAGATCGGAATGCCGTCCAGGCCCAGCGGCAGCAGCGCCACCTGGCCACGGATCATGTGCTGGCCATCGAAATGGCCCTGGGTGCAGTTGCCGAAGAAACCGACCTGGACCCATTTGCGGTCACAGCCGGCGTCCTTCAGAGCGTCTTCCACCGCCCAGGCGGTCAGTTGCTTGATGGTCTTGTCGGTGTGGCGGCCGAAGGCGGTCATGCCCACGCCGACGATGTATACGTCTTCCATCTCTACTCCTTCATGATCTGCTCGCGAAATCATGGCTAACGGGTTGTGGACGCGGGTCTCAATAGCCCTTGAAGTCTGGCTTGCGCTTCTCTGCGAAGGCACGCACGCCCTCGGCCATGTCGTAGGAGCGCTGGTGATTGCGCAGCTCCAGGAGTTCCTGGCACAGGGCATCGGCGCGTGACTTGTCGCCGGCTTCATTGGCGACTTTCTTCATGCGGCGCAACACCAGCGGACTCTTCTCGGCCAGCTTGTCGCCGATGGCCTGCACGCGGCCCACCAGCTCGGCATCGGCCACCACTTCGCTGACCAGGCCGTAGTTCTTCATGTCCTGGGCCGGCAGGGAGTCGCCGGTGAAGAGCATGTACTTGGCGATGTTTTCCGGGATCTTGCGCGGCAGCACTGCGGCGCCGCCGCCACCGGGGAACACGCCGAAGTTGGAGTGGGCGTCGCCGAAGCGGGCGCTCTGGGCGGCGATGACGAAGTCGCAGCACAGCACGGTCTCCAGGCCACCGGCCAGGGCCAGGCCGTTGACGGCGGCGATCACCGGCTTCGGATACACGCGCAGCAGGTCGAAGAAGGCGACGATGGTGTCCAGCAGGTCCGGCTCGCCCGGTTGCGGCGTACCGCTGGCTTTCAGGTCGGCGCCGGCGCAGAAGGCCGGGCCGGTGGCGGTCAGCGCAATCACGCGCACGCCGGCGTCGTCTTCCCAGACGTGCAGGCGGGCGATCATGGCCTCCAGCATCTCCCGGTTCAGGGCGTTCATGGCTTTCGGGCGCGTCAGGGTGATCCAGCCCACCTGACCCCTCACCTCAAAAGAAACGGACTCGCTCATCTCAGCTCCTCGAATGCAATGCAAATGGCGTTTCTGCCTGGATTCGAACTTACGCGAGGCCGTCTGAACTGCTCCCCCCCCGTTGCGGACGGGGCCGACTTCCAACCGGTTGTAGCAGGATGCGGGCGACGTCCGGGCAATGCCCGAAGCCGGGTGAAGCCCACGCCTGGTGCCGTTTGGAGGCGGGCCGGACCGTTTCGAACAAGTACAAGGGCGGAGAAAACGAGCATGCATACATCAGTCATCAATGCCGACGACCTGCTGGTCGCGACCAAGTTCTCGCCCCCGCGCCTCAATGCCCGGCACATCCCGCGTGCGCAGCTGCTGGCTCGTTTGCGCGAGGCCCAGCAGTGCAGTGCGACCCTGATCACCGGCAGCGGGGGATTCGGCAAGACCATCCTGCTGGCGCAATGGCGCCTGGAACTGATGAAGGCCGGGCTGGACGTGGCCTGGATCTCCTTCAGCCTCGACGACCGCCACTTCGCGAGTTTCCTCGCCTACGTGCTGTCGGCCCTGCAGCGCCTGGGTATCCGCATCGAACAGGAGTGGCTGCAGAGCGATGGCGGCGAGCAGTCGATCAACGCCCTGGTGGCCAGCGTCACCCACGGGGCGGAAGCCGTTGGCAGGGAACTGCATCTGTTGATGGATGACTTCCACCATGTGGAAGCGCCCGCCGCCCACCGCTTGATGCAGAAGCTGCTGGATCACTGCCCGGCCAATCTGCATATCGCCATCGCGTCGCGGACGACACCGCCCTTGAGCCTCGGCCGCCTGCGCATGCAGGGACACCTGGCAGAGATCGATTTCGCCGAGTTGCCCTTCGACCTGGACGAAACCCGCGACTTCCTCCAGCAGAACCTCGGCACCCTGAAACTCAGCGCCGATGAAGAGCACCTGATCCATGACCTGACCAGCGGCTGGCCGGCCAGCCTGCAACCCATCGCCACATTGCTGCGGGCGCGCCCGACGAAGCGTACGCAGCTGTGCTCGATACTTGCCAAGTCCAGCGACCTGCAGGCCTACCTGGCCGAGGACGTGGTGGCCTGCCTGCCGCCCGAGCTGCTCGGGTTCATGGAGAAGGTCTCCATCTTCCGGCGCTTCAACGCCGATCTCGCCGCCTTCGTCACCGCCAGCCCGCGCGCACCGGAGCTGATGAAGCGAGCCGAGGACGAGAACCTGCTGATCTACCGCATCGAATCCGAGGACAGCACGCCCTGGTATCGCTTCCATCCGCTGTTCGGCGAATTCCTGGTGCAGCGCCTGGCGGCTCGCGGGGCTACTGAAGTGGAGACGTTGCACCGTCGTGGCAGCCAATGGTTCGCCGAGCATGACTACCTGGTGGAAGCCGTTCGCCACGCCAACCTGGGCGGAGACCTGGACTATGCGCTGGAGGCCATGGAGGAAGCGGCCTCGACCAGCTGGAGCATGGCCTACGTCAGTCCGATGCTGCATCTGTTGGAGCGATTGCCGCAGGACGTCCTGTTCGCCCATCCGCGACTGTTCATCATGGGCTGCCTGACCTACGCCTTCACCGCGCGGCCGGGCAAGGCGCAGCGCTGGCTGGAGCAGATACGCCGCACCGAGGCGGCACGTAATCCGGCGGTATCGTCGAAGCTGGTCCTGGCGGATGCCGCGATCGCCCTGCAACTGGACCAGCCCCGGCGGGTCATCGGCCTGCTGGAGCCGGCCCACCAGACCCAGCTGGATAACCATTCCCTGCACTACATCGGCCTCTCGGCGCTGGTCACCGCCTACCTCGCCGTGGGCCGCCTGGATGACGCCCGCAGGTTGCACGAACAACAACCGGTCCATCTCGAGGATCGTGGCAACGACATGGCCATGGTCTTCGAAAGCATGCGGGCACTGACGAGCCTGAGGTTCGGCGATGCCCTGGAGGCCGAACGCCTGGGTTCGAGCGTTCTCGCCCGGGCCGAAGAGTCCTATGGGCGCGGATCGGTATCGGCCAACCTGTGCGCGGCCACGCTCTGCGATGCCTATTACGAACTGGATCGCCTCGACGACGCCCTGCGGGTACTGGCCAACCGCAGCGGCATCCTGCGTTCGTCCATGCCGGATGTGATGGCCCGCGCTTCGCTCTGCCGCGCCCGCATTGCTGCACAGCGCGAGTCGCACCAGGCCGCGCTGGACTTCCTCGAAGCGCAGGCCGCGCATTTCCATGTGCTGGGCCTGGACCGCCTGCTGGCGCTGATGCTGGCCGAGCAGGTCCGTCTGCTCCTGGAACAGGGCGAACAGCGTCGCGCCACGGCGCTGGTATCGCGCCTGGTCGACCTCGAAACGGCGCAGCGTCCGACCGCCGAAGCGCGCTACGAAATCGCTCACATCGCCACCTTCGCCCGGTCACGGCTGGCACTGGCCGGACGTGATCCGGCCTGGGCGCTGGAAGGGCTGGCGATGGTGCGCAAGGGTGCTGAAAAGCAGGGGCGGGCGCGCACGCTGGTCAAGGTCCAGCTGCTCGCCGCATTGGCCCACGACGAGCTCGGCCAACGGGATGAAGCCGATGAAAACCTTCAGGCCGCCATGGAAATGGCCGCCCGGCATGGGCTGGTCCGCACCGTGCTGGATGAAGGCCGGGCGATCGTCGAACGGTTGCTTCAATGGCGCGAAGAGATTCGTCCCGAAGCAGCGGTGGCCGACTACCTGGACCGCCTCTTCGAATGTGACGAGGCGGAAGCCGAGCCGCTGCCGTCCATCCCGCAACCGCGCGTGGCGGCCAGTGCGCCGCGTGCGAGCCTGACCCCGCGTGAACTGGAAATCCTCGGCCTGGTGGCACAGGCAATGTCCAACAAGCGCATCGCCCTGACGCTCAACATCACCTTTGGCACGGTGAAGTGGAACGTGAAGAACATCCTCGCGAAGTTGGGTGTATCGAGCCGCTACGCGGCAATTTCGCTGGCGCGCCAGCAGGGACTGCTGAAGTAGCTGGACGTCCTCCCGGGCGGGTTCCCCTACCGAGAGGGGAGGCGCGGGTGCGGAGCCGTCGCCTCCATGCTGGGCACATTGCGCTGTTTGCCAACTGCTGCGTGACGCGTACTCGCCGGTTCGATCCGGGCGGCGTCCAGAGGTCCGGCGGTCGCGTCGGCGGCGGTAGCAGCGCAAAGCATCGGAACTTCGACCCAGGGCAAGAGGAAGCATATGAGCGATACATCCGCAGCATTCCTGAGCGAGCAGGAAATCATGATCCGCGACGCCGCCCGCAAGGTGGCCCAGGAAGTGGTGGCAACCACGGCCGCCGAGCGCGACCGCACTGGCGCCTGGCCCCGCGACGAGCTGAAGGCGGTGGCCGAACTCGGCTTCCTCGGCATGCAGGTTCCCGTGGAAGCCGGCGGCTCGGGCATGTCGTTCCCCGAGTACTGCCTGGCGATCCAGGAATTCGCTGCCGCTGACGCCGGCTTCGCGACCATCCTCCATGTCCACAACGGCATGACCGACATGCTCCATCGCTTCGGCACCGAGCGGCAGAAAGAGAAATACCTGGCCGGCATGATCTCCGGCGAACTGATTGCCGCCGGCCTGCTGACCGAGCCCCAGGCCGGTTCGGATACCGCCGCATTCCGCACCACCGCGCGCCGCGAGGGTGACTGCTACGTGCTCAACGGCAGCAAACAGTTCATCTCCAACGGCAACGAGGCTGGCATCGCCTTCGCCATCGCGGCGGTGACCGACACCCCGGAAGGCCGCAAGGGCCCCAGCATGTTCATCATTGACCCGCGCGAACCCGGCTACACCGTGACTCGCGTGGAAAGCAAGATGGGCCAGCGCTCGGCCCATGTGGCGGCCATCCAGCTGGATAACTGCCGCGTACCGGCGGAGAACCTGCTGGCCGAGGAAGGCACTGCCTACAAGCGCCTGATGGCGACCCTCTCCGAAGGCCGCATCGGTATCGCCGCGGTGGCCTTGGGCGGTGCCCGCGCCGCCCTGGAAGCCGCCGTGAAGTACGCCAACGAGCGCGAAGCCTACGGCGCGCCGATCATCAACCTGCAAGGCGTGGCCTTCGACCTGGCCGACATGGCCACCCAGTACGAGGTCGCCCAGCATTTCACCCTGCACGCGGCCCGGCTGCACTTCGCGGGTGTGCACTGCGCCAAGGAGGCCTCCATGGCCAAGCTGTTCGCCAGCGAAATGGCGGAGAAGGTCTGCTCCGAAGCCCTGCAGATCCACGGCGGCTACGGCTACCTCAGCGACTTCCCGGTGGAGCGTTACTGCCGTGACGTTCGCGTCACCAAGATCTACGAGGGCACCAGCCATATCCAGAAGGTGATCATTGCTCGCCACCTCTGACAGGGCGGGTAACGATCCTGTTGAACGCGGAAACCAGATGTCTGGACAGCGAGCCGGGTATGCCCGGCTCGTCGTCGTATCGAGAGGAAAATGGACGTGACTGACAGTGCAGTGCTGTACGAGAAGATCGGCAAGACGGCGCTCATCACCCTGAACCGGCCGCAGAAGCGCAATGCCTTCGAGGCTGCCGTCAGCGATGCCCTGGCGGCAGCCGTGAAAGCCGCGCGGGACGACCGTTCGGTGCGCTCGGTGGTGTTGACCGGGGCGGGCGGGGCGTTCTGCTCCGGCTTCGACCTGGGCAGCCTGGAGGAGGGCGAGGACGGCACCTTTGCCGGACGCAACCTGGTGCTGGGTTTCCACGACTGGTTCGCCGATCTGATTGACCTGGAAAAGCCCGTGATCTCCGCAGTCGATGGCGTTGCCGTAGGGGCGGGGTTCTCCCTGGCCCTGGCGGCGGACTTCATCTTCGTTACCCCGCGCGTGCGGCTGTTGCCGACCTTCCTCAGCCTGGGGCTGGTGCCGGACCTGTCCATGCTGCATGTGCTGCCACGGCTGGTTGGCCTGGCCAAGGCCAAGGAGATCATCTTCTCCGCGCGCCCACTCGATGCCGACGAGGCGCTGGCGCTGGGCCTGGCGCAGGCGATCCTTCCCCAGGAGCAATTGGTGGACAGCGCCTTGCGCTTCGCCGCGCAGTTCGACGATGCCCCTGCCGAGGCGCTGGGCATGGCCAAGACACTGCTCAACCGCTCGTTCGAGACCGACCGCCAGGCCATGACCCAGTTCGAGGCCACCGCCCAGTCGCTGTGCGGTGCGAGCCGCTATCACGCCGAGGCGGTACGCCGTTTCCTGGCCAAGGAAGGGTTGCCGTACCGGGGGGCGGTGCGTCCGGCGTCCTGATGTTTCGCGAATGAATTCGCCCCTACAGGACTATGCCGAAGATGAGCCAGGAGTCACCCCTCGCCCTCTGGGAGAGGGGCCGGGGGTGAGGGTAGTTGCCGGCTAGCACGGTGCCCAACCATTTTGCGAATGAATTCGCCCCCCACAGGACTGTGCCGAAGGCGTGCCGAGAGCCACCCCTCGCCCGCATGCGGGAGAGGAGCCGGGGGAGAGGGCGGTTGCCGGCTGGCACGGTACCCAGCCATTTCGCGAATGAATTCGCTCCTTCAGGGCAGGGCTGCGTCCTGCTTGGCGAATGAATTCGCCCCTACAGGACTGTGCCTGCGGCGAGCGCCAACGCACCGTCCGTCCGCAGCGCCACAAAACGCCACGCCTGGCGTCCATTGCCACTGCCGCTGAAACCCGCATCCGCTAACATGCCGCCAATCATTCGGCCGGGGAGGGGTGCCTGCCCGGAGCGCCATCCCGGGCTATCCAAATGGGGAGGGGCGGAACGCTGGAGGGGCTGCCTATCCTTGAGGCTCAAAAGCCTGCCGCCCAGTGCCAATGCCGGGCGAGCGCCGCTGGCGCCTGCGGGATACCCACAGTTGAGGAGAAAGACATGAGGCAGAAAGTCGTCGTCGCCGGTGTAGGCATGATCCCGTTCGTGAAGCCGGGCCAGAGCGAAACCTACGCGGTCATGGGCGAGCAGGCCGTGCGCCTGGCCCTGGCGGACGCGGGTGTTGGCTATGAGTCCATCCAGCAGGCCTTTGCCAGCTATGTCTTCGGTGACTCCACCTGCGGCCAGCGCGTGCTCTACAACGTGGGCATGACTGGCATCCCGGTGCTCAACGTGAACAACAACTGCGCCAGCGGTTCGTCGGCGCTGTACCTGGCCAACCAGGCTATCAGCAGCGGCATGGTGGACATCGTCCTGGCCTTCGGCTTCGAGCAGATGATCCCCGGTGCCATCAACAGCGCCTTCGCCGACCGTCCCAGCCCGCTGGAGCTATTCCTGGAGCAGTGCAACGAAGCGATTCCCGGCGCCGTCGAGATTCCCGCCGCCCTGCGCATTTTCGGCAGCGCCGGCGTCGAGCACATGAAGCGTTTCGGCACCCCGCTGGAAACTTTCGCCAAGATCCGCGCCAAGGCCAGCCGCCATGCGGCGAACAACCCGAAGGCCGTGTTCCGCAAAGTGGTCACCACCGAGGAAGTGATGGCCGACCAGGTGGTCTGGCCTGAGGTCATGACCCGGCTGATGGCCTGCCCGCCCACCTGCGGCGCCGCCGCCGTGGTGCTGTGCAGCGAGGCCTATGCGCAGAAGCACGGCCTGGATCGCAGCGTGTCTATTGCCGGCCAGGCACTGACCACCGATGGCGCGGAAACCTTCAAGTCCGGCGACATGCGTGATGTGGCGGGCTTCTCCATGTCCCGCGCGGCCGCTCGCCAGGTTTACGAAATGGCCGGCATTGGTGCCGATGAAGTGGACGTGGTCGAACTGCACGACTGCTTCGCCCAGAATGAACTGCTGACCTACGAATCCCTGGGCCTGTGCCCGGAGGGCGGCGCACAGAAGTTCGTCGACGACGGCGACAACACCTACGGTGGCCGCTATGTGGTCAACCCGTCCGGTGGCCTGCTGTCCAAGGGACATCCCATCGGCGCCACGGGCCTGGCCCAGTGCACCGAGCTGGTCCAGCAGCTGCGCGGCCAGGCCGAGCAGCGCCAGGTAGAGGGCGCGCGCATCGCCCTGCAGCACAACATCGGTATCGGTGGCGCCTGCGTGGTGACCATGTACCGCAAGGACTGACAGGGGAAACCTGATGGATTTTCAACCTGACGCCAGCCTCGCGGTTTTCCGCGAGGAGGTCCGGCAGTTCATTCGGGAGGTCCCGGATGAGCTGAAAGGCCAGCAGCGCTGCACCCGCTCGCCGCGCGAGCAGATCATGCGCTGGCAGAAACTGCTCAACGAACGTGGCTGGGGCGCGCCCTACTGGGCGAAGGAACACGGCGGCACCGGCTGGTCGGTGCCGCAGATCCTGGTGTTCGACGACGAGTGCAGCGCGGCTGGTACGCCGACCCAGGACGCCTTCGTGCACAAGATGCTCGGGCCGGTCCTCAACGCCTTCGCCACGCCGGAACAGAAGGCCGAGCATCTGCCGGCCGTCTTCAACGGCGAGCGCCTGTGGTGCCAGGGCTTCTCCGAGCCGGGCGCCGGTTCCGACCTGGCCTCCCTGCGCACCCGTGCCGTGCGTGACGGCGACCACTATGTGGTGAACGGCCAGAAGACCTGGACCAGCTACGCCCACCATGCCGACTGGATCTTCCTGCTGGCGCGCACCGACACCGAAGTGAAGAAGCAGGCCGGTATCAGCTTCCTGCTGGTGGACATGAAGACGCCCGGCGTCACCGTGCGCCCGATCCGCAGCATCGACGACGCCCACCACCTGAACGAAACCTTCTTCGACAACGTGCGGGTGCCGGTGAAGAACCTGATCGGCGTCGAAGGGCAGGGCTGGAGCATCACCAAGTTCCTGCTCAACAACGAGCACGCCACCACCGCCGACCTGCCCGAGCTCAAGCGTTACATGCGCGAGCTGCGGCTGATCGCCGCCACGTTGCACGTGGGCGACCAACTGCTCTGCGAGCGTCCGGAGTTCGCCTTGAAGCTGGCGCGGCTGGATGCCGAGCTGCAGGCCATGGAAATGCTGGTGCAGCGCGTGGCGCGCCTGGAACAGCAGCACAACCCGGCCTCCCACGGTCTCGGTTCGATGCTGAAGGTCCGCGCTACGGAGCTGCAGCAACGCATCACCGAGACGCAGATCGAGGCCCTGGGGGACTACGGCGCCATCGCCTATCCGCATCCACACGAGGCGGACCCGGAGCAGCCATATCCGCTGCAACGGCTGGCGCGCGGCATTTCGAACGACATGTTCCTGCGCCGGGCTTCCACCATCTACGGCGGAACCAGCGAAGTGCAGCGCGGCATCATCGCCAAGTTGCTGTTCCAACTCTGATAGCAGGACACCGGCATGGATTTCGAACTCACTTCGGAACAGCAGCTGTTACAGGACAGCGTGCGCCGCTACATCGACAAGGCTTACAGCTTCGAGGCGCGCAATGCCTTGCTGAAGGCCGGGAAGAACGGCAGCGCCGACAACTGGGGCCTGTTCGCCGCCAACGGTTGGCTGATGGCCGCGCTGCCCGAGGAACACGGCGGACTCGGCGGCTCGTCGCTGGAAACCGCGATCATCGCCCAGGAGCTGGGCCGCGGCCTGGTGCTGGAACCTTACCTGGGCTGCGCGGTACTGGCCGCCCAGACCCTGGCGGCTGCCGGCAGCGCCGAACAGCAGGCGCGCTGGCTGCCACAACTGGCGGACGGCACTTGCCGCATTGCCCTGGCCTACAGCGAGCCCGGTTCGCGTGGCATGTCCGAGCCGGTGACGCTGCGCGCCGAACGCAGTGGCGATGGTTTCATTCTGCATGGCCTCAAGAGTCTGGTGCTGGGCGCACCCGATGCCCAGGCTTTCATCGTGTCCGCACGGATCTCCGGTATGGCGGGCGTCAGCCTGCTGCTGGTGGACGCCGACGCTGCGGGATTGGAGCGCCAGGCGCTGCCGCTGCATGACGGTACCTGGGTGGAAGAACTCAATTTCGATGGCGTCGAGGTGACGGCGGACCGTTTGTTGGGCGAAGCGGGGCAAGGCTTGCCGGCGCTGCGTGAAGGCCTGGCCCACGGTATCGTTGCGATTTGTGCCGAACTGATCGGCGGCATGGAAAAGACCCTCGAAGTCACTGCCGGCTACCTCAAGGTCCGCAAGCAGTTCGGTGTGCCCATCGGTTCGTTCCAGGCCCTGCAGCACCGCATGGCCGACATGGCCGCAGAGCTGGAACTGGCCCGTTCGATGCTGCATGTGGCGTTGGCGTCCATGACCAACGACGACGAGCCGACCCGGCGCAAGACCCTGTCCGGCGCCAAGATGCTGATCGGTCGCGCGGCGAAGTTCGTCTGTGGCCAGGGCATCCAGTTGCACGGCGGTATCGGCATGACCGAGGAATACCTGGTAGGGCACTACTACAAGCGTGCCGTGGTCGCCGACCTGTTGCTGGGCAGCAGTGACAGCCACGAAGCGGCCTGTGCCACCGCCCTGCAGGCTGAGCTGCGCGCCTGACCAAGCCATTTCGACCATCTGGAGAACACAATGAAAAGCTACGAAACACTGGCCGAACTTCAGGGCCTGGTGGGTGAAGTCGTGGGCACCAGCGACTGGGTGACCATCGACCAGAACCGTATCAACACCTTCGCCGAAGCCACCGGCGATCACCAGTGGATCCACGTCGACCCCGAGCGCGCCGCCAAGGGCCCCTTCGGCAAGCCGATCGCCCATGGCTTCCTGACCCTCAGCCTGCTGCCGGCCTTCATGACCAATGCCTTCGAGCTGCGCAACGTGAAGATGGGCGTGAACTACGGTCTGAACAAGGTGCGCTTCGTCCAGCCGGTACCGGTAGATAGCCGCCTGCGCGGGCACTTCAAGGTGCAATCCTGGGAGCCGCTGGAAGGCAATGGCGCGCAGATCACCTACGAGATGACCGTGGAGATCGAAGGTGCGGCCAAGCCGGCCTGCGTGGCCGAGACCATCCTTCGGGTATTCGCCTGAACCGCATCACCACCCTCTGAGGGAGACAGGGCGCAACCCCGTTTCCCCTGTCTGGAAACGCCACGCCGTGCCTTCGGACACCGCGTGGCGCTTTTGCATTCTGTGCCTTGCTCCTGGCGTATCCGACCGGCCGTCCATCCCCCCCCTCCGCGCGCCAATAAGGGGGGGGCGAGGGGAGGGGGAGGTTGGTTAAAAAAACGCTGCCAGGAAGAAAAACACCTCCCGCAATAACCCCTTGCCTTGAGGCCCCGGGGGCAATTCCAGGGGGTGCCCCTGGACCTGTACGGCAAGTCCGCATTGACCTGAGGCGGGCCGACGACACACCTGCGTCGACCGTCGTTCCAACTGGTAACGGCCTGTTCCTCAAGAGGCGTGGCACGCTTTACGAGACGTTCAAAACCACAATCTCAGAGGGTGGAGACATGACTAGACTGACAAGAACCCTGATCGCAGCCAGCCTGCTGGCCGCGCATGCAGGCGTGCTCCATGCAGCAGTGACAGCGGAAGAAGCCAAGCAACTGGGTACTTCCCTGACCCCGGTCGGTGCCGAAATGGCCGGCAACGCCGACGGAACCATTCCTGCGTACACAGGAGGCCTGAACACAGCGCCGCCCGGATTCGACAAGAGCAAGGGCATTCGCCCGGACCCCTTCGCCAGTGAGAAGCCGCAGTTCTCGATCGATGCCAGCAACGTCGATACCTACGGCGAAAAACTCACCGAAGGCACCAAGGCACTGCTCAAGAAACTGCCCGGCTACCGCCTCGACGTCTATCCGACACACCGCACCGTGGGCTATCCGCAGTTCGTGCTGGACAACACGCTGAAGAACGCCACCAGCGCGACCTTGACCAACAACGACGAGACCCTCCAGGGCGCCCATGCCGGCGTTCCGTTCCCGATTCCCAAGCGCGGTATCGAGGTGATGTTCAACCATCTGGCGCGCTACCAGGGCCTGTCCTGGGTCGCACCCAAGTACGGTGCCTACAACGTCGACGCGGCAGGCAAGCTGGTGACCTCCACCCAGGGTCGATGGACCTACGAGATGCCGTACTACGACGCCTCCAAGAGCGGCGATGACATCCTGCTCACCCGTGCCCGCGCCAACTACACCGGTCCCGCGCGTCGTGCCGGTGAAGCGGTGATGACCTTCGACTACACCGCTACCGAGCGGGGACGCAAGGCCTACCAGTACCTGCCCGGCCAACGCCGCGTGCGCCTGGCCCCGGACCTGGCCTACGACACCCCGAACGCCAGCACCTCGGGCATGTCCACCATCGACGACATCAACCTGTTCAACGGCCGGATGGACCGCTTCGAGTGGAAGCTCGTAGGCAAGAAGGAGATGTACGTTCCGTACAACACTTACCGCTTCACCTACGCCGAGAATCCCGAAGAGGTGTTCGGTCCCAAGTTCATCAATCCGGATCTGGTGCGCTGGGAGCGGCACCGCGTCTGGGTGGTCGAGGCGACGCTCAAGCCAGGTATGCGTCACGTCTACTCCAAGCGCACCTACTACATCGACGAAGACAGCTGGACCGCCCTGGCGGTGGACCAGTACGACGGTCGCGGTCAGCTGTGGCGGCCTGGATTCAGCTACCTCACGCAGATGTATGACGTGGGCGGCACCAACAGCACCGCCGGTCACTACGACCTGATTGCCGGGACCTATTACATCAACGTCTGGCCGGGTAAAGCCGGTGTGGTGGTGGCGGACAAGCTGACATCTGACAAAGGCTGGACCTCCGATAGCCTGGCGGGGGCCGGTATTCGTTAACTCCGGACGGGGAGTGTTGGGCGGAACCGAGCTGGTCGGTTCCGCCTTTTTTTGTTTGGGGTGGAAGGTGAGCGGAGGTCGTAGCTTGAGTAAGCAGTTGGTTGCTAACTTTCAGACCGCGAGTGGTTCCAGCATTGATTGTCCCTAGCAGGCGCGAGTCACCCCTCTCCCGCTAGCGGGAGAGGGGTGACTCGCGCCTGCAATGGCCAAACCATCCTGAAACCCCCAGAAAAAAGCCCCGGCATCGAACCGGGGCTTCACCACAGCCAGGCGTCGATCAGGACACCCGTCGCGCCTGATCCTTCCAATAGCGCTCCCGCACCTGCCGACGCAATACCTTACCCACGGCGCTCACCGGTAACGCATCGACGAACGTTACCGACTTAGGCGCCTTGAACCGGCCCAGGCGTTCCTTGACCCATTCGATCAGTTCCTCCTCCGCGATCACCACGCCGGGCTTCAGCACCACCTCGGCATGCACGGCCTCGCCCCATTTGTCATGGGGCACGCCGACCACGGCGGACATGGATACGGCCGGATGGGCGTTGAGGGTCGCTTCCACTTCCACCGCATAGACATTGAAGCCGCCGGTGATGATCACGTCCTTCTTGCGGTCGACGATGAACAGGTAGCCGGCCTCATCCAGGTAGCCCAGGTCGCCGGACTTCCAGAAGCCGTTGTGGAACTCGGCGGCGGTGCCTTCCGGGTTGTTGTGGTAGCCGGAGATCGTGCCGCGTCCACGCAGCCAGATCTCGCCGGTGGTCCCGCGCGGGACCGGTTTGCCATTGTCGTCCACGACCGCCAGCTCGATGCCGATGGTAGGGCGCCCGGCGGAGGCCAGGCGGCCGGTCTGGATGGCGGTCAGGTGATCGGCCTTGGTCAGGGTGCAGACCGCCTGGGCGCATTCGGTGGAACCGTAGAGCTGGAAGAAGATGTTGCCGAAGCGTTGCTGGGCCTGCTCCAGCTTGGCCGGGCTCATGGGCGCGGCGCCGTAGTAGAGGGTTTGCAGGCTGGACAGGTCGTACTGGGTGGCTTCCGGAAGTTCCACCAGCCAGCCCACCAGGGTCGGCACCATCAGCGCGGTGGTGATGCGTTCCGCCTCAACGTTGCGGCACCAGGCCCTGAGGTCGGCGGCGTTCTGGGTGACGGTGCAGCCGCCACGGAACAGGGTTGGCAGCAGCGAGAGGCCCGAACCGTGGCTGATGGGTGCGATGTGCAGGTAACGGGTCCGCTCATTGAAAGCCTGGCCCTGCTCGCTGTCGGCGTACATGGAGTCCCGCGCCGCCAGCCAGTTGTCGATGGTGTAGCGGGCGCATTTGCTGCGGCCGGTGGTCCCCCCGGTGAAGCGGTAGATCAGCACATCCTGGTGCGCATCCGATTCGACATCGGGCTCTTCCTCCGAGACCCCTTCGAGCAGGTCCCAGAAGTAGCGGGCATAGGCATGCCGCGCGGGCGGAACGTCCATGCCTACCACCCGCGTTCCGCGCTGGCGCAGCATTTCGCCGTAGCGGTCCAGGAGCTCGGTCTCGATAAAGACCACCTTGGGCCGGATGAACTCCACCTGCCAGCGGTGTTCTTCGAGGGAGTCGCGGATATTGGTGTGGGCGATGGCCGCTTCGCCCTTGAACGCGGTCCAGGCATGCAGCAGCGACAGGTTGTCGTTCTCCAGGATGCACAGGGCTGTATCGCCTCGTTGCAGGTCCAGACGGCTGCGCATCATGTTGACGATGCGGTTGGTCAACCGGTGCAGTTCATCGAAGCCGTAGCGCCGGTTGCGCTCGATGTTCACCAGGGCTTCCTGGTCGGCGAAGCGCAGGGCGGTCTGGCCCATGACGCGGGAGAAGTTCATCTTCATCGAGGTCTCCGTTTGTTGTTCTGGTTGGTGGAAATCGCATTCTAGGAGTGCCCCTGGGCTGCAACCCCTCCCGTCTGGGGAGGGGAGCGCGCGGAACGGATGACCTCTTGCACGCCCACTCCTAAGTGGGGGGGACTGTCTCCGGTGATCCCTCTAAGGTGCATTTCCCACCTTTCCGAACAATTCGCGAGGCGTCCCATGCGCACCCTGGCGTTCAACACGACCAAATCCATCCTCATCGAATGCGGTGCTTCGCGCCGCATCGCGGCCCCTGTGCGAAGCATGGGCTGCCAATCGGTACTCATCGTCACCGACCCTGGTGTCCTGAAAGCGGGCCTGCTGGACTCTGTGCTGCCCGAACTGGAGCGCGACGGCCTTCGGGTGGCGGTGTTTTCCGATGTCCAGGCCGATCCGCCTGAATCGGTGATCCTCGCAGCGGTGGAGGCGGCCAAGGCCAGCTCGGCGGACTGCGTGATCGGCTTCGGCGGCGGCAGCTCCCTGGATGCCGCCAAGCTGACCGCCTTGCTTGCCCGCAGCGGTGAATCCCTGGCCGGGTCCTATGGCATCAACGTGGCCAAGGGGCCGCGCCTGCCGCTGATCCTGGTGCCGACCACGGCAGGCACGGGGTCCGAGGTCACGGCGGTGTCGGTGGTGACCACTGGCGCTGGCGAGAAGAATGTGGTGATTTCGCCGCTGCTCCTGCCGGACCTGGCCGTGCTTGATGCCGAACTGACCCTCGGCCTGCCGGCAGCCGTCACCGCCGCCACCGGTATCGATGCGATGGTGCATGCCATCGAGTCCTATACCAGCCGGCACCTGAAGAACCCAATCTCCGATTGCCTGGCCCGCGAGGCCCTGCGCCTACTCGCGACCAACCTGCATGAGGCCTGCCGCAACGGTGCCAACCTGGAGGCGCGGGAAAACATGTTGCTGGGAGCCTGCCTCGCCGGCATGGCATTCGCCAATGCGCCCGTGGCGGCGGTCCATGCGTTGGCCTATCCGCTGGGCGCGCGCTTCCACATTCCCCATGGGCTGTCGAATTCCCTGGTGCTGGAGCCGGTGGTCCGCTTCAACCTGGAAGTGGCCGCGCCGCTATATGCGGAGCTGGCGGATATCGTTCTGCCCGGTCTCGGCGGCGATGCGTCGGCGAAGGCCAATGCCCTGGCCGACTACCTGGGTGGCGTGGCCGGCGAGCTGAGCTTGCCCACGCGCCTGCGGGAACTGGGCATCGGCCAGACCGATATCGAAGACCTGACCCGCGATGCCACCCGACAGACCCGCCTGCTCGGCAACAACCCTCGGGAGC
Organism: Pseudomonas sp. BN102; assembly: GCF_029871245.1. Taxonomy (GTDB): domain Bacteria; phylum Pseudomonadota; class Gammaproteobacteria; order Pseudomonadales; family Pseudomonadaceae; genus Metapseudomonas. Next base: position 48,945 of record NZ_SSON01000080.1, on the reverse strand, counting down.
TGGGCATCGATGACATCCGCGCCATCTACGAGAAGGTCCTATGAGTCACGCACGTCCTACCCGCAGCCAGTTTTCCCACTTCACCAGCATGCCCAGCCGTTGGGGCGACCATGACTCCTATGGGCACGTCAACAATGTGGTCTACCACTCCTACTACGAGTCCGCCGTCAGCCTTTTCCTGGTGGAGCAGGGGACGCTGGACATCGCCAGCAGCCCGGTCATCGGTCTGATCGTCGAGAACAGCTGCACCTACTTCTCGTCGATCAGCTTCCCGGACCGCATCACCATCGGCATGCGCATCGCGAAACTGGGCAACAGCAGCGCCCGCTACGAGCTGGCGCTGTTCCGCAACGATGAGCAGGAAGCCTCCGCGGCGGGCTACATTGTCTACGTCTATGTCGACCGCGCCACCAACCAGTCGACGGCCATTCCCGAACACGTGCGAGCTGCGTTGCTCACGTTGGTGGATTAGTTCGGATCGGTCCCGTGGCGTCCTGCCATACACGCCTACGTGCCTGGTGATACAACCCTCTCCCCTGACCCCTCTCCCGCAGGCGGGAGAGGGGTGACGCTCGGCCCCGCCTCGACGCAATCCTGCCCGTTTCTGTAGGAGCGAATTTATTCGCGAAATGGCTATGCACGGAGCCGGCCTGAACCTTCCCTCACCCCCAGCCCCTCTCCCAGAGGGCGAGGGGTGACTCGCGCCGGCGAGGTCAGAACAAACCTGATGCCACCAGCGGCCTGAAATTTGGAACGGAGGCGCGTATCAGCGCGCCTTCTTCTGTCCCTGCAGGAAATCCTGCACCAGGTTCGAGCGGTCGAAAGACTTGGCGGTCTGCACCGGCGGATACTCGGCCAGGGTCTTCAGGTGCGCGCCGATCAGCTCGCCCATAGGTCCTGAAATCCACGACGACTTCTGGATCATGTGGCCGTAGGAGTCCTTGCTGTCGTAGCTCTCGAACGGGTCGCTGCGCAGGTTGAACATCAGCGGCGCGAAGCGTGGCACGATCTGCGCGTAGTAATCCTCCTTGGTGGAGAAGTGCAATTTCCACGGGCCCATGCGCACGGCGGTCAGCTTGCTTTCGATGTAGTACAGAAGGCTGTTGCGCTTGCTCTCCGGCGACTTGCCGGTCCAGTAGTCGCGGTTGTCGATGCCGTCGATGTACTGCTTCTTTTCCTGCTTCATGCGTTCGACGACGTCCGGCACGCCGGCTGCGGCCGCAAGGCTGGTGAACATGTCCTGGTGCGCCTGGATGCCGTTGAGAATCTGCCCCGGCTTCACCACGCCTGGCCAGCGCAGCATCGACGGCACGCGCACGCCGCCTTCGTAGGTGGTCATCTTCTCGCCACGGAAAGGCGTCGTCGCGCCATGGGGCCAGGAGGAATGCTCAGGACCGTTGTCGGTGGAGTACCAGACGATGGTGTTGTCCTCCAGACCGTTCTCCTTGAGGAAGGCAAGCACCTGGCCGATGTCGTGGTCGTGCTGCAGCATGCCACTGCCCTGCGTGTCGTCCTCGTGGGTGTACTTCGCGGCGGCGTGGCGCCACGTGTCGTTGAGGTGGGTGTACAAGTGCATGCGGCTGGTGTTGAGCCAGACGAAGAAGGGCTTGTCTTCCTTGTGCGCCTTGCGCATGAAATCCAGCGCCATGGGAATCACTTCGGCGCCGTCGAAGTCTTCCATGCGTTGGGTCGTCAGCGGCCCGGTGTCTTCGATCGTCTGCTTGCCGACCGGTCCGAAGCGCGGGTCCATCGTCGGGTCGTCCCTGTCGCTGGCGAAGGTATGCAGCACGCCTCTGGTCTGGAACTTCTTCGCGAACGTTTCCGGGCCGCCAGGGTAAGCGTTGGCGAAGTTCTGGTAGTCGACGTACTCGCGCTGTTCCTCGGTGTTGAGGTGGTACAGGTTGCCGAAGAACTCGTCGAACCCATGCACGGTCGGCAGGTTGGCGTTGTTGTCTCCCAGGTGGTTCTTGCCGAATTGACCGGTGCGGTATCCGACAGATTTCAGCACTTCGGCGAGGCTCGGCGAGGCGGCCTGCAGGCCGAGCTTGTCGCCCGGCAGGCCCACCGTGGTCATGCCCGAGCGGATCGGGTATTGGCCGGTGATGAAGGCCGCGCGGCCTGCAGTGCAGGACGGCTGGCCGTAGTGGTCCGTGAAACGGATGCCCTGCATGCCGATGCTGTCGATGCTGGGCGTGGTGTAACCCATGGTGCCCATGCCGTAGGCGCTGACGTTCTGCCAGCCGATGTCGTCGCCCCAGATCACCAGGATGTTGGGTTTTTCCGTCCTGGCCTGCACCAGGGGCGCGGCGAGCAACGTACAGGCTAGGCCCGCAAGTGCCAGGCGCTTGATGCGTTGGATCATGAATTCATCTCCTCTAGGTTGAGCCTGATGACCGGTGCAAGTGCTTCAGCCGCGTAGCGCCGCGACCAGCCCTGCGCGCAGTTCGGGGTAGTCGGCGTAGGGATCGGGTGGGTTGCGCTGCTCGACCATGGCCTCGAAGCGCTCGCGTACCGATCCCATCGCCTGGGGATGCGAATAGATGTAGAAGCGCCACTGGCGGATCGCCTCGAAGGTCAGTTCGGCGATTTGTTCGGCACTGATCCTGGCGGAGCCGGTGGCCTTCTGGTTCTGGGCCAGAGCCATCGTCTGCGAGCGCGTCGGGACAGAGGAATTGGCAAGTTCACCTGGTCGATTCCGTGCGGACTGGCTGATACCGGTCGGCACAAAGTAGGGGCACAGTACCGAGCAATGCACCTGCTCGGAAACCAGCGCGAGATCGTGGTAGAGCGTTTCGCTGACTGACACCACGGCGTGCTTGGACAGGTTGTATGCGCCCAGGGTCGGTGCGTTCAGCAACCCGGCCATCGAGGCGGTGTTGATGATGTGCCCCTCGTAGTCCGGGTCGGCCGAGGCGGCTTCGAGCATGATCGGCGTGAAGATGCGCACGCCGTGGACCACGCTGCGCACATTCACGCCCAGCACCCAGTCCCAGTCCTTCTCGCTGTTTTCCCACACCAGCCCGCCGGCGAGCACGCCGGCGTTGTTGAACAGCAGATGCACGGCGCCGAACTCGGCCAGCGCCGCATTGGCCAGGGCCTGCACCTGCCCGGCCTGGGAGACGTCGGTACGCAGGCCGATCACCGCAGCGCCGCGGGCACGCAGATCGGCCACGGCGGCCTCGAGCGCCTCGGCCTGGATGTCGGCCAGAACCAGCTTCATGCCGAGCGCGGCGCCTCTCTCGGCAAATGCCTTGCCGAAACCCGAGGCCGCACCGGTGATCACCGCCACGCGATTCTGAAAGTCCTTCATGACGCCACCGCGATGCGTTCCAGGGCGTGGCGCAGTTCAGCCGGCAGCGGCAGCGGGCGGCGTGTCTCCCGGTCGACGTAGACGTGCAGGAAGTGACCCTGGGCGGATGCCACCTCGTTGTCGTTGGCGAACAGGCCGACTTCGTAGCGCACGCTGGAATTGCCCAGATGCGCCACGCGCAAGCCTGCGCGCACGATGTCGGGGAAGGCGATGGACGAGAAGTAGCTGCAGCCGGTTTCCACCACCAGGCCGACCGTAGGGCTCTCGGCGAAATCCAGCACCTTCTGCTCCAGCAGCCAGGCGTTGACTACTGTGTCGAACCAGCTGTAGTAGACGACGTTGTTGACGTGGGCGTAGACGTCGTTGTCCATCCAGCGCGTGGTGATGTCACGGAAGTAGCGATAGGCACTGCGGCTTTCTGCAAGGGGTTTGCTCATGGCTCAGCCCTCCACCTTCATGCGGCGCACGCGGATGTCCGCCTGCTCCTTGTGTCCGGACATGTGCTCGTAGCCGCACAGGCGCGAGCAGTATTCGCCCACCAGCACGCTCGCCTCATCGGTCAGCACGCGCTGGTAGGTGTGGGTCTTGATGAACTTGCCGACCCACAGCCCGCCCGTGTAACGACCCGCGCCCATGGTGGGCAACGTGTGGTTGGTGCCGATCACCTTGTCGCCATAGCTGACGTTGGTGCGATGGCCGAGGAACAGGGCGCCGTAGCAGGTCATGCGGTCGTGGTACCAGCTCGGGTCTTTCGTCATCACCTGCACATGCTCGGAGCACAGGCGCTCGGCCACTTCCAGAGCTTCTTCGTCGGTGTCGCACAGGTGGATTTCGCCGAAGTCGCGCCAGGCGGCGCTGGCGACCGGAGCGGTGTCCAGACGGGCGAGCACGCGCTTGATGGCGGCCGGAAGTTCCTCGGCAATCTTCTGGCTGGTGGTCACGCAGTAGGCGGGGGAGGTGGGGCCGTGCTCGGCCTGGCCCAGCAGATCGACGGCCACCAGCTCGGCGTCCACCGTGTCGTCGCAGATCACCATCGTCTCGGTGGGGCCGGCGAACAGGTCAATGCCGACGCGGCCGAAGAGCTGCCGCTTGGCTTCGGCCACGTAGGCGTTGCCAGGGCCGACGATCATGTCCACGCCCTTGATGCTCTCGGTGCCGATGGCCATCGCCGCCACCGCCTGGACGCCGCCGAGGCAGTAGATTTCATCGGCGCCCGCGAGGTGCATGGCGGCCACGATCTCGGGGCAGGGCTTGCCTTCGAAGGGCGGCGCACTGGCGATCACGCGTTTGACGCCGGCCACCTTGGCGGTGAGCACGCTCATGTGCGCGCTGGCGATCAGCGGATACTTGCCTCCGGGGATGTAGCAGCCCACCGAATTGGCCGGAATATTGCGATGGCCGAGCACCACGCCCGGCAGCGTCTCCACCTCGACGTCGTGCATGGAGTCTTTCTGGATCTGGGCGAAACGGCGGATCTGCGCCTGGGCGAAGCGGATGTCGTCTAGCGTCTGTTGCGGCAGGCTGGCGATGCAGGCGTCGATCTGCTCCTGGCTGAGGCGGAAGCATTCCGGTGCCCACTGGTCGAACTTCGCTGAGTACTCGCGCACCGCGGCATCACCGCGTTGTTCGATGTCGGCGAGGATGCCTTCGACGGTAGCGCGCACCTGCGCCTGGTTGCTGGCCTTGGCCTGGGCCGACTGGCCTTTCTTGAGTTGTTGGATCATGGGCTACTTCCTATGGACTCCAGGGGATGCCGCCTCAGGCGGCTTGAAGAATGGGTTCCTTCGGCCGGGCGGCCGCGAGCACGATGAATGCAGCCAGCAGGTACAGGCTCATCACGAAGTACAGGCTGTAGGCGGTGCCGCCACTGCTAGCTTGGAGCGCACTGGTGACCGGGGGGCTGATCGCACCACCGAGGTTGCCGATGCTGCTGACCAGGGCGATGCCGACCGCCACCGATGCGCGGGGCAGGTATTCGGAGGTCAACGCGAAGAACACCGGCGGCACCGAGGCAATGCCCAGCATGGCCAGGCATAGTCCGGCCAGCGAGACGCCGAGCTGCCCCTGGCCCAGGGCGATGATCGCCAGGCCACTGGCGGCCGTCAGTGCGCCGGCGGTGAAATGCCAGCGGCGTTCGCGGCGGCGATCCGAGCTGCGGCTGAGCAGGATCACCCCGGCTGCCGCGAACAGCTGTGGCAGGGTGGCGTAGAGGCCGATTTCCAGTACGTCGGAGACGCCCCAACCCCTGATCAGGGTCGGTGTCCAGAACGCGATCGTGTAGGTGCCCGCGACCATCAGCACATACACCAGTGACAACACCCAGACCTTGGAATCGCTCAGCAGGTCGCGCAGCGAACCATGACTGGCCTTGGTCGCCGATTGGTCCTCTGCGTCGAACTGCTGGCGCAGCCGGAGTTTTTCCTCGGCGCTTAGCCAGCCCGCCTGCTCGGGCCGGTCGACCAGCACGAACCAGGCCAGCAGGCCCAGCAGCGGTGCAGGCAGCCCCTGTACCAGGAACAGCCACTGCCAGCCGTGCCAGCCATTGAGGCCGTCGAAGTACTTCATGATGGCGCCCGACAGCGGCCCGGCAATCAGGCAGGCGAAGATGGCGCCGAGCAGGAACACGGCGATCATCCGCGCACGCCGCGCTGGCGAGTACCAGTAGGTCAGGTAGAACAGGGCACCGGGGGTAAACCCGGCCTCGAATACGCCGAGCAGGAAGCGCAGCACGTAGAACTGCGTTGGCGTCTGCACGAACATCATCGCCATGGCGACGATGCCCCAGCAGACCATGATGCGCAGCAGCGTATTGCGCACGCCGATCTTCTCCAGCATCAGGTTGCTCGGCACTTCGAATAGCAGGTAGCCGATGAAGAAGATGCCCGCACCCAGGGCATAGACGGCATCGCTGAAGGCCAGCGTCTCTTTCATCTGCAACTGCGCGTAGCCCACGTTGATGCGATCGAGGAAGGCCACCACGTAGGCCGTGAGCAGCAGCGGCATAATGCGCCAGCTGATCTTTCGATACATGGCGCGTTCATTCGTGGACTCTGTAGGTGTCATGCCTGTCTCCTGGTTGTCGTTGTTGTTGTGATTGGCGTGCAGGGCTTGGTCTAGGACGTGGAGCGCAGCACCAGTCGTCCTGGCAGTTCGCGCAGCGCCCCGGCGACGCTGCCGCCCGGGCGGCCTTCGTCGAGCAGCCGGATCGCGCAATCGATCATTTCGTTCAGCGGCTGGCGCACGGTGGTCAGGTCATTCTCCGGGTAGGCGGCGGCGCGGATATCGTCGAAGCCGATCACGGCCACGTCCTCGGGCACGCGCAGGGTGGTGTTCATGCGCAAGTGGCTGAGCACGCCGAGGGCCATCAGGTCGTTGGCGCAGAACACCGCATCAATGGCGGGTTGGCCTGCTGCGAACAGCCGCGCCGCCGCGTCACGTGCGCCTTCGTAGCTGTATCCACCCAGCTCACAGGCGACCAAGCGCTGGCCGTGCGCGGCCAGGCCGCGTTCGAAGCCGAGCAGGCGATCAGCGGTGGTAGAAACGCTCGGGTCGCCGGATACGAAGGCGCAGGCGCGGCGCTTCGTGCTCATCAGGTAATCGGCCACCGCCGCTCCCATGCGCTGGTTGTCGCAGCACACCGACCAGACTGTGGGGTCGTCGACGCGGCGGTTCATGAACACCAGCGGTACACCTTGGCGTCCACACAGGTCCGACATGTGCGATGACAGCCGCGCGGCGGTCACCACGATGGCGTCGACCTGATACTGCAGCAGCTGCGGCATCAGCTCGTCCGCGTCGCCACCCGGCGGTACCACGAAGAGCAGCAGTTGCCGGCCGCTTTGCCGCAGCCGCAGGGAGAACTCTTCCAGCGCGGCGGGGTAGAAGGGGTTGGTCATGTCGCCCATCACCAGCGCCACGATGCCGGTGCGCCGCCGGTTCAGCGACCGCGCGATGGCGTTGGGCCGGTAGCCCGCTTCGTCGGCCATGGCGAGGATGCGCTGGCGCACCTCGGCAGAGATGCGTGAATGCGGGTCGAAGGCGCGGGTGACCGTGGACGTGGCCACGCCGATACGTTTCGCCAGGTCCCTGGCCGTGATGCGCCCGCCTGCTGGAACAGCATGCTGGACGGGGGGCTCTGGAGATGAAGTGTTGCGCGCCATCGGGATGCCTCAGCTGTTGTGCAATCGTTTGCACATGTGGGCTGAATGCTGCCTTCGCGGGCTGAAGACAGCCCCTCCCCAATGGAGGGGGGCGCTTGAAATGGACGACGGGATTCAGTCGTAGGATGGGTCACGCTTCATCGACCCACCGGCGAAGCTGGATGGGGCATCGGATGGTGGATGTGAAGAGCGACATCCACCCTACGCGGCCGAGCGGGCTTTTATGTAGGGTGCGCCGCGCACACCGACTGATTCGCCGGTTTTCCCTGGGCCACCTCCAGCCGCCGATCCGGTGCGCATGGCCCACCCTACGGGAGCATCGCGAATGAATTCGCTTCTACAAAAGCGGGCAGGACTGCGTCCTGCTTGGCGAATGAATTCGCCCCTACAGGGGATGTGTGTCCAGGGAGTCACGGAGGTGGGCCGGGAGTCACCCCTCTCCACTTCAGGGAGAGGGGCCGGGGGAAAGGGTGGCCCCCTTACAAACTCCCCACCAATTGCCCGCCATCCACCGCCAGCACCGCACCGGACATATAGGCACCGGCTTCGCTGGCCAGCAGCAGGAAGGGCCCGTCCAGCTCCTCCAGCCGGCCGAGGCGGCGCATGGGCACGGCGTCGCGGATGTAGGCCTGGCCTTTCTCGCTGTCGAAATAACCGTCGGTCATCTCGGTGGTGAAGTAGCCCGGCGCGATGGCATTGACCCGTATCCCGTAGCGCGCCAGTTCCAGCGCCAGGGATTTGGTCAGCTGGACCACTCCGGCCTTGGCCGTGCAGTAGTGGCTGTAGCCGGTGCCGACCCGCAGGCCGAGCATGGAGGCGATGTTAACGATGCTCCCCGGTCGCTCGGCGCGTGCCAGGCGTTGTGCCGCGCATTGAGCGACGCGCCAGACGCCGTCCAGGTTGGTCGCGAGCATGGCGCGCCAGTCTTCTTCGCTGATTTCCAGCACGCGCAGACCGCTGCCGATGCCGGCGTTGTTGAGCACCACATCCACCGGTCCGAAGGCTGTCTCGGCGGCATCGAAGGCGGCTTCGACGCTGGCGCGGTCGGTGACGTCCATGGCCACTGGCAGCGCCTGGCCGCCGTCACGCCGGATGGTGTCGGCCAGCTGTTGCAGACGCTCCACGCGACGCGCCGCGAGGACCACGCGGGCGCCGGCTTGGCCGGCGACGCGGGCCAGGTGGGCGCCAATACCACTGGAGGCGCCGGTGACCAGCACGGTGCGGCTGGCCAGGGAGAAGGGGGCGAAGACACTCATCAGAACACCTCGAACAGGCCAGCGGCACCCATGCCGCCGCCTACACACATGGTTACCACGACGTACTTCACGCCGCGACGCTTGCCCTCCAGCAGGGCGTGGCCGACCATCCGTGCGCCGCTCATGCCGTAGGGGTGGCCGATGGCGATGGCGCCGCCATTGACGTTGTAACGCGCGTTGTCGATGCCCAGCTTGTCGCGGCAATAGATCGCCTGGCAGGCGAAGGCTTCGTTGAGTTCCCACAGGCCGATGTCGTCGACCTTCAGGCCGTGCTGCTTGAGCAGACGGGGCACGGCCATCACCGGGCCGATGCCCATTTCTTCCGGCGCAAGGCCCACCACCGCCATGCCGCGATAGGCACCCAGCGGTTCCAGGTTGCGCTGCTCGGCCAGGCGACCGTCCATCAGCACGCAGGCGCTGGCGCCGTCGGACAGCTGGCTGGCGTTGCCGGCGGTGATGCAGCCGCCGGCGATCACCGGCTTGAGCCGGGCAAGGTCGTCGAGTGCGGTCTGCGGACGGTTGCCTTCGTCCTGGGCGAGGGTCACTTCTTCGAAGCTGATGGCGCCGCTGGCCTTGTCGACGATCTGGCGGGTGACCGTGACCGGGACGATCTCGCCCTCGAACAGGCCGGCGCCCTGGGCCGCCGCGGTGCGCTGCTGGGATTGCAGGGAGTAGGCGTCCTGGGCCTCGCGGCTGATGCCGTAGCGCTCGGCCACCAGTTCGGCGGTCTGCAGCATCGGCATGTAGGCGTGGGGCACATGGTTGATGACCTGGGTGTCGTGGTACTCGCCCACCCATTCCATGTGGCGGTTCTGCACCAGGCTGATGTGCTCCTGGCCGGCGCCGATGGTCAAGGCCATGCCGTCTACCACGATCTGCTTGGCGGCGGTGGCGATGGCCATCAGGCCCGAGGCGCACTGGCGGTCGAGGGTCTGGCCACCGACGGTAATCGGCAGGCCTGTGGCCAGCACGCTCATGCGGCCGAGGTTCCAGCCGGCGGTGCCGGCCGGCATGCTGGTGCCCATCACCAGATCTTCGATTTCTGCTGCATCGATACCCGCGCGCTCGACGGCGGCGCGAATGGCGAAGGCGGACAGGGTCGGGGCGGTGGTCGCGTTGAAGGCACCGCGAAACGCCTTGCCGATGGGCGTGCGTGCGGTGGAGAGGATGACGGCTTCTTTCATGGTCTTGTCCTATAGGAGGTATCTGCAGGCACCGCTGAGACCGGTGCCTGCCAGGTGCAATCAGATGCGTTCGATGCGGGTCTTGCCGGCGGCCACCAGGCGCTCCAATAGCGGCGCCGGCTGGAACCACATCTCACCGTATTCGCCGAGGGACTGGCGGTACTGGTCGATGCCGGCCAGCACCCTGTCCAGGCCGAGCTGCTCCGCGTAGTGCATCGGGCCGCCGAGGTGGGCCGGGAAGCCGTAGCCGTTGATCCATACGAGGTCGATGTCGCTGGCGCGCAGGGCGATGCCTTCGTCCAGCAGCTGGATGCCCTCGTTGATCAGCATGAACAGGCAACGGTCGTGGATTTCCTGCGCGCTGATGGGACGACGCGAGACGTGCAGCTCGCCGGCCAGGCGTTCGGCCAGCGCCACGACCTCGTAGTCGTCCTGGCGATTGCGCCCTTCGTAGGCATAGAAGCCGCGACCGGTCTTCTGGCCGTAGCGGCCCTGGGCATAGAGCTCGTCGCCGAGGCGGCAGTAGCTCTCGTCATGGGCGAAGGCGGCGCGGTTGGAGTCGCGCACCAGGAAGTTCACGTCGACGCCGGCCAGGTCGAGCATGCTGAACACGCCCATGTTCAGGTCGAGTCCGGTGAGCACTCCGTCCACCTGCGCTGGGGTCGCGCCTTCCAGTACCAGGCGATGGGCTTCGCGGGCGTAGGGTTCGAGCATGCGGTTGCCGATGAAGCCGAAGCAGACGCCGGATACCACCGGCATCTTGCCAATGGTGCGGCCCATCTTCAGGGTGGTGGCCAGCACGTCCGCTGCGGTTTCGCGCCCACGCACTACTTCCAGCAGACGCATGACGTTGGCTGGGCTGAAGAAGTGCAGACCGATCACATCCTGCGGACGGGAAGTCACGGCGGCGATCTGGTCGACGTCCAGCGACGAGGTGTTGGTGGCGAGGATGGCGCCGGGCTTGCACACCCGATCCAGGGTGCGGAAGACCTCCTGCTTGATCTCCATCTTCTCGAACACCGCTTCGATCACCAGGTCGGCGTCAGCCAGGTCGGCATAATCGAGCGTGCCGCCGAGCAGGGCCATGCGTTGCTCCAGCTTGGCCTCGGTCAGCTTGCCGCGCTTGACGCTGATGTCGTAGTTCTTGCGGATCTGCGCCAGGCCGCGATCCAGGGCCTCGCCCTGGCGCTCCAGCAGGGTCACCGGGATGCCGACATTGGCGAAGTTCATGGCGATGCCACCGCCCATGGTACCGGCGCCAATCACCGCGACCTTACGAATCGGGCGGAGCAGGATGTCGCTATCGATGCCCGGAATCCGGCCGGCCTCGCGCTCGGCGAAGAACACATGGCGCAACGCCTGGGACTGGACCGAGGCTTCGGCCTGCTTGAACAGCGCCACTTCGCGGGCCAGGCCTTCTTCCAGCGGCAGCAGACAGGCGGCTTCCACTGCGGACAGCACCAGGCGGGGGGCCAGGCGGCTCTTCCAGCGCGGCTCGTTGTCCTGCCGGAAGCGCGCGAAGAAGTCCTCGGGCAGCCCTTGGGCGGGTGCAGGGAAGGGGGCGGCGGGGCGCGCGGGTGCCTGGCTGGCGACCAGCTCACGGGCATAGGCGCGGGCCTCGTCGAGCAAGGCTTCGGCGCTGGCCGACAGCCTGTCGAGGATGCCCAGGTTGCGAGCGCTTTCGGCACCGACCGGGGCGCCCGAGAGCATCATGTCGAGTGCCGCCTCGGCACCGATCAGGCGCGGCAGGCGCTGGGTGCCACCGGCACCGGGAAGCAGGCCGAGGTTGATTTCCGGCAGCCCGACGCGGGTTGCCGGTTCGCCAATGCGGTAGCCGCAGGCCAGAGCCAGTTCCAGGCCGCCGCCGAGGGCGAGTTTGCCGATGGCGGCCACCAGTGGCTTGTCCAGTTGCGTGAGGCGCAGGAGCAGGGAGGGCAGGTCGGGCGCGGCGAAGGACGCATCACTGCCGAATTCGCTGATGTCGGCACCGGCGCTGAACAGACCGTTGGCGCCATGGAGGACGAGCGCCTTCACCGAAGGATCGTCCGCCGCGCGCTGGCAGGCTTCGAGAACAGCTGCGCGCAGGGGTTGGCCAACGGCATTGACCGGAGGACGGGCGAGGCCGATCAGGGCCAGGTTGTCTTCAACCTGATAGGTAACCAGGGCGTTCATGGTGGCTCCTTGTAGAGGGTTGGAAGTCGGCAGGCGGGTCAGAACCACGCGTCCTGCATGTCAAAGCTGCTGCGGTTGCCGGATGCCAGCAGGCGCGCCTGGGCCTCGATGGTTGCCAGCTCCCAGTCGATGAAGTACTGGGCCGCTTGCAGCTTGCCGAGGTAGAAGTCAGCCTCGCTGCCCGTCGCGCCGGCGTCGAGGGCACGGCTCGCGACCAGCGCCATGCGCAGCCACAGCCAGCCCACCAGCACGCGGCCGAACAGGTCGAGATAGGTGGTGGCGTTGGCCAGGCCGAGATTGGCGTCGGCGGCCACCTGGTCGAGCAGGCTTTCGGTGACTTCCTGCAGGTGGTCCAGGGCGCCGGCCAGCACGAAGGCGAGCGGGGCGCAGCGGCCGTCGTGCCCGGCCTCCTTCAGGGTGCCGCGCACGCGCGACAGGAACATGCGATAGCCGGCGCCGCCGTTCTGTTGCAGCTTGCGACCGAGCAGATCGATACCGTGGATGCCTTCGGTGCCTTCGTGGATGGGGTTCAGGCGGTTGTCCCGGTAGTACTGCTCCAGCGGGTACTCGCGGATGTAACCCGAACCGCCTAGCACCTGGATGCCGATGTCCGAGGCCATCACGCAGTACCTGGACGGGTAGGACTTGACCATGGGAATCAGCAGGTCCAGCAATTCCCCGGCTTCGCGCCGCTGGGTGTCTTCGGGTGCAGTGTGGGCATCCTCGAACAGGCTGCTCGCGTACAGGCACAGCGCGAGGCTGCCTTCGGCGTAGACCTTCTGCTGCAGCAGCATGCGGCGCACGTCGGCGTGCTCGACGATACGCACCTGCGGCGCCAGCGGGTCCTTGGCGCCCGGCAGGCGGCCCTGCGGCCTTTCGCGGGCGTAGTCCAGGGCGTGAATGAAGCTCTGGTAGGCCAGCGCTGAGGCGCCGAGGGCCACGCCGATGCGCGCCTCGTTCATCATCTGGAACATGTACGACAGGCCCTTGTTGGCCTCGCCCACCAGATAGCCGACGGCACCGTCCTTCTCACCGAAGCTGAGCACGGTGGAGGTGGTATTGCGGTAGCCGTGCTTGTGCAGCAGGCCGGCCAGGGCGACGTCGTTGCGCGCGCCCAGGCTGCCGTCCTGGTTGACCAGGAACTTCGGCACGAGGAACAGGGAAATGCCACGGGTGCCTGCCGGCGCACCTTCTATGCGGGCCAGCACCATGTGCACGATGTTGTCGGTCAGCGAGTGGTCGCCGCCGGAGATGAACATCTTCTGGCCGTGAATGCGGTAGCTGCCATCGGCGGCCGGGCGGGCGCTGGTGCGCAAGTCACCCAGGGCCGAACCCTGGCCGGGCTCGGTCAGGGCCATGGTGCCGCTGAAACGACCATCGAGCATCGGCGGCAGGAAGCGTTCGCGCAGCACATCGCCGGCAAAGCTCTTGACCAAGTTGGCGGCGCCGATGGTCAGGAACGAATAGGCCACCGTGGCGATGTTGGCGGCGTTGAAGTAGGCCATGCTGGCCCGCAGGATGACCTCCGGCAGCTGCAGGCCACCGTCCTCGACATCGTGATGGGCGGCGAGGAAACCGGCCTGGGCGAAGGCGTCCCAGGCGATCTTGGTTTCCGGGATGAGCGTCACCGTTTCCCCGTCGAAGGTCGGCTCATTGGCGTCGCCCTTCTGATTGTGCGGGGCAAAGTATTCGGCGGCGACACCGCGCGCGGTTTCCAACGTGGCGTCGAATACGGCGCGATCATGATCCGCATAGCGGGGGCGCTGCAGCAGGGCTTTGGTATCGAGCAGCTCATAGAGCTGGAAGCTCAGTTCGCGTTCGTTCAGGAGCGAATCGGTCATCTCGTTCTCTTGTACTTTCTGGCCGACGGGCGGCCGGGGGAGTGGGCTTTGCCAGTAAATCGAAATGCCGGCGAGGTCGCCCCCACCCTTATGGAGTGGGAGCGGACGAGGCCCAAGGGTGCGCGGACGATTCGCCTGCGCCTACCCGCTTCGAGGGGGCGGGGCGGGCGCAGGCCGTCCTAATGTGGCGCGAAGGGCATCCGGCCGGTCGGATGCCGCACAGCCAATCGCATCCAGGGGTATATCCATGATTCCGCGCACCCTCTTCGATCATGAGCATGAAGAGTTCCGTAGTACCGTCCGCCGTTTCCTGGCGGAGGAGTGCACGCCGTTCCATGAGCAGTGGGAGGAAGATCACCTCGTCCCCCGCGAAATCTGGAAGCGCGCTGGCGAGCTGGGCATGCTCAACGCCACCACGCCGGAGGCCTATGGTGGCCTGGGCCTGGACCGGCGCTTCTCGATGATCGCGGTGGAAGAGGTGGCCCGCGCTGGTTTGTCCGGATTGAACGGTTTCAACGTGCACGACATCTGTGCCGGCTACCTGATCAACTTCGGCACCGAAGCGCAGAAACACGAGTGGCTGCTGAAAATGGCCAATGGCGAAGCCATCGCCGCTGTGGCCATGACCGAGCCCGACACCGGTTCCGACCTGCAGGCGGTCAAGACCCGCGCGGTACTGGAGGGAGACGAGTACGTCATCAACGGCGCCAAGACCTTCATCTCCAACGGCACCAACAGCGACATCATCGTTGTGGTCGCCAAGACCGGGAACAGCGGCAAGGGCTCGCGCGATATCTCGCTGATCCTGGTGGAGGCGGACCGCGCCGGTGTCAGCAAATCCAAACCGCTGCGCAAGGTTGGCCTGCACGCCCAGGACACCACCATGGTGTTCTTCGAGGACGTCCGCGTGCCCAAGGCCAACATCCTCGGCGGCGAGCCCGGCCAGGGCTTCTACCAACTGATGAAGGAGCTGGCCTGGGAGCGCCTGAGCATAGGCATCCTGGCCATCGCGGCGAGCCAGGCGGTTCTGGAACAGACCGTCGACTACACCCGCGAGCGCAAGGTATTCGGCAAACCGATCATCGAGTTCCAGAATTCGTACTTCAAGCTGGCCGACCTCAAGACCGAGATCGTCCTCGGGCAGACCTATGTCGACCGCTGCATGGAGTTGCTGCAGGGCCACGAACTGACCCCGGAAGCGGCAGCCGCGGCCAAGCTCTGGTGCACCGAGCTGTACTCGAAGGTTGTCGACCAGTGCGTTCAGCTGCACGGCGGCAACGGCTACATGCTGGAATATCCGGTCGCCCGGCATTACCTGGACAGCCGAGTCAACCGTATCTACGGCGGCGCCAACGACATCATGCGCGAGCTGGTTGCCCGCACCCTCTGATCCGCTCCGGCGTTCCCGCCCCGGCACCGCCGTCCTACCCCCTCGGTTCGAGGGGGCGGCCCCCTCGCTTTCCCCGCCACCATCTGTTGCAGGAACGGTCGCCCAAATGCCCGGAAACAAGGCGGCTACTGACCTGAGGCTAAGCTTCAGGTAAAAACCGGCTTACCACCTGGCCGTACCCACTTTGATTCCAACCCGCGCATGCCCGTCCGCTGCGTTTTGGTAGGCCATTTGCGAATCGGAGACCCGGTCTGGACATGCACACAGACAAACTGCTCGTATCGACGAAGTTCGCGCCACCACGTATCGGCACCCAGACCATCCAGCGCCAGCGTCTGCTGGAGGAGCTGCAGCGGATGGCGCAATGCCGCGTCGGCCTGGTCACCGGCAGCCCGGGCTTCGGCAAGACCACGCTGCTGGCGCAGTGGCGGCAGGAGATGATGCGTTCCGGGGCGGACGTGGCCTGGCTGTCGCTGAGCACCGACGACAAGCATCTGGCGATTTTCTTCGCTTACCTGCGCGGCGCCTTGCAGCGCCTGGGGATTCCGCTGGACAGCGGCATTCCCCCGGAAGGCACGCGGCCGGAATTCATCGATGACGTGGTGGCGGCCATTGTCGAGGGCGCCGCCAGCATCAACAAAGAGCTGTTTCTGGTCATAGACGACTACCAGCATGTGGTGGACCCGCGCTCCCACCAGCTCGTACAGAAGCTGCTGGACCACAGCCCCGACAACCTGCATTTCGTGATTTCGTCCCGTGTCGGTCCGCCGCTCAGCTTCAGCCGTCTGCGCCTTAGTGGCCAGTTGGTGGAGCTCGATTGCGCCGCACTGCCATTCGATCTGGCGGAAACCCACGCCTTCCTCGAACAAGGCCTGGCCGCGCTGAAACTCAGCCCGGAGGAGTTGCACCAGATCCACCAGCTCACCAGTGGCTGGCCGGCTACCTTGCAACTGGTGGTCATCCTGCTGCGCAGCGACCCCGCGGCGCGGGACACCCTGCGGGAATTGGGCTGGCGTTCCGACGACCTGCAGAGCTACCTGGCCGAGAACGTCATGGCGCATCTGCCCGCCGACCTGGCGTCATTCATGGAGGACGTGAGCATCCTGCGGCGCTTCAATGCCTCATTGGCGGAAGCGGTGACTGGATGTGCATCGGCGCAGGCCATGCTCAAGCGGCTGGATGAGGAGAACCTGCTGATCTTCCGCGTTGAAGCCGATGACCGCCAACCCTGGTATCGCTTCCATGCGCTGTTCGGCGACTTCCTCGCGACACGGCTGCAACGTCGCGATCGCGAGACCCAGGACCAACTGCACCGTCGCGCCGCGCGCTGGTTCGCCGAGCGCAAGCTGCTGGCCGAGGCGGTGCGCCATGCGACCCAGGCGGGCGACCTGGACGTTGCCGCGCAATTGGTCGAAGGGGCGGCCCCTGCCACCTGGAGCCTCGATCAGTTGAGCCCGCTACTGCGCCTGTTGGACCAGTTGCCGCAGGACATCCTGTTTTCCCGGCCGCGGCTGTTCTTCCTCGGCTGCCTGGCCTACGCACTGACCGCCCGCCCGGCGAAGGCCGAAGCCTGGATGGAGCAATTCAAGCGCAGTGGCGCGGCCCAGCAGGCCGACGAGGCTTATCGCCTTCCGCTGGTGCAGGCGGCGATCGAGGTCCAGCGTGATCGCAGCGAGCCGATCATCGGCCTACTGGAAACCTTCCACGCCTTGCCAGACGACTACACCGTGACCCGCTACGGCGCTCCGGCACTGCTGGCCATTGCGTATGCGGCGGCGGGAAGGCACGAAGATGCGCTGCGCTGCCTGGACGAAAATCCCATTCCCGAAGCCGAGCGGGATGCGGAAATGGCTCTGGTGGCTGAAGGCGCGAGAACCACCTGTTATCTGCAGGAAGGCCGCATCCGCGAGGCGGAGCGCGTCGGTTCGGCGCAACTGGCCCGCTCGGTGGCCGTCCACGGTCACAGGTCCGCCAGCGCTTACCTGGGGGCGGCGACCTTGGCCGAGGTCTATCGCGAACTGGATCGGATCGACGAGGCGAGGGAAATCCTCGCCAATCGCAGTGGCCTGCTCCAGTGGACCATGCCCGACACCATGCTGCACGCCACCATCTGCCGCGCACGCCTGGACCTGCTACAGGATTCCGCTGCGGTGGCCATGGCCTTCCTCGAACGCCAGGAGCGCCACTTCCGCAGCATCGGTCAGGACCGCGCGCTGGCGCATTGCCTCACCGAGCAGTCGCGCATCGCCCTGCTGGAGAATGACCGTACATACGCCGCCGAGCGGGTCGCCAAGCTGGAGCCGTTGGCGCTGCAATACCGGGATGCCCACGGTTTTCAGGCGGAGGTCCCGGCGCTGGCTGCGCTGGCTCGTGGGCGCCTGCTGCTGGCCACCAATTACCCTGACAAGGCCCTGGCGGACCTGGAAACCCTGCGCGAATACGCCACCCGTTTCCGTCGCGGCCAATTGCTCGTCACTGGCCAGTTGCTGATGGCCATCGCCCGCTCCGACCTGCTGCAACCGGAGCGGTCCGAAGAACACCTGCTCGAAGCGCTGACGCTGGGCAGCCAGCTGGGACTGGTGCGCACCTTCCTCGATGAAGGCGAGGTCCTGCGCAAGTTACTGGCAAGGTTGGCGAGCAAGCCGCTCGCCGATGAGCAGGGCGCTTATCTGACACAGCTGCTGGAACGCTTCGGGCCGGGCAACGTGGGACGCGCCAGCGAATCGTCGTCGAACAGCGCGCCATCGATGCTCACGCCGCGTGAGGTGGCGATCCTGGAGCTGATCAGTCAGGCGATGTCGAACAAGCGTGTGGCGCTGACTTTGAACATTTCACTGGAAACAGTGAAGTGGAACCTGAAGAACATCTACGTGAAGCTGGGCGTCTCCAGCCGCTATGACGCGGTGTCCTGGGCGCGTAAGCACGGGCTGATCGAATAAACGCACGCCGCAGTCCTGCCGTAGGGTGGGTGACGCTCTTTTCATCCGCCATCGGTGTCCAGTCGAGCCTTCGATGGTGGGCCGGTGAAGCGTGGTCCACCCTACGTCTGACGCGAAATCGCCAGCAGGGCGGAGGCATGGTGCGTTGCGTGGACGCGCCATGCGCTCCGTCCGCTGGCAATTCGCCGGACGAGCATAAGCCCGGCGGTCGCTTCGCAAACCACCCCATGCGAGGGGGCGACTCGGAGCCGGCGGGCTGCTGACTGGTAGGAGCGAGCTTGCTCGCGAACAGCCCGAGCACGATCCTTCGCGAGCAAGAACTCGGCGTCCCCCTGCTCCTACACAAACGCCGACTTCGTCTTACTTGAACAGCCCAGCGTTCGCAGCAAGCACTTCATCAGCCGCACTGGGCATCAAAGTGGCCGCCCGGAGCACCGGCTACGCCGATGGCACCGATGACCGCATCACCAGCCTTGACCGGTACACCGCCGCCCAGCAGCAGGAAGCCGGGGATGTAGGTCAGGTTGGCGGCGGCCGGGTTTTTCTGGGCGTTTTCCATGATGGCCAGGGTCGGCGCCTTGGCCGAGGCGGAAGTGAAGGCCTTGGCGTGGCTGGCTTCGATGGTGTGCGGGCCGGCGTTGTCGGCCCGGGCGAAGGCCTTCAGCAGGCCGGCGCAGTCCACCACCGAAGCGCTGACGTTGTAGCCCTTGGCCTGGCAGGCGGCGACCGTGGCACTGGCCAGCTTCTGCGCGTCGGCAGTGGAGATGTTGCTTTCGCTGAGATGTCGAGGTGCAACCAGTCTGGCCAGAACGCTTCCGCCGCGGTATGCGCCCGACTACCTGCGCCGCTCCGTAGTTCTCCGGAGAGGGGCGGTGGACACCTTCGCTCCCGCATCGCTGCCGCTCCGAAATGGTGGAAGTGAAGAGCGACTTCCACCCTACGAGACCGGATACGACGGCTCTCCCTGTAGGGGCGAATTCATTCGCCAAGGGCAACATCGTTGCCCCCAGCAAATTCGGAGGGCGAACCTGCGGTTCGCTTAGCGATTGAAATCGCCCCCACAGGCCCCCGTATCCCCCCCTCCCTGAGGGGGCTGACCCCAAATACCTCCTCCTATGATCGATCCAGAGCCGCCCGAAGGGGTGGTGGAACGATTGATCCGAGGAGAACCACCGATGATTCCGCGTACCCTGTTTGACCACGAGCACGAGGAGTTTCGCAGCACCGTGCGACGCTTCCTGGCGGAGGAGTGCGCTCCCCATCTGGAGCAGTGGGAAGAGGATCATCGGGTACCCCGTGAAATCTGGAAGCGCGCCGGCGAGCTGGGCATGCTCAATGCAACCACCCCGGAAGCCTATGGCGGCCTGGGCCTGGACCGTCGTTTCTCGATGGTCGCAACCGAAGAGATCTACCGCGCAGGCCAGGCATCCGGCCTGATCGGTTTCGGCGTGCACGACATCGTCGCCGGCTACCTGGTGAACTTCGGCAACGAAGCGCAGAAGCAGGCCTGGCTGCCGAAGATGGCGGCGGGTGAGGCCATAGGCGCTGTGGCCATGACCGAGCCGGACACCGGTTCCGACCTGCAGGCGGTCAAGACCCGCGCGGTGCTGGACGGCGACGAGTACGTCATCAACGGCGCCAAGACCTTCATTTCCAATGGCACCAACTGCGACATAGTCGTGGTCGTCGCCAAGACCGGCAATTCCGGCAAGGGCGCCCAGGACATCTCGCTGATCCTGGTGGAAGCCGACCGTGCCGGCTTCAGCAAATCCAAGCCGCTGCGCAAGGTCGGCCTGCACGCCCAGGACACCACCATGCTGTTCTTCGAGGACGTCCGCGTGCCCCGCGAGAACCTGCTGGGCGGAGTGGAAGGGAAGGGCTTCATCCAACTGATGAAGGAGCTTGCCTGGGAACGTCTGTCCATCGCCATCAGCAGCGTCGCCGGCGCCCAGGCGGTACTGGAAAGCACTCTGGAATACACCAGGGGCCGCACCGTTTTCGGCAAGCCGATCTTCGCCTTCCAGAACACCCGCTTCAAATTGGCCGACCTGAAGATGCAGCTGGCGGTGTCGCAGAACTACGTCGACCGCTGCATGGAACAGTGCCTGGCGCGGACTCTCAGCCCCGAGGCGGCGGCCTCCGCCAAGCTGTGGTGTTCCGACCTCTACACCAAAGTGGTGGACGAGTGCGTCCAGCTGCACGGCGGCAACGGCTACATGCTCGAGTACCCGGTTGCCCGTCACTACCTCGACCACCGCGTGCTGCGCATCGCCGGCGGCGCCAACGACATCATGAAGGATCTGGTCGGGCGCACGCTCTGATCCGGGTCGCAGAGGAATACGCAATGGAATATCTGATCCCCCGTACCCTGTTCAGCTCCGAGCACGAAGAATTCCGCCGCGCCTGCCGCCGGTTCATGGAGGAAAAGGTCGCGCCCTTCCATGCCCAGTGGGAGAAGGACAAGTGCGTCCCCCGCGAGGTCTGGCGCAAGGCCGGCGAGCTGGGAATGCTGTTGCCCTCCATGCCCGAGGAGTACGGCGGCCCCGGCGCCGACCGGCTGTTCGACATGATCTTCGCCGAGGAATTCATGCGCGTAGGCGCCACCGGCCTGATCGGCTTCGGCGTTCACGGTCTTGTGGCGTTCTACATCCTCAACTACGGCACCGAGGCGCAGAAACAGGCCTGGCTGCCACGAATGATCGCCGGCGAGGTGGTGGGCGCCATCGCCATGACCGAGCCCAACACCGGCTCCGACCTGCAGGCGGTCAAGACCCGCGCCGTGCGCGAGGGCGACGAGTTCGTCCTCAACGGTTCCAAGACCTTCATTTCCAACGGCGCGTCCTGCGACCTGGCGCTTGTGGTGTGCAAGACCGGCAACAGCGGGAGTGCCAAAGACATCTCACTGGTCATCGTGGAGAAGGAGCGCGAGGGCTTCGCCCGTTCCCAGCCATTGGAAAAGATCGGCCTGCACGCTCAGGACACCAGCATGCTGTTCTTCGACGACTGCCGCGTGCCAACCGAGAACGTCCTCGGCGGCGTGGAAGGGCAGGGCTTCTACCAGCTCATGCACGACCTGGCCTGGGAACGCATCATCGGCGCCGTGGGCTTCCAGGCCCAGGCCGAGGCGGCCCTCGATCACACAATCGAGTACACCCGCACGCGCATGGTCTTCGGCAAGCCGGTGCTGGATTTCCAGAACTCGCGCTTCACCCTGGCGCAACTGAAGACCGAAGTGCAGATCGGCCGCTCCTGGATCGACAGCTGCATGGAGTTGCTGCTGCGCGGCGAGCTGAGCGCCGAAACGGCGGCGGTGGCCAAGTACTGGACCGCCGAGCTGAGCAGCCGGGTGGTCGATGCTTGCCTGCAATTGCACGGCGGCAACGGCTACATGACCGAGTACCCCATCGCCCGGCTCTACCTCGATACCCGGGGCAACCGCATCTGGGGCGGCACCAACGAAATCATGAAGGAAATCATCGCCCGCACCCTGTGAGGCGAGCCTGAGCCAACCTGCGCTCGCAATCCGCATTCGCGCCGGTTCGTCCAGTCGGACGGCCGGGCTCCGGTGCTCTGCGTCGCGATAACAACCATCTCTTCAGGAGAGGAGCCCTAACGTGTCTCAAGAAATTCGCTTCGACGGCAAAGTCGCCATCGTTACCGGCGCCGGCAACGGCCTCGGCCGTGCCCACGCGCTGCTGCTGGGTTCCCGTGGTGCCAAGGTCGTGGCCAATGACCTGGGTGTGACCACCGCTGGCCTGGGCAGCTCGTCCGCCGCGGCCGACGCCGTGGTCGCCGAGATCCGCGCCCTGGGCGGCGAGGCGGTGGCCGACTACAACTCGGTGACCGAGGGCGAGAAGATCGTCGCCACTGCCCTGGAGGCATTCGGCACCGTCGACATCCTGATCAACAACGCCGGCATCCTGCGCGACACCTCGTTCCACAAGATGACCGAAGAGCAATGGGACCTGATTCAGGACGTGCATGTGAAGGGCGCCTTCCGCCTGACCCACGCCGTCTGGCCGATCATGCGCGACAAGGGCTACGGCCGCATCGTGATGACCGCCTCCGGCGCCGGCATCTTCGGCAACTTCGGCCAGTGCAACTACGCCACGGCCAAGTCCGGCCTGATCGGCTTCACCAACGCGCTGGCCATCGAAGGCGCGAGCAAGAACATCCGCGTCAACACCATCGCCCCGATCGCGGCCTCGCGCATGGTGATCGCCAGCGGCATCTTCCCCGAAGAGCTGCATGACAAGCTGAAGGTGGAAGACGTCGCCCCGCTGGTGGGCTGGCTGTGCAGCGAGGAGTGCCAGGACACCGGCGGCCTGTTCGAGGTCGGTGGCGGCTTCCACGCCAAGTACCGTTGGGAGCGTTCCTACGGCCGTTTCCTGCACACCGACTCGCTGAGCCCGGAACTGGTGCGCGAGAACTGGGAGCGCATCACCCGTTTCGACGACAAGAGCGTGCACCACGCCAATGGCGGCGAAGGCTTCAAGGAGCTGTTCGAGCGCATGGCTGGCAACGCCATCGGCGGTAACCAGTACGTCGACATGGAAGTGGCCGCCAACGCCGTCGCCACCCTGGAAACCGAGTACACCCAGACTGACGCCGCGCTCTACGCGCTGGCCGTGGGCGCCGCCAAGGACCCGCTGGATCGTACCGAGCTGCTCTATATCAATGAGTTCAAGGGTGAAGAGTTCCGCGTACTGCCGACCATGGCGGTGCTGCCGGCGACCCAGGTATTCCTCAAGGCGATCCTGGCCGGCAAGCCGACCCTCGAGGGTCTGGAGCTGCCGTTCGCCAAGGGCCTGCATGGCGAGCAATACACCGAGATGTACCGCCCGATGCCACCGAAGGCCAAGCTCAAGCACACCATGCGCCTGAAAGAAGCGCTGGACAAAGGCAAGAGCTCGGTCAGCGTGCTGGAAATCCACACCACCGACGAGAACGGCACCCCGCTGTACTACAACGAGTTCACCAGCTTCTACACCGGCACTCCGGGCGCTGGCCTGAAGCGCGTGCCGAGCGTGGCGGCCGCTCCACTGCCCGAGCGCGCGCCGGACGCGGTGATCGCCGAGCAGACCGAGGTCAACCAGGCCCTGCTGTACCGCCTGTGCGGTGACTGGAACCCGATGCACGTCGATCCGGACTACGCCGCCAAGGCCGGTTACGAGAAGCCGTTCTTGCACGGTCTGTGCACCTTCGGCTATGCCGGTCGCCATGTGATCAAGGCGTTCTGCAACAACGACTCGCGCCTGTTCAAGAGCATCCGCGTGCGATTCGCAGCCATCGTGATGCCGGGCGATACCCTGGAAACCCGTATGTGGCGCGAGTCGCCGACTCGCGTTGTGTTCGAGACCCGCGCCGTTGAGCGTGACGTAGTCGTGCTCAAGGGCGGCTCGGTCGAGATATTCGAGCAAGTGCCGGCCTAAATCTTTGGCGACCTGCTGCTTCCGAGTCCCGGAAGCAGCAGCTTTCTATTTCAGGAGAGCACGATGCAACGTTGCGTCAATGTGATTGGCGTAGGCATGTCCCCCTTCGGCCCGGCTTCGCTGAGCGTCAATCCGACCGCGCTGGTCGGCGAGACGATACGGCAGGTGCTGGCGGACGCAGGACTGTCCGCGCGGGACATCGAAACCGTCTTCGCCGCCTCGGGACTGATGGATGGCGGGACCCTGCAACGGGCTCTCGAACAGACAGGGCTGGGGCGTGTGCCGCTCCAGCATTTGCCGAAAGGCGAAGAGGGCATCGGCGTGCTGTTCTACCAGGCCTGCCAGGCCATCGAACTGGGCCTTGCCGAATGCGTGCTGGTACTGGGCGTACAGGGTACGCCGGCACCGCTACCGGATCTCGGCGCCGTCTTCGAGCGCCTCGGTGCGGCGGCGCGGGCGTACATGACGCGCTACCAGACGCGACGGGAAACCTTTGCCATGGTGGCGGTCAAGGCACGCCAGCATGCCGCGCTCAACCCCCTGGCGGTGTTCAGCCATCCGCTGACCCTCGACGAGGTGCTTGAAGCCAGCGTCATCGCCGAGCCACTGACCCATCCCCAGTTCGCCTGGCCTTCTTCCGGCGTTGCCGCGGTGCTGCTGTGTTCTGCCGACTTCGCCCGCCGTCACGGCAGCGGTCAGGCAGTGCAGGTCATCGCCCAGGCATGCGTTTCGCCGGTCCAAGTGACCGCCTTCGATTCGGCCTCGGTGTTCCCCTGTGCGGGCTATGAGGTCAACGTTGTCGCTGCACGGGAACTCTATGAGCAGGCGGGCAGGGGACCGCAGGAAGTGGGGGTGTGCGAAGTTCACGACAGCAGTACCCTCAGCGAATTGCTGCTGTATGAGGCGCTCGGTTTCTGCCCCGAGGGAAGCGCCGAGAAGCTGGTGGAGGATGGCGACAACACCTATGGTGGCAACCTGGTGGTCAACCCCTCCGGGGGGCTGCTCTCGCTGGGCCAGGCACCGGCGGTGAGCGGACTGGCGCAATGCATCGAGCTGGTGCACCACTTGCGCGGCAATGCCGGCCGGCGCCAGGTCGCTGATGCCCGCATCGCCCTGCAGCACCAGACTGGGCCGGACGGCACGGTGGTGACCACCCTCTATCAGCGCGAGTGAGTCGACGCGGCGCTGCTTTCGCCGCCGACAGAACAATTTCAATGGGTGGTACACCACCCTTCAGACGCAGGACATGCCATGAACAAGAACAATGAGCACCCTACGCTGTTGCACCGCTTCCTCCACTGGGAGAGCAGCACGCCTGATGCCATCTACCTGACCCAGCCCCTGCCGGACGGCAGCGTGGTGGACTACAGCTGGCGTGAGGTCGGCGACCAGGCCCGGCGCATGGCGGCCTACCTCGCTTCCCTTGACCTGCCGCCGCGATCCGCCATCGGCATTTTCGGCAAGAACACCGCCCACTGGATCATCGCCGACCTGGCGATCTGGATGGCTGGGCATATCAGCGTGCCGCTGTATTCGACCGCCAACGCCGACACCGTGCAGTACGTGCTGGAACACGCCGAAGTGCGGCTGTTGTTCGTCGGCCGACTGGATGGCGATGCCGCGGGCTGGAACGCCATCCGTGCCGGGGTGCCCGCCGACCTGCCGCTGATCGACCTGCCGATGTCGGCATGTGGCGAGGGCGAGCCCTGGGAGCGCATCGTCGCTGCCTTCGCGCCGCAGCAGCAGGTGGTCCTGCCGGAGCCGGGCGAGCTGGCCACCATCATCTACACCTCTGGCAGCACCGGTAATCCCAAGGGCGTCATGCACAGCTTCGGCAGCATGTACAACGCGCCGGCGGTGACCGGCTGCATGTACGACAAGGGACGGGGGCCGCAATCGAGCGACCGCCTGCTGTCCTACCTGCCACTGGCCCACACCGCCGAACGGGCGGTGGTGGAAGCCGTGTCGCTGTTCAGCGGCTGCCGGGTGTTCTTCAACCTGGGCCTGGAAACCTTCAGCGAAGACCTGCGCCGTGCGCGGCCGACCATCTTCCTGTCCATGCCGCGCTTGTGGGGCAAGTTCTACCAGGGCATCAACGAGCGGATTCCGGCTGCCGCCCAGGCCGCCGCCTTCGCCGATCCGGTGGAGGGCGAGCTGATGAAGGCGCAGATTCTTTCCGCCCTCGGCCTCGACCAGGTGCACACCGGCCTGTCCGGCTCGGCACCGCTGCCGGTCAAGGTCATGGAGTGGTACCGCCAGCTGGGCCTGGAATTGCTGGAGGGCTACGGCATGTCGGAGAACTTCGGCACCTCGCATTTCAGCCTGCCGGGGCAGGTGCGCGTGGGCTATGTCGGCGCCGCGATCCCGGGTGTCGAATGCCGCATCGACGACAACAGTGAGATCCTGGTGAAGAGCCCCGCGCAGATGCTGGGTTACTACAAGCAGGCCGATCTGACCGCCGAGAGCTACACCGCCGATGGCCTGTTCCGCACCGGCGACCGTGGCGAGCTCGACGAGCAAGGGCGCCTGCGCATCACCGGCCGGGTGAAGGAGCTGTTCAAGACTGCCAAAGGCAAGTACGTCGCCCCCGTGCCCATCGAGGCCAAGCTCGGCAACCATTCGCGCGTCGAGGCCTCTTGCGTGACCGGCGTCGGCCTGCCGCAGCCCCTGGCACTGCTCAACGTGTCACCGGACACCCGTGCCACCCTGGCCAGCGCCGAGGGTCGTGATGCGGTGGCCACCGAGCTGGGGGTATTCCTCGCCGAGGTGAATGCTCAGTTCGAGCCCCACGAGCAGCTGGCGTGCCTGGTGGTGGTGCGTGAGCCCTGGAGCATCGCCAACGGCCTGCTGACGCCGACCCTGAAGATTCGTCGCAACCTGATCGAGGACCGCTACCAAGAGATGGTGGAGGTCTGGGCTGAGAGCGGCTGCAAGGTGATCTTCGAGTAAGGTCCGGACAACGAAAAAGGCCGATCCGGATTCCGAATCGGCCTTTTTTGCGTTTGCAGAAATGGCAGGGATGCGTAGCCCGGATGGAGTCCGGGCTACCTACCGAATCCTACGATCGCCGAGCAGCCCGCTTCTTCGCCACGGGTTTTTCGGCGGCCTCGGCCAGCGCCTGCATTTCCTCGTACGAGTCCTTCAGGCATTGCGCGAGAAAGTCCGGGTCCGGCACTACGTTGGGCGAGCTGGTCAACGAGACGAACATCTTTCCGCAGTAGCTGGTGGGGTTCCAGATCAGCGAGAGACCATCTACCAGCGGCCCGACGCCGCACCAGTAGACCAGCTTGGCGCCGAGCATGTAGAGCGGCACGTTGGGGCCGGGAACATTGGTCACCATGCAGTTGTGCAGGATTACCGGGCCCTTGCCGCCGACGCCCATCAGGGTGGCCAGGCGGCCGGCGAGGCCGAGGGTAGCGGGTGGCGCGAATTTCTGCAGGTTGGTCAGGTCCTCGGCACCGATTCCGTCCTGGATCGCCTTGGACTCCGACGTGGCCGTAAACACCGCTTCCAGGCGTTGGAGCGGGTCGTCGATATCGGTGCGCAAGGGGAAGGTGACCATCGAGATGGTATTGCCGCTGGCGGCGGCTTCCCCGCCCTGGCGGGTATTGACCGGAGCCAGGGTCACCAGTGACTTTTCCGGCAATTCATCGTTCGCTTCCAGGTAGCGGCGCATCGCTCCGCCGATGATGGCCAGCACGGCATCGTTGACCGTCGCCCCCGGTACCAGAGCCTTGATCTGCTTCACCGTTGCGAGGTCGAGGGTGACCGAGTTCCAGACCCGGCCGGCGGTGACATTGGTGTTGAAGCGCGTGCGTGGCGCGCCACCTCCGGGCGTCAGCACCGAACGGGCCACCGAGCGCAGGCCGGCGACCGCCAGCTTGGGCAGCACCCGCGCCAGCGGCCGGGCCATCCGCGCCGAGGCGGAGATGTTGTCGGTGAGCATGCGGCTGACCGTGTCCAGCGGTCCCCAGAGCGGCCGGCGCGGGCTTGCCGTCGGCCTGTCGGGAACCACAGCGACGGGTCTGCCCTGGGCGCCGGCGATGTCGTGCAGGGCCCAGGTCAGCTCCGCAGCGGCGGTGCCATCCATGGCGGCGTGGTGGGACTTGGTGAGGATGGCGAAGCTTCCCTTGGGAATGCCCTCGATGTTGTCCAGACCTTCGATGACGTACATCTCCCAGGGCGCGCGGGCCAGGTCCACCGAGCGGGCATGGATGCGCGAAACGAGAATGCAGAACTGCCGCCAGTCGCCAGGTTTGGGCAGGGCGAAGTGGCGGACGTGGAAGTCGATGTCGAACAGGTCGTCTTCCACCCAGTACGGATAGCCCAGCCCATAGGGGACCTGGACGATCTTGCGGCGGAACACCGGCGAAACGTCGAGGCGGTCGGATATGTGACGGACGATCTCGCGGAACCCGAGGCGCTGTCCTTCCACGGTGGACTGGTCATAGATGTAGATCATGGTGCAGTGAGAGGCCGCGTGGGGCCTGTCGACTTTCAGGAACAGCGCGTCTTGCCCGCTGAGTTTGCTCATCGTTCGGGTACCCGCTAGGTGGTGGTAGAGGTGGGATCAATCGACCTGGCAAGCGAGGGCTTCACCGCGCTGCTTCCAGGTAGCCATGTTCCTCGTTCTCAGGTGCAACCCGTCCCCCTTCGTTCGGGGGGAGGCCCGCGCCGGGCGTGTCTTTAAGCTGTCGCCACCGTAGGACACCCCGGTACCGGTCGGCGGGGTGATAGGCTGGAATTTGCCGGGAGGATCCGCGTGTTGAACGAAGAACGGTATGAAGGCGAGAGGGTGGCGGACCGTTCGCGCAGCCCCTGGTGGGAACGACTGCCGGAGGATTTCTGGCTGCACGCGGACGGGACGGCTCTGGATTCGGTGCATCCGCTGAAAGTCCATGGCACTGCAGCGATCGAGCGCGTGATGCGCACGTCGCTGTCTGCCACGGTGGCCGCCGCCATGTTGGCATCGTTGAAAGGCAGCGGGCGCATGCAGGAAGAGTTCGACGCGCTGCGCTTCTACGAACCGCTGGCGCGGGCGGGAGACGCCTCGCAGGTGTTCCTGCCGCCGTCTGGCGGCATCGCCGTTGACGCGCAAGAACTGCAGGGCAACGACGGAATCCGGCGTTTCCAGCTGAGCTTCGCCAGTCCCTTCCAGCCGTTGAACCCATACGCGCGTCCGCGCTTCGCCGCCATGCAACGCAACACCCGCGCCCATGCCCAGCACTGGTGCCATGGCGACCGGCCCCGGCCGACACTGATCGTTATCCATGGTTTCGCCGCGGACCCGCATTGGCTTAATGCCCACGCGCTGTCGCTGGCCGATTTCTACCAGCGCGGCTACGACATCCTGCTGTTCACCTACCCGCATCATGGCCGGCGCGCCGAGCGGGGTACCTGGTTCAGTGGCCAGGGGTTGTTCGGCAGCGGCCTCGTTTCCTTCAACGAGGCGCCTTTGCATGCGATCCACGACCTGCGCGTGTTCATCGATTACCTGCAGGGCCGCGGCGTCGAGCAAATCGGCGTGGCGGGCATCTCCCTGGGTGGCTATACCGCGGCGCTGCTGGCGTCTGTCGACGAGCGCCTGGCGTACTGCATTCCGATCGTGCCGGCGGTCAGCCCGATCGACGTGTTCCTCGAATGGCAACCGACCGGGCTGCTGCTGTCACGATTGATGCGCAGTCAGGGGGTGGGGGTCGCTGAGATGCGCGGCCTGCTGGCGGTGCACAATCCGCTCACCTACGCCTCGCCCCTGGACGGCCGGCGCATGCTGATCATCGGTGGTGCCGGTGACCGGGTGACCATGCCGCGCCACCTGCGCCTGTTGCAGCGGCACTGGCCGGGCAGCGCGCTGCACTGGTTCCCCGGCAATCACATCCTGCACCTCGGCCGCAGGGAGTACCTGGAGCGCATGGGCGAGTTGATGGATCGGTATTCCGGGGTGTAGTGCAGGACTGGTGACGCAAGCCTCCTGTTCGCGAGGGCAGGGGGCTTTTCTTTGTCTCCCGTGTTGGGCCTCAGGCGCTGGGATTGTTCGCGAGCAGAGCTCGCTCCTACGGGTGGCACGGGCTCAGGCTTGATTAGGCCTCACCAGCGAGAGTCACCCCTCTCCTCTTCAGGGAGAGGGGCAGGGGCGGGCCGCGTTCGGAAGAGGGCTTTTGGGTTTCGCTGCGCTCTACGCCAACCTACGGAATCTTGGCGCGGAATGAAAAACGCCCCGCAATTGCGGGGCGTTGTTGTTGCTTCAAGAGGTCAGCGAATACCAGCGTTGCGCAGGGCGGCGGGAGTGAACTCGGACATCTTGGTGCGTTGGCCATACTGCGGCGCGAGCTTCGATTCGTTGCTCATGGCGGCGACTATGTAGCGGCCGGCGATCAGGTCGTAGAAGCCCTGGGCCGCGGGGGCGTTCAGACCTTTCTCGTAGTGGGTGTAGGTGTAGTTCTCACCCACTCGCCAGAGCTGGCCGCGACCGTCGTATTGGTCGACTTCGGACAGCACCCAGGTGTCCTCGTCGAAGTACATGTCGCGCTTGGCGTAGATATGCCGTTCGCCCGCTTTCAGGGTGGCCTGCACGTGCCACACGCGGTGCAGCTCGTAGCGGGTCAGGTCCTGGTTGATGTGGCCGGGTTTGACGATATCGGCGTACTTCAGGCTCGGGGACTGCAGCTTGTAGTTGTTGTAGGGGATGTAGATCTCCTTCTTGCCGATCAGCTTCCAGTCATAGCGGTCCGGCGCGCCGTTCATCATGTCGGCGTTGTCGGAGGTGCGCATGCCGTCGGCGGCCAGGCCGGGGGCGTCGTAGGCGAGCTGGGGCGCGCGACGTACGCGGCGTTGGCCAGCGTTGTAAGTCCAGGCCTTGCGCGGGTCCTTCACCTGATCGATGGTCTCGTGGGCCATGGACACGGTACCGGCCAGGCGTGCCGGCGCGTTGACCGCGAAGATGTAGTAGTAGAGGACGTTCTTCGCTTCCTCCGCGTTCACGCCGTCCATGAACTGCGGGAAGCTGTTCTGGTCCTCGGTCTCGACGATGGTGTACGCGCCATCGACCTGGGGCACCGCCTGGACCGCCCAGCGGTGGATGTTGTCGCCGCGATAGCGGGTCACGTGGTTCCAGTAGACCTCGACGCCATTCTTCGGAATCGGGAAGGCGTAGTAGCGCGAGTCGGAGAAATTGCTCAGGCCGTTGCCATCGCTGACCAGTTGCACGCCGGTGGCGCTCTTCTTCGCTGCGTCATAGATGTTCGACGGTGCCCAGGCGGTGCGGTGGGTCGGGTACACCGGGATCTTGTAGGTGTCGGCGTAGCGCTTGAACATCGCCAGCTGGCCGGGGGTCAGCTTGTCCTTGTACTGCTCGGCGTTGGCTGCGGTGATGGTGAACAAGGGCTTCTCGTCCTTGAACGGATCACCGAGGAAGCCCTTGGCGTCCACCGGTGCGGCGCCTGGCTTGAGGCCGCCTTCCCAGCTCGGGATGCTGCCGTCGGCGTTGCCTTCCTTCTGCGCACCCAGCGGGGTCAGGGTGGTGCCCAGCTGGGTCGCTTCCTGCTCGGAAACGGCGGCCATGACACTGGTGGCCAGCAGCGACAGCACCAGGGTGCCGGTTTTGATGATCATGCTTGCTTTCATGGAAATACCCTCTGCCGGTTTCGGCTTAGAAGTTCACGCCGAAGCTGAGCGAGACGAAGTCACGGTCAGTGCTGGTGTTGAAGTTGCCACCGAAGAAGTCGGTGTAACTGAGGCTCGCGGTGTAGGTGTTCAGGTAGTCGGCATCGAGCCCGACGCTGACGGCCTTGGCGCCTTCTTCGAAGTTCGGCCCCCAGCCGTCCACGTCATGGGACCAGGCCAGGTTGGGAGAGAGGTTGATGCCGGCGATAACGTTCGGGTAATCGAGCTTGGCGCGAACGCGATAGCCCCAGGAGTCCGTGGTGTAGAAGCCGTGGCTGTTGCATTCCTTCTGGGGGTTGGTCGAGGTGGCGCAAACAGTGGTGTTCTGGGTGCCGGGGAACTGACCCGCGCCATAGACCGGGCTGCGGCCGAAGCGGATGTCGGTGCCGTCGGCGTCGCCCAGGCCGTTGATGCGGTTGTAGCCGACTTCGCCCACCAGGGTCAGGCGACTGGCGCCCATGACCTGGTCGAAGAACTGGGTGGCCGTCACCTGCGCCTGCATGACCGGCATGCGTTTGTAGCCAGGCAGGTCGCCGCCGAGAGCCCGCGCCGTTTCGCCGCTCGTGAAGACCGGGGAGGTCTGGGTGCGGAAGTCGGTGTCGGTGGACTGGATCGCAGCCAGGTTGAGGTCGGCGGTGTTGATCTGCAGCGGCATGTTCGGCCGGTAGCTCAGCTCGCCACCCACGGAGGTCGCGCCCACGGTGGTCTGGAAGCTCAGGCCGTAGAGGCGGATGTCTTCCGGATAGTCCACGAAGTAGCGTGCGGCACGAACCCGGTTGAACTGGTTCTGCACAGCGGCGACCTGGCGGGCCGCGGCGGGCAGGGCGCCGATTTGTGCCGCTGTGATCGGCGCGACGGTGGTCTGCTTGAAGCTCAGGTAGGGGTTGCGGCTGTGGTAGTTCATTGCATAGAAGCCGAACTCGGTGTCGTTCAGCTCCGGCACGAACCAGCGCAGGGCAACGCCGTACTGGCCGCTGTCGCGCGGGTCGTTGTCTTCCAGGCGCGGCATGTAGACGTCGTCCACCACTGCGTTGGTGAGGATCTGCGCGGCAGTCGCGGTGTTGTTGGCGACGCCGGGGGCGAGGTCCGGACCGGCGAACACCAGGCGGTCGGTGCAACCCTGGGGCAGGGGATCGGAACCGAAGAAGGTACCGCAGTTGTCGACCACCGAGTTGTCCCACTCCAGCTGGTAGAAGGCTTCGGCGGTGAGGTTCTCGGTCAGGCCCTGGGAGATGTAGAACATGTTCACCGGGATCAGGCCTTCCTTCACCTCGGCACCCGGACGGCGCAGGGCGGCGACGTCGATGGGGTTGATGCTGTTGATGCTGTTGCCGACGAAGGTGCTTTCGCCCCAGCTCACCACCTGCTTGCCCAGGCGCACGTTGCCGGCCAGATCGCCCAGGTTGTAGTTGTGGTAGACGAAGGCATCGAGGAACTCGGCGCCGGAGGCCTTGGCCAGGTCGTCGCGGCCGCTGTCGTCGATGTCGTAGAACAGGCGGTGCTCGTCTTTCAGCTCGAAGTCGTACCAATACTTGCCGCGTACGAAGACGCCACTGTCGCCGTACTTCAGCTCCAGGTCATGCACGCCCTTGAAGATCTTCGAGAAGGTTTCGCCCTTCTTGAAGTTCTTGCGGTTGTCGTCGGCGGTCCGGGTAGCCGACTTGCCGCGCAGCCCCTGGGTGTTGGCGGAGTTGATGAACATCGGGTCCGGTCCGCGCACCGCCCAGCTGGCGCCGACGGAAATGGAGGAGTCGAACTGGCCTTCGATCTCGCCCAGCTGGAAGCTGACCGCATTGGCGTTGGCGCAGGTGCCGACGGCTACTGCGACCGCCAGCAACCGGGGAGTGAAGGTCGCCAGGCTGCGGGTGGAACCACTGGCCGGCGACCGCTGATTCAATGAGGTTGTATGTCTTGCCTGTGTCACGTGTTGGTTCCTCTATGGAGTCTTTCTTGTTGTTATTCAGGACCGCAAGCACACGCTATCCCCGGCGTCCCCCACCCATCCCCCTCCAGTAGGGGGGGATTTTTCCCTCCCGTCGTACCCCTCGCCATCCCCCCTTGGCCGGACAGGCCCGCGCCCCCTCCATGAGGGGGGGCGTGGCTGTTCGTCGCCGCGCAACCATCGATCCAAGGAGTGCTGCCATTGCCGTCGAAGACAGGCACGCAGCCCGGACCTTGTCACCTGACCTTGGAGAAAGTGATGTCGCAGAAAGTCTATGTCGCCGGTGTCGGCATGATTCCGTTTGCCAAGCCTGGCCAGAGCGGTACCTATATCGAGATGGGTGCGCAAGCCATCCGCCTGGCGCTGCAGGATGCCGGCCTGGACTACGGCAAGGTCCAGCAGGCCTATGCCGGGTACGTCTATGGCGACTCCACCAGCGGCCAGTCGGCCCTCTATGAAGTCGGCCTCTCCGGCATCCCGGTGATCAACGTCAACAACAACTGCGGCAGCGGTTCCAGCGCGCTGTACCTGGCTCGCCAGGCGGTGGAGAGCGGCGCGGTGGATTGCGCCCTGGCCTTCGGCTTCGAGCAGATGCAGCCGGGAGCGCTGAAGTCCCACTGGCTGGATCGCCCGATCACCTACGGCAAGGGCCACGAAGTGGCCGATGCGATCTTCCCCCAGGGCCGCGAAATGCCTGACGCCCTCAAGTTCTTCGGCGGCGCCGGCCTCGAGCACATGCAGAAGTACGGCACGAAGATGGAAACCTTTGCTGCGATTCGCGCCAAGGCCAGCCGCCATGCCGCCAACAACCCGCTGTCGGTGTTCAAGAAGGTGGTGACCACCGAGGACGTGATGAACGACCAGGTGATCTTCCCCGGCGTGATGACCCGCCTGATGGCCTGCCCGCCCACTTGCGGCGGTGCGGCGGCCATTGTGGTCTCCGAGCGTTTCGCCAAACAGCATGGCCTGCGCACCGATGTCAGCATCCTGGCCCAGGCGCTGGTGACCGATAAGCCAGAAGCCTTCGATCCGCCGTCGCTGATCAGCATCGTCGGCGTCGGCATGACCCGCCAGGCCTCCACCGAGGTCTACGAAAAGGCCGGCGTCGGTCCGGAAGACATCCGCGTCTGCGAACTGCACGACTGCTTCGCCCACAACGAACTGCTGACCTACGAAGGCCTGGGCTTCTGCCCGGAAGGCGGCGCCGAGAAGTTCGTGATGGATGGCGACAACACCTATGGCGGCCAGGTGGTGATCAACCCGTCCGGCGGCCTGCTCTCCAAGGGCCACCCGCTGGGCGCCACCGGCCTTGCCCAGTGCTATGAGCTGACCCATCAGCTGCGCGGCACCGCCGGAGCCCGCCAGGTGGAAGGCCTGCAGCACGCCCTGCAGCACAACCTGGGCCTGGGCGGCGCCGGCATCGTGACCCTCTTCGGTCGCGGCTGAAGACAGTGCGCGCTCCTCGCGGGCGCGCGTTTCAACTCACTCGAGGACTCCATGACATGGCAGACACGAGTCTGATCGGCCGTTCCCTGGGAGCGACCACCGCCGAGGTGGAAAAGGGCCGTCTGCGCTTCTTCGCCAAGGCCATTGGCGAGACCAATCCGGTCTACGTCGACGAAGCCGCCGCCTGGGCCGCCGGGCACCGCTCGTTGCCGGTGCCGCCGAGCTTTCTGATGTGCCTGGAAGCCGAAGGGCGCGACACCGACCACATTGTCGAAGACATCTTCGGCTTCGATCTCGGACGCATCCTGCATGCCGAGCAGGGCTTCACCTATCACGGCATGGCCTATGCGGGCGACGTGCTGACCTTCGATACGCGGGTGGTGGATGTCTACCAGAAGAAGGGTGGTGCCCTGACCTTCGTGGTCCAGGAGACCCGCGTCACCAACCAGGACGGCCGGCACATCGCCGATATCCGTTCCTCCCTCGTGCAGCGTTGAGGATTGTCCAATGAGCCTTCCCCGATTCGACGAGCTGCAGGTCGGCCATGAGCTGCCGCCGCTGACGCTGCCTGCGGTCAACCGCACCACGCTGGCCTTGTACGCCGGCGCCTCCGGTGACCACAACCAGGTGCATATCGATCTCGACTTCGCCCGCAAGGCGCGCCAGCCCGATGTGTTCGCCCACGGCATGCTCTCGGTGGCCTACCTCGGCCGCCTGCTCACCGGCTGGGTGCCACAGGCGCAGGTCCGCAGCCTGTCGGTGCGCTTCACCGGCATCACCCAGCTTGGCCATGTCCCTACCTGCAGCGGCAAGGTCATCGAGAAGTTCGAAGCCGATGGCGAGCCGCGCGTGCGCCTGGCGATCCGCTGCGGCAACCAGTACGGCGAAGAAAAACTGATCGGCGAAGCCGTCGTGGCACTCGCCTGAACCCCATAAAACAAGGAACAACCCATGAAAAAGCTCGAAGGCAAAGTCGCCCTGGTCACCGGCTCCGGCCGTGGCATCGGCCGCAGCGTCGCCCTGAAACTGGCTGCCGACGGCGCCCGCGTGGTGGTCAATGACCTGGACGCCGGCCCGGCCGAGGAAGTGGTTGCGGAGATTCGCGCCGCCGGCGGCGAAGCCGTCGCCTGTGTCGGCAGCGTCACTGCTGTCGATTTCGCCGACCGCTTCGTCAAGACTGCGGTGGACAGCTACGGCGGCATCGACATCATCGTCAACAACGCTGGCTACACCTGGGACAACGTGATCCAGAAGATGAGCGACGAGCAGTGGTACGCCATCATCGACTGCCACATCACCGCGCCGTTCCGCATCCTGCGCGCCGCCCAGCCGATCATCAGTGCCATGGCCAAGAAAGAGGCCGCCGAGGGCCGCGTGGTCAATCGCAAGGTGGTCAACATCGCCTCGACTTCTGCAGGCGGCAACCCGGGCCAGGTCAACTACTCCACGGCCAAGGCCGGCGTGCTGGGCATGACCAAGTGCCTGGCCAAGGAGTGGGGCCGCATGAAGGTCAACGTCAACGCCGTGGCCTTCGGCCATATCGAGACCCGCCAGACCCAGCCGGTGGAAGGCGACCCGAGCTACATCAACATCGAAGGTCGTGAGATCAAGGTGGGCATCAGCCCGGCCATCGTCGAGCAGTCGAAGACCATGATCCCGCTGGGCCGACCGGGCAACACCGAGGAGGCGGCAGGCGCGGTCTACCTGTTCTGCATCCCCGAGTCCGACTACGTCTCCGGCCAGGTGCTGGTCTGCGGTGGCGGCATCGGCAACGTCTGATGCGACTGACGGGGCGCGTGAGCGCCCCTTCTTTCAAGGGGCGCTGTATGGAAGAAAACACTGTCAGCCGTCGTCTGCTGCACACTCGCCAGGTGACCTGCACCGGTTACGAACGTGACGACGGGCTGTTCGAGATCGAGGGACGGTTGCTGGATACCAAGGGGGTCGACACCGAGTTCCCCTATGGAGTCATTCCCGCCAACGGCGTGCTGCACCAGATGCTTATCCGCATGACCGTCGACCGCAAGCTGGTGATCCAGCGGATCGAAGCCGTTTCCGAACAGGCACCCACTCCCGTGTGCGGCCAGATCAACCAGGCCTATGCCGCGTTGGTGGGGATCAGTATCGGCCCGGGGTTCAAGAAGCGCGTGGCCGAACGGGTCGGCGGCATGAAGGGCTGCACGCACCTCACCGAACTGCTCGGTCCCATGGCTACGACCGCGATCCAGACCCTGGCGCCTGTGGTACAGAAGCGCCTGCGCGAGCGCGCCGCCCGCGACCCCGACTTCGAGATGCCCACCCACTGGGCCATCGGTACATGCCACGCCTACCGCCCGGAAGGCGATGCCGCACTCCGCGTTCGTGAATGGCGACCCACCGATAGCCGATCCAAGGGCTGATAGGGCAGGGCGCTGTCGCCTTGCCGCTTCGCTACAAGGAGTTCCTCGTGAACCAGAACACAGTCAGGCGGACCCTCGTGGTCGCTCTCCTCGGGTTCCTCACCCATATCAATGCATCCAGCGCAGACGCCCTGACGCCGGCCGAAGCGCGCGCTATCGCCAAGGAAGCCTACGTCTACGGTTTCCCCCTGGTGGACAACTACCGCGTGCAGTACACCTACTTCCAGGACCGCGAGCATCCCGAGTTCAAGGCGCCCTGGAACACGCTGCACAACACCGCGCGCATCTACACGCCGGACGACAAGGCCTATCCGACGCCAAACGCCGACACGCCGTACTCCCAACTTGGCGCGGACCTGCGCCGCGAACCGCTGGTACTGACGATGCCTGCGGTGGAGAAGGGACGCTATTACTCGGCGCAGTTCGTCGATGCCTATACCCATAATTTCGGTTACGTCGGCAGTCGTACTACCTGCCCGTCGAAAGCCAGGTGGTCGTCCGCCCCAACCGAGACACCCTGTATTCCTCGGCGGTGTTCGATCTGGATGCGGGGCCGGTCACGGTCACGCTGCCGGATGCTGGGCAACGCTACTTCTCAATGATCGCCATCGACGAAAACCAGTACACCCAGGGGCTGATCTTCGCGCCCGGCCGCCACAGCTTTACCCGCGAGTCGGTCGGCACGCGCTATGTGCTGCTGGGTGTACGGACGCGGCTCGACCCGACTTCGGCCAGCGACTTGCAGCAAGGCCGTGAACCGCAGGACCGCATCCAGGTTGAACAACGGAACGGTCCGGGGCGCTTCGAGATACCGTCGTGGAACCAGTCCAGTCTGAAGAAGGTGCGGGGTGCGCTGCAGACGCTGGCGGCGACCATCCCGGATTCACGGGGTATGTTCGGCACGTCCGACAAGGTCGACCCGGTCCGTCATCTGATCGGCAGCGCGTCGGCCCGGGGTGGCAATCCTGAGCAGGACGCCTTCTACGAGAACGTGACACCGGCACGCAATGATGGGGCGACCGTATACCGGATGGTGGTCCGGGACGTTCCGTTCGATGCTTTCTGGTCCATCAGTGTGTACAACGCTGCCGGTAACTTCGAGCGCAACCCGCAGGACGCCTATACCCTCAACGACCTGACGGCTAAGCGTGGCAGCGATGGCAGCATCGTTGTGCAGTTCGGTGGCTGCGACGGCGTGGTCGCCAACTGCCTGCCGATCACGCCTGGCTGGAACTACATGGTGCGACTGTACAAGCCGCATGCGGAAATCCTCGACGGCAGCTGGCGTTTCCCCGAGGCCACGCTGGCCAACTGAGAGCTGATCGTCCAGATCACGGTTCTGGGACAACACGGGCTTCTTCCTGATCGGAAGAAGCCCGTTTTTGTTTAAACCTGGGAGGCCACGTCCATGGGGAAGTGACCGGCGCGTTGGGCTGCGCGGAGCTCAGCCACAACCTACAGGAGCTGTGTTCTGCCTGGCTTCGTGTAGGAGCGAGCTCGGATCGTTCGCGGGCAAACCCACTCCTACAAATAAAAAAGGCCGTCACGAGGACGGCCAAAGCTCCGTACCGGCGGTCGACACTCGCCGGCCCCTTGCAGCCGCCCACCTGGGGGCGGGCGGCGGAATCTCAGAACAAGGTTTCATCCATTTCCAGGACTGCATCGCCGCCCTGGATAACGATGCGTGAAAGCCCCTCGGCACGCGGCAGCAGGTGTTCGGCGTAGAAACGGGCCGTCTGCAGCTTGCTGCGATAGAAGTCCTGTTCGGCGGTTCCCGCCTTGAGTTGCTCATGGGCGGCAAGCGCGGAGCGCGCCATCTGCCAACCACCGGCCACGGTGCCGAACAGATCCAGGAACGGCACCGCGCCGGCCAGGACCCGTGGGGTCTGCCCATTGAAGTTCGCCACGATGAATTCCACTGCCGCGTTCAGCGCGACCACGGCGGCAGCCAGGGCACTGGCGATGTCCTGCAGCTGCGGGTCATCTGCCCAGACAAGACGCTCCATGACGTAGCGCATCCGCTTGGTCACCAGCCCGATGGCCTTGCCGCCATCGCGGGCGATCTTGCGGCCGACGAGGTCGGACGCCTGGATACCGGTGGTGCCTTCGTAGATGGTGGTGATGCGTGCGTCCCGCAGATGCCGGGCGGCGCCGGTTTCCTCGATGAAGCCCATGCCGCCATGGATCTGCACGCCCAGGGAGGCGATATCCACCGCGTTCTCGGTACCGCAGCCCTTGACCACTGGGATCATCAAGTCGACGAAGGCTTGCCATTCCTCTCGGCGTGCAGGATCAGGGTGACGTTCGGCGCAGTCCATTGCGGCGGCGACTTCGCAGGCGATGGCGCGCATTGCTTCGGTGCGGGCTTTCATCGACAGCAGCATGCGGCGTACGTCCGGATGGCGAATGATCGCCACCTTGTCGCGACTCTTCGCGCCGGCCTCGGTGCCTTGAACGCGCTCACGGGCGTAGGCGAGTGCACGCTGGTAGGCACGCTCGGACAGGCCGATACCTTCGATACCGACGGAGAAGCGCGCGGCGTTCATCATGATGAACATGTATTCCAGCCCGCGATTCTCTTCGCCCACCAGCCAGCCCAGCGCGCCTTCGTTGTCACCGAAGGCCAGTACGGCGGTGGGGCTGCCGTGGATGCCCAGCTTGTGTTCGATGGAGGCGCAGCGCACGTCGTTGCGCGCACCCAGGCTGCCATCGGGGTTCACCAGGAACTTCGGGACCACGAACAGCGAAATGCCTTTCACACCCTCCGGTGCGCCCGGAACGCGGGCCAGCACCAGGTGCACGATGTTGTCGGTCAGGTCGTGCTCGCCATAGGTGATGAAGATCTTCTGGCCGAACAAGCGGTACGTGCCGTCGCCCTGTGGCTCGGCGCGGCTGCGCACTGCGGCGAGGTCCGAACCGGCCTGGGGTTCGGTCAGGTTCATGGTGCCGGTCCATTCGCCGCTGATCATTTTCGGCAGGTAGGTTTCCTTCAGATAGGAAGACCCGCAGAGCTCGATAGCCTCGATGGCGCCCCGGGTGAGCATGGGGCACAGGCCGAAGGAGACGTTGGCGCCGTTCCACATCTCTTCCACCAACGCCGAAATCAGTCGCGGCAAGCCCTGGCCGCCAAACTCCGGGTGGCAGGAGAGGGCGTTCCAGCCGCCTTCGACGAATTGCCCATAGGCCTCGTGCCAGCCTTTTGCGGTGGTCACTTCGCCTTCGTGCCAGCGCGCACCCTCACGGTCGCCGATGACGTTCAGGGGCGAGAGCACGCCCTGGGCGAACTTGCCGGCCTCACCGAGGATGGCATCGACGAGATCGGCACCCAGCTCTTCGCAGCCGGGCAGTTCACTCACTTGTTCCAGGTATCCCAGCTCGTTCAGGACGAACTGCATGTCGCGCAAGGGCGCGCTGTATTCACTCATGGCTGAAACCTCGAGGGCGTGTCAGTAGCTGTGGAAGCCGCGGCCGCTCTTGCGACCGAGGTGGCCGGCGGCGACCAGGTCCTTGAGCAGGCGGGCAGGGCGGTACTTGGGATCGCCGAAGCCGTCGTGCAGGACCTGCATGATGGCGAGCAGGGTGTCGAGGCCAATCATGTCGGCCAGGGCCAGCGGTCCGATGGGGTGGTTGCAGCCCAACTGCATGCCGGTGTCGATGTCGCGGGCGCTGGCCAGGCCCTCCTGGAGCACGAAGACGGCTTCGTTGATCATCGGGATCAGGATGCGGTTGACGACGAATCCCGGAGCGTTGTCGGCGTTGATGGGTGTCTTGCCGACCGCCTTGGCGAAGGACTCCACTGCGGCGTGGGTCTGCCTGGAGGTCTGCAAGCCGCGAATCAGCTCCAGCAGTTGCATGGCCGGTACGGGATTGAAGAAGTGCACGCCGATGAAGCGCTCGGGGCGGTCAAGCACGGCGGCCAGCTGGGTGATGGAAATGGAGGAGGTGTTGGTGGCGATCACCGCATCCGTCGGCACCACTGCTTCGATCTGGCGCAGGATGCGCAGCTTGAGTTCAAGGTTTTCGGTGGCGGCTTCGATCACCAGATCGGCGTCGGCCAGGTTGCTGTAGCCAGTGGTGGCCTGCACCCGTGCCAGTGTCGCTTCGCGCTCGCTCTCGCAGATCCTCGCTTTGCGAACCTGGCGTTGCAGGCCCTCGTTCACGGCGGCCACGCCTCGGGCCAGGGCCGGTTCGGTGACATCGATCAGGATGACGCTCAGGCCAGCAGAGGCACAGACCTGGGCAATGCCGCTGCCCATGGTGCCGGCACCAATCACACCGATTCTGTTAAGGCTCATGAAAAACTCCGAAGGGCAATATCAACGATTCAGAGTTCAACAGAATGCAGTTTCAGATGGCCCACCCCGGAGGGGGGGAGGTTTTAGATTGACGGTTGTACTGCCTTGAGTTGTTTGTTCTAAGGAGAAAAACCCATTGATGCTGCGACCGACGTGGAAATCACGAATTATCCAAGGTGAGGCCGCGTTTCGGCCGACTTACGGTCAAAACGCGGTACGCCATGGCGGAGTGTCGTACGTCACCTATCTTGAGATTTTGCATCACAAGAGAATCAATGAGTTACGCATCTAGCGTGAGATTTTTTAAGGCGAAAAACGTCAGCTACGACGAGATTTTCATTGCGAAAATCATCTACGTGGAGATTTTCCTAGCAACCGCCATTTAGACGAGCGCGGACACCCGTGGCCTGCTCTAAATGCGTGCTTAGCGTGGTCTCGGATTGACAAGTTGTCAATGCATGAGAAACGGAAAGAGGTAGCGTGACGTGGCCCGGCCGTGGGGCAGGGTCAGTTTGTAGAGATGCTGTTGCGCCCGGCAGCCGCTCGCTGATAGGTGACGGAAGCGTCGGCAAACTATTGAGCTCTAGACCGTGCTGCGTAGGGTATTCTTTCACCGCCTTTGGATCGGGGTAGTGAGATGAGTAAAGTCACGGAAATGGCATTTCATGGCCAGTGGGATGCGTTGCTGGACGTCCTCAGGAATCGTCCTGAACTGGTCAATGAAGTCAGCGAAGGGAAGGGATACGCACCGCTGCATCAGGCCGCTTGGCATGGCGCCAGCCTGCCGGTGGTAGGTGAACTGCTGGCACTGGGAGCTGACCCTCATCTGAGGACGCTGAAGCAGCAAACCGCACAAGACATTGCTATCGACAAGCATCCTGACCATGAAGCTCTTGCTTTCATCCTCACCCCGGTTCACCGCTCACTGTCCCAGCTGATGCGCATGGTGGTCGCAGAGCAACCTTCGCTGTTTACCAGCTATGACGGCAACCAGATCGTATGTGATCGGCTCATTGAGCTGTTCAGTCTAGAAATTGCACCACCAGATGCCGAAACGTTGCCTGAGCGGATTGGGAATGCAATTCGTGCATTGACGGGGCTGCCGTTATCCTCGCAACAGGAGCTCCGCTTTGATATCGCCAGCTTCGAGTTCACGACTAATGCCTGCTTCTGGAAAGAGCGTTTCATCCCTGCACTTCAGATAGCCCAGCAGCGCTTCGGATCAGCGCCTTTCGGTAAGTCTTGGGCAGTCGTGGCTGACCTATTTGATCCCGCTCCATCTCAATGGGGACTCAGGGGAGATCTCTTTCTCTGGCTGGAGATGCGCCGTTCACTCTGTCACGTAGGCTTGCCCGAGACACCCGAGGCCCTATCGGACATCGTTCATGCAGCTCATGAAACCCTCGCCGGGGCACGCTTGTCGCCTGAGGCTGAGACCTGGGTACCTCATCTCGCTCGTGGCGGGATGAGCAGTGGCATGGTGTCTGGAGAATTCTGGTGCCGGCAGTGGATTCCCGTACTGCGGAAACGACTCCAGTGGCCACATGAAAGTTGGCGGTTTCCAGCGCGCAGTTAAACGTCAGTTCGGGGAAGTGTGTGAATTGCACCCGGAGTTCCCCGTTTTTGCGCGTTGGCAGGGACATTAGAATCATGTCGAGCCAATTCATGGGTGATAGGGATATAAGGAATGAACGACGGAAACACGCCTCAAAGCTACGGCATCGTAGAGCATAAGCACCGGTATTCAGCATGGGCGGCAAGCCGTGCGGCAAGCACGAAAACTTGTCGTTTTGATGTCTGCACGGGCAAGCGCATCATCGAGACCATTGGGCTTCCGGCTCTGTTGGCCGATCCCGAATTGCTCCCAAATGAAAGGGATATCGATGCTGTACACCGTCAGTGGTGCGCGAATGCCATCAAATCAGCCACTGAGCATGGCCTATGCGGCTTCGGACACGGCGTCGCCGCTAAGCTAATCAATGTGTACCTGAAGGGCGCCTTTGTGTGCGGTGGCTATGAAGATCACGAAAACGTCAGGATGCTCCATCCGCCCATTGATAGCCTTCTGCTTGATGAGCTTTATACCCGTAACGTCGGAGGCCTACGAACCACCTGGGCCACGGCGCGCAAACTGAGATGGTCGAAGCTCGACGCTGAACAGTACCAAGCGGTCATTCGCGGCATTAGGCTGGCAATGGACGGTAAGCCGCTATGGCAGGTCGAGGCGCACTGGCGCGGCTATCAGTAGATCCCAATCGCCCCATGCCGCCGTGCTCTGATTAAGACGGCATGGGGACTCAAGCTGACAGGGGCCTTTTACGGGATCTTGGCGAGGTTGACGCCATGCTTATTGTTGAGGAGGCAAGTTCATCCCCACGCCTATGATTTTTCCTCTCCGTCCGCCTCCGGCCGTTGCGTCGTCAGAACCAACGCAGCACCTTTTGTGAGTCCGCTGACGGAAACCGAGCCTTTGGGTGACCAGGATGGGGTGCCCAACGGGTTCACGTAGATCCTCATCTCAGTCTCGAAGCCCTCCTCCAGCCCTGAGACTATGACGAGATAGAACTTCGCTTTGCATTCTCGCGCTCGACGAAACTCGGCCTCGGTGAGCGTTATCTCTGATGGTGCTTCGCGAGCGAAGGATTTCATCTCGACAAATGTCGACCAGTTAACCGCGCCATCTGCTCCAACACCCCGATGGGCTTGGAGATCCTCCAAAGGGAAGTCCTCCCTGTCGAAAGCGGCTTGGACATAGGCCCAGGCACGCTCCTGGAGTTGTGCAGAGTTGTAATGGCAATAGGAGGTTGCTGGAGCCGGCGTATTGCTTTGACGATTCGGGCCGGGCGGTTGATTTACCAAGGGCTTTTCGTTCTTCGTCTGCTTGCCCTTTTTCAGGAGCTCAGCACCATCCACCACAGTGGAGTAGAAGCTGAATTCAGGCGGCAACTCGCCGCCGC
Source organism: Pseudomonas sp. BN102 (assembly GCF_029871245.1). Taxonomy (GTDB): domain Bacteria; phylum Pseudomonadota; class Gammaproteobacteria; order Pseudomonadales; family Pseudomonadaceae; genus Metapseudomonas. Next base: position 4,560 of record NZ_SSON01000080.1, on the reverse strand, counting down.
CGAGTCGGCGCGGGCGATGACCCTGGCGCAGCAACTCACCCCGCCGGCGCGTACCCGGCGCACCAGCGTCAAGCCCGCAAAGTCAGCCAAGCCGGCGAAACGGCCGAGAAAACCGGCAGCCCCGGGTTAGTGACCGGGGCTTTGTCCACCGCCCGTTGACGGGTAGCCATTCACTGCGACGGTCGAGGCAAGACCGTCGCTATCCGACCCAGGCTGTGTGAAAACGCCGGTCTCGCCTAGAGTTGCTGAAGCAACGTCAGCGGGGGCGGCGTATGAAGCGATTCATCGAGGAAGCGAGCCGCACACAGGTCAGCTTGCTGCCTGAATGCCTGGATGACTTCGTTGCCGAAGACAATCCGATCCGTGTAGTGGAAACCTTCGTCGAGCAACTTGACCTGGCAACCTTGGAATTCGATGGTGTGGCACCGGCTGTAACCGGGCGACCGTCCTATCACCCCGCCGTGCTGCTGAAGATCTACATCTACGGTTACCTCAATCGCATCCAATCCAGCCGCCGCCTGGAGCGCGAATGCCAGCGCAACCTTGAACTGATGTGGCTGACTGGACGGCTGGCGCCGGACTTCAAAACCATCGCCGATTTCCGCCGTGACAACGGCAAGGCCATCCGCAATGTCTGTCGCCAGTTCGTCGTGCTGTGCCGCCAACTGGAGCTGTTCTCACAGTCGCTCGTGGCCATCGACGGCAGCAAGTTCAAAGCCGTCAACAACCGTGATCGCAACTTCACTCCGGGCAAGCTCCGCGCCCGCATGGAGCAGATCGAGAAAAGCATCGAGCGCTATCTGGCGGCGATGGATACCGCCGACCGGACGCAATCTGATGTCGCCGAAGCCAAGGCCAGCCGCCTGCAGGACAAGCTCGAAAAGCTCAAGCAGCAGATGCAGGCACTCAAGGAAATGGAGCAGCAGTTGCGTGAAGCACCGGACGGGCAGATCTCCCTGACCGATCCGGATGCGCGCTCCATGGCCACCAGTGGCTGAGGCACCGGCGTGGTCGGCTACAACGTGCAGACGGCCGTCGATAACCAACATCACCTCATCGTCGCCCACGAGGTCACCAATGTCGGCCATGATCGCTCGGCACTGGCGATGATGGCCGAGCAGGCGCGCAGCGCCATCGGGGTTGAAGGCCTGACCGTCGTCGCCGACCGTGGTTATTTCAAGGGCGAAGAAATCCTCGCCTGCGACCAATCTGGCATTACCACCTATGTCCCCAAGCCGCTGACATCCAATAGCAAGGCGGACGGGCGCTTCGGCAAGCAGGATTTTGTGTATGTGCCGGAGAAGAATGAGTACCGCTGTCCTGCGGGGCAAAGCCTGATTTATCGCTACACGAATCTTGAGGCCGGCTTGACGACACATGCGTACTGGAGCTCGAACTGCAAGCAATGTGCACTCCGATCGCAGTGCACCAATGAGCCATTCAGGCGAGTTCGACGCTGGGAGCACGAAGACGTCATCGATGCCATGCAGCGTCGCCTCGATCATCAGCCAGAGATGATGGGCATCCGCCGCCAGACCGTCGAGCACCCGTTTGGCACGCTCAAGCACTGGATGGGCTCGACGCACTTCCTGACCAAAACGCTACCCCGAGTGAGCACGGAGATGAGCCTGCATGTGCTCGCTTACAACCTCAAACGGTTGATGAGCATCTTGGGCATCCGCGAAGCGGTGGCGGCCTTGCAGTCCTGAGGAGGCCTTTTCCACGTTCCTTGCCGTCTCCCTATGCCATCGGAGACCTCAGAGACCCACTACCGCAAGCAGAACGCTATGTCGGCCCATATCCCATCTCAGCCCTTGCCATAGACCAGAAGCGATGCAGAACCCCGAGTTTTGCTCTTTTCACACAGCCTGGACCCGAAGCTGTCGGTGGGAACTGGCAGAAACCGGCCAAAAGCAGACTGAATCGCCGCCGCTTCCCTAGACACTCTCCAAGCGCTGGAAATAGCGTTCTCAGAATTTACTGGCGATAACTGCGTTGCGCAGTTGTGTCGGCGATTGGAGCCACACAAGCAGGGTCAGCTATACGCGCCTTTACCAGGATCAGGAGCGCTTCGGCGGTGCGTGCCGGTTGTCGCGACGGTACTAGCATGTGTCACCTGCATCGCGGTTTTTACTCCGGCGCCTAAACTTGTCTGTTGGGACGGGTTGGGTGAGCACGCATTCAGCCGCAGTGACTGGTTTGTAACGATCCTGCTGTCGCGGGGCGCTATTTCTGCCGCGAGCCCCATGCCTCAACCACCGCCAAGGCTCAGCGCGACAGGCTGTTCACCGCAGTAGTGGGGCCGTTCACGATACAGTCGGAGCGCGATCATGCTGAACCTGTCGCTGCAACTTCACCCCCTGGCGTATCGCACGACGCACTTGTGGCTGATCATTATTGGTCTGGCGGCACTTCTCGGGGCTTTGTATAGCGGCCCCGTCCCTGCTGCCGATGCGATCAAACGCTCAGAATCGCCGCAAGCGGAGACGCTCACCGTCGATCTGGCAGAGATCCAGAAGCCGTGGACGGGGGATCTTGAGGCGATGAAAGAACGGAGGATTATTCGGGTCCTCACGATCTATAGCAAAACCTTTTACTTCGTGAACAAGGGTGCCCAGCGCGGCGCAACCTACGAGTGGTTCCGTCTATTCGAGCAGGAACTGAACAAGAAGATGGCCTCTGCAAAGTCGGGGGCCAAAAAACATCTGAAGGTTCAAGTGGTCTTCGTCCCGGTTAGTAGGGATGAGCTACTCCCCGCACTAATTGCCGGTAGGGGCGACATAGCCGCTTCCAACCTCACCATTACTCCCGGAAGACGGGAGTTAGTGGACTTCTCCGCGCCCGCTTACACCGATGTCAGCGAAGTGATTCTGTCCGGCCCGGCCTCACCCCAGGTAGCCGGCCTCGACGATCTGGCCGGCAAGGAGGTCTTTGTTCGCAAGTCCTCCAGTTACTACGAGAGTCTGGTTGCGCTGAACAAGCGCTATGCCGCAGAGAATCGGCCCCCGGTGAATATCAAGTTGGCCCCGGAGGAGTTGGAGGACGAGGACCTGGTCGAGATGCTAAACGCGGGACTGGTTCCGCTCATCGTCATGGACAAGCACAAGGCGGACCTCTGGAAGCAGGTCTTTCCCGCGGTTACGGTCCATGAAGGGGTTGCCATACGCACGGGGGGAGAGATTGCCTGGGCGATACGGAAGGGGAGCCCGCAACTCAAAACGGCTGTTGATGACTTCGTCACTCGTCACCGCAAAGGAACTGCAACGGGAAATATGATTCTGACGCGCTATCTGAAGAGCGCGAAATATATCAAGAACGCTGCATCCCAGGCGGAGCGGAAGAAGTTCCTCGATTTGACTCAATTCTTCAAGCAATACGGTGACAAGTACAGTGTGGACTGGCTGCTGATGGCGGCTCAGGGGTACCAGGAGTCGCGGCTTGACCAGTCCGTTCGAAGCCCCGTGGGAGCCATCGGCGTGATGCAGGTCATGCCGGCTACAGGCAAGGAGCTAAAGGTTGGCGATATCAGGCGAACCCAGTCGAATATCGAGGCTGGGGTCAAGTACATGCGGGTGATGATCGACAGGTACTACGGTGACGAACCGATGACCGAACTGGATAAGGTCCTGTTTACCTTCGCGTCGTACAACGCCGGACCGGCCAGAGTTGCGCGGCTGCGCGAGGAAGCCGCCAAGCGCAGGCTGGATCCCAACATCTGGTTCCATAACGTCGAGTATGTCGCAGCCGAGCGAATCGGCGCGGAGACGGTGACTTACGTCAGCAATATCTACAAGTACTACATCGCCTATCGGTTGATCCTGGAAGCACAGGAGGCGAAGCAGCGAGCCACGGAACAGGTCACGGCTCAGCCTGAGTAGGACTGCTGTGTAGTTCGCGTGCAGCAAGAGAAATTGTGGGTGCGGGCATTGACATGCGGGGCCGGCGAGAGCCCGGTGATGCTCCGGTATGTTCGACTGGTTCGAAGCGCGATCCGGCGAAGCGACCCAGGGCCGCCGGTGCAGGCCGCGCCACGGCGTTGAGGTTCAGCCTAGCGAGGAGGGAAGACGATGAGAACATTGCGAATGGGCACGCTGGTATTGGCGGCATGCGTGACCCTGGCGACGGCATCGGGCATTGCCCGCGCCGACGAGGTGCCCATGATCACCGGCGAGCAATGGATGCAGTCGTCGGAGCAGCTCAAGAAGGCCTATCTCGTCGGCATCGCCAACGCCTACCAGGTGGAGGCGGCCTACCATGGGTCGAAACCGCTGTCCGATGAGCAGAGCCTGATTCCGCGTTTCGGCAGGGGCTTGAAGGGCCACACGCTCGACACCGTGCGTGAAGGGCTCAACCAGTGGTACGCGGCCAATCCCGACCGCGTGAAACGGCCCGTCATCGAGACCATCTGGTTCGAGATGGTCGTGCCCGGTCTGCAGCAGAACAAGTAGCGGAGGTGAACATGAAGCGGTCCCTATTGTTTGCCGCAGTCCTCACTGCAGCGGGCGTGATCGGCTGCACCTCGATGACACCCCAGCAGCAGGGGACGATGAGCGGCGCGGC
>NZ_SSON01000079.1 GCF_029871245.1 Pseudomonas sp. BN102 | reverse complement strand
GTCACCGCCACCACCAGCGGCGTGGACCGCATCTACCAGCAGATGCTCAAGTGGAACGCCCAGTGGCGCCTCAATGTGGACATCGCCAACGTCACCGCTGCCCTGGCTGCGGTGAACCTGGCCGGGCCGCTGTCGCGCCAGGTGCTGGAGAAGCTCTGCGAGGACGTCGACCTGTCCGCCGAAGGCTTCCCCTACCTCGCCGTGCGCACCGGCACCGTGGCCGGTATTCCGGCGCGGCTGATGCGAGTCGGCTTCGTCGGTGAACTGGGATACGAAATCCACGTCCCCGCCCGTCACGGCGGCAAGCTGTGGGACGCGCTGATGGCCGCCGGCACCGAGTTCGGCATTCGTCCCTTCGGCGTCGAGACCCAGCGCCTCCTGCGCCTGGAAAAGGGCCACGTGATCATCAGTCAGGACACCGACGGCATGACCCATCCGGGCGAGATCGACATGGAATGGGCCATCGGCCGCAAGAAGGCCTTCTTCGTCGGCAAGCGCTCCATCGAGATCCTTGAAGCGCAACCGCTGAAGCGCAAGCTGGTGGGCTTCAGCCTGCCGAAGGGCAGCCCGCAGCCGCTGGAGGGCCACCTGGTACTCAAGGGGTCGGACATCAGCGGCAACGTCACCTCCTGCGAGTTCTCCGCCACCCTCGGCCATATCATCGGCCTGGCCTACGCCAGTGCCGACCAGGCCGAACCAGGCTCGCGGATCCCGATCCGCGTCGAAGGCGGCCAACTGGTCCAGGCCACCGTGGTGCGACTGCCCTTCTACGACCCCGACAACCTGCGCCAGGAGCTCTGAGCCATGACCAGCCTCAACCCCATCGAGCGCTGCGCGCTCATCGACCTCACCAACCTGCCACGGGTGGGCTTTCGCGGAGCGGACAGCGCCGCCTGGCTCACTGGGCGCGGCTACCAGCTGCCGGAGCCGCCCAACCGGGCGTTGGCCCAGGCGGACGGCTCACTGGTGGCACGCCTGTCGCAGACCGAGTACCTGCTGCTCGGAAGCCTGGCGGACCGGGGCGAACGCATCGCCGCCGAGGAAGCCGGCTGGCAGCTGGGCGAGCTGGGCAATTACCTGCTGCCCCGCCAGGACAGCCATGCGTGGCTGCAGCTCTCTGGACGCCATGTGGCGGAGGTGATGGCCAAGGTCTGCGGGGTCGACCTGCGGTCCGAGGCCTTTCCCGTGGGTGCCGTAGCGCAGACTTCAGCGGCACGGATCAACGTCATCGTGATCAACGCCGCAACGGGCGAACTACCGCGCTTCCACATTCTCTGCGACCGGGCATCTCTCGATTACTTCCACGGCGCCATGCTGGATGCCATGGATGAGTTCGGCGGGCAGCCGGTAGGACTGGAAGCGCAGTTGGACTGATCCGTTGGGCTTCCTGCGCTCAACCCAACTTACAGGGCCTTGTAGGTTGGCGCTGAGCACACCGAAGCCCAACACAACGACCTCCCAGGAGGCCCCCAAATGACCGCCATCGAAACCCCGGATCGGGAAGCGGATTACCGCGTGCCCGCCCTGCAGCGCGGGCTGACTAGCCCTGTAAAGACAAGGAGGTTCCACGTGATACCCAAACTACTCGTGACCGTGGGGATCATCTTCTACGCCGTCGTTGTGCCCATGCTGGAGATCAATGAAACCCATGTCTTCAATCCGGCCTGGGAGCCCCACGCCCGGCTCCATGAGGTGTGGCAGCTATTTACCAATACAGCGCTAGGCGCTTTCAGCTTCTGGCTGGTGTGGTTCAAGGGCGACCTTCGTCTTGCCAGCCTCTTGACCGTGTTCGTCACTGGCGGCTTCCTGATGAGCTACTGGCTGCGTACCACATACGGTGGTTCGATGGTCCTCACGGACGGCTCGGAGAAGATGATATTCGGCATCAACCTGGGCCTCTTCGCATACACCCTAGCCATACTTCTGGCCGGTATTGCCATGGCGATAGTGCATCGAGGCAGACGTCCAGAGACTCCCCTATAGATGGCAGTCCTACCAATCGCGTCGCTGGTACAAACCCTCATTGCAGGTTAGGCACATGTCACTAGTCAGGTTGCGGCAGTTGGCATGCTGCACCAGCTCGTAAGTTCGGTGATGGTGCCCATCTTCTCGCTGCGCACGGCCAGCCGCTCCAACCTTTGCACTCCAAGAATGCCATGAGCTGGACCGGGACGAACCCCAGGGTAAGCGTCGTGCTGACACTGAGAGTGGCTATGAGGCGAGAAGTCGACAATCTGCTACTCCTTGCAAATGACAAGGGAGGTATCCGAGGCCGCCGCGATCACGTTAGCCAAGCACCCGCCCCGATTCGACGAAGGCCGATCAGGCATGATCAGCCTTCGTCGGTGAAGACGGGGCGCAATGCCACCGCACTCGTCACTCAGGAAGCGAGTGCAGCATCGGCCGTCACCTGTCGGGCGTCAGCGGCCGTATCGCGGCGCACCTTGAACCATGCGGCGTACAGCGCCGGAACGAAGAAGATCGTCAGCAGCGTCGCCACGGTAAGGCCGCCCATAATCGCAATTGCCATCGGCCCCCAGAACACGCTACGCGTCAGCGGGATCATTGCGAGCACAGTGGCCAGCGCCGTCAGCATCACCGGACGGGCCCGGTGAATGGCGGCATCCAGCACCGCATTCCACGGGTCGCGGCCTTCGGCGATCTCGATCTGCACCTGGTCGATCAGGATCACCGAATTGCGCATGATCATGCCGCCGAGGGCGATAATGCCCAGAATCGCGACGAAGCCCAGCGGCGACTGGAACATCAGTAGCGCGGGCACCACGCCGATCAGGCCCAGCGGCGCAGTCAGCACCACCATCCACATGCGTGAGAAGTCCTGCAGTTGGAGCATCAGCAGCAGCAGGATGGTGACCAGCATCAGCGGGGCCACCGCCAGCAGCGCCTTGTTGGCCTTGTCGCTTTCCTCCACCGCGCCACCCACGTCGATGCGGTAACCCGAGGGCAGTTTCGCCTCGATGTCCTTCAGCATCGGCTGGATCTCCTGCGTCACCGACACACCCTGCTCGCCATCCTTCACGTCAGCGCGCACGGTGATCGCCATGTCGCGGTTGCGGCGCCACAGCACTGGCTCTTCCAGCTCGTAGCTCACCTGTGCCACTTGCGACAACGACACTACGGTGCCTTGGCGCGTGTAGAGGTTGATATCCTTGAGTGTGTCGAGGTTCAGGCGCTGCTCCGGTACGGCACGGGCCACGATGTCGATCAGGTCCTCACGTTCGCGCAGCTGCGACAGGGTCGCGCCGTTCATCACGGTCTGGGTCACCAGCGACACGTCGGCCGGTGTGAGGCCCAGCGCGTTCGCCTTGTCCTGGTCCAACTGCACCTTCAGCGTTCGCACCGGGTCATTCCAGTCGAGCTGGACGTCGCGCACTTTCGGGCTGGACGCGACCACGTGCTCTACCTCGCGGGCGATCTGGCGCACCACTTGGGTGTCGGCGCCGACGACGCGGAACTGTACCGGGTAGCCAACGGGCGGCCCCAGCTCAAGCCGGGTCACGCGTAACCACGCCTGCGGAAACTGTTGGTCGGCCACCGTCATCAGCCGCGCGCGCACTCGCTCGCGTGCGTCCAGGTCCTTGGTCATCACGACGAACTGGGCATAGCCCGGATTCGGCAGCTCGGGGTTGAGCGAGAGATAGAAGCGCGGTGCTCCGGCGCCGGTGTAGGCGGTGAAGAATCGCACGTCCTCGTCCTTCGCCAGGATCTCTTCCATGCGCTTAACCTGCTCGGTCGTCGCGGCGAACGAGGCACCTTCCTTGACGCGCAGGTCGATGACCAACTCAGGACGTGAACTGTTGGGGAAGAATTGCTGCGGCACCAGCTTCATGCAGGCCAGAGCGAGCGCCAGCGCACCAAATGTCGCGCCGATGACCACCCAGCGGCGTTCGATAGCGGCGTCGATCAGGCCGCGTAGGCTGCGGTAGAACTTCGTGTCGTAAAGGTCGCCACCATGCTGGTGCTTGCCCAGGTCGTTGGGCAGCATCTTGACCGCGAGATACGGCGTGAAAATGCCGGAGCAGATCCACGAGAACAGCACCGCGGCACCGACGATCCAGAAGATGCCGCCCGCGTATTCGCCGGTGGTGGACTGCGAGAGACCGATAGGCAGGAAGCCCACGACGGTGATCAGCGCGCCGGTCAGGCGCGGCATGGCGGTGGCCGAGTAGGAGAAGGCCGCCGCCCTGACGCGGTCCCAGCCAGTCTCCATCTTCGCCACCATCATCTCGATCGCGATGATGGCGTCATCCACCAGCAGGCCCAATGCGATGATCAGCGAGCCGAGCGAGATGCGTTCGAGGTTCCAGCCCATCGCCAGCATCACCAGCGCCACGCCGCCCAGTACCAGGGGCACCGTAGTCGCGACCACGAGGCCGGCGCGCCAGCCCAAGCTGGCCAGGCTCACCGCGATCACAATGATCAGCGCCTCGGCCAGCGCGCGCTCAAAGTCCAGGATCGCGCCCTTTACCGTGGTGGGCTGGTCGGCCACGAGCTCCAGCTCCACACCGTATGGAAGTTCCGACTGGATTTTGGCCACTGCCGTCTCCATCGCCTTGCCGAGGTCCACGATGTTGCCGTCGTTGGTCATCGTGATGCCAAGCATCAGCACCGGCTGGCCGTTGTGGCGCACCGTGTAGGTCGGTGGATCCTCGACGCCACGCGTGACGGTCGCAATGTCGCCGAGTTTGATCAGCCGGCCGCCTGCGGAGAGGGGCAGGTTGCGAATGGCATCTTCGCTGGCAAACTGGCCGCTCACGCGCACCATGAGGCGGTCGCCGCGAGTGTCGATCTGGCCCGCGGGAAGCATGGCGTTCTGACTCTTGAGGCTCTCGGCAATGGTCAGCGGCGTGATGCCCAGCGCGGCCAGCCGCTCGTGCGAGAACTCGACATAGACGCGCTCGGCCTGCTTGCCGACGACATCGATCTTCTTGACCATCGGCACCTTCAGCATGCGGCGCTTGATGTCCTCGGCTGCGTCGGACAGGTCAGCCTGGTCAATGCCGTCGCCCTTAATGGCGTACATCAGGCCGTACACGTCGCCGTACTCGTCGTTGACGATCGGGCCGATCACGCCTTCGGGCAGCTCGAGGCTCAGGTCGTTGAGCTTCTTGCGCGCCTGGTACCAGGCCTCGCGCTGGTCGGCCTTGGAGGTGCCACCGCGCACGGTGAGCGTCATGCCCGCATAGCCCTGCCGCGCGTAGGTGACCACCTTCTCGAAGTTGTCGATCTGCTCGAACTTCTTTTCCATGCGGTTCAGGACCTGGTCCTGCAACTGCTGGGCGGTGGCGCCGGGCCAGATGACGATGGCGGTCATCGAGGGCACGGAGAAGCTCGGGTCCTCGAGCTGACCGAGCCTGGTGAAGCTGAATGCGCCGGCCACCGCGACGAGGATGAGCATGAACAGAACGACGGCGCGGTGGCGCAACGCCCAATCGGTGAGGTTGAAGTTGTTCATCGGGCGGCCTGCTGCATGGTGTTCGTTTCCGCGCCCCCGACGTCGGGTAACGCAACCTTCAGCCCGGGCGCCATTTTCTGCACCCCGGCGGTAACGACCAGTGCTCGGGGGGGAGGCCCGGAGACGAGCACCTCGTCATTGCGGTACCCCAAAACCACCACAGGTTCCAGACTGACAGTGCCCACTGGCTTCAAGTCCTCGGGCTTGACCACCCACAGCGCCGGCTGGCCGCGGCTTTGGGTCAGCGCTGTGGCCGGCACCACTGCTATCGGAATACCCGCCACCTCGCGCTCGGCAACCAAGGTGGCGGTGGCACCCAGCGGCAGCGACCGCCCACTCTCAGGTTTCAATCGCGCACGGAAGGTGCGCGTTTGCGCTGCCGCCTGCGGCGACAGCTCGCGCAGCGCAACATCAAAGGTCTCGTTCGGTGCGCTGGCCAGCCAGGCCTTGAAACGTGCCTCCTTGAAGGCAGCAAGGTGATCCTCGGGCACATCGACGACGATCTCGGGCTCGCCCGGATTCGCGATCGAGACAACCGGTTGGCCCTCCGCCACGACCTGCCCCACCTCGAAGCGCACAGACGTGACGACGCCGCTGCGCGAGGCGCGCAGCACGGTGTACTTGAACCGGTTGCGCGCGAGCTCGAGCTTTCGCGCCTCGGCCTCGGCGGTCGCATGCGCGGTCTGAGCACTTGTGTGTGCACGCTCGTCGTCGGCCGCACTGACCGAGCCGTCTGCCTTCAGTGCGGTCAGGCGCTGGCGGTCCGACTCGGCTTGGCGCGCCAGCTCGACGGCAGCCGCCCACTGCTGCCGCGACGCTTCCTCGGCGAGGCGGTAGTCGCTGTCATCCAGTACAGCCAGCAAGTCGCCTTCGCGTACGAACTGACCTACATCGACCTTGCGCTGGGCTACTTTGCCGCCCACGCGGAAGGCCTGGTCGACTTCATGTCGCGACTGCACGGTGCCCACGTAGCGATTGGTTTCACGGACATTGTCATAGCTGATTTCAACGGTGCGTACCGGTCGTGGCGCCTGCACTGTCGGCTGGTCCGGGCTACACGCGGAAAGCATGGCGGCTACGGCCAGGGCGCCGGCCGCAGTAAGGGAGTTCTTCAAGGCGGTTCCTCTTTGGAGACGACAGGTTCTTAGGAAAGTGGCGGACGGTCGGCACCGGTGGCTGCGGTGGGGTTGGCGGGTTGTTCGAACACCTGCCAGCCTCCACCCAGCGACTTGTAGAGCTGCACGCTGTCGAGTAGCAAACGGGTGGTGCTGTCGTTAGCGCTCAGGCGCACCGCCAGGCGCGCACGTTGCGCGTCCAGAAGTGGCAGCAGGTCGATCTGCCCCCGGTCGTAGAGCGACTGCGCGCGGCTCAGCGCAGCCTCCGCGGACTCTGTGGCCGCCTGCAACGACTTGGCGCGGTGGCGCTCTTGCGCCACGGTGACGAGGGCGTTCTCCACGTCCTCGAGCGCGCGCACAATGCCGTCCTCAGCACGCAGCAGCGCCTCACGCTGACCGCTCTCGGCGACCTCGTTGATCGCCCGCGTACGCCCGGCGTTGAAGATCGGCATCGTGAGCAGGCCGGCCACGTTAGTGAAGCGGGCGGCGCCGAGGTCCAGACCGTTCAGCGCCAGGCTCTGGCGCCCGAAGGAAGCACCGAGGAACAGCCGTGGGAACCACTCGGCCGCGGCCTGCTTGCGGCGCGCATTGGCCGCATCGAGCTGCGCCATCAGCGCCAATACATCAGGCCGGCGCTGCAGCAGCTCGGCGGGCTGTCCCGCCCGGGCCTCGGGCACCAGTACATCGCCACGCGAGGGCTGGATGCTCGCGGCGTTAAATGCCTGGTCGCCGATCAGCACCGCGATGCGATGCCGCGCCACAGCCGCCAGCGTCTCCAGCGGGGGGATCTGCGCGCGCGCCGATGCGGCATCGGTCTGTGCGCGCTCAATGTCGAAGGAGGTTGCAAGCCCTACACGGTGGCGCGCCGTAACCAGCCGTAGCGTCTCATCCTGCGCCGCCGCGATCGCGCGCAACGTCTCGACCTGGCGCAGCGCGCCGACCAGCGTGAAGTAATTGCTGGCGACATCGCTCATCACCAACAGGCGCACACCGCGCACGCCGTGTTCCGCGGCCAGCGCCTCGGCTTCAGCTGCAGCCGCGCCAGCGCGCAGGCGACCGCTCAGATCAAGCTCCCACGAGACGTCCAGGCCCGCGCCGACGGTCTCGGTGTCTGGAAAGCCCTTCTTCTTGGCGGTGTCGTAGCCGGTACTTCGGTCAGAGCCAAAGGCGGACAGTCCGACACTCGGGAATAGCCCGGAGCGACTGATCGTCTCGCCGGCGCGTGCGGCGCGCACGCGCTCGGCGGCAATCTTGACATCACGGTTCTCGTGCATGGCGCGGCGCACCAGATCCGTCAACACCGGGTCGTTGAAAGCCTCCCACCATGCAGCTTCGGGCTCCATCTCGGAGGCGGTGCTCGCGGCGAACTCGGCCGGCATGTCCACCGACGGCTTGGCGACCTCGGTGGAACAACCGGTCAAAACCAAGGCGATAGACACGGCGAGCGCCGCACCCGCGACGACGCCGACCAAGCGTTCGGCATGTTGCAGGGGCGCCTGCCCGGCGTGGCGGGTCAACGGATGGGGGGTTGGAAGTCGCGGCATCAGATTGGACTCGTACAAATTCGAGGTTGCATCAGCGTAGGACCCGGCGCGCGCAAAGTTGTCAGCGAAGCGTCGCAGTTCGGTCGCCATTTCGAGCGCTCATTCATGTTGGAGGCGTCACTCGCTGGCAGCGTCCGCTGCTTGCTCGCTGGCCGCCGACGCGAGGTCGGACGCAATCGACGCCAGCAACTCTTCGGCGGACGAAAACTCGCGTTGACGCCCGGTGACCAGGTTTTCGAGACGGCCCACGAGGGCCCCCGGCGCAGCATCGCTACGCAGCTTCACTACGTACGAACGTCGGCTCGGGTACTTGGATTCAGGGTTCAGGATCATCACAGACCAGGGGATCAAGGAAGTTCGACGACAGCGTAGGCCGCCCCCCGGACAGAGTTGTAAGCGAAAGGTCAGACTTCGGTCTGGACAGCGCCCTCCCCCGCTGAAACCGTGCCCCGTCGACGTCGCAGCGGCACCTGCCCTCACCACCCCGCAGAAAAGGTCTGGCGCATGAACTTCAAGCTCATCCCAGGGACGGGCTCTCGCTACCGTGCCCACTGCGGAGAGACGGCGGTCAGAGGAACGCTGGTGGGTGCGATGTCAGTGCGCCAGGCAATGAAGAGCGCGCTCTTGTCGCTTCAACCCGGCTTTGCAGCCTGCAGCAGCGAGCGCGCGCGCTTCACCAGTTCAGTTCCGTCAGCTTCGGGCAACTGCTCAACCAGCGCCGCCAGGGCCTGGCGTTCCTCGGCCGCGGCGTCGTGCTGCCCGCACAGCTCGACCAGCGCGAGCAGCTCCAGCCAAGGTGCTTCCTGGCCGCGCGCCTCCTCAACCGCCCGCCGCACTGCGGCGCTGCCGGCGTCAGGCCGGCCCTGCATCCGCGCGATTGCTGCCTCCAGCAACAACAGCTGTGGCAGGTACACGCGCTCGCCCAGTTCCTCCCCCACCCGGAGCGCTTCCTGCAGCTCGGCTTGCGCCGCGTCGCCATCACCCGCCAGCAGCAGCGCCTCGGCGGCATAGCCGAGCACCTCGCTGGCACCGGAGCGCATGCCGAGCCTGGTGTGTTCTTCGTAGGCCTCGCGGATGCGGCGGTGACCGTCGCGCGGCGCGCCGCAGCGCGCGTCCGCCCAGCCACGCCACCAACGACAGGCCGTGCGACCTAACGCGAGCGAATACTCATCGACCAGCGCTTGCATCTCGTCGGCCAGCGCTGCCACGCGCACGTGGTTGCCCATCCGCACCTCGATCAACACCTCCTGCCAGGCGGCGACCAGCCAGGTCATAGGCTGGCGCAGCACCTGCGCTCGGGTCCGCGCCCGCTGCATGTGGGCTCGCCCCTGCTCAACCAGGCCGGAACGCACCAGCTCAATGGCCAGCATGCCGTGTAGCATGACCTGAGGATCGGCCGCAAAGATCTCGTTCGTCCCGATGTCCAGCGGCTCGGCGATCGCGAGGGCGCGCTCTAGCCAACTGCGTGTTGCCTGCGTGCGCCCCTGGAGATGGTGTACCTCGCCATGCACGATGCACGCGGCCAGCATGAGCGCTGGATCGTTCGCCTCGGACGAGAGGGCTTCGGCACGTTCCGCCACTGCCAGCGCCAGCGCATAGTCGCCACGCAGACTCAGCAGATAGCCGAATCCGTGCAGCAGGCGACCGCGCATCGGATGCTCGGGTGCATCCGCCAGCAGCGTGTACGCGCGTTCGAACGCGTTCCTGGCTTCGCTGCCGACGCCGAGCGTGTGGAAAGCCGATACGCCCTGCAGCGTGGCCAAGGTAATTTCAAGCGCATCGCGCTCTGTCCCTTCTGGCGCCTGCTGCAGCAGGACTAACGCGCGCTCAGTGAGACCGATGCACGAGGCCGGGCTGAAGTGCAGCAGCGCAGCTTCCGCGGCCTCGGCGTAGTAGCGCAGCGCGATCATCGGCTGCCGAGCCCGGTCGAAATGCATCGCCAGCTCCGAGGCAGCAACTGGAACGCCCGCCGTGCTCTCGCGCTCGAGGGCAACGCCAACCTGGCGATGGAGGTGGGTGCGCAATGAGCGCGGCGTGCGGTCGTACAGCACCTGGCGGAAGAGCGCATGCCGGAACGAGTAGGGTAACTCTGCCGTATCTTCACCTTCGGCGACCCGCGACCGCGTGAGCCACACCTGCTCGCGCACTTGCTCCTCACAGGCGTGGGCCACCGAAGCGAGGTCGCGCTCGAGGGCCAGCGAAACTGTCTCAACCCGGAAGTCGACGCCGCATACCGCTGCTGCCGAGAGCAGCGCACGCTGCTCCTGCCCGAGCTTGGCGATGTAGTGATCGATGATGGCCGCGAGGTTCTCGGGGACCGCCACACCCGCCAACCGCGCTTCGATGGTGGCATCGTCGTCCGTTCGGTCCATCACTTCACTGATGACCGACGAGACGAACAGCGGTACACCGTCGGTGCGCTCGTGCAGGGCTCGCACGAAGGTTTCTTCGCGCGCCAGCGACGCCGAACGCAGCGCGACATAGTCGGCGACCTCGATCTCCGAGAACGGATCGAGCACCACTTCCTCGCACAACCGGTGCAGGCGCAGTTCGTGGCGCAATGAGCTGAGCGGGTGATCGAGCGCTACCACCTCGGCAAGACGAAAGCTCGACAGCCACATGAGGCGCGTGCGACCACGTCGCCGCGCGACGTAGTCGATGAGCTGGACAGTCGCCCGATCGCTCCAGTGCAGGTCTTCGGTTACCAGCAACAGCGGCCGCTGCTCCGTGTAGCGGTCAAGCAGTTCGCCCATTTCCCGCAGCATGCGATCCGGACCGACGCCGGCAAGCTCGCGCCGCAACGCGTCTCGCTCCTCCGCGGTGCTCAGCCATGGCAGTTGCAGCAACCAGGTCGGCGCCACGGCTCGCAGCAGCGCCGGCAGGGTTGGGTCGCTGCGGCACAGATCAGCCAGCGCCTCCAGCACCGGCAGGTACGGCTCGCCGGTGCCGTAGTGCTCCACGCAATGACCGCGTGCGCAGGCGACTCCGCCAAGGCTGGCGACGAAATGCTCGATCAACGTGGTCTTGCCAATCCCGGGTTCGCCGGCGAGCCAGACCACTGCGCGCTGGCCGCCGTACGCCCGCTCCCACGCTCGTTGCAACCTTGAGACCTCGTCGGCGCGACCGATGAAGGACGGCAACGAGTGCGTTCCGGCCGTCGGCACCGTCGCTGATGCAGGCGGCATCGAGGGGACAGGGGACGGCACGGCGATAAAGCGATAGCCGCGCCGCGACACAGTCTCGATGAAGCGTGGCCGCTTGGGTTCGTCACCAAGCGCTGTGCGGAGATCGCTGATGGCGGTCTTCAGCGCCGATTCGCTGACAAACCGATGGCCCCACACCGCATCAAGCAAGGCATCTTTGGTCAACAGAGATCCCGGTTGGCGTGCAAGTTCGCACAGCAGTGTGAAGGGAGTAGGCGCAAGCGCCACGGCCTTTCCGCTGCGCGACAACGAGGCGTTTTCCTCGTCGAGCTCGAATTCGCCGAAGCGGATCTGTACTGGTTTCGGATGGGGCTGCGGACGCGCCACGCTTGATTCCTGAAGACTAAACAAACACACAGTTGTGCGTCGGGGGCCTGGAAAGTGGCCCGTTACTCAGATGACAACGCCGATCGGCCAAGAAGCCAAGCTTCACCGGTCGGAATTCGGTGAATCCACCATCCGCTGGCCATCCCCGGACCGCTCAACCAGCCGCCGCGCCCCGAAGAACACACACTCCTATCAATTCCAAGCACCCCAAGAGCAAGTCGCGACCGGCTAGACCGGTAGATGGAAAGCCAAGTGCGACCGCCCCTATCAGACCGCCACAATTCATCTCTTCGGCCCGGACTCGATTCGCAATCCATCCCTGACACCCTCGCCCCCATGTGATCTCGCTTAGGCGCGGGGATGATCCCAGGAAATAATGACAGATACATCAATATTGAAAAATATCTCATATTTGCATACCTTGACCTTGCCTGACGATGAGACCCCGCGTCTCTCGACCTCAATCACAACAAGGGCTCGGTATGAACAACAAGAATTGCTCCGTACTGCTTCCAGAAACTGTCGATGTATTGGTAGTGGGCTACGGACCTGCAGGGGCGACGCTCGCCGCGCTGTTGGGTCGCTATGGCGTAAACACGCTGGTTGTCGACAAGACCCAGGAGGTCTTGCTGATGCCCCGAGCCATTGCCTTGGACAACGAGGCGCTGCGCATCCTGCAACTTGCCGGATTGGCCGAAGACGCTTTCGAAAAGATCGTGATTCCCGAGGTACGCATGCACTCGCCGGTACTCGGGCAATTCGCACGGGCCAACACGTCGGGGTGCATCGACGGCCATCCCAAGCTGGTGACCTTCTACCAGCCCGACCTCGAGCACGCGATGCGAGATCAAGTCTCCCAGTTCAAGTCAGTGACCAGCCTGGGGGGCTTCGAGCTCGAGACCCTGGCAGAGGAGTCGGATTGCGTCGTCGCCTCCGTACGGGACCAGGAGGGCCATACACACTTCGTTCGCGCCAGATACCTGGTGGGTGCGGATGGTGCGAGCTCCAGGGTCAGAACCCTGATCGGCCAGGATTTCGAAGGAAAGACCTACGCCGAAGACTGGCTGATCGTCGATGCTGCCAATCGACGCCAATCGGCAATTGATCATGTCGAGTTCCTCTGCGATCCAAAGCGCCCCGCTCCGCATATGCCTGCGCCGGGAGGCCGGGAACGCTGGGAGTTCATGCTGCACCCAGGTGAGAAGCGAGAAGAAATGGAAAGCCCGGAAAGCATCGCCAAGCTGATCGCCCCGCGGTTCGATTCGCGCGAGCTACAGATCGAGCGCAAGGCGGTGTACCGATTCCACGCCCGCTGCTGCAACAGCTTCAGCAAAGGACGCATCTTCCTTGTGGGGGATGCTGCTCACATCACTCCTCCCTTTGTCGGACAAGGCCTCGTTGCCGGGCTTCGGGATGTCGCCAACCTTGCCTGGAAACTCGCCTGGGTTCTGCGCGGCCAGGCTTCGGCTTCGGTACTGAGCTCCTATGACGAGGAGCGCCAACCCCATGCAAAGGCGATGATCGACCTGGCCAAGCTCATGGGACGTCTGATAATGCCCCGGAACAAGCTGGCAGCCTTCCTCATACATGGGCTGATGCGCACGTTGGCGTTGACGCCGGCTACTCGAAAGTACTTCGAGGAACTGGATATCAAGCCCAAGAATATCTTCAAGCACGGACTATTCGCGCCCCATAGCCGAGGCGACAAGCTGGTTCGCGGTGGACTGTTTCCTCAGGCCTGGGTCCGCAATGCTCAGCAGCAGGTGCACCGGAGTGACGAGGCGCTCGGGGACCACCTCACGCTGGTAGGATTCGGTGTCGACCCGCTGTCGCTGCTATCCCCAGCCCAGATCACTGCCTGGGTAAAGGTGGGGGGCAGCTTCCTGCACATCGGACCATGCGGCCAGCGCCCTGCCAGCAGCTTCACCCTCATCGAGGATCTCAACCACGCCATCCTGCCGCTGGCGCCCAAGGGCACGCTTGTCGTGGTGCGCCCCGATCGCCAGATCATGCACCATGCCCCCAGCACAGAGGCCGCGAAACTGGTTCAAACCTGCATGGACCTGATGGCCAGCGGCGACTCCACCGCCGACAGCGTTTCCTTTACCATCAGCGAGCCCCTTCGAATGCGAGCCTGACGTATGCCCACCCCCACTCCACCACCAGACCTGGACGAGAACCAGCCTCTCACGCGAGGACACAAGAAGCGTGAGCGCACTCGTCGCGGTCTGGTGGAGGCAGCGCTGCGCCTTATCGCACGCAAGGAGGTAGGCGAAATCGCCCTGCTCGAAGTCGCCGCCGAAGCAGAGGTATCCAACGGCACCATCTACAACTACTTCCGCACGCGCGAAGAAGTGCTGGAGGCGGTGGGGATTACCCTGGCAGCCGAGTTCTCCGACGCTATCTCCGCCCTCAGCGCGAACGTAAAAAGCGGTGCCCAGCGGCTTTCGATAGGCGTACGCATGTTCATCCACCGCGCCGAAGATGACCGCCAGTGGGCCAACGCGCTGCTGCGCATCATCCATTTCGATCAGGCCATTCGCTCCCGACTGGCCACCCATGTCCTTGACGACCTGCGTGAAGGCCTACGCGAGGGTGCTTTCAGGTTCGAGGACGAAGGCATCGCCATGGACATCGTGGTGTCTTGCACAACCGGCGCGATGCGTTCGGTCGTCGAGGGTCGCGCGGTGACGGGGCACGATGTGCAGGTCGCAGAGATGGTCCTCAAGGCTCTAGGCGTTACCCCCGCCCGGTCCAAGAAGATCGCCAGCCTGCCGTTACCCACCATCACCTGACCCAGTCGCGAATCAACTGGGTGGCGTTTTAATGATCCGGGGCGAGTCATACCCTCACAAAGTCCGATTCAGCGGCGCATCCGCGCCCGCGCAATGGTGTACATGGCACCTCCTGCGCCAAGGCACAATGAAAGCCGCACGAGGCGTGCCTATGGGCGATTGACTGCTTTCAACCACCGCTGGCGTTCATGAAGCGCAGCACCTGCAACTCGCCGCCAACGCTGAATTCGTGACCCAACGGCTTGCGCGTCAGGCCGGCGTGGATTGCCTGCAGCAAGGGCGCATCGCTTTGCGGATGGCGGCGCAGCAGGGCGCGCAGGTCGATGGAGTTCTCGTGCCCGAGGCACAACAGCAGGCGCCCTTCCACGGTCAGGCGCAGGCGGTTGCAAGTGCTGCAGAAGTTGTGGCTGTGCGGTGAGATAAAACCGATACGGCTTCCAGGGAAATCCTTGAGGCGTACATAGCGCGCCGGCCCGCCACTCTGCTCGGCACTATCGAGCAAGCTGTAACGCTCGGCGATACGCTCTCGCACCCAGTCACTGGAGCAGTAGCTTTCGCCACGCGAGCGGCCCACCTCGCCCAGCGGCATCTCCTCGATAAAGCTGATGTCCAGACCGCGGTTCACCGCATATTCGACCAGGTCGAGCACCTCGTCGGCATTGCGCCCCTGCATCACCACGGCATTGAGCTTGATCCGGGCAAAGCCGGCGGCGCTCGCCGCGTCGATGCCGGCCAGCACCTGGGCCAAGTCGCCGGTACGGGTAATCGCCCGAAAGCGCTGTGCATCAAGGCTGTCCAGGCTGATGTTGAGGCGTTTGACCCCGGCGTCGGCCAGCGGCTGCGCCAGCTTGATCAGCTGCGAGCCGTTGCTGGTCATCACCAGTTCGCGCAGCCCCGGCAAGGCGGCGATCTGCGCGCACAGCTGGACGATGCCTTTGCGCACCAGCGGCTCACCACCGGTGAGGCGGATCTTCTTCACCCCGTTACGCACAAACAGCGCCGCCAAGCGGTACAACTCCTCCAGGCCGAGTACCTGCTGACGCGGCAGGAAAGTCATATCCTCGGCCATGCAGTAGACACAGCGGAAGTCGCAGCGATCAGTCACCGACATGCGAAGGTAATCGATACTGCGACCGAAGCCATCCTGCAGAACGCTATCCATTACGCGCTCCCCCGATTGCCTCTGCGACCTTTTTTGCCCAGGCCTGTACCTGAAACTGCAGGCCAAGACCGCAATTCGCTGTTGCAGCAACTCACGGATCACCAGCGCCTGGCTGGCGAGAAACACTGCTTCCTGATGGGTAGCCGCCTACACGCTGGACGTCGATCGGGTTCACCGCGGTGACCTCGACCCGCACCACCACCTGGCCATTAGCCGGACGGGGCACAGGCATGGAGGCGACCGAGAACACTGGTGGTTCGGCCGGGCGCAGGCAAAGCAGCCGTTCGGCCACGCTCAAGCCGCCACCACCCGGGTGCGCTGTTGGCCGAGATCCAGTGCGCCGTCGTCGGTACGGATGCTCAGGCTCATGACATCGCTGGGTTGAAGGTAGAGCGGGTTTTTCGTCGCCTTGGCGATGAAGGCCTTCCATTTCCCGGCATCGGACATGAAATGCTTGAGAATGAACATGACCAGTTTGCCGGGTGCCTTTGCGGCGCAACCGGCCGGAGTCCCGGTCGCAACCAGGTCACCGGTGTGCATGCCATGCAGCGACGCCAGTTCGGTCAGCGTCTGATGCGGCTTGAACAGCATTTCGCCGCAGTAGGCTTGCTGCCGGGCGATGCCATTGACCGTCAAGGTCATCTTCAGCTCGCGCCAGCGCTGCCACTCCTGGGGTTCGAGCAGGAGCAGTACCGGGCCGACCGGACCGAAGGTCTGGTAGCTCTTGCCCTTGTAGAACTGGCCCTGAGGCAGTTGGACATCGCGGGCCGAGACGTCGTTGACGATGGTCACGCCGGCCAGGACCTCGTGAAGCTTGTCCGGCGTGACAACCTCACCAGGAACCAGATCGCGCCCGAGGACCAGACCCAGCTCAATCTCGTAGTCCAGCAGTTTCACATGGGAGGGGCGCACTACGTCGTCGTGCGGGCCACTGATGCAAGAGGGCGCTTTGGTAAAGATCGTATTGAACGGGAAGTTCTTCGGATCAAGGCCGGATTCCCGCACATGGCTCTCGTAATTGACGCCCTGGCAGATGAATTGCTGGTTCGAGGTGACCGGCGGCAGGACGCGGACGCTGCCCAGTTCGAGCGTTGCCTGGGCTGGCGTAAGCTGACGGGCGGCCTCGCGCCCGTTCCGGATGAGGTCGGCGGTGGTCGCGTAGCTGCCGTCCAGCGGTGCGACCTTTTCACCGAAGACGACACCCCAGCGGGGATCGGTGTCGGCAGCTGCCTTGGCAGGGATGAAGCGGATAAGGGCGATAGCCATGGATCAAGTCCTTGTGTGTCGAATTCAGAGCCAGGGACGCGCCGGGGTATCGAGCGTCTTGCCGATGATGCGTAGCTTGGCCAGGGTCAGGCGCCCCTGGCGGATAAGCTTCAATGCCCGCCAAACCAGGCCAAGAGACTTGGCCGGGAAGATTTTCTTGGGCGCGTCGTCCCCCCAGGCCCAGATGCTGCCCGTCGAGAACGGCACGTAGCGCGTCTCGTGATCGGCGGTGAATACGTCGCCATCGGTGTAGTGCTCGAAGTCGAAGCCGTCCGCGTCTTTCCAGTAATCGAAGAGCTGGCTGCCGAGCAGGTGCCGGCCGATGCCCCAGAAGTGCTTGTGACCACGGGCATGCATGACTTGCTGCCCCTGTCCCAGGGCGTCGAGGTCAATCACTTCCCAGGCGCTGTGTTCGTAACGCGGCTGCAGAGCGCTCGCCATGACGAAGGTATGGTGATCCGCTGGCTGGTTGCCCAGGTCCAGGCGGAAGAAAGTGACCAGCGGCGAGCCGTCCTCCAGGTACTGCACGTCCGTCGGAATGATGCCGAGGTGGCGCATGTACCACTCGGACATCTCCTCGAAGTTGCTGGTCTGGTAGACAACGTGCCCCAGGCGACCGACCAGCGCCGGCTCGATGGGCGAACGGACCGTGCGGTTCACCCGCTGGATCTCGCCCAGTACGTTCATTTCCCGATGGATCGGCGGCCGGGTCGACAACGCCGGCACCGAACCCCAGTCGGTGATCAACCACAGTTCAGTGCCGTCCGGGTCATTGAGTGTGACGCCGCGCCCGCCGCCAGGAATGCGCTCGGGCGACAGCGGCTTGGCATTGCTTTCGCGTTCCAGCCGCGCGAAATCGGTATCGGCCGGAACCACGAAGACCGAGCCGACGAAGCGCGAGGTCTCAGCTTTGGTGGCAACGAGGATGGCCGGCGCAGTCCCGGCACCGCGCAGTACCAGTTGCTCCGCGGTGCGCGACACCGTCACCAAGCCGAAATCGTTCCAGAAGCGCTCAGCCTCGGCGAGATCCTTCTTTTCGAAACGCAGGAAGGCCAGCTGCGTAGCCTTCTGCCAGGCCTTCGGCCGGGCCAGCTTCTTGACGTGGGCGGGCGCCGCGCTTTCCGGATATTCCGGCGGCACGCTCAGTTCCTGGGTGTGATTCATACTGTTTGCTCCTCAATGCATTCCTGATGGCTGCTCACCAGCCGGATCTCGCCAAGATAGAGGCTTTCGTCGATCTCGCAGTCGCGCTGCGCCTCGCCCAGGCCATGGCGGATTTCAATGCGATAGCCGCCGCTTTTCTTGGCCAGGCCGCCAAAGCGGAAGTCGCCAAAGGCGTCGCTGTGGGTGACCGCGATTGGTTTCCCGTTCTGAAGAAGCGTGATTTCGGCACCGGCGACGCAATCGACCACACCGTCAACGCTGGCGCTGAGGCTGCCGCCGATGAAGCAGGTGTCCCAGCGCTCCAGGCCCCGGTAATAGACTCTGGGTTTGGCTTTCAATTTGGGCAGCAGTACTTGCAAGCCTTCCTGGCGTGCCTTCTGCTGCATCGCCACGTCGTCCAGCTTCACCGCCTCGAACACGTCCGTCGGACACACCTGCTGGCAACGCGGGCCTTTCCAGCCGTCATCGAGCAGATGGGCGTCGAAGATCCAGGTCTGCGGCAGCTGCTGCTCCTCGTTCCAGACGATGGCCCTATAGGGGCAGGAGCGGACAATGTCCTTGCGCCCCTTGGCCTTCACCGGATCAATCACGACGATGCCATCGGCACGCTTGCTGATCGCGTCGCCGCCGACCTTCATGCACGGCGCATCGTCGCAGTGGTTGCACATCACCGGCAGGTAGGTCGTCTCGACCATCGGCGCCGCCCCCTGCACTCGCCGCAGGATGCGGATCGGTGCCTCGTCGGCAAGGGAGGCCGGGGCCGCATAGCCCGGATAGTCGTTGCCAACGTGCTCGTCCCGCTCAGCGAGGACGCAGTTGTAGCAGTTCTCGCAACGCCCCACGTTGATGATCAGATTCCACTTACTCATGGGCGACTCCCTCCACGGCGCGCAGGCGCTTGAACGCGTCGGCGCCTTGCCATTTTTCGATCTGGACCAGGCAAGAGTTCGGACTCATGCTGCTGGTACCCTGGGTTTGCGGCCGGTCTGGCGTGAGGATATTCATGCAGCCGCCGATTTCGACGGTCTCGCCGGCCACTTCCACCAACTGGAACTCCGCGCTGGCCTCGAAGGACTTGACCACCCCTGGCACCACCAGGGCCGACACGTCGGCAGCGCAGATCACCGCCCCGCGGTCGTTGTAAACCTTGACCAGGTCACGATGGGCAATGCCTCGGGCGGCCGCGTCGCCAGGGCTGATGCGCAAGAGCCAGAAATCGTGGCCAAGAAGGCGGGCACGATGATCCGCCACTCGACTGGTCACGCCGTTCTTGCCATCGCTGGAGGTGTGGAAGCTATAGCGCGAATGGGTTGCGATCATCTGCAGCGGGTACTTGCCGACCAGCTCGGTCGTCCCCAGGCCTTCCCAGGAGGGGATGTATCGGTTGAGCGCCGGCCGGTCGGGATTGTCCTTGGTGTGGCGTTTGAGAGTTTCGGGAACGAACTCCAGCTTCCCGCTGGGCGTCTGCAGGCCCTTGCCGAACTCTTCCGCCCACTGCGACGGCAGCGGAAACGGCTCCGGCAGATCCTTCTGACGGCCTTCGGCGAACCAGCGCATGTCCACCGGCGGGCGCAGTTCGGGCCTTTCCGGCGGCACGACGTAATAGCCCTTGCGGCAGAACTCGCGCCAGGAGATGTGATCCGGCAGGTCGGAGGAATCGAACACCCGCTTGACCCAATCGAGCTCGCCGCAGCCTTCGGTGAACACCCCGCCCAAGCCCAGGCGCTCGAGGATGGCGGCGAAGATGTCGTAGTCCGACCGCGACTCGCCGAGCGGTTCGATGCACTTGTGCTGCAGCGCCACCACGCGATGATTGACCAGGGTGTAGCCATGGTGGGCATAACCGCCTGAATTGCACCATTCGCCGATGTCCCAACGCTCGAGCTGGGTGCAGGCCGGCAGGATGATGTCGGCGAACTCAGCCTCGCCCTCCATCCAGATGGACTGGTTGACCACGAACTCAATGCTGTCGTGACGGTAGGCCTCGACCCAGCGGCCGGATTTTGTCACGGTGCTGAACGACGAACCGCCGTAGCGGTAGATCATGTGGATGGGCGAATAGCCCGCCATCGGATAGGTGAAGGGGGCAAACTGCGCCTCCTGCGACATGCCGTCCCACAGATAGCCGGTAGCATGGCCATTGATGATGGCGTCGGGCAATTGCTGCCGCGGCACCAGCTGCTTGACCGGGTTCATGGTCAGGATGTGGGGCATGCGCTGATAGTTATTTACGGCGTTGCCGGTCCACATCAGTTCGCCGGATATCCCCCCATCGGCATAGCCGGGGAAGTAGAAATGATGGTCCACCGGCGAGCCGATCTGCAGGCAACCGAAATTGACGCCCGGCTTTCCCCAGCCCTGCATGGCCATCATCATGATCATGCAACGCGCCCACTGCTGCCCGGTCGCGCCGCGACCGGCGCCGCCGAATCCGGCCCCGGTCATGCCGGTCGCCAGATAGACCTTGCGGTTACCCCACTTGCGGGCCAGCGCGCGCACGTCCTTGGCCGGCACGCCAGTCTCCCCTTCCTGCCACTCGGGGGTCTTGGCTATGCCATCGGTCTCGCCAAGCAGGTAGCGCTTCCATTCGTCGAAGCCGGTGGTGCGGGTCGCGACGTAATCCGCGTCGTACAGGCCTTCGACGGCCCACACGTACATGATGGCCGTGGCCAGGGCGGCATCGGTCTGCGGGCGGATCGGAATCCAGCGCCCGCCGAGGAGCTGCGCGGTGGGGTTATTGTGCGGATCGATATGGACGAACTCGATGCCGAGCTCCTTGGCCCACAGCCGCCGGGTGGTGCCCTCAAAACCTGCATAGGCGCCGTTGGTGCTCTCCGGATCGCAGGACCAGAAGACCATCATCTCGGCTTCCTTCAGACAGTCCTCGACGGCGCCATAGCCGGCCGGCACGCCGACACGCATGGAGTTGCCGAAATGGTGCATGGCGCCCCAGTACCAGCCCTCCCAGCTGTCCGGGTTGGCGGCGACGCGGGTGAAACCGATCAGGTTGGCGAAGCGCATCAGCGAGCTGAGGTAATAGCCGACATTGCCCCACTGGTGGTGGGACGACATCGGGAAAGTGATCGAGCCTGGCCCGTGGACGCGCTTCTGCCGGTTGATTTCCTTGGCGACGATGCTCAGCGCTTCGTCCCAGCTGATGGGCACATAGCCCGACTTGCCGCGGTTCTGCGGGTTGCGCTCGCCGTCCGGGTCGAAATCGACCCGCTTCATCGGGCGCAGAATGCGCTTGTCCGAATAAACCAGGGATTTGAGCGACAGGGCATGCGGCGCTACCAGGGCGCGGCGTTTGGGACGGAAGGTCTTGCCGCGCGCCTGCAACTCCCAGCTCGGCGCATCCTTCTCATCCAACTCCAGCGGTGTGACGCGCTGGATGCGCCCGCCCTTCACATAAATGAACAGCGGGCCGCCGTTGGTGCAGGTGGTGTAGCGCCGGGTGCCGTCGCGCATCGGCAGGCCCATCTCCAGCCCGACCGTCTGGCTGAGGTTGAGCGTCTGGGTGAACCACACCACCAGGGGGTCCGGCCCCTTGGCGACGACCTTGAAGTTCTTGGCTGCGTGGACGATCTCGCCCATGTCCGGATTGGGCGAGAGGAATTTCAGCGCCGTCGGCAGATCCTTGAACAGCATGCTGACATCCGCCTCTGCCGCCTTGCCAACGCGCGAAAACACTTTACCGCCGCGGATTTCCAGGAAGCGGCCGATGCTGCCGTCCTGAAGGCCGATATAGACGGTGCAGTTCTTCTGCTTGAGCCGCGCGTGAAATTGCGGATGTTTGCGGGCGGTGAAGCCAAGTACCTTTGGTAAAGCGAACAATATTGTTTTTAGAAGTATTTTTTTCATTCAGGTTGCCACTGGTGTTGGGGTTTCGAGGCACTACGTCAGGACGACTTCTCGGTGCCAGTGCGTCCTGTTTCAGGGTCGGCTCCCTCCATCCGGCGATTGCCGTCCGCCAGCAGGGCTCACAAGCCGGAGAGGGCCGGCTCCCTGGGTTGATTGCTTGAGAACGCATCAACTCCCGACGGGTTGGAACAGATGGAACCGGGTGTTTCGAGTGCCCACTAGGCTTGGCCAATCCATTGCCTGTAGCGTTTCGCCTGACGACGGGACTTCAGCTGGTTGCCGATCAACGCCATGAGCGGCGAAGTCCTTGGGCTTGCTCGTTTCCCCTGGCTCAATAACCCGAGTTGCTTCTTGACCACCGATGCCACGGCAAGCGATGCCAGCGCCCTGTTCTTCCAGCGGACGACGATGGGCTCCACTTCAGTGTCTTGCCCCTCCTTCCACTGGCTGGGCAGGGTCGGTTCGATAGCCAGCGCAGTGGCGAGCCCAACCACCGACACCGAACCGCCCACCACTCGCTCCGCGACCTCCTTTCGGCGCACGCCGCCGGTGACCATCAACGGCATGTGCGCGACTTCCCCGATTCTTTCCGCGAACTCGAGAAAATAGGCCTCTCGAGCCAAGCGGCTGCCGTCGCGGGTTTGCCCCTGCATGGCTGGGCTTTCGTAGCTGCCACCTGACAGCTCGACCAGGTCGACGGCCTTGGCATTGAGCATTTCCACCACCCGAGCCGCATCCTCGGCATCGAATCCGCCGCGCTGAAAGTCCGCCGAGTTGAGCTTCACAGCGACGCAAAAGGTCGACGCCACTCGCTGACGTATCGTGTCGACGGCTCGCAGGAGGATCTGTGCTCGATTTTCCAGGCTGCCGCCCCAGCGGTCGCTGCGCCAGTTGGTCAAGGGCGATAGGAATTGGCTGAACAGGTAGCCGTGGGCGGCATGAACTTCAACGCCGGTGAATCCGGCACGCTCGGCCAGTGCTGCCGTATGGGCATAGCGCTCGATCAGCTCCTCGATCTCCTGCTCGCCCAAGGCCCTGGGCTGCGCAAAGGCCTTGGACAGCCCGGGGATGTCGACGGCAACTGCGGAAGGTCCCCGCGCCGGCTGTCCAAGGGCGGCCAGAACCTGCCGCCCCGGATGATTGATCTGCATCCAAGCCTGGGCTCCACGACTGCGGCAAGCATCCGCCCACAGCCTGAATCGGCCGAGGTGCCTATCGTCCTCGAGCACCACCCCAGCCGGTCCGGTCAAGGCATGGCGATCGACCATAACGTTGCCGGTGATGATCAGACCAGCCCCGCCTTCCGCCCAACGCCGATAGAGTCTGACCAGCCCTTCTCCCGGTGCATGATCCGCATCGGCCAGGTTTTCCTCCATGGCAGCCTTGGCGATTCGGTTTGGAATCACCGCGCCATTGGGCAATCGCAGCGGTTCGAAGAGCTTTGAGCTGGTCATGTTCTGTCCTTCAGCAGATGAAAAGTCGGCAAGCACGGTGCTCCTTTGGGCTTTTTGCCCCTCTGAGGTACGTCCAGCCTGCAGCCTGGAGGTCAAGATGGTTCGCATCGACCCGCCGGCCGGGTGGCTCAGTCGATGGGTGAGCCAGAAAACGCCAAGAGCTGAACACGCGTGTTCACTCAAGTCAATATGCAGGACCTCATAGACATTCACCAACCCTGCTGATTCGCTCATGGTGCCTCGTCTACCAGGGCTTAGAACATTCTCAACATTGAAAGTCAGGTTCTCTATTCAAAAACCATGTTGACGCAGACAGAACACGCGTGTTCAATCTCACCATGAGCAATCCTGGAGAAAAAAGCGTGGAATCCCTGAATCCGACACAGCGCCGCATTCATCAGGCCGCCTTTCGCCTGTTCGCTGCAAAAGGCACCTCCCAAGTGAACATCCTCGACCTTGCGCAAGAGGCAGGAGTCGCGCGCGGAACGATCTATAGCAACGTCGAGAGCATGGAGAGTGTGTTCGAGACGGTCGCCGGCCACCTCGCAAAGGAGATGCATGAACGTGTCAAGAAGAGCTTCGACACCCTCTCCGACCCGGCTCAACGCCTTGCCAACGGCATTCGATTCTTCATCCGTCGCGCTCACGAGGACTCCCAGTGGGGGGCGTTCATCCATAAGTTCGCCATGAGCAATACGTCGCTGCGCGAAATGTTCGCCAGCCAAGCGACTACAGACCTCCTGAACGGGCTCTCCAGTGGGCGATACACGTTTCAGCAGGAGCAATTGCTCTCAGTCATGACACTGATTTCGAGCAGCGTCCTGGGCTCGATTTTCCTGGTGCTGGAAGGGCACAAGACGTGGCGCGAATCCGGCTCTGACACAGCCGAGCTAGTGCTCCGAGCGTTGGGTGTGCCGCCAGAGGAGGCTCGTGCGTTGGCGACCGAAGAATTGCCGGCACTTCCTGCCCTCGACTGATCTCGTAACCGACTCAACCCAATAACACCCCTGGCATTTCAGGGGTGCGGGATCGGCTTTGCTCCAAAAAACCGGACAACAAGAACAATGAGCAGCAGAACTGAAATGCCCCGGCTGGCGACACTACAACCGGCCCGTCATCCCGTCCCCACGGTCAAGGCTCAACGCCTTGCTCACCTGATCTTCGAGCGTCCTGACCTCGATGAGGTGGCACGCTTCCTGACCGACTTCGGTCTGACGGTCAGCCATCGGGATGCCGATACGCTCTATCTCCGTGCGGCCGAACCTTCACCCTACTGCTACCGCATCCATCGCGCGGCGCAGGCGCGTTTTCTCGGTTTCGGACTGGAGGTGCGCAGCCTGGATGACCTGGACCGCCTGAGCCAGCTCAGCGGAGCCTCTTCCGTCGAAGCGTGCATGCATCCGGGTGGCGGAAAGCAGGTCAGACTGGTTGATCCCTCCGGCTTCCTTGTTGAAGCCATCCACGGACAGGCCGCTTGTGAACCTCTGCCGCATAGAGCCGCCCTTCTGCTGAATCTGGTCGAGCATCCGCGAGTCAACAGCACTCAGCGACCGCCGGTAGCGCCGCCGGAAGTCCTCAAGCTCGGCCATGTCGTTGTGGAAGTCGCTGACTACCAAGCGACCTGTGCCTGGTACACGCAGCATTTGGGGTTCATTCCCAGCGACGTACAGGTGCTCCCGGATGGCTCGCCCATCGTCACGTTCCTGCGCCTGGACCTCGGTGAGACTCCCGCCGATCACCATACCCTCGCCATCGCCCAAGGCTTCATGGCGACCTATAGCCACAGCGCTTACGAGGTCGTGGATGCCGATGCAGTGGGTATGGGACAGCGCGTCCTGCGAGAGCGGGGCTGGCGTCACGCCTGGGGAATCGGCCGCCACATCCTGGGCAGCCAGATCTTCGATTACTGGCAGGACCCCTGGGGCGACAAGCACGAGCATTACTGCGACGGCGACATCTTCACCGCCACAGAGCCCACTGGCATTCATTTCGTCAGCCCCGAGGCCATGGCGCAGTGGGGGCAACGCATGCCCAAGAGTTTCACCAAGCCCACTCTGGGCCTGGCCAGTCTGCGCGCGCTGTACCGCAACCTGCGACGCAGCCCGGACCTGTCGCTGCGCAAGCTGATAACCCTCATGCGGATGTTCGGGTAGAGCTGCCGCCATGTCAGGCAATTCAACCAGGCTAGGCCGGCGGGATGTGCTCAAAGCCGGCGCTTTGATCGCCGGCGGCTCGCTGGTCTACAGCCTTGCCGTCCCAGATTCAGAACAACACCAAAGTCCTCGCGCCACCGAGCGTGGAATAGACGCTGCTCCAGGAGTGCCTTCAATGTCTGCTGTACATGTAGTCCGCTTTGAATATCAGAACGGTATCCACTGGGGCGTGATACGCCAGGGCCGTATCACAGTCGTCCCCGGTACCTTTGAAACCACCGGTGACTTCATTCGCCAGAACAGCATCGACGAGCTCGCTCAAGTGAGAGGCACGGAGTTGGATGAGGGCGAGGTGAAACTCCTGTCGCCGCTGACCCGTAACCAGCAGTTCGTCTGCCAGGGCGCCAACTACCGTCAGCACATGATCGAGTCGGGCATGGACCCTGACGCGAAGAAGTACAACATGATCTTCACCAAGGCGACGAGTTGCCTGGTGGCGGCGGACAGCGACCTGATCAAGCCGCGCAACGTGCGATTCCTGGACTACGAGATCGAACTTGGGCTGGTGATGAAGCGCGCGATCAACAGCGCCGTCGCCGTTACCGACGCCAACCTGCATGAGTTCATCGCCGGTGTCGTCATCGTCAACGACTACTCGGCCCGCGACATCCAGATTCCCCAGATGCAGTTCTACAAGGGCAAGAGCTTCCGCACCTTCGGCCCAGTCGGCCCCTACCTTTGCCTGCTGGATACCAAGGACATGCATTACCTGAAGGACCTGCAATTGCGTCTGACGGTCAATGGCCAGGTGCGTCAGAGCGACAGCACGGCCAACCTGGTCTACGGCCCCGCTGAAACCCTGACCGAACTCTCCTCCGTGCAAGATCTCGCCCCCGGTGACCTGATCGCCACAGGCACTCCGGCGGGTTGTGCCCTGTCGATTCCCTCCCCCGCCAAACAACGTATCGCGGCCCTGCTGCCGGAAGCCACCAAATGGCAAATGTTCCTCAAGGCCCAGGAGAGCCGGCCGCAATACCTCAAGCCTGGCGACGTGGTCGAAGCGCGCATTTGCAGCGCGGATGGCGTGATCGACCTGGGTGTGCAACGTAACCGAGTCGTGGAGGAAGCCTGATGACCGTGCAGTGCCTGAACGACATCAAGGAGCTCGAACTGGTCCCCTTATCGGAGCGTGATCTGGCTTCCAGTACTTATGAAGCACTGAGACGCACCGCCGAGCGCACCCCGGATGCGCCCGCGCTGAGCTTCTTCGCCGATGCCACATACTTCAGGAAAACCCACGACTGGAGCTATTCCGAGCTCTTCGCGGATATCACCCGCGCAGCGAATGCCTTCCATGACCTGGGCATTACGCCCGGCGAAGTGATCGCCTTCATCCTGCCCAACCTGCCGGAGACCCACTTCACCATCTGGGGTGGCGAGGCGGCGGGCATCGTCATGGCGATCAATCCGCTGCTGGAGGCCGGGCAGATCGCCAGCTTGCTGCAGGCCGCCAAGGCATCCGTGGTCGTGACCTTGGCGCCGACGCCGGGTAGCGACCTTTGGCCCAAGCTGGCCTCGCAACTGGATCGACTGCCTGAGGTCCGCCACATCGTCTGGGTCGGCATGGAGCCTTATGTCGGCAAAGCTCAAGGCGAAACCCTCCGCTCCCTGGCAGAGGAGGAACGTGAACTGCACAGGGGTGCCGCGATTCATGAGTTGCGCGCGTTGATGGACGCGCAGCCCGGCACACACCTCAAGAGCGGCCGGCAAATCCGTCCCGAGGAGCGTTCCTCTTTCTTCTGCACCGGCGGCACGACCGGGCTGCCCAAGATCGCCACCCGCACTCATGGTTCTGAGGTGTTCAACGCCTGGGCCATGGCTGCCCACCTGGCACCACGTAACAGCAGCCAGGTCATTTTCTGCGGATTGCCGCTGTTCCACGTCAACGGACAACTGGTAACGGGTCTGATGCCCTGGACCCAGGGCGACCATGTGATCCTCGGCACACCGCAAGGCTACCGCGGCGAGGGTGTGATCGCCCGATTCGGAGAGATGGTGGAGCACTTCGGCATCAACTTCTTCTCCGCCGTTCCCACCGTTTATGCCGCGCTACTGCAGACCGAGTTGTCGGGCCGCGATCTGTCCAGCCTGCGCTATGCATTGTGTGGCGCCGCACCGATGCCAGTTGAGCTCTTCCGAGAGTTCGAGCAGCGGACCGGGGTGAAGATCCTCGAAGGCTACGGCCTTACCGAAGGCGCCTGTGCTTCCTCGGTCAATCCTCCCCATGGCGAGCGCCACGTTGGTTCCATCGGGATAC
Source organism: Pseudomonas sp. BN102 (assembly GCF_029871245.1). Classification (GTDB taxonomy): domain Bacteria; phylum Pseudomonadota; class Gammaproteobacteria; order Pseudomonadales; family Pseudomonadaceae; genus Metapseudomonas. Next base: position 18,706 of record NZ_SSON01000079.1, on the reverse strand, counting down.
GGATCGCCTACCAGGATATGCGCGCGGTCTTGCTCAATGACGCTGGAGAGTACCTGCGCGACGCCAACGCGGATGAGATCGGCCTGATCACGATCAGCGGTCCGAACCTGTTCGATGGTTATCTGGAGGAGAGCCATAACCAGGGCGTGTGGATCGATATCAACGGTCAGCGCTGGCTGAATACGGGTGATCTGGGTCGCCAGGACGAGCAGGGCTACTTCTGGCTGACCGGGCGCAAGAAGGAACTGATCATCCGCGGCGGCCACAACATCGATCCCAAGCAGATCGAGGAGGCTCTGCAGGCCCATCCAGCGGTCGCAATGGCCGCGGCAGTGGGCAGCCCGGACGCCTACTCGGGTGAGGTTCCTGTGGCCTATGTCCAACTGCACCAGGGGCAGGCTTGCACTGTGGAAGAACTGCAGGAGTTCGCCAATCGCAACATCAGCGAGCGGGCCGCCGTTCCCAAACGCATCGAATTACTCGATGCCCTGCCACTGACTGCCGTGGGCAAGATTTTCAAGCCTGCCTTGCAGCAGCAGGAAGTCGTCAGGGTGGTCCTTCAGGAAGTCGAACACCTGGCGCTGTCGGACGTTGCGGTGGAGGTCGTTCAAGACAGTCGCCGTGGACTGGTCGCCTGCATCCGAGGCTGCGCCAACCAGGAAACCTTGGCCTCTCGTCTGGGGCGGTACAGCTTTCAAGTCGAGTGGCTGCCATCAACCGCATCGACCTCCACGCTCGGTCATTCCCCTAGTCAGTAGCAATACCAAAGTCGACGCAGCGCCTATGCAAACCCGTCAGCTCCTCCTTTAGCACCGGAGTCAGTACCGCAAATCCCTGTCAGTCAGCGTGCAAAACAACAACAAGAGGTAGCGAACATGAGCAACACGCGATTTACCTGGCGGCACGCCCGCCTACCGCTGGCCACTGCGCTGGCCGGCAGCCTGGCCACGCCAGCGTTCGGCCTGAACTTCAACCTCGGTGAGATCGAAGGGCAATTCGACTCCTCGCTCAGCGTCGGCGCCAGCTGGGCACTGCGTGGCGCCGATCCCGAGCTGATCGGCGCCACCAACGGCGGCAAGGGCGATGCCAGCGTCACGGACGACGGCCGACTGAACTTCAAGAAGGGGGAGACCTTCTCGAAGATCTTCAAGGGCATCCACGACCTCGAGCTGAAGTACGGCGAGACCGGGCTCTTCGTGCGTGGCAAGTACTGGTACGACTTCGAGTTGAAGGACGAGAGCCGCCTGTTCAAGGACATCGACGACAGCGGCCGCAAGGAAGGCGCCAAGTCATCTGGCGCCGAGTTGCTGGATGCCTTCGTCTATCACAACTACGTGATCGGCGAACTACCCGGCATCGTGCGCTTGGGCAAGCAGGTGGTCAGTTGGGGCGAGAGCACCTTTATCCAGGGCGGGATCAACAGCATCAACCCGGTGGACGTGTCCGCCTTCCGCCGCCCCGGTGCCGAGATCAAGGAAGGCCTGATCCCGGTCAATATGTTCTACCTGTCGCAGAACCTGACCGAGAACCTGACGGCCGAGGCCTTCTACCAGTTGGATTGGCAGCAGACCGTGGTGGACAACTGCGGCACCTTCTTTTCGCAAAGCGATTTCGTCGCCGATGGCTGCCAACCCCTTCCGGTCGGCCCGAATCTCAGTGCCAACCCGCTGGCCCAGGCCGCCCTCAGCCCCTTCGGCATCAGCCTGGGCGCGGAAGGCATCGAGGTGCCGCGCGCTGCCGATGACGATGCGCGCGATGGCGGCCAATGGGGCGCCGCCCTTCGCTGGTTCGTGCCCAGCCTGGATACCGAATTCGGCGCCTACTTCCTCAACTATCACAGCCGTCAGCCCTACGTTAGTTCGATCTCCAGCCCGAACGTCGCCGACCTGTCCTTCGTCCCGCAGCTCTGCGCCAACGTGGGCATCGTCGACCCTGCAGTATGTGCCGGCGTCGCCGGCTCGGCCATTGGCCAGCAGTTGATCGGCGCCTATCGCCTCGGCACCTCGCAGTATCAGGTGACTTACCCGGAGGATATCCGCCTCTATGGCCTGAGCTTCGCCACCACCCTGCCGACCGGCACTGCCTTGTCCGGGGAAATCAGCTACCGGCCCAACCTGCCGCTGCAACTCAACGGTAACGACCAGCTCCTCGCCGGCACGGGCGTCGCCGCCGTCTCGCCGCTGCTCTCCTCGGGGGCTTATCAGGCCACCAACAATGCGCTGGTGCAGGGTTATCAACGCAAACCCGTGACCCAGGCGCAGATCACCGCCGTGCACTTCTTCGATCAAGTCATGGGCGCCGACCGCCTGACCCTGGTCGGCGAAGTCGGCATGGTCCATGTCGGGGATCTGGAAGGCCGAGGCGGCCTGCGCTATGGCCGCGACGCGGTGTTCGGCCAAGGCGAGTTGCTCCCGGACAACAACCTGTGCCTCACCACCTCCGCCACGCCGCAGAACTGCAACGACAAGGGTTTCCTCACCACCACCTCCTGGGGCTATCGCGCACGCGCGATCTGGGAATACACCGACCTGATTCCGGCGGTGACGCTCAAGCCGAACCTGGCCTGGTCCCACGATGTTGACGGTTATGGTCCCGAGCCGGGCTTCAACGAAGGCAGCAAGGCCATCAGCCTGGGCGTGGATGCCGAGTACCGCAACACCTACAACGCCAGCCTGTCATACACCGATTTCTTCGGCGGCGATTACAACACCAACGTCGATCGCGATTTCATCGCGCTCAGCGTCGGCTTGTCCTTCTGAGCAGGAGAGCAGTCCATGAAACTCTTGATGCAAAGCACGACCCTGAGCCTCTCCCTGCTGGCCGGCGCGGCACTGGCTGCCGTCCCCCCGGAGCAAGCCGCCCAGCTCGGCAAGACCCTGACCCCGCTCGGCGCAGAGCAAGCGGGCAATGCTGACGGCAGCATTCCGGCCTGGACTGGCGGCCTCGGCAAGAACAGTGGCAAGCAGAACCCCCAAGGCTTTCTCGACGACCCATACGCCAGTGAACAGCCGCTCTTCACCATCAATGCACAGAACGCGGAGCAATATAAGGACAAGCTGAGCCCCGGCCAGTTGGCCATGCTCAAGCGTTATCCCGACTCGTATCGGCTGCCGGTCTACCCCAGCCACCGCAGCGTCGCACTCCCGGACTCCGTCTACGCCGCAGCACGGTCCAATGCGCAGAACACCCAGCTCGTGGCAGGTGGCAATGGCCTGACCAACTTCCAGACCGCCTACCCCTTCCCCATCCCGCAGAATGGCCAGGAAGTCGTCTGGAATCACCTTACTCGCTACCGGGGCGGCAGCATGAAACGCATCAGCGTGCAGGCAACCCCGGAAAAGAGCGGCGCCTTCACGCCGGTGACATTCAAGATGGAGTTCACCTACCGCGATCAGCTAAAGGACTTCGATCCGGCTAATCCAGGCAATGTACTGTTCTACTACAAAGAGGAAGTCATATCCCCCGCGCGCCTGGCCGGTAGTGTATTGCTGGTTCACGAAACCCTCGACCAGGTAAAGGAGCCACGCCTGGCCTGGCTCTACAACGCGGGCCAACGCCGCGTGCGACGTGCCCCCCAGGTGGCCTACGACGGCCCCTATCCCGCCTCCGAGGGGCTGCGCGTGGGCGACAATTTCGACATGTACAACGGCGCGCAGGACCGTTACGACTGGAAGCTGATCGGCAAGCGCGAGCTGTATATCCCCTACAACAGCTTCAAGCTGGACTCACCCAAGCTGAAATACGATGACATCGTCAAGGCAGGGCACCTTAACCCGGAGTTCGCCCGTTATGAGCTGCACCGGGTCTGGGAAGTGGAGGCCACCCTGAAGCCCGGCGAGCGGCATGTCTATGCCAAGCGAGTGTTCTTCATTGATGAGGACTCCTGGCAAATAGTCCTGGCCGACCACTACGACGCGCGCGGCACTCTCTGGAGGGTTGGCGAAGGCCATCTACAACCCTATTACAACGTCCAGGTGCCCTGGTTGGCCGTGGAAACTGTGTTTGACCTGCTGAACGGTCGCTACATCGTTTCAGGCATGAAGAACGAGGAAAGTAAGGGTGTCGAGTTCGGGGTCAAAGCCCTTGCCGCCGACTACACCCCTGCCGCCTTGCGCAACGCCGGGGTCCGTTAAACAACGTTACTTAGTTGAAGGCCACAAGCCCGAGACCTAGGCCGCCACCACGACTGGCGGCCTTTTTTATCGCTCTCGGTCGTTAGAGCTTCCAGGTTGACTGGTTCAAGTAGGTAGCAACTCAACTCCGTAAACCTGAAAACCCCGCCCTGGCTTTTGCCGGCCAAGGCCCATTACGCAACTTCGGCCCACTCCAACTGACACTGAAAAGTGCTCGGAAAAGAGAAGCCTTACCCAAAAGTTTGGTCTGTGTGCGACGAACAAAAGCAACAAGAGATGAAAGATGAAACTCAATAGCCGTGCAACTCAATACACTTCCAACGCCCAAGAACTCCCCCTATGGACCAGGCTCACCTTTGCCGCCGCAATATTCAGCCTTTCAACAACCACAAGTGCCAACGGCATCGCTCTTAACGAACAAAGTGCCAGCAGTGCGGGAACTGCCTACGCGGGACGGTCGTCATCCGCGCTGGACGCCAGCACCATCTATGGAAACCCTGCAGGCCTGACCAAACTGCAGCGCAGTGAGATCAGCGGCGGGGTCGCGCTCATCTCGGTGAGCAACGACATCAGTGATGCGCAGAGCAGTGTTGCAGGAACGAATAAGGGAGACTCGGTACCGATAGGGGTCATGCCCTTCGCCTATATGTCGACGCCACTTGATGATCGTCTTTCGATTGGTCTTGGCCTCTATGTTCCAAGTGGTCTCATCAATGACTACGAGAGCACTTTTCAGGGCCGTTACCATGGCTCCTATAGCGAGACCCGGGAGATAACCCTGCAGCCCACCATCGCCTATCGAATCAATGATTATTTATCCATTGGTGGCGGTCCGACCCTGAACCGTTTCGATGCAAATCTTCAGAATTACCTAGCCACCGGCAGCCTGAACAACGGCCAGGACACACTGGTTACCATGAAAGGCGATGACACGGCTATTGGCTACAACGTCGGTGTCTTGGTTGACTTCAATGACGCAACTAGTTGGGGGATCACCTATCACTCGAAGGTTAGCTATCGCCTCAAAGGACATACCGAGGTTTCTGGCTCCCCGAGCTTTCTCTCGCTGGACGGAAATTATGACGCCAAGATAGATCTTGATATGCCTGAGTCAGTGGACACGTCCATCACCCATCATTTCAATAACCGCTGGACCGGATACCTGGGTACAACCTGGACGCGTTGGAGTCGGCTCGACAAGTTCGAGGCAATCAATGGCAATGTTTCCGCCATCGGCCAGAGTGCCGGCATGGGGCGTATGGGCGAGAAATTGAACTGGCACGACACCTGGGCCACCTCAGTTGGCGCATCCTATCAACTGACCCCGCAATGGTTGCTACGCGCAGGTTACGCCTATGATCCCGCGCCAGTTGGAAATGCCGATCGCAGCGTGCGTATTCCGGTTGGTAACCGCAAAGCCGTGACCTTGGGCGCCGCTTATTCGCCGAACGCCGATCTGACAGTAGACTTCGCTTATGGTTATCTCTGGGATTCCACAGCGTCAGTAAAGCAGTCGAACAACTCCGGTCTTCAACCGGAATACAGCGCTAAATTCGACAATAGTGCGAACGGATTGTCAGCTCAGTTTACATATCGGTATTAATCGAAACTACAGTCACCTTTAAGGCGGCGATTTCCGCAAGCCTTCCTAAAAGCTCTCCTTTAACCGATAGGCAACTATCCCAACGGGGTAGATGAGGCTGTTTCGCCTATCAATCAGCACCAACTGCCGCGGACATTTTCGCGGTAGTTGGTAGGTCAGGGTAATCCGCACTTGCTACTTCTCCTCCTGAAGAGGAGGAGCTGGCTTTCATTACGGCCGGTCTATCGGGATGGCTTCAGCTATGCCAAGACTCAAGTGCTACTGCTGGATCTGTGTCGCCGTGATGAGTGCACGCCGGATCTGTTCCCCCTGGAGCAGCCCGTTAAGACTGAGCGGCTGATGAGCACGCTGGATGCCATCAACAATCGCTGGGGGCAAGGTACGCTGCAGGCCGGACGGATTGCCAAGCAGCCTAAGTGGGCAATGCGCAGAGAACTGCCCTCACCCGCTTACACCACTCGCTGGCGCCAATTGTTGACGGTTCATGCCAAATAGTTGAGGTCTAAAGCACATTACGCCAGACCCCATCGGACTCAATCAGTCGAACAAGAGCCTGGGCGCAGAATCCCTGGGCATACAGCGTTTCCACCTCACCCTTATCCACCTGATCAAGCGGCCACAGATAATGCTTTTCATCGGTAAGCGTTCAGCGAAGGCACCTACCTGATCCCTGTATTAAGGGCGATGGTGTCGTGAACACCATCCTAGTCGCTCCGCGAAGCGCTGCACATTAGCGCTTGGTCAACCGGTAGGCGGGTTTTCCTTCAACTACCGCGTCGTCTTGCCCTGCCTGGGAAACAACGACTCGAATCGCGGCGTCGCCCGAGCAACGAAACCCAGCCCCTGGTGCATGATGAAATAGGCGGCGACGTCATGCCGCTCGGCGAAGGCATAGCCCTCCTCCGGGCCGAGCACCATCAACAGCGTATCCAAGCCATCGGCATGCAGCGCCGAAGGGTCGACCACCGTCACTGCCGCCAGCGCGTGCTTTACCGGCCTGCCGACACGTGGATCGAAGGTGTGCGAATAGCGCTGGCCACCTTCCTCGAAATAGTTGCGGTAATCGCCGGAGGTGGAAACGCCGTAGCCATCCAGTGCAATGGCGCGCTCCACTTGCTGCTCGCGCCCGCCGCTCGGCACCTCGAGGGCGATGCGCCAGGGCGAGCCATCCGGCTTGCGGCCGACCCCCTTGAGTTCGCCGGTGATCTCGACCAGATAGGCCTGGATACCCAGGGCCGAAAGCCTATCGCCGACCCGATCCACCGCATAGCCGGCGACCATGCTGTCGAAATCCAGTTGCGCCGCCACATCCTTGCACAGCTTTTCTCCATCCAGGCGCAAGTGCTGGTGCCCTACCCGTGCCCGCTCCCGTGCCAGCGCGCTCGCATCCGGCACCTGCTTCCCCCGTGACTGCGGACCGAAGCCCCAGAGGTTCATCAATGGCAGCACCGTCAGGTCGAAAGCCCCGCCGCTCTCGCGGAACAGAAACTCACCGTACGCCAGCAAGCGATGCATATCTTCCGGCAACGCCTGACAGGCGCCGGCCGGCAGATCGTTGAAGCGGGAAACCACGGAGTCGCCGCGCCAGGTGGAGAACTGCTGGTCGAGCGCCCCAAGTATCATCTCGACTTCGGCCTTTACTCGCTGCGAGTCGGGCGTCTGCGCGGTGGGTACGTACTGGATCGAATAAGTGCTCCCCATGGTCGGCCCGGAAAAGCGCTCAATCCGTTCGCCGCAGCCATACAGCAACGTCAACAGCATCACCAGCAGGCTTGCGCGCATCAATCGACACCTCGCTGATCCCGACCGCCCCTTCGCGGCGCGCGGTATTTACCCGAACTGCAGGCACCAACGGCTTACCAGAGAGTAAAGCTGCATTGCCGGAAATGGCGCCCAGCACGCCCCACAAGTTGGCGCAACCCGCCCCAATCACGGTCTGACATCGTTCCGACGCGCCCGCGTGGGATGCAGTCGCGGACGCTCCAGCGTCCGGCGACGAGGACGCAGAGTGTCCAAAGCGACACTCCCACGCAGGCTGGCAATAGACCTACCGTTTGTCAGGGCATTGATTAAAAATTGAACAAGCCACCCGTTCGGCACTCTGAGTCCCGTGAGTGATTGAGTGCCCCGCCTCGCTTTTTCCTCAAAGACCCCGGAAGCAATAACCCCTTATGCGCATTGGCGCACAGGGGTGTTTTACGTCCAAAAATTGGAGGGCAGAAAATGTCTAGCCATTCGATGCAGGGCGTCGAGCGCATGCCGCACGTCGTCCGCGTCCAACGTCAGCCGCAACAGAAACCCTTCTGGCGCCGCCTGCTGGCCATCGCCTCGCCCTCACAGCGCAGCTGGCATGGAGGGTTGAAGCTCAGAGGCTACAAGGAGTTATCCAACGCCGAGCCGATTACCCCCGTGGCAGTCGGACTTATACATCTGGCGATCCCGCTCGAGCGGGGTCGCCGATGTGCCCAGCCTTGCGTGCAGCCGGGACAGCATGTGCGCAAGGGCGAGGTGATCGGCATAGGCGATGACAACACCCCTTGGGTGCATGCCAGCACCTCCGGCATCGTGGAACAGGTTCGCCTCGCCTTTGCGGCCGACTCGGCCGAGCCGATCATGGCAGTCATTCTGAACGCAGATGGTCTGGATGAGTGGATTGAACGCCCGGTGCTTGGGCCACCGCAAACGCCCGAGGCGCTGGTCGAGCGGGCATTGCAGATGGGCATAGTTGGCCTTGGTGGCGCGGGTTTCCCTACGGCCCTCAAGCTGGCCGGCGCGCAGCAGCCCGACCTGCTGCTAATCAACGGTGCCGAATGCGAACCCTTCCTGACCTGCGATGACCGTCTGATGCGCGAACGCGCCGAGGCGTTGATCGAGACCGCCGACTATCTCGCCTCCCTGCTGGGGATAAAGCAGACCCGCTTCGGTATCGAAACCAACAAACCCGAGGCGATGGCCGCGTTGCGTGCCGCCTCTCGCCAGGCGCGCACTCGAGTCGAGATCTGTCCGCTGCCGGAGCGTTACCCGGCAGGGGGCCAGCCTCTGATGATCAAGAGCCTGAGTGGCCGCAACCTGGCGCCAGGGACCCTGCCCGCCGAGATCGGCGTGCTGGCGCTGAATGTCGCGACACTCTACGCATTGGGGCAGGCCATCTTCCACGCCGAACCGCTGATATCACGCGTGCTGACGCTGACCGGGGTCTGCGAGCGCCCCGGGAATGTCGAGGTGCCGGTGGGTTATCCGGTCAGCGCATTGCGTGCGGTTGCTGGCGCCGACCCCGAAGGCCAACTGACCCAGGTCGGCGGCCCGATGATGGGACAGCCGCTACCGGACCCCACTGCCGTCATCAGCAAGACCAGTAGCTGCCTGATATTCGGTGCCGAGCGCTACCTGCCGGCAACCCAACCCGCGGGCAGTTGTATTCGCTGTACGCGCTGCGTGGATGTCTGCCCGATGTCGCTCAGACCGCTGGACCTCTACGACGCCGCCGAACGCCATGACAAGGCCAGCCTGCAGGCGCTGCGACTGGATGCCTGTATCGAATGCGGCAGTTGCAGCAGTACCTGTCCGAGCAATCTGCCGCTGCGCGAACGCTTCCGCCAGAGCAAGACGGAGCTACGTCCATGAGCCTGATACGCCGTCCTACCCCACACCGACTCCGCACGGTGATGCTGCTGGTCAGCTTGTGTCTCCTGCCGGGCACCGCCCTGTACGCCTGGCAATTTGGCATCGTGGTCTGGTTGCAGACCTTCTGGTGCGTGCTGCTCGCCTTGGGCTTCGAAGCCGGCCTGCTGCGCCTGCGCGGACGTAATGTACGCGAGGGTTTGAGCGACCTGAGCTGGCTGGTGCTAGGCCTGATACTGGCTCGGGCACTGCCGCTGCTGGTGCCGCTATGGATGATCGCCCTGGCCAGTTTTGCCGCTCTCGCACTGTGTAAACACGGCAGTGGAGGCCTTGGTCGCAACCGTCTCAACCCCGCCATGGTTGGCCTGGGGATCATCGCCATCTGCTTCTACCAGCAGTTGTACCCCGCGCCATCGAACTATGCCCCCTGGACTCTCGGCCTGGACGCCAAAGCGGTTCTTCTACAACAGTTACAGCTGGCGCCACGCCTTAACCTCGATGCGTTCGCTGGCGCCACTCAGTTGGCTCGGAACCAGTTCACACTGATCACCCCCAACCTGTCGGGGTACGGCTATATTGCCGGCGGCTTAATACTGGCTGTCCTGCGGGTGATCCGAATCGAAATTCCGCTGGCGATGCTCGCTAGCACGGTATTGCTGTGCCTGGCAGCCGGCCATACCCCACTGGAAAGCTTGTACAGCCTCAGTCTCGGCGGCTATCTCTTCACCGCCTTTTTCATCGCCACCGATCCGGTCACCAGTCCCGATACACGCGCCGGTCGCATCCTCTTCGGCGTGGCCATTGGCGCGCTGACTGAATTGATTCGCGAATTCGGGCTTTATGCCGATGGTCTCTGCTTCGCCGTTCTAGCTGCCAACCTGCTGGTGCCGCAGATCGACCGGTTGGTGCTGCGCATACAGCGCCCCTGGTACACAGCGAACACCTGACACTGAGGGCGTGCGCAGCGCCGTAGGCGGGCGCGAAGGGTGAGCGCAGCGAGTAGCCCGCTTCTCTTCGGCGGGTATACAGCGCAATCCGAGCCAATAGCCGCTGTTGAGTATTGGGGCTTGATGGGTATCGCTGTGCTCAACCGCATTCTGCAAAATCGTGCATCACCGGTGCCCACCCGTAGATGGATATGGACTCCTCCCCAGCAGCAAGATAAGCGTCTGCCCAAGTCACCTTGCGTGACTCAGGCAGGCGCCCATTGATGGGGTAGCAGTTGGCCGATCTCACTCGCCCGCTGCGTCGGCAGCCGCGTCAGCACATCCTTGGACAGAGTTGGGGACAGATTTATTTTCGTTACTCTAATCCTGCCTATCCAGACGGTTCTAGAGAATGAAAAATAAATCTGTCCCATTTTCCGGGTAGCGCAGCAGGAGCGCTGGTTGGTCGAAGCCGGGACTATCCTGAAGATAAATGACGCCGGCCCGTCTTATTTTCGAAAAAGCTGTTTGAAAAACCTATTCGCAGCGGTGGAGAGGAATCATGTACAAGCTCTACGGAGTCAGGAGTTGGGGTTCGATGGCGGTCGAAGCGGTGCTCGCCCTGTGCGGCGTTCCCTATACAACCGTCGATGTCGAGCAAGACCCCGAGCGGCGCTTTCCGCCCTGGTTTATCGAGCTCAATCCCATGGGCAAAGTTCCAGCTCTGATGCTTCCCGACGGCAGCGTGATGACGGAAAGCGCAGCGATGGCCATCTACCTCGCTGACGCTTTTCCAGACGCCCAACTAGCGCCGGGCCTCGCCTCGCCTCGCCGCTCCGCCCTCGCTACTTGCGCTGGATGGTGTTCCTTGCTGCCAATTCCTATATGACCGAAGGCCGATGGGATTTCCCTAGCGGCTACACCGACGATCCCAACGGCGCCCACGGCGTCAAGTCGGCGGCGATCCGGCTGATGGCCAAGGAATGGGACATCTTCGCCGAAGCCTTGGGCCGCGGCCCGTTCATCCTCGGTGCGGCGATGAGCGCAGCCGACATCTATGCCGCCATGATCGCCGGCTGGAGCAATAATCTGCCGAGCCTCTTCGCCAAGCATCCCAACCTGAAGGCCCTCCACGATGGTGTGACCGCCCATCCCGCCGTCGCCGCTGTTTGGAAGCGCCACGGTCTGTAGTGCGAAGGTCGCATCAGTGGAGCGGCTTGTTAACCATGTTGTTGATCATGACGTGCCACTTCTCGGGGTGAATCGCCCCATTTTTTGTAGGCAACTTTGAATGTCTTCTTCTGGCCGATTCTGTTGAAAAGCGCCCTCCACATACTCTGCGTGCGAAAGTGGGCGGCTGACGTTGAAATCTGAGCTAATGCCGACACCGAACTGCTCCAGATTTCGTGTAGCAACGCCTCAATTGGACGTTTTCTCGGCTTTGTGCAAGCGCACCGAGACGGCACCGACTTTTTCAACAGAATCGGCCAATAGCTGCCCTTTACGACGTCCCACGCCGGCAGCGCTTACTTCTTATCGGGCCGGAGAGGCCATTCGCAACCTATCTATCATCTGCAGCATCTCAGCGGACGAAAGCGGCTGGAACATTCCGCAGCGCAACATGTAGTGATCCTCGAAGGCATGTTCGGTTGAATTACACGCACTCAGGTCAATCAGAGCGAGCTCCGGTTACGGCCTTGCCCTGGAACTCGTCGATGACATCGGCCACGGAGACCGTGTGACTGAAGTTGCCGAAGCGTTCCTCCATTCCTTCGGCGCGCAGTATGTCCCGTGCCCGCGCATGGGCTGCGACGGGTCGCAGGCGTATCCCCACGGCTTGCAGTTCTTTGTGCAAATCCTCAAGCATACGTACGCCGGCCAAGTCGACGAGGGGGGAGGCGGACATGTCGCAGACCACCAGCTTCAGCGTGTCGGGGGTAGAGCGGATTTTCTGCCAGAGCGCATCGCGCACGTGCTCGACGTTGAAGTAGAGCAGCGATGCTTCGACGCGGAACACCAATACGCCCGGTACGGCGAGGTTGTCGGGGTTGCGATCCATGTCGGAATAGCTCCGAGTGCCGGGGATCTGGCCGAGAAACGCCACGTGGGGGCGCGCGACGCGATGTATCAGCAACAGGAGCGACACCAGGACCGCCAACAGCACACCCTTGAGAATCCCCAGCAGCAGCACGGCGGCAAAGGCCACCATCGACACGCTGAATTCGAAGCGGCTCACGCGCCAGACGTGGCGCAGCTCGGGGATGTTGATGAAGCCTTTGACGGCCACCAGCACAATGGCGGCAAGCACCACATTGGGCAGGTTGGCGAGCAAGCCCGTTAGAAACATCAGGCACAAGGCGATGGTGATCGAGGCGAAAACCAGTGCCAGGGGCGTCTTGGCACCGGCTTTGTCATTCACAGAGGACTGGGACAGGCCGCCGGCCACTGGATAAGCCTGGAACAAGGCCGCTCCCAGATTCGCCGCCCCCAGACCGAGCAGCTCTTGGCGTGGATCAATTTCCTGGCCGTGGGCCTGGGCCAGGGCTCGAGCCGCTGAAACGCTTTCCACATAAGCCAGCAGCATGCAAGCGAAGGCAAGCGGAATTACCCCGTCCACGTCCCGCAGCCGCAGCCCCGGGGGGTGGAAGTCGGGCAAACCGGTCGGCAGCGCCCCGACAACGTTGAAGCCAAGGCCACTCAGCGGTGTTACCGACAAGGCGATGATCGATATCACCACCACGAACAAGGCCACCGGGCGGCCTGGCAGAAACCTTTCCCCGAACATCAGCATCGCGATGGCCGCAAGGCCAAATATCAGCACGGCGAGGTTGGTATCGGGAAGTTGGCCGGCCAGGACGATGATGCGCTCGAAGAAGTCTTCGCCGCCCCCCTTGACCCCAAACAGCTTGGGCAACTGGGTCATCGCAATGGTCAGCGCCGCACCGGCCTTGAAGCCAAGCAGAATGGTCTCGCTGATGAAATTGACCAGAGAACTCAGGCGTAGCAGCCACGCCAGCGCAGACATGGCGGCGATGACCAGCGCTGTCAGCGCCGCGATGTCGGCCCAGCGTCCCGGATCGCCCCCCGCCATGCCCGCAACCGTGACGCCAATAAGCATCGAGATCGCGGATGTGGGGCCGATGGCCAACTGGCGACTAGAGCCGAACAGCGCATAGAACAAGCCGCCGACCATATAGCAGTAAATACCGTATTGCGGCGGAAGACCCGCGAGCAAGGCGTAGGCGAGGGAGACGGGAATGCCGTAGGCCGCGAGGGTAACTCCAGCGATAGCGTCCTTCCGAAGCCATTGCGCCCGGTACGCAGGGAGCCACTGGGCCGGAGGGAAGGCTGCACGCCAGCCGCGAACCGGAGCGCTGGCGGCGAGGTTCGCCGAGGGAGTCGCAGCATCGGTTAGGGGGTCATCGCTTTTCGGCATAAGTCCACCCCGGCTGGATGCATGCAGAGCACAAGTCTTCTTCCACCACGGTGCGACGGGATCGCGGCAGGCCTCATCTATCGCTGCAGATTAGACCGTCCCGTTGGGGCCAGCAAAAGCGAGGCAACAGCCCCACACTGCCGCGTCGAAGGGTATCGCGGCTGCCCGGATACCAGGTGGTCGGTGAAGGTGGCGGAACGCCTTGACCTGTTGTGGGGGGTGGCCTTGCTGCCACACACCATCACTGCGCCGGGATGGTGATCAGCGGCAGATTGTTGCTCCCTTTGGCTTCCGACAGCGTGAAGAAAAACATGATGGCGGCCAGTGCCCGCTTCGCCTGCCAGTTGCTGTCCTCGATCCAGAACCAGTGATCGCGATAACGCACCGACGTGTACGCGTGCTCGGGTTTCTCCTTGCCGCTGCGAATGAGGATCCTCGACATGCGATTTTCCGTGCTACTAGTGACGACAGTCGGCACGGCACTTTGGTCCTGGATGTGCACTTCGGGCACCTCGATGTAACTGGAGAACGCCGTCATGATCTGCAGCATCGAACGGCTGTTGACCGACAGCTCACCCTCTTCGCCGCGTGCCGGCGAATACTTGAGCACGAACCGCTGGCTGTCTTCTGGCAAGTGCAGCAAGCGGCGGAGCTCTTTCTGCTTTTCCAGTATTTCCGGCTCTACATCATCCCGACGCATGACCAGCAGCGCGGTCGTGCCCGTGGCCTTGTTTTCTTCCACGAGCAAACCCACTGCGCCTGCCACCTGGATATCGCGCAGCAAACCTAGGGCGCGCAGGAACTCCGGTTCAGCCTCGCGCACTGCGCCAGCCAATGCCGTGCGATTGCGTACACCGTTGAGTGACTCGACCGTCAGCCCGAGGATGAAGTCCGCTGCATAGCCTGACTGGAGCAAGGAGAAAATATTCTTCGGATCGATGGGCGTCAGTAGTCCGATCAAGAACTTCTCACCGGTCATTGGCACATAGGTAATCGTGGGCCGATCGGTATATTTGCCGTTGGCACCCAGCACGACGCTGTTGCCCTGGACGGCATCGGCCGAAGAAATTTGCCCGCCAATGTTGCCGCCGGTCTCCAGCGAATAACCGGCGACAATCGAGGCAACGTCGACAAACACAGGCATGTCCATATAGCGCAGCTTGACGATGTTGAGCAGCGTCTGCTGTTTCCATGAGTCGGCTATGGCCGAACTGTAATCGAAGCGATCCACCGTTACGGTACTGGGGCCGATGCTCGCGCAACCCGATAGCGCCAGTGCAGCCATCACGGCAGTAACGAGGAAGTTCGTCCTGTTCGGAGTCAATAGCATGCTCCCCTTTCCTCGCCTTCCTCAGATGGAGACCGGACCCCAGCGCTGACAGCGACGGACACGCAATCGAACTTCACGCATCGGTTGCACGACTCCATGCCGGCCAGAGTAATGTCCTTCTCCAGTTCGGCCCTGAGTCGGCGGTCCGGGTGGATGCCACGACACGCTGTGATGTACCGCCCGGTACATTTACTCGGATATCGCTGACCCTCGCCGCCAGGATCGGCACTCCGATCAGGCGCTTCAATGTCGAAGATTAGCCTAGGTCTGTCAGCGTCAACGTCGTCCGCAAGGCTCGCTCGCCTGGGAAATTTGGGGATGGGCGTGCACAAGGCCGAAGGTTCATCTTTCATTTTTATGTAGGAAGACCGAAATGGGGGCAGTGCATGAGCCAGAGGGCCAAGTGAGAACTCTTATCGCAGCGGATGCTGCAGGGGGAATGTGCGGATGCAATCATGGCTACCAGCAAGAGAACGACCAGCAAGACGAAGACTAAAGCCGCCAAGGCAGAAGAGACCGCACCGCTATTCCGCTCCCGTGAAGAGCGTTTCAATGCTGGGAAGCGGCTGCGCGATAGCGTGCCGCGCAATAGCCACGCCGCCTGGACACCAAAGGCCAAGCGCCGGGATCCGATCGCGATCCTCGAAGAGTCGAACAGGGATCGGCTGCAGGAACTGGTGCCGATCCGCTACGGCCGCATGCTCCGCAGTCCCTTCACCTTCCTCCGAGGGTCGGCGGCGCTCATGGCCCATGATCTGGCCCGAACACCCAACATCGGCGTTCAGGTGCAGGCCTGTGGCGACTGCCACCTGTTGAATTTTGGCTTGTTTGCCACGCCAGAGCGCAACCTGGTGTTCGACCTCAACGACTTCGACGAAACCCTGCCCGCCCCCTGGGAGTGGGACATCAAACGGCTGGCCGCCAGTTTTGCGGTCGCCGGACGCGATAATGGGCTGTCCGATACCCAGTCACGGGAAGCCGCTGTGGCTTGTGTGCGCGCCTATCGGGAAAGCCTGCGCGAATACTCTAAGAAGAGCCCACTGGAGGTCTGGTACTCGCGCCTGGATATGCAAACCCTGATTGAGACGGCGCCTGATGAAAAGGTGAAAAAGAGCCGCCAGCAACTTGCCGATAAAGCCCGCGAGCGAGTGGTCGAAAACGTTTTTCCCAAGATTGCCGACCAAGTTGCCGGGCAACCCCGCATAGTCGATCAACCACCGATCCTGTTCCACGTCGCCACCCCAGGATTCATGGATGTGGTCCACCAGGCGCTGGCGGACTACCGTTCGACGCTGTCCGATGAACGCCGCGTCCTCCTGGATCGCTATCGCTTGGTAGACGCCGCCATGAAAGTCGTGGGTATTGGCAGCGTCGGCACCCGCTGCTTCATCGGATTGATGTTCTCCGAAGAAAACCACCCCATGATTCTCCAGTTCAAGGAATCCTGTCGTTCGGTCCTCGAACCCTATGCGGGGAAAAGCCACTATACGAACCAGGGACAGCGTGTCGTCATGGGGCAGCGGCTCATGCAGTCCTCCAGCGACATTTTCCTGGGTTGGACGCGAGGCCGGGGGGGACATGATTATTTTGTCCGCCAAATGCGCGACATGAAGATGTCGGTGCCTATCGAGGGTGTCTCAGCCACACGACTCAAACGCTATGCCGGACACTGCGGCTTGACCCTGGCCCGCGCCCATGCCAAGTCGGGCGATAGCGCAACCATCACGGGTTATCTGGGCAATGGAGACACATTCGATGAGGCATTGGGCGACTTTGCCCTTGCCTATGCCGATCAGACAGAGCGGGACCATGTGGCCCTGGTGAAGGCGGTGAAGTCCGGGCGGTTGGAGGTGCTTATGGAGGAGGAATAGTTTCTGGAGCACACCGCCGCCGCGTCGGCCTCGTGTGGCGCCCCCGCTACCCGGGCGAGCAGACGGTACGCCGGCTGGCGGAGCTGATCCTGGCCAACCTGTCCCCCGGCATCGAGGCGGCGCACTGCTGAACAGGCCTGCCGATGATCCATGTCACCGGGAGGCCCGTGCCATAGCGCGGACTGGCCCGCCTACTTCTGCTGCTTGCTGCCTCTGATGTTGCCGGCAACCCCACCGGCGACGGCACCGACCGCCGCGCCGGTCCATCCACTGCCACCGGCGATCGCGGCAATGCCGGCGCCAGCCGCGGCACCGATGGCCGCGCCGCTCATCGTCCCCTGCTGCTGGGGTGTCATCGAGGTGCAGCCGATCACGCCCGCTGCAGTGAGGACTGCGGCAAACAATAGGGACCGCTTCATGTTCACCTCCGCTACTTGTTCTGCTGCAGACCGGGCACGACCATCTCGAACCAGATGGTCTCGATGACGGGCCGTTTCACGCGGTCGGGATTGGCCGCGTACCACTGGTTGAGCCCTTCACGCACGGTGTCGAGCGTGTGGCCCTTCAAGCCCCTGCCGAAACGCGGAATCAGGCTCTGCTCATCGGACAGCGGTTTCGACCCATGGTAGGCCGCCTCCACCTGGTAGGCGTTGGCGATGCCGACGAGATAGGCCTTCTTGAGCTGCTCCGACGACTGCATCCATTGCTCGCCGGTGATCATGGGCACCTCGTCGGCGCGGGCAATGCCCGATGCCGTCGCCAGGGTCACGCATGCCGCCAATACCAGCGTGCCCATTCGCAATGTTCTCATCGTCTTCCCTCCTCGCTAGGCTGAACCTCAACGCCGTGGCGCGGCCTGCACCGGCGGCCCTGGGTCGCTTCGCCGGATCGCGCTTCGAACCAGTCGAACATACCGGAGCATCACCGGGCTCTCGCCGGCCCCGCATGTCAATGCCCGCACCCACAATTTCTCTTGCTGCACGCGAACTACACAGCAGTCCTACTCAGGCTGAGCCGTGACCTGTTCCGTGGCTCGCTGCTTCGCCTCCTGTGCTTCCAGGATCAACCGATAGGCGATGTAGTACTTGTAGATATTGCTGACGTAAGTCACCGTCTCCGCGCCGATTCGCTCGGCTGCGACATACTCGACGTTATGGAACCAGATGTTGGGATCCAGCCTGCGCTTGGCGGCTTCCTCGCGCAGCCGCGCAACTCTGGCCGGTCCGGCGTTGTACGACGCGAAGGTAAACAGGACCTTATCCAGTTCGGTCATCGGTTCGTCACCGTAGTACCTGTCGATCATCACCCGCATGTACTTGACCCCAGCCTCGATATTCGACTGGGTTCGCCTGATATCGCCAACCTTTAGCTCCTTGCCTGTAGCCGGCATGACCTGCATCACGCCGATGGCTCCCACGGGGCTTCGAACGGACTGGTCAAGCCGCGACTCCTGGTACCCCTGAGCCGCCATCAGCAGCCAGTCCACACTGTACTTGTCACCGTATTGCTTGAAGAATTGAGTCAAATCGAGGAACTTCTTCCGCTCCGCCTGGGATGCAGCGTTCTTGATATATTTCGCGCTCTTCAGATAGCGCGTCAGAATCATATTTCCCGTTGCAGTTCCTTTGCGGTGACGAGTGACGAAGTCATCAACAGCCGTTTTGAGTTGCGGGCTCCCCTTCCGTATCGCCCAGGCAATCTCTCCCCCCGTGCGTATGGCAACCCCTTCATGGACCGTAACCGCGGGAAAGACCTGCTTCCAGAGGTCCGCCTTGTGCTTGTCCAT
>NZ_SSON01000078.1:202474-329496 GCF_029871245.1 Pseudomonas sp. BN102 | reverse complement strand
GAGCTGGAAGCGGGCATGGCCGGTCAGCGCCCCGAGCTGTATCAGCGCTTTCTATCCGAGGTGCGTGACTACGTGCGTCTGGCGGATGAGCTTGGCTACGCAGGCTACTGCCAACCTGAGCATCACCTGCAGATCGAGGGTTTTGAGATCAACAACCATCCCGGCATGTTCAGCCTCTATGTGGGCCTGCATTCCAAGCGGATGAAGGCCGGCATCATGGGGTACACCCTGCCGACCCATAACCCGGTGCGCATCGCCGAAGAAATCGCCACCCTTGACCATATGCTCCAGGGGCGGCTGATGGTCGGTTTCACCCGTGGTTACCATGCGCGCTGGGTCGACTCCTATGCCGCGCGCCCCGGTGTCAGCGCCACTACGCCGGACAACGCCAAGGCCCGCGACGAGCAGGATGCGCTGAACCGCGAAGTCTTCGAGGAGTCGCTGCAGGTCATCAAGAAAGCCTGGGCCAACGACGTGTTCAGCCACAAGGGCAAGCACTGGGAGTTCCCGCCAAATGGCGGCTCTGCCGGTCACCCGGCCTACGCCAGCATGGGCAAGGGCATGGATGCCGATGGCATCGTGCGCCAGATCGGGATTGCGCCGAAGTGCTACCAGAATCCCCATCCGAAAATTTACGGCGGCTTTGCCGGCAGCATGCGCACCGTCGACATGTGGGCGCGGGAAGGCGGCAAGCCGATCGTCCTGGCCGCCGACCTGGACTTCTGCGATGCCCTGTGGAACCGCTACGCCGATACCGCCCGCCAGCATGAGCGCGAAGTTGCCCGCGAGGATGTTGCCGCCTGGGGTGGTTTCCTGATGCTGACCGATGACAAGGACAAGGCCAAGCAGTTGATGGCTGAGCACAAGTGGTTTTGGGACAAGTGGTTCATCCCGTTCGGCCAGAAAATGCCGAACGTGCTGATCGGCTCGGCTGACGACATCGCCGAGCAGATCGGCCGCGCGCATGACCGCCTGGGCTTCAACGAACTGTTCCTGATGTTCGGTCAAGGCCACCTGGACCCGGAGCAGAACAACGAGGAGCTGGAAAAGTTTGCCAGCCTGGTGGCCCCGCGGTTCGCGACCAAGGATGCCGAAGGGACCTTGGCTTAAGTGATTGCATGGCCGGTATGCCTGGCACGCCAGCCCGACAAGGTAAACAAAAACAAGAGGTAACGACTATGCAATGCGGTTTTTTCCATACTCCCTATAACCTTCCGCACCGCACTGCGCGGGAGATGTTCGATTGGTCTCTCAAACTGGCACAGGTCTGTGATCAGGCGGGGTTTACCGATTTCATGATCGGTGAGCATTCGACCCTGGCTTGGGAAAACATTCCCTGTCCGGAGATCATCATTGGCGCCGCAGCGCCGATCACCAAGAATATCCGTTTTGCGCCGATGGCCCACCTGCTGCCCTATCACAACCCGGCCAGTCTGGCGATTCAGGTTGGATGGCTGTCACAGATTCTCGAAGGCCGCTATTTCCTTGGCGTGGCGCCCGGTGGACATCACACCGATGCCATCCTGCACGGTTTCGAAGGCATTGGCCCGCTGCAGGAACAAATGTTCGAGGCGCTGGAGCTGATGGAGAAGGTCTGGGCACGCAAGCCTTTCATGGACAAGGGCAAGTTCTTCCAGGCCGGATTTCCGGGGCCGGATACCATGCCCGAATACGATGTGGAAATCGCCGACAACAGCCCTTGGGGTGGCCGCGAGGCATTGGAAATCGCCGTTACCGGTCTGACCAAAAATTCCTCGTCGCTGAAGTGGGCGGGTGAGCGCAATTACAGCCCGATCTCCTTCTTCGGTGGTCATGAGGTCATGCGCTCGCATTACGACACCTGGGCCACAGCTATGCAGTCCAAGGGCTTTACCCCGGAAGCCTCGCGCTTCCGTGTGACCCGGGAAATCTTCATTGCCGACTCCGATGCCGAGGCCCGCAAGCGCGCTAAGGCCAGCGGCATGGCCAAGACCTGGGAGCACTACCTGTTCCCGATCTACAAGAAGTTCAATCTGTTCCCGGGGATCATCGCCGATGCCGGTGTGGATATTGACCCCAGCCAGATCGACATGGACTTCCTTGCCGACCACGTCTGGCTCTGCGGCTCGCCGGAAACCGTGACGCGCAAGATCGAGGCAATGATTGAGCGGACTGGCGGCTTCGGTCAGGTCATCGTCAACTCGCATGACAATATCGACAATCCGGAACCTTACTTCGAGTCGCTGCAGCGCTTGGCGCAAGAAGTGATACCCAACGTCAAGACATCCTGAGAATGAAAGGCTAGGTGGTGGTTACCTCCGCCAGACTTTACTAGTTATAACAGAGGTATGTGGCACCGCCGATCAAGTTTCCCTGATCTGGCTGTGTCGATCCCAAACTAATGGCTGCCGCTTGGCAGCCATTTTTTACTGCTCATATTATTCGACTGACAAGGAACTCAGGCATATGTCTTGCAATGATATGTTGGGGTTGTTTTCCGTTGCCGGTAAAACAGTATTGGTTACAGGTGGGGCCAAGGGTATTGGTGCAATGATTACCCGCTGTCTGGTGGTGGCAGGCTGCCGGGTGCTGGTCGCTGGACGCGACAGTGCTGCGGCAGACAGTCTGAACCATGAATTGGCGGAGTACGGTGGTTTCGAGTTTATTGAGTGTGACCTTGTGCGCGATGATCATCTGGCTGATCTGTTTCGCACCGTGCGGGACCGCTGCTCCCAACTGGACGCACTGGTTAACAACGCCGGTGTATTTCATGCGCCGCCACTGGGCTCTGTCACTGAGAAAGACTGGTCTGCGGTGATGAGCCTCAACCTGCAGTCGCCGTTTCTGCTGATCCAGGCGCTGTGTCCCCTGCTGGAAAAGGCCGGCACAGCTGATGATCCGGCACGCATAATCAATATCGGTTCAGTGGGTGGCATTCTCGGGAAAAGTTACGGCGGCGCCTATGCCTATGGTTGCAGCAAGGCTGCCATTCATCAGCTTAGCCGCACGCTGGCATCAGATTTACGTTCGCGCAATATCAATGTCAACGCCATTGCCCCGGGCTACTTTCCAAGTGACCTGACTGCGGGGGTCATCGCTGATGCTGAGATTGAGCGCGCCGTGCTAGATGGTATACCTGCTCATCGCTTTGGCAGTGCGACTGATATTGGCGGCACCGCCATCTATTTGATCTCTCGTGCAAGTGCCTATCTCACCGGGTCGGTTATTGCCCTGGACGGTGGTCTGGCGGTTGCCCCTTGAACCTTGCAAGTTCCACACACTGATTATCAGTGTCCTGTTTTCTTCCTGAGACGGAGGTGCGTGGAGGTTGATGTTTTATATCCGGATTGCTCCCTCTAAAAAATTGATTAATCTTTTATTGAGAACAAAGCGTCAAGTACTATATCGACCATTTTTTCTTGTAATACTGGATATCTTTCCTGCTGTTCATTTCTTTTGCTCGACGTAAAACAAACAGTTCCCAAGGTACCTATCCAGAGCAGTTGGACTGCCTCATGAGCGGGGCAATTCAGGATACCTTCGTCATATAGCCGCGATAGGTCGTTCTCTACCGTGCGTAGCGTTTCCGCAACAGTGGCCGGAGGCTCGCCAGCAAGGATTTGTTGGATAACTATCCTGCACATGAGCGGCTCTTGATGAGCAAAGTGATTGAAAGCGCCCCAGCCGTTTCTCAACCCCTGTTGGGGGCCACGCTCTTTCGCCCCCTGTAGATAGGCTTCAGCCACTTGTTCATAGGTTTCATCAATGGCAGCCCGGTGCAGTCCTGCAAGATCGCCGAAGTAATGATAGATCGTTGGTGCGCCAACCCCGGCCAGGGCGCAGATCGCGCGTGAACTCGCCCCTTCGCGTCCCTCGGTACTCAGCAAGTGCCGAGCTACCTGCAGCAGACGCTTCTTTACCTCAAGAGTGTCGCTACCGCGATCCTTTATGCTGCGAGAAACCACCGATTTCATGTAACCAACCTGTGCATAAAATTCAATTAAATTCCCGAGCCGATCTGGAATAACACCTGAGAAAACAAAGGTATTTTTCGGGCTCTCGCTCTGTTCGAGGGATTATCGGCACCAAGCACAATCCAGGAACGATAGGGTTCCAGCTTAGCGAATGTCGGGATAACAAGCATCAAAAATCTATCAACGCGAAGGTTGACTGGCGTCTATAACGCCGTTATATTCGCAATTGTTGGCATCTGCCCGTAGACACAGGCGAATGCCCCGCCCCTTGCCTATTACCCATCTAGAGGAGATAAAAATTATGGCAATGGAAACTGGTTTGATCTTTCATCCCTACATGCGTCCTGGTCGGACAGCCAAGCAAACCTTTGACTGGGGCATCCAGAGTGCCGTGCAGGCGGACAGCGTCGGTATCGATTCGATGATGATTTCCGAGCACGCCTCTCAAATCTGGGAAAACATCCCCAACCCTGAACTGCTAATCGCCGCTGCAGCCCTACAAACCAAGAACATCAAGTTTGCGCCCATGGCTCATCTGCTGCCGCATCAGCATCCGGCCAAGCTGGCGACCATGATCGGCTGGTTGTCACAGATTCTGGAGGGCCGCTATTTCCTCGGTATTGGCGCTGGCGCCTATCCTCAGGCCTCCTACATGCATGGTATTCGCAACGCGGGTCAGTCCAACACGGCCAGCGGTGGGGACGAAACCAAGAACCTGAATGACATGGTGCGTGAATCTCTGTTCATCATGGAGAAGATCTGGAAGCGTGAGCCATTCTTCTATGAGGGCAAATACTGGGAAGCGGGTTATCCAGAAGAGCTTGAGGGGGCAGAGGGTGATGAGCAGCATAAGTTGGCCGATTACAGCCCTTGGGGGGGCAAGGCACCTGAGATCGCGGTAACCGGCTTCAGCTACAACTCGCCGTCCATGCGCCTGGCCGGTGAGCGGAACTTCAAGCCGGTTTCGATCTTCTCTGGTCTGGATGCGCTGAAGAAACACTGGGAAGTCTATTCCGAAGCAGCCATTAATGCGGGCCATACCCCGGACCGTTCACGTCACGCGGTATCCCACACCGTGTTTTGTGCTGAAACCGATAAGGAAGCCAAGCGCTTGGTCATGGAAGGGCCGATCGGCTACTGCTTCCAGCACTATCTGATCCCGATCTGGCGTCGTTTCGGCATGATGGACGGCTACGCCAAGGACGCAGGTATCGATCCGGCTAATGCTGATCTTGAGTTCCTGGTGGATCACGTCTTCCTGGTCGGTTCGCCCGATACCGTGAAGGAGAAGATCAATGCGCTTTTTGAAGCAACAGGCGGTTGGGGTACGCTACAGGTAGAAGCGCATGATTACTATGATGATCCGGCGCCCTGGTTCCAGTCTCTAGAGTTAATCGCTAAAGAGGTCGCTCCCAAGATTGCGCTTCCTAAGCGCTGAGCATTATGCATAGCAGCCAATCTTGATCGTGCCCCCTGACACTTTGGTCAGGGGGGCGTTTCGCTATTTGTTGCCGCACCTCCCGAAATGGATAGAGGGTAAGCGCGTAAACCAGATCGTCAAAGTCAGCTTCGGGTTAAGGCCGAGTGAAAACAGGGAACTCTGGAACCAGAGCTTCCTTGTTTTCACTCGGCCTGGGCCGAAAGCGGACGCACATGAGTGGCTGATTTAGCCAGAACCTGCTGTTACAGCTTCTTGGCTATTCGAATACACAATGGCACCCGAAGTGGCGTTTGATATTTGCAGGACTTCAGGGATGAACAGGCGCTTCCTTGCGCCATCCCCAATGTAGCTCCCTTCTTGTTACTCCTGTGGCCCAGAGCCCCTGGGGTCCTATGGTCTTGCCCGTGCTGCTAACGCCATCCGTGGATGGCCAGCGCCGCAGCCTCCCCAGGCTGCGGCTCTGCACCGTATCGGTGCATCCGTTTCAACATTCAGTGAAAAAGTTTCAGTGCTTGTTGAAAAACTACGTGACCCGGAATCAATCCCAGCTCAGCGCACCGCCAGTTTGGTACTCAATAACTCGCGTCTCGAAGAAGTTCTTTTCCTTCTTCAGGTCCATGATTTCGGACATCCACGGGAACGGGTTGGTGGCGCCCGGGTATTCCTCTTTCAGGCCGATCTGGGTCAGTCGGCGGTTGGCGATGAACTTGAGGTAGTCCTCCATCATCGCGGCGTTCATGCCCAGTACGCCGCGCGGCATGGTGTCGCGTGCGTATTCGATCTCGAGCTGGGTGCCCTGGAGGATCATCTGGGTCGCTTCGTCCTTCATCTGGGCATCCCACAGGTGCGGGTTCTCGATCTTGATCTGGTTGATCACGTCGATGCCGAAGTTCAGGTGCATGGATTCGTCGCGCAGGATGTACTGGAACTGCTCGGCGGTGCCGGTCATCTTGTTGCGGCGGCCCATGGAGAGGATCTGGGTGAAGCCGCAGTAGAAGAAGATGCCTTCCAGTACGCAGTAGTAGGCGATCAGGTTACGCAGGAACTGGCGGTCGGTCTCCGGGGTGCCGGTCTTGAACTCGGGGTCGGAGATCGAGCGGGTGTATTTGAGGCCCCAGGACGCTTTCTTCGCGACGCTCGGAATCTCGTGGTACATGTTGAAGATTTCGCCTTCATCCATGCCCAGGGACTCGATGCAGTACTGGTAGGCGTGGGTGTGGATCGCCTCTTCGAAGGCCTGGCGCAGGATGTACTGGCGGCATTCGGGGTTGGTGATCAGGCGGTACACGGCCAGCACCAGGTTGTTGGCAACCAGGGAGTCGGCGGTGGAGAAGAAGCCGAGGTTGCGCATCACGATGCGGCGCTCGTCTTCGCTGAGGCCGTCCTTGCTCTTCCACAGAGCAATGTCGGCGTTCATGTTCACTTCCTGGGGCATCCAGTGGTTGGCGCAGCCATCCAGGTACTTCTGCCAGGCCCAGTCGTACTTGAAGGGTACGAGCTGGTTGAGGTCGGCACGGGCGTTGATCATCTGCTTGTCGCCAACCTGCACGCGCGCGGCGGAGCCTTCGAGGTCGTCCAGGCCTTCCTGGATGTCGAGGGCGTCCAGGGCTTTCTTGGCGCGGGCGACGGCGTCGGAGTCGTCGGCCGATACGGCGCGGGCGTCTTCAACGGAGCCGGCGGCTTCGTCGTCGAGCTTGTCGATGGCTTTGGCGGCGGCCTGGGCAACGGCGGGGGCTGCCTTGGCTTCGGTGGGGTCTTCTTTGTCGAATTCGTCCCAGCTGAGCATGTTCCTCTCCTGGTTTGGCGGGCCGGTCTGTGCTGGCCTGGGTGTTTGGGTGCGTGGGTGGATGCACGCAAAAGCGTTTTATCCAGGACAGGGCGGTGAATTGCTCTGGCCTGTGCTCGCCCGATCTGTGGGCGGAGCTGTTGGTGTTCGGTACCGCTTTGCCCTCTCCCCCGGCCCCTCTCCCTGAAGAGGAGAGGGGAGGGACGGTGTATCGGTCGAGCGTGGTGCTGGGCGAGTGACCGCTAGGCGCCCGGTTGGCTGGAGCCCCTGAGCGTACTTCAGTACGTGATGGGGGCCGGCCAGCCGGGCAACAACGCGGGCGCCGCTCAGCGACGCGCGCTTATTGGCACGCTTCGCAGTCGGGGTTGTCGATCGAGCAGGCCTTCGGGACCGGAGCCGGTGCCGGAGCGGCTTGCAGGCTTTCGTCGATGGCAGCGGACACGGCGTTGAGCTTGCCGGTGTTGATAGTCGACTTCTCGGTGCTGGTGGCGGCCAGGGCACGGAGGTAGTAGGTGGTTTTCAGGCCACGGTACCAGGCCATGCGGTAGGTCACGTCCAGCTTCTTGCCCGAGGCGCCGGCGATGTAGAGGTTCAGGGACTGGGCCTGGTCGATCCACTTCTGGCGGCGGCTGGCGGCGTCGACGATCCACTTGGTCTCGACTTCGAAGGCGGTGGCGTACAGGTCTTTCAGGTCTTGCGGGATGCGCTCGATCTGCTGCACGGAGCCGTCGTAGTACTTCAGGTCGTTGACCATGACCGGGTCCCACAGGCCGCGGGCCTTGAGGTCGCGTACCAGGTAGGGGTTGATCACGGTGAACTCGCCGGAGAGGTTCGACTTCACGTAGAGGTTCTGGTAGGTCGGCTCGATGGACTGCGATACGCCGGTGATGTTGGCGATGGTCGCGGTCGGCGCAATGGCCATGATGTTCGAGTTACGAATACCTTTCTGTACGCGCTCGCGCACCGGGGCCCAGTCCAGGGACTCGGTCAGGTCGACGTCGATGTACTTCTGGCCACGGGCCTCGATGAGGATCTGCTGGGAGTCCAGCGGCAGGATGCCCTTGGACCACAGCGAGCCGTCGAAGGTCTCGTAGGAGCCGCGCTCGTCGGCCAGGTCGCAGGAAGCCTGGATGGCGTAGTAGCTCACGGCTTCCATGGACTTGTCGGCGAACTCGATGGCCGCGTCGGAGCCGTAGGCGATGTGCTGCAGGTACAGGGCGTCCTGGAAGCCCATGATGCCAAGGCCGACCGGACGGTGCTTGAGGTTCGAATTGCGAGCCTGCGGAACCGAGTAGTAGTTGATGTCGATAACGTTATCGAGCATGCGAACGGCGGTCTTGACGGTCTTCTCGAGCTTGGCGGTGTCCAGCTTGCCGTCGACTATGTGGTTGACCAGGTTGATCGAGCCCAGGTTGCAGACTGCGATCTCGTCCTTGTTGGTGTTCAGGGTGATCTCGGTGCACAGGTTCGAGCTGTGGACCACGCCCACGTGCTGCTGCGGGCTGCGCAGGTTGCACGGGTCCTTGAAGGTCAGCCACGGGTGGCCGGTCTCGAACAGCATGGAGAGCATCTTGCGCCACAGGTCCTTGGCGGCGATGGTCTTGTGCAGCTTGATCTTGCCGTAGCCGGCCATGGCTTCGTAGTACTCGTAGCGCTCTTCGAAGGCCTTGCCGGTCAGGTCGTGCAGGTCCGGTACTTCGGAGGGCGAGAACAGGGTCCACTGGCCATCGTCGAACACGCGCTTCATGAACAGGTCCGGAATCCAGTTCGCGGTGTTCATGTCGTGGGTGCGGCGGCGGTCGTCACCGGTGTTCTTGCGCAGCTCGATGAACTCTTCGATGTCCATGTGCCAGGTTTCGAGGTACGCGCAGACGGCGCCCTTGCGCTTGCCACCCTGGTTCACAGCCACCGCGGTGTCGTTCACCACTTTCAGGAAGGGGACGACGCCCTGGGACTTGCCGTTGGTGCCCTTGATGTAGGAACCCAGTGCACGTACCGGAGTCCAGTCGTTGCCCAGGCCACCGGCGAATTTCGACAGCATGGCGTTGTCGTGGATCGCGCTGTAGATGCCCGACAGGTCGTCCGGCACGGTAGTCAGGTAGCAGGACGACAGCTGCGGACGCAGGGTGCCGGCGTTGAACAGGGTCGGGGTCGAGCTCATGTAGTCGAAGGACGACAGCAGGTTGTAGAACTCGATGGCGCGTTCTTCTTTCTGCTTCTCTTCGATGGCCAGGCCCATGGCCACGCGCATGAAGAAGACTTGCGGCAGTTCGAAGCGGATGCCGTCCTTGTGGATGAAGTAGCGGTCGTACAGGGTCTGCAGGCCGAGGTAGGTGAACTGCTGGTCACGCTCGTGGTTGATGGCCTTGCCCAGTTTTTCCAGGTCGAAGGTCTTCAGCTGCGGGTCGATCAGTTCGAACTCGACGCCCTTTTCCACGTAGGTCGGCAGGGCCTTGGCGTAGAGGTCGGCCATCTCGTGGTGAGTGGCGCTCTCGGCAACGCCGAGGAAGCCCAGGGCTTCGGCGCGCAGGGTGTCCATCAACAGGCGGGCGGTGACGTAGGAGTAGTTCGGCTCGCGCTCTACCAGGGTGCGGGCGGTCATCACCAGGGCGGTGTTGACGTCCTTCTCGGCCACGCCGTCGTAGAGGTTCTTCAGGGTTTCGCGCTGGATCAGGTCGCCATCGACTTCGGCCAGGCCTTCGCAGGCTTCGCTGATGATGGTGTTCAGGCGGCCCATGTCGAGCGGCTGCAGGCTGCCGTCGGCACGGGTGATGCGGATGCTCGGGTGCGGCTGGGCCACTTCGCCGCTGGCCACGCGCTTGGAGCGCTCCTGGGCGCGCGATTCGCGGTAGATCACGTAGTCGCGGGCGACCTTCTGCTCGCCGGCGCGCATCAGGGCCAGTTCGACCTGGTCCTGGATCTCTTCGATGTGGATGGTGCCGCCGGAAGGCATGCGACGCTTGAAGGTGGCGGTGACCTGCTCGGTCAGGCGTGCGACGGTTTCATGGATACGCGACGAAGCAGCGGCAGTACCGCCTTCCACAGCGAGGAACGCCTTGGTGATGGCAACGGTGATCTTGTCGTCGGTGTAGGCGACGACGGTGCCGTTGCGTTTGATCACGCGCAGCTGGCCGGGCGCGGTGGCAGCCAGATCCTGGTTGGAATCGGCGGCCTGGGGCGCTGCGGCCTGCGGGTTCTCGCGAGTGGTGTCGGTCTGCATGGGGTACTCCATGATCTCTATTTATGTAACGGCGCCCGAGTCGCCTTCATTGCCTTTTCACAACGTCATACGCACGGCTGGGTGCCGGGCGCGAAAACGTGGTGCTACGAGGCTGAAGGACAGGACTCAAGTGCCTTCCTGGCCCTACAAGTCAATCGCCACGGTGTTAAATCCGCCGTGACAACACAATACCTAGTGGTGGACGCTGTTCACGCCACACCTGCTTCCGGCCCCCAGTCACGCTTCTTTGTGTCCTGGGCCGGCACCACTCGCGGATGGCGGATGGTGGGTGATTTACCGCATGTGACGCACCGGTGGTCGGGCTCTGAAAAAGCCTGGAGCGCTTGATTCTAATTGTGTCCGGTGGTACGCCCTCACCCCTATATGTAGGGGTTGGGCTCGATGGGGGTACAAGATAATGCGCTATTGGGGGTATTGCAAGGCGACCCACAACATCTAGCCTGTGGATAAGTTGTGGGTGATTTGTGGGTGACTCTTGAGTAACGGGAGCAAAGCCCCGGTGGCTCTAGGCTCTGCCGTTCGTCGCCGCCGAAATGCCTATTTTCAGGCCTTGCCGAAGCTGCAGAGGGCGTCGCAAGCTAACACAATATGTAGTGTTTTGGTTCGTATGTGGCATGCGCTGTGCTAACGGCTTCGCGTTGCTACAATGCGGGCCCTTTTTCGATGGTCCTGACGCTGTCTGCGGGAGTGCGTGGTGGAGCAAGAAGCCTGGCGAATTCTCATAGTCGAAGATGATCAGCGGCTGGCCGATCTGACGCGCGAATACCTCGAAGGCAACGGACTGCAGGTGGCCATCGAGTCCGATGGCGGCCAGGCGGTGGCGCGCATCCTCAAAGAGCGCCCGGACCTGGTCGTGCTCGACCTGATGCTGCCTGGCGAGGACGGCCTGTCCATCTGCCGCAAGCTGCGCGGCCGCTACGAGGGGCCGATCCTGATGCTCACCGCGCGCACCGACGACATGGACCAGGTGCTGGGCCTGGAGCTGGGCGCCGACGACTACGTGTGCAAGCCGGTGCGCCCGCGCGTGTTGCTGGCGCGCATCCGTGCCCTGTTGCGGCGTAGCGAGGCGGTGGTCGAGACGCCAGTGGTGGAGAACCAGCGCCGGCTGGAGTTCGGGCCGCTGGTGATCGACAACGCCATGCGCGAGGCCTGGCTCAACGAGCGCAGCATCGAGCTGACCAGCGCCGAGTTCGATCTTTTATGGCTGCTGGCGGTGAACGCCGGACGCATCCTGTCCCGCGAAGAGATCTTCAATTCCCTGCGCGGTATCGAGTACGACGGCCAGGACCGTTCCATCGACGTGCGCATCTCGCGCATCCGCCCGAAGATCGGAGACGACCCCATGCACCCGCGCCTGATCAAGACGGTGCGCAGCAAGGGCTATCTATTTGTAAAAGAGGCTGCCGAAGGGCTCGCCTGAACTGCTGCTTTTCGTGGGAGTGAGCTTGCTCGCGAAGGACTCCGCGCCGGGGGCTTTCGCGAGCAAGCTCGCTCCTACGAGTACCATTTTTGAGCGACTGGCATGAACTCGATCTTCCTGCGTATCTATGGCGGCATGCTGGTGACCTTGGTGCTGGTGGCGCTGCTCGGCGTGTTCACCATCCACCAGGTCAACCAGGTGCGCTCCGACCAGTATCGCGAGAGCCTGGCCCGCGGCACCTTCCGCCTGATGGCGGACAACCTTCAGCCCATGAATGAAGTGGAGCGCCGCCGCGCCGTGGTGCTCTGGGAACGGCTGCTGGGCATCCCGCTAGACCTGGTGCCCATGGAAGGCTCGGGGCTGGACAGCAGCGCGCGCAGCCGCCTGGCCCGCGGCCAGGTGCTGGTGGAGGAAACCGGCCCCCATGCGGCACGGGTCTTCAGCCTGGTCAGCGTCGGCGAGCGGTTGATGCTCACGGGCGAGGTGGAGCAGATCAGCGAGCAGCTGGCGAGAGCCACCGTCTACCTGTTGATGGACGAGCTGGTGCGCTTCCCGGTCAATGTGCAGCCGCAGCGTCTTGCCTCCATCAAGGAGAACAAGCAGTTCGGCTTCGACCTGCGGCTGATCCCCTTGAAGGAAGCCGACCTGGACGCCGACCAGCGCCGCCGGGTGGACGAGGGCGATACGGTGATGGCGCTCGGCAAGGATGGCGATTCCATCCGCATATTCGCCGGCATGGTGGACACGCCCTGGGTACTGGAGATGGGCCCGCTGCACCAGATGAACCCCTATCCGCCGCAGATGCTGGTGCTGATCGGCTTCCTCGGCCTGACCCTGATCGGCCTCACCGTCTACTTCCTGGTGCGCCAGCTGGAACATCGTCTGATGGGCCTGGAGAGCGCCGCCACCGATATCGCCCAGGGCAAGCTGGATGCGCGGGTGCCGGCCAAGGGCGCCGACTCGGTTGGGCGCCTGGCTGCAGCCTTCAACGGCATGGCCGAGCAGTTGCAACGGCTGCTGACCCTGCAGCGCGAGCTGATCCGCGCGGTGTCCCACGAGCTGCGCACCCCGGTGGCGCGGCTGCGCTTCGGCCTGGAGATGATCGCCGACGCGGAGAACGAGACGGCCCGACGCAAGTACATGGACGGCATGGACGGCGACATCCAGGAACTGGACAAGCTGGTGGACGAGATGCTGACCTACGCCCGCTTGGAGCAGGGCTCGCCGGCCCTGCATTTCCAGCGGGTTGACCTGGACGCGCTGTTCGACCAGGTGATCGCCGAGCTTTCGCCTCTGCGTGCCAGCGTGCGCATCGAGCGCGGCCGGTGCCTGAACGTCGGCAGTGACGGCGCCTGGGTGGAGGCGGAGCCGCGCTACCTGCACCGCGCCTTGCAGAACCTGGTGAGCAATGCGATGCGCCATGCCGAATCACGGGTCCAGCTGAACTACCAGATCGGCCACAAGCGTTGCCGTATCGACGTTGAGGACGATGGCCCCGGCGTGCCGGAAAGCCAGTGGGAGAAGATCTTCAAGCCCTTCATGCGCCTGGACGACAGCCGCACCCGCGCCTCCGGCGGGCATGGGCTGGGCTTGTCCATCGTGCGGCGGATCATCTATTGGCACGCCGGCCGCGCGCAGATCGGCCGCAGCGAGGCCTTGGGCGGGGCGAGGTTCAGCCTGGTGTGGCCAAGGCGGCAGAGTGAGGCGGAGACTCTGTAGGTGAGATTTTAATGTGGGGGGCGCAGCGGCCGAATGCCGTGCCTCGTATCGTTGGGCTTCGCGTAGCTCAGCCACAACCTACAGGGGCGTTTGTTCTGTGGGGGCGAATTTATTCGCTAAGCAGGCCGAAGGCCTGCCTTGATAGGCCTGGGGGCAGCTTCGCTGCCCTTAGCGAATGAATTCGCCCCCACAAACAAAAGAAGGGAGCCTCAGGCCGGCACCGCCACCAGGCTCAGCAGCCTTTCCTGGAAATGGCAGAAGTGGCCATCCAGCTCCTTTCCCGCCGTCCATTCCGCCGACAGCTCGATCAACAACCGCAGGCGCGCGCGTCCGCTGGTGGCGTCGCTGTCCAGCAGTTCGGCGTCGTGAAAGTAGAAGCGCTTCTGCACCAGAGGATAGAGCGCCTTGAACAGGCTTTCCTTGATGGAGAAGGTCAGGGTGATGCGCTCGGCCTGACGTTCAGGTGTGAGGCCATCTAGCCGTTGTAGCTCGGCTGGGGTCAGGATCTCTTCCGCCAGGCGCAGGGCGCGATCAGCGGCGAGGGGCTCTTCCAGGTCCAGGCCAAGGCCGCGCCACTGCCTGCTGTCGGCGACCAGGGCGGTGGCCAAACCGTGGCTGTGGCTGATGGAGCCGGTTATGTCGGTCGGCCAGATTGGTGCGCGATCTTCGCCCAGGGCGGGCACCTCGGGGCGGCCGGTGAGGGCAAGGAGGGCGGCGCGGGCGCAGAGGCGACCGGCAAGGAATTCCGCCTGGCGCTTGGCCACGGAGCGCCGGATATTGGCGGGCGCCGGGATGGCGCAACGGGGGAAATCGTCGGCGGCGAGCTGTGCCGGATCGAAGCGGCAGGAACGCATCAGCACGCCTGGCAAGATTTCGGCGAAAGGCCAGGTGGCATCGAAGGCACTGCAGCAGGCGGGGTGGTTCGAAGTCATGGCGGCATTCTGCCCGGCGCCGGCGGAATCGGCCAGCGGTGCCGCCGTTTACAAATGTTTGCAAACGGCAAACAAAGCGAAACGGATCGCTGGCCATCCTTTTGCCAGACTAGCCCTGCGTTTCTTCTGGAACGCAGGTGAGGTTGTAGTCTGGAGTTCTGGCAATGCCGGTTCCGGACATTTTCTCTGAATTGAGTGCGGGAGCCTGAATGGGCTCCCGTTTTTTTTGCGCGTCAGTTGGGGGTGAAGCGGTCGGTGCGCCGAAGCTCACCCTACGGAAACGGCTTCAGACCGTGTAAGAGATTTCGTTCAGCTTAGGTTCAAGGAGGGTTCAGGAGCGGTTCAGTGGCTGCCAGGCAATCTGGCTCCGAGTTCAGCCAACTAATCAAACCCTTGAGAGGAACCCCATCATGAACCGTACCTTCAGCCGCATCGCCCTCGCTTCCGCTCTGGCCCTGGCCGCCGCTGGCGCACAGGCTGCCGACACCTTTGTTGGCCTGACCTGGGGTCAGACCAACAATAACATCCAGAAGTCGGATTCGCTGAACGCGAACCTGAACAACCCGAAACTGGACAAGGTCATCCACAAGACCGACACCTGGGGCGTGCGCGCCGGCCAGCAGACTGACGGCGGCCGCTACTACATGACCTACGAGAACTTCTCCGACAGCGACAGCGGCTACAAGCTGCGCCAGCAGAACCTGCTCGGCAGCTACGACGTCTTCGTGCCGGTGGGTGACTACAACACCAAGTTGTTCGGCGGCGCCACCCTTGGCCTGGTCAAGCTGGAGCAGGAAAGCCGGGGCTTCAGCCGCGATAGCAACATCAACTACGCTGCTGGTCTGCAGGCCGGTATCCTGCAGGAGCTGAACAAGAACACGTCCATCGAAGCCGGCTACCGCTACCTGCGGACCAATGTCAGCACCGACCTGGCCGAGCACGGAGGCCCGCGTCTGGGGTCCCTGGACCTGCACAGCAGTGGCCAGGCCTACATCGGCGCCAACTACAAGTTCTGAGTCGCTCAACGCAACCGGCCGGGCCCATGCCCGGCCGCTTCAATGACAGGGAGAACTGCCCCATGAAACTGCTGGTCGTGGAAGACGAGGCGCTGCTCCGCCACCATCTCTACACCCGCCTGGGCGAGCAAGGGCACGTGGTGGATGCTGTGCCCAATGCCGAGGAAGCGCTCTACCGCGCCGCTGAGTACAACCACGATTTGGCTGTGATCGATCTCGGCCTGCCGGGCATCAGCGGGCTGGACCTGATCCGTCAGCTGCGCAGCCAGGGCAAGATCTTTCCCATCCTCATCCTCACCGCTCGGGGCAACTGGCAGGACAAGGTCGAAGGCCTCGCCGCCGGTGCCGACGACTACGTGGTGAAACCCTTCCAGTTCGAGGAGCTTGAGGCGCGGCTCAATGCCCTGTTGCGGCGCTCGTCGGGGTTCGTCCAGGCGACCATCGAGGCTGGCCCGCTGGTGCTGGACCTCAACCGCAAGCAGGCGCAACTGGATGGCGAGCCCGTGGCGCTGACCGCCTACGAATACCGAATCCTCGAATACCTCATGCGACATCACCAGCAGGTGGTGGCCAAGGACCGGCTGATGGAACAGCTCTACCCGGGTGACGAAGAGCGTGATCCCAATGTGATCGAGGTACTGGTCGGCCGACTGCGACGCAAGCTGGAAGGCGGCAGTGGCTTCAAACCGATCGATACCGTGCGCGGCCAGGGTTACCTGTTCACCGAGCGCTGCCGATGAGCTTTCGCTGGCGTCGATTCTTCCGCCCCCTGGGCTCGTCCCTGCGCATTCGGCTGATGCTCGGCGCAGCCGGGATGGCGGTGCTTTTCATGCTGGCGCTGTTGCCGGCCCTGCGTGGGGCTTTCGTCATTGCCTTGGAACAGTCCATCGAGCAGCGTCTGGCGGCCGATGCCAGTGCGCTGATCGCGGCAGCCAGGGTGGATAACGGTCACCTGGAGATGCCCGACAAGCTTCCCGACGAGGAGTTCGACAACCTCGAAGCCAGCCAGCTGGGCTACATCTACGACGGCGAAGGCACGCTGGTCTGGCAGTCCCGCTCCTCGCGGGACGAGCGGCTGGACTACCACCCGCGCTACGACGGCCAGGGCCACGAGTTCCAGCAGGTGGTCGATGCCAGGGGGCGCGAGTTCTTCGTCTATGACGTGGAAATCGACCTGCTGCGCGGGAAGAAGGCCGCTTACAGCATCGTCACCATGCAGCCGCTCAGCGACTACCAGGCCATGTATGACGGCTTTCTCCGCCAGCTCTATTTCTGGCTGGGTGGCGCCTTGCTGGTGCTGCTGGGGCTGCTCTGGTTCGGCCTGACCTGGGGCTTTCGCAGCCTGCGCCGGCTCAGTGCGGAGCTGGACGAAGTGGAAGCCGGAAGCCGCGACAGCCTGAGCGACGAGCACCCCCGCGAGCTGCTGCGCCTGACCAAATCCCTCAACCGCCTGCTGGACGGCGAACGCCGCCAGCGCGAGCGATATCGCAATTCCCTGGATGACCTGGCCCACAGCCTGAAGACGCCGCTGTCGGTGCTGCAGGGCGTCAGCGAAAACATCGCGGCCCGTCCTGGCGACCGCGAACAGGCGAGGGTGCTGCAAGGCCAGATCGAGCGCATGAGCCAGCAGATCGGCTATCAGTTGCAACGCGCCAGCCTGCGCAAGAGCGGCCTGGTACGCCATCGGATCCAGCTGGCGCCCTTGCTCGATACCCTCTGCGATGCACTGGACAAGGTCTATCGCGACAAGCGCGTGCGGGTAACGAGGGACTTTGACAGCGCCCTGATGATCCCCATGGAGCAGGGCGCGCTGCTGGAAATGCTCGGCAACCTGCTGGAGAACGCCTTCCGCCTCTGCCTCGCGGAGATCCGCGTCAGCGCCCGGGTGCAGGACGGCAACTGCGAACTGCGGGTGGAAGACGATGGCCCTGGCGTGCCGGTGGGCCAGCGTGAGCGCATCCTCAAGCGCGGTGAGCGCCTGGATGCCCAGCATCCGGGGCAGGGCATCGGCACCGCAGTGGTGAAGGACATCATCGAGAGCTACGACGGCGAGCTCTTTCTCGAGGACTCGCCGCTGGGCGGGGCGGAGTTCCGGATCCGGTTTCCGTTGCTCTGACCAAATCTGCCGCCCCTGGGCGGCAGCCCCTACAGGTTCATTGCGACTGAAGCGATCAGGCCTCCTGCGCCCGATACGCCCCCGGCGTCAGCCCCGTCCATTTCTTGAAGGCCCGGTGGAAGGCCGAAGGCTCGGAAAACCCGAGCTGCTCGGCGATGTCCTGGATCGACAGCTCGTCCCGGCCCAGGTGGTAGATGGCCAGATCACGGCGCAGGTGGTCCTTGAGTTCCTGGAAGCTCGAGCCCTCTTCCCGCAGGTGCCGGCGCAGGGTCTGCGGGCTGGTGTGCAGGTGTTGCGCCACCGCGTCCAGGTCCGGCCAAGTGCGGCAGTCACGACCGAGCAAGCGGCGGATCTGGCTGGTCAGGGTGTCGCCGCCGTCGGGACGGGCCAGCAGGTCGGCCGGGGAATGTTCGAGGAAATGTTTGAGGGTGCGTTCGTCCTGCAGCAGCGGCATGGCCAGGTAGCGAGCGTGGAAGCGTAAGCCGATGCGCGGGGCGTCGAAGCGGCGGTTGCTGGTGAACAGCAGCTCGTACTCGCTGGCATGGGCCGGCTCGGCGTAGCTGAAGGTGGCTTCCTCCAGGCGGATGCGCTGGCCGATCAACCAGCTGCCCAGGCGATGCCAGATCACCAGCAAGCTTTCCACCAGGAAGTGGTCCGGGTCCTGGAGCAGGGCGTCGTCCACCGTCAGTACGGCGAATTCGCCGTCGCGCTCCAGGGTGATGGGCGGCGCATCGGGGAACAACCCATAGAAGAGGGTGCCCCGGCCAAGGGCCTTTTCCAGGGTGCGGCAATGGATGATGGCGTGACACATCATGGCGAAGGTGCCGCGCTTGCTGGGCTGCAGGCCGAAGCCCATGTATTCGTCGTTCAGCGTTTCCCAGATCACTTGCAGCAGTCGGGCGAACTGTTCGGGCGCCACCCGTGCGCGGGGTTCGTCCAGCAGGGCTGGCTGGATGCCGGCGGCGCGCAGGATGGGCACGCAATCCACGCCCTGGCGGGTGGCGCCGCGCAGGGCGGCACGGACGAAATGGCTGGCGATGGTGCGCTCGCGCATAGGGCTGTTCCGTGGTCCGGGGAGGCCGATGGTAGGTCCCTCGCCAAGGCGGCCACAAGGGTGCGAGTGGCGGAAATCCCCCTGGGGGCTTGGCGGAAATCCGCCAGAGTGGTGTGCCCAGGTATTCCGATTAAATTGTTAACATGTTGATTTAAAAGAGCTTTTATTATTTTCCGGGTTTGGCACAGGGCTTGCGATAGGGACAGTGCCGTCCATTCGACTGGACCGCACAACAACAAAAGTCTCCCGGAAAGGGAGATATGTCGATCACGGTGACGCCAGGCCTTACGGAACAGGTCGGGATCACTCGAAAGGAACACTGCCATGTCCCGCCAACCGTTCTACAAGAGCTTGTACGTCCAGGTCGTTGTCGCCATCGCCATCGGCATCCTCCTGGGCCACTTCTATCCGGAAACCGGTGTCGCGCTCAAACCCCTGGGCGACGGCTTCGTCAAGCTGATCAAGATGGCCATCGCGCCCATCATCTTCTGCACCGTGGTCAGCGGCATCGCCGGCATGCAGGACATGAAGGCAGTGGGCAAGACCGGCGGCTACGCGCTGGCTTACTTCGAAATCGTCTCCACCCTCGCCCTGATCATCGGACTGGTGGTGGTCAATATCGTGCAGCCGGGCGTCGGCATGCATGTCGATCCGTCCACCCTGGACACCAAGGGCATCGCCGCCTTCGCCTCCGCCGGCGAACAGCAGAGCACCATCGCCTTCCTGCTCAATGTGATCCCCAGCACTATTGTCGGCGCCTTCGCCAGTGGCGACATCCTGCAGGTGCTGTTCTTCTCGGTGATCTTCGCCTTCGCCCTGCAGCGCATGGGTGACTACGGCAAGCCGGTGCTGGAGTTCATCGACCGCATCGCCCACGTGATGTTCGGCATCATCAACATGATCATGAAGGTCGCCCCCATCGGTGCCTTCGGCGCCATGGCCTTCACCATCGGCCAGTACGGTGTGGGCTCGCTGGTGCAGCTCGGCCAGCTGATGCTGTGCTTCTACATCACCTGCGTGTTCTTCATCCTGGTGGTCCTGGGCGGCATCGCCCGTGCCCACGGCTTCAGCATCCTGCGTTTCATCCGCTACATCCGCGAAGAGCTGCTGATCGTGCTCGGCACGTCCTCCTCCGAGTCGGCCCTGCCGCGTATGCTGAACAAGATGGAAAAGCTGGGTGCGAACAAGTCCGTGGTCGGCCTGGTCATCCCCACCGGCTACTCCTTCAACCTGGACGGCACCTCCATCTACCTGACCATGGCCGCGGTATTCATCGCCCAGGCTACTGACACTCCGATGGACCTCACCCACCAGTTGACCCTGTTGGCCGTGCTGCTGGTCGCCTCCAAGGGCGCCGCTGGCGTCACTGGCTCCGGCTTCATCGTGCTGGCCGCCACTCTGTCCGCCGTCGGCACCCTGCCGGTCGCCGGCCTGGCGCTGATCCTCGGTATCGACCGCTTCATGTCCGAAGCCCGCGCCCTGACCAACCTGATCGGCAACGGCGTGGCCACCATCGTTGTCGCCAAGTGGTGCAAGCAGCTGGACGAAAACACCCTGCAAAGCGAACTGGCCAGCGGCGGCAAGGCCGACGCGCCCGTCGCCCCGCAAACGGCTGCCTGATCGGCAAGAGCAACAGCGTTCTCCTCCTGGTGAGGAGGATTTCTCAGGCCCGGCCCCCGTAGCCGGGCTTTTTTTTGTCCGCGATTCTCCCTTTGTGGGAGCGATTTCAATCGCGAATGCCGTGTGCGCGGCCTGACCGATTGGGTCAACGCCCCTGAGCGCTTGCGTCATTGAGGGTATTAGGGGCTGGCGCCTAACCTGCGGCACGACTCAGGCCCAGGGAGCCCACTTCATGCAGCGCATTCATTTCGAAACCGAGCACAACCTGTTCCGCGACGCCTTCCGGTCCTTCCTGCAGAAGGAAGTAGTGCCTCACCAGGAAGAGTGGGAGGCCGCCGGCGTGGTCGACCGCAGTGTCTGGCAGAAGGCGGGGGAGATGGGCTTCCTGCTGCCCTGGGCGGACGAGGAGTACGGTGGTGCCGGCCTCAAGGACTTCCGCTACGAGCAGATCATGGCCGAGGAACTGGCCTACATTAACGAGCCGGGCTTCATGATCCCGCTGCATTCCGCCCTCTGTGGCCCCTACATCGCCGAATACGGCAACGCCGAGCAGAAGGCGCGTTTCCTGCCGGGGATCATCCGGGGCGAAACCATCCTCGCGGTGGCCATGACCGAGCCCAGCGCCGGTTCCGACCTGGCGGGCATGCGCTCCACGGCGGTGGACAAGGGTGACCACTTCCTCCTCAACGGTTCCAAGGTCTTCATCTCCAACGGCCTGCTGGCCGACGTGGTGATAGTCGCGGCCAAGACCGACCCGGCGAACAAGCACGCCATGGGCCTTTTCCTGGTGGAGCGGGGCATGGAAGGCTTCGAGCGCGGGCGCAACCTGAAGAAACTGGGCATGAAGAGCCAGGACACCGCCGAGCTGTTCTTCAACAACGTCAAGGTGCCCAA
The DNA here is from genome assembly GCF_029871245.1 of Pseudomonas sp. BN102. GTDB lineage: Bacteria > Pseudomonadota > Gammaproteobacteria > Pseudomonadales > Pseudomonadaceae > Metapseudomonas. The sequence goes on along the minus strand of NZ_SSON01000078.1, from coordinate 308,304 downwards.
GGAAAACCTGCTGGGCGATGCCAAGGGTGGCTTCTTCTATCTGATGAACATGCTCGCCCAGGAGCGCCTGACCAACGCCTGCGGCGCGGTGGCCGGGGCCGAGGCGGCGCTGCTGACCACCATCGACTACGTGAAGGAGCGCAAGGCCTTCGACCGGCCGGTGGCGGCCTTCCAGAACACCCGCTTCAAGCTGGCCGAGATGCGTACCCAGATAGACGTCGCCCAGGTCTTCACCGACCGCTGCGTGATGGACCACAACCAGAAGAAGCTCACCCCGGAAGTCGCGGCCGAAGCCAAGCTGTTCACCACCGAACTGCTGTGCAAGGTGGTGGATGAGGGCGTGCAGTTGCACGGCGGCTGGGGCTACATGTGGGAGTACCCGATCTGCAAGATGTACGCGAACGCGCGCATCCAGCGCATCTTCGCCGGCACCTCGGAGATCATGAAAGAGATCATCAGCCGCGGCATGAAGCTCTGAGGCGGGCGAGCGGTGCGCATGGCGCACCCTACAAATGTGCCCCGTAGGGTGCGCCGTGCGCACCTTGGACAGACACCATTGAGGCTATCGACATGACCTACGCACGAGGCGCCATCGACGCTTGGGCCCAACTGGCCACCGGCCGCACCCGCGAGCGGATACCCGAGGCCGTGCGCCTGTTCGAGAAGTCCGGCACTACGGCACTGCTCGACAAGGGCCTGAGCCCGGAGGAGACGGTGGCGGAGATGGACCGCGCCGGCATCGACAAGCTGATGCTCAGCGCCTGGTGCCGGCCCGAGCGTTGGGTGAGTACCAATGACGAGGTGGCCGAGTACACCCGCGCCTATCCCGAACGCTTCGTCGGCGTCGCCGCGGTGGACATGAGCAAGCCCATGGCCGCCCAGCGCGAGCTGGAGAGGGCGGTGACCGAACTGGGCTTCAAGGCGCTGCGGGTGGTGCCCTGGCTGTGGAAGCTGCCGCCCAACCACCGGCTCTACTATCCGCTCTATGCCAAGTGCATCGAGCTGGACATTCCCTTCTGCACCCAGGTCGGCCATACCGGACCCTTGATGCCTTCGGAAACCGGCCGGCCGGTGCCTTACCTGGATGAGGTGGCGCTGGACTTTCCGGAGCTGCGCATAGTCGCCGGGCACATCGGCCACCCCTGGACCGAGGAGATGATCGGCGTCGCCTGGAAGCACGACAACATCTATATCGACACCTCCGCCTACCTGCCGCGCTACTACCCCCAGGCGCTGCTGCAGTACATGAAGAGCTACGGCCAGGACAAGGTGCTGTTCGGCAGCAACTTCCCGCAGCTTTCGCTTTCCCGCTGCATGGAGCAGGTGGCCGAGCTCGACCTGACGGCCGATGTGCGCGAGAAATTCCTCCACGCCAATGCGCGGAAGGTCTTCAAGCTCTAGAGTAGCGGGCCATCTGGCGTCGAACCGATAACAACAATAAGAGGACTGTGGGATGAGCGAGCAACTGCCGCTGCAACGTTTCGCCCATTGGGTGGCGACCTGTCCGGACCGCGTCTGGCTGCGTCAACCGGTGGCGCGCACTTGGTACCCCGTCACCTGGCGCCAGGCCGACGACCAGGCCCGGCGCCTGGCGAGTGCCTTGCGCGAGCTGGGCTGCGAACCGGGTGACCGGGTGGCGATACTGGCCAAGAACTGCGCCGAGTGGGTGCTCAGCGACCTGGCGATCATGCTCGCCGGGCTGGTCAGCGTGCCGCTCTACCCGCTGCAGTCGGCGGAGAGCATCGGCTACGTGCTGCGCCACTCCGCATGCAAGGCCATCATCCTCGGCAAGCTGGACGCCGCCGAACACCTGGAGCCGGGCATCCCCGCGGAGGTGATGCGCATCGCCATGCCTTATCCGACCCTGCGCGCCGACCACGACTGGGGCGAGTTGCTGAGCAGCCATGAGCCCTTGCGTGATGCCCATGAGCAGCAGCCGGACGACCTGCTCAGCATCCTCTATACCTCCGGCACCACCGGCCAGCCCAAGGGCGTGATGCAGACAGCACGGGCCTTCGCCTTCGCCTCCAGCCGCTCGGTGGTGGAGATGGGCCTGGGGCAGGGCGACCAGTTCTTCTCTTACCTGCCGCTGTCCCATGCCGCCGAGCGTTTCCTGGTGGAAACCAACAGCCTCTATTGCGGCGGGGGCATCGCCTTCGTCGAATCCCTCGAGACCTTCGCCGAGGACCTGCGTGAGGTTCGGCCGACCCAGTTTTTCTCGGTGCCGCGCCTGTGGACGCGCTTCCAGCAGGGCGTGCTGGAAAAGCTGCCGCAGCGCCGGCTCGACCGCCTGCTACGCCTCCCGCTGCTGGGCGCCCTGGTGGCGCGCCAAGTGCGCCGTGGGCTTGGCCTGGATCGCGCGCGGGTGCTGGTGAGCGGCGCCGCGCCCATCCCGGTGGCGCTGCTGGAGTGGTACCGGCGCATCGGCCTGACCATCTGCGAGGGCTACGGCATGACCGAGAACTTCGCCTACGGCAATTTCAACCGGCCGGGGCAGGTGCGTTTCGGCTCGGTGGGCCGGGTGATGCCGGACAACGAAGTGCGCATCGCCGAAGACGGCGAGATCCTCTATCGCAGCCCGGCACTGATGGCCGGCTACTACTTGGAGCCCGACAAGAGTGCGGAAACCCTGCGTGACGGTTGGTTGCACACCGGCGACAAGGGCGAGATCGATGCCCAGGGCTACCTGCGCATCACCGGCCGGGTGAAGGACATCTTCAAGACCAGCAAGGGCAAGTACGTGGCGCCTGCCCCCATCGAAGGCGAAATCGCCAAGAGTCACTGGGTGGAGCAGGTGTGCCTCATGGGCAGCGGCCTCGACCAGCCCCTGGCGCTGATAGAGCTGAGCCCGGCGGCCCGCGAGCAGGCGCGTGCGCGGGTGGAGGCCGACCTGCTGGCCACACTGGCGCAACTCAACGGCAACCTCTCGCCCCATGAGCGCGTCAGCCATTTGCTACTGGTGCGCGAGCCCTGGACGGTAGATAACGGCTGCATGACGCCGACCATGAAGATTCGCCGCAACGTGCTGGAGGCCCGCTACGCCCCAGCCGTCGAACGTCTCGATGCACGCCAGGCGCTGCATTGGGAATGACCAACAGATCAGGAGTCGCCATGAAAGGCCCGCTGTCTTCACTGAAAATCCTCGACTTCTCTACCTTGCTGCCGGGGCCGTTCGCCTCGTTGCTGTTGGCCGACATGGGGGCCGAGGTGCTGCGGGTGGAATCCCCCAGTCGTACGGACCTGGTGCGGGTGCTGCCGCCCCATGACGGCGGCCAGTCCACCAGCCATGCCTACCTCAACCGCAACAAGCGCAGCATCGCCCTGGACCTGAAACGTCCGGAGGCAGTGGAGCTGGTCAAACAACTGGTGCGTGACTACGACATTGTCCTGGAGCAGTTCCGCCCGGGCGTGATGGACCGGCTGGGCCTGGGCTATGAAGCGCTGAAAGCGGTCAACCCGAAGCTGATCTACGTCTCCATCACCGGTTACGGCCAGACCGGCCCGTACCGCGACCGCGCCGGGCACGACATCAACTACCTGGCCCTGGCCGGCATCGCCAGCTACACCGGGCGCCGCGACAGCGGACCGCTGCCGCTCGGCGTCCAGCTGGCGGACATTGGCGGCGGTTCCCTGCACGGCGTGATGGGCCTGCTGGCGGCGGTGATCCATCGCCAGGCCACGGGGGAGGGCCAGCAGGTGGACGTGAGCATGACCGACTGCGCTTTCGCCCTGCACGGCATGGCCGGCGCCGGCTACCTCGGAGCTGGCGTCGAGCCGGACATGGAGAACCAGGCGCTCAACGGCGGCAGCTTCTACGACTACTACCGCACCCGCGATGGCCGCTGGTTCTCGGTGGGCAGCCTGGAGCCGCAATTCATGCAGCAGTTCTGTGCCGCCATCGGTCGGCCGGAGTTGGCGGCCAAGGGCCTGTCGCCCAAAGCAGAGGAGCAGCGCGAGCTGAAACGCTCCATCGAGATCGAGTTCGAGAAGCGCGACTACGCTGAGTGGCTGGAGGTATTCGCGGCGCTGGATGCCTGCGTGGAGCCGATGCTGCCGCTGTCCGAGGCGGTAGAGCATCCGCAGATCAAAGCCCGTGGCCTGGTGGTGGACGTCCCGCGCGACGGCTTGCCGCCACAGCGGCAGATCGCCTGCCCGATCAAGTTCTCCGCCGGGTTGCCGGCGCCGCGCCACGTTGGCGGAGCGGTGGGCTCGCACACGGCTGAGGTGCTGGCCGAACTGGGATTGAGCACTGAACGGATAGAGGCGCTGAAGGCGGCGAAGGTGACGGCTTAGGGCGGGAGCCTGATCGTGGCAAACCTTGTGGGGGCGAATTCATTCGCTATGCAGGCCAAAAGCCTGCCCTTCGAAGGTCCAGGGGACCGCTGCGCGGTTCTCAGCGAATGAATTCGCCCCCACAGGAAAAGCCCTGCCTCTGTGCCGGCTTCACACCTGGCTCTGTTCCCCGCTGAACACCAGGGTCACCCGGCAGCGCCGGCAGTAGTAGCGGCGGCCGCGGGCCACCAGGGCGTGGCGTTGGGCGGAGAAGGGATGGCCGTCGGGGCAGGCGCAGCGGTAGAGGTAGCGGGTGACCTTGCGCCGCTTCACTTCATAGTTGTGGCAGCGGTTGGGCGGCAGCTCGTAAACGCCGCGCATGATCAGCTGCCATTCCTCGCCATGGGGCTGGATGCGCGATCCGAACAGCTGGTGGGCCACCAGGTGCGCCACTTCGTGGGCCACGGTCTGGCGGAGGAAGTCTTCCTGGTTCTCGCGGTAGAGCTGCGGGTTGAAGCGCAGCTTGTTCTCGTCGAGATGGGCGACGCCGGCTTTCTGCCCGCGCAGCTTGAAGCTCACTTCGGGGCGGGGGAATCGGCATTTGAAAAAGTCTTCGGCCTGCTGGTAGCAGGTTTCGACGCGGGCAAGTAACTGCTCGGGCATAGGGCACTCCGTTGGCGCGGAATTATGCCGCAAAGCCGTGCCCTTCCGGAGACGATGACGCCGAGTGGTCATCCTCGCCCAAACGGAAAAGGCCGCCCGCAGGCGGCCTCGTTGTCAGAAGGAGATCATCAGCTGGTGTACACCGGCCCCAGGCCGAAGCCCCAGAGGATCACGGCCGACGCGATCATCGCCACCAGCACCACCAGACCCACCGCCAGCACCGAGCTGGAGAACAGGAAGCCTTCGTCCTTGGGAATGTTCATGAAGGTGGGGATGCCCACGTAGAGCAAGTACACCGTGTAACAGATGGCCAGAGTGCCCACCGTCGCGCCAAACCACAGGTGTGGGTAGAGCGCCGCCAGGCCGCCGATGAACAGCGGGGTGGCGCAGTAGGCGGCGAAGACGATGCACTCGGTGACGCTCGGGTTGGCGTCGTAGGTGCGCGCCATCCAGTGGATGAAGCCACCCATCACCGCCACGCCGGCCAGCATCGCCAGGTAGGACATGATGGACATCTGCATTGCACTGGCCTGGGTGAGCATGACGGGATCGCCCTTGCCCAGGACCCAGCCCACCTGGGTAGTGCCGATATAAGCGGAGATCACGGGAATTGCAGCAAGGATCAGGACGTGGGTGAGGTACATGTGGCTGACGCTTTCCTCTTCGCCACGAATTTCCTGCCACTCTTGATCGGGATGGGTGAAGAGCCCCCAAACGTGGTGGATCATGCTGAACACCTCCTCATTATTATGAGGTCGCCCCCCAGCGAAGCGCCGGGGGCGCGTAGCCAGCGCCACCCGGTGCCCGGCCGACCTATGCGACCTTATGTCGCAGTATAGGCAGGCAAGTTGCCGCCGCCTTAGAGCGAATCGAAGATTCAGCCTCAACTGTAATAGCGTTGAAGTATTTCCATGGCTTTGTTGATCGATTGCAGCCGCGAAGTGCTGCCGCCCCGATCGGGGTGGTGCAGGCTCACCAGCTGGCGATAGCGCTGCTTGATCAGGGCCAGGCTGAGTGGCTGGCTGCCATCGTGCAGGCCGAACAACTCCAGGGCCGCGAGCTTTTCCTCGCTGCCCTGCATGCGCGTCCAGAAGCTGGCCAGCAGCCGTTCCACATCCTCTTCGGTGGTTTCCCGCAGGTTCTTCAGGTCCAGGTAGTAGTTCCGCAGCGGGTCCAGTTCGCTGAGGGCTGCCGTCGCCCCGGCTTCGTATGGCAACAACTGGACGCACAAGGGGCTGATGGCGAGCTGGGCGAGGCCCTCGCCGTTCAGCCGGTCGCGAAGGAGGTAGAGGGCGTTGAACACCAGGAAGTGGGTGCGGAACAGCACCAGTCTGTCGGTGAGTTCGAGGTGGGGGATGTGGGTGGAGTGACGGGCCTTGAGCGCCTGGATCAGTTGGTACTCGCTCAAGCCTTCGGGCGCCCCGCGCAAGAGTTCGTGGAGCTGGTCGCTGAGGTCCAGGGCGGGGTCGAGGTCGCTGTTCATCGGCGGGAGCCTAGCACAGGCTGTCGATGGGGCTGGGGCCGCGCGCGCTTTGTGCGTAAAATAGCCAGCTTTTCGCATCTCCCCCCGGATTCCAGAGCACCATGGGCACCCTTTCGGTCAACCAGAACAAACTGCAGAAACGCATCCGCCGCCTGGCCGGCGAGGCCATCGCCGACTTCAACATGATCGAGGATGGCGACAAGGTCATGGTCTGCCTGTCCGGCGGCAAGGACAGCTACACCATGCTGGACGTGCTGCTGTACCTGCAGAAGGTCGCGCCGATCAAGTTCGAGATCGTCGCCGTGAACATGGACCAGAAGCAGCCGGGCTTCCCCGAACACGTGCTGCCGGCCTACCTGGAGTCCATCGGCGTGGCGTACCACATCATCGAGAAGGACACCTACTCGGTGGTGAAGGAGAAAATCCCGGAAGGCAAGACCACCTGCTCGCTCTGCTCGCGCCTGCGCCGTGGCACGCTCTACACCTTCGCGGACGAGATCGGTGCGACCAAGATGGCCCTCGGTCACCATCGCGACGACATCCTGGAAACCTTCTTCCTCAACATGTTCTACGGCGGCACCCTCAAGGCCATGCCGCCGAAGCTGCGCGCCGACGACGGCCGCAACGTGGTGATCCGCCCGCTGGCCTACTGCAACGAGGCCGACATCGAGGCGTATTCCATCCTCAAGGAGTTCCCGATCATCCCGTGCAACCTCTGCGGCTCCCAGGAGAACCTGCAGCGCCAGGTGGTCAAGGAAATGCTCCAGGACTGGGAGCGCAAGTCGCCGGGCCGCACCGAGATCATGTTCCGCGCCCTGCAGAATGTGGTGCCCTCGCAACTGGCCGACCGCAACCTCTTCGACTTTGCCAGCCTGCGCATCGACGAAACCGCGGCGCCACGCACGCTGGACGTGGTCAATATCTGACCTTGCCCTTGTAGGAGCGAGCTTGCTCGCGAAGGTTCGCCAGCAAGCTGGCTCCTACAGGGAATCGTTTCCGCATCGAAAGGACATTGCATGCGCGACTACCGCTGGCTCAACGAGTACTGCCTGAACCGCTTCGGCTCGGCCGAAGCCCTGGAAGCGCGCCTGCCGCAGCCGCGCAGCGATGCCGAGCTGCGGGCACTCCCTGATGACCGCTACCTGTCGCTGATCGCCCTGCGGGTGTTTCGCGCGGGGCTCAAGCACAGCCTGGTGGATGCCAAGTGGCCCGCCTTCGAAGAGGTGTTCTTCGGCTTCGCCCCGGAGAAGGTGGTGCTGATGAGCGCCGAGCACCTGGAGCGGCTGATGCAGGACACCCGGCTGATCCGCCACCTGGGCAAGCTCAAGAGCGTGCCGCGCAATGCCCAGTTCGTAATGGACGTGGCGCGGGAGAAAGGCAGCTTCGGTTCGCTGATCGCCGACTGGCCCGTGACCGACATAGTCGGGCTGTGGAAATTCCTCGCCAAGCGTGGCAGCCAACTGGGTGGGCTATCGGCGCCGCGCTTCCTGCGCATGGTCGGCAAGGACACCTTCATTCCTACCGATGATATGGTCGCCGCCCTCAAGGCCCAGGACATCATCGACAAGGCGCCCACCAGCCAGAAGGACCTGGCCCAGGTCCAGGCCGCCTTCAACCAGTGGCATGCCGAAAGCGGCAGGCCCCTTTGCCAGCTTTCGGTGATGCTGGCGCACACCGTCAACCACTGATCACGCGGTTGCGCTGGCCTTCGCTACGGGCGGACACTGGGCGCGGTCAGGAACAGGGGGCGGGAAATGTCGGATATCCAGCGTGTGGCGGCGGCTCTGAAGGCCGCCGAGAGAATCCTGGTCATTACCGGGGCGGGGCTGTCGGCTGACTCCGGCCTGCCCACCTACCGCGGGCTTGGCGGGCTCTACAACGGCGTGACGGAGGAGGGGCTGCCCATCGAAGAGGCCCTCTCCGGGCCCATGCTGCGGCGCAACCCGGCGCTTTGCTGGAAATACCTCGCCCAACTGGGGCGCGCCTGCATGGACGCCCGGCCAAATGCCGGCCATGAAGCCATCGCCGAGCTGCAGCGGCTCAAGCCCGAATGCTGGGTGCTGACCCAGAACATCGACGGCTACCATCGCCAGGCGGGTTCGCCACCGGAGCGGCTGATCGAGATCCACGGCGAACTGTCGCCGCTCTACTGCCAATCCTGCGGGGCGGAAAGTCCCGACCTGGCCCGACATCTGGCAGGGGAAATGCCTCCCAAATGTCATGAGTGTGGTGGTATTCTCCGTCCGCCCGTGGTGTTGTTCGAGGAAATGCTCCCTGAGCAAGCCATCGACAGCCTCTACGCCGAGCTTCGCAAGGGATTCGATGCGGTGATCTCGGTGGGAACCACGGCGAGCTTTCCCTACATCATCGAGCCCGTTGTCCGCACCCGCCAGGCAGGCGGTTTCACCGTGGAAATCAACCCGGCTCGCACCGATCTCAGCCCGGTGGTCGATGTTCATCTGCAAGGAAAGGCCTTAGATGTTCTGCAAGGACTGATAAGTCACATTTCAGGCGATTAAATTTGCATATCAGGGTGATAGAAGGCATAGTCGCGCCTTCTTCAAAAAACACTCGACACGGTCGTGCCCATGCTGAAGCGCTTCGCACCCCTCGTGCCCCTGACGTTCGCCCTGTTTCTCGCCGCTTGCGCAGGTAATGTGCAGCAGCAACCCCAGTTCCAGACTCAGGCCCCGGTGGCCGATGGTGCGCCCGATTCGCTGCTGAACGAACCGAGCATCAAGGACCTGGCCGATCTCACCGACGACCAGCCCTATCAGATGCCCTCCCTGGCCGATGGCCTGCTCGAGCGCGGTTACGAACTGGTGGGCACCCCTTACCGCTTCGGCGGCCGTTCGCTGAAGACCGGCTTCGACTGCAGCGGCTTCGTCGGCTACCTGTTCAAGGAAGAGGCCGGTATCCAGCTGCCGCGCTCCACTCGCGAGATGATCAACCTGGACGCCCCGGTAATCGCCCGCAGCGAGTTGAAGCCCGGCGATATCGTGTTCTTCAACAACCGTGGCCGTGGCCGCGTCAGCCATGCCGGCATCTATATAGGCGACGATCAGTTCATCCACTCCAGCAGCAGCCGCAGCGGCGGCGTGCGTGTCGACAGCCTCGACGACCGCTACTGGAAGGCCAGCTACATGGAAGCCAAGCGTGTCCTGGCGATGAACAGCCCGCTGCGCCACTCGCTGCAGCGCTGATCCGGACCCGCTCCAGACCCCACGCCGAGGCGGCCTTTCCAGGCCGCCTCGGCGTTTTTCTACCCGCTCGCGCAGCTTTCGCTTGCAATATCACTGTGAGATCAGCAAATTAGCGTGCATTCCTCAAGTCAGGACTGACTTGTCATGCTCGCACCGGACCGCCTCGCCATTCTTGCCCTGGCTGCGCTGCTCACCGCTTGCGCGAGCAAGGCGCCTCCGCCCCCGCCCGTCATCACCTCGCCGGCTCCGCAGTTCTCGCCCGTTGCCGACGACGTGCTGTTCCGCGCGTTGGGCCTGGTCGGCACGCCCTACCGCTGGGGCGGCAACACCCCGGACAGCGGTTTCGACTGCAGCGGCCTGATCGGTTACGTCTACCGCGACGCTGCCGGCATCAGCCTTCCACGCTCCACCCGCGAGATGATCGCCATGCGCGCGCCCAGTGTCGGCATCAACGCGCTGCAGAGCGGCGACCTGGTGTTCTTCGCCACCAATGGCGGCGGCCAGGTCAGTCATGCCGGCATCTATGTGGGCGAAGGGCGCTTCGTCCACGCGCCGCGCACCGGCGGAACGGTGCGCCTGGACAGCCTGTCGAACAGCTACTGGCAGAGAAGCTACCTGAGCGCCAAGCGCGTAATCTTCGATCCACGCCTGGCCCGCACTCCCTGAGGTGCCCATGACCAACCGCACGCTGAACCTCGACGACGCCCTCTACGGCTACCTCCTCGACGTCTCGCTGCGGGAGGCGCCGCTGCTGCAGCGGTTGCGTGCCGAAACCGCGGCCATGCCCATGGCGCGCTGGCAGATCGCCCCGGAGCAGGGGCAGTTCATGGCGCTGCTGGTCAGGCTCATTGGCGCCCGACGCATCCTCGAGGTGGGTACTTTCACCGGCTACAGTGCCCTGTGCATGGCGGCCGAACTACCTGACGACGGCCAACTGGTCTGCTGCGACCTGCCCGGCGACTACAACGCCGTCGCCCGCCGCTATTGGCAGGAGGCGGGGCTGGCTGAGCGCATCGACCTGCGCCTGGCGCCCGCGCTGGACACCCTGGCCGCGTTGGAAGCGGGCAGCTTCGACCTGGCCTTCATCGACGCCGACAAGGCCAATTACCCGGCCTATCTGGAGGAGGCCTTGCGTCTGGTGCGCCAGGGCGGGCTGATCCTCTTCGACAATGTGCTCTGGAGCGGCCGCGTGCTCGAAGCCGAGCCGGACAGCATCGACACCCGCGCCATCCAGGCGCTGAACCGGGCGCTGAAGAGCGATGTGCGGGTCGACCTTTCGCTGCTGCCGCTGGGTGATGGCCTGACAATCTGCCGCAAACGCTGACCAGTGGGGGAGGGCGACAGTGCCCCGCGACCATGCCTGAACCCATCCGACTTCCGCCCCAGCCCGACGCCTGCGAACTCTGCGGCCGCGCCGCTGCGCTGACCCGCCATCACCTGATCCCCAAGGCCCTGCACGACAAGCCCTATGTGCAGAAACGCTTCGTAAAGAGCGAACGCATCACCGCGACCCTCTGGGTCTGCCGACCCTGCCATAACCAGATCCATCGGCTATTCAGCGAAAAGGAACTGGCCCTGACCTTCAACAGCCGCGAAGCCTTGCTGGGCGACGAGCGCCTGCGCAGCTTCGTCGACTGGCTGGCCGGAAAGCCGGCGGGGTTCACGCCCAGGCACTGATAGTCTTGTTGGGAGCCCGCTATCGCAAGGCCGGCGGCAGCAAGCAGAATGTCCCGGCTGACTTCTTCATCGGTGCCCACGCCGCAGTGGAGGGGCTGGCACTTCTGACACGGGACAACCGGCGCTATCGAACCTATTTCCCGACACTCGACCTGATCACGCCCGAATTGGCTGACTAGTCCGCCAGGTTTGACGCTCACCCCCCCAACCCTCTAACCTTCGCCGCTGCCTCAGGTGCCCCTTGGCCTTGGCCTAAGGGGTGAAACAGGGAAGCCGGTCCATTCCGTCGAAGAATCCGGCGCTGCCCCCGCAACGGTAGGCGAGTAGAACGCCGCAATAAGCCACTGTGCTCAGGCATGGGAAGGCGCGGCACGGGAGCCTCCGCTCCACTCGCAAGCCCGGAGACCGGCCTGGCGCAAGCAGGGCATCGCGGAGCTGTTCCGCATGCAGTACCCCTTGTAGATGTCGCGCGGGTGGCACGACGGAGATCCAGACCTTGATTCGCAAGCCTTTCATCAGGCCGGCGGCGTTCGCGCTGCTCGGCGGCACATCCATTTCCCCCTTCCTGGCGGCGGCGCCCCTGACCCTCGACGAGCAGGTGGTCACCGCCACCCGCAGCGAGCGGCCGGTGCGTGCCAGCCTGGCCTCCACCACTGTGATCGACCGCGAGGAGATCGAGCGCAGCCAGGCGCGTTCGGTGCCCGAGTTGCTGCGCAAGGTGCCGGGCGTGACCCTCAGCAACAACGGCGGGCCGGGCAAGAACACCACCGTTTTCCTGCGCGGCAGCGAATCCGATCATGTGCTGGTGCTGATCGATGGCATCAAGGTGGGGTCGGTGAGCGCCGGCATCACCGCCTTCCAGGACCTGCCCGTGGAGCTGATCGAGCGCATCGAGGTGGTCCGTGGTCCGCGCTCCAGCCTCTATGGTTCCGAAGCCATAGGCGGCGTCATCCAGATCTTCACCCGCAAGGGCGGGAAGGGCGGCGCCAAGCCCTGGTTCTCCGCCGGCTACGGTACCCACGACAGCTATGAAGGCAGCGCCGGCGTTTCCGGCGGGGACGACCAGGGCTGGTACAACCTCGGCGTCAGCAGCCAGGACTCCGACGGCATCAACTCCCGCCGCCAGGGCAGCGACTATTACGAGCCCGATGCCGACGGCTACCGCAATCTCTCGGGCACCCTCCGCGCCGGTTACCGCTTCGAAAACGGCCTGGAGCTGGACGGCACGCTGATGCGGACCAAGGCCCACAACGACTACGACGACATCGACAGCAGCGGCTTCCTGCACCCTGCCGGCGGTCACAATGCCAATGCCGACAACCGCCAGGAACTGGCCGGCGGCCGGGCGCGCTTCAGCCCATCGGAAACCTGGGATGTGACCCTGCAGGCCGGTCGCAGCGAGGACAAGTCCACCAGCCACACCGACGGCATCTTCGATGCACGCTTCGACTCCCAGCGCGACAGCGCCTCCTGGCTCAACGACCTGACCCTGGCCGAGGGCCATGTGCTGACCCTGGGCTACGACTGGCAGCGGGATAGCGTGAGCGGCTCCACCGCCTTCGCCAAGGACTCGCGCCTGAACAAGGGCTGGTTCGCCCAGTACCTCGGCGAGTACGGCCGCCAGGACTGGCAACTCAGCCTGCGCCGTGACGACAACGAACAGTTCGGCACCCACGACACCGGCAGCGCCGCCTGGGGCTATGCCCTGACCGACGCCCTGCGCTTCAGCCTGAGTTATGGCACCGCCTTCAAGGCGCCGAGCTTCAACGAGCTCTATTACCCCGGCTATGGCAATCCGGATCTGGATGCGGAAACTTCGGAAAGCTTCGAAGCCGGCCTCTCTGGTCAGTATGGCTGGGGGCACTGGTCGATCAACGCCTACCGGACCCATGTCGATGATCTGATTGCCTACGACTCCACCCTTGGCCGATTCGGCGGGCCGAACAACATCGGCAAAGCCCGTGTCGATGGCCTGGAGCTGGTCCTCGGCAGCCGATGGCTGGGCTGGAACTGGAGCGCCAACGCCAGCTTCATCGATACCGAGAACCGCAGTTCCGACGCCAACGCCGGCAATGAATTGCCACGCCGGGCGCGCGAAGCCTTCAACCTGGATGTCGATCGCCGCATCGGCCAGTTCGGCCTGGGGGCGACCCTGCACGCCGAAGGCAGCAGCTACGATGACCTGGCCAACCGGAAGCAGGTGGCCGGTTATGCCACCGTCGACCTGCGCGGCGAATACTGGCTGACTGAAGAATGGCGCCTGCAGGCCAAGGTGACCAACCTGCTGGATGCCGACTACGAAACCGCACTGGACTACAACCAGCCCGGGCAGGCAGTGTTTTTCACCGTCCGTTATCAAGCCCTTTGAACCGAGGTGACCCCATGACCGAATCCGCCGACCGCGACGCCCGCCACAAGGCGCGCATGCAACGCAAGAAGGCCGTCGTCGACGAAAAGATCGCCCAGGCCCGGGACGAGTACGGCCTGCTGCTGGTGCATACCGGCAACGGCAAGGGCAAGAGCAGCTCGGCCTTCGGCATGGTGGCCCGCGCCCTCGGCCACGGCCTCAAGGTGGGCGTGGTGCAGTTCATCAAGGGCGGCATGTCCACCGGCGAGGAGAACTTCTTCCGCCGCTTCCCCGAAGAAGTCAGCTACCACGTGATGGGCGAGGGCTACACCTGGGACACCCAGGACCGCCAGCGCGACATCGAGAAGGCCCGGCAGGCCTGGGCCGTGGCGCGCACCCTGTTGGATGACCCGCAGGTGGGCCTGGTGGTGCTGGATGAGCTGAATATCGCCCTCAAGCACGGCTACCTGGAGCTGGAAGAGGTACTCAGGGACATCGAATCCCGCCCGGAGCGGCAGCACGTGGTCGCCACCGGCCGCGGCGCGCCCCAGGGGCTGATCGATGCCGCCGACACCGTCACCGAAATGACCCTGGTCAAGCACGCCTTCAAGGCCGGCGTGAAGGCCCAGAAAGGCGTGGAGTTCTGATGCCCCGCACGGTTGCTTCTACTCCCTCTCCCTTCAGGGAGAGGGCCGGGGAGAGGGTTTCCCATGTCTGACCACGCACGCAGCTGCCCCGCGCTGCTCATCGCCGCTCCGGCCTCCGGCCAGGGCAAGACCACAGTCACCGCCGCGCTCGCTCGCCTGCACGCCCGCCAGGGCAAGCGGGTGCGGGTATTCAAGTGCGGGCCGGACTTCCTCGACCCGATGATCCTCGCCCGCGCCTCCGGCGCGCCGGTCTACCAACTGGACCTGTGGATGGTGGGCGAGGCGGAAAGCCGCCGCCTGCTCTGGGAGGCGGCGGGGGAGGCCGACCTGATCCTCATCGAAGGCGTGATGGGCCTGTTCGACGGTTCGCCCTCGGCCGCCGACCTGGCGCGGTGCTTCGGCGTGCCGGTGCTGGGCGTGATCAATGGCGCCGCCATGGCCCAGACCTTCGGCGCCCTGGCCGTGGGCCTGGCCACCTACCAGCCGGACCTGCCCTTCGCCGGCGTGCTCGGCAATCGCGTCGGCAGCCAGCGCCACAGCGACCTGATCCGCGACAGCCTGCCGGACTGGATCCGCTGGTACGGTGCCCTGCCGCGCAGCGCCGAAGTGGAGCTGCCGAGTCGCCACCTGGGGCTGGTCCAGGCCGAAGAGCTGGCGGACCTGGATGCGCGCCTGGACGCCGCCGCCGATGCATTGGCCGCCAGCGCGGAAGTGGCCTTGCCACCGGCGGTCGAGTTCGCCGCGCCGGAAGACCAGGAGGTTGGCGACTGGCTGGCGGGAGTGCGCATCGGCGTCGCGCGCGATACCTCCTTCGCCTTCCTCTATCAGGCCAACCTCGACCTGCTGCGACAACTGGGCGCCGAGCTGGTGTTCTTCTCACCGCTCGCCGATGGGCATTTGCCGGCGGTGGACAGCCTCTACCTGCCGGGCGGTTACCCCGAACTGCACCTGCAGCCGCTGGCCGCCAACCGCGCCATGGCCGAGGCCATCCGCGCCCACCATGCCGCGGGCAGGCCGATCCTCGCCGAGTGCGGCGGCATGCTCTATCTGCTGGAAGCCCTGACCGAGGCGGCCGGCGAGTCCGCCGAACTGCTCGGCCTGCTGCCCGGCCGCGCCACCATGCAGAAGCGCCTGGCTGCCCTGGCCCTGCAGGAGGCGCCGCTGCCGGAGGGCAATCTGCGTGGACACACCTTCCACCACTCGTTGCTGGATTCTCCCCTGGCGCCCATCGCCCGTGGCCTGTGCCCGAACGACAAACCGGTGGCCGAGGCGGTATTCCGCATCGGCCGCCTGACCGCCTCCTATATCCACTTCTATCTGCCGTCCAACCCGCGGGCGGCCGCGGAGCTGTTCCGACCATGAGTGAACACGCCTTCAGCCCTGATGAGCGCGCGGCGGTCTATCGCGCCATCGCCGAACGACGCGACATGCGCCACTTCAGCGGCGGCGAGGTGGCCCCCGAGCTTCTGGCTCGGCTGCTGGAAGCGGCCCACCAGGCGCCCAGCGTCGGGCTGATGCAGCCCTGGCGCTTTATCCGCATCAGTTCTGCCGAACTGCGCCAGGACATCCACACCCTGGTGGAGGCCGAGCGGGTGCGCACCGCCGAGGCGCTGGGCGAACGCTCGGACGAGTTCATGAAGCTCAAGGTGGAAGGCATCCGCGACTGCGCCGAGTTGTTGGTGGCCGCGCTGATGGACGGCCGCGAGGCCCATGTGTTCGGCCGTCGCACCCTGCCGGAGATGGATCTGGCCTCGCTTTCCTGCGCCATCCAGAACATGTGGCTTGTGGCCCGCGCCGAAGGCCTGGGGATGGGCTGGGTGTCGCTCTTCGAGCCCGGGGCCCTGGCCGAACTGCTCGGCATGCCGGAGGGCAGCAAGCCGCTGGCGGTGCTCTGCCTGGGGCCGGTGACCGAGTTCTATTCGGCGCCCATGCTGGCCCTGGAAGGCTGGGCGCAGCCACGGCCGTTGGCTGACCTGGTATTCGAGAATCACTGGGGGCAGCTGCCATGAGCCTGGGCTTCCTCACCCTCGGCGCCGTTGCGCTGGATGCCCTGTTCGGCGAACCCAGGGGCTGGCACCCGCTGGTGGCTTTCGGCAAGTTGGCCAACCGCCTGGAGCAACGCTTCAACCCCGGGGGGCGCGGTTGGCGCAGCCATGGCGTGAGCGCCTGGGTCCTGGCAGTGCTGCCGCTTACCTTCGGCGCCTGGCTGTTGTCGGAGCTGCCCTATGTCGGCGCTTTGGTGGGGGTGGTCGCCCTCTATGCCGCCATCGGCCTGCGCAGCCTCAATGAGCACGCCGAGCCCGTGGCCAACGCCCTGCAGGCGGGCGACCTGCCAGAGGCGCGCAAGCGTGTCGGCTACATGGTCAGTCGCGAAACCCGCGAGCTGGATGAGCCGGCCGTGGCTCGTGCCGCCACCGAGTCGGTGCTGGAAAACGGCAGCGACGCGGTGTTCGCCGCGCTGTTCTGGTTCGCCGTGGCCGGTGCGCCGGGTGTGGTGCTCTATCGGCTTTCCAACACCCTGGACGCCATGTGGGGCTACCGCAACGCGCGCTTCGAGCGCTTCGGCTGGGCCGCGGCGCGCATCGATGACGTCCTCAATTACATCCCGGCCCGGCTGGTGGCGCTGACCTATGCGCTGCTCGGCAAGACCTCCCTGGCCCTGCGCTGCTGGCGCCGCCAGGCGCCGCAATGGGACAGCCCCAACGCCGGCCCGGTGATGGCGGCCGGCGCCGGCGCGCTGGGCGTGGCCCTGGGCGGCCCGGCGGTCTACCACGGCGAGTTGCACCAGCGCCCGGTGCTGGGCGAAGGCCCGGCCGCGCGCGCCGAAGACATTCGCCGGGCCATGGACCTGGTGCGTCAGGGTGTGCTGCTCTGGCTGGCGCTGCTGATCATCGGAGGCTGGCTCCTTGCTTGAACATGGCGGACGGCTGCGCGCGGCAGCGCAGCGCTACGGCATAGCCGAGGCCGACTGGCTCGACCTCTCCACTGGCATCGCCCCCTATGGCTGGACGCTGCCGGTCATCCCCGCTTCGGCCTGGGCGCGCCTACCGGAACTGGACGATGGCCTGGAAGCGGCGGCGCGGCACTATTACGCCTGCTCGTCCCTGTTGCCGGTAGCCGGTTCCCAGGCGGCGATCCAGGCCCTGCCACGCCTGCGCGATCGTTGCCGGGTCGGGGTCATCTCGCCCTGTTACGCCGAGCACGCCCATGCCTGGCGCCGTGAAGGCCACGAGCTGGAAGAGTTGGACGTGGCGACGGCCGAGCGCGAGCTGGAAGGTTTCGACGTGCTGCTGGTGGTCAACCCAACCAATCCCACGGGCCAACGCCTGGCCCCGCAAACCCTGCTGGACTGGCGCGAGCGCCTGGCGCGGCGGGGCGGATGGTTGCTGGTGGACGAGGCCTTCATGGACTGCACGCCGGAACAGAGCCTGGCCGGCCATTGCCCGCTGCCGGGCCTGGTGGTGCTGCGCTCCTTCGGCAAGTTCTTCGGCCTCGCTGGCATCCGCCTGGGTTTCGTCCTGGCCGAGGCGCGGTTGCTGGATCAGCTCGACGAGTGGCTCGGTCCCTGGGCGGTGAGCGGCCCGGCGCGGGCCCTGGCAAAGGCGCTGTTGCAGGACGCGGACGGCCAGGCGCGTCAGCGGCGACTCCTGCTGCGCGACGGCGAGCGCCTGGAACGGCTGCTGCTGGACCACGATCTCGCTCCCACTGGCGGCACTGCGCTCTTCCAGTGGCTGGCGCGCGAAGATGCAGCAGTCCTGCACGAATTCCTTGCCGCCCGCGGCATCCTCACCCGCCTGTTCGCCCACCCGGCCAGCCTGCGCTTCGGCCTGCCGCCAGACGAGGCCGGCTGGGAACGCCTGCACCAGGCCTTGTTCGATTACTCCAAGGAACGCCCATGACCACCCTGATGGTGCAAGGCACCACCTCCGACGCCGGCAAGAGCACCCTGGTGACCGCGCTGTGCCGCTGGCTCAGGCGCCAGGGCGTGGCGGTGGCGCCCTTCAAGCCGCAGAACATGGCGCTGAACAGCGCGGTGACCGCCGACGGCGGCGAGATCGGCCGCGCCCAGGCGGTACAGGCCCAGGCCTGCGGCCTGGCGCCCCACACCGACATGAATCCGGTGCTGCTCAAGCCCAATACCGACATTGGCGCCCAAGTGATCATCCACGGTCGCGCCGTCACCAGCATGAATGCCGCCGCCTACCACGACTATAAGAAGGTCGCCATGGCGGCTGTGCTGGAGTCCCATCAGCGCCTGTCCGCCCAGTACCCGGTGGTGCTGGTGGAGGGCGCCGGCTCGCCTGCGGAGATCAACCTGCGCGCCAACGACATCGCCAACATGGGCTTCGCCGAAGCGGTGGATTGCCCGGTGATACTGGTCGCCGATATCGACCGCGGCGGCGTCTTCGCCCATCTGGTGGGCACCCTGGAACTGCTCTCGGCAAGTGAACAGGCCAGGGTCAAAGGCTTCGTGATCAACCGCTTCCGTGGCGATATCGCCCTGCTCAAGCCGGGCCTGGACTGGCTGGAACAGCGTACCGGCAAGCCGGTATTGGGCGTACTGCCCTATCTCACCGACTTCCACCTGGAAGCCGAGGACGCCATCGACCAGCGCCAGGCGGACAAGGCCGGCGAGCTGCTGCGGGTGGCTGTGCCGGTGCTGCCGCGCATCAGCAACCACACCGACTTCGATCCCCTGCGCCTGCATCCCCAGGTGCGGCTGACCTTCGTCGGCCCCGGCCAGCCCATCCCGCCGGCGGACCTGATCATCCTTCCTGGCTCCAAGAGCGTACGCGCCGACCTCGCGCGCCTGCGCGAGCATGGCTGGGACCTGGCCCTGCAGCGCCACCTGCGCTATGGCGGCAAGGTGCTCGGCATCTGTGGCGGCTACCAGATGCTCGGCCGCAGCGTCCAGGACCCCCACGGCCTGGAAGGCCCGGCGGGGGAGAGCGCCGGCCTCGGCTTGCTGGACATCGACACCCTGCTGGAACCGGAGAAGCAGCTACGCAACGTCGGCGGCCGCCTGACGCTGGATGATGCCGCGGTGAGCGGCTATGAAATCCATGCTGGCGTCAGCACGGGTACTGGCCTCGAACGTCCGGCCGTGCAGCTGGACGATGGCCGCGCTGACGGCGCCTGCAACCCGGACGGACAGGTCATGGGCACCTACCTGCACGGCTTGTTCGAATCCTCGGCTGCCTGCTCCGCCATCCTGCGCTGGGCCGGCCTCGAAGCAGTGCAGGCAGTGGACTACCAGGCCCTGCGCGAGCGCGATATCGAGCGCCTGGCGGACCAGGTGGAACAGCATCTGGATACGCAGCGGTTGCGGCTGCTGTGCGGACTATCCATGACGAGGTTTACCCATGCCTGAACTCATCCTCGGCGGCGCCCGCTCCGGCAAGAGCCGGCTGGCGGAGAAGCTGGCCAGCGAAAGCGGCTTCAAGGTCATCTACATCGCCACCAGCCAGCCGCTGGATGGCGAGATGAGCGAGCGCGTCGCCCATCATCGCGCCCGTCGTCCGGACCACTGGGGCTTGGTGGAAGAGCCGCTGCAGCTCGCCCGAGCCCTGCGCGAGAACGCCGCTGCCGACACCTGCCTGCTGGTGGACTGCCTGACCCTCTGGCTGACCAACCTCCTGATGCTCGACGACCCCGCGCGGCTGGACGAGGAGCGCGAGGCGCTGCTCGGCTGCATCACCGAACTGCCGGGGCGGGTGCTGCTGGTGAGCAATGAAACCGGACTTGGCGTCGTGCCGCTGGGAGAGCTGACCCGCCGCTACGTCGACGAAGCCGGCTGGCTGCACCAGGCCCTGGCCGAACGCTGCGAGCGGGTGACCTTCACCGTCGCCGGCCTGCCCATGATCCTCAAGGGAGAAACCCTATGACCCTGCAATGGTGGCAGGCGCCCTGCCAACCGCTCGACCCGGTGGCCCGCGCCAAGGCCCAGGCCCGCCAGGACCAGCTGACCAAGCCGCGCGGCGCCCTCGGCCAACTGGAAGGCCTCGCCATCAGCCTGGCTGCCCAGCAGGGCCGCGAGCGGCCGCGCATCGACCGCCCCTGGTTCGCCGTGTTCGCCGGGGACCATGGCGTGGTGGAGGAGGGCGTGTCCGCCTATCCGCAGGCGGTGACCGGCGAGATGCTGCGCAACTTCGTCCGCGGCGGCGCCGCCATCAGCGTATTGGCGCGCAGCCTGGGCGCCACCCTGGAACTGGTGGACTTGGGCACCGCCGTGCCGCTGGAGCCGCTCCCCGGCGTGTTGCACCTGCAGGTCGGCGCGGGTACGGCGAACTTCGCCCGCGAACCGGCGATGACCGCCGCCCAGTGCCTGATCGCCCTGCAAGCGGGGCGCGCCAGCGTCGAGCGCGCCCTGGCGGCCAGGGCCGACCTCTACGTCGGCGGCGAAATGGGCATCGGCAACACCACCACCGCCAGCGCCCTGGCCTGCGCCCTGTTGGAGCTGCCAGCCAATGTGCTGGCCGGCCCCGGCACCGGGCTGGACGGCAATGGCGTGGCGCACAAGGTCCGGGTGATCGAACAGGCTCTGGCCCTGCATCGCGAGGGCTGCGACAGCACGCAGGAAACCCTGCGTCGTCTCGGCGGCTTCGAGGTGGCGGCGCTGACCGGCGCCTACCTGGCCTGCGCCCAGCTCGGGATACCGGCCCTGGTGGACGGTTTCATTTGCAGCGTGGCGGCGCTCTGCGCCGTGCGCCTCAATCCTGCGTGCCGCGAATGGCTGCTGTTTTCGCATCGTTCCGCCGAACCCGGCCACCTCGCCGTGCTTGCCGCGCTGGGAGCCGAGCCGTTGCTGGACCTGGGCCTGCGCTTGGGCGAGGGCAGCGGCGCGGCCATTGCGTTGCCGCTGCTGCGCCTGGCCTGCGAGCTTCACGATGGCATGGCCACCTTCGCCGAGGCTGCGGTTTCGGATCGCCCGGCATGAAGCTCGACCTGTTGCGCCATGGCGAAACGGAACGGGGCGGTGGCTTTCGCGGCAGCCTGGACGATGCGCTGACCGACACCGGCTGGGCGCAGATGCGCGCCGGGATCGAAGGTGCTGGGCCTTGGGACCAGCTGGTGAGTTCGCCGTTGCAACGTTGCGCAGCCTTCGCCCGCGAGCTCTCCGAGCGGTCAGCGTTGCCTTTGCAGTTCGACGCTGACCTGCGCGAACTGCACTTTGGCCAGTGGGAAGGGCGTAGCGCCGCCGAGTTGATGGAGACCCACGCCGAAGGCCTGGGCCTGTTCTGGAACGATCCCTACGCCTTCACCCCGCCGGAAGGCGAAACCCTGCTGGACTTCGAGGCGCGGGTGCTCGCCGCTGCCGAGCGACTGCACCAGCGCTACACCGGCCAGCGGGTGCTGCTGGTCACCCACGGCGGGGTGATTCGCCTCCTGGTCGCCCGTGCCCGCCAGCTGCCGCGCGCCCAGCTGATGCAGGTGGAAGCGGCCCATGGCCAGATGTTCCGACTGGAGTTCGATGCGCTCGGCCTGCGGGTGCGGTCATGACCCCCTTGCTGATCGCCCTGCAGTTCCTCACCCGCTTGCCCGTGCGCCTGTCCGGCATGCCCGAGCCCCGGCAGGTCGGCCAGTCGCTGCTCTGGTATCCCATGGTCGGGCTGCTGCTCGGCCTGTTGCTGCTGGGCGCGGCCTTCCTCCTGGAAGGGCACCCGGCGCTGCTGCAGGCGGCGCTGTTACTCGCCCTCTGGGTGGGACTCTCCGGCGGTTTGCACCTGGACGGCCTGGCCGACACGGCGGATGCCTGGGTCGGTGGCTACGGCGACCGCGAGCGCACCCTGGTGATCATGAAGGATCCGCGCAGCGGTCCCATTGCAGTGGTGGTGCTGGTGCTGGTGCTGCTGCTGAAGTTCGCGGCGCTGGTGGCGCTGGTCGAGGCCGGCGAGCTCCTGCCGCTGCTGCTGACGCCCTGGCTGGCACGGGGGCTGCTGCCCTTGCTCTTCCTCACGACTCCCTATGTGCGTGCCGGGGGGCTGGGGCAGGCACTGGCCGACCACCTGCCACGCCGGGAAATGCCTTGGTGGCTGGCGATACAGGCTGCGGTGATGCTGGTTTTTGGCTGGGTCGCCTGGCTGTCGCTGGCGGTGGCGCTGGCGGCTTTCGCCTGGATGCGCTGGCGGTTCATGCGGCGGCTGGGCGGGACTACCGGGGATACCGCGGGGGCGATGGTTGAGGTGGTGGAGGTGGTTGTGCTGGTTGCGGTGGCCGTTGCCCTCTCCCCCAACCCCTCTCCCTGAAGGGAGAGGGGAGCTTGTCCGAGCGCAGGCAAATTACCGCGTGCAGCGCTGCTCCGAGTTTCCGGCCACCGGAAAGGCATCTAGCGCGAGTCACCCCTCTCCTCTTCAGGGAGAGGGGCCGGGGGAGAGGGGGCTTTCCGGAAACGCTTCCAATGACGCCAACCAAATCACATCCAGTACCGCTTCCGTTTGCTGCAACACCTCATGGTTCCAGAACCGCAACACTCTGAATCCGCGCCTGGTCAACCAAGCATCCCTAACCCCGTCAGCCTCGCTCTCCAGGTGCTGCCCGCCATCCAGTTCCACCACCAACATCCGTTCCTGGCAGATGAAGTCGACGATGTATGGCCCCAGGGGCTTCTGCCGCCGGAACTTCAGTCCCTGCATTCGCTTTGCGCGTAAATATCGCCAGAGCAACTGTTCCGCCTCCGTTTGACCGGTCCTGAGCTGTTTGGCGAATTCGAGCCTTTCCATGGCCTTTCCTCCCTTCGTGGAAAGGCCCGATTGTCAGGTGCAACATCATTCGGAAGCGTCGCGATTTTCCTGCGAATCCCCCGATCTCACTCAAACACGAAATGCTCGCTCGCCAGCCCCATTTCCGACCCCGTGGGCTTCAGCATCGCCGCCATTGGCCAGGGCGCAATAGTGGCTGGGGAAGTCGAAGACGTCGTTGAGCAGGAAGCGCATGTCGCGCAGCGGGGCTTTGTAGCTGGGCATGGTGACCTCGACGTGCGTTGATGGCTCGGTTTATGCGGGCTCGGGCAGGTCGGGGCCTTGGCAGCGGCAACGGCGGCTTCTGGCAGTTGGGACAATTGGAAGGGCACCGGCCATCCATTACGGGAAGAATCGATTGACGCTTCGGATGATGCGGGTATATACACGCATCCATGTTGCCGACTCATTGCCTCTGTACCAAATTGCGCCGTGCCACCCGCAACGTGACCCGGCTCTACGACGATGCCCTCGCCGGTGTCGGGATGAACGTCGCCCAATACTCGCTGCTGAAGAACCTGTCGTGGCTGGACCAGCCGAGCATCACCAGCCTGGCCGAGGCCATGGGGCTGGACCGCAGCACCCTGGGGCGCAACCTCAAGGTGCTGGAGGGCAAGGGGCTTGTGCAGTTGGAGGGCGGCGAGGATCAGCGCAACCGCCTGGTGTCCCTGACGCCGGCCGGTCGCGCCAGTCTCGATGACGCACGGCAGGCCTGGGAGCAGGTGCAGATACAGATGGGGCAACGCATGGGGCTGGAGAAGCGGGCGGCGCTGATGGCGTTGCTGGATGATCTGGAACATATCGACTGATTATTTCGCTGGAAAGCGGGTATATACCCGTAAAGGATTTTTCTATGACTTCGGTATGGCGTACGAGTGGCTGGATTCTTCTTGGGGCGTCCTTGATCCTGGCCCTTTCCCTGGGCATCCGACATGGATTCGGGTTGTTCCTGGCGCCCATGAGTAGCGAATTCGGCTGGGGCAGGGAGGTGTTCGCTTTCGCCATCGCCCTGCAGAACCTGATCTGGGGGCTGGCGCAGCCGTTCACTGGTGCCCTGGCCGACCGCTTCGGTGCGGCGAAGACAGTGATCGTGGGCGGCGTGCTCTATGCCCTGGGGCTGGTGCTGATGGGCTTTTCCGACTCGGCCCTGTCGCTGTCCTTCAGCGCTGGCCTGCTGATCGGCATCGGTCTTTCCGGTACCTCTTTCTCGGTGATTCTCGGCGTGGTGGGCCGCGCCGTGCCGGTGGAAAAGCGCAGCATGGCCATGGGTATCGCCGCGGCTGCCGGTTCCTTCGGCCAGTTCGCCATGCTGCCCGGCACCCTCGGACTGATCGGCTGGCTTGGCTGGTCCTCCGCCCTGCTGGCGTTGGGCTTGCTGGTGGCGCTGATCGTACCCCTGGTGTGCCTGCTCAAGGACAACCCGCCGCCACCCCAGGCCCATGAGCAGAGCCTGGGCGATGCGCTGCGTGAGGCGGTCGGGCATTCCGGCTTCTGGCTGCTTGCGCTGGGCTTCTTCGTCTGCGGCTTCCAGGTGGTGTTTATTGGCGTGCACCTGCCGGCCTACCTGGTGGACCAGCACCTGCCGGCCACCGTGGGGACCACCGTGCTGGCGTTGGTGGGGTTGTTCAATGTGTTCGGCACCTACATCGCCGGCTGGCTGGGCGGCCGTCATTCCAAGCCCAGGCTGCTGACCACCCTTTATCTGCTGCGTGCAGTGGTGATAGTGGCCTTCGTCTATTCGCCGCTGAGCATCTGGAGTGCCTACGCCTTTGGCATGGCCATGGGGCTGCTGTGGCTGTCCACCGTTCCCCTGACCAACGGCACGGTCGCCACCCTGTTCGGCGTGCGCAACCTGTCCATGCTCGGTGGTATTGTCTTCCTGTTCCACCAGTTGGGCGCCTTCCTCGGCGGCTGGCTGGGGGGCTACCTCTACGACCGCACGGGTAGTTACGACCTGGTATGGCAGATTTCCATCTTCCTCAGTCTGGCGGCCGCCGTCCTGAACTGGCCGGTGCGCGAGCAGCCGGTGGCGCGCCTGCAGCCCGCCGGGGCCGCATGAGCCTGCGTCTCGGCTGGGCCCTGGGTGCCCTGTTGATCGGCCTGCTCCTGGCCCTGGGCTGGTGGGGCTGGCAGCAGGGCGGCCTGGCGCTGATGCAGCTGGGCATGAGCCTTTGTTGAACGGTTGATTGCCGGCGCAGGGCGAGGGGGTTAGCGTAGGCTGATCGCCAGATCGCGCCGGAGTTCACCATGAAAGCCTTGCCCGTCCTGCTCCTGTCGCTCGCCCTGTTCGGCGGCCAGGCCATGGCTGCCGAATGTCCCGCGCTCCTGCAGCATCAGTTGCCGCAATTGCGCTCCAAGGAAACCATCGATCTTTGCCAGCGCTTCGCCGGCAAGCCCCTGCTGATCGTCAATACCGCCAGCCACTGCGGTTTCACCCCGCAGTTCAAGGGGCTGGAGGCACTCTACAAGCGCTACAAGGACCAGGGTTTCGAAGTGCTGGGCGTGCCCTCGGACGACTTCAAGCAGGAAGCCGCGACCACCGAGGAAACCGCCAAGGTCTGCTTCGTCAACTACGGCGTGACCTTCGCCATGACCCAGCCGCAGCACGTCACCGGAGACGATGCGATTCCGCTCTACAAGGAGCTGATGGCCCAGTCCGGCCAGGCCCCGCGTTGGAATTTCTACAAGTACGTGGTGGATCGCCAGGGCAAGGTGATCGCCCAGTTTTCGAGCCGGACCAAGCCGGACGCCCCGGATTTGCTGAAGGCGGTAGAGCAGGCGTTGGCGAGCAAGCCCTGAGATCTGGGTTCCACGGGTGAGAATTGTGGTTGTTGCGAAGGTTTTTAGCTGTGCTGACGTCCCAACGCTTTTACTGCTTCGCAAGAAGCTGCGTATGACCATCAAGGACCTGATGCCTTCCCTCTCTCCCCGGCAAGCGCTGAAACTTGGCTGAACCTGGTCACGGCTTCGATTGATACTGTGTGCCAATCCGGTGAGAACAGCCTTGTAGGGTGCGCTTCGCGCACGGGGACTCCCGCGCGGCATTGCCCGTGCGCACGGCGCACCCTACGGGGCATTCAGCAAATTCGCCCCAAACGACTCATGCGCACCGGCGTACGTCGTGCCGGACGCTCACCGCAATTCCCCTCAGGCCTGCCCATACTCCCGCCCCACAAAAGACACCCGGGTACGAAAAGCCCGATACCACTCCTCACGCCCGCGCTGTTGCGCCACCTTGTGCTCGGCCTGGACGCGCCAGGCGCGGATGGCCTCCTCGCTGGCCCAGTAGGAGACGGTGATCCCCAGCCCATCGGCTCCGCGCGCCGACTCAACACCGAGGAAGCCAGGCTGGTTCTGCGCCAGTTCCAGCATGCGTTCGGCGGTGGCGGCGTAGTCCTGCCCGGTTTCGCTGCGCAGGGAGGTGAAGATCACCGCGTAATAAGGCGGCTCGGGGGTGCGGGCGATCATCGCGCTTCTCCTCGGCAGGCCCGGACGAAGGCAGCCACCAGCGGCGGCAACCGGCCGATCAGGGCGGCGCGTTCCGGCTGGAACAGGGTGGCGATGAAGAAGGGATGGTCGTCCCGCTCCACCGCCCGCACTGCGCCGCTGGCATCGAGGGCGGCCACGCGCAGCGGCCCCTGGGTGAGTTGTTCGCGAAAGGCGGGGTTGAGGCCGTAGCCGCAGAGGTAGCCCTCGAAGGCTTCTGTTGTGCCGTAGGCCCTGGCCAGGCGCGAGTCGGCGTTCAGCTGCACCCGCTCCAGGGTTTCCCGCAGGGCGCAGGGCAGGGGGCTGATCACGGCGCGTGGTGCATCCGGGGCGGTTTCGGCGTGTTCGGCGTCGCTCCAACCGAGCACATTGCGCGCATGTTCCAGCAGGGCATGCTGGAAGCCGCCGCAGGTGCCGAGAAAGGGCAGGGCGTTGACCCGCGCGTAGGCGATGGCCCGGAGCGCGCCTTCGGTGTCGCGGTAGGGGCTGCCGGGTACGCACCAGAGTCCGTCGAAGCCGTCCAGCCGCTGCTGGTCCATGCGCTCGGTCGCCAGCCAGACCGGTTCCAGCGCCTGGCCCGTGGCTTCGGCGGCCAGTTCCAGGGCGCGGGGTATGGCGCGGTGCGCGGTGATCCGATCGTCCTGATCGCCTACCAGCCCGATTCGCAGCGGCTGGCCGTTGTGCCGGGGTTCCTTCATCAGCTGTCCTCCCAAGTGGGCGCGGATTGCACCCATTCAGGAGGACTATATAGTTGCGTCTTGGCAATCAATATTGGCGATTCAGAAAGGTTGGATTGCAGTGACGCAATACAAGATCGACCACGCCGACCTCGCCCTGGTGCTCGCCCTGGTTCGTGGCGGCACCCTCGCGCGAGCCGCCGAACTGCTCAGGGTGGACGTCTCCACCGTATTCCGTTCCCTGCGTCGTCTCGAGCATGCGCTGGGCAGCTTGCTGTTCGAAAAGAGCCGCTCCGGCTATCTGCCGAACATGGCGGCGCAGTTGCTGGCACAGCAGGCAGAACTGGCGGAGAAGGCCCTGGAAGCGGCGCGGCTCGGGCTGGAGCAGGGCCGCGAAGCGGTCAGCGGCACTCTGCGCCTGACCTGTACCGACGCGGTACTCCACGGCCTGTTGTTGCCTGCGCTGGCGCGCTTCATGCCGGCCTATCCGGCACTGGAGCTGGAACTCACCACCTCCAACGATTTCGCCAACCTCAGCCGTCGCGACGCCGACGTCGCCCTGCGCCTGACCACCGCACCGCCGGGCCATCTGGTGGGACGCTGCCTTGGCCCGGTGCCCTATGTGCTCTGCGCGGCGCAGGGCTACCTGGACCGTCATCCGGGTCGCGACCCGGCGCAGATGGCCTGGGTCGCCCCGGACGACTTCCTGCCCAACCATCCCAGCGTGGTCTGGCGACGCCAGCGCTACCCCGAGGTGCAACCAGCCTACCGCTGCAACAGCACGCTGTCGGTGGCGCAGCTGGTCCGTGCCGGACTCGGTGTGGCGGTATTGCCGGCTTTCCTGGTGAAGGCGGAGGAGGGATTCGAGGTGCTGGAAGCCGACCTGCCCGGTTGCGCCAGTGCCCTCTGGCTGCTGACCCGCCCGGATTGCCGCGCGCTGCGTTCGGTCACCACCCTGTTCGAGGAGCTCGGCAGGTATATCCGCTTGCCGGGCAGCGCTTCGCAGAGCGGCTAACCTTATCCAGGCCGTACTGCCGAAGTGCCAGCCAACCCGCCTGCAAGCCCCTGGAGGGCGCCATGTTGAAAGCTATCATCGCCATCATCATCATCGCCATCCTCGGTGTTCTGGGATACGCCGCGATCAGCCCGGACCATTTCCGCGTGGAGCGCACCGCCACCATCGCCGCGCCGCCGGAAAAGATCTTCCCGCTGATCAACGACCTGCGCCAATGGACCGCCTGGTCGCCCTGGGAAAAGATCGACCCGGCGCTGAAGCGCAGCTATAGCGGACCGAAGGAGGGCGTGGGGGCTGCCTACTCCTGGCAGGGCAACAACGAGGTCGGCGTCGGACGCATGCAGATCACCGAAAGCGATCCGAACGCGCGCGTGGAGATCAAGCTGGACTTCCAGATGCCCTTCGAGGCCCACAACACCGCAGAATTCACCCTCCATCCGCAGAACGGCAGTGGCACGCAGGTCACCTGGGCCATGTACGGTCCTTCGCCCTATACTCACCGGTTGATGCAACTGGTCTTCGACATGGACGACATGGTCGGCGGCAAATTCGAACAGGGCCTGAACAACCTCAAGACCGCGGCCGAGAAATAGACCCGCAGACCGCCCGGCCCTTTGCCGCGCTGGGTGCGCCGGAGGGCTATGCTTCATCTCTCGACGGAACCCTTGTAGGGGCGAATTCATTTGCCAAGGGTCGCGAAGCGGCCCCGATGGACCTTCATGGGCAGACCTATGGTCTGCTTGGCGAATGAATTCGCCCCTGCAACAGTGGTCAGCTTTCAAGAAGAAAGGAATTTTCCACGGGACCCTGTCGATTCCTGGCGCGGCCGAACGACCAATGGGTGTCAGTACCCCGAACGCCACCCGAGGAACCCATCATGAAATACCTGTGCCTGATCTATTTCGACGAAGCCAAGCTGGCCGGCCTGACCGACGCCGACTACCAGGCAATCGCCGGCGAATGCCTGGACTACACCGAGCAGCTCACCGCCAGTGGTCACTACCTGGCGTCCAACGCCCTGGAGTCGGTACAGAGCGCCACCACCCTGCGCATGCAGGGCGGGCGCATCTCCATGACCGACGGCCCCTTCGCGGAGACCAAGGAGCAACTCGGCGGCTTCTACATGATCGAGGCCCGCGACCTCAATGAAGCCATCCAGATCGCCTCGAAGATCCCGCCGGGACGCCTCGGCTGCATCGAGGTGCGACCGGTCCGCGAGCCCGAGGTGCGGCCGAACATCCAGCCCCTGGTGACCGCCTCGTGACAGGAGCGGGGGACGGCTGATGGAAGAGGTCGAACTGCGCCAGCGGGTCGAGTCGATCTACCGCAGCGACTCGCGGCGCGTGCTCGCCACCCTGATTCGCCTGCTGGGGGACTTCGACCTGGCCGAGGAAGCCCTGCACGACGCGTTCATCGCCGCCGTGCAGCAATGGCCGCGGGACGGCATACCCGCCAACCCGCGAGCCTGGCTGGTGTCGGCGGGGCGTTTCAAGGCCATCGACAGCCTGCGTCGGCGTGCCCGTTTCGACGCTTCCAAGCGCCACCTGGTGGCGGAGCTGGAAGAGGCCGCCAGCGCCTTCGACGAGGGTGAAGACGTGGAGGACGATCGCCTGCGGCTGATCTTTACCTGCTGCCACCCGGCGTTGCCGGCGGACGCCCAGGTGCCCCTGACTCTGCGCGAGGTCTGTGACCTGAAGACCGAGGAAATCGCCCGGGCCTTCCTCAGCAGCCCTTCGACCATCGCCCAGCGCATCGTTCGCGCCAAGTCGAAGATCCGTGACGCGCGCATCCCCTACCAGGTGCCGGCCCTGGTCGAGCTGCCGGAGCGCCTGGATAACGTGCTGCGGGTCATCTACCTGGTGTTCAACGAGGGTTACTCGGCATCGTCCGGCGACTCGCTGACGCGCACCGATCTCTCGGCCGAGGCCATCCGCCTGGCCCGCCTGCTTCTCGAACTGCTGCCCGACCCTGAAGTCATGGGGCTGCTGGCGCTGATGCTGCTGCACGACTCGCGCCGCGCCGCCCGCGCCACCGCGGACGGCGAGCTGGTGTTGCTCGATGACCAGGACCGCTCCCTGTGGGACCGTGCGCAGATCGCCGAAGGCCTCGCGCTGGTAGGCCAGGCTCTGGCCAGCCGGCGCATCGGCGTCTATGTACTGCAGGCCGCCATCGCCGCGGTGCATGCCCAGGCGCCGGATTCGACGCGTACCGACTGGGGCCAGATAGTCGGCCTGTACGACGTGCTGCAACGCCTGGTGCAATCGCCCGTGGTCGCCCTCAACCGCGCCGTGGCCATCGCCATGCGCGACGGTCCGGAGGCGGGACTGGTGGAAGTGGATGCGCTGCTGGAGGCCGGCGACCTGCGTGACTACCACCTGGCCCATGCGGCCCGTGCCGACTTCTGCCGGCGGCTGGGGCGCAAGGAGGAGGCGCGTGTTGCCTATCGCAATGCCCTGGCGCTGATTCGCCAGGAACCCGAGCGGCGTTTCATCGAGAAACGCCTGCGCGAACTGGAAGACTGAACGCGTCGTTCGTCGCTTGCGGTCCGAGCGGTGTCGAAGCCGGACGACGGCGCACGACCAAAGGTGTACCCACCGGCCCGCAGCCGGTCGGAACACTTTCCCGGAACCGAGGAGAACCACCATGAGCAGCGAAACCCTCAAGGCCACCGCCGAACTGGAAGTTCACGACGTCTTCAACCAGTGGCTGAAGGCCGCCCGCGCCAAGGACGTGGACGCCATCATGACCTGCTATGCCGACGACATAGTCGCCTACGACGCCATCCTGCAGCTGCAGTTCAAGGGCGCCCAAGCCTACGGCCAGCATTGGCGCAACTGCATGGAAATGTGCGGTGGCGACGGCATTTTCGAGCCGGCCGAGCCGACCATCCACGCCGACGCCAGCGTGGCCTTCCTGCACTGCCTGGTCCGCTGCGGCGGCGAGCAGGATGGCGTGGTGCAGACCAGCTGGATGCGTGGCACCCAGTGCTACGTCAAGCGCGGCGGGCAGTGGAAGATCATCCACGAGCACTTCTCCGCGCCCTTCGATGTGGAAAGCAACAAGGCCCTGTTCGACCTCCAGCCCTGATCGGCATGAAAGAGTCGTAGGAGCGAGCTTGCTTGCGAATGGCCCGGCAGGGGGTACTTCGCGAGCAGAGCTCGCTCCTACATGGGCATCAACCCGGCAGCGGTGCTATGCCGCCAATCGGGGCTCCAGCTCCGTCAGCGTCACATGCCCGAGGAAACCGCCCCGGCTGCGTGCCGGCTCGCCGTCCTCGATGGCGCGGGCGAAGGTGATCGCCGGGTCGGCCTTCAGCCGCAGCAGGTAGCGCTGCAAGTGGGGGAAGTCCTGGCCCAGGTCGAACAGCTTCATGTACTCCACCCAGCGGCTGACCCCGGCGAAGTAGGCATCCGCCAGGCTGCGGCGCTCGCCCAGCAGCCACTGCCTGTGCTTCAGCAGCCCATCCAGGTAGGCGCACTGCACCCGCACGCCGACGTGGCCCAGCTTCTGCAACACCGCCTTGGTGGTCTCGTCGGCGTCGGCCATCTCATAGGCCGCCCAGAGCGGCGCGAAGGCGGCGAAGAAATCGGTCACCAGGTAGGCCAGCATCTGGTTCAGGCGGTCGTACTCCGGGCTGCCCTGGGACGGGCACAGCTCGCCGCCCGGCGCACGGCCGGCGAGGTTCAGCAGTATGGCCAGGCTTTCGCTGACGGGCTGGCCGCTTTCCAGCAGCAGGGCCGGGGTCTTGTTCAGCGGGTTGATGCGGGCGAACAACGGGTCCCAGGAATGTTCGAGCATTTCCACGCGGCACAGGCGGTAGGGCTGGCCGAGCCACTCCAGCGCCACGATCGAGCCGAACGAACAGCCTTGCGGCACGCCATAGAAAAGAACGGGTTCCATAGTCTTGCTCCCTGATGTGGTGATGAAAGGCCGTGTTTGTTGGCCGTGGGAGCAACTTAATGGGCAATCAGGCTATATTCCGCCCTAATTTTTTTTCACTTTCGAAAAATTATCTGGAGCCCGCGAATGCCCAATCCCACCACCCGCGTCCTCGCCGTGCTGGAGTTGCTGCAGACCCATGGCCAGATGAGCGGCAGCGAATTGGCACGTCGCCTCGAAGTGGATGGCCGCACCCTGCGGCGCTATATCGCCACCCTGGAAGAGATGGGCATTCCCCTGACCGCCGAGCGCGGCCGCCACGGCGGCTATCGGCTGGTGGCCGGCTTCAAGCTGCCGCCGATGATGTTCACCAATGAAGAAACCCTCGCCCTGTCCCTTGGCCTGCTGGCCGCCCACAACCTTGGCCTGGAGCAGGCCGCTCCGGCGGTGGCCAGCGCCCGCGCGAAGCTGGAACGGGTGATGCCGGCCAACCTCAAACCGCGCCTGCGCGCCCTGGGCGAGGCCGCCACCCTCGACCTGCCGGGCTCCCGAGCAGCTACCAGCGAGCGCTGGCTGCTGGACCTGGCCGGCGCGGTGCAGGGCCGCCAGCGGGTGCGCTTCGCCTACAGCTCCGGCGACGGCACGGCAAGCGAGCGCGAGGCCAATCCCTACGGCCTGGTCTACCGCGCCGGGCGCTGGTACATGAGCGGCTACTGCCACCTGCGCCGCGACCTGCGCAGCTTCCGCCTGGACCGCATGCAGGCGCTGCGGTTGCTGGAAACCCGCTTCGAGCGCCCGCTGGATTTCGATGCCGCGGCCTTCCTCACCGGCAGCATCGCCCAACTGCCACGGGCGACCGCAGTGGCGGTGGTGCTGCGCTGCGACCTGGCCCGTGCCGCTGAAGAACTGGACAGCGGCATCGGCCTGCTGGAGCCCGTGGAGGAGGGCGTGCTGCTGCGTACCCGTACCGACAGCATGAGCTGGTTCGCGCGCCAGTTGATGAAGTTGCCGTTCGATTTCCAGGTGATCGAGCCCGAGGCATTGCGAGTGGAAATCAGGGCCCGCGCGGACAGGTTGCGGCGGTTGGTCGGGCGAGCCCGAGGGAAGACCTGCTTTCGCGAATGAATTCGCGCCTACAAGGTGGAGCGATGCTACCCGCCAGCCGTTAAACTCGGCCTTCCCGCCGCAACCCCGAGCAGTTCCATGGATATCGACCTGGCACGCACTTTCCTGGAAATCGTTCGTACCGGCAGCTTCGTCGCTGCCGCCGAGCGCCTGCATGTCACCCAGACCACCATCACTGCGAGGGTGCAGAACCTGGAGCAGCAGCTGGATTGCCGACTCTTCGTGCGCAATCGCGCGGGCGCGCGCCTGACCGCCGATGGCGAGGTGTTCGTCGCTTACGCCAACCAACTGGTGCAGACCTGGGAAGCGGCGCGGCGTGACCTGCCCTTGCCCCAGGGCTACCGCGACGTGCTCAACCTGGGCGGTGAGGTGAGCCTGTGCAGCCCGCTGGTGCTCAACTGGGTGATTCGCCTGCGCGAACGCATGCCTGCCCATGCGGTGCGCGCCGAGGTCGGCGAGGCAGGTTACCTGCAGCAGCAACTGCAGAGCGGCGTGCTGGATGCGGCGCTGGTCTACCGGCCCGACTACTGGCCGGGCCTGCAGGTGGAACTGCTGCTGGAGGAGAAGCTTATCCAGGTGCGTTCGGCGACCAACCCAGAGCCCTACATCTACAACGACTGGGGCCCCGAGTTCCGCCAGCGCCACGATGCCGCGTTGCCGGAGAAGGCCAGCGCCGTGCTGGCCACCAACCTCGGCCCGCTGGCGCTGCACTACATCCTGCAATGCGGCGGCTCCGGCTATTTCCGTACTCGCGTGGTGCAGGGGCACCTGGACAGCGGCGAACTGGAGCGGGTGGAAAAGGCGCCGGAGTTCACCTACCCGACCTATCTGGTCTACTCCCGCGAGAAGGATTCCCCGGCACTGCGCCAGGCCATCGAGGTGTTGCGCGAGGTGGTGGCCGAGGATATCGACTGGTCCCGGCGCTGGGACCCGATCTAGCGACAGTCCCTTGGGGGTAGGGTGCGCCGCGCGCACCGCAAATCCCGTGCCGAGTCTCCGGTGCGCGCAGCGCACCCTACCCGCTAGCTCGCCAGTTTCAGCGCGGTCGGCTGCTGGTGCAGGTCCTTGAGCCAGTTGCGATAGAGCGCGGCGATCAGGTCGCTCTGGCTGACGATGCCCACCAGGCGCCCGCCGTCATCCAGCACCGGCAGGCAGTGCAGGCCCTGGTCGGACAGTAGCGAGACCAGTTCCACCACCGGCGTATCCACGGTTACGCAACGCACCGGGCGGGTCATCAGCCTGGAGACCGGCGCTTCACGACGGGCGCGGAAGCGCTCGGCCAGGGTGCGGGGCACCGTGCCGGCGGCATGCCCGAGCAGGTCGGACAGGGTCAGGATGCCCACCAGCCGCTGCTTGTCGTCGAGCACCGGCAAGGCCTTCAGGTGATGGCGATCGAGCAGTCGCCAGGCGTCGCTGATCGGGGATTCCGGGGTGATGGTACGCAGGTCGCGGGACATGATCCGCGCCGCCCGCAGGTCGCCCATGGTGCGCCTCAGGGCATGTTTCTCGGTGAGCTGGAGCAGGCGCTGGAGGTCGTCGCGGGTGACATCGACGAAACCGCCGAACTCGGCCAGGGCACGGTCCAGGTCGACTTCGGCAAAGCCGTTGCGCTCACCGGGTAGCGGGTCGGCGGTCAGGTGCGGACCACTGGCCGGTTGCGCCGGCTTGCGCGGGTAAGGCGTGCCGCTGAGGTTGTTGAACACCAGCGCGGTGCCCACCAGCAGCAGCGAACCCAGCAGCACCGGCAGCAGCAGGTGCCAGCCCTGTTCGGCGAAGAGCGGGCCACCCAGGGCCGCGCCCAGGGCTACCGCGCAACTCGGTGGATGCAGGCAGCGCAGTGTCTGCATGCCCACCAGGGTCAGGCCGAAGGCCAGCGCGGCGGTCGCGAGCGGCGGCAGGCCCCAGTGGCCGACCAGCAGGCCGATGGCCGCCGCCAGCACATTGCCGGCCACCACGGGCCAGGGTTGGGCCACGGGACTCGAGGTCACGGCGAAGAGCAGCAAGGATGAAGCGGCGAAGGGGGCGGCCAGGCGTAATGCCAGGTCCGCACCGTACAGCCGGGAGCAGACGAAGGCGGCCAGGGCAACGGCGATGCAGCCGCCCAGGGCGGCACGCAGCCACTCCCGCGGAGGGGCGTTGCTCGCATCCGGCAGCAGGCGCTGCAGCCAGAGGCGCAGAGGGTTTTTGGGCATGGCAGGTACTGGGCAGTTGATAAAGGGAGAGGCCGCTAGGCTCTGTACGAAAAGTGCCTACGTTCGGTGATGCGTCGTTAAAAATCGGTTCGGAAAGCCGCTCGCGGCTAACGCGCTTCAGCGCGGCCCGAAGGGCGAGCGAAGCGAGTAATGCTCATTGACAGCAGTCAATTCCGCTTCCTCACCCTCACCGATTTTTTCCTAGCCTGACCTTCACTCGGCGACTTTTCGTACAGACCCCGGGGCCCCTCAATCCCACCGGGGGTGGGGGCTCCATCCTTGGATATGGAAACGTCTTTTTCTCGCGCGCGGTTCCTCGGGAGGCTTGCTTGTGCAAGCCCCGGCCGGGCCGGGCGTCGGGATGTCGAGCATGCTAAGGGGCGGACTGGGTAGCGGGCTAATGAATGTTATTGGTGTTTGAGTGCAGAGATTTTGCATTAAACGTCATGCGGACACGTGTTGCGCCAGCAACACCTGGCCAGCAAGTTGCCTGCTTAATTCGCTCGGCGTTGTTGGCTATTTCATATAACTAATTGAATTTAAAGGAAAAATAATTCAGGCATGGGTTGTGCTTTATCCCTCTGCATGCAAGGCCGCGGCTGTCCGCGGCGAGACATCCAGGGAAGAGAGCCTTACCCATGACAATCGAAACCGCACCCAAGGTATTGCGTGATGAAGCCCCGCCCTTGCTCCCGGCGGCGCTGATCGAGAACGACGCACAGGCCCTGCGCGCCGCGCACGAGGTGGCGGAGCAGGCGAGGATCGACGCCGCGAAACGCGACCGTGAGCGCCTGCTGCCCTGGCGCGAACTGGAGCTCTTCACCCGCCTGGGTCTGGGCGCCATCCGCATTCCCCGGCAATA
The DNA here is from genome assembly GCF_029871245.1 of Pseudomonas sp. BN102. Taxonomy (GTDB): domain Bacteria; phylum Pseudomonadota; class Gammaproteobacteria; order Pseudomonadales; family Pseudomonadaceae; genus Metapseudomonas. Next base: position 272,038 of record NZ_SSON01000078.1, on the reverse strand, counting down.
CGGAGGGGCGGAGGTGTCCCACGTCACCCTGGCCGAGGTGTTCCGCATCATCTGCGCCGCCGACCCGGCCCTGGGGCAGATCCCGCAGAACCAGTTCGGCCTGCTCAGTGTGATCGACAGCGTCGGCAGCGAGGCGCAGAAGCGCAAGGTCTACGCCGGCATCATCGACGGGCGTCGGCTGGCCAATGCCGGTCCCGAGCGCAATACGAAGCACACGCTGGAGATCAATGCGCGCATCCGACGTGCCGAGCAGGGCCTGGCGGTCAGCGGCGAGAAGTTCTATTCCACCGGCGCGCTCTTCGCCCACTGGGTCGCGGTCAAGGCCATCGATGACGACGGGGTCGGCGTGCTCGGCCTGGTTGAGCGCGGCGTGCCGGGCTTGCGCATAGTCGATGACTGGTCCGGTTTCGGCCAGCGCACCACCGCCAGTGGCAGCGTGCTGCTGGACAACGCGCCGGTGGCCGACGACCTGGTCTTCCACAACAGCCGCCTGGCCGAGGTGCCGAGCATCCAGGGCGCCGTATCGCAATTGATCCAGGCCGCCATCGATGCCGGCATTGCCGAGGGCGCCATCGACGACGCCATCGCCTTCATCCGCGAGCGCTCGCGTCCCTGGGTGGACGCCGGTGTCGAACGGGCCAGCGAGGAGCTCTACAGCATCGCCGAGATCGGCCGCCTGAAGACCGAACTGAACGCCGCCAACGCGCTGCTGGAGCGGGCCGCGCAGGTGCTCGACGAAGTGGCCGCCGCGCCCATCGACGACGAGTCCGCCGCCCGCGCCTCGATTGCCGTGGCCGAAGCCAAGGTGCTGACCACCGAGATCGCCCTGGTCGCCAGCGAGAAGCTCTTCGAACTGGCGGGCAGCCGCGCCACGCTGGCCGAGTTCAACCTCGACCGCCACTGGCGCAACGCCCGCGTCCACACCCTGCACGACCCGGTGCGCTGGAAGGTCCAGGCCGTTGGCGCCTACCACCTCAACGGCACCAGGCCGGCACGCCATTCCTGGATCTGAGGAGCTCGTCATGACCTTACTGCAAGCAGCACCCAAGGCCCATGTCGCCGTCATCCGCGACGATGCCGAGGCCCTCGACGTGGCCCGGCGCATCGCCGCCGAGTTCAAACCCGGTGCCGCCGAGCGCGACCGCCAGCGGCGCCTGCCCCATGAGGAGCTGGAAGTCTTCAGCCACTCGGGCCTCTGGGGCATCAGCGTGCCCAGGGAGCACGGTGGCGCGGGCGTTTCGCGGGTGACCCTGGCGCAGGTGATCGCCATCATCAGCGCCGCCGATGCCTCGCTCGGGCAGATTCCGCAGAACCATTTCTATGCCCTCGAAGTGCTGCGGGTGAATGGCAGCAAGGTGCAGCAGCGCCGCCTGTTCGCCGCCGCCCTGGCCGGCCAGCGTTTCGGCAATGCCCTGGCCGAGATTGGCACGCGCACCGCCAACGACCGCAACACCCGGCTGATCAAGGAAGGCGCCGGCTATCGCATCCATGGCCGCAAGTTCTACTGCACCGGGGCCCTCTACGCCCACCGCGTGCCCACCCTGGTGGTGGCCGAGGACGGCCACCAGTACCTGGCTTTCGTGCCACGCAATGCCCCGGGGCTGAGCGTGATCGACGACTGGTCCGGCTTCGGCCAGCGCACCACCGGCAGCGGTTCGGTGGTCTTCGACAATGTGCCGGTCAGGACCGAGGACCTGGTCTCCTTCCAGGCCGCCTTCGAGCGGCCCACCACGGTCGGCCCATTCGCCCAGATCCTGCATGCCGCCATCGATGCCGGCATCGCCCGCGCCGCCTATGAGGACGCCCTGGCGTTCGTCCGCACCCGCTCGCGGCCCTGGATCGACGCGGGGGTGGACAAAGCCCGCGACGACCCGCTGGCCATCCAGGAGTTCGGCCGCCTGGCCATCCGCCTGCATGCCGCCGAAGCCATCCTCGACCGCGCCGGCCACCTGCTGGATGCCGCCACCGCCGAACCGAACGCCGAGACCGTGGCCGCAGCCTCCATAGGCGTGGCCGAGGCCCGCGCGCTGACCACCGAAGTGTCCCTGGCCGCCGCCAGCAAACTGTTCGAGCTCTCCGGCAGCCGCGCCAGCCTGGCCGAGCACAACCTCGATCGCCACTGGCGCAACGCCCGCGTGCACACCCTGCACGACCCGGTGCGCTGGAAGTACCACGCGGTGGGCAACTTCTACCTCAACGACCAGTTGCCGCCACGCCGGGGAACTATCTGATGGCGCGCAAGCAGATACTCCTCAATGCCTTCAACATGAACTGCGTGGGGCATATCAACCACGGGCTCTGGACCCACCCGCGGGATCGCTCGACCGACTACCGCAAGCTTTCCTACTGGACCGAACTGGCCCAACTGCTGGAGCGCGGCCTGTTCGACGGGCTGTTCCTGGCGGACATAGTGGGCGTCTACGACGTCTACCAGGGCGGTGCGGACCTGACCCTGAAGGAGAGCATCCAGCTGCCGGTCAACGATCCGCTGCTTCTGGTTTCCGCCATGGCCGGGGTGACCCGCCATCTGGGCTTCGGCCTCACGGCCAACCTGAGCTACGACGCGCCCTATCTGTTCGCCCGGCGCATGTCGACCCTGGATCACCTCAGCGAAGGCCGGGTCGGCTGGAACATCGTCACCGGCTACCTGGAGAGCGCCGCTCGCGCCATGGGGCTGGCACAGCAGGTGGAGCATGATCGCCGCTACGACCAGGCCGACGAGTACCTGGCGGTGCTCTACAAGCTCTGGGAGGGGAGTTGGGAAGACGGCGCGGTGGTCAATGACCGCCAGCGGCGCATCTACGCCCAGCCCGGGAAGGTGCACAAGGTCCGCCACCAGGGCGAGTTCTTCAACGTGGAGGGCTATCACCTCTGCGAGCCATCGCCGCAGCGCACGCCGGTGCTGTTCCAGGCCGGCTCATCGTCCCGTGGCCTGCGCTTTGCCGGCGAGCATGCCGAGTGCGTGTTCATCAGCGGCAACAGCCAGGCCGCCACCCGCGCCCAGGTGGACAAGGTACGCGCCGCCGCGTTGGCCGCCGGTCGTGATCCGCATGGGGTGAAAGTGTTCATGGGCATCAGCGTGATTGTCGCGCCCACCGAGGCCGAGGCCCGCGCCAGGCATGCAGAGTACCTGGCCTACGCCAGCGCCGAGGCCGGCGTGGCCCACTTCGCCAGCTCTACCGGCATCGACTTCGCCCGTTTCGCCCTGGATGAACCGATTCCCTATGTGAAGACCAACGCCATCGAATCGGCTGCCAGCAAGCTCAAGGACAACAGCCTGACCCGCCGCCAGTTGCTGGAGCAGCACGCCCTGGGCGGGCGCTACATCCTTTTGGTGGGGTCGCCCGCCCAGGTGGCCGACGAGTTGCTCAGCTGGGTGGACGAGACCGGCCTGGACGGCTTCAACCTCACCCGCATCGTCACCCCGGAAAGCTACGCCGACTTCATCGACCTGGTGATCCCCGAGCTGCAGGCGCGCGGGGCGTACAAGACCGCGTATGCGGAGGGGACGCTGCGGCACAAGTTGTTCGGCGCTGGGGACCGGTTGCCGGTCGATCATCGCGGCGCAGCTTTTTCCAGGGGGCGAATTTCCTCTGTAGGGGCGAATTCATTCGCCAAGCAGGCCGAAGGTCTGCCCTTCGAGGACCCCGGGAGCGCTGCACGCTCCTTGGCGAATGAATTCGCCCCTACAAGCTGATTCCCATCAAGACATTCCAAAGGACTACATCCATGCACAAACACCTTCTGAAAACCCTCACCCTCGGCCTGCTCCTGGCCGCCGGCATCGCCCATGGCGCCGGCAGCAAGACCCTCAAGGTCGGCACCACCGCCGCCTTCGCCCCGCCGCTGGAAGTGGCGGTGGAAGAGGCCGCCAAGGCCGGCCTGAAAGTCGAGCTGGTGGAGTTCACCGACTGGAACTCGCCGAACATCACACTGGCGGCCGGCGATATCGACGTGAACTACTTCCAGCACACGCCTTTCCTGGAAAACGCCAAGAAGGAAGGTGGATTCCAGTTGAAGCCCTTCGCCCCCGGGGTGATCAACAACGTCGGGCTCTATTCGAAGAAGTACAAGTCCATCGCCGAGCTGCCGAAAGGCGCCAAGGTGGCCATCGCCAACGACCCCATCAACGGCGGCCGCGGCCTGCAGCTGCTGCAGAAGGCCGGCTTGCTCAAGCTGAAGGATGGCGTGGGCTACAAGGCGACCCTGGACGACATAGTCGAGAACCCGAAGGGGATCGACATCATCGAGCTGGAAGCCGTGCAGCTGGTGCGTGCCCTGGATGACGTCGACCTGGCCCAGGGCTACCCGCACTACATCCGCCTGGCCGGCACCCTCGACCCCAACAGCGCGCTGCTGTTCGACGGCATCGAGAACAAGGAATACATCATCCAGTTCGTCACCCGCGCTGATTACCAGGATGACGGCCGCCTGGGCCGGTTCGTGGATATCTACCAGCATTCTCCACAAGTGCGTGCGGCGCTGGACAAGGCACACGGCAAGCTCTACCAGCCGGGTTGGGAGTGATGCATGCGGCTCGGCGGAGCCATTGTGGGGGCGATTTCAATCGCTGAGCGGACCGCAGGTTCGCCCGTGGGACTTCCAGGGGGCAGCTGCGCTGCCCATAGCGAATGAATTCGCCCCCACAGGGTTGGCTCACCCCAGGACTCAACTGAATATCGAGAGGCCCTACATGGTCAGCTTCAACCGCAACATTCGCCTGGACTTGCCGCACATCCGCCTGCAGGGGCTGGGCAAGGCCTACCAGGGCAGCAAGGGGCCGGTGCAGGCGCTGCAGGGCATCGACCTGGAGATCCGCCGGGGCGAGGTGTTCGGCGTCATCGGCCGCAGCGGCGCCGGCAAGTCGTCGCTGATCCGCACCCTCAACCGCCTGGAACGGCCCAGTGCCGGGCAGGTGGTGATAGACGAAGAAGACATCGGCCGCTTCGACGAACAGCAACTGGTGTTGTTGCGCCGCCGGGTGGGCATGATCTTCCAGCACTTCAACCTGATGTCGGCCAAGACGGTCTGGCAGAACGTCGCCCTGCCGTTGAAGGTGGCCGGCGTCGGCAAGGTGGAGATCGAGCGCAAGGTCGCCGAGCTGCTGCAGCTGGTGGGCCTGGCGGACAAGCGTGACGCCTACCCGGCGCAGCTCTCCGGCGGCCAGAAGCAGCGCGTCGGCATAGCCCGGGCGCTGGTGCACCAGCCGCAGATACTGCTGTGCGACGAGGCCACCTCGGCGCTGGACCCGGAAAGCACCCAACAGATCCTTGCGTTGCTACGCGACATCAACCGGCGCCTCGGCCTGACCATCGTGCTGATCACCCACGAGATGGCGGTGATCCGTGAGATCTGCGACCGGGTCGTGGTGCTGGAGCGCGGCCGGGTAGTGGAGCAGGGCCCGGTCTGGCAGGTATTCGGTGATCCGCAGCACGAGGTCACCCGTAACTTGCTCGGTACCCTGCGCCACGATTTGCCGGACGATCTGCTGGCACGGCTGGTCAGCCAACCCCGGGAAGGCGCCGACCAGTTGCTGCTGGACCTGCATTTCACCGGCGCCAGCGGCCGCGAGCCGGACCTGCTGGCCATCGCCCGGGTCCTGGGCACGCGGGTGAGCCTGGTGCACGGCGGCATCGATCGCATCCAGGGCCGCGCCCAGGGCCATCTGCTGTTAAGCGCCGCGTTGGCTGGGCGGGGTGGCCTGGAGCTGCTGGAGCGGGCACGGCCCCTGGCGGACAAGGCGGAGGTGCTCGGCTATGTCGCCCATGCTTGATCGCCTGCTGCAGGGCATCCTCGACACGCTGCTGATGATCGGCGCCTCGTCGCTGATCGTGCTCCTCGTGGGGATTCCCCTGGCGCTGGTGCTGGTCACCTCCGGCCCCGGCGGTATCTTCGAGGCGCGTCTGCTGAACCGCAGCCTTGGCAGCGTGGTGAACGTGCTGCGCTCGATCCCTTTCCTGATCCTGATGGTGGCGCTGATCCCCTTCACCCGCCTGATCGTGGGTACCAGCTACGGCGTCTGGGCGGCGGTGGTGCCGCTGACCATAGCCGCCACGCCGTTCTTCGCGCGCATCGCCGAGGTGAGCCTGAGGGAGGTGGATTTCGGCTTGGTGGAGGCGGCCCAGGCCATGGGCTGCCAGCGCCGACACATCATCTGCAACGTGCTGCTGCCGGAGGCGCGGCCGGGAATAGTCGGCGGCTTCACCATCACCCTGGTGACCATGATCAACTCCTCGGCCATGGCCGGCGCCATCGGTGCCGGCGGCCTGGGCGACCTTGCCTACCGCTACGGTTACCAGCGCTTCGATACGCAGATCATGCTGACGGTGATCATCCTGCTGGTGGTACTGGTGAGCCTGATCCAGTTAGGTGGGGACAGGTTGGCGCGGGTGTTGAACAAGCGCGCGTAAGGTGCGGGTGGGAACGTCGTAGGTTGTGGCTGAGCTAAGCGAAGCCCAACGTTTTCGGGGCAATCCCACGTTGGGCTTCGTTCCTCAGACCAGCGTGGCCCGCACCAACCTACGGGGCGGCTTCGCCGCCCTTGGCGAATGAATTCGCCCCTACAGGGAGAGGGCGGCGGAGGTCCTTCAATCCATCACGTCCTGCAGCACTTCGTAGATGATCCCGGTGGCCACTGCCACCAGGATCAGGTTGGTACCAGCGCGGACCCAGTCGTAGCCTTCGTAGTGGGGCAGGCGGTTGACCAGGCGGCCGTCGAGTTTCTTGGCGATTCCCGGCGGCAGCGGCTTGCCACGCGCCAGGTTCTTCTGGATGCCCGGCGGCAGGGCGTCGGCGTTGCCCCAGTATTCGCGGTTGTCGTCGAGGACGATGCGGATGCCCCCGATATCCAGCTGCGGGCCGCTCCCGGACCAGTTGCTGCCCTGGCCACCCTGGTTACTGGCGTTGCCGTGCTGGGCAGAGTTGCCATGGCCCTTGTTCTTGCCGGGGTCGGCCAGAAGGGCCGGGGAGCCGGCGACGAGGGCGAGGCTGGTGAATGCTGCGATGAGGGTACGGGTTCTGGTCATGTCCTTGGCCTCCGTGAGGGACGGTTTTCCCCTGCTGATGGACTGCGAAAAGCGGGGGGAGCGCGGCAACTATCGCAGAAAAAAAGCAGTTCAGAGGGGATCGAAACATGACCGCGTTCAAAATCTGTCGAACCAGGCGTCGTCGGGATCGCCCGCTCGTCTCCCGGACGTGAACCTGCGCCTGCGGCGAGAGTCTCACGGCTAACCGTGAAACAAGCCTCTGGAGGCTCCAAATTGATCAATAAGAAAACCCTGTTGGCCGTGGCCACCTGTGCGATGGTCTTCGCGGCCGGCACCGTCCTTCCGGGCGGTGCGTCCCTGGTCGACTCCGCCTATGCCCGCGGCAACGGCGGTGGCGGTGGCGGTGGCGGCGGTGGTGGTGCCGGTGGCGGTGGTGGCCATGGTGGTGGTCACGGTGGCGGCCACGGTGGCGGCTTTGGCGGTGGTGTCGGCGGTGGCCATGCCGGCAGTCACGATGGCAAGGGCCATGGTTATGGCCGTGACGGCGACCATACCGGCAGGGGCAACAGCTACGGCCAGGACGCCGACCACACCGGCAAAGCCACCCGCAATGGCGAGAACAAGGGCAACCGCTACGGTAGCCTGCGCAATGACGACAAGGGTCATGGGACCGCCACCTCCGCTGTCGCCCGCGACAAGGACAGCCGTGGCCTGGCCAACGCCCGCGCCGTTTCCGAGACGACGCCCGGTGATCACAACGCCCGCGGCCGCTCCCAGGCCGAATCTTCCTCGACCAAGAACGACAGCAAGAACGACCGCTAGAAACGACTGGGGGCAACCATCTGGTTGCCCCCACTCACCTCAACGCGCTGCCAGCAACACCCCACGGCATTCGCCGAAGCCGATGCTGGGGTAGCCCTCCCGCTGGCAACGGGCGCGCAAGACCACTTCATCCCCGTCTTCCAGGAAGGTGCGCTGTTCGCCGCTGGGCAGGCTGATCGCCTGCTTGCCGCCGAAAGTGCTCTCCAGCAGGCTGCCGAAGGCGTCCGGTTGCGGCCCGGAGAGGGTGCCGGAGCCGAACAGGTCGCCAGGTTGCAGCTTGCAGCCGCCAACGCTGTGGTGGGCGACCATCTGGGCCACGGTCCAGTACATGTTCAGGGTGTTGCTCAGCGCCAGGCGGTACGGCGGCAGGCCCTGCTCGCGCATAGCGGCGGTGAGCAGCAGCACTTCCAGTTCGATGTCGAAGGCGCCCTTGGCCTGGTCGGCCTCGTCGAGCAGATAGGGCAGGGGCTGCGGGTCGCCTTCCGGGCGTGCCGGTTGGGCGCTGCGGAAGGGCTCCAGGGCTTCGGCGGTGATCACCCAGGGCGATACCGTGGTGCCGAAGTTCTTCGCCAGGAAGGGGCCTAGTGGCTGGTATTCCCAGGCCTGCACGTCACGCGCGGACCAATCGTTGAGCAGGCAGTAGCCGGCGATGTGCTGCTGGGCGCCGGCGATGGCGATGGACTCGCCCATCTCGTTGCCCTGGCCGATCCAGATGCCCAGTTCCAGTTCGTAGTCCAGGCGCTTGCTGGGGCCGAAGCTCGGCACTTCCTGACCCGGGGGCATGGTCTGGCCCAGCGGGCGGCGCACCGGGGTGCCTGAGACGCAGACGGTGGAGGCGCGGCCGTGGTAGCCGATGGGCACGTGCTTGTAGTTGGGCAGCAAGGGGTTGTCCGGGCGGAACAGGCGGCCGACGTTGTTGGCGTGGTGGATGCCCACATAGAAGTCGGTGTAGTCGCCGACATGCGCCGGCAGGTGCAGCTGGCAAGTGGTCGCGGTCAGCAGCAGGGCCTGGCCCATGGCTTCCAGGCGCTCCTGGGCGGCGCTGCCTTCGGCCAGCAGTTCCTGCAGCTGGGCACGCAGGGCGCGGCGGGCGGAGGCGCCGAGGGCGAAGAAGGCATTCAGGTTGTCGCCACAGGCGGACTGGGCGGCTTCGGCGGCTTCACCACTGAACAGGCCGGCGTCGCTGGCCGCCTTCAGGTCGAAAATGGCGTCGCCGATGGCTACGCCGCCGCGCGGCGAGGCGCCGCTCGGGCTGAAGATGCCCAGCGGCAGGTTCTGCAGGGGGAAGTCGGGGTGGCCGTTGGCGGAGTCGATCCAGCTGCGGCGGTTGTCTATCTGGGTCATGTCAGATCCTGCCCTTGTCGAATGTCTTGGCCATGCCGGCCCAGCAAGCATCGTAGTCGTTCTGCAGCTGCGGGCACTCCAGCGCGTACTGGCTGGGACGCAGCACCCGGCAGGTCTCGAACATGAAGGCCATGGTGTTGTCGATCTTGTGCGGCTTGAGGTCGGCGGCGATGGCGGCGGTGGTGGTGGCGTTGTCCGGCCCGTGGGCGCTCATGCAGTTGTGCAGCGAGGCACCGCCGGGGGCGAAGCCTTCGGCCTTGGCGTCGTAGGCGCCCTGGAGCAGGCCCATGAACTCGTTCATCAGGTTGCGGTGGAACCACGGCGGACGGAAGGTGTTCTCGCCCACCATCCAGCGCGGCGGGAAGATCACGAAGTCGACGTTGGCCTGGCCGTGGGTGTCGCTGGGCGAGGTGAGCACGGTGAAGATGGACGGGTCCGGGTGGTCGTAGCTCACGGTGCCAATGGTGTTGAAGCGGCGCAGGTCGTACTTGTAGGGCACGTTGTTGCCGTGCCAGGCGACCACGTCCAGGGGCGAGTGGTCCAGCTCGGTGGCCCAGAGTTCGCCGAGGAACTTCTGCACCAGCTCTACGTTTTCATCCAGGTCCTCGTAATGGGCCACCGGCGCGAGGAAGTCACGTGGGTTGGCCAGGCCATTGCTGCCGATGGGCCCGAGGTCGGGCAGGCGCAGGGCGGCGCCGTGGTTCTCGCAGATGTAGCCGCGGGCGCTGGCGTCCAGCAGCTCGACGCGGAACTTCATGCCGCGCGGGATCACCGCGATCTCCAGCGGCTCCACCTCCAGCAGGCCCAGTTCGGTGGCGATGCGCAGGCGGCCTTGCTCGGGAACGATCAGCAGTTCGCCGTCGGCATTGAAGAACACCCGTTGCATCGACGCGTTGGCACGGAACAGATGCACGCTGACGCCCGAGGCCTGCTCGGCGTCGGTGGTGGCGGCGATGGTCACCAGGCCGTCGATGAAGTCGGTGCGCTCGGCGGGGATGTCGTGCGGGTTCCAGCGCAGGCGGTTGGGCGTGACCGGACCCAGGCGATTACCGGCGATCTGGCGCTCCAGGCGCTGGTACGTCGGATGATTGGCCGAGGGCTTGATGCGGTACATCCAGGTGCGCCGGGCTTCGCTGCGCGGCACGGTAAAGGCGGTACCGGAGAGCAGTTCGGTGTAGAGGCCGTAGGGCACTTGCTGCGGGGAGTTCCGCCCGACGGGCAGGGCGCCCGGCAGCGCCTCGCTGCTGAACTCGTTATCGAAACCGGACTGGTAGTGGAGCGGTGTAGGGGAGACCATGGCGACCTCTCTGTTTTTGTAATTTGATTACGCATAACGTAATTTGAAAGCCCCAAAGGGTCAAGCTATAACAGCGCCCTCCCTCTCCAACCAAGGCCAGCACATGACGAGCGAAAACGACAACGCGGGCGCACCCCGGCGACAGAAGGTGCAGGCTGCGGAAGTGGGCACCGACATCCTCAAGGGATTGGCGGAGCTCGCGCCGGCCACCTCGCTGTCGAAGCTGGCCGAACACGTCGGCATGCCGGCGAGCAAGGTGCACCGTTACCTGCAGGCGCTGATCGCCAGCGGTTTCGCCGAGCAGGACGCCACCACCAACCATTACGGCCTGGGCCGCGAGGCGCTGCTGGTGGGCCTGGCCGCGATCGGCCGGCTAGATGTGGTGAAAGTCTCCATGCCGCATCTGGTGGAGCTGCGCGACACGCTGAACGAAACCTGTTTCCTCGCCGTCTGGGGCAACAAGGGACCGACCGTGGTCCATGTGGAGCAGGCTCTGCGCGCGGTGACCCTGGTGACCCAGGTGGGCTCGGTGCTGCCGCTTTTGGGCTCGTCCACGGGCCTGGTGTTCAACACTTACTTGCCCGAGGCCGAGACCGCCTTCCTGCGCGACGAGGAGCTGGCGTTGCCGGATGCGCCCGGCGCCGCCGAACTCCAGGAGCAGATGGCGCAGATCCGCGCCACCGGCCTGCACCCGGTGCACGGCCTGCTGATGCCGGGAGTGAACGCCCTGTCGGCGCCCTTGTTTGCCACTGGCGACAAGCTGGCCGGGGTCATCACCGTGGTCGGCGCCGCCAGCGTGTTCCGCGCCGATACCCAGGGCTCGGCCGCCGAACGCCTGCACCAGGCGGCTGAAGCCATCAGCTTGCGGATGGGGGGACGGCAGCCGGAGTAGGGGCGTACGCGCCCGCAAGGGCTGCGGCGATGCGCTATTGCGCAACGCCACCAAACAGCTGGCTGCATTCCCTGGCGTCGCCGCTTTCAAAGCCCAGCGTGAACCAGTGCGTGCGCGCCTGGACGCTGCCCAGGGTGAGCGGGTCGGGCATAGGGGGCTGGCCTTGGCGTCCGGCGCGTTCCTCGCTCAGCGCGGCAACCGCCTTCAGCGCCTTCTCCACATCCTGGGGCTTCAACCACGGATACTTGCGCTGGGCATAGCTGGCCCAACTGCCCACCAGGCAGTCAGCCAGCAGCTCCTGGGCTTCTTCCACGCTCCGGGGGCCTTCCGCCATCTCTCCACGCTCGCCGTACTCCTTGATCCAGGCAGTGGTTCCCAACAGGTTCTGCACATGGTGGGCGGCTTCGTGGGCCACCACGTAGGTGCGAGCGAAGTCGCTCACCTCCGGGGCGCGTTTGCGCAATTCGTCCAGGTAGGTGAGATCGAGGTAGATGCGCTTCTCGTCAGCGCAGTAGAAGGGCCCGCTGACGGCTCCCGATTGCTTGCAGGCTGCCTCGATCCGACCTTCGTAGAGTTCCAGCCGGGGTTTCCTGTAGACGTAGTCACCACGGGCAAGGAACTCGCCCCAGATATCCTCGACGCTACCCATCACCAGGGCGATCAGTTCCCGGGTGTCTTCAGGCGCGCTCGCCGCGGCCGGCACCGGCGCCGCGGCGACGGGGTCCGGGGACGCGGTGACCTGTTCCGGAAACGCGGGCGGAGCGGGCTTCAGTCGATCGAACAGGTGCGCCGGACCGAAGGCCAGGTAGAGCGCCACGCCGACCACCGCCACGATGATCAGCACCCAGGCCAGTCCGCGCAGCAAGCGGAGCAGCAGGCCCTTGCGGGGTGTCGGGGCAACGGCTTTTGCGGGCATGGTGGCGGGCTCCGGAACGTGTCGAACTTCAGTGTTGTACCTTCCCTGCCGCTTCGCCACCGGCATCGCGATGGTGCCGGGTCATGCCGCGCGAGTGAGATACCTGTCACATGATGGCAACCTGGCACTGCTTGAATGCCCGGCACCCATCAGTCGCCGGAGTACCTATCATGGCAGCCGAAAGCAGTCTGGCTCGCCTGCTCAACGCCGTGGAGCCGCTGGCCCCGGACATGAGCATCAGTGATGTCGCCGATCGCCTGCTGACCCCTGAACACAAGGTTTTCCTCTCCCTGCCGGTAGTGGACGAGCAAGGCCTGCCGCTGGGGCTGGTCAGTCGCTATGCGTTGCAGGACATCTTCATGCAGCGCTTTGGTCGCGACCTCTGGGGCCGCCGCCCGGTGGCCGACGTGATGAACCCGGCGCCGCTCACGGTCGCCCTGGCATCCGGCCTGGAACTGGCGGCCAAACAGGTGACCGGGCAACTGCAGTACCCCATTACCGAAGATTTCATCCTGGTGGACGAGCAGGGACGCTACCTGGGGCTGGGGACAGTGCTCGACCTGCTGAAGGCCATGGAGCTGCGCATCGCCCAGCGCAACCGGGTGCTGCGCAAGGCCCTGGTGGACCTGAAGGAATCCCAGGTCCAGCTGGTGCAATCGGAAAAGATGGCCTCCCTCGGCCAGATGGTCGCGGGCGTCGCCCATGAGCTGAACACGCCGCTGGGATATGTGAAGAACAATGTCCAGCTGATGGACGAGCTGAGCGCGCCGCTTTTCGCCCTGGCCGAGAGCCAGGCCGCCCTGGCCGCTTGCCTGGACGACTCGACCTGCGACGAGCAGCGCCTGGCCGATGCCCTGGAGCGCGCCGCGGCCATGCGTGCGGAGGCCGCTCCCGAGCTGCTGGCGGGCGACCTGCGCCAGCTGTTCGACGACACCCTCTACGGCCTGGGCCAGATCGCCGAGCTGGTTTCCGGGCTCAAGGACTTCGCCCGCCTGGACCGCGCCATGAGCGAGGAAGTGGACCTCAACGACTGCATCCGCAGCGCCCTGCTGATCGCCCGCAACCATATCAAGGACAAGGCCGAGGTGATCCAGTCGCTCGGCGAGTTGCCGCGCATCGCCTGCGCGCCCTCGCAGATCAATCAGGTGCTGCTCAACCTCTTCACCAACGCCGCCCAGGCGATGGATGGGCCGGGGCGCATCCAGGTGAAGAGCTGGGCCGACGCCGCCAGCCTGTTCATCTCCGTGCAGGACAGCGGCCGCGGCATGCCGCCCGAGGTCCGGCAACGCATCTTCGATCCCTTCTTCACCACCAAGCCGGTGGGCGAGGGCACGGGGCTGGGGCTGTCCATCAGCTACAAGATCATTCGCGACCACGGCGGCAGCATCCGCGTGGCCTCGGAACCGGGGCGCGGAACGCGCTTCCTCATCAGCCTGCCGCGCAGTCAGGCAGCCGAACTGAAACGGAGCGCCTGAGCCCATGACCACTCCCGTCCGCATCCTCTTCGTCGATGACGAGGAACGCATCCTGCGCAGCCTGGCGCTGCAGTTCCGCCGCCAGTACGAGGTGATCACCGAGAGCGACCCGCTGCGGGCGCTGGAGCGCCTGAAGCAGGAGTCGGTGCAGATCATCGTCAGCGACCAGCGCATGCCGGGCATGAGCGGCGCCGAACTGCTGGCGCGCTCGCGGGAGATCGCCCCGGAATGCCTGCGCATCCTGCTCACCGGCTATTCCGACCTGGACGCCGCGGTGGAGGCCTTGAACAGCGGCGGCATCTTCCGCTACCTGACCAAACCCTGGGACCCGCAGGAGATGGCCTTCACCCTGCGCCAGGCGGCGGAAATCGCCGCGCGCCAGACCGCCGCGCCGGTCACCGCGGCCACCAGCGAACTGGCCGCGCCGCTCTCCCTGCTGTTGCTGGACGACGACCTGGAAACCCTGCATTGCGTCCAGGCCTTCTGCCAGGCCGGCGGCCACCGCCTGCTGCGCGCCCACAGCCTGAGCGAGGCGCTGGTGACCCTGAACCTGGAACCGGTGGACCTGCTGGTCAGCGACTTGCGGATCGGCAGTGATGACACGGCACCGCTGCTCAAATCCCTGGCCCAGGCCCATCCGCGCCTGCTCAGCCTGGTGGTGACGCCCTTCCGCGACACCCAGGCCCTGCTCAAGCTGATCAACGAGGCGCAGATCTTCCGTTACCTGCCCAAGCCGATCCGCCGCGGCCTGTTCGAGAAGGGCCTCAAGGCGGCAGCCGAACAGGCTTTCCTCTGGCGTGCCCAGCCGTTGGAGAGCGTGCCGCGCATCGCCGAGGTGCCGAAAGAGGCCGGCGAGAGCCAGCGGGTCGGCAGCCTGCTGGGGATGCTGGCGCGGTTGCGGGAAAGGGTGATTGCCTGAGGCCTGGTCCCCTGCACACGGGGTGGCACGGACATTCACCTAGGGTGCGCTATGCGCATCGGAACCCCCGCGCCGGGGTCATGGTGCGCACGGCGCACCCTACGCATCGGGTAGCGGCACCGCTCGCGGCAACTTCAGCTCGGCACAGAGGCCGCCGCCTTCACGGTTCTGAAGCGTGATCGTGCCGCCCAGGCGGTTGGCGATCATCTGCACGATGGCCAGGCCCAGGCCGGCGCCCCCGGGGTTGTCCTGGCTGTAGAAACGCTCGAAGAGGCGCTCCAGCCTGGCTTCGTCTATCCCCGGGCCGCGGTCTTCGACGCGCAGCACCAGGTACTCGCGGCCATCGCTGTCCAGGCTGACCTTCACTTCGCCCTCGGGTGGGGAAAAGTTCGCTGCGTTGGTCACCAGGTTCTGCAGCGCGATGCCGATGGCGGCAGCATCGCTGGTGGTGTGGAAGTCGCCCTCGGCCACTTCCAGGGCCAGCTCAAGGCTCTTGTCCAGCAGCAGCGGGGTGAGTTCGGCGAGGTGTTCGCGGACCAGGGACTCCAGGTCCAGCCGCTGCCATTTCTGTCGTGCCAGTTCCGGTTCCATCCGGGCCATGGTCAGCAATTGGTGCACCACCCGGGTCAGCCGGTCGACGCCCAGGGTGAGAAAGCCCAGGGCTTCGGCGCGGGATTCGTCGCTGGTGGCCTCCAGGGCGTTCTGCGCGTGGAGCCGCAGCACCGCCAGCGGGGTGCGCATTTCGTGGGCGGCGTCGCCGATGAAGCGGCGCTCGCGTTGGAGCAGCTGTTCGATCTGCGCCAGCAGGCGGTTGATCGCGGCTTGCATGGGTTCCAGCTCCTTGGGCAGCGGCTCTATCTGCAGGGGCGCCAGGGCGTCGGCATGGCGGCTGCGGATCACCCGGGCCATGTTCTGCAGCGGCAGCAGGCCCCAACCGATGGCCAGCCAGACCAGGGTGGCGAGGATGAGTATCCCCACCAGGTTCGGCCAGAGGGTGTGGCGGACGATGCGCTGCACCAGGTCCTGGCGCACGTCGTCGCGTTCGCCGACCCATATCAGCAGGCCCTGGCTGCTGTCCGGCAGGGTGAAGCCGCGCCAGTCGTGGCCGTCCAGCTGGATGTTGTGGAAACCGGTGCGTTGCGGCGCGTGGTCGAAGGGCGGGGCGCTGGGCGAGCGCACCAGGCTCCGGCCGTTCCTGTCCCACACCTGGAAGGCCAGTTTGCTTTCGTAGGGATGGCCGACCTTGTGCGGCCCGGCGCTGCTCAGGGCTGCGTTGAATGCACGGTAGAGGCCGTCCCGTTCGGTGCTGGCCAGCGGCATGTGCATCACGCCCAACAACAGCCGTGCGTTCTGTGCCAGTTGGGCGTCGTAGATCTCCTCGATTTCATGGCTGCTGTCGCGGTAGTTGAGGTAGACGATGAGCAGGGTTCCGAGCAGCAGCAGGACCATCACCAGCCACAGGGTGCGGCGGCGCAACGAGGTCATGGCCGGCCGTCCACCAGATAGCCGATGCCACGCACGGTGCGGATGAGTTCGCTGGAAAGCTTTTTACGCAGGTGATGGATGTGCACCTCCAGGGTGTTGCTTTCGGCTTCCTCGTCCCAACCGTAGAGGGTCTGCAGCAGGCGTTCGCGGGTCAGTACCTTGCCCGTTTGCGAGAGCAGCTCGTGGAGCAGTTGGTACTCCTTGGGCGTGAGGGCCACCGGGTTGCCCAGGTAGCTGACCTGCTGGTTGACCGGATCGAGGACTACCCCGGCGTGCTCGATCAGCGTCTGTGGTCGGCCCGCGCTGCGTCGCAGGAGGGCACGCAGGCGGGCCTTCAGCTCGTTGAGATCGAAGGGCTTGACCAGGTAGTCGTCCGCGCCTGCATCCAGGCCGAGGATGCGATCCTCGGTGGCGTCGCGGGCGGTGAGCACCAGCACCGGCAAGGTCGAGCCCCCGGCGCGCAGCTGCTGGAGAACCTGGATGCCGTCCATGCGCGGCAGGCCGAGGTCGAGGATCGCCAGGTCGAAATCTTCGTTCTGCAGGGCGTGCAGGGCGCTGGCGCCATCGGTCAGCCAGTCGATGGTGTACCCCTCCTGGCGCAGGCCGCTGCGCATCCCTGCTCCGAGGGCGTTGTCGTCTTCGACGAGTAGGAGTCGCATGGGCGGCCTTAGGGTTTCTGGATTTCCTGCAGTAAAGCATCGATTTCCTGGCGCCGGCCCTGGTCGGCCAGTTCGCGGCCCGGACGTGGGGCGGCCTCCCGCGCCTTGAGCAGCACTGCACGGGCCTCCATTTGCTTTCCTGCGCGATGCAGGTGGTCGCCCCAGAAATACAGGCTGTCGATGCCCCTGGGGTTGATCTGCAAGGCCTTGCGCAGCAGTTTCTCCGCCTCTGCCTCGTCGCCGAAGCTGATGGGCCAGCCGGGCACCCGGTCGTAGAGCGCGCCCAGGCTGGTATAGGCCGAGCCTTGCAGGGCGGTGGGGTCGAGCTGGATGGCGCGCTCCAGGGCGACACGGGCGTCCTTGACCTTGCCCAGGGCGCCCAGTCCGCCTTCGGCACCGGCCCAGCTGCTGGTGACAATGCCATGCCAGATCCAGGCCTCGGCGGCTTGCGGCGCGTCGTGGGTGAAGGCGGCAGTTTGGGCGGCGAGTTTCTCGAACTCAGCGGCGCGTTGTTTCTCCGGAACCTGATACTGGATTTCCGCCCAGCGCTGCTGGATGGCGGCGAGGCGCTGGCTGTCGCCGGCGTCCAGGGCCCAGGCGGGAATGCTGAGGATCAGCAGCAGGCCGAAGGCGCAGATGAGCTTGTTCATCATGGGTGGTCCTTGCGGTGGGAGGCGGCACTGAAGCGACGGATGATCGGCAGCTGCTTGTGCAGGGCGCGGTCTACCAGCCGCGGCAGCATGCCGTTGAGCCGGACGAAGAGCTTTTCCGGCCAGCCGAGGTAGAGCTCGCGAAGGTCTTTCTCGATGGCCGCGATCACGGCCCCGGCCACCTGCTCGGGCTCGTCCACACCCACCTTGAGCTCTGCGTTGAGGGCCATGGCCGCCTGGCTGTTCATACCGGTGCGGGTGGCGCGCGGGGCGACGTAGAGGACATTCACCGGGGTGTCCGCCAGCTCCCGACGCAGGGCCTCGGAGAAACCGCGCAGGGCAAACTTGCTGGCGCAGTAGACGGTGTATCCGGGGTAGCCGATGGAGCCGTAGGTGGAGCCGACATTGACCACCAGACCATGGCTCTGCTGGCGCAGCAGCGGCAGCAGCGTGCGGGTCAGTTGCAGGGTGGCGGTGACGTTGAGGGCGAGCATGTCCTCTATCTGGCCCTCGTCCACCTGTTCGAGCATGGCGAAGCGGTTCACCCCGGCGGCATTCACCAGCAGGTTGACGCCGCCCATGTCGCGTGCGGCGTCCAGCACCCGCTGGCGGTCCTGGGCCTGGCGCAGGTCGGCACCGATCCAGGCGAGCTGCTGTGGATAGCGTCGCAGAAGCGCGGCCAGGGTCGCCCGCGTACGGCTCACCACCAGCACGTGGGCACCGCGGGCGCAAAGCTGTTCGGCCAGGGCCAGGCCAATGCCGCCGCTGGCGCCGGTGAGCAGGGCACGACAGTCAGAGAGGCGCATGTTGCACCTCACCGGCACGGGGCAGTCCGCGGAACATCTCGGCATAGAGCTGGTAGACCACCTTGGCGGCGTGGAGGACGGCCTGACGGTCGTCCTCGTCGTCCAACTGGTTCATCAACTGGCGGTAAGTGGCCATGTGGCCCTGGTCCAGGGCGCCATGGGAGGACAGGTAGCTGAAGGCGCCAGCCGGCAGCTGCAGAGTCTCGCGGATGGCACCGGCAGCCTGGGTGGCCAGGGCGATGCTGGTGCCCTCCAGCACATTGACCATGCCGAACAGTCCCACTGGGTTGCCGCGGGCGATCAGGTCGTAGAGGTAGGCCACCATCAGCTCGATGGGTAGCGAGGGGCGGCTGAGGCTGACGGCTTCGGGGTCGCCGCCACAGGCGGCTATATCGTCGAGTATCCAGCGCTCGTGGCCGTACTCTTCCTCGATGTATTCGCAGACCGCGCCGCGCAGCCATTCCAGGCGCGGGGGCAGGCGCGCGCCGCAGGCCATCATCAGCGGCACGGTATGCCGAACATGGTGGTAAGCCTGGCCGAGGAAGGCGCGGTAGCCCTCCAGGCTGACCTGGCCAGCCAGGGCCTCGCGTATCACCGGGACGCTGAACAGTGCTTCCCGTTCGCTGGCGGTGGCGGCTTGCAACTGGTCGAAGAAATTCATGGTTCTACCTCGTGTTCGAGTTCGAGCAGGGTGCTGTGGTAACGCGCGAGGATGGCCTCGCGGCGCGGGCGACCGTTGGCGGTGAGCAGGCCATCGGCCGTGCTGAAGGGGACTTCCAGGCGGCGCCAGGCCCGGACCCGGGCGTAGTCCGGGAGGTCGACATTGGCACTGGCGACGGCATCGGCCAGCGCCTGGTCCGTGCAGGCCGGGTCCAGCGGCCAGAGCAGGGCGAGATTGCCTGGCAGCCCCTCGCCATGGACGAAGGCCTGAGCGATCGTGCCGCGCTGGGTCAGCTCGGCCTCGACCCAGTCCGGGTTCACATTGCGCCCGAAGCTGGTGATGAACTGGTGCTTTTTGCGGCCCCGGAGGTGGAGGTAGCCATCGGCATCGAACTCGCCAAGGTCGCCGGTCGGCCACCATGGCCCGGTGAAGGGCGGCTCGCCCAGATAGCCGAGCAGGACCGGGCCGCTGACCAGCACTTCACCATCCTCGGCCAGGCGCACCCGCACATGGGGCAGGGGCTGGCCGACACTGCCGGGGCGATTGGCGCCCGGCCGGTTGAGGCAGACCACGGACGCGCATTCGGAAAGTCCGTAGCCCTCGAACACCGGCAGCCCGACCCTTGCCGCACGAGCCAGCAGTTCCGGCGACACGCGCGCACCGCCCACGGCGACGAAGCGGAACTGCCCGGGGCCCAGGTGCCCGCGCTCGATGGCGGTGACCAGGCCGAGCAGCAGCTGCGGTACCAGGATCAGGCTCTGGGCGCCACTGAGGACGACGCTGGCCAGCAGCTTCGGCCAGTCCACCCCGCTGGCGCCCTGGATACCCAGCTGGCGCTGGGGCAGCAGAGTGACGCAGGCTCCGGCCAGCAAGGCGGCATAGGTCCCGAGGTTCTCCAGCAGCACCGCCAGCGGCAGCACGGCCAGGTAATGCGCAGGTGCGCTGGGGCGGCTGGCGGCTTCCAGTTCGCCGGCCACCTGCAACAGGGACTCGGCACTCAGGCAGACGCCCTTGGGCTGTGCGGTAGTGCCGGAGGTGTAGGTGACCTTGGCGGTACCTGCCGGCAGGGTGGTGCCGCCATTGACGGTCCTGCGCCAGAAATGGCCATCGGCCTGGAAGCCCGCGGTCTCCAGTTCGGCTGAGAACCCGCTGTCGGCCACTGCCAGGTTGACGCGACATTGCGCCAGGCAATGAGCGCGCTGTTGCGGGCTGAAGAACGGCGGAAGCGGTAGGCAGGGGCGTCCGGCGAGAAGGGCGGCCAGGTCCCAGAGCAGGGCGTCGGGGCCGTTCTCCAAACCAAGGGCGAGCACGCCATCGGGTTCGCCACGCAGCACGGCTTCGCGACGCTCCACTTCGTCGAGCAGTTGGGCGTAGGTGTGGCAGCGGGTGTCGCCACGCAGGGCCAGGGGTTGCGGCAGACGGCCGGCGTGCTGGCGGAGGATGGCGCGCAGGCCCTCAGGCTGCATCGTGGGCCACCCTGTCTGCCTCAGGAAAACCCAGCCGGTCTATGACTCCGTTGTGTTGCAACTGTTCGAAGCCGAAGCGGATGCTGCCGCTGAATACCTGCGGCTTCTGTTCGTAGTAGGTGCCCCATTGCTGTTGGGCATCCCCCAGCCGGCCAGGGTCGGCATCGCCGAGCAGCAAGGGTTCCAGGCCCAGGCGTCGAAAGCTGTTGATCAGTGTTGGCGCTCCGGTGAACACCACCCAGTCCAGGCCCCGCAGGTACAGCAGCCAGGTGACTGCGACGATGATCAACCGGGCATTGCCGGAGTTGATCGAGGCCAGGTTGCCCACTTCGACTATCTGGTCCCGCGCCACCGGGCGTGCGGCCAGTTGGGCGATCATGGTTTCGGCCGGTGCCTCGAGGTACTGCTCAAGGAACAGCTGACTCTGGCTGGCCATGCGCAGTCCGGCCACGGCGCTGAGCGCGCCATGGTGGTTACGCATGGAGAGCAGCTCGGGCATGAACTGGCGGATGTCGGCACCGTGGACGCTGAGGAAGCGCCGGTGGACGAAGGCCTCGGCCTGGCTGCGCCCTGGATCGCTCGCCAGCAGCAGGGACAGGTAGTGTTGCTGCGATTTGTGGCCGAAACGGAATGGGAACAGGGCGTTCCACTCGGTGCTGTTCATCGGTGCCCTCCAGGCGGGAAGCGTATGGAGAGCAGTATCCGGGGGAAGTCTTAAGGGACCCTGAAGACGGACAGCGCGGCTGTCGCCTAGCGGTCACGCCAGCGCCACGGCATTGTCATCCGGAGGGGGCATTCTGAATTCAGGAACAGAAAGGGCACAGGACGTGCCAGGGTGCAAATTGAAGCTGCCGGCGATGGCAGCTTTTTTTTGCCTGGGCGCTCCTGGAGCGCTCATTGACCGTGTTGGCGTCGTCGCCTCTGTCCGGCGAGGACGCCAACCTGGAGGGGGTCACTCGTCGGCTTCGGACGTGGCTGCTGCGGGAAGGGGGGACTGGGGCTGGCTCTTCGCAGCGCTTTTCTTCCAGGTCTCCTTGGGTTTCATGCCGGTGGTCCCGGTGGGAATCTGCTGGATTTCGCCACCATTGGTGAGGAACGACTCCACCTGTAATTCGAGAACTGACCTGGATTTATCGATCAACGGGTTGGACATGGCTCTTTCCTTTGCGGGGCGCACTTCAATACTTCGGTTGCCCTGAACTTGATATTTGCTTCCAGAACTCGCCGAGTATGCTCGTTTTCTGAGCATAAATCTCGTTACCTGACCAGAGGGGCGTGGCGAAATCCCGGCACGTACTTCGGAGTTCCTCATCAGGTCGTCACCGAATCCTGCCTGTTCGATCGGCACCCTTTCCCCGGTAATTTGTGGAAGTCGCCGTGCAAATCGGAATTTCGAATAGGCCGGCAATGGAAAAGGCCGCTGGAATTCAGATAGGCACATGCGTTGAGTCGCAACGATGGCAGGCTGCTGAAAGTCCGCGTCGCAACTAACGAAAACTTGTCGGATACAGGGGCAAAGGCAGTTCGAATATCAAGGATCCGAACTGCCGCCCGTGCCTCAGAGCTTGTAGCCGATCTGCCGCAGCAGGCCCTTGCGCCAGGCGATGTCTTCCTCGCCTTCCGCCCCTTTCGGCGGGAAGCCATCCACCACCCCGAGCACACCACGGCCCTGGCCGGTTTCGGCGAGTATTACCTCGGTGGGATTGGCCGTGGCGCAGAAGATCCGGCAGACCTCCGGCACCAGCTTGAGGCTGTTGAGCACATTGACCGGGTAGAAACCTTCGCCGAGGAAGACGATGAAACTATGACCGGCGGCAATCGCGAGGGCGTTGCGGCGGGCGAGTTCGAGCAGGGCGTCGTCGGTGCCGGAGCAGCGCACCAGGCACTTGCCCGAGGCCTCGCAGAAGGCCAGCCCGAAGCGGATACCGGGCACCGCGCCGACCAGGGCTTCGTGGATGTCTTCCACGGACTTGATGAAGTGGGTCTGGCCGAAGATGAAGTTGATGTCGTCCGGCTTGTCGATGGTCACGCTGACGAGTTGCATGTGAAGCGCCTCCAACCCCCATGGAAAGCATAGTCAGGAGTCCGGGGCTTCCGTAGGGTGCACCGTGCGCACCGGCTATCTTGCGCGGTAGTTTCGGTGCGCGCAGCGCACCCTACCCGATGTCGACGGCAGACAAAGAAAAACCCGGCGGAAGCCGGGTCTTTCCTG
The DNA here is from genome assembly GCF_029871245.1 of Pseudomonas sp. BN102. Classification (GTDB taxonomy): domain Bacteria; phylum Pseudomonadota; class Gammaproteobacteria; order Pseudomonadales; family Pseudomonadaceae; genus Metapseudomonas. Next base: position 249,448 of record NZ_SSON01000078.1, on the reverse strand, counting down.
GACGATCGCGCCTTATTCGTCGGTGCTGAGCACGCCACGACGAATCTGATCACGTTCGATGGACTCGAACAGGGCCTTGAAGTTGCCCTCGCCGAAGCCGTCATCGCCCTTGCGCTGGATGAACTCGAAGAACACCGGGCCCATCAGGGTTTCCGAGAAGATCTGCAGCAGCAGGCGCCTGTTGCCGCCTTCGGTGGTGCCATCCAGCAGGATGCCACGGGCCTTCAGTTCCTCTTCCGGCTCGCCGTGGTCCGGCAGGCGGCCCTGGAGCATCTCGTAGTAGGTTTCCGGCGGCGCAGTCATGAAGCGCATGCCACGAGCCTTCAGGTCATCCCAGGTCTTGAGCAGGTCGTCGGTGAAGAACGCCACGTGCTGGATGCCTTCGCCGTTGAACTGCATCAGGAACTCTTCGATCTGCCCCGAGCCCTTGGAGGATTCCTCGTTCAGCGGGATGCGGATCATGCCGTCCGGCGCGGTCATGGCCTTGGAGGTCAGGCCGGTGTACTCGCCCTTGATGTCGAAGTAGCGGATCTCGCGGAAGTTGAACAGCTTCTCGTAGAAGTCCGCCCAGTAGGCCATGCGGCCGCGGTACACGTTGTGGGTCAGGTGGTCGATGATCTTCAGGCCGGCCCCCTGCGGGTTGCGGTCCACGCCTTCGATGAACTCGAAGTCGATGTCATAGATCGAGGAGCCTTCGCCAAAGCGGTCGATCAGGTACAGCGGAGCGCCGCCGATACCCTTGATCGCCGGCAGGCGCAGTTCCATCGGGCCGGTGGGGATCTCGATGGGCTGGGCGCCCAGTTCCAGGGCGCGGGCGTAGGCCTGGTGGGCGTTCTTCACGCGGAAGGCCATGCCGCAGACGGACGGGCCGTGCTCGGCGGCGAAGTAGGCGGCCTGGCTCTTGGGCTCGTTGTTGAGGATCAGGTTGATCTCGCCCTGGCGATACAGGTGAACGTCCTTGGAGCGGTGGGTGGCGACCTTGGTGAAGCCCATCATGGCGAAGATGGGTTCCAGGGTATTCGGGGTGGGGGAAGCGAATTCGATGAATTCAAAGCCCATCAGGCCCATTGGGTTTTCGAAGATGTCAGCCATTTTTTTGCACCTCAAGCATGTAGTGGAAGTTATAGGTCAATGCGAGGTGGCAACGGGCGGCGCGCAGGAAATGCCGCGCACGCTGCGGGCGAGGTGGTCGCCAATGGTGACCTTGAATCCGAGGCTCTGCATATGGGGTTGCCTCAGGCCGGTTTGTCGGCTTGCTGGTCGGGGTGTGCCTGGATGAACGCCGGATGCTGCAGGGCGAGGCGTTCGACCCGGGCGATCTTCGGATAGTGTGACAGGTCCAGTTCGAAGCGGCGGGCGGCGTAGACCTGCGGTAGCAGGTAGACGTCGGCCAGGCCCGGCTCGCCGAAGCAGAAACCTTCATCGCCTATCAAGGCTTCGACAGCGTCGAAGCCCTCGGCGATCCAGTGACGAATCCAGCCCATCACCTCCGCTTCGCCGATCTCCAGGCCGCGCAGGCGGTTGAGCACGGCGACATTGTGCAGCGGGTGGATGTCGCAGCCGATGATGGCGGCCACCGCGCGCTGGCGGGCGCGTTCCTCGAGGCCCTGGGGCAGGAGGGCGGGCTGGGGATAACGTTCTTCGAGGTATTCGATGATGGCGGGGGACTGGGTCAGCACCTGGCCTTCGTCGGTACGCAGGCTGGGCACGCGGCCCTGGGGATTGATCGCCTTGTAGTCGGGCTTGTGCTGCTGGCCTCCGTCCTGGATCAGGTTCACCGGAATCTGCCGAGCTTCCAGCCCCTTCAGCGCCAGGGCGATGCGCACCCGGTAGGAGGAGGTGGAGCGGTAATAGGTGTAGAGGTCCATAAAAGCACTCACGCAGGCGGCAGGCGGTCCGGGAACCCGGTAGCCGGCATTGTTATTTTCGTAATCAATTTACACTTTGCGTAATTTGGGCGTTTGGGGCGGGGCTGTCAAGCGTTGGGGCGGGGAGAGGGTGGAGCGGCGGGGATTCTTGCAGGGGGATAACCTGTGGGGGCGAATTCATTCGCTAAGGGCCGCGCAGCGGCCGCCATGGAAGCATCGCAGGGCAGACCTGCGGTCTGCTTGGCGAATGAATTCGCCCCCACAGTAAAAAAAGCAGAAGCGGCCCCGCATTCCGCGGGGCCGGGTCCGTCACTGATGTTGCTTGGCGTCCTCGACACCCGCGGTGTTGTTCAGCAGGGCGCCGGTGGCGGTCTGGAGGAAGGCTTCCAGGTACTTCTGCAGGCGCGGGTCGCTGTCGCCGGGGATGCGCTCGACCTTGGCATCGGCGCCAAGCTGGTACTGGTAGAGACGCGCCGGGAAGCCGCGCGGCTGCACCAGGATGCGGTCGTCGCTGACGATGGCCACAGTCTGGTCGCTGCCGGACGGCTTGATCACGCCGATACCCGGATCGTCCGCCGGCAGGTTGAGCAGGTCACGACCCCAGCACTGGTGACGCACTTCGCCGCCCAGGCGGCCCATGATGGTCGGCACGATGTCGATCTGGGTGGCGACGTTGTGGTTGAGACTGCCGAACTTCTCCTGCACGCCGGGGCCGATCAGCAGCAGCGGCACGTTGAAGCGGAACAGGTCCATCTCGGTGAGCTGCTTGTCGCTGCCGAAACCGTGGTCACCCACCAGCACGAACAGGGTGTCCTTGAAGTAGGGCTCCTTGCGCGCCTTCTCGAAGAACTGGCCCAGGGCCCAATCGGCGTAGCGCATGGCGGTCAGGTGCTCGTCGAGGCCGCCGTGGCCGGTGACCCGCTCCACCGGCAGGTCGGTGGGCAGCGCATAGGGCGTGTGGTTGGAGAGGGTCTGCAGCAGGGCGTAGAAGGGCTTGTCGGTGGGCTGTTTGGCCAGTTCCACGGCGCCGCGGTCGAACATGTCCTGGTCGGAAACGCCCCAGGTCTGGTCCATGAACACCGGGTTGACGAAGTCCTCACGGCCGATGAAACGGGTCATGCCCTGGTTGCTGAAGAAGCCGGACTGGTTGTCCCACTGGAAATTGCCGTTGTAGACGTAGAGGTCGTCGAAGTCGCGGGCGCTGAGCAATTGCGGCAGGCCGGAGAACTTGTGCGCGCCCTCGGGGGTACGCATCAGGTACTCGAAGCTGGGCAGGTTGGGGAAGCAGGCCATGGTGGCGAACATCCCCTGGTGGGTGTGGGTGCCGTTGGAGAAGAAGCGATCGAACAGCAGACCCTCCTTGGCCAGCTTGTCGAAGTAGGGGGTGATGCCGTCCTGGTTGCCCATGGCGCCGACATAGCGGCCGGCGAAGCTCTCCATGAGGATCACCACCACATTGCGGATCGGCAGGGTGCCTTCGGCCGGCGGGGTGTAATCGCGACGAATGGCGGCCTTGTCGGTATCCACCAGCTTGTCGTTGGGGGTCAGCAGCATCTCGCGCACGGCGGCCAGGGCCTCATCCTCAGGCAGGGTGGCCTTCCAGGCGTTGTCGCGGTGGGAGGAGAAGCTGTTTTTGGCGGCGTCCACCAGGGTCAGGGTGCCGTTCAGGCCCAGCTGATTGGCGAACATCGACTCGGTGGTGAAGGCATCGCCCCAGCGCAGCGGTGGGCCCTGGCGCAGGTGGCCGCGGGCGGCGACCACGGCCACCACCAGGCAGACCATGAAGATGGCCAGGCGGCCGAACCAGGGGGCGGTGCTGCGCATGGCGGGCGTTTCACTGGCGCGAACGCGCGGACGGCTCGCCAGGTCGAGGCCGCGGAACAGCAGGTAGAGCAGGGCGGTGGCCAGGGCCCAGGCGATCAGGTAGCGGCCCACGGGGAAGCCGTTCCAGATCATGCTGGAGACCGTGCCCAGGTCTTCCTGCAGGTACTGGAACACCAGGCTGTTCAGGCGCTGGTGGAATTCGCGGTAGAAGTCCAGCTCGCTGATGCCGATGAATAGGGTCAGGCTGGCGAAGGCGGTCAGCCACAGGCGGTGCAGGCCACGGGCGGCCATGGCGCGGGCGCTGAGCAGCGAAAGCAGCAGCGGCACACATGCGAATACCACCACGCGCAGGTCGAAGCGCAGGCCGTTGTAGAAGGCTTCGACGAACACCGAGGCCGGACTGTCGCCGATCTGGTCGCTGTTGTACGCAAGCAGCGCGACGCGCAGCAGGCTGTACATGACCATCAGCGCAGCGGCGCTGAGCAGGGTGAAGGTCAGGTGGCTCTTGACGGTGGGGGTGTCCAGGCTGAACGAGGTCTGCCGGGTGGCGATGGGTTCCTTTGCGGTCATGCGATCAAGCATCCATAGGGCTCAAGACGAAAGGCGGGCCCCAGTGGGGTGGGCGGCGCCAGAGGCGATAAGACCGCCTGATGGCACATTGGTTCCAATCGGGACCGCCGAAACCGGGCGGACTTTGACAGACGAAATGTGAAGAAAACGTTGTTTGGGGGAGGAAGACGACGGCAGGGGAGTGATTGTGGGGGGTGAATGACTGTGGGGGCGAATTCATTGGCTAAGCAGATCGCAGGTCTGCCCTGCGGAGCTCGAATGGGGCTGCTGCGCAGCCCTCAGCGAATGAATTCGCCCCCACAAAGGTAGGGCAGGCAGCCTCAGTGCCTGCCTCCGGGCCTCAAGCCAATCCCAACGCTCTGGCCACCCCGGCGCCATAGGCCGGGTCGGCCTTGGTGCAGTTGGCGACATGCCGCTGCTTCACTTCCAGCGGCGCGTCGCCCATGCCGCGCGCGGTGTTCTCGAACAGCAGCTGCTGCTGCGCCGGCGTCATCAGGCGGAACAGGTCGCCGGGCTGTTCGAAGTGGTCCACGTCGACCCGGTGGTCCCAGTTGGCGGCGTCGCCTTCCAGCGGCAGCGGCGGCTCGGCCAGCGCCTGGCTGTCCTCCCAGAGTCCCTGGCTGTTGGGGTAGTGGGCGATGGTGGAGCCAGCATTGCTGTCGGTGCGCATGAAACCGTCGCGGTGGTAGCTGTTGTACGGGCAGCGCGGGGCATTCACCGGAATCAGGTTGAAGTTGACCCCCAGGCGGTAGCGCTGCGCGTCGCCGTAGGAAAAGAGTCGCGCCTGGAGCATCTTGTCCGGCGAGAAACCGATGCCGGGCACCACGTTGGCCGGCGAGAAGGCCGCCTGTTCCACTTCGGCGAAGTGGTTTTCCGGGTTCTTGTTGAGCTCCATCACCCCTACTTCGATCAAGGGGTAGTCGCCATGGCGCCAGACCTTGGTGAGGTCGAAGGGGTTGTGCTTGTGGGTGCGCGCCTGGTCTTCGGTCATCACCTGGATGTAGAGGGTCCAGCGCGGGAAGTCGCCCTTCTCGATGCTGTCGTAGAGGTCACGCAGGTGGCTTTCGCGGTCGCCACCTATCACCTGGGCGGCTTCGCTGTCGCTGAGGTTCTCGATGCCTTGCTGGCTCTTGAAGTGGAACTTGACCCAGACCCGCTCGTTCTTCGCGTTGATCATGCTGAAGGTGTGGCTGCCGAAGCCGTGCATGTGCCGGTAGGTCTTCGGGATGCCGCGGTCGCTCATGACGATGGTGATCTGGTGCAGCGCTTCCGGCAGCAGGGTCCAGAAGTCCCAGTTGTTCGCTGCGCTGCGCAGGCCGGTGCGCGGGTCGCGCTTGACCGCGTGGTTGAGGTCGGGGAAACGCAGCGGGTCGCGGAAGAAGAATACCGGGGTGTTGTTGCCGACTATGTCCCAGTTGCCTTCGTCGGTGTAGAACTTCACCGCGAAGCCACGGATGTCGCGTTCGGCATCGGCCGCGCCGCGTTCGCCGGCGACGGTGGAGAAGCGCAGGAAGAGCGGAGTCTGCTTGCCGACCTTGGCGAAGAGGCTGGCGCGGGTGTAGCGGGTGATGTCGTGGGTGACGGTGAAGGTGCCGTAGGCGCCTGCGCCCTTGGCGTGCATGCGCCGCTCGGGGATCACTTCGCGGTCGAAGTGAGCGAGCTTCTCGATCAGCCAGATGTCCTGCAGCAGAGCCGGGCCACGGGGGCCGGCGGTCTGGATGTTGAGGTTGTCCACCACCGGCGCGCCGGTGGCATTGGTCAGGTTTTTCTTGGTCATCTCAGGCCTCTCCTTGGGTTGCAAAGTGATGCGGCGGACGACTACAGCCCCGGAACAGGACTCGCAACGCGAACGTCCGGAGAAGCTTAGACGAGGCTTCCGGGCCTGACCGGTCAGCCGTCGCCGGCGTCTCAGCCGGGCAACTCGAGGCCGGCCAGTTTCTCCGGATTGCGCACGATGTAGATGTTGCTGACCTGACCCCGCTCGTCATAGGCGAAGGTGACCGAGGCCACCACCTCCCCGGCACTGGCCAGGATCACCCCGCGCCCACCGTTGAGGTCGGCGGGCAGCCAGCGGTAGTCGCCCCAGTAGCCGCGCAGCGAGTCGTAGATGAACGCCAGTACCTCGGCCTTGCCATGGAGAATGTGGCCCAGGGTCGGCACTCTGCCGCCACCGTCGGCGCAGAGTTCCACTTCGTCTGCGAGCAGGGCGGTCAGCCCGGCGGTGGCACCACTGGCGATGGCCGCATGGAAGGCGTCGAGCAGCTGTTCCTGGCGTTCGCGCGGCGGGGCCTGGCGCACCTTGCCCTCGGCCAGGCCGGCGCGGGCGCGGGACACCAGCTTGCGGCAGGCGGCCTCCTGGACGCCGATGGCGCGGGCGACATCGGGGTAGGCCAGGTCGAAGATATCGACGAGCAGGTAGGCCGCGCGTTCCTTGGGGGTGAGCCGTTCCAGCAACAGGAGGAAGGCGGTGGACAGCGAAGAGGAGAGTTCCAGCATCTGTTCCGGCGACTCCGTGGTTTCGCTGTGGATGGGTTCCGGCAGCCAGGTGCCGACGTAGTCCACCCGTGCCCGGTGCGCCAGACGCAACTGGTCGATGCAATGGCGGGTGCAGAGGGTGGTCAGCCAGGCGCGCGGATTGTCCAGGGCGGCGTGATCGCTTTCGCGCCACTTGAGAAAGGTTTCCTGTACCGCGTCCTCGGCATCGCTGCGCGAGCCGAGGATGCGGTAGGCCAGGTTCAGCAGGAAGCGGCGGCTGTCTTCGAAGACGGCCGTTGCAGCGGTTTCTCTCACGTCAGTGCCTCGATATCTGGATGCGGTTCCAGAGGTTGATCATGGCCACGGTGGCGGTCAGCACGCCGATTTCCACATCGCTGAAATGCTCGCGCAATGCCGTGCGCAGGGCAGCATAGTCGGTCCGGCGGTCGAGCTGGGTGAGGGCCTCGGTCCAGGCCAGGGCCGCCTTCTCGCGCGGGGTGAAGTCGCTGCAGTGGTCCCAGACCACCAGGCGGTCCAGGCGCTCGTCGGTCTCGCCGTCTTCCCGCGCTTCACGGGTGTGCATCTTCACGCAGAAGGCGCATTGGTTGAGTTGCGAGGCCCGCAGCTGCACCAGGTGGTGCAGGCTGCGCGGAAGGCCCAGGGCGTCCATGGGGGTGTGCACTTCGCCCATGGCGTTGATGACTTCGGGGATGACCTGCTGATAGTTGACGGGGCTTGCGGGTGTCATGGCGGTGTCCTCGGTTCGGCTTGGAAGGGGTTACACCTTCACGACGAACCAGGGGGCGGGTTTGTGACGTGGCGTCGGAATTTTCAGCGGTGCTTCATTGTGTGAGCGAATTCATTCGCGATCGGTCCCGCTGATGGGTATCGCGGAACGCCGCCCGACCCCTCCTACAGTTTGCGATCGCGGATGGCGGCAGCCTCGCGGGTGACCAGTTCGACGAAGGACAGTGCCAGGGGCGAGCGCTCGCCGCGCCTGCGCACCAGCCAGACGGCGGTGGTCGCGCCGGGGTCCAGCAGGGTGCGGTAGATCACGCCGTCGACCCGGGTGCGGCGGAAGGAGGCGGGCAGCACGGATACCCCCAGCCCCGCCGATACCAGGCCGATGATGGTCATCGCCTCGCTGGCTTCCTGGGCGATGCGCGGGGAGAAGCCCGCCTCGCGGGTGAGCGCGATCAACTGGTCGTAGAGGCCGGTGCCGAAGGTACGCGGGAAGAACACGAAGGGTTCCTCCGCCAGGGCCGCGATCTCCAGCCCTTCCGCGCTGCCTGCGGCCAGCGGGTGATCGGCGCGCAGCACCGCCACCAGCGGCTCGCGGAACAGCTCCACGGCCAGCAGGTTGTCCGGCAGGGCGAGGGGGCGGATCACTCCCACCTGCAACCTGTCTTCCAGCAGCGCCTTGACCGTTTCCGCGCTGCTCATTTCATGCAGCTCCAGGTGCACGTCGGGGTAGGCCTGGCGGAAGGCGTGGATACTGCGGGGAACAGTGGAGGTGAAGGGCGCCGACGAGGTGAAGCCGACCTTCAGTTCGCCCAGCTCGCCACGCTGGGCGCGGCGCGCCAGTTGCACCGCCTTGTCCACCTGGGCCAGCACCTGGCGGGACTCGTCGAGGAACAGGCGACCGGCTTCTGTGAGCTCCACCCGTCTGTTGGTGCGTTCCAGCAGGCGCGCGCCGACTTCTTCCTCCAACGCCTGGATCTGCTGGCTCAAGGGCGGCTGGGAAATGCCCAGTTGCTCGGCTGCCCGGCCGAAGTGCAACTCCTCGGCCACGGCAATGAAATAGCGCAGGTGTCTCAGTTCCATGGGGCTGCCTATTGATAGGTAAAAGGTATCAAATGTGTCGAATAATATATTGGAGATAATATAAACCTCTCTATATTCTTCGTCACATAACCCCAACAACGAATTCCCAGCCCCAGATACAGGCGGCACGGCATCGTTGTGCCTGCTCGCCGCAAACTCTCCGAAGGTGCCCCGTGAGCAAACCCCAGGCAGTACTCAAGACCGAAGACGAACCCGCGTTTAGCGAGGCGGCCCGTGAAGCAGCCGAGCTGCCGGACGCCGCCGCCAATGACCCCGAACTCCCGACCTACATCAGGAAGGGCACGCCGCAGTTCATGCGCACCTCGCTGGCGCTGTTCTCCGGCGGCTTCGCCACCTTCGCCCTGCTGTACTGCATCCAGCCGATGATGCCGGTGCTGTCCAAGGCCTTCTCGATCACTGCCGCCCAGAGCAGCCTGGCGCTCTCGGTGTCCACCGCCATGCTCGCCCTCGGCCTGCTGGTGACCGGGCCGCTGTCCGACGCCATCGGCCGCAAGCCGGTGATGGTGGTGTCGCTGATCGCCGCTGCCCTCTTCACCCTGGCCAGCGCGGCAATGCCGACCTGGGAAGGTGTGCTGGTAATGCGCGCGCTGGTGGGCCTGTCCCTCAGCGGCCTGGCCGCCGTGGCAATGACCTACCTCAGCGAGGAGATCCACCCGCACCACCTGGGCCTGTCCATGGGGCTCTACATAGGCGGCAATGCCATTGGCGGCATGAGTGGCCGGCTGATCAGCGGGGTGATGGTGGACTTCGTTTCCTGGCACGCGGCCCTGGCGCTGATGGGCGGCCTGGCGCTGCTGGCGGGCCTGGTGTTCTGGCGCGTGCTGCCGGAGTCCCGGCACTTCCGCCCGGCGCCTCTCAAGCCCGCCACCTTGGTCGAGGGTTATCGCCTGCACTTCCGGGACGCCGGCCTGCCCTGGCTGTTCCTGATCGGCTTCCTGCTGATGGGCAGCTTCGTCACCCTGTTCAACTACATCGGCTACCGCCTGCTGGCGGGGCCCTACCAGATGAGCCAGGCCCTGGTGGGCGTGCTCTCGGTGGTCTACCTCTCGGGCATCTACAGCTCGGCCTGGGTCGGGTCGCTGGCGGACAAGGTGGGCCGGCGCAAGGTGCTCTGGGCGGCCATCCTGCTGATGCTGGGCGGCCTCGTGCTGACCCTGTTCAACCCCCTGGGCGTGATCCTTGCCGGCATGGCGATCTTCACCTTCGGCTTCTTCGGCGCCCACTCGGTGGCCAGCAGCTGGATCGGCCGCCGCGCCCAGCGCGCGAAGGGCCAGGCCTCGTCCCTCTACCTGTTCAGCTACTACGTGGGTTCGAGCCTGGCCGGAACCCTCGGCGGGCTGTTCTGGCACCTCTACGGCTGGGAAGGCGTCGGCCTGTTCATCGGCTCGCTGCTGGTAGTGGCGGTACTGGTGTCCTTGCACCTGACGCGGTTGCCGGCGCTGCCGGGCAACGCCATCGTCCAGCCGGCGCATTGACCGGTTCACCCAGGGGCCGCCCAGCGGTCCCTGGCTTATGAGCGAGCTTGCTCGCGAAAGGTCGCGCTCGGGCTGTTCGCGAGCAAGCTCGCTCCTACAAATAACGGCGTCTTCCTTCGAGTGCGGAGATTGGCACCGCCCGGGGTGCGACAACACACCTCTCGCGGCGATATCCCCGGCGGGGGGCGGGGCTGGCAGAATAGTCGGCCTACCCACCGGCCAGAGTGGGAGCTTTCCTGCCTTTCATGCGTGCACCCGTTCCGTTTCATTCAGGGGAAGTACAGCATGAGCATCACCTCCGCCGATATTTGCAAGGCCGCCGACACCCTCACGGGTTTCGTCGGCTTCAACCGCAAGCTGGGCAAGTACATCGTGCGCTTCAGCGAAGACTCGTTTGGCATGGATGTGCCGGACGGCAGCATCACCCCGGCCAGCGAGTTCGTCTGGGTCGCGAAAGCCGGACAGGTGATGACCCTCAGCCGCGAGTGCCTGCAGATCCTGCTGGACCAGAACATCAACGACCGACTCAATCTGTGCGACACGCTGCTGGTCTACCTGCGCCGCACCGACCTGCCGGAGATCAGCGCCGAGCGGCTGCGGCTTTGAAGCGGGTAATGTCATGGTGCATCCAGCGTATTGACTAGCGCCGCCTGGGGCCGTCATCCGACCCCAGGTGCTATTCAGGGCAGCCAGCGCAGCCCCATCACCCCTCCCACTATCAACCCCATGCAGGCCAGCCGGCCAATGGAGGCTGAATCCCCCATCCAGAGCACGCCCGCCAGGGCGGTGCCCACGGCGCCTATGCCGGTCCAGGTGGCGTAGGCGGTGCCCACCGGCAATTGGCGCAGGGCCAGGGTGAGCAGGCCCAGGCTGCCGGCAAGCACCAGCAGGGTGCCGGCCAGGATCCAGGGACGCTGCAGGCCGTTGGCGGCCTTCAGGCCGAGGGCGAAGGCCACTTCCAGCAGGCCGGCGGCGACCAGTAGCAGCCAGGAGGTTGTCGGGGTCATCGGGTGCATCTCGTTGAGAGTCGGCAGAAAAAAGCGAGCCCGAAAGGGCTCGCGAGGCGGGGAGGAACTCAGCCGGCGAGCAGCTTGCCGCGTACCAGGCTGACCAGGGTCTTCCAGGTCAGTACGGCCAGGGACAAGGTGAGGAACACCAGGATGACCCAGGCGATCAGTTGCAGCGGCAGGCCACCCTGCGCTTGGGCGTACTTAAGTGCTGCGTTGGCGAGGGCAGCCAGGGGGAAGCTGATCGCCCACCAGGACGGGGCGAAGGGCACGTCGCGGCGGAACACCTTGAAGCCCAGCACCACGGCCAGGAACAGGCCGAAATAGAAGAGCATGGCGGCGAAGCGGTCGATCCCGAACAGGTTGGTGTAGGCCAGGAAACCCACCTCGAAGGGCGCCACCAGGATCATCAGCGACGGGACCATGCCCTTGGCCAGCGGTTCCTGGTGCACCAGCCGCGGGAAGATGCTGGTGAAGAAGATCAGCGCCATGGCCGCGCCCACCGCCATCGCGAAGAGGTTCAGCTCATGGGCCCAGGCCATGGGCATATGGGCGCCGGTGACGGCGATGTCGAGGGTGGCCACTCCCGGAATAAGCCAGGCCGGCACCGCATGCTGCAGGTCCTGTTTGCCCTGGAACAGGCGCGACAGGACCAGGCCACCGAGGACCACCGTCAGCAGGCTACCTACCGTCCACAGCGCTTGGCCCAGCTGCTCGCTGTAGGGCGCGGCAACCACCGACAGCAGCAGGATGGCGATGACGATGGTGCCGAAGAAGTTGCCGGCGATGGGATGGTTGAACTCGTTGAGCACCGCCTGGCGATGGCGTGCCAGCTTGGTCAGGTAGCCCAGGCCGAGTACCACGAACACCAGGGCGGCGAACAGGCCGATGGCTTCGCCGATCAGCGCGCTGACGCCGAAGTGCTGGTGTGCGAGGCGCCAGGCCAGGCCCAGGCCCGCCAGGCCCATGACCGTACCGAACAGGTTGACCGGTAGGTTCTTGATCGAGGTGCTGCTGACGGGCTTGGCCTGGGCTTGTTCGAGCGGGGGGACGAATACGGTGTTCATGGCGGCTTCCGTTGGGCTGGATTTGTCGGTGGAGATAGTTTCTGCCATGCTTGATCTGGCTTAAACAGCCATGTAGCGACGTTTTCCGCCAACCTCTCGACAGTGACGGACACCACCATGCGCATCGCCTTGCTGGCCTTTCCCCGTGTGCAACTGCTGGACATAGTCGGCCCGGCCGATGTCTTCGCCGAAGCGGCGAAGCAATTGGGCAACCCCCGCGCCTACCGGGTGGAGGTGATAGGCACCGAGCCCGGATTGCTCAAGGGCAGCAGCGGCCTGCGCCTGGCGGTGGATTCCACGGTCGAGACGCACAAGGGCAAGCTCGACACCCTGCTGGTGGCGGGCAGCCCCTTCGTCGACGACATCGCCGGCAACCCGGCATTGCAGCAGTGGTTGCGGCAGCAGGCCGGCTCGGTGCGACGGATCGGCTCGGTCTGCACCGGCGCTTTTGCCCTGGCTGCGGCCGGCATGCTGCGCGGACGCCGGGTGACCACCCACTGGAACAGCAGCGTGCGCCTGGCGGAAGAGAACCCCGAGACCCAGGTCGAGGCCGACAGCATCTATGTGAAGGACGGCAACCTCTATACCTCCGCCGGTGTCACCGCGGGCATGGACCTGGCCCTGGCCATGGTCGAGGAGGACCACGGCCGCGAGCTGGCGCTAAGGGTGGCGCGGGAGATGGTGATGTTCTTCAAGCGGCCCGGCGGCCAGTCGCAATTCAGTGCGCACCTGGCGGCGCAGACCGCCGAGCGCTCGGCCATCCGCGCCATCCAGGACCATGTACTGGCGCACCTGAAGGACGACCTCAGCGTGCCGGTCCTGGCCGTCCTGGCCGGGATGAGCGAACGCAATTTCGCGCGGGTGTTCAAGCAGGAGGCTGGCTCCACCCCGGCTGAGTTCGTCGAGCTGGCGCGCATCGACGCTGCCCGGCGCCTGGCCGAGGAGTCGGACATCCCCTTGAAGCGCCTGGCCGACGAAGTGGGCTACGCCAACGTCGACGGCTTTCGCCGGGCGTTCTTCCGCCGCCTGGGGGTGACGCCGAGCGACTACCGGGCACGTTTCAAGGTTGATGGTTGAGCGTGGCGCCCATGCCGATCTGGTTGCCGTCCGGGTCCTGCACGGAGAAGTCGCGCATGCCAAAGTCGCGATCGGCCAGGGGGGTGTAGAAGTCCACCCCCGCCGTCAGCAGCCGCTGATAGAGGCTGTCCATTTCGCCTGCGACGGCGCTCGGGCTCAGACGAAAGGCTGATTACCGAAGCCCCGGGGCAGTCGTTGCTTGCCCGGCAGGCCGGTGAGCTTCTCCTGCCAGGCCGTGCGCCAGTCGTTGGCGGCATGGGCGACCTTGGCCCGGCGTGCCGCCCGCCGCGCAGCGTTGCGCGCCTCCCGACGCGCTTCCTTGAACACCTCGGTGTTGCGGCAGCTGCGGCATTTCACCCGCGCCAGATCGGTGGTGGAGACCAGGTTCTGGCCATGGTGGCCGCAGGCGAGATGTCCGGCGACCTTGTAGTGAGTGACCATCGCAAATCCTCCGGAAACAGAACACCCCGGTTGCCCGCGAGTCAGGCGCCGGGGCTGTGCGTGCGTGACAGGAATTTGGACTTCCGGCCGCCGGCGGGGGTTCGACCCCACCGGCCCAACGGTTCAGTAGAGGCCAGGGATCAACCGTGACGTGCGTGCGCAGTAAGCCTCGTATTCGGCGCCGAACTGCGAGCGCAGCAGGGCCTCCTCCGCACGGATGCGCGCGACCAGCGGCGGCAGTGTCAGCAGTACCAGCAGCAGGCCGACGCCGGAACGAAAGGCCAGGGCCCAGCCCAGGGAGCTGATCATCAGTCCCAGGTAGCTGGGGTGGCGGATCAGGCCGTAGACCCCGTCGGTCACCAGTTGGTGGCCGGGCTGGATAGCGACCAGGCCGCTGAAGCGGTTGCCCAGCACGAACACCGGCCACAGCCGCAGCGCGCCGCCGACGGCGAAGCAGAACACGCCGAACCAGCGCACCCCGTTGCCGCCGAAGGTCCAGAAGTCGAGGCGATCGGTGTAGGCCGGCAGAAAGGCGCTGAGCACCCCGATGATGCCGAAGGCCACCAGCACCCAGCGGTTCTCGCGGTCCTCCCGCACGCCGCTGCTGAGGTTGCCACCGGTAAAGGGCGCCAGGATGGTAAGGGCGAAGAGCACCAGGGTCAGGGCGACCAGCGGCGGGTGCGAAAAGAAGGCGCCGAAGCCGCCCCAGCCGAGGATCGCAAGGCCCAGGTAGGCGAGGGTGCCGGCGAGGGTGGCCAGCATCAGGACGGGCATGGACATGGCGGATCACCTCTGCGATCTGCTCCGACAGACCATTGGACAGCAGGCGGCACGGTGGGTGCAGTGGCTGGCGCTATAACTGGAAGCCTTGGGGGGATTCACGCTGGAGGTGCTGTCATGGGACGCCTCGGAATCCTGACTCTTGCCCTGGCGGCATCAGGCGCCTTGGCCGCCGGCTACGGCGCTACGGGCTCGGCCCCTACAACGAAGAACTCATCCGTCTGCCACACTGCGACGCCCAAACCGCCGTCGATAGTCGGTGGGCGATAGCCCGACCATCTTGTTGAACACCTTGCGAAAGGCGCTGGGGTCCTGGTAGCCCACTTCCCAGGCGATCTGGTCCACCGAGCGGTTGGTGAGCTCCAGCAGTTCGCGGGCCTTGGCGGCGCGCAGTTGCTGGCAGTACTCGGTGGGGCGCAGGCCGGTGGCCAGCTGGAAGCGGCGCAGGAAGGTACGTTCGCCGAGTCCCGCCTGGGCGGCCATGTCCGGCAGGCTGGCATTGCGATTGTCCTGGCGCTGCAGCCAGTGCTGGACCTTGAGCACGGCCTCGTCACCATGGTCGAACCGGGGGACGAAGCGGCGGAAGTACTGCTGGGAGTGGCGGGTGAGGTCGAGTGCCAGGAAGCGCGCGGTGTTGGCGGCTATGGTCGGCCCCAGCAGGCGGTCCACCAGGGCCAGCCCCAGGTCGGTCCAAGCCATCACGCCGCCGGCGGTGATGATGTCGCCGTCGTCCACCACCAGCTTGTCGGCATCCACCTTCACCTCCGGGTAGCGCTCGCCCAGGTCCTTGGCCAGGCTCCAGTGCGTGGTCAGCGGGCGGCCGGCCAGCAGTCCGGTCTGGGCCAGCAGGAAGGCCCCGGCGCACACCGAACCCAGGGTAACGCCTGCCGCATGTTGGAGGCTGAGCCAGTTGGCGAGCGGTTGCAGCACCTCGGCCGGGGGCAGGGGGCCGATGCAGGGCACCGCCACCACAACGGTGGGGCGGCTATCGGCGTCCGGGTGACTGTCGTGGGTGCAGCGGATTTCGCCGTCCTCGCCGGCCGTCCAATGGCGCACGCGCAGTATTGGCAGCTTGGCGTCGGCATGCTCGCCAGCCATGCGATTGGCCACCGCGAACAGGTCGGAGAGGCCGTGGGCCGCTGCGAGCTGGGCACCGGGGTAGAGCAGGAGACCGATCTCCAGCATGGTCTTCATTGTCAGTTTTTCCTGCGAATTTGTCGGTTGCGCCGATACTGATCCGGCGCTGGGAAGTTCACCTTAGGCCCCATGTCTCCACTCCCACAACCCGAGGTGAATAAGATGAGCAAGCAAGCCGTTATCGTCGTCGACATCCAGAACGATTACTTCCCCGGCGGTCTCTGGACCCTGCAAGGCGCCGAGGCCGCTGCCGACAATGCCGCCCAGGTCATCGCCGGCGCACGCGAAGCCGGAGACCTGGTGGTGCATATCCGTCACGAGTTCACCAGCCAGGACGCGCCCTTCTTCCGGCCCGGCTCGGAGGGCGCGCATATCCATCCCAAGGTGCTGAACGCGGCTGGCGAGCCCGTGGTCCTGAAGCATTTCGTCAATTCCTTCCGTGAAACCGAGCTGAAGGAGATCCTCGACCGCAACGGCGTGGAGAAGGTGACCGTGGTCGGCAGCATGAGCCACATGTGCGTCGACGGCGTCACTCGCGCGGCGGCGGACTATGGTTACGAGGTCACCGTTATCCATGATGCTTGCGCCACGCGGGACCTGGAGTTCAACGGCAGGACCATCCCCGCCGAGCAGGTCCATGCTGCCTTCATGTCCGCCCTGGCCTTCGCCTACGCCAAGGTGGTTTCCACTGGTGAATACCTCGAGCAGCAGGGGCGTTGACCCCGCCGCAGATGTAGTCGAGTGCGATCGATAATCTTCTCGACCTACGGGCCCCTGGCAAGGGGCCCGACTCCGAAGAAATGCGCAAGATGGGCGGCACGAGACGGCACGCAGATCTACTGCCCGCAAGGAACAGTTCAGCGCCGACCCGCTGGCGTTCATCCGTTCGTCGTGGTTGAGCGAAGCGAAGCCCAGCGCGGGCAACTGGCCCGCCACTTTTCCGGAAGCCTCGGTGTCCAGGTCGCCCTGGCCTATGCTGGAATTTAGCTCATCACTTTGTCCCCTGGAGTCCCCATGAACGACCGACCCCTTCCGCCAGAGTACCTGGAGTTCGCCGAAGAACTGGCCGATGCGGCTGCCAGGGTCACCCTGACCTACTTTCGCCTGCCGCTGGAGGTGGAGAACAAGGAGGCGGAGCGCTTCGACCCCGTGACCCTGGCGGACAAGGGTGCCGAGCGCGCCATGCGCGCACTGATCGGCGAGCGCTTTCCCGGCCACGGCGTCCTCGGCGAAGAAGAGGAAAACATCGCGGGGGAAGAACCCTGGACCTGGGTACTGGACCCGGTGGATGGCACGCGCTCCTTTATCAGCGGCATCCCGCTCTGGGGCACCCTGATCGCCCTCAACGACGGCAGCCGCCCGGCACTGGGTGTGATGGACCAGCCCTTCACCCGCGAGCGCTTCATCGGCGATGGGGAAACTGCTTCACTCAATGGCCGGCCGATCCAGACCCGTGCCTGCGGCAAGCTGGCCGAGGCCACCCTGATGGTCACCAGCCCCGAGCACTTCCAGCAGCGGCCCTACCGCGACATCTTCCAGCGCCTGGCCGGCGAGGCGCGGCTGGTGCGTTACAGCGGCGATTGCTATGCCTACTGCATGCTGGCGCTGGGGCTGGTGGATGTGGTGCTGGACCCGGGTCTCAAGCCCTACGACATCCAGGCGCTGATGCCGATCATCCAGGGCGCCGGCGGGGTGGTCAGCCGCTGGGATGGCGGGGACGCGCAGAACGGCGGCGACATCATCGCCTGCGGCGATCCGCGCCTGCATGCGCAGCTCCTCGACATGCTGCGGGGCCCGGCGAGCCCGGCCTGATAGAGGTCGATTCCGGGTTTCCCGGCCAAGCGCATGATTGCCAAACCCATTCCGGCGGAAAAATTTCCGCCGGGAAAATAAACCTGTACATCCCGGCCGAACCGCGTATAGTCGCGCCACTGTTCTGCAATTGTCTCTGCGATACTTGGCTCGATGTTCTGATTGATATTCTTTCATCTCCTCGATTCGTTACAGCTTTCGCAACTCAGTAATTCCCTGAATTAATTCAGGATTATTTTGTTTTATCTTGGAGATATGAAATGTCCAATCGTCAATCCGGCACCGTCAAGTGGTTCAACGATGAAAAAGGCTTCGGCTTCATCACCCCGGCAGAAGGCGCTGATCTGTTCGTTCACTACCGTTCGATCGAAAGCACCGGCTTCAAGAGCCTGAGCGAAGGCCAGCAAGTGACTTTCGAAGTCGTTCGCGGCCAGAAAGGTCTGCAAGCGGATAAAGTCCAGGTAGTCTGAGACTTGATTCGATAAAAAAAGCCCCGCCTAGCGGGGCTTTTTTATTTTCAGCAATGAAAACTTCGAAAGTTCCGTTCAATTGATCGTTTTCACGGAATATTTCGTTGTTCATCGCCCCCTGGCGTTGTCGATATTTCATCAATGAATATCCAGCGCAGCTCTCCTGGCGGCATCGCCCATACATCTGGAGAGTTCTGCATGTCGGGCTATCAGGTCAAGTATCAGGATATATCGGTGGGGGATATGGATTTTCATATCCGCTCGCTGCTCGATCTTCAGCAATTTCACGACCCCGAACTGGTGGCGGAACGCCTGGGAATCTCACCCGAGACCTGGCCATTGTTCGGGCAGGTCTGGCCGTCGAGCCAGGTGCTGGCGCAGGCCATGCTGACGATGGATCTCGACGGGAAACGCGTGCTAGAACTGGGCGCCGGACTGGCGCTGGCGAGCCTGGTCGTGCATCGGCGAGGTGGCGACATCACCGCCAGCGACTATCACCCGTTGAGCCCCGAGTTCCTCGATGAAAACCTGCGGTTGAACGACCTCGGTCCGCTCAAGTACCTGTCTGCCGACTGGGGCGTTCTCAATGACGACCTGGGCCTGTTCGACCTGATCATCGGCAGCGACCTCATCTACGAGTACGGCCAGCCGGCAGTCCTCGCTGCCTTCATCGACCGCCATTCCGCCGACCAGGTGGATGTGTTCATCGTCGACCCCAACCGGCCCAACCGCGCTTCATTCTGCCGCGAAATGGCTGAACTGGAGTACGAGGGGAGCAGGACCCGCGCGGATTGCATCCTGGGAAATGGCGAGGCGTTCAAGGGCTCACTGCTGCATTTCCAGCGCGATGATGGGCAGTTCAATCAATAGGTAAGCCGGCTCGGTTGCCTGGAAATTCAGCAGGCGCCCGAGCTGAAGACTGGGGCGTCGTTCTCGTCGATCCGCACCAGCTTGGCGAGTGCGTCCTCGGCTGCTGCCACGGCCTCCGACAGCCGCGGAAAATGATGCTCGCCATAGACCAGATGGAAACCGACCTGCGCTTCCGCAGCATGTGACCGCACCGCCACGAAGGCCAGGGCGTGGTCACCATTCATGCACGCTTCGCTCCAGGCGATGTGTCCCGGGAAAATGCGTTGTTTCATGGCGACCTCCGACGTGGGCGGGTTCGCGCTCAGGCTGTCGCTCCACTATCCCCCCGATTGGCCGGCTCTTTCGATGAAACCGACCAAAGGCGCCGCTTCTCGCAACCATTCGCAGCGTTCTCGTGAGGGCTATCTACACTGGCGAAGGTCATCGACCTGATCGAGAACCGTGCCATGAGCTATCCCCGAGAGGGCACCGGCTTGCTGCTGGTGGACCCGTACAACGATTTCCTCAGCGAAGGCGGCAAGCTCAACGGGCTGGCCAAGCCCGTGGCGGAAGCCGTCGGCACCCTGGACAACCTGCGCAAGGTGCTGGCGGCCGTGCGCAAGGCGGGTATTCAGGTCTTCTACGTGCCCCACCACCGGGCGCGGCCAAACGACTTCAAGACCTGGAAGCACCCCAGCCCCTACCAGCTGGGTGCCAGCCGCGCCCAGGTGTTCGCCGCGGGCAGCTGGGGTGGGGAATGGCACGCGGATTTCCAGCCGACGGAGCAGGACGTAATGGTCCAGGAGCACTGGGGCGCCAGTGGCTTCGCCAATACGGACCTCGACTACCAGCTCAAGCAGCATGGGGTGCAGCGGGTGATCCTGGTCGGGATGCTGGCCAATACCTGCATCGAGTCCACCGGCCGCTTTGCCGCGGAGCTGGGTTACCACGTGACCCTGGTGACCGATGCCACGGCGGCGTTCTCGCCGGAAGCCATGCGCGCCGCCCATGAACTGAACGGCCCGACCTATGCCCATGTCATCGTCACCACCGACGAGTTGTTGGCGGCAATCGGTTCATAGCGCACGGTTGGAGTGCGTAGGGTGAAAATCCACGATGTGGATTTCCACCATCGAGGCTCCCTTCAACCCGCTTGCCGCCGGGAAATCAAGAGCTGGTGGATCGATGAAGCGTGATCCACCCTACAGCTTGCATCTTGGCCTTGGAGCGGGGTAACGCCCCTCTCCCCAGCCCTCTCCCTGAAGGGAGAGGGGGCAGTCCGCAGGATGGGGGCGATCACTCCGCCGACTTTGCGCTCAATAAACATCCCGCACATAACGCTTGTCCCGCGCCATGGCGCTGACATAGGCCTCGGCATCGCCGGCGCTGAGGCCTCCGTGTTCGCGCACCACCGTCTTGAGAGCGGCGTCCACGTCCTTGGCCATGCGGCTGGCATCGCCGCAGACATAGAAGTGCGCGCCGTCCTGCAGCCAGCGCCAGAGCTCGGCACCCTGTTCGAGCATGCGTTGCTGTACGTAGACCTTCTCCGCCTGGTCGCGGGAAAAAGCGGTGTCCAGGCGGTGCAAGTGGCCGTCGGCCAGCCAGGTTTCCAGCTCCTCGCGATAGTAGAAGTCCGACGCTTGCCGTTGCTCGCCGAAGAAGAGCCAGTTGCGGCCCTTGGCGCCCGATGCCTGGCGTTCCTGGAGGAAGGCGCGGAAGGGGGCGATGCCGGTACCGGGGCCGACCATGATCATCGGCCGCGCCGGGTCCTTCGGCGTGCGGAAGTGGGCGGACTTCTGGATGAAGATGGGGACTTCGCCCTGCTCGGCGCGGTCGGCCAGGAAGGCCGAGCAGACGCCGCCGCGGGCGCGGTCTTCGCAGCCGTAGCGGACAGTGGATACGGTCAGATGCACCTCGTCCGGGGTGGCCAGGGGGCTGGAGGCAATGGAGTAGAGGCGCGGCTGCAGGCGTTTGAGCAGGGCCAGCAGTTCCGCCGCGCTGGCCTGGATGGGGAAGGCACGCAGCAGGTCGGGCAGTTGCTTGGCCCAGAGCCAGTCGGCCAGCTCGGCCTTGCTCGCCGGTTCGAGCAGGCGCGCCAGTTCCGGGCTGCGCGAACGTTCGGCGATGAATCGCAGCAGTTCCGGAGTGACCTTGGCGATTTCGAAATGCCGTCCCAGGGCGCTGGCCAGCGGCATGCTGCCCTGGTCCTTGACCTCGACCGGCTGGCCGCCATCCAGGCCCAGGGCCGCGACGACCTCGTCCACCAGGCCCGGGCAGTTGCTCGGCCAGACGCCCAGGGCGTCGCCGGCCTGGTAGGTCAGGCCGCTGCCCTTGAGATCCAGGACGATCTGCCGGGTTTCCTTGTCGGAGCCCGCTGCATTGAGCACGCGGTTCTGCAACAGACGGCTGCGCAGCGGTTGCTGGCGGCTGTAGGCGGGCGTCGGTTCGTCCGCGACCTCGGCTTCCACCCCGGCCAGCTCCGCCACCGGCTGCGGGGCAGTAGCGCCGGTCAGGGCGTTGCGCACGGCGGCGAGCCAGGCGCGTGCCGGCTCTTCATACTCCGGCTCGCAGTCCACCCGTGGTGCCAGACGTCGCGCGCCCAGGGCTTCCAGGCGGGCGTCGAGCCTGCGGCCGAAACCGCAGAACTGATCGTAGTTGGAGTCACCCATGGCCAGCACGGCAAACTCCAGGCCGGCGAGCGAGGGAGCGCCGTCACCTTCCAGGGCGTTCCAGAGGCTGGCGCCATTGTCGGACGGGTCGCCGTCGCCGAAGGTGCTGGCGATCAGCAGGGCGGTGCCGGCACCGGCCAGTTCAGCGGGCTGGATGGCGTCCATGGAGCGCACCACGGCGGGACGACCGTCAGCCTTGAGCTGTTCGGCACAGAGGCTGGCGAAGCTTTCCGCGTTGCCAGTCTGCGAGCACCAGAGCACCAGTAGCGGCTTCTCTGGTGTTGGTGCCGGTACCGGAGCGACCTGTACGTCCCAGCTGCGGGAAAACAGGCCGGCCAGCAGACCGTCCAGCAGCAGGCGGGTGTCCGCGGCCAGAGGCGCACTGGACGGCAAGGTGGGTACGCCACCCTGCTTGCGGCTTTCCACGCTGCGCAGGCCAAGCAGGTAGCCCTGCAGGTAGCGTTGCTCGGCGGGTGCCAGGCAGAACTCGGTGCCGGGGTCCAGGTTCAGCAGGCGGGCGAAGGTGTTGATCGGCATGTCGGCGAGTTCCTCCGGAAAACCGGCCACGGCATTGGCCGGGACCGGCTCGACTTCTACCAAGGGGATGAGCTGGGGGCTGGCCGGAACGGGCGCCAGGGCGACGGCGCTGTACTTGAATTCCGGCTGCAGCGAAATGGGATCGATGGCGTCGCTGGTCACGGCGTTGATCGCCAGGTCGTCGCCATACAGGTCATTCCAGTGGAAGGGCGCGAAGCAGTTGCCCGGCCGCACGCGGTCGGTGACCACGGCCGGCAGCACAGCGCGGCCGCGCCGGGAGCGCACTTCCACCTGGCCCTTGTCGAGGATGCCGAGGCGGCTCGCATCGATCGGGTGCAGTTCGAGGAAGGGGCCCGGGTTGAGCTTGTTCAGCGTGGCGACCTTGCCGGTCTTGGTCAGGGTGTGCCACTGGTGCTGTACCCGACCGGTGTTGAGCACCAGGGGGAAGGCGTCGTCCGGCAATTCCGCCGGGTCCATGTGCGGACGGGCGAAGAACACGCCCTTGCCGTGCGCGGTGGCGAAGGCGATGGCCGGGCGGGTGCCGTCGGCATCGAGCTTCGGCGCCTGGCTGACGCCGTCGTTGAGGTAGCGAATGGGATTGCGGGCGTTGCTCTCGGCGCCCGGCGCGCAGGGCCATTGCAGCGGGCCCTGGCGCAGCAGTTCATGGCTGGCGCCGCGGATGTCGTAGCCGGTCGCCGGATTCCAGGCCAGCTTGATCTCTTCGAACACCTCGGCAGCCGAGGCGTAGTCGAAGGCCTCGGCATAGCCCATCGCGCAAGCGACGCGAGCAATGATCTGCCAGTCCGGCAGGCTGTCGCCGGGCGCGTCCACCGCTTTCTGGGTCAGGGTCAGGTTGCGTTCGGAGTTGATCATCACGCCTTCGGCTTCGGCCCAGAGGGCGCCAGGCAGGAGGATGTCGGCGTAGCCATTGGTCTCGGTATCGAGGAAAGCGTCCTGGGTGATCACCAGTTCGGCGGCCTGCAGGCCCTCGATCGCCTGGCGGCGGTTCGGCACAGTCGCTACCGGATTGGTGCAGATGATCCAGCAGGCCTTGATGCTGCCCTTGGCCATGTCTTCGAACATGGCCACCGTGCCGTTGCCGCCGTCCTGGCGCAGGCTGCCGTGGGGCAGCTGCCACATGGCTTCGATGAAGCGTCGGTCGGCCTCCACCAGCAACGAACGCTGGCCGGGCAGGCCGGGCCCCATGTAGCCCATCTCGCGACCACCCATGGCGTTGGGCTGGCCGGTGAGGGAGAAGGGGCCGCTGCCGGGGCGGCAGATGGCGCCGGTGGCCAGGTGCAGGTTGCACAGGGCGTTGGTGTTCCAGGTGCCGTGGGTGCTCTGGTTCAGGCCCATGGTCCAGCAGCTCATCCATCCCGGCGCCTCGCCTATCCACTGGGCGGCCTTGCGGATGTCCGCCACGGCCAGGCCGGTGATGGCGGCGACGCGCTCCGGGCCGTAGTCCTCGAGGAAATCCTCCATGGCCTCCCAGCCCTGGGTATGGGCCGCGATGAAGGCCGGGTCGGTGTGGCCATTCTTGTGCAGCAGGTGCAGCAGGCCGTTGAGCAGGGCCAGGTCGGTACCCGGCTTGATCGGCAGGTAGAGGCTGGCCTTGTCGGCGGTGGCGGTTCGGCGCGGGTCGACCACGATCAGCTTCGCCCCGGCCTTGACCCTGTCCATCATGCGCAGGAAGAGGATCGGGTGGCAGTCGGCCATGTTGGCGCCGGTCACCAGGAACAGGTCGGCACGGTCGAAGTCCTGGTAGGAGCCGGGCGGGCCGTCGGAGCCGAGGGAGAGCTTGTAGCCGCTGCCGGCACTGGCCATGCACAGGCGCGAGTTGGATTCGATATGGCGGGTGCGGATGAATCCCTTGGCCAGCTTGTTGGCCAGGTACTGGGCTTCCAGGGACATCTGCCCGGACACATAGAAGGAAATGGCGTCGGGGCCGTGGGTCTCGAGCAGCGCGCGCAAGCGGCTGGCGGTGTCGCGGATGGCCTCGTCGATCCCGGTGCGCACCGGGTCGCGACTGCGCTCGTGGCGCAGGTAGGCGTGTTCCATGCGTCCGGAGTCGGCGATGGCCTGGGCACAGGTATTGCCCTTGGTGCAGAGGCGACCGGAGTTGGTGGGGTGGGCCTTGTCGCCGGTCACCTTCACCACGCGGTTGTCCGCCACTTCCATGACGATGCCACAGCCGACACCGCAATAAGGACACACGCTTCGAACAGTCTTATTGGCCATATCCAACACCCTGGAGCGGAAACGAAAAAGCGCCATGCCACCCACCGTCGGAACGGGGGAGACACGGCGCCTTTGTCGTGGGGTAGGGCAATCGGCATTGATTGCCTTGCCGGTGCTATCGCAAGGCACATGCCAAGTTGCCCTGAATCGCGCCCAGGCTTTGCACGGCGGCGCTTGCAGGCATTTTTCGGGTGGTTGCCGGGGGTGGCGAGCCGGCTTCAGGATGGGGCGGGAAGGGCGCCGTTGCACCGTTTTGGTTCTCGTGCCGGCAGGCGCCACGAAGGCTTCGAATACTGCGAACGAAATCTGCGCAAATCGCTGCAGGCCGCGCTGCTGCTGCGCCGGGGCGGTGCTCGGGGAGGCGCGTCAATGACCCTTTCGCAGAACTGGCACAGCCACTGCATAGGCAGGACCAGACCCACCGCGAACACTGCGGAGGGCGGCCCGGCAGATCAATGGCGATCGTTCCCCCGGGCTCGCAGGTGCGTCAGGCAGCGTGGCCCGGCGACACCCAAGAATGAACAGGCAAAGGCGCCTGGGACGGATGAGTCCCAGGCGTTTTTTTTTGCCCCCGAAAACGTGATTGGCTTGGGCCGGGTGCTACCTATGAACTCCAACGTCGCTTCCACTCCTGATGTGCAAACGCTGATCGTCATCGGCAATGGCATGGTCGGCCATCATTGCGTCGAGCAACTGATCGAACGCGGCGCGCTGGACCGCTATCGCATCGAGGTCTTCAGCGAAGAACCGCTGCGTGCCTACGACCGTGTACATCTGTCCGAGTACTTTGGCGGTCGTGATGCGGAGTCCCTGGCGCTTGGCGAGGCCAGTCTCTACCAGCGTCCCGGCGTGACCCTGCACCTCGGCGTGCCGGTACTGGAGATCGACCGCGAGCGCCACGAAGTGATCACCGCCCAGAGCTGCCTGGCCTACGACAAGCTGGTGCTGGCTACCGGCTCCTACCCTTTCGTACCGCCCATCGAGGGCGCCGAAGGCGATTCGCGCCTGGTCTACCGCACCCTGGCTGACCTCGACACCATCCGCGCGGCGGCGGCCAATGCGCGCCGTGGCGTGGTGGTGGGCGGTGGCCTGCTCGGCCTGGAAGCGGCCAATGCGCTGAAATCCCTTGGCCTGGATGCCCATGTGGTGGAGTTCGCCCCGCGCCTGATGCCGGTGCAGCTGGACGACCAGGGCGGCCAGGCCCTCAAGGCGCGGATCGAGGAGCTGGGCGTCGGCGTGCACCTGTCCAAGGCCACCCAGTCCATCAGCGCCGGCAGCGAATTCCGGTACCGGATGAACTTCGCCGGCGAAGACTTCCTCGAAACCGACCTGATCGTCTTCTCCGCCGGCATCCGCCCGCAGGACGCGCTGGCCCGCCAGTGCGGCCTGGAGCTTGGCGCCCGTGGTGGTGTGGCCATCGACGGCCAGTGCGCCACCTCGGACCCGGACATCTTCGCCATCGGCGAATGCGCGTCCTGGAACGGCAGCATCTTCGGTCTGGTCGCCCCCGGCTACCAGATGGCCCGCAACGTTGCCGCCCAGCTCTGCGGCAAGGACGGCGAGACCTTCATCGGCGCCGACATGTCCACCAAGCTCAAACTGCTCGGCGTGGACGTGGGCTCCATCGGTGACGCCCACGGTGCGCTGCCGGGCGCCCGCAGTTATCGCTTCATCGACGAAACCACCTCCAGCTACCGCCGGCTGGTGGTTTCGTCGGACGGCAAGCAGGCCCTGGGCGCCGTGCTGGTGGGCGACAACAGCTACTACGACACCCTGCTGCAGTACGTGCAGAACGGCATTGCGCTTCCGGCCGACCCGGCCAGCCTGATCCTGCCGGTGGGCGAGGGTGCCCCGGCCCTGGGCGTCGACGCGCTGCCGGCCACCGCCACCGTCTGCTCCTGCCACAACGTCAGCAAGGGCGCGATCTGCTCGTCCATCGACGGCGGCTGCACCGACGTCGCCGGCGTGAAGGCCTGCACCAAGGCGGCCACCGGTTGCGGCGGCTGCGCGGCACTTCTCAAGCAGGTGGTCGAGCACGAACTCTCGGCCCGCGGTGTGGCGGTGGACAAGAGCCTCTGCGAACACTTCGCCTACACCCGCCAGGAGCTCTATGCGCTGGTCCGCGTGGAAGGCATCGAGACCTTCGACGAGATGCTGGCCAAGCACGGTCGTGGCCACGTGGGGTGCGATATCTGCAAGCCGGCCATCGGCTCCATCCTCGCCTCCTGCTGGAACCGGCCGATCCAGGACCCCTGGCTGGTGCCGCTGCAGGACACCAACGACACCTTCATGGCCAACATGCAGAAGAACGGTACCTACTCGGTAGTGCCGCGCATCCCGGGTGGCGAGATCACCCCGGAAGGCCTGATCGCCATCGGTGAAGTCGCGAAGAAGTACAACCTCTACACCAAGATCACCGGCGGCCAGCGCATCGACCTGTTCGGCGCGCAGCTGCACGAGTTGCCGGACATCTGGGGCGAGCTGATCGCCGCCGGTTTCGAGACCGGCCACGCCTACGGCAAATCCACCCGTACCGTGAAATCCTGCGTCGGCAGCACCTGGTGCCGCTACGGCGTGCAAGACAGCGTGAAGATGGCCCTGGACATCGAGCATCGCTACAAGGGCCTGCGCTCGCCGCACAAGTTGAAGTTCGCCGTGAGCGGCTGCACCCGCGAATGCGCCGAGGCGCAAAGCAAGGACGTCGGCGTGATCGCCACCGAGAAGGGCTGGAACCTCTACGTCTGCGGCAACGGCGGCATGCGCCCGCGCCACGCCGAGCTGTTCGCCACCGACCTGGATGACGAGACGCTGATCCGCTACATCGACCGCTTCCTGATGTTCTACATCCGCACCGCCGACAAGCTGCAGCGGACCTCGGTCTGGCGCGAGAGCCTGGAAGGCGGCCTGGACTACCTCAAGGCGGTGATCATCGACGACAGCCTGGGACTGGCCGAGGAGCTGGAAGCACAGATGCAACTGGTGGTGGACCGCTACGAATGCGAGTGGGCGAACGCCATCCAGGACCCGGAGAAGCTCAAGCGCTTCCGCACCTTCGTCAACGACGGGCGCGGCGATCCGGATATCCGATTCATCGAAGAACGCGGCCAGATCCGCCCGCTCCGGGTGGACGAAGCCGAGCTTATTCCCTTGGTGGAGGAGGTGGTCTGATGAACCAAGCAAGCGTGCAACCCAGTGAAATCCGGGGCCGTTGGCAAGCCGTCTGCAACCGCGCCGACCTGGTGCCCAATTCCGGCGTGGTGGCCTGGGTGACCAATATCCAGGTGGCGCTGTTCTACGTGCCGGGGGAGGCCGGCGAGCAGCTCTTCGCAGTGCAGAACCATGATCCGCTGGCTCGGGCCAACGTGATCGGCCGCGGCATCATCGGCCACCTCGGCGGCGACCTGGTGATCGCCTCGCCGCTGTACAAGCAGCACTATCGCCTGGAGGACGGCACCTGCCTGGAGTTCCCCGAGCAGCAGCTGCGGGTCTGGCCGGTGCGCCTGCAGGGCGATGTGGTGGAGATCGGCCTGGGCTGACCTGTCGTCCGCTGATGAACCTGTAGGGGCGAATTCATTCGCCCCTACAAGTGAAGTCCGACGGCTCAGGCCTTGTTCCCGGCCGGCAGGAACGCGCGGGTGCACATCAGGCAAGGAAAGCGCGCCCCCTGCGCGCTCAGCTGAAACTCAGCGCACCCTGCTTGCAGCAACGCACCAGGGCTTCTTCCAGCCGGCGGTCGGGCATGGCGTGGGCGCGCAGGATGCGTGCGGTCTTTTCCACATAGTCGCGGGTGCTGCCGTAGTGGCCGCTGGCATTGTCGAAGACCTGGCGCAGCACGTGGTCCGGCAGGGCGCCGGCGTAGCAGGGGATATTGCGCCGCAGCACGAAACCCAGGGCCCGTACCTTGGGACCGTCGGCCAGTTGGCAGTTGAGCCATTTGGGCTGGTAGGCCGCGTCGGGCATCTCCCGTTGCCAGAGGGCGAAGAGGTGTTCTTGCAGTTGCTCCTCCGGCAACCGGTAGGCGAATCCGGCACAGGAGCCGCCACGATCGAGGCCGAGCACCAGACCAGGGGTTTCCGGGGTTCCGCGGTGGATCTGTGACCAGAGGTAGAGCCCGCGGTGATAGCCGTGGATGCGCGCGCGGCGGGTTTCCACCGTCGGGCATTCGGGCCGCCAGATCAACGAACCGTAGGCGAACAACCAGACCGGCCCGCCCTGGTGCCGGCCCATGGTGGTCTGCAGGGAGGCCAGCAACTCGGCGCGGGTCAGTTCCACCGGCTGTTCGAGCTGGGGCGGGTAGGGCGCGATGAGCGTGTCGTGGTAGCTGCCGGCCATAGGATTACTGCATTGCGACGATGGGAACGGACCTGCTCCCCCGGCCCGCCTCCTTGTTTTAGCAGGTAGCGGGCGGTTGGCGAACTGACGATCGTCGAATTCCACGCAAATTTCCTGCCTCTCGGGTACCGGCAGAGTTGGCCATGGAGTTTTGCTAAACAGAAGGAATCAGCTGTGATGGAATTATCGCCGATGGCGATAAGCAAATTTCTCCGCAGGCTACTCCGATCCTCGCCGGGTGCGGTGATCAGATCGACAGCTGCACCACCTGTTCGCCGTTGATGCGCTGTACGCCACGTTTGCTCACCACCAGCTCGCCGATGGCGATCAGCCGCGCGCGGGTGACGTTGCGGCTGAGGCCGAGCAGGTTGGCGGTGTGTACCTGGTTGTAGTGGCAGTGGCGGTAGGCGGCTCTTAGCAGGGTGTCTTCCACCTTCTGGTGGAGGTTGCCGCCCGGCTCTTCGAACAGGCGCTGGAAGGCCTGCAGCAGCTGCGCCTCGGCACCGTCTTCGCTGGCGCGGGGTTCTTCCGCACGCTCGATGCGCAGGTTGGACAGGTGCAGGTCGTTCGCCTGGATCAGGCCATCGCGGCAGATCAGCAAGGTGTGGTGGATGACGTTCTCCAGCTCGCGAATATTCCCCGGCCAGGAGTAGCCACGCAGCTTGCGCTCGGCGTCCGGTCTCAGCGCGCTACGGCCGTAGCCGAGGCGGCGGCTGTATTCCTCGATGAAGTGGCGGGTCAGCGGCAGGATGTCGCCGGGCCGCTCGCGCAGCGGGCTGAGCTCCAGGGTGACGACGTTCAGCCGGTAGTAGAGGTCCTCGCGGAAGTGCCCCGCATTGATGGCCTTTTCCAGCTGCACATTGGTGGCGGCCAGTACCCGCACGTCTATGGGGATGCTCTTGCGCGAGCCCAGGCGCACTACTTCCCGCTCCTGCAGCACCCGCAGCAGCTTGACCTGGATGGGCATCGGCAGGTCGCCGATCTCGTCGAGGAACAGGGTGCCGCCGTTGGCCGCCTCGAACCAGCCGGGCTTGGCCGCCAGGGCGCCGGTGAAGGCGCCCTTCTCATGGCCGAACAGTTCGGCCTCCACCAGGGATTCGGAAAAGGCGCCGCAGTTGACAGCCACGAAGGGACCTGCACGGCGCCCGCTGAGGTTGTGTACATGACGGGCCAGCAGCTCCTTGCCGGTACCGGTCTCACCGATGATCAGCACGCTGGCTTCGCTGGGCGCCACCTGTCGCAGGTGGGCCAGCAGGGCCTGGGACTTAGGGTCCTCGAATACCTGGGCGGTGGCCCGCACCGAGGTGGCCAGGGCCGGGGAGGGGGGCAGGGTGAGCAGGCCGTTCGGGGCTTGGCGCGGTGCTTTCATGAATAGAAGGTCGGCGTTGGCAGGGTCTGGTTGAGGGCCCACTCGCCCAGTTCGCGGACCTTGTAGTCCACCGGGTCGTGCAGGGTCTGGGTGCGCAGGTTGCGCCAGTGGCGGTCGAGGCGCAGGGCGGCGTGGGTGGAGCGTGCGCCGGTCACCTCGAACAGGCGGCTGCACAGGTCCAGGCCGGTGCGGGTGGCCGCCACCTTGGCGGTGGCGATGGCCAGTGCCAGTTCGCCGCGCTGGGCATCTCCGAGGTCGGGGCCCTGGCTCCAGGCCTTGTCCAGTAGCTTGGTGGCCCGCTGCACCAAAGCGCGCACGCCTTCCAGGCCCACCCAGAACTCGCCGTAGTGGGCAAGTACGTAGGGGTCTTCGTTGATATGGGCGGCGGATGACTTGAACCAGGGGCGCGCCTCCTTGAGGGTGTAGGCGCGGGCTTCTTCGAACGAGCCTTCGGCTATCCCCAGGTAGATGTGGGTGAAGATCAGCTGGGCGATCAGCGGGCGCAGGCAGGCGAATGGTGTGCTCAGGGGGCCGGGCTCCAGCAGCAGCTCGTTCTCTTCCACCCGGACTCGCTCGAAGGTGGCGCTGCCGCTGTCGGTTTGCCGTTGGCCCATATTGTCCCAGTCGTCCGCCAGGCTGATGCCGCTGCGCGCGGTGGGGATGGCGGCGATCAGCAGCTTGCCGGTTTCTTCGTCGAGGCCGGAAGCGATCAGCATTTGCGAATCCAGGGCGCCGGAGCAGAAGCTTTTCTGCCCGGAGAACTCGCGCCAGCCGTCGAACTTCTTCACTGTGGTGCGCTTGTCCAGGGGGTTCAGGGCGTTGCCCCAGAACCAGCGGTTGCGCGCGGTGAGCTGGAACCAGGGCTGCCACTGGTCTGGGCGGGAGAACAGCCGCACCGTGGCCAGCATCAGGTGCTGGAAGCCGAAGACGTGAGCGATGGAGCTGTCCACCCGGGCAAACTCGCGCACCACGTCCAGGGTGGTTTGCCAGTCGCTGCCAAGGCCGCCGCAATCGTCCGGTATGATTAGCGACAACAGGCCACTCTGGCGGATGGCATCGCGCTCGGCTTTTGGCGTACCGCCGAGGGCATCGCGTTCGGCGGCGGTTTCGGCGAACTGCGCAGCCAATTGTCGGGCGCGGTGCTGTAGGTCAGAGGTTATGCTGAGGGGCTTGGCGGTCACGCGGGGGTCCTTGTCGTAGTCGGGGTGCCGGCTTGGCCGCGTCGCGCAGTTCAGGGAGCCGCGCAGCTGTTGCGCCAGGGGCAATGAGCTGGAGCAAGAGCTGTACCAACCGCATCTGTACGATTTCAGCGCAGTTGCGGCGTCACGGAGGGCGTTTTGTGTTGCTGAAGCAGAGTTTTTGCTGGTCGGCTGTTGCTCGGCCAGCAGTCGGGGATGGGCAGAAGGAGTGGTGGTCATGAGCAGGCCGCCCTCCATCGAGATTCGCGAGTCCGGCCTGCACATAGGCGGGGACTGGACCCTGGCCCACTACGGCGAATTGCGCAGGCGCGTCGCCGGCCTGCGCGAGGATCTTGCACCGGGTCGGGCGGTGGACCTGGACGAGCTTGGCAGCCTGGACACCGCCGGCGCGGCGTTGCTGGTGGAGTTGCTCGGCGACGAGCGCATGGCTGACCTGGAAATCCTCGCACCGTCCCTGCCTGCCGAACGCCTCGCGCTGCTCCAGGCGGTGGCCGCAGCCATGGCCGGGGAGGGCGAGGCGCCGTCGTCGCCCAGGCAGTCGACCCCGGTGGAACTGCTCGCACGCATCGGCGCCGCGGTGCAAGGGCTTTGGGAACAGAGCCTGGCCCTGCTCGGTTTCATCGGTCTGACCCTCTCCGCCATGGGCGCCATACTCCTGCGCCCACGGCGCTGGCGGATCACTTCCCTGGTGGCGCACCTGGAGCATTGCGGCCTGGATGCGGTGCCCATAGTGGCGCTGCTGACCTTCCTGGTGGGCGCGGTGGTGGCATTCCTCGGCGCCACCATCCTCTCGGACTTCGGCGCCACCCTCTATACCGTCAACCTGGTGGCCTTTTCCTTCCTTCGCGAATTCGGTGTGCTGCTCACCGCCATCCTCATGGCCGGCCGCACGGCGAGTGCCTTTACCGCGCAGATCGGTTCGATGAAGGCCAACGAGGAGATAGACGCCATCCGTACCCTGGGCCTGAGGCCCGGTGGAGCTGCTGGTGTTGCCGCGGGTCTTCGCCCTGCTGATCGCCCTGCCGATGCTGACCTTTATCGCCATGCTCAGCGGTATGGTCGGTGGTGCGGTGGTCTGCGCCCTGGCGCTGGACATCTCGCCGGCCATGTACCTGTCGCTGCTCAAGCAGAACATCGAGCTGCGGCACTTCCTGGTGGGCATTGGCAAGGCGCCGCTGTTCGCGTTCCTGATCGCGGTGATCGGTTGCCTGGAAGGCTTCAAGGTCACCGGCAGCGCCCAGTCGGTGGGCGAGCGCACCACCTCCAGCGTGGTGCAGTCTATTTTCGTGGTCATCCTGCTGGATGCGGTGGCCGCACTGTTCCTGATGGAGGTGGGCTGGTGACGGGAGACGCCATCATCCAGGTGCGCGGCCTGCGCAATCAGTTCGGAGCCCAGGTGGTGCACCAGGACCTGAACCTGGACCTGCTGCGTGGCGAGGTGCTCGGCGTGGTCGGTGGTTCGGGCACCGGCAAATCGGTGCTGCTGCGCTGCATCCTCGGCTTGCGCCGGGCCAATGCCGGCACCGTGCGGGTGTTCGGCAAAGAATTGCTGGCGCTGCCAGCCGAGCGCCGCTGGCAGCTGGAGCGCCGCTTCGGCGTGCTCTACCAGCGAGGGGCGCTGTTCTCTTCGCTGACGGTGAGCGAGAACATCGCCCTGCCACTAATCGAACACGCCGGCCTCGACCGATCCGCCGCCGAGGCCCTGGCGCGGGTCAAGCTGGCGCTGGTGGGATTGCCGGCCAACGCCGGCGACAAGTACCCCACAGAGCTGTCCGGCGGCATGGTCAAGCGCGCGGCCCTGGGCCGTGCCCTGGCGCTGGACCCGGACATTCTCTTCCTCGACGAGCCCACGGCGGGGCTCGATCCCATTGGGGCGGCCGCCTTCGACCAACTGATCCGCACCCTGCGCGATGCCCTGGGCCTCAGCGTGTTCCTGGTCACCCACGACCTGGACAGCCTCTACAGCCTCTGCGACCGGGTGGCGGTGCTGGCGCAGAAGCACGTGCTGGTGGCCGATCGCCTGGAGGTGGTCGCCGCCAACGAGGACCCCTGGGTCCGCGAATATTTCCACGGTCCGCGCGGGCGCGCGGCCGAACAGGCCGCCATGCGCGCGCCAGGGAGCCCATGAATGGAAACACGAGCCCACCACGTCCTGATTGGCCTGTTCACCGTGTTGGTGGTCGGCGCCGCCATGCTCTTCGCCCTTTGGCTGAGCAAGGCCGGCTCCGACAGCCAACTGCAGGAGTACGAGGTGATCTTCACCGAAGCCGTGAGTGGCCTGTCCCAGGGCAGCGCCGTGCAGTACAGCGGTATCAAGGTCGGCGACGTGGCGCAGCTGCGCCTGGACCCGAAGGACCCGCGCAAGGTGCGGGCGCGCATTCGCATAGTCGGCGACACGCCGATCAAGGAGGACACCCGGGCTCGGCTGTCCATCACCGGCGTCACCGGAACCGCGGTAATCCAGTTGCACGGCGGTACCCCGGCCAGCCCGCTGCTCAGGGGCAAGGATGGCAAGACGCCGGTGATCATCGCCGATCCGTCACCCATCGCCCGGCTGATGGCCGGCGGCGAGGATGTGATGGTCAGCGTCACCCGGTTGCTGGAACAGGCTAATCAACTGTTCTCCAGCGACAACGTCGAGCACGTTTCCCGGACCCTGGCCCACCTGGAGCAGACCACGGCCAGCATTGCCGGCCAGCGCGACGAGCTGCGCCGTACCCTGGAACAGGTCAACGCCGCCACCAGCGAGGCCGGCGCCCTGTTCCGCACCGCCAACGATCTGCTGGATGGCCAGGGCCGTCAGGCCTTTGCCAGCGCCGACCGGCTGTTGGCGTCCCTGGAACGCAGCAGCCGCAGTATCGAGCAGATGCTGGAGAACAATCGCCAGTCACTCGATGGCGGCATGAAAGGCATAGGCGAGCTGGGGCCGGCCATCGGCCAATTGCGCGACACCCTGGAATCGCTGCGCAGCTTCTCTCGCCGTCTCGAAGAAGACCCGGGTGGCTACCTGCTGCGCAACGACAGCATCAAGGAGTTCCGACCATGAAGCCCATGCTTGCCCTGGCCGTTCTATCGTTGCTCGGCGCCTGCTCCATCCTGCCCAAGGGCGAGGAGCTGACTGTCTATCAACTGCCCGTAACCGGTGCCGCGCCGGCGAGGGGTGTGGAGGTGGATTGGGCCTTGCAGATCAACAAACCGCTGGCCAGCCCGCTGCTGGACAGTACACGCATCGCCGTGCTGCCCGACGGCGACCGCATCAGTGCCTATCAGGGGGTGCGCTGGGACGACCGTGGCACCCTGTTGCTGCGTGACCGCCTGATCGACGCCTTCCGCGCCGATGGCCGCGTTGGTGCGGTGAGCAGCGACGACAGCCGGCTGGCGACCGACCTGGTGCTGGCAGGCGACCTGCGCGCCTTCCAGGGCGAGTACCGGGCGGGGAGGGTGGAGGTGCATATCCTGCTGGAGGCGCGGCTGGTGCAGAGTGGCAGCCGGCGCATGCTCGCCAGCCAGCGTTTCGAGGTGCGCGAGGCGGCCGGCGGCTCGGCGCCGGCGCAAGTGGTAACGGCATTCGGCCTGGCCGCCGACCGCCTTGCGGCCCAGGTGCTGGACTGGACCCTTGCCCAGGGCGCTGGGCGTCCGGAACTCAGCGTGCGGGATTGAGCTTCCTCGGCTGGTAGCCATCCGGGAGTGCTCATGGAAGCGGCCGCTGGGGGCAGTCTTCAGGCGATCTTCAGCAGGTCGGCGGCGTTGCCGGCGAACAGAGGCGTGGCGCGTTCGGCAGCCAGCGTGATGCGCGAGCGTAACGTTTCGCTGGTGATCTGGTAATTCTGGAAGTCGGCCTCCGAGGCGTAGACGCCAATGGGCAACGTCAGTGCCTGGAAGAAGCTGAACAGCGGGCGCAACTGGTGGTCGAGGACCAGGGCGTGGCGATCGCTGCCGCCGGTGGCGGCCAGCAGCACGGGGGTATCGACCAGCGCATTGAGGTCGATCAGGTCGAACAGGTGCTTGAACTGGCCGGGGTAGGATCCTCTATAGACCGGCGCCGCTACCACCAGCAGGTCGGCCGTCTCGATGGCGCGCAGTTCATGCTCGACGGTCTCCGGCAACTCCTTGCGTGACAAGGCGCCTCCCACGGGTCGGGCGATGTCGCCCAGTTCGATGATGCGCGCCTCGATGGGCAGCAGGCGGCCCAGCTCGGCGACTATGGCCTGGGTCAGCACCAGGGTGCGGGAGGGGCGGAAGGTGCCGCCGGAAACGGCTACGACTCTGATCGGCTTGGTCATGGGGTATCCCTTGGGATGTTGCTCTGTGTGCAGAGGGCAAGAGCAAGGGCCGTACCAAGGGCGAAAGTGTGCGAATTTCGGGCAGTTCAAGTCGTTCGAGCGGGATTGCGCTGGGCGGAATGCAGCAGTTGTGCTGATGGGGTGTTGCCGGGGCAACAGTGCGGGGTTTCGTTCGATTGTTTTATTCTGTTTTGATATATATAAATACTAATTGATAATTTTTTTATCTATATGGTTTTCGGGCATCATCGTCCTGCGCTTTCGGATGCCAGGAATGCACCATGTCTCTGCTTACCCACCCCAATGCCCGTGAACTGACCAAATCCGTCCGCGCCACCGTGCTGGTGTTCAAGGATCCGGTTTCCCAGGAACTGCTCAGCCGCATCGAGCGCCTGGCGCCTAGCGAGGCCAATGCGCTGATTATCGGCGAGACCGGCACCGGCAAGGAGTTGGTGGCCCGGCATCTCCACAACCTCAGCCGGCGGGCCAGCGGCCCCTTCGTTGCGGTGAACTGCGGCGCCTTCCCGGAAACCCTGGTGGAAAGCGAACTGTTCGGCCACGAGAAGGGCGCTTTCACCGGCGCCACCTGCAGCAAGGCCGGATGGTTCGAGGCGGCCAATGGCGGCACCCTGTTCCTTGACGAGATTGGTGACCTGCCGCTGAACATGCAGGTCAAGCTGCTGCGGGTCTTGCAGGAGCGTGAAGTGGTGCGCCTGGGTTCGCGCACACCCATTCCCATCGACGTGCGACTGGCGGCAGCGACCAACGTCAATCTGGCGGACGCCGTGATAGCCGGGCACTTCCGCGAGGATCTGTTCTATCGCCTGCACGTGGCGAGCATCGAGTTGCCGCCGCTACGCGAACGCAGGGGCGACATCCTGCCTTTGGCGCACTTCTTCCTCGGCGAGCATTGCCGGCGCCTGGGCTATGTCCCGGCGGTCCTGAGCGCGGATGCCGAGCGCAAGCTGCTCGGACACAGCTGGCCGGGGAATATCCGCGAACTGGAGAACGCCATCCACCATGCCCTGCTGGTGTGCCGCCACGGTCTGGTTCAGCCCGGCGACCTGCAGCTGGTGGATATGCGCCTGGCGGCCGCCCGCCAGGATGCGCTGGCCCTGTCGGCCCGGCCCGCCGATCTGGAAGCGGCGCTGAATGCGCTGTTCGAGCAGAACCTGCCGGATCTCTATGAGCAGATCGAGGAGCGGGTGTTCCGTAGCGCCTACCGCTTCTGCCACGGCAACCAGCTGCAGACCGCCCGGCTGCTGGGCATCAGCCGCAATATCGTGCGGGCGCGGCTGGAGAAGATTGGCGAGCTGGAAGTGGCTTCACGCAGGCCAGTCATTCGCCTGGCCTGATTTCCCCCCGCCGGCCCGGCTTCCGACCGGGCCGCCTGCCTGTTCGGTCCTGCTCGTGAAATCAGGCAAAAAGCACGGCTTTTTGACTCACTGATCCGCGGATTTTGCAAGATGCCGCTTGGCTCTTCCGGGCGGTGGCAAACAGCGGATTAACGGTGGGCAACTGGCTTGATGGCTCTATCTCGGGACTTTCAGCCTGTGTGCTGGACCCTGACTTGAGGGTGACGTCCCCTGGAGTGCCTCGCATTTACATTTTTGTAAGATATTATTTCAAGAATTGTTCTATATAAATCAAATACTTAATTTAAATTTTTGAGCGAAATAGGCTGCTGCGACGGTCGCTTGACAGTGTTTTTGGTCGAATCTTTAGTCAGGTATGTAAGAAATTGTTTCGAAATGCGGACAGCTGCATCGTGAGGGCGCTGCAGCCTTAGCCGGGAAACAAGAAAGCTAGGGAGAACGTCATGAGCACTGTTTCGCGAGTCCCGTTCCAGGAGGCGACTTCGCCCGCCTCGCTGCACCTCACCGAATATCACGGCCCGCCGGGTCGATGACCTTGGCGCCGGCGCCAATTTGCCGGCACTGTCAGGGATAGAACCTCCTGCTGAAGAGCATGAATCACGCTAGCACCAGCGTCGCTTCAAGGTAGGCGTCATCTAGTCCCCCAAATCCCGAAGTCAAGTCGAAAGCGTGGAGCCTTGTCCTTGCTGCCATGGCGCACGCCCCTACGCAGTCGGAATTGAGGAATCAGCAAAATGGCCAACTTCAACCTGTCGGACCTGGATTTCATTCTTCAGCAGATTCTCATCGCCGAAGCCCACGCCTCCGGCCAGGAACTCCTCGACCTGCTGCCCAACGTGCAGGTGCCCTGGGGACTGCGCACCATCGACGGCTCCTTCAACAACCTGGTGTTCGGCCAGAGCGCATTTGGTGAAGCGGACAACATCTTTCCGCGGTTGCTCGACCCGGTCTTCCGCACCGCCGAGAGCAATCCCTTCGTGCCGGGGTCCCTGCCTACCAGCTATGCCCAGACCACCGGCACGGTGTTCGACAGCCAGCCGCGGACCATCAGCAATCTGATCGTCGACTTCACCGCCAACAACCCGGCGGCGGTGGCTGCCGCTGCGCAGACACCCGGTTCCGCTACCGTGGCAAGCCCCGGCCTCGACGGGATCTTTGGCACCCTGGATGACACCTCGACGTTGTTTATCCCTAACGTTGCGCCGGATGCCGGGCTGTCCGCGCCCTTCAACGCCTGGATGACCTTCTTCGGGCAGTTCTTCGACCATGGCCTGGACCTGGTGACCAAGGGCGGCAACGATGTCGTGTTCGTTCCGCTGCAGCCCGACGACCCGCTGTTCGTGCCTGGCGGTACGACCAACTTCATGGTGCTGACCCGCGCCACTCAGTTCGGCGGGCCGGGCCTGAACCAGAACACCACCTCGCCCTTCGTCGACCAGAACCAGACCTATACCTCGCACCCGTCGCACCAGGTATTCCTGCGCGCCTATGCGCTGAATGCGGCCGGCGACCCGGTGGCCACCGGCAAGCTGATCACCAACCGTGACCTCGGTGCCGACGGGGTGTTCGGTACGGCCGACGACGTCGAGATCGGTGGCATGGCCACCTGGAAGGTAGTCAAGGCCCAGGCCCGCGACATCCTCGGGATCAACCTGACCGATGCCGACGTATTCGATCTGCCGCTGCTGGCCACCGACCCCTATGGCAATTTCATCAAGGGCCCGAATGGTTTGCCGCAGGTGGTGATGAAGGGGTTCGATGGCATTGCTGGTACTGCCGATGATGTTCTCGTGGAAGGCAACCGGCTGGCACCGCTCGACCTGACCAATGCCGTGCGCACCGGCCACCAGTTCCTCATCGACATCGCCCACAGCGCCGATCCGACCGGTGGGCTGGTGGCCGACACCGACACCGTGATCAACGCCGGCAGTCCGCAGCCGGCAGGCACCTACGACAACGAGTTGCTGGATGCGCACTACATCGCCGGCGACGGCCGGGTCAACGAGAATATCGGCCTGACCACCGTGCACCATGTGTTCCACTCCGAGCACAACCGCCTGGTCGAGCAGACCAAGAGCACGCTGCTGGCCTCGGGCAGCCTGGCCGAGCTGACCTCCTGGCTGCTGCCGGGCACCGCACCGGCGGTATTCCCGACCACCGTCGCCGAGATCGCCGCGCTGCAATGGAACGGCGAGCGGCTGTTCCAGGCCGCCAAGTTCGGCACCGAGATGCAGTACCAGCACCTGGTGTTCGAGGAATTCGCCCGCACCATCCAGCCGCAGGTCGACGAGTTCCTCGCCCCCACCGGCTATGACACCACCATCGATCCTTCCATCGTCGCCGAATTCGCCCATACGGTTTACCGCTTCGGCCACTCGATGCTGCTGGAGACCGTGGATCGCTTCGATCCCAACTTCAATCCGGTCTTCGCCGACCCGCTGCACCCGACCAACGCTCAGCAGATGGGCCTGATTTCTGCCTTCCTCAACCCGCTGGCCTTCGCCGTCAGCGGCCCGACCCCGGAGCAAGCGGCTGGCGCCATCGTCCGCGGGCTGACTCGCCAGGTCGGCAACGAGATCGACGAGTTCATCACCGAGGCCCTGCGCAACAACCTGGTGGGGCTGCCACTCGACCTGGCGGTGCTGAACATCGCCCGTGGCCGTGATACCGGCGTGCCTTCGCTGAACGCCGCGCGCCGCGAGTTCTATCAGATGACCGGCGATGAACAGCTGACGCCCTACACCAGCTGGGTGGATTTCGCCGACCACCTGAAGCACGTGGAGTCGCTGATCAACTTCATCGCCGCCTATGGCACGCATGCCTCCATCACGGGCGCCGCGACCCTGGTTACCAAACGCCTGGCTGCCATGGAGCTGGTGCTGGGGATCGATCAGAACGCGGACGGCCTGGTAGCCGCCGACCGTCTGGACTTCCTCAACAGCACCGGCGCCTGGGCCAGCGGCGCGGATGGCGTGACCATCACCGGCCTGGACCAGGTCGACTTCTGGATCGGTGGCCTGGCGGAGGAGAAGATGCCCTTCGGCGGCATGCTCGGCTCCACCTTCAACTTCGTCTTCGAGACCCAATTGGAGTCGCTGCAGAACGGTGACCGCTTCTACTACCTGTCACGTACCGCAGGCTTGAACTTCGGCGCCGAGCTGGAGAACAACTCCTTCGCCAAGCTGGTGATGAACAACACTGATGCCCTTCACCTGCCGAACGCGATCTTCTCCACCCCGACCTGGACCCTTGAGGTCGACCCGACCCGGCAGTTCAACCAGGGCGTGGTGGCCGGTCCCGATGGCATCGTCGGTACCGCCGACGATCTGCCAGGCAACGCTGACCCTACTGGCGGCGCCGCGATCGGCGCGGTCGAGATCATCCCGCTGGTGATTCGCGACAACCCCAATACGGTCGGCCCGGACACCAACTACCTGCGCTACACCGGTGAGGACCATGTGGTCCTCGGCGGCACTGCCGGCAACGACATCATCATCTCCGGCGATGGCGACGACACCCTCTATGGTGATGACGGCAACGATGAACTGGAAGGTGGCTACGGCAACGACACCGTGATGGGCGGCTCCGGCGACGATATCCTCACCGATGCCGGGGGCGACAACCGCATGGAGGGTGGCGCCGGCAACGACGTGATCGTGGTCGGCAACATGATGGCTGCCGGTGGCGGCAACCTGATCCTGGGGGGCGATGGCAAGGACTTCATCGTCACCATCGAAGACGTTTCCACCACCTTCGGCGGCCAGGGCGACGACTTCATCTATAGCGCCAAGACCAGCCTGGCGCCTACCGGCAACGAGGGGGACGACTGGATCGAGAAGGGCACGCAGGATGGCGCGCCCGGCGACAACTTCGCGCCCCTGCTGGCTGACAACGTCATCGGCAACGACATTTTCATCGGTGGCGGCGGCTTCGACGAGATGATCGGCGAGGGTGGCGACGACATCATCGTCGGCAGCGATGCCCAGGACAAGATGGACGGCATGTCCGGCTATGACTGGGTCACCTACAGGAACGACCGGATCGGCGTCACCGTGGACCTGGCCCTGGCGGCTTTCCTCGGCATTGGCGAGGTGGGCGACCACCTGGCCTTCCCCGTGGCGCAATCGCCGGCTTCGATCTTCGACCGCTTCGCCGAAGTGGAGGGGCTTTCCGGCTCGGCCTTCGCCGACATCTTGCGCGGCGATGACACCGATGCCGCCGCCCTGGCCGGCACCACGGCCACTGGCAACGTGCTGACCAACCTCGACCTGATCACCGGCCTCCGGGCATTCCTGAGTACCGCCGCAGCGGGCGCCGATGGAATAGTCGGCACGGCGGACGATCAGTTCGGCGCCGGCAACATCATCCTCGGCGGCAGTGGCAGCGACATCATCGAAGGCCGCGGCGGCGACGACCTGATCGACGGTGACCTCTCGCTGAATGTCCGCATCAGCGTACGCGCCAACGCCGACGGTACCGGGGCCGAGATCGCCAGCTTCGACAGCATGGTCGACCTCATCCCGCTAATGCTGAACCACACCTTCACCCCCGGCCAACTGGTCGCAGTGCGTGAATTGCTGACCGGGACCGCGGACTTCGACACGGCGAACTATTCCGGTCTCAATTCCGAGTACGACATCACCGCCAACGCCGATGGCTCCTTCACCGTGACCGACCTGGTGGTCGGGCGTGACGGCACCGACCGCCTGACCAACATCGAACGTGTGCAGTTCGCCGATGGCGCCATCGTGCTGGTCCCCGGCCTGAATGCCGAGCCGGTGGGCGCGCTGACCATCACCGATACCAATGGCGGGGCGCTGGAGGTCGGCGATTTCCTCACCGTGTCGAGCGCGGGCGTGACCGATGCCGATAATCCCGGCGGCACCATCACCGATGTCAACTTCGTCTGGCAGGTGGAGCGGGTAGCAGGCTCGGGCATATTCGAGGACATCATCGCCGCGCCGGCGGGCGACTTGGCCTTCCAGAGCGCCAATGGCGTCCGCTTTCGCATCACCCCGGATGTGGCTGGATTGGTGTTGCGGGTCAAGGGGGTCTATGCCGACGCCAATGGCTTGACCGAGCAGGTGTTCTCCGCACCCACCGACGCCGTGGCACCCTTCACGCCGCCGCCGACCTTCGTCCCCGATCCGGGGCCGGGGGTCGCGCAAAGCGGGCCGGGCATACAGTTGGTGCGTTCGGACCTGAACTTCATTCTCGACCAGATCCGCATCGCCGAGGCCCATGCCGCGGGTGCCGACCTGCTGTCGCTGGTGCCGAACGTGCGCGCCTCGGTCGGCCTGCGCACGGTGACCGGTGAGTTCAACAACCTGGTGAACTTCTCCGGCATCGACCAGAGTCAGTTCGGTGCGGCCGACAACCTCTTCCCGCGGTTGCTACCGGGCGAGTTCCGCCCTGCAGAAGCAGGTACCACCTATGATTCGGCCGTCGATGTGGTCGACTCGCAGCCGCGCACCATCTCCAACCTGATCGTCGACCAGACCGCCAATAACCCGGCGGCGCTCGCGACGGCGTTCGATCCCGGCCTGGACGGTGTTCTCGGCACGGCCGACGATGTCCTGAAGGACGGTGTGCAGGTGGTTACCGGAACCCGCACCGACGGTTCGACCTTCCAGACCTTCTTCTTTGCCAACGAAATGCCGGATGCCGGCCTGTCGGCGCCCTTCAACGCCTGGATGACCTTCTTCGGGCAGTTCTTCGACCACGGCCTGGACCTGGTCACCAAAGGCGGTAATGGCACGGTATTCATGCCGCTCAACCCCGATGATCCGCGCTTCGTTCCCGGTAGCCCGACCAACTTCATGGTCCTGACCAGGGCCACTCAATTCGCCGGTCCCGGGGCAGATGGCATTCTCGGTACCGCAGACGATACGCGGGAATCGCAGAACACCACCTCGCCCTTCGTCGACCAGAACCAGACCTACAGTTCGCATCCATCGCACCAGGTGTTCCTGCGTGCCTATACGCTCGACGCCGCCGGCGATCCGGTGGCGACCGGTGGCCTGATCACCAACCGCAACCTCGGCGCGGATGGGATCTTCGGCACCGCGGACGACGTGGAGATCGGCGGCATGGCCACCTGGAAGGTGCTCAAGGCCCAGGCCCGGGATATCCTCGGGATCAACCTGACCGATGCCGATTTCGACAACGTCCCGCTGCTGGCAACCGACGCCTACGGCAACTTCATCAAGGGGCCCGGTGGCATGCCGCAGGTGGTGATGGTGGGCCCGGACGGCCTGCCCGGCACCGCTGACGATGTGCTGGTGGAAGGCAACCGCGCCGCGCCGATCGACCTGACCGATGCCGTGCGTACCGGTCACCAGTTCCTCATCGATATCGCGCACACCGCCGTTCCGGTGGACAGTCAGACCGGCCTGGCACTCCTGCCCGATGCGGACCTTGTCGTAGGCGGTACGCCTGCACCGGGCACCTACGACAATGAACTGCTGGATGCGCACTACATGGCCGGCGACGGCCGGGTCAACGAAAACATCGGGCTGACCGCGGTCCACGCGATCTTCCACTCCGAGCACAACCGCCTGCTGCAGCAGACCAAGGACACGGCGCTGGCGAGCAATGATGTGGGCTTCCTCAACGAGTGGCTGCTGACCCCGGTCACCAGCTTCCCGACCGCGCCTGCCGAAATCGCGGCCCTGCAATGGAACGGCGAACGCCTGTTCCAGGTGGCCAAGTTCGGCACCGAGATGCAGTACCAGCACCTGGTGTTCGAGGAGTTCGCGCGGACCATCCAGCCGAACATCGACCCCTTCTTCGCGCCGACCCAGGTCTATGACGTCGACCTCGATCCCTCGATCGTCGCCGAGTTCGCCCACACGGTTTACCGTTTCGGCCACTCGATGCTGACCGAGACGGTCGATCGTTTCGACGCCAACTTCAACGTCGTTGGCGATGCCGATCCGGCTGCCGCGGGCAATCAACAGCTCGGCTTGATCCAGGCCTTCCTCAACCCCCTGGCCTACGAGGCCAGCGGCCTGACGCCCGAGGACGCTACCGGCGCCATCGTTCGCGGTGTGACCCGCGAGGTCGGCAACCAGATCGACGAGTTCGTCACCGAGGCGCTGCGCAACAACCTGGTGGGCCTGCCGCTCGACCTGCCGGCGCTGAATATCGCCCGGGGCCGTGATACCGGGGTTCCGTCCCTTAACCACGCCCGTGCGCAGTTCTTCGAAGCCACCGGCGACAGCAACCTCAAGCCGTACACCAGCTGGGCCGATTTCGCGATGCACCTCAAGCATGCGGAGTCGCTGATCAACTTCATCGCGGCCTATGGCACCCATGCCAGCATCAC
The DNA here is from genome assembly GCF_029871245.1 of Pseudomonas sp. BN102. GTDB lineage: Bacteria > Pseudomonadota > Gammaproteobacteria > Pseudomonadales > Pseudomonadaceae > Metapseudomonas. The sequence continues at coordinate 205,421 of NZ_SSON01000078.1, read as the reverse complement.
CGCGGCCACGACCCTGGTCGACAAGCGCGCGGCGGCAACCGCCATCGTCCTCGGCGGAGTCGGCGCGCCCGCCGACCGGCTGGCCTTCCTCAACGGCTCGGCGGCCACCACCGGCCTGGACACGGTGGACTTCTGGATCGGCGGCCTGGCCGAGAAGGTCACCCCCTTCGGCGGCATGCTGGGCTCCACCTTCAATTTCGTGTTCGAGAACCAGTTGGAGAAACTCCAGGACGGCGACCGCTTCTATTACCTGGAACGCACCGCCGGCATGAACTTCAACGCCGAGCTGGAGGGTAACTCCTTCGCCAAGCTGATCATGGCCAACTCCAGTGCGACCCACCTGCCGGCCATCGTGTTCTCGTCGCCGGCCTTTACCCTGGAAGTCAACCCGCTGGCGCAGCACACCGGGCTGAACGATGCGGGCGTGGATGGCATCCAGGGCACCCTGGATGACGTGGTCGGCGTGGACGGCATCGACGGCAACTCCGACCCGCTGGGCGCCAACCCCTTGCTGCCGGAGGTGAGCCGCGACAACCCGGCGACGGTGGGGGCCGACACCAATTACCTGCGCTATTCCGGCGTGGAGCACGTGGTGCTGGGTGGTTCGGCGAACAACGACATCCTGCGTTCCAGCGAAGGTGACGACACCCTTTACGGTGACGGTGGCAACGACCGCCTGGATGGCGGCTACGGCAACGATTTCATCAATGGTGGCGACGGCGACGACATCATCACGGACGTGGGTGGCGACGACAACATCAAGGGTGACAACGGCAACGACGTGATCCAGGGCGGCAATGGCGTCAACCTGATCCTCGGTGGCTTCGGCAACGACTTCATCATCACCGGTGAAGATGCCAGCGAAGCCTTCGGCGGGCAGGGCAACGACTTCATCTTGGGCTCCAAGGCCAACGAACAGGACATGGGCAACGAGGGTGACGACTGGATCGAGGCCGGCACGTCCGACGGCGCGCCCGGCGACAACTTCGATCCTGCCGGTAACGACCCGATCGCCGGCAACGACATCTACATCGGCAGCGGCGAAAACGACAAGTTCAACGCCGAGGGCGGTGACGACATCATGGTCGGCAGCACGGGCATGGGTGACCGCTATGTCGGTGGCTCCGGCTATGACTGGGCGAGCTTCAAGAACGACACGACGGGCGTCACCGTCGACATCGATGGCCGCTTCTTCGACCAGCCGGCGATGCCGGGCTCGGGCGCCTCGGTGCTGACCCGCATGGACTTCGTCGAGGGGATTTCCGGTTCGGCCTTCGGTGATGTGCTGCGCGGCGACAACTCGAGCCCGCTCACCCTGCCGACGGCAGGCGCCAAGGGCAGCGTGCTGACCAATTTCGCGCTGATCAATGGCTTGCAGGCCTACCTGAACGAAGTGCTCGGGACTGTCGCAACGCCCGCCGTGAGCTTCTTCGATGGTGGCAACATCATCTTCGGCGGCAGCGGCAGCGACATCATCGAAGGCCGTGAAGGCAACGACCTGATCGACGGCGACAAGTGGCTCAACGTCCGCATCAGCGTGCGCACCAACCCCCTCGATCCGACCACCGAGATCGACAGCGCCAACAGCATGACCACCCTGGTGCAGTCCGTGGTCTCGGGCCGCTACAACGCCGGGATGCTGGTGGCCGTCAGAGAAATCGTGCAGGGCGACGACTCGATCGACAGCGCGGTGTTCAGCGGCCTTGCCAGCGACTACGCCGTGACCATCAACGATCGCGGCACGGCCGACCAGCACGATGACATCGTGACCGTCACCGACAATGTCGGCTCCGAAGGCGTGGACACCCTGACCGGTATCGAGCAACTGGAGTTCTCCGATAGCAGCCAGCTCCTGGTGACCGGCCGTAACGCATCCCCGACCGGGGTGGTGACCGTCAACGACAGCACCCCGGATGTCGGGGCGCTGATGGAGGCCTTCATCGACGGCGTCAGCGATGCCGACAATCCCGGTGGCAGCGTGACCGGAGCGGTGACCTATTACTGGCAGGCCGAAACCGCCGCGGGTTCGGGGGTGTTCCAGGACATCACCACCTTCGCGGCCGGTGAGCTGGCCCGGGCCAGCGGCAAGACCTTCCGCCTCACGGCGGATCAGCTGGGCCTTGCCCTGCGGGTCAAGGCGATCTACAGGGATGCCCACGGTGTGCTGGAAACCGTGTTCTCCAATGTCACGCCGCCCGTCGTGCCGACGGCCAACGATGCGCCGACGGGAACCCCGGCCATCAGTGATGTCTCGCCGACCCAGAGCCTGGGGCTGATCGCCTCGCGTGGCAGCATCTCGGATCCGGATGGCCTCACCAATACGGTCTTCACCTATCAGTGGCAGGCCAGCGATGCGGCGAGCCCGACCGGTTTCACCGATATCGCCGGGGCGACGCAGCCCGGCTTTACCCCGACGGCGGCGCAAGTTGGTCATACCCTGCGGGTAGTGGCCAGCTTCACGGATGATGGCGGCACCCTTGAATCGCTAACCTCGACTGCTACGTCGGTCGTCGGTGCGCTGATCAATGGCACGGCCGCTGCCGATAACCTGGTGGGCACCATCGGCGCCGACTTGATCAATGGTGGTGACGGTAATGACGTGCTGTCCGGTGGCCTGGGCGATGACGCCCTGAACGGTGACGCCGGCGATGATGTGCTGATAGGAGGGCCCGGGGCCGATACCATGGTCGGCGGTGTCGGCAATGATGTCTATGAAGTCACCGACGCCGGCGACTTGGTTCTCGAGTCAGTCGGTGGAGGCCACGACACGGTATCCACCTCGCTGAACAGCTACACCCTGGGCGCCAATGTCGAGGGCCTGTTCTTCGGTGGCAGCGGCAACTTCGTCGGCTTCGGCAATGCGCTGGACAACGTCATCGTCGGCGGCGCCGGCAATGATGTGCTGGTGGGTGGTGTCGGGGCCGACATGATGGCCGGCGGCCAGGGC
>NZ_SSON01000078.1:0-202424 GCF_029871245.1 Pseudomonas sp. BN102 | reverse complement strand
GGCCAGGACACCATCGCCGACTTCACCCTCGGCCAGGACCGGCTGAACCTCGAGAACCTGGGGATCACCGCGGCCAACTTCGCGGCCAACGCGAGCATCGTCGACCTGGGGGACAGCACTCAGGTCAACCTCGTCGGCGCCAACAGCATCACCCTGGTGGGGGTGGCTGATGCCAACAGCGTCAACCTGAGTGATTTCATCCTGGCAAGCTGATTCATCGAGGGGGTCCGACGGGGTGAAGTGCCTGGCACTTCACCCCGTTTTCCATGGCGGGAGAAATCCATCCCCACCGCTTGCACATCTTTAATCCAGGCTTCCATGCCGATCTGCAACCGAGGCGGTGCCCTGTCAGGGTCACCGCCTCGGTTGCTGCTTTGCCTAGCAAGAAAGATGCCTCCGAAATGCCCGAATTCCTCAGTCGAATCAACGGTTGTATTCGGCTGATAAGTGGAAATATCGCTGTAGCCGCTCTGGAACGGGGCTTTCAGTGTGGTGGGGAGTGGCGCTACAGGGTGGTCGTGACAGTATTACCGCATGTTTAAGCGGTCCTGGGGTTGCTTGTTTAAATATTTTATTTAAATTCAAATACTTATGGTGTTTTTACATTTTGAAACATGTTGCGACGTATTCTTGACAGTGTCTGGGCACGGAACTTTATTCAGGAATGAGAAATTGCTATTTCTCGGCAGACTGCATCCAGGACGGGACGTTGCAGCCTTTGGCAGTTTTATCTGCTTGGGGAGGACGTCATCATGGATATCGAGTGGTCGCGGCATTGCATGCTGGAGTGTCCACCGATTAGCACACGTATTTCGGGCCGGTTCCACGGGCCGCCTACCGTGTGCATGTGACCGCCGCCAACTTGGGCGCGGCGCGTCACTGATCCGAATCATTCCTCTGATACCTGAGCCCTCATAAGGGCTCGGTGCTTCCGTTCGCGGATTCGATTCGGACTTTTCTTCGACTTCTTCGTTGCAAACGTGGAATCGCTCCCGCGTGGGCGTGATTCAGCCTGACTTTTTGCTGTCGGAACTGAGGACATATAAATGGCCAACTTCATTCAATCTGACCTCGAGTTCATCCTTCAGCAGATTCTCATCGCTGAAGCCAACGCGGCGGGCAAGGACCTCTCCGCCCTGTTGCCCAACAGCCAGGTGCCCTTTGGCCTCAGGACCGTCGACGGAAGATTCAACAATCTGATCTTCGGCCAAGCTGGGTTCGGCGCGGCCGATCAACTCTTTCCACTGTTGCTCGAACAGTCGTTCCGCAATGACCTGGATGGCGACATCTTCGACCTGAACGGTCCGGCACCCGGCGGCGAGCTGACCAATACCAACTTCGCCACTACCGGCCCGGTAGCCGGCAATGTGGTGGACGCCGATCCGCGGATTATCTCCAACCTGATCGCCGACCAGACCAGCAACAACCCGGCGGCGGTCCAGGCGTTCGTCGATGCCGGACAAGGGGCCCTCGCCGATGGCACCCAAATCGATCCGGCGACAGGGTTGCCGTTCGCCATCGGTACCTTGCTGGACCTGAACAATGCACCGATTCCCGCCGGGACGCTCCTGGGCATCCCGAACACCACCCCGGACGAAGGGCTGTCGGCGCCGTTCAACACCTGGTTCACCTTCTTCGGCCAGTTCTTCGACCATGGCCTGGACCTTATCCAGAAGGCCAACAACGGTACCGTTTTCATTCCGTTGCAGCCGGATGACCCCTTGTTCGTGCCGGGCGGAACGAGCAATTTCATGGTCCTCACCCGGGCCGACAACATTGCAGTGGGGGCGGGTGCCGACGGGGTCCTGAACACCGCCGACGATGTGCACCGGCACCTGAACACCACCTCACCCTTCGTCGACCAGAACCAGACCTATACTTCGCACCCCTCGCACCAGGTGTTCCTGCGCGCCTATGAGCTGAATGCGGCCGGCCGGCCGGAGGCCACCGGCAAGCTGATCACCAACCGCAATCTGGGCGCCGATGGCGTGTTCGGCACCGCGGACGACGTGGAACTCGGCGGCATGTCCACCTGGGCAGTGGTCAAGGCCCAGGCCCGCGACCTGCTGGGGATAAACCTGACCGATGCCGATGTGGGCAATCTCCCGCTGCTCGCCACCGACCTCTATGGCAATTTCATCAGGGGCCCGAACGGCTTCCCGCAGGTGGTGATGAGGGGGTTCGATGACGTCGCCGGCACCGCCGATGACGTCCTGGTCGAGGGCAACCCGGCAGCGCCCATCAGTCTGGCCGGCGCGGTGCGCACCGGGCACGCTTTCCTCGTCGATATCGCCCATAGTGCCAATCCCTTCGACAGCGTGACCGGGGCACTGAAGCTCGCGGACGCCGATGGGGTCGCCGGTGTCGATGATGGCATCGCGGGGACCTATGACGACGAACTGCTGGGTCAGCACTTCATGGCCGGTGATGGTCGGGTCAACGAGAATATCGGCCTGACCGCCGTGCACCACGTGTTCCATTCCGAGCACAACCGCCTGGTGGATCACACCAAGTCGGTGATCCTGGCGTCCAACGACCTGGCCTTCCTCACCCCGTGGCTGATGCCGGGCACCGCGCCGGCCACCTTCCCGGTCACGCCGGCGGAGATTGCTGCCCTGCAATGGAACGGCGAACGCCTGTTCCAGGCCGCCAAGTTCGGCACCGAAATGCAGTACCAGCACCTGGTGTTCGAGGAGTTCGCGCGCAAGGTGCAGCCGCAAGTGGATGCCTTCCTCGCGCCGGATGGATTCGATGCGACCATCAACCCGGCGATACTTAACGAGTTCGCCAGCGTGGTGTTCCGCTTCGGTCACTCGATGCTGGTCGAGTCCATCGATCGCCTGGATCCTGACTTCGGCTCGAACGAGATCGGCCTGATCGCCGCCTTCCTCAATCCACTGGCATTCAACAATGTCGGTGGCGTGACCGTCACCGCGGATCAGGCCGCCGGCCTCATAGTCCGGGGCGTGACCCGCCAGCAGGGCAATGAGATCGACGAGTTCGTCACCGAGGCGGTACGCAACAACTTGCTCGGGCTGCCCCTGGACCTGCCGGCCCTTAACTTGAGTCGCGGCCGCGACACCGGGGTGCCTTCCCTGAACGCAGCACGTCGCGAGTTCTACCAGATGACTGGCGACAACCAGCTGAAGCCCTATGCCAGCTGGGTCGAATTCATGGGTAACCTCAAGCATGAGACGTCCCTGATCAACTTCATCGCGGCCTATGGTGCCCACGCGAGTATCACCGGGGCCACGACGCTGGCCGCCAAACGCCTGGCGGCCATGGAACTGGTATTGGGCACCGATCAGAACGGTGACGGCCTGGTGGCCGCCGACCGCCTGGATTTCCTGAACAGCACGGGCGCCTGGGTCAGTGGGGCCAATGGTGTCACCACCACCGGTCTTGATACTGTCGACTTCTGGATCGGCGGCCTGGCCGAGAAGCAGATGCCCTTCGGCGGCCTGCTCGGCTCCACCTTCAACTTCGTCTTCGAGACCCAACTGGAGGCGCTGCAGAACGGCGATCGCCTCTACTACCTGGCCCGGCTGGCGGGGCTGAACTTCCTCACCGAGATGGAGAACAACTCCTTCGCCAAGCTGGTGATGCTCAACACTGACGTGCGGCACCTGCCGGCGGACATCTTCTCGACCCCGGCCTTCATGCTCGAATCCAACCCCGTGGTGCAGCACACTGGCCTGGACGACGCCGGCGCGGATGGTATCCAGGGCACGCTTGACGATGTAATCGGTGCCGATGGGATTGCCGGCAATTCCGATCCGCTGGGCGGCAGCGCCCTGATCCCGCTGGTGATCCGCGACAACCCCGCGACGCCCGGCGCCGACACCAACTACCTGCGCTACACCGGCGAGGACCACGTGGTGCTCGGTGGGAACGAACTCGACGACACCCTCATCGCCAGCATCGGCGACGACACCATTTGGGGTGACGCCGGCAACGACCGGCTGGAAGGCGGCGATGGCGTCGACAATATCGAAGGTGGCGACGGTAATGACATCATCACCGACTTGGGTGGCGACGACGTCCTCAAGGGCAATGCCGGCGACGACGTCATCCACGGCGGCAACGGCGAAAACCTGATTCTCGGCGGTGACGGCAGCGACTTCATCATCACCGGCGAAGACATTACCGAGACCTTCGGCGGACAGGGCAACGACTTCATCCTCGGTTCCCAGATGAACCTGCAGACCTTGGGTAACGAAGGCGATGACTGGATCGAGATAGGTACCTCGGACGGCGCCGGCGGTGACAACTTCGACCCGCTGGAAGCCAGCACCGTGCAAGGCCATGACGTCATCATCACCGGTGGCGGCTTCGACGAGGCCGACGGCGAAGGCGGCGACGACATCATGGTCTTGTCCGACGGCGAGGATCACTTCAATGGCGGTGGCGGCTTCGACTGGGCCAGCTATGACAACGATCCTCTCGGCGTCTCTGCCGACCTGCTGGTCAACGACCTTATCGAGCCGCCGGTGGCGCCCTCGAACCAGGGGATACTCGACCGCTTCGCCTTCGTCGAAGGCCTGACCGGCTCGCAATTCGCTGATGTGCTGCGCGGCGATCACGCCGACGCGGCGGAAATCAACGTACCCGGCGCGTTGAACGGTGGACTCAACGCCGCGGGCATCGCCCGCATCACCGGCCTGCAGGACTTCCTCAACCAGATGCTGGGTACCGATGCAGTACCCGTGGTGACGTCGTTCGCAGCCGGCAACATCATCCTCGGTGGTGGTGGCAGCGACATCATGGAAGGCCGTGGTGGCGATGACCTATTGGACGGCGAGCGCTTCCTCAACGTTCGCATCGCGGTGACCGGCCACGTGCCGCAGCCGGGGCAACCGGTCATCACCACCGTCGATAGCCTGACCGAGCTCATCCCCTTCATGCTGTCCGGCGAAATCACGCCCAGCCAGCTCAGCATCGTCCGTGAAATCAATACGGCCGCCGTTGCCTCCTTCGACACGGCGGTGTTCTCCGATGTCCTGGCCAACTACAACGTGACCACCGATGCGGTCACCGGCGTTACCACGGTCGAGCACTTGGTGGTGGATGTCGATGGCGTTGTGGTGGCGGGACCCGACGGTACGGACCGCGTGGTCAATATCGAGCGGCTGCAGTTCGCTGACCAGACCATGGTGCTGGTGGCCGGTCTCAACGCCGAGCCGGTTGGCCTGCTGACGATCGATGACACTGCGCCGGCGGTCAACCAGGTGCTGACGGTTTCGGCGGCGGACATTACCGATGCCGACAATCCGGGGACTGGTGCGATCACTGGCCCCATCAGCTTCGTCTGGCAGGTGGAACGGATCGCCGGCACGGGCATTTTCGAGGACGTCCGTGCTGAGGGTGCCAACAACCCGGCGACGGTCCACGGCACTACCTTCCGCGTTACGCCCGATCTCGATGGGCTGGCGCTGAGGGTCAGAGCGGTCTACCAGGACGCCAACGGGACGCTGGAAAACGTGTTCTCGGCAGCGACCACGCCGGTCACCGGCGTCATAGTCGTGGCCCCGCCGGCGCCGATTCCCGCCGAGAGCCCCACTGTCAGCCCGGGTAACGGCCTGCACCTTATCCGCAGCGACCTGCAGTTCATCCTCGACCAGATCCTGATCTCGGAACAGCATGCGGCCGGTGCGGACCTGCTGTCCCTGCTGCCCAACTCGCGGGTGCCCTTCGGCATACGCACTGTGGACGGCTCATTGAACAACCTGGTCGTGGGGCAGACCAATTTCGGTGCAGCGGACCAGGACTTCCCGCTGCTGGTGGACCAGCAGTTCCGCAATGACCTGGACGAAGCGCCGTTCAACGGCATCACCAACACCAACTTCGCCACCACCGGACCTGTGGATGGCAACGTGGTCGATTCCGATCCGCGGATCATCTCCAACCTGATCGTCGACCAGACCATCACCAACCCGTCGGCGGTGCAGGCTTTCCTCGAAGCGGGGCTGGGCACCCAGGCCGTAGATCCGGTCACTGGTGCTCCGCTCTTCAATGCCGATGGCACGCCGATCATCCTCGACCTCGGCGGGGTCGTCATCCCGCGTGGCCAGACCCTGACCATCCCCAACACCACGCCTGACGAGGGGCTGTCGGCACCGTTCAACGCCTGGTTCACCTTCTTCGGGCAGTTCTTCGACCACGGCCTGGACCTGGTGCAGAAGGGCGAGAACGGCACGGTCTTCGTTCCCCTGCAGCCGGACGATCCGCTGATCACCCATGGGCCGGACGGCATTGCCGGAACCGGCGACGAACTGACCAACCCGGCCCTGCAGTTCATGATGGTCACCCGTGCCGTCAATACCCAGGTCCTGCCGGGCGTCGATGGCATCCTGGGGACCGCCGATGACGTGCATACGCAGAACAACCAGACGACGCCTTTCGTCGACCAGAACCAGACCTACACCTCGCATCCGGCGCACCAGGTCTTCCTGCGTGCCTATGAGCTGGTTGGGGGCGTACCGATTGCGACAGGCCGGCTGATCACCAACAGGGACCTGGTGGACGGCATCTTCGGCAACGGCAACGACATAGAACTCGGCGGGATGGCCACCTGGGGCGTGGTCAAGGCGCAGGCACGTGACCTCCTGGGCATCGACCTCAGCGACTTCGACGCCCTCAACGTGCCGCTGGTGGCAGTCGATCCCTACGGCAAGTTCATCCCCGGCGCGAATGGCTTCGCCCAGCTGGTGGTCGACCTCGGCCCCGATGGTCTGCCCAACACGGCGGACGATGTGCTGGTGGAAGGCGACCCGGCTGTGCCGATCAGCCCTGCCGCCGTCGGCGCCCTGCGCACCGGCCATATGTTCCTCGCCGACATTGCCCACAGCGCCAACCCCTTCAGTGCCTTCGGCGTTCCGCTGACGGCCGATGCCGACCTCATTGCCGGTGTCGACGATGGCCTGGGTACCACCTACGACGACGAGCTGCTGGCCGAGCACTTCATGGCCGGCGACGGCCGGGTCAACGAGAACATCGCCCTGACCGCCGTGCACCATGTGTTCCACGCCGAGCACAATCGCCTGGTCACGCACATCAAGGATGTGGTGCTCGCCAGCAATGACGTCGCCTTCGTCAACCAGTGGCTGCGGACGCCGATTGCGACCCTGCCCACCACCCAAGGGGAAATCGATACCCTGCAGTGGAATGGCGAGCGCCTGTTCCAGGCGGCGCGCTTCGGCACCGAGATGCAGTACCAGCACTTGGTGTTCGAAGAGTTCGCCCGCAAGGTCCAGCCGCAGGTGGACGTGTTCCTGACCGAAGGCCAGGGCTACGACTCCACGATCGACGCGGCGATTGTCGCCGAGTTCGCTCACGCGGTGTACCGCTTCGGGCACTCGATGCTGCTCGACACCGTCGACCGGCTCGACCCCAACTTCGCCTCCAGCGAGATCGGCCTGGTGCAGGCGTTCCTCAACCCGCTGGCGTTCGATGCCAACGGCACCCTCACCGCTGAGCAGGCGGCCGGCGCCATCGTGCGCGGCGTGACCCGGCAGCAGGGCAACGAGATCGACAACCACGTGACCGAGGCGCTGCGCAACAACCTCCTCGGCCTGCCGCTCGACCTGCCGACCGTCAACCTCAGCCGCGCCCGTGATACCGGTGTTCCGTCGCTGAACGCGGCACGCAGGGAGTTCTACACCGCCACCGGCGACGCCCAGCTCAAGCCCTATGCGAGCTGGGTCGACTTCGCGATGAACTTGCGGCACGAGTCGGCGATCGTGAATTTCATCGCTGCCTACGCTACTCACGGGACCGTCGCCAGTGCGACGACGCTGGCCGACAAGCGCATAGCGGCCATGGAGCTGGTCTTCGGCACGGATCAGAACTTTGATGGGGTGGTGGCGGCCGACCGGCTCGAGTTCCTGAACGGCCCGGCGGCGACCACCGGCGTCGACGATATCGACCTCTGGGTCGGCGGCCTGGCCGAGCGGCAGATGCCCTTCGGTGGCCTGCTGGGTTCGACCTTCAACTACGTGTTCGAAAACCAGATGGAGAAGCTGCAGAACGGCGACCGCTTCTACTACCTGGAACGCACGGCGGGGCTGAACTTCCTCACCGAGCTGGAGAACAACTCGTTCGCCAAGCTGATCATGGCCAACACCAATGCCACGCACTTGCCGGGTGACGTGTTCTCGACACCAGCCTTCATCCTCGAGGCCAATCCGCTGGTGCAGCACACCGGCCTGAACGATGCCGGCCTGGATGGTGTCCAGGGGACGCCCGATGATGTGGCCGGCGTCGATGGCCTGTTCGGCAATGCCGACCCACAAGGCGGCAGTGCCCTGCGCCCGCTGGTGATTCGCGATGACCCGGCGACGCTGGCTTTCGATCCCAACTACCTGCGCTACACCGGCGAAGACCATGTTGTCCTGGGTGGCACCGAGTTCAATGACATCCTCATCTCCAGCATCGGCGACGATACGCTGTATGGCGATGCCGGCAATGACAGGCTGGAGGGTGGCGACGGCGTCGACATGATCCTCGGTGGCGCAGGCGACGACATCATCACGGACCAGGGAGGCGACGATAACCTGCAGGGTGGCGACGGCAATGACGTGATCCATGCAGGCAATGGCATCAACCTGATGCTCGGTGGCTTCGGCAAGGACTTCATCATCACCGGCGAGGACGAGTCCGAGAGCTTCGGTGGCCCGGGTGATGACTTCATCCTGGGCGTGCGGCCGAATGAAATGGTATTCGGTAACGAAGGCGACGACTGGCTCGAGCACGGCATGGCCGACGGCAGTGCCGGCGAGAACTTCGACGCCCGCGGGCTGGACGCCATAGTCGGCAATGATGTGTTCATCGGGCAGGGCACCATCGACCGGATGGAAGGCGAGGGCGGCGACGACATCATGGTCGGCAATGGCGGCCCGACGGACCGCTATATCGGCGGCTCCGGCTTCGACTGGGCGGCGTTCAAGGATGACCCGGGCGGCGTGAATATCGATATGCGCTTCCGCGCCTTCAATGAAGCCCCGCTCGGAGCCTCCGCGGCGTCGGTACTGGCTCGCTTCGAATCCACCGAAGGCCTGTCGGGGTCGGCATTCGGCGATGTCCTGCGTGGCGATGATATCGACGCAGCGGGCATTTCCGTCTCCGGCTTCACCGGCAGCGTGCTGACCAACTTCGACCTGATCAGCAGCCTGCGGTCGTTCATCGGCTCTGTCGGTGACGGCCCGGATGGTATCTCCGGCAACGCCGACGACAGGTTTGGTGCCGGTAATGTCATCCTCGGTGGCAATGGCGGTGATCTCATCGAGGGTGGTGGCGGCGATGACCTGATCGATGGCGACAAGTGGTTGAACGTGCGCATCAGCGTTCGCCAGAACCTGGATGGCAGCGGGCCGGAAATCGCCAGCTTCAACAGCTTGACGGCACTCTTGCCCTTCATGACGACGGGTGTCTTCAACCCGGGGCAACTGGTCATCGTGCGCGAGATCCTACCGGGTACGGGCTCCGGCCTGGACACCGTCGGATTTACCGGCAATGCCGCCGATTACACTGTCAGCATCGACAACAACGGCACCACGCTCGACTTCAGTGACGACATCGTCACCGTGACTGATGTGGAAGTCGGACGGGATGGTGTCGACCGACTGACCGGCATTGAGCGCCTGCAGTTCGCCGACCAGACCCTGAGCCTGGTTCCCACCAGCAATTCGGCTCCGGAAGGGCTGGTGACGGTGAACGATGCGACGCCTGAGGTCGGTACCCTGATGAAGGCGTCCATCGCCGGCGTCACGGATGCGGACAACCCTGGCGGAGCGGTCAGCGGCCCGGTGGCCTACTCCTGGCAGGTGGATAATGGCGATGGCCTGTTCCGGGACATTATCCAGATCGATGTCGCGGCTGCGGATCAGGTGGCGACTGGCGAAACGTTCAGAGTGACAGCCGATCTCGCCGGCCAGACCCTGCGTGCCAAGGCGATCTACAGGGATGCCCAGGGCGTGGTGGAAACCGCGTTCTCGGCACCGACCGCGCTGGTGTCGGCCACGCCGGCCCAGGATGCTGCCACAGGCGAGCCGGCCATCAGCGACATTAGCCCGACCCAGGGCCAAGGCCTGATAGTCGGGCCGGGTACCATCGATGATCCGGATGGACTCACCACCTCGATCTTCAACTTCCAGTGGCAGTCGTCGAGCGATGGGGCCACCTTCACCAACATCGCCGGGGCGACCAACCGTGGCTTCACGCCGACGGCGACGCAGGTCGGCCAGCAGCTGCGGGTCGTGGCGAGCTTCACGGATGACCTCGGTGGCGCGGAAACGCGGACGTCGGCGGCAACGGCGGTGGTGGGGGCGCTGATCCTCGGGACCCCCGGCGCGGATATCCTGGTCGGCACCATTGGTGGCGACATGATCCTGGGCGGTGACGGCAACGACACGCTGCTCGGTGGCCTGGGCGACGATACGCTGCAAGGCGAGGTCGGCGACGATCTGCTGATCGGCGGACCTGGTGCGGATACCATGGTCGGCCTCGTCGGCAACGATGTCTATGAAGTCACCGACGCCGGCGACGTTGTTGTCGAACTCCTCGGCGTAGGCCATGACACGGTGTCCACCTCGCTGAACAGCTACACCTTGGGCGCCAATGTCGAGGGCCTGTTCTTCGGTGGCAGCGGCGACTTCGTCGGCTTCGGCAATGTGCTGGACAACGTCATCGTCGGTGGCGCCGGCAATGATGTGCTGGTGGGTGGTGTCGGGGCCGACATGATGGCCGGCGGCCAGGGCAACGACGCCTATAACGTCGACAACCTCGGGGATGTGGTCAGCGAAGCCGCCAGCGGCGGTGTGGACTGGCTGGTGACCACCTTGGCCAGCCATACCCTGGGTGCCAACATCGAGAACCTGATCTTCGACGGCAGCGCCAACTTCACCGGTATCGGCAACGCCCTGGACAACGTGATGGTCGGTGGCAGCGGCAATGACGTGCTGATCGGCGGCGCCGGTGCCGACACCCTGCGCGGCGGCCTGGGCAACGACATCTTCGAAGTCACCGACGTCGGGGATGGGGTGAACGAACTGGCCGGCGAGGGCCATGACACGGTGTCGACCTCGCTGGCCAGCTACACCCTGGGCGCCAACGTCGAAGGGCTGTTCTTCGGCGGCAGCGGCAACTTCACCGGCATCGGCAACGAGCTGAACAACACCATCGTCGGTGGTGCGGGCAGTGACGTGCTGATCGGTGGCGCCGGGTTCGACGTCATGGCCGGTGGCCTGGGCAACGATATCTACGAAATGACCGAAGTCGCGGATGTAGTGCTCGAGCTGGCGGGCGCCGGTATCGACTCGGTGTCGACCTCGCTGTCGGTCTTCGAGCTTGGGGCGAACCTCGAGCAGATGTTCTTCGGCGGCGCCGGCAACTTCGATGTGGGTATGGGCAACGCCCTGGACAACACCATCGTGGGCGGTGCCGGCCACGACGCGCTGTTCGGCATGGGCGGCAATGACTTCCTGATCGGTGGCGCCGGCAACGACATCTTCGTGTTCGGCGCGGGCTTCGGCCAGGACACCATCGCCGACTTCACCCTCGGCCAGGACCGGCTGAACCTCGAGAACCTGGGGGTCACCGCGGCCAACTTCGCGGCCAACGCGAGCATCGTCGCCGTGGCGGGCGGCACCCAGGTCAATCTCGTCGGCGCCAACAGCATCACCCTGGTGGGGGTGGCGGATGCCAACAGCGTGACCCTGAGTGACTTCATCCTGGCAGGTTGAGGAGGCTGCCGGAGCGCAAGTCGTGGTACTGAAATGAGGATGGGGCGCATTGCGCCCCATCCTCATTTCCTGCCTTTGGAAATCGTCCTTGCTGCTGCTTGATATTCCGAACGCCCGATGCGTATTTTGTACAGACCGCACTATGGAGCGGCCGTCGTGTACAAGGACAACAATCATGACTACCAAAATCCGCAGCCCGCTCGCCGAGCGCCTGGCTGGCGTTGAAGAGATCGAGTGCGTTACCCCGGACCTGAACGGAGTGATGCGGGGCAAGGTGATGACGGGGGAGGGGTTCCTTTCCGGGCGCCGCCTGCAACTGGCCAGGGGCGTGCTGTTGCAATGCATCATGGGCGGCTACCCGCCGGCACGCTTCTATGGCAGCGATGATGGTGACCTGGCCCTCGTCGCGGAGGCGAACCAGGTGCACCGCCTGCCCTGGAGCAAAAGGCCCCGTGCCCTGGCTATCTGCGATGCCCAGGAGTTGGACGGCCGGCCATCCGGGCTTTCCACCCGCGGGTTGTTGCGCAGGGTAGTGGAGCGCTATGCGGCGCATGGGTGGAAGCCGGTGGTGGCCACCGAACTGGAGTTCTTCGTCTTCGCCCCCAACCCCGATCCGCGTCAGGCCTTCGAACCGCCGCTGGGCCTGGATGGTCGACGCGAGACGGGGTGCTCGGCATTCAGCGTGTCGTCCAACAATGGCTTGCGGCCCTTCTTCGAGGAGGTCTATCGCGCCATGGAGACGTTCGGCATGCCGCGCGACACCTTCATGCACGAGATGGGCATCAGCCAGTTCGAGATCAATTTCCTCCACGGCGACCCGCTCCTGTTGGCGGACCAGACCTTCCTGTTCAAGCACCTGCTCAAGGAGATTGCGCTCAAGCACGGGATCCAGGTGGTGTGCATGGCCAAGCCGCTGGCGCACACGCCGGGCAGTTCAATGCACATCCACCAGAGCGTGGTGACGAGCGATGACGGTCGGAACATCTTCAGTGACGACCAGGGGGAGCCGACCGCTGCATTCGCGCATTTCATCGGTGGGCAGCAAGCGGCCATGGCGGACTTCACCGCCCTGTTCGCGCCCAACGTGAATTCCTACCAGCGGCTCTGTCACCCCTATGCCTCGCCGAACAATGCCTGCTGGTCCCACGACAACCGCGCGGCGGGCCTGCGCATTCCGGCCAGCGCGCCGGTGGCCAGAAGGGTGGAAAACCGACTGCCCGGGGCCGACGCCAACCCCTACCTGGCCATTGCCGCCAGCCTGGCGGCGGGGCTTTACGGGATGGAACAGCAACTGCAGCCGAGCGCGCCGATCCAGGGCGAGTTCGAAGCGCCCGACGAGCTGCTGCTGCCCTGTACCCTGCACGCCGCCATCGGACGTCTGAAACGCAGCGATCTGGCGCGTGAACTGTTCGGCAAGGAGTTCATCGAAGGCTACATTGCTACCAAGACGATGGAGCTCAGCAGCTTCTTCGATGAGATCACGCCCTGGGAACGACGCATCCTCGCGTCCCAGGTGTGATCGCCCAAGGGCCGTCCGATCGGGCGGCCCTCCCTGTACATGGAGCCGCCTGGAGCGCCGATGCATCGGATCTGGAAGTCGTTTCGCGCACTGTATTTCGCCACCCTGCTCATGTTGATCGGCTCCGGCCTGCTCAGTACCTACCTGGGGCTGCGCCTGGCCGCCGACAAGGTGGACGGGCTCTGGGTCGGCGCCCTTATGGCGGCCAACTATTTCGGCCTGATCCTTGGCGGCAAGCTGGGTCACCGACTGATCGCCAGGGTGGGGCACATCCGTGCCTATGTGGCCTGCGCCGGGGTGGTGACGGCGGCGGTGCTCGGTCATGGGCTGATCGATATCCTGCCGGTCTGGCTGTTCATGCGGATGCTGGTGGGCCTGGGCATGATGTGCCAGTACATGGTGATCGAGAGCTGGCTCACCGAGCAGGCCGACGCCAGCCAGCGTGGGCAGGTATTCGCCGGCTACATGGTGGCCTCCTACCTCGGTCTGGTGCTGGGCCAACTGGTCCTGGTGCTGCACCCGGGGCTGGGACCGGAACTGCTGATGCTGGTCGCCATGTGCTTCGCCCTGTGCCTGGTACCGGTGGCCCTGACCCGCAAGTTGCACCCGGCGCCCCTGCACCCGGCGCCGCTGGAGCCGCGCTTCTTCATCAAGCGGGTGCCGCAGTCGATGACCACGGTACTGGTCTCCGGCCTGGTGATCGGTTCCTTCTACGGTCTTGCGCCACTCTATGCGACCGCCCAGGGCCTGCCCATCAACCAGGTGGGCCTGTTCATGGGCAGCTGCATTCTCGCCGGCCTGTTGGTGCAGTGGCCGCTCGGCTGGCTGTCCGACCGCCATGACCGCGCGGTGCTGATCCGCATCACGGCGGCCTTGCTCGCGCTCTCCGCGCTGCCGCTGGCGATCATGCCCGAGGTTCCACTGAAGGTTCTGTTCCCGGTGGGCTTCCTGGTCTGTCTGCTGCAGTTCAGCCTTTATCCGCTGGCGGTGGCCTTCTCCAATGACCATATAGAGGCTGAGCGTCGTGTTTCGCTCACCGCGATGCTGCTGATCACGTTCGGTGTCGGCGCCAGTATCGGCCCGTTATTGACCGGCGCTCTGATGAAGCAACTGGGGCCGAACATGCTCTATGCCTTCGTCTGTTTCTGCGCGGCGGTCCTGGTGTTGCGGGTGCGTCCGGATGCTGTCACCGGCCTGCACCGGGTCGACGAGGCGCCGCTGCACCACGTGCCCACGCCCGACAACATGATCAGTTCGCCGCTGGTCGCGGCCCTGGACCCTCGAGTCGACGAAAAGTCGGTGCACGACCAGATGCAGAATGGCGATGGTTCACCGCCGCCGGACGTGCCACCCAAGGACATTCCGGAGCAGCCGCAGCCCAACAAGTAGTGGCCCAACGCCACATCGCTTTTGCCCAATGATCGACGGGTGTGGCTACCTGAGCTTCAAGCCCAAGGCCTGCCTTGGGACTTCAAGGAGGAATTGGTCATGATGTTGAGCATCTCCCTGCATTTGCTGGCCAGCGCTCCGCAGGCCGGCAAGCTTGACCCCAGGCTCGTTCCGGCGCTGGGGGAGGAGGGGGTGAGCCAGTTGCATCGACAACTGGTGGCACGCGTTCTCAATCTCCCGCCCATGGGCTTCAGCGAGCGGATCTTCTGGATCGAGGATGGACCGGACGAGGCCCTGGAAGCCCTGGCCGAGGACAATGACTGGATGGTGGTGGGGCAACCGGTCGGGGACTTGGGGGAACGAATGCGCCGCATTGCCACCTTGGGTCTGTCGGAGAACGACGCTGTGGTGCTCATCGGCCAGCATTGCCCGATGCTGGATGCCGACTACCTGTCAGCCGCCTGCGAGGCATTGGCCGAACACCAGGCCGTGCTGGGGCCTACCGAGGGCGGCCGCTATATGCTGCTTGGCCTGCGTTGCGTGCATCCACGCCTGTTCGAGGACATGCCCTGGGGCAGCAACCAGGTGCTGGCGAGGACCTGCGAACGCCTGCAGCAGCTGGAGTGGCAGCATGGCCTGTTACCGTCGCTCTGGGAGCTGGACCGACCCGAGCATTTGCCGCGCCTGAGTCGATTGGGGTTCAAGCTCGGGGTCGCCTAAGGCAGGCTGTTGAAAAACTACTGCGCTCGGCCATGCGTCGTTGAAATCAGCCTCAAGATGCTCATTTACAACGCGTAAACTGCGCTCTTTCGGCTGATTTCGCCTAGCCTGGCCGTCGCTCGTGACGTTTTTTAACGGCCTGCTAGAAGAGTTCGTCCTTCTCGAAACGCCTCGCTTCGCGCTGCAGCTGGTAGACGAAGCGCTCGACGTTGCGTTGCACCAGGCCGCTCATGTTATGGAAGCGAATCCCCGCGAAGCTCATGCCGAGCTTCTCGTCGAAGCGCACATGGCGCAGTTCGACGGGCGTGGTGATGGGACCGATCGGCAGCTTGGCGGTGAAGCGTTCATAGACCTGGCCCGGTTGCAGGCGCCCGTTCAGGTCACCTTCGAAGCGCAGTTTGCAGCCAGTGGCGGAGATATCGAGCATCATCCCGCTGATCGGCTCCTTCAGCTTGTCGCCGTCCAGCTCGATAGCCACCAATTGGGTCTGCTTGAGCGTCGCACGGTAGGCATTGCGCCGCTGGTGGTAGGTCACTTCGGTGGGCAGGGCGCACCAGTAGCAGCGGTCGCCTTCGAACTCGCCGACCGTGGCCGGCTGGAGGGTCTCCCAGGCGATGCGCACACCTTCGCGAAAACCTTCGATGCGGAAGGTTTCGCCGCTCTTCAGGAAGCGCTCGCCATCGTTCGGGATGATTTCGTCCAGGGCGAGCAGGCCGCGCTCGCGATCCACTTCCACCAGGTAACTCTGGAAGCGTTGGTTGCGGTCGTGGAAAGTGACGATCAGCGGATCGTGGTGCTGCTGCAGCAGACGAAGATTAGCCAGGATCTCGACCGGTGCCTTGAGCACCTTGGGCGGTTGCGGGCCGTTTTCTTCGTGGAATGGGTTGGACACGGTCCAGGTCTCTCCAAACGCAAAGCGGGCTGCACAAAGCATGGCGGCATCGTGCCTTCATGTCTCGGTGGTCTTCTTCTAATGTCGTGTCAGGCCTGGCTGAGCGGGCGCTGCTGGCCGATTCTAGCGGCAGTGCCACGGCTGTCATAGAGGCCGGGTGCGTCGCCGCCGCGCAGGATACCGAGCATGCCGCCGACCGAAGCCCGGTTGGCGCGAATCAGCCGTCCATTGCGCTGATTGGCGGACTGGCAGCCCTCCAGCAATTGGCTGAGTTCGTCGCTGCGGTCGAGCAGCTCCTGGCCAAGGGGGGAGCGTTCGGCCAACTGTTGCAGGCCGGCGCGGTCGGCGCTGAGGTCGAGGCTGGCGAGCAGCTGGCTGCGCTGGCGGCCGTGCTGGTCGAGCAGCGCGAGCAGGGGTTGCTTGTCGGCGAGCAGAAGCTCCAGGCGGGTCAGGTCGCGCTCGCCCAGGGCCTGGAATTCCTCGTCCATCAGCTCAAGCAAGCGCTTGGCGTGGCCGATATCGTCGGTGAACAGCTGGAGCAGGTTGGTGTCGTGCATTACGCGCTCTGGGGATCAGGCGTCCAAGTTCCCCAGCGCTGCCCGTGGACTAGCGCTGGGATTCGAAATTCAGCAGCTTGCTGGCCACGCGCTTGCTGTCGACCTGGTAAGAGCCGTCGGCAATGGCCTGCTTGAGTTTCTCCACGCGTTCCTTGTCCACCACGGGCAGGTCGCGCAGTTTTTCGCCGGCCTGTTGCAGCACCTGGACATCGCTGCTCAGTTGCACGGAATCGTCGCTACGGGCAACCGGGGCCTGCTCACCAGCATTTGGGGTGGCAGCAGGCTGGCCGCTGGTGACGGTCTCGCTCTTGCCACCGGCCTGAGTGTTGCCGGTACGCCCCGAGCCAGCGGGCGTGGGGCCGTCATTGAGCCGGTTGAAGTCGATAACCATGATGTTGAACCTCGGACGCAATTTGGACGCTTACCGTTTTATCGGCCCTGTCCGGGATAACTTTAGAAAATTCTTCGGTACCGGCTGAGTTTAGAAAATCAGCCCTCCCGGGCGCCAGCGGAATCATCCCTACATATCCACCTGGACTTGCCCCGGGCCCTTGACGCGGGCCTTGACCACGCGGCCGGAACTCAGGTTGCGCACGCGAATCTGTTCGCCCGGCGCGCCGTTGGACAGTGCCTCGCCCGGCATGCGCACATTGATCGCCGTGCTCATGGCGCTGATCACCACCTGGTCGCCCTTGCTCACCACTTCCGCCTGTTGCAGATGCAGGGGCGCCAGCACCTGATCGGGTAGCAGCGCGCGGGTGGTCTTCTGGCCGAGGATCTGGCCGGGGTCGGTGAGGAACCCCTGGTTCAGGGTGCCGACGTCCCGCTCGGCCAAGGCAACGTCCTGGGTCCCGATTGGGGCGCCGCGGCGCAGCGAGCGGGTCACCACCACGACTTCACGGTAAAGCCTGACCTGGGCCGGGACGAACACCGTCCACGGCGAGCTGCCGTCGCAGCGGATGCGCACGGTGACCCGTCCCAGTGGCTGGGCCGGACTCTCCAGTTTCGTCGTCAAATCCCTGTCGCACTGCGGCAGGCGCAGGCGCGGATCGAGGCGATTGACCTGGATTTCACTGCGTCCCTGGATGTTGCCGCGTTGCAGATATTCTTCGACAGCGTACTCAAGAAAGCCTTCCGCCGTGCCGATAAGTATCTCAGGCGACGTCAGGTTCGCACTCGACGCCGGGCTGTAGCCGAGGCAGCACAAAGCAGGTAAAACAGCCGCAAGTGATTTACGGCGTTTTGCCATCAGGCGTCGGAAAAGCGTCGTTGTAGCGTTCATACCCATATAGAAGCAAGGCTCGTGCCGCCTGCTTGGCTGAGCTTGTCACAGGAGTCTGGTCATGGCCGGTGTTTTGGATTCGGTAAACCAGCGTACCCAACTGGTCGGGCAGAACCGCCTGGAGTTGCTGCTGTTCCGCCTCGACGGATCGCAGCTCTACGGGATCAACGTGTTCAAGGTGAAGGAGGTGCTGCAGTGTCCCCGCCTCACCCTGTTGCCCAAGTCCAGTCCGGTGGTACGCGGGGTCGCGAATATCCGTGGGGGTACCATTCCGATTCTCGACCTGTCCATGGCGACCGGGCGCAGGGGCCTGGATGACCTGAAGAACAGCTTCGTCATCATCACGGAATACAACACCAAGGTGCAGGGTTTCCTGGTGCGCTCGGTGGAGCGCATCGTCAACATGAACTGGGAAGAGATCCATCCTCCACCCAAGGGCACCGGTCGCGACCACTACCTGACGGCCGTCACCCGGGTCGACAAGCAACTGGTGGAGATCATCGATGTCGAGAAGATCCTCGCCGAAGTGGCGCCTACGTCGGAAGTGGTGTCCGCCGGGATAGTGGACGTCGAGACCCAGAACAAGGCTTTCAGCAAGCGGGTGCTGATCGTCGACGACTCCTCTGTGGCGCGCAAGCAGGTGATCCGCTGCCTGGAGTCCGTCGGCGTCGAGGTCAAGGCCCTCAACGATGGGCGCCAGGCCTACAACTACCTGCGCGAGATGGTCGAGGAGGGCAGGTCGCCGGAGCAGGAATTGCTGATGATGGTTTCCGACATCGAGATGCCGGAGATGGACGGCTACACCCTGACGGCGGAGGTCCGCAACGATCCGCGCATGCAGAAACTGCATATCCTCCTGCATACTTCGCTTTCCGGTGTGTTCAACCAGGCGATGGTGAAGAAGGTGGGCGCGGACGATTTCCTCGCCAAGTTCAAGCCGGACGACCTCGCTGCGCGAGTGGTGGAACGTATCAAGGTAACCGATGGGGGCTGACGGCACGGCCCCCTGACATGGAAATTGATTGGTGAGGCGCCCCTAGTGTCTTCAGGCAATGTGGAATTCGAGCAGTTCCGGGTGTTCCTGGAAAAGACCTGCGGCATCCTGCTGGGCAGCAACAAGCAGTACCTGGTCTCCAGCCGGCTGAACAAGCTGATGGAGCAGAATGGCATCAAGACCCTGGGTGAGCTGACCCAGCGCATCCAGGGTCTCTCCCGTGGCGGCCTGCGCGAGCAGGTGATCGACGCCATGACCACCAATGAAACCCTCTGGTTTCGCGATACCTATCCCTTCGAGGTGCTGAAGAGCCGGGTGTTACCCGAGCTGATCAAGGCCAACCCGAACCAGCCGCTGCGGATCTGGTCGGCGGCCAGTTCCTCAGGGCAGGAACCTTTCTCCATTTCCATGGCGATCGACGAGTTCGAGAAGGTCAATCTCGGCCAGCTCAAGGCCGGTGCGCGCATCGTCGCCACGGACCTGTCGAGCTCCATGCTGGCGGCTTGCCGCTCCGGCGAGTACGACAGCCTGGCCATGGGGCGCGGATTGTCCCAGGAGCGTCTGACTCGTTACTTCGACCCGAAGGGACCGGGGCGCTGGGCAGTGAAGCCGGCGATCCGCAGCCGGGTGGAGTTCCGCCCGCTGAACCTGCTGGACAGCTTTGCGGCGCTGGGCAAGTTCGACATCGTCTTCTGCCGCAATGTGCTGATCTACTTCTCCGCGGAAATGAAGAGGGACATCCTCACCCGCATCCACGCCACCCTGAAACCGGGCGGTTACCTGTTCCTCGGCGCCTCCGAGGCGCTCAACGGCCTGCCGGATCACTATCAGATGGTCCAGTGCAGTCCGGGGATCATCTACAAGGTGAAATGAAGGAGGGAGGCCAGTGGCCTCCCTTTCTGTCGAAATCACACCAGCGTCAGGGTCACGTTGATATTGCCGCGCGTGGCATTGGAGTAGGGGCAGACGATGTGCGCCTTGTCCACCAGTTCCTTGGCGGCCTGCCTGTCCAGCCCGGGCAGGGAAATCTTCAGCTCCACCTCGATGCCGAAGCCGGTGGGCAGGGTGCCGATGCCGACCGCGCCTTCTATATAGGTGTCCTCGCTGAGGGCGATCTTTTCCTTGCCGGCGACGAACTTGATGGCGCCGAGGAAGCAGGCCGAATAGCCGGCCGCGAACAGCTGCTCGGGGTTGGTGCCGTCGCCGCCGGGGCCGCCCAGTTCCTTGGGCGTGGTCAGTTTCACATCCAGCACGCCGTCCGAGGATACGGCGCGGCCTTCACGGCCGCCGTAGGCTTCGGCACGGGCGGTGTACAGGGCTTTCTCGATGGGCATGGCGGGTCTCCGGGTTGGTGGTAGAGACAAGCAAGCCTAGTCAAAGGATTCGGTGCCATCCCTCCGGGCTGACTGAAGGTCAGGCCGTCAGCCAGTCGATGAAGAGGGCGAAGAGTTCCGCCTGTGAACTGATTTCCAGCTTGGTGTAGAGATTCTTGCGGTGCATGCGCACGGTCTCCGGGGAGATTTCCAGGACCTTGGCGCTGGACTTGACCGAGTGGCCGCGCAGCAGCAAGTGGGCGATTTCCCGTTCGCGTTCGGTCAGGCGGTCGCTGCCGAAGTTCATGAAGGCTTCGCGGATCTGCCGGTTGAGGCCGGCGGGGGCGCCACCGCGCGGGACTGCCGCGCTGTGGCCGTCGAGGCAGCGCACCAGGCCGCCGCGCTCGTCGAACTGGCACATCAGCTCACGGACCAGCGGGTGTGCCGTTCGCAGCAAGGCCAGCTCGGCGTCGCTGAAGCGCGCGCCGCTGCGGCCTTGATAGACGCAGAGGGAAACCTTGCGCTGGCCGCCCAGGTCGACGATGAAATGGGCGTCTTCCACCGAGCCGCATTTGAGGTAGTTGGTGCGGTAATACTCGCTGCTGAAGAAGTCGTCCGGGGCGATTTCCGAGAGGTGGTAGAACCCCTCGGCCAGGCCGTTCTCCATGGCCAGGCAGAAGGGGTCGAGCAGGTAGCCCCGGGCGTAGTAGCGCTCGATCAGCGCCTCTCGGTACTCCGCCGGGATGCCGCACTGGTAGAGCGGGCGCGGTGCCAGCCCCCTGCACTCCAGGCCGAGCAGCACCGACTCGATGGGCACCAGGCTCCTCAACGCCTCGATCAGGCGTTCGCAGAACACCGGCTCGGCGACGCTGGCCATGGCCCGCGCCAGCCCCGCATGCCAGGCATGCAGGGCGGCGAGGGTCGGGGCTTCGGGCGCAGTGTTTTCAGTCATGCCCGGCAGTCTACTGGCGCCACCTGGCCGCTGCAAAATGCCCTCAACGGCCCGCATAGTCGCCGCTGCGTTGCAGGTCCGCGGCGGTTTCCAGAATGGCCTCGCGCAATGTCTCGGCTATCTCGTCCACCTGGGCGCGGGTGATGGTCAGGGGCGGCGACATCACGTTCAGGTGCACGATCGGCCGTACCAGCAGACCGCGTTTCTGCGCCCGCAGGTGGATCTGCTCACCGATGTTCAGTTCATCGGGAAACAGCGCCTTGCTCGCCTTGTCGGCGACGAACTCGACGCAGGCCATCAGCTTCTTGCAGCGCACGCTGCCTACCAACGGCAGGTCGGCCAGGCTCTGCAGGCGCTCTTCCAGGTAGGCACCGACCTCGTCCACGTGGGACAGCAGGTTCTCCCGCTGGATGATCTCGATGTTCTTCAGCGCGCTGACGCAGCTCACCGGGTGCCCGCTGTAGGTGAAGCCATGGCTGAAGCAGCGGCCCTTGCCCGGCTCGCCGATCACCTGCCAGATGCGTTGCGAGAAGATGCAGGCGCCCAGCGGCAGGTAGCCGGAGGTCAGGCCCTTGGCGGTGGTGATGATGTCCGGCACCACGCCGAACACCTCCTCCGAGGCGAAGAAGGCGCCCAGACGGCCGAAGGAGGTCACCACCTCGTCCGCCACGTAGAGCACGTCGTGGCGCTGGCAGACTTCCCACATGCGCTTGTGGTAGCCGGCCGGCGGGATGATCACGCCCCCCGAACCCATGATCGGCTCGGCGAAGAAGGCCGCGACTCGGTCGGCGCCCAGGGTGAGGATCTTGTCCTCGAACTCGTTGACCAGGAACTCGAGGAACTCGGCCTCGTCCATGCCCTCCGGCGCGCGGTAGGGGTTGGGGCAGGAGATGTGGTGGATGCGGTCCTTGAGGAAGTCGAACTCCGCCGGCCGGTCCGCCGCCTTTCCGCCCAGGGACATCGTCAGGTAGGTGGAGCCGTGGTAGGCGTTGATTCGGGTGATGACGTGTTTCTTTTCCGGCTTGCCGCGGCAGTTCTGGTAGTACTGCACCAGACGGTAGGCGGTATCCACGGCGGTGGAGCCGCCGGTGGTGAGGAATACGTGGTTCAGGTCGCCGGGCGCGAGCTCGGCGAGCTTCTCGCAGAGTTCGATGGCGGTGACGTTGGCCATGTCGCAGAAGGGGTTGGAATAGGCCAGGCGGCGCACCTGCTCGGCGATGGCCTCGGCCATCTCCTCGCGGCCCAGGCCGATATTGGTGCACCACATGCCGCCTACGGCATCGAGGTAGCGATTGCCGGAGGTGTCGTAGATATAGGCGCCTTCTCCGGCGGCAATGTTCAGCGCGCCGTTCTCCCGGTGGTCGTCGAAGATGTGGTAGCCGTGCATGTAGTGCGCCTTGTCGGCGGCCACCAGGCGCTCGTTGTCGAACTGGGCGAAGAAGTCGGCGTTTGCGGTAGTCATGGTCGTTACCTCGGGTCCATCTGATGCTTGGCAGTTCAAATCACTTGCCGGTCTTGACCGCATTCCAGGTGCGGGTGATCAGGCGCATGGCCTTGGGTGACTGCGGCTTCTGGGTGAAGAGTCGGGCGCGGGTGGCGTCGTCCGGGTAGATCGCCGGGTCGTTGCGCACTTCGGGCGCCACCAGCGGCGTGGCGGCCTGGTTGCTGTTGGCGTAGCGGATGTAATCGGTGACCTCGGCAATCACCTTGGGCTGCAGCATGAACTCGATGAACCTGTGGGCGTTCTCCACATGGGGCGCGTCGTTGGGGATGTAGAAGTCATCGAACCAGATCAGCGAGCCTTCCTTCGGGATGAAGTAATCCAGCTTCACCTTGGCGCCGGCTTCGGTGGCACGGGCCTGGGCGGTGGCGTAGTCGCCGGACCAGGTCATGGCAATGCACTGGTCGCCGTTGGCCAGGCCGTTCAGGTAGCTCATGGAATCGAACTTGCGGATGTAGGGACGTACCTTCATCAGCAGGTCCTGGGCGGCCTTGAGATCCTCGGGCTCCACGCTGTTGGGGTCGCGGCCGAGGTAGGCCAGGGCGAGCGGCAGCACATCGGTCGGCGAGTCGATCAGGGTCACGCCGCAATCGGCGAAGCGCGAGACCACTTGCGGATCGAAGATCATCGCCAGGGAGCCGATGGGCGCATCGGGCATGCGCGCCTTGATCATCTCGACGTTGTAGGTGATGCCATTGCTGCCCCAGGTGTAGGGCGCCGAGTAGGCCACGCCCGGATCGTAGTGTTCGAGGCTGGCCAGCACCTGCGGGTCCAGGTTGCCCCAACTGGGCAAGCGGCTCTTGTCCAGCGGCTGGAACACCCCGGCCTTGAGCAGTGGCGGCACCAGCGCGGCGTTGAGTACCACGAGGTCGTAGCCGGAGCGGCCCGGCAGCAGCTTGCCCTGTACCGTCTCGTAAGAGTCGAAGGTGTCGTAGACCACCTTGATGCCGGTGGCTTTCTCGAAGTCGGCGAGGGTGCGTTCGCCCATGTAGTCCGACCAGTTGTACAGGCGCAGGGTATTGCCATCGTCGGCCGGGCTCAGGGCCGGCAACAGGATAAGCGTCGCGCCAAGTGCTGCAACCAGGGTCTTGCGCATGTCGGTTCCACCTGTGTTGTCGTTATCGGGTCACCTGGCAGCTACTTTGTGCCCCCTGCCGGGTCACGGCCATAACCCGAACGGGTAGGTGGCAATCCCTTTCTTCCTGTACAGTCGTTCAGATTCGCCGTATCACCACAGGAACTGTCTGCATGACGACCCAGGATGTGCGCTATTCCCGTCTGGACCCCGAGCTGCGCAAGGCCCACCTGATCGAAGCGACCCTCATCTGCCTCAAGCGCCATGGCTTCCAGGGCGCATCGATCCGCAAGATCTGCGCCGAAGCCGGGGTTTCGGTGGGGCTGATCAACCACCACTACGCCGGCAAGGACGAACTGGTGGCCGAAGCCTACCTGGCCGTCACCGGGCGGGTGATGGGGCTGCTGCGTGATGCCATCGACGCCGCCCCGTCCAGGCCCCGGGCGAGGCTGTCGGCGTTCTTCCAGGCCTCCTTCTGCGCCGAGCTGCTCGACCCGCAGCTGCTGGAGGCCTGGCTGGCCTTCTGGGGCGCGGTGAAGACCGCCCAGGCCATCAACCTGGCCCACGACCAGTCCTATGGCGAATACCGCGCCATCCTCGCCAAGGTGCTCACCGAGCTGGCGGCGGAGGAGGGCTGGCAGGGCTTCGATGCGGAACTTGCGGCCATCAGCCTCAGCGCGTTGCTTGACGGCCTCTGGCTGGAGTCCGGCCTGAACCCGCAGACCTTCACCCCGGAGCAGGGCGTGCAGATCTGCGAGGCCTGGGTGGATGGTCTGCAGGCCGGCGCCGTGCAGCGATTCCTGCGCCCCGTCGGAGGCCGTTGATCGGTCGTTCAGCTGGCGATAACCTCCTGCCACTCCAACAATAAGAACGCCCCGCCCACTCGCGGTGGCGGAGGGTAATTGCAATGGCTCCCAGTGTGCTGATCGTCGACGACGATCCGCTGATCCGTGAACTGCTCCAGACCTACCTGACCCAGGAGGGCTACCAGGTGCTCTGCGCCAGCACCGCCGAACAGGCCGAAGCCTGCCTGGCCGAGAGCCCGGTGGACCTGGTGATGCTGGACATCCGCCTGCCCGGCAAGGACGGTCTGACCCTGACCCGCGAACTGCGTGTGCGCTCGGAGGTGGGCATCATCCTGATCACCGGCCGCAACGACGAGGTGGACCGCATCGTCGGCCTGGAATGCGGCGCCGACGATTACGTGGTCAAACCCCTCAATCCCCGCGAACTGGTGTCCCGCGCCAAGAACCTGGTGCGCCGGGTGCGCCACGCCCGGCAACCAGCCACGGCGGCCACCACTGTTCAGCTCAAGCGCTTCGCCGATTGGATGCTGGATAGCGACCGCCGGCGCCTGATCGACCAGGATGGCAGCGAAACCCTGCTCACCCACGGTGAGTTCCAGCTGCTCAGCGTCTTCCTGCGCAACGCCGGCCATACCCTCAGCCGTGACCAGCTGATGGACCAGATCCGCAATCGCGAATGGCTGCCCAACGACCGCTCCATCGATGTACTGGTGGGGCGCCTGCGCCGCAAGCTGCGAGACGATCCCGCCGAGCCCCAGCTGATCATCACCATCCACGGTGCGGGCTATCTGTTCACTGCCAATGCTTGTGCCGCCTGAACGCATGAGGGCCGGCGCGCTGCTGTTGTCGCTCCTGCTGAGCGGCGCGGCGCAGGCCGCGCAACCGGTGCGTTACTGCGACCATCCGGTCTATCCGCCGATCTCCTGGAGCGACGGCAAGCAGATGCGCGGCCTCGCCCCGCAGATGGTGCACGCGGTAATGGCCAAGCTGGGCTTCGACGTCGAGCTGGTGGTGCTGGGAAACTGGAAGCGCTGCCTGCTGGACGCCGCCGAGGGGCGGGTGGACGTGGTGCTGGCCTATCGCACCCAGCCGCGTGAAGGCTTCCTGCAGTTCGCGTCGGTGCCGGTGCTGCGCGAGGAAGTGGCGATCTTCTATAACCGCCAGCATCCACTGAAGGTCGAGCGCCTGGAGGACCTGACCCGCTATCGCGGTGGCCTGCTGTTCGGCGAGAGCTACGGCGAGGCCTTCGACCAGACGGTGGCCCGCGCCGGCAATATCGAATGGGTCTCCGACAGCCGGCAGAATTTCGGCAAGCTGATCCGTGGCCGCATCGACTTCATCCCCCACGAGCGGCGAACCGGCCGGTTGTTCATCGAGCACCTGCCCGGCGGCGGCGACATCGGCACCTTGCCGAACACCGTAGCGGTGGACTACCTGCGACTGGCGGTCTCCCGCCACTCACCCCTGGCCGCGCGCATGGACGAGATCGATCGCGAGCTGCAACGGCTGACCGACTCGGGCCAGATCGAACGCTGGCTGAACCAGAGCGAAGCCACCTATCGCGACATGGTCGTGCAACCGGAGCCACAGCCATGACCCGGCTGAAACCCGACAGCGGCCTGCTGCGCAGGCTGCTGCTGTTCATCCTGCTGTTCAGCCTGTGCTTCACCCTGGTGGCCAGCGCCGTGCAGTTGCACCTGGAGTACCGCCGCGAGATGCGCGAGATCGAGGCGCGCCTGGAGCTGATCCGCACCGGCTATCTGGCCAGCTTCGAGCGCAGCTTGTGGGACCTCAACCAGGAGCAGCTGAAGATGCAGGTGCGCGGGTTGGCGGACTTTCCGGACATCGCCCTGGTGCACCTGACCAGCGCCGACTTCGACCTGCAGGAGGGCGTCCGCGACCCGGCCGGCCCGCTGCGCCGCGAGCGCTTCCCCCTGGCCTACCAGCCGCCGGGCGGTGAAGAGCGCCATCTGGGCGAGCTGGAAATCGCCATCGACCTGGGTGCGGTCCACAAGCGCCTCTACGCCACCGGCCTGACCAGCCTGCTGTGGATGGGCGTGTTCCTCTGCGGCCTGGCGGTGGCCTTGTCCTGGCTGTTCCACCGCCTGGTCACCCGTCACTTGCGGGTGATGGCCGACTTCGCCCGGCGCATCGCCACCGGCGACTGGCACGAGGCCCTGCATCTGCACCGCCGGGCCGGGCGCAGTGCCGACGAGATCGACACGGTGGCCCAGTCCCTGGACGACATGCGCCGGGCCATCCTCGACGACATGCAGCGCCGTGAAGACGATCGCGCCGCCTTGCAGGGTCTGGTGGAGCGGCGTACCGCCAGCCTGCAGCGGGCGAAGGAAGAAGCCGAAGCGGCCAACCTGGCCAAGTCGCGCTTCCTCGCCACCATGAGCCATGAAATCCGCACCCCGCTCAACGGCATCCTCGGCATGGCCGAACTGCTGCGCGGCGCGATCCCGGGGGAGCGCGACCGCCAGCGCCTGGAGGCCCTCCACAAGGCTGCCGAAGGCTTGCTGGCGATCCTCAATGAAGTGCTCTATTTCGCCCGCCTGGAAGAAGGGCAGAGCCGCCCGGAGCAGTTGGACTTCTCCCTGCCGGCGCTCCTGGACCAAGTGCTGACCTTGCTCGAACCCAGGGCCAGCGCCAACGGCACCATCCTGCGCTCGCGCCTCGACCCGCGGGTGCAGGGCCGCTGCCATGGCGCCGAGCAGTTCCTCCGCCAGGTGCTGAGCAACCTGCTGGCCAATGCGGTGAAGTTCACCGAGGAGGGCGAGATCCTGGTTGAGGTGCAGTTGCTCGAGGAATTGGCCGACGGCCAGCGCCTGCGCATCAGCGTCACCGACGACGGCATCGGCATCGCCCCCGAGATGCAGGCGAAGATCTTCGAACGCTTCACCCAGGCCAGCGAGGCCGTGGCCCAGCGCTATGGCGGCACCGGCCTGGGCCTGGCCATCAGCAAGCGGCTGGTGGAGCTGATGGGCGGGCGCATTGGCGTGGAAAGTGTGGAGGGCGAGGGAAGCTGTTTCTGGTTCGAGGTGGCCCTGGGGGCCGCGCACAACCAGGTCGCGCAGCCGGCCGCCGTGCCTGCGCTGCGGACGCTGGAGGTGCTGGTGGTGGAGGATGTCGCCCTCAACCGCGAAGTGGTGTCCGGCTTGCTGGAACGCGACGGCCACCGCGTCACCCTGGCCGAGGACGCCGAGCCGGCCCTGGCCTTGAGCCGGCAGCGGCGCTTCGACCTGATCCTTCTCGACTTGCACCTGCCGGGCATGGCCGGCACCGAGTTGTGCCGGCTGATCCGCGCCGACGAGTTGGGCGCCAACCGCGACAGCCGCATCCTCGCCTTCACCGCCAGCCTGCAGCCGGCCCTGGTGCGCAGTTGCCTGGATGCCGGGATGCAGGGCGCCCTGGCCAAGCCGCTGAAGCTCGACGACCTGCGCCGCGCCCTGGCTGGCCAGACCCGGTCGCAGCCGCTCGCGGGGGATGCCGAGTTGCTCGACCTGCAATTGCTGGACACCCACCGTGGCCTGCTCGGCGAGCAGAAGCTCCAGGGACTGCTGGGCCTGCTGCGGCGCATGCTCGACGAGCACCGCGCCGGGCTACTGGAGGCGCTGGCGGCACAGGATTGCGCCGAGGTCGGCAACCTTTCCCATCGCCTGGCCGGCAGCGGCGAGTCCCTCGGTCTGCGCGCGCTGGCCGCCTGCCTGCGGGAGCTGGAGTCGGCGGCCCAGGCCGGCGATACCGCTGCCTTGCTGGCCCTGAAGCCGCGCCTGGAAGCGCTCCTTGCGGACTCCGCCGCGGTGCTCGACGGCCTGCTGCAACCGGTCCCGTGAAAATCGAACAATTTCCTTACGACTTTTTACAACTTCGATCCCGGCTAACAACGGCGTCTTACAAGTCCTTCCAATAATCGGCCCGAACCGCGCTCGAACGCGGTCCCAGTGGCCTATTGGAGACAAGAATAATGACCCGCAAAGCCCGCCTGCGTTGCCACCTCGCCATGGAGGTGCGCCATGTCTGAAGAACGCATCCAGCTCACCCGTGCGCTGAAGAGCCGCCATATTTTCATGCTGTCCCTGGGCGGCGTCATCGGCACCGGCCTGTTCATGGGCTCCGGCTTCACCATCAATCAGGGCGGCCCCGCCGGTGCCGTGCTGGCCTACCTGGTCGCCGGCCTGCTGATGTACCTGGTAATGGTCTGCCTGGGTGAACTCTCGGTGCAGATGCCGGTTTCCGGCTCCTTCCAGGCCCACGCCACCCGTTACGTCGGCCCTGCCACGGGGTTCATGGTGGGCTGGGTCTACTGGCTGAGCTGGGCCACCACCGTCGGCCTGGAATTCACCGCCGCCGGCATGCTGATGGACCGCTGGTTCCCCGATGTCCCTGTCGCGTATTGGTCGGCCCTGTTCGTGGTGCTGCTGTTCGGTATCAACTCCCTCAGCACCCGCGCCTTTGGCGAGGCCGAGTACTGGTTCTCGGGCGTCAAGGTGGCGGCCATTCTGATCTTCATCGTCGTCGGCATCCTGGCCATCTTCGGCGGCCTGCCGCTGGCCAATGGCGAGCCGGCGCCGAAGTTCTCCAACCTGATCGGCGACACCCTGTTCCCCAATGGCATCTCCGCGGTGCTCGCCGTGATGATGACGGTGGTCTACGCCTTCCAGGGCTGCGAGATCATGGGCGTCGCCGCCGGCGAGACCGACGAACCGGAGAAGAGTATTCCCCGTGCCGTACGCAACGTGGTGTTCCGCGTGCTGATCTTCTACGTGCTGGCCATTATCGTGCTGTCGGCCATCGTGCCCTGGCAGCAGGCGGGTCTGATGGAGAGCCCCTTCGTCCAGGTGTTCGACATGGTCGGCATTCCCTTCGCCGCTGACCTGATGAACTTCGTGATCCTCACCGCCATCCTCTCGGTGGGCAACTCCGGCCTCTATGCCTGCACGCGCATCCTCTGGGCCATGTCCAAGTCCGGCATGGCGCCACGCGGGCTGACAAAGCTCAACAAGCGTGGGGTGCCGGTCTACGCCCTGTCCATCACCCTCTGCTTCGCGCTGCTGTCGCTGCTGACCAGCTTCGTCGCCGCGGACACCCTGTTCGTGGTCCTGACCGCCATCAGCGGGCTGGCCGGCACCGTGACCTGGATCGTCATCGCCCTGGCCCAGTACCGCTTCCGCCGCGAACACTACAAGGCCGGTGGCACCGTGCAGGACCTCAAGTACGCCGCGCCGCTGTTCCCGCTGATCCCGATGGCGTGCATCCTGCTGTGCGTCTCGCTGTTCGTGTTCCTGGCCATGGACCCCACCCAGCGTCCGTCGCTGTACTGGGGCTTCGGATTCATCGCGCTCTGCTATGGGGCCTACTACTTCCTGCAGTTCAAGCGCCAGCGCAACCTTGCGCCGATCCCGGCGGCCTGACCTCCGGCGATACCCGAAGAAAGCGCGGCAGAGCGATCTGCCGCGCTTTTTTGTCGGGCCCGCACGGACCGCCCCCTCTCCCTTCCGGGAGAGGGTTGGGGAGAGGGGCGGGAGCCCGCTGGATCTCCCCGGTTCCGAGTTGTTCAAAGATGTAACAACGTCCGCAACCGCGTTCCGTGTAAAAAATAAAAAAGTTAATAAAAACAATCAGATATGAAATTTATGGGGTCGTTACATACCCCATTCGGGCAGGATTGCCGTCTTGTTGAACAGTCGTTTAGGATCGCTTCAATTTCCTCATCATCAAAGACAACAAGACGAGGGCTCCATGACCACACTGCTCAGCCAGGTCGACGCCGGCATCGCCCGGATCACCCTGAACCGCCCCCAGCAGCGCAATGCGCTGGATATCCCCACCCTGAAAGCCCTGCTCGAAGTGCTGGACGCCCATGAGGCCGATCCGGCCGTGCGCGTGGTGGTACTGAGCGGGGAGGGCCGCAGCTTCTGCGCCGGAGCGGACCTGGCCGAATGGGCCGAGGCCGAAGCCCGTGGCGAGCTGGAAACCTACGGTTGGACCGAAACCGCCCACGCCCTGATGACCCGCCTGCATGGCCTGAGCAAGCCCACCATCGCCGCCATCAACGGCACCGCCGTCGGCGCGGGGATGGACCTGGCGCTGTGCTGCGACTTCCGCATCGCCGCCGCCTCGGCGCGCTTCAAGGCCGGCTACACCGGCATGGCCTATTCACCGGATGCCGGCGCCAGCTGGCACCTGCCGCGGCTGATCGGTGCCGAGCAAGCCAAGCGCCTGCTGTTCCTCGACGAGCTCTGGGGTGCCGAACGTGCCCTGGCCGTCGGCCTGGTGGGCGAGGTCTGCGCCGACGAGCAACTGCAGGCGGTGTCCGGCGAACTGGCCGCGCGCCTGGCCGCCGGCCCGACCTTCGCCTTCGCCCAGACCAAGGCGCTGATCCGCGATGGCGCCAGCCGCAGCCTGGCCCAGCAGCTGGAGGCCGAGCAGGCCGCCGGGCTGCTCTGTGGCCGCAGCGAGGATGCCGCCGAGGCGCTGCGCGCAGTCGCCGAAAAACGTTCCCCCCAATTCAAAGGCCGCTGAGAGCGGGTAGGTGAAGCCATGGATTTCAATCTGACCCAGGAACAGGAAATGCTCGTCGAGGCGGTGAAGAGCTTCGTCGAGAAGGAACTGCTGCCCTACGAGGAAGAAGTGGACCGCGCCGATGCCGTGTCCCCGGAGCTGGCCGCGCGGATTCGCGGCAAGGCCATCGCCGCCGGTTTCTATGCCTTCAACATGCCGGAGGAGGTCGGTGGTGGTGGCCTCGACTACCTGTCCCAGGCGCTGATCGAGCGTGAGCTGTCCAAGGTGTCCTGGGCGCTGCACGTATTCGTCGCGCGGCCCTCGAAGATCCTCATGGCCTGCAAGGGCCAGCAGATCGAGGACTACCTGCTGCCTTGCGTGCAGGGCGAGAAAATCGACTGCTTCGCCCTCACCGAGCCGGGCGCGGGCTCCGATGCCAATGCCATCAAGACCCGCGCCGTGCGTGACGGCGACGACTTCGTGCTGAACGGCAGCAAGCACTTCATCAGCCACGCCGGGCACGCCGACTTCGCCATCGTCTTCGCCGTCACCGACACCTATGAACGCAACGGCAAGAAGCGCAATGCCGTAACCTCCTTCCTGGTCGACAAGGGCACCCCGGGCATGACCATCCGCCGTGGGCCCAGGTGCGTCAGCAACAAGGGCTACCACACCTACGAGATCTTCTTCGACGACTGCCGCGTGCCAGCCTCGAAAGTCCTCGGCGAAGTGGACAAGGGCTGGGAAGTGGCCAACGCCTGGCTTACCGCCGGCCGCGTGATGGTCGCCGCCAACTGCGTTGGCCAGGCCCAGCGCGCCCTTGACCTGTCGCTGCAGTGGGCGGCCGACCGCAAGCAGTTCGGCCAGCCCATCGGCAGCTACCAGGGCATCTCCTTCAAGCTTGCCGACATGGCCACGCAGATCCGCGCCGCCGAGCTGATGACCCTGCACACCGCCTGGAAGATGGACCAGGGAACCATGACCGACGGCGAAGCCGGCATGGCCAAGCTGTTCGCCAGCGAAGTGCTGGGCAAGGTGGCCGACGAGACGGTGCAGATCTTCGGTGGCATGGGCCTGATGGACGAAGGTCCGGTGGAGCGCATCTGGCGCAACGCGCGGATCGAGCGGATCTGGGAAGGCACCTCGGAAATCCAGCGCCACATCATTTCCCGCGAACTGCTGCGGCCGCTGCTGCGCTGAATTCTTCGCTCCCCTCCCGCTTGCGTGAGAGGGGCTGGGGGAGAGGGAAATGAGCCTTGTACCGAGACCTGACATGAAAAGAGAAAACCTCAAGCGCCTGCTGGCGCCCAAACACCTCGCCTTCATCGGCGGCCGCAGCATGGCGCGCGCCCTCAAGCGCTGCGCCGAGGGCGGCTTCAGTGGCCAGATGTGGCTGGTCAACCCGCAGCATTCAGAGCTGGAAGGCGTGCCCTGCGTGGCCAGCGTCGCCGACCTGCCGTGCGGGCCCGATGCGGTGTTCATCGCCACCAACCGCGAGCTGACCCTGGACGTGGTCGCCGCGCTCGCCGCCAAGGGCGCCGGCGGCGCCATCTGCTACGCCTCCGGCTTCGCCGAGACAGGCGAGGAAGGCCAGGCCCTGCAACAGAAACTGCTCGCCGCCGCCGGTGAGATGGCCCTGCTCGGGCCGAACTGCTACGGCCTGCTCGACTACCTGCACGGTGCCGCCCTGTGGCCGGTGGCCCATGGTGGGCACCTGGTGGAGAAGGGCGTGGCGGTGCTGACCCAGAGCGGCAACTTCGCCTACAACCTGTCCATGAGCGACCGCTCGCTGCCGGTGGCCTACATGGCCTCGGTGGGCAACCAGGCCCAACTGGGCGTGGCCGAGCTGATGGACGTGCTGCTCGACGAGCCGCGCGTCACCGCCATCGGCCTGCACCTGGAAGGCCTGAAGAACGTCCCCGGTTTCGCCCGCGCCGCCTACAAGGCGCTGCAGAAAGGCGTGCCGGTGATCGCCCTGAAGACCGGCGTCTCCGAGATCGGCGCCGAGCTCGCCCTCAGCCACACCAGCTCCCTGGCCGGCTCCGATGCCCTCTACGACAGCCTCTTCGAGCGCCTCGGGGTGATCCGCGTCAGCGGCCCGGTGAGTTTCATGGAAACCCTCAAGGCCGCCGCCTGCGGCAACCTGCCGGCTGGTCCGAGCCTGGCTGCGCTGGCCTGCTCCGGCGGTGACGCCGGGCTGATCGCCGACTACGCGGAACGTAACGGCCTGCCGCTGCCCAAGCTCGACGACCTGCAGCGTGATGAACTGGCCGAGGTGCTGCCGGACTACGCCAACATCGCCAACCCGCTGGACTTCACCACCGCCATCTGGGGTGACGGCCCGGCGCTGGAGAAGATGCTCGACTGTGCCCTGCGCACTCCGGCCGACGCCGCGCTGCTGGTGCTCGACTATCCCGGTGAGGAAACCGGCGAGCGCCCGCAGTGCGACCTGCTGCTGGAGCTTTACTGCGCCGCGCTCAAGCGTCACGGCAAGGTCGGCTTCATCGCCTCGGCCTTCCCCGAGCTGCTGCCGGCCCATGCCCGCGAGCTGCTGCACGCCCAGGGCGTGGCCGCGCTGCAAGGGGTGGAAGACGGCCTCGCCGCCTGGGGCCGCATCGCCCATTACCGCCAGCGCCGCGACGCGCTGCTGGCCCGTGGCGACGCGGCGCTGGTGCCAATCTGCCCGCTGTCCCTGGAAGGCCAGGGCCGGCTGCTCGATGAGTGGCAGTCCAAGCAGGCCCTGAAACCCTTTGGCGTACCACTGCCCCAGGCTGTGCTGAGCACGCCAGGCCAGGCTCGCGAGGCGGCTGCCGACCTCGGCTTCCCGCTGGTGCTCAAGGCCGTCAGCGCGGACCTGCCGCACAAGACCGAAGCCGGTGGCGTGGCGCTCAACCTGCGCAACGAGGCGGCCCTGGAAGCGGCGCTGTTCGACATGCGCGAGAGCCTGGCCCGGCATGCGCCGCAACTGGCTTTCGAACAGGTGCTGCTGGAGCGCATGGCGAGCCCGCCGCTGGCCGAGCTGATCGTTGGCATCAAGCGCGAGAACGGTTTCGCCCTGGCCCTGGTGATCGGCGCTGGCGGGATTCTCGTCGAGCTGCTCAAGGACAGCCACAGCCTGCTGCTGCCCACCACCGACGCGGCGATCCGCGAAGCCCTGCTGAGCCTGCGCAGCGCGCCGCTGCTCACTGGTTTCCGTGGTCGCCCGGCAGTTCAGATGGACGCCCTGGTGGATGCCATCCGCGCGGTCGCCGACTACGCCTGCGAGCACGCCGACCAGTTGCTGGAGCTGGACGTGAACCCGCTGCTGGTCAATGCCGAGGGCGCGGTGGCGGTGGATGCGCT
Source organism: Pseudomonas sp. BN102 (assembly GCF_029871245.1). GTDB lineage: Bacteria > Pseudomonadota > Gammaproteobacteria > Pseudomonadales > Pseudomonadaceae > Metapseudomonas. The sequence goes on along the minus strand of NZ_SSON01000078.1, from coordinate 167,837 downwards.
GATCCGGTTGGGTAGTGCGAACTAACCCGGGCGTGGCACATGAACTCCCCTCTCCCGCTTGCGGGAGAGGGGCGGGGGGAGATGGGCTCTTTGCCGTTGCACCCTCTCCCGAGCCCTCTCCCTGAAGGGAGAGGGAGCTGAATCTTCAGAGGAGAAACCTCATGCAAGACCAGAACACCCTCACCGGCGGCCAGGCCCTGGTCCGCCTGCTGGCCAACTACGGCGTCGACACCGTGTTCGGCATTCCCGGCGTGCACACCCTGGAGCTCTACCGCGGCCTGCCCGGCAGCGGCATCCGCCATGTGCTGACCCGCCACGAGCAGGGCGCCGGCTTCATGGCCGACGGTTATGCGCGCGTCAGCGGCAAACCCGGCGTGTGTTTCATCATCACCGGCCCGGGCGTGACCAATGCCGCGACGCCCATCGGCCAGGCCTACGCCGATTCGATCCCGATGCTGGTGATTTCCAGCGTCAACCACACCGCCAGCCTTGGCAAAGGCTGGGGCTGCCTGCACGAGACCCAGGACCAGCGCGCCATCACCGCGCCGATCACCGCCTTCTCGGCGGTGGCCCTGACCGCCGAAGACCTGCCCGAGCTGATCGCCCGCGCCTACGCGGTGTTCGACAGCGAGCGGCCGCGCCCGGTGCATATCTCGGTGCCGCTGGATGTACTGGCCGCCCCGGTCGCCCGCGACTGGAGCCATGAGGTGGTGCGCCGCCCTGGACACGGCCTGCCCGAGGCCCAGGCGTTGCATGCGGCGGCGGACAAACTCGCCGCCGCGAAGCGACCGATGATCATCGCCGGCGGCGGTGCGTTGCACGCCGCCGAAGCCGTGCAGGCGCTCAGCGAGCGGTTGGCCGCGCCGGTGTTCACCAGCGTCGCCGGCAAGGGCCTGCTGTCGCCCGAGGCACCGCTGAATGCCGGCGCCAGCCTCTGCGTGGCGCCGGGCTGGGAGATGATCGAGCAGGCCGATCTGGTGCTGGCCGTAGGCACCGAGATGGCCGACACCGATTTCTGGCGCGAGCGCCTGCCGTTGTCCGGCGAGCTGATCCGCATCGATATCGACCCGCGCAAGTTCAACGACTTCTATCCCAGCGCCGTAGCGCTGAAGGGCGATGCCCGGCTGACCCTGGATGCCTTGCTGGCGCTTCTGCCGGAGCAGGGCAGGGCGACAGCGCAGGCCGCCGCCCAGGTGGCGCAGCTGCGCGCGACGATCCGCCAGGGCCACGGGCCGCTGCAGGCGATCCACCAGGCGATCCTCGATCGCATCGCCGCCGCCCTGCCGGCGGATGCCTTCGTCAGCACCGACATGACCCAGCTGGCCTACACCGGCAACTACGCCTTCGCCAGCCGGGCGCCGCGCAGCTGGCTGCACCCCACCGGCTACGGCACCCTGGGTTACGGCCTGCCAGCCGGCATCGGCGCCAAGTTTGGTGCACCGCAGCGGCCGGGTCTGGTGCTGGTGGGCGATGGCGGCTTTCTCTACACGGCCCAGGAACTGGCCACTGCCACGGAAGAGCTGGACAGCCCGCTCGTGGTGCTGCTGTGGAACAACGACGCGCTGGGCCAGATCCGCGACGACATGATCGGCCTCGATATCGAGCCGATCGGCGTGCTGCCGCGCAACCCGGATTTTGCCGGCCTCGCCCGCGCCTTCGGCTGCACGGTGAAGCAGCCACAGAACCTCGACGAACTGGAAAGCGACCTGCACAGCAGTTTCGGCCATCCGGGCGTGACCCTGATCGAACTCAAGCACGCCTGCGCGCGCTGAGCAGATGCCCCCGCCCCCCGGCCAGCGCCGGGGTGGCGTACGACAACAACAAGGAGGCCGTCCGGCCATCCACCAAGGAGAGTCAACCATGCCTTTCAGCCGTTCCCTGCTCGCCCTGTCCCTCGGTCTGGTTCTCTGGCAAGGCCAGGCCCATGCCGCGCCGCCAATGTCGCTGGACAACGGCCAGTCGGCGTTGACCGCACAGACCAGCAACGCCTGGGTGGAGATCAACAAGGCCGCCTTCGAACACAATATCCGCACCCTGCAGGCCGAACTCGACGGCAAGTCGAAACTGTGCGCGGTGCTCAAGGCCGACGCCTACGGCCATGGCATCGGCCTGCTGATGCCCTCGGTGATCGCCCTGGACGTGCCCTGCGTCGCCATCGCCAGCAACGAGGAGGCCCGCGTGGTCCGCGCCAGCGGCTTCAAGGGCGAGCTGGTAAGGGTGCGCACCGGCACCCTGGCCGAGTTGGAGGAAGCCCTGCAGTACGAGGTCGAGGAGCTGGTCGGCAATGCCGATTTCGCCCGCCAGGCAGCGGCGATCGCCGAACGTCACGGGCGCACCCTGCGCGTCCACCTGGCACTGAATTCCAGCGGCATGAGCCGCAACGGCGTGGAGATGAACACCGAGCAGGGTCGCCAGGACGCCCTGGCCATCGTGCGCCAGCAGGGCCTGAAGGTGGTGGCGCTGATGACCCACTACGCGGTGGAAGACAAGGACGACGTGCGCAAGGGCCTGGCGGCTTTCAACCAGCAAGCCGATTGGCTAATCCGGGAAGCGGGTATGGATCGCAGCAGGCTGACCCTGCACACGGCCAATTCCTTCGCCACCCTGGAAGTGCCCGAGGCACGCCTGGACATGGTGCGCACCGGGGGCGCGCTGTTCGGCGATACCGTTCCCGCCCGCACCGAGTACAAGCGGGTGATGCAGTTCAAGTCCCACGTCGCCTCGGTCAACAGTTACCCGGCGGGCAACAGCGTCGGCTACGACCGTACCTTCACCCTCGGCCGCGACTCGCGCCTGGCCAACATCACCGTGGGCTACTCCGACGGCTATCGGCGGGTGTTCACCAACAAGGGCCATGTGCTGATCCAGGGCCATCGCGTGCCGGTGGTCGGCAAGGTTTCGATGAACACCCTGATGGTCGATGTCACCGACTTCCCCGGGGTGAAAGCCGGCGACGAGGTGGTGCTGTTCGGCAAGCAGGGCGCCAGCGAAATCGCCCAGAGCGAAATGGAAGACATCAACGGCGCGCTGCTGGCCGACCTCTACACCGTCTGGGGCAGCGCCAACCCGAAAATCTTGGTCGAGCAATAGACGCCGTCCTTGCTCGCCATCGTTCCGAGGAATTATCCGATGCGCTACTCCCAATTGACCCAACGCATTGCCGGCGACGGCGCGGCGGCCTGGGACATCCACTATCGCGCCCTGGCCCGCATGGAGCAGGGGGACGACATCCTCCTGCTGTCGGTCGGCGACCCGGACTTCGACACCCCGGTGCCCATCGTCCAGTCGGCCATCGACAGCCTGCTCTCGGGTAACACTCATTACTCCGACGTGCGCGGCAAGCGCAACCTGCGCGAGGCCATCGCCCGCCGCCATGGGCAGCGTAGCGGCCAGGCGGTGGACGCGGGCAACGTGGTGGTACTGGCCGGCGCGCAATGCGCGCTCTACGCCGTGGCCCAGTGCGTGCTCGACCCCGGCGACGAGGTGATAGTCGCCGAGCCGATGTACGTCACCTACGAGGCGGTGTTCGGCGCCTGTGGGGCCAAGGTGGTGCCGGTGTCGGTGCGCTCCGAGCACGGCTTCCGCGTGCAGGCCGAGGACGTCGCCGCGCTGATCACCCCGCGTACCCGTGCCCTGGCCCTGAACAGCCCGCACAACCCCTCCGGCGCCAGCCTGCCGCGCGCCACCTGGGAAGCCCTGGCCGAGCTGTGCGTTGCCCATGACCTGTGGATGATTTCCGACGAGGTCTACAGCGAACTGGTGTTCGAGGGCGAGCACATCAGCCCGGCCGGCCTGCCGGGCATGGCCGAGCGCACCGCGACCCTCAACAGCCTGTCGAAATCCCACGCCATGACCGGCTGGCGGGTGGGCTGGGTGGTCGCTCCCGAGGGACTCTGCGGGCACCTGGAGAACCTCGCCCTGTGCATGCTCTACGGCTCCCCCGACTTCATCCAGGACGCCGCCTGTACGGCATTGGAAGCGCGCCTGCCGGAGCTCGAAGCGATGCGCGAAGCCTATCGCCAGCGCCGCGACCTGGTCCTCGAATGCCTCGCCGGTTGCCCCGGGCTGCGTGCGCTGAAGCCGGACGGCGGCATGTTCGTGATGGTGGATATCCGCGCTACCGGGCTGTCCGCGCAGGACTTCGCCGACCGCCTGCTGGATCACCATGGCGTTTCCGTGCTGGCCGGCGAAGCCTTCGGCCCCAGCGCCGCCGGGCATATCCGCCTGGGCCTGGTGCTGGGCAGCGCGCCCTTGCGGGAAGCCTGCCGGCGCATCGCTCGCTGCACCGCCGAACTGATGGAGGAGAAACGCTATGCGTGAATATCGTCACCTGTACATCGGCGGCGCTTGGGTCGCGCCCCAGGGCAGTGGCCTGGCCGACGTGATCAACCCGGCCACGGAGGAGGTCGCCGGCCGCGTGCCGCTGGGCAATGAAGCGGATGTCGAGCGTGCGGTCGCGGCGGCGCGGCAGGCGTTCGCCGCCTGGTCGCGGACGCCTTCCGCCGTGCGCGCCGGTTATATCCGCGCCCTGGCCGAACAGCTCAAGGCCCGTGGCGATGAGATGGCCGGCCTGATCACCGCCGAACTGGGCATGCCGGTGCAGTGGTGCCGCATGGTGCAGGTGGACGGGCCGATCGAGGGGCTGGAAAGCTACGTCGAGATCGCTGCGCAGATGGACGCGGTGCGCGAGGTCGGCAATTCCCTGGTGGTGCGCGAGCCGGTGGGCGTCTGCGCCTTCATCAACCCCTGGAACTACCCGCTGCATCAGATGATCGGCAAGCTGGCACCGGCCCTGGCCGCCGGCTGCACAGTGGTGGTCAAACCGAGCCAGGAAACCCCGCTGCACGCCTTCCTGCTGGCCGAAATGATCGAGGCCATCGGCCTGCCGGCCGGGGTGTTCAACCTGGTCAGCGGGCCCGGCTCCAAGGTCGGCGAAGCGCTGGCGCGGCATCCTGACGTCGACATGGTTTCCTTCACCGGTTCCACCGGCGCCGGCGTGCGCGTGGCCGAGGCGGCAGCGCCGACGGTCAAGCGCGTGTGCCTGGAACTGGGTGGCAAGTCGCCACTGCTGATCGGCGCCGACGCCGACCTGGCCGCCGCCGTGCGCTATGGCGTGCAGGACGTGATGATCAACTCCGGGCAGACCTGCACGGCGCTGACCCGCATGCTGCTGCCGGCCAGCCGCTATGCCGAGGCGCTGGAGCTGGCGCGGGCCGAAACCGAGGCCCTGCGCATCGGTGATCCGCTGGACCCGGAATCCTTCCTCGGCCCGATGTGTTCCGCCGGGCAGCGGCGCACGGTGTGCGACTACATCCGCATTGGCGAGGAGGAGGGCGCCCGCCTGTTGACCGGTGGCATGGACGCGCCCGTCGGCCTCGAACGTGGCTTCTACGTACGACCGACCCTGTTCGCCGACGTGCACAACCAGATGCGCATCGCCCGCGAGGAAATCTTCGGTCCGGTGCTCTGCCTGATCCCCTACGCCGATGAGGAAGAAGCCGTGCGCATCGCCAACGATTCGCCCTTCGGCCTTTCCAGCGCGGTGTGGACCGCCAGCCCGCAACGCTCCCTGGAACTGGCGCGGCAGTTGCGCGCCGGGCAGTGCTTCGTCAATGGCGCCGCCTTCAACTACCGCGCGCCCTTCGGCGGCTACAAGCAATCGGGCAATGGCCGCGAGTGGGGCGAGGAAGGGCTGGCGGAGTTCGTCGAAACCAAGGCCATCCAGCTCTGATGGCGGGCGCGCTGCGATGATGGCGTCCAGGCCCCAGGCCTTCATGGCCCTGTACCTCGCCACCTTGCTGCTGCAGGTGGCGGCGGGGCTGCTCAATTCCTGGGTGGCCCTGCGCAGCCTGGCCCTCGGCACCGGCGACTTCCTGATCGGCTCGCTGATGGCGGTGAATGCCCTCGGCCTGGTACTGGGCGCGCTCAGTGGCTACTGGCTGATCGCCCGCATCGGCCATGTGCGGGCCTATGCGCTGGCGTGCGCGCTGGCGGTAGCGGTGACCCTGGCCCATGACTTCAGCACCTGGCTGCCGTTCTGGCTGCTATTGCGCTTCATCGTCGGGCTGGCCCTGATGAGCCTGTACATGGTGCTGGAGAGCTGGATCAACGAGCAGGTCGAGCCCGCGTCGCGCGGCAAGGTGCTGGCCTGGTACATGACCGCCTCCTTCCTCGGCCTGATCGGCGGCCAGCTGGGGCTGGGCCTCGGCGGCGGCGCCAGCCGCGCGCTGCTCGACCTGGTGGCCATCGCCTTCGCCCTCTGCCTGGTGCCGGTCGCCTTCACCCGGCGCCCGTTGCCCCAGGCCGTCGCGCCCAGGGCAAGCCTGCAGCCGTTGCACTTCGTCCGGCGGGTGCCGCAGGCGCTGCTGGCCATAGTCGTCACTGGGCTGCTGTCCGGCGCCTTCCACGGCCTGGCGCCGGTCTACGCCAGCCAGCAAGGGATGGATGCGGCCATGGTCGGCCTGTTCATGGCGTCGTGCCTGGCGGCGGGCCTGCTCGCGCAGTTCCCGCTGGGGCTGCTGTCGGATCGCTTTGCGCGCCCACGCCTGATCCGCCTGTTCGCCCTGCTGTTGGCCGTCGCCTGCCTGCCGTTGTTGTGGACACCGGTACCCTTGGCGCTGCTGCTGGTCTGCGGTTTCGTCATCGGACTGATGCAGTTCTCGCTCTACCCGTTGGCCCTGGCGCTGGCCAACGAACGGGTCGAGAGCCAGGAACGGGTGTCGTTGGCGGGGCTGTTCCTGGTGGGCTTCGGCCTGGGCTCCAGCATCGGGCCGCTACTGGCCGGGGCGGCGATGGAGGTGTTCGGTGGGCGCGCGCTCTACGGCTTTTCCGCGCTCTGTGGCCTGGTCCTGGCACTGCTGGTGCGCGAGCGCCTGGCGGGCCGGCAGCCGGTCGCGGCGGGGGAGGGCTGAGGTGCGCGCCTCAGTCCTGCGCGTCGCGGGGGGTATCGAAGGCCACGAACAACTGGTCGGCGGTGATCTTTTCCAGGTCCAGGCGGACATTGGCTTCGAGCATGGCGAACAGTCCGGTGAAGACTTCATGGACCTTGCAGTGGTCTTCCATGCCGGAGAAGGGGTCGTCGATCTTCTCGGCGATCAGCGAGCTTTCCTGCACCGCATCGTAGACCTCGCGCAAGGTGATCTGCTGCGGCGGGCGGGCCAGGGTCAGGCCGCCGCCCGCGCCACGCTGGGATTTCAGGATGTCGGCCTTGACCAACTGCGACACCAGATTGCGCACCCGCGTGGGATGCACCTTCACCCATTTGGCGATGGTTTCGGTGCGCAGCTTCTGCGGCGCGTTCGCGGCGACGAAGGAGAGGATGTAGGACGCCGTGATCAGGCGGGTCGACTGGCTCATGCAGGAGGCTCCGGGCGCAGCGGGCGTTGGGCGGACGTGAAAGGTTATTGACCGGATAACAATTAGTAAATGCCCCGGGCCATTTCAGCCGGCCAAAGGTAAGGCGAGTCAGCGGACGAACCGACAAAGACGCAATTGCCAGCACTGGAGTTCGCCTCAGGCAATTGTTAATGTTGCGATCGCGATAACAATTAAGCCGCGGCACCTCACCGGCACCAATCGTTTTCTCTGACCAGAACAGGGGTTACTGCAATGAGCGATAACAGGAACAAGATCACTCAGGCAATCCAGGGCTTCCAGCTGGAGTGCCGCGACTTCCTCAAGCTCGGGGCCATGGCTGGCCAGGCCCGGCCCCTGGCCATCCAGATTTAGCAACCCGAGAAATCACCATGAATGTATTGATCGTCCACGCGCATCCCGAGCCGCAATCCTTCACCAGCGCCCTGCGCGACCTGGCCGTGGAAACGCTGCAGGGGCAGGGGCACCAGGTCCAGGTCTCGGACCTCTACGCGATGAACTGGAACCCGGTGGCGTCGGCCTCCGACTTTTCCGAGCGCGCCAACCCGGACTACCTGGTCTATGCCCTGGAGCAGCGCGAGGGCGTCAAGTCCGGGCGGCTCGCCGCAGACATCCAGGCCGAGCTGGACAAGCTCCTCTGGGCAGATCTCGTGATCTTCAACTTCCCGCTCTACTGGTTCTCGGTGCCGGCCATGCTCAAGGGCTGGATCGACCGTGTCCTGGTGTCCGGGGTCTGCTACGGCGGCAAGCGCTTCTACGACCAGGGTGGCCTGGCCGGCAAGAAGGCATTGGTGAGCCTGACCCTGGGCGGGCGCGAACACATGTTCGGCGACGGCGCCATCCATGGCCCGCTGGAGGACATGCTGCGCCCGCTGCTGCGCGGCACCCTGGCCTACGTCGGCCTCGAAGTCCTGCCGCCCTTCGTGGCCTGGCACGTGCCCTATATCAGCAACGAGGCGCGGCAGGATTTTCTGCGCTCTTATCAGGCGCGCCTGCAGGGGCTCGAGGGAGCGGTGCCGCTGGAGTTCCCCCGCCTGGAGCAGTTCGACGAGCGCTTGTACCCGCTGGCGCGATGAGTGCAGGAAGGCCGCCCGAGGGCGGCCTTCTTCTTTTTGCAGGGTGCGCCGTGCGCAACGGAATCCTCGCGCGCAATGGCCGGTGCGCGCAGCGCACCCTACGGCCGTCCTCCTTTCGCCGTCCAGTCGGGCGGCAAGCAGCGGCAAACACCCTTGCCGCTTTGCCGCTCCGGTAGCGTCCTGTTGCCGCTTATTGCCGCCCTGATTCTAATCAAGCCATTGAAAATTAAAGAAAAATAATAATGGCACGGCCCTTGCTGTATCTCTGGCAAGCAACCCAGATTGCCAATGGCAAAGGTTCCGGACCATGAGCATCAGTTTCGAAAAGGCCCTCGGCATCCACCAGCAAGCCCTCAGCTTCCGCGCCCAGCGCGGCGAGGTGCTGGCCAACAACATCGCCAATGCCGATACCCCGAACTACAAGGCTCGCGACCTGGACTTCGCCAGTGTGCTCGCCCAGCAGGCCGAGAAGGCCGCTCGCGGCAGCTTCCAGGCAACCCGTACCAGCGAGCGCCACATCGCCGCCGACGGTTTCGAAATGGGTGAAGGCGAGCTGAAGTACCGCATTCCGTTCCAGGCCGCTATCGACCAGAACACCGTGGACGCCCAGCTGGAGCAGTCGAATTACACCGAGAACTCCATGCAATTCCAGGCCAGCTTCACCTTCCTCAACAGCAAGTTCAAAGGGCTGATCAGCGCCCTGCGCGGCGAGTAACGGAGAGCCAAGCCATGTCCCTGTCCAGCATCTTCAACATCGCCGGCACCGGCATGAGTGCGCAGAACACTCGGCTGAACACCATTTCCAGCAACATCGCCAACGCCGAGACGGTGTCCTCCAGCCTCGACCAGACCTACCGCGCGCGCCACCCGGTGTTCGCCACGATGTTCCAGAACTCCCTGGGTGGCGGCGATCGCGGCTCGCTGTTCGCCGGGGACGACCAGTCCGGCGCCGGCGTGCAGGTGCTCGGCGTGATCGAGGATCAGGGCACCCTGACCCCGCGCTATGAGCCGAACCATCCGGCGGCCAATGCGGAAGGTTACGTCTATTACCCCAACGTCAACGTGGTCGAGGAAATGGCAGACATGATCTCCGCCAGCCGGTCCTTCCAGACCAACGTGGAAATGATGAACACCGCCAAGCAGATGATGCAGAAGGTGCTGACCCTGGGTCAGTGATAGGAAGCGAGGGAACAGCATGAGTGTCAGCAGCGCATCCACGAGCAACACCACCCAGTCGGTGCTCGACCAGTACAGCCGCACCACCGAAACCAAGAAAAGCAACGAGCTGGGCAAGAACGAATTCCTCGAACTGCTGGTCGCCCAGCTGAACAACCAGGACCCCCTGGCGCCCCAGGAGAACGGCGAGTTCATCGCCCAGCTGGCGCAGTTCAGCCAGGTGGAAGGTATCGAGAAGCTGAACACCAGCATGGGCTCGCTCCTTTCCGGCTACCAGTCGTCCCAGGCCCTGCAGGCCTCGTCCCTGGTAGGCCGCAAGGTGATAGTCCCGACCGACAAGGCCGTGGTGGACACCAGCGAAACCTTCAAGGCCAGCGCCACGCTGCCGGTGTCCAGCAGCAACGTCTGGGCCAACGTCTATGACACCAACGGCTCGCTGGTGAACCGCGTCAACCTGGGTCAGCAGTCCGCCGGCAGCGTCAGCTTCATGTGGGACGGCAAGGACTCCAACGGCAATCTGATGCCGCCCGGCACCTACAAGTTCGAGGCGCAGGCCCAGTACGGCGACGAGACCAAGGGGCTCTACACCCTGCTGCCGGCCAACGTCGACAGCGTCACCCTGGGTCAGAACGGCGGCGAGCTGATGCTCAATCTCGCCGGCATCGGCAGTGTCGGCCTTTCCAAGGTTCAGGTCATCGGTCAGTAGCGGCCGGCAAATTCGGCAAGGAGTAATCGGATGAGTTTCAACATCGGGCTGAGTGGCCTGCGCGCCGCCAACAAGGACCTCAACGTCACCGGCAACAACATCGCCAACGCCGGGACCACCGGATTCAAACAATCCCGTGCGGAGTTCGCCGACGTCTATGCATCCTCGGTGCTGGGCAGCGGCAAGAACTCGACGGGCAGCGGCGTGCTGCTGTCGAGCGTTTCCCAGCAGTTCAACCAGGGCAACATCAACTACACCCAGAATGCCCTGGACATGGCCATCAACGGCAACGGTTTCTTCCAGGTCAGCAACAACGGCGCCCTGAGCTACTCCCGGGCGGGTTATTTCGGCACCGATCGCAGCGGCTACATCGTCGACAACTACGGCTACAACCTGCAGGGCTACACCACCGACGCCAACGGCGTGCTGCAGACCGGCTCGATCGGCAACCTGAGGATCCAGACCAACAGCCAGGACCCGAAGGCCACCGGCAGCGTGACGCAGGGCTTCAACCTGAACTCGACCAATGCCGTGCCGACCAATGCCTTCAGTCCCACGGACCCGACCAGCTACAACTCGTCGACCTCGACCAACATCTTCGACAGCCAGGGCAACTCCCACGTGATGACTCAGTACTTCGTCAAGACCGGGCCGAACGCCTGGCAGATGAACGTACTCATCGACGGTAGCCACCCGTTGGCGGGCGTGGCCAACCTGGCCGCCACCACCGCGGCCGGCGCCGGCGGGGCGACGCCGGCCAGCGTGGCTGCCGCTGTGTCGGCGCTGTCCGGTCCCGGCTCCACGGTGTTGCCGGCCCAGGTGACGGCCGCCACCAATGCCGCAGCGGCGGCGGGGGCAACGGTCGAGAGCGTGGTCGCGGCCATCGCCGCAGCGGGCAAGACCCCGGTAAGCGCGAACCTGAGCTTCGACTCGGTGGGCAAGTTGCAGCCGATCGGCGCCACCAACCCCGTGGCCTATGATCCGAATGCCGTACCTGCCATGCCGGCGCCGCAGCCGACCGATGTGTGGGAAAGGAATGCCGACGGCACCCTCAAGATCAGAAGCTGGATCCCCTCCACCTCCAATGGTCAGCAGAACCCGGTGTTTCTCGCCAACGGGGCGCAGGCCAACGCCACCGGCGTCAACCTGGATTTCCGCCAGGCGACCCAGTTCGCCAGCGCCTTCGCGGTCAACAGCGTGGCCCAGGATGGTTACACCACCGGCGAGCTGGCGGGGGTGGAGATCAGCGACACCGGCGAGATCTTCGCCCGCTATACCAATGGCCAGTCGCGGATCCAGGGGCAGGTCATCCTGGCGAACTTCGCCAACGTCCAGGGGCTGGCGCCGGTGGGCAAGACCCAGTGGATCCAGTCCTCGGACTCCGGAGAGCCGGTGCGTAACCCGCCGGGCTCCGGAACCCTGGGCTCCATCCAGTCGGGTGCACTGGAAGACTCCAACGTCGACCTGTCGGATCAGCTGGTGAACCTGATCGTCGCCCAACGCAACTACCAGGCCAACGCCAAGACCATCGAGACGGAGAGCGCCGTGACCCAGACCATCATCAACCTGCGTTGATGAGCTGCTGCGCGTCGGCCATGCGTCGTTGAAAGTGGCCCGAGGAATGCTCATTTACAGTCGTAAACTCGGATGCGAGCCCAGTCCGCTTCCTCGGGCCACTTTCGCCTAGCCTGACTCTAGCTCGCGAGCTCATCGGTGCTACGGAGCCCGCGGGCTCCAGGCGGCAAATCCCCTTGCCGCTGGCGGCAGCCCCTCGCCGCCAGCGCGTCTGTCAGGCCTCGAAAGAGGCCTTTTCTTTTCTATAAATGCCTTTTATTTCAATGTCTTATGATTGATATCCGGGGTTGGCACGACGCTTGCTGAGTACCAGGCAAAGAGCCAAGGGCGGCAACGCCCACTCGGAGAGATTCATGGACAAGATGCTTTACGTCGCGATGAGCGGGGCCAGCCAGAACAGCCTGGCTCAACGCGCCCACGCCAATAACCTGGCGAACATCTCCACCACCGGATTCCGCCGCGACTTCGAGCAGGCGCGTTCCATGCCGGTGTTCGGCGACAGCTTCCCGTCGCGGGTCTATGCCATGACCGAGCGCCCCGGCACTGACTTCACCCCCGGCGCCCTGCAGGAGACCGGCCGCGACCTGGATGTGGCCATCGAAGGGGAGGGCTGGGTCGCCGTGCAGGCACCCGATGGCAGCGAAGCCTATGTGCGCACCGCCAGCCTTCAGATCGACGCCCTTGGCCAGCTGCGTACCGGCAACGGTTTGCCGGTCATGGGCAATGCCGGTCCCATCGCCATCCCGCCGGAGCAGAAGGTGGAGATCGGCCAGGACGGCACCATCAGCATCCGCGCCCTGGGCGAGAACCCCAACGTGGTGGCCGAGGTGGACCGCATCAAACTGGTCAACCCCGATCCGAAGCAGCTGGAGAAGGGCAGCGATGGCCTGATCCGCATCAAGGACCCGCAGCAGGCGGTGCAGGCCGACGCCAATGTGCGCTTGACCTCGGGCTTTCTCGAGGCGAGCAACGTCAACGCCGTGGAAGAGATGACCGCGATCCTTTCGCTGTCCCGCCAGTTCGAGCTTTCCGTGAAGATGATGCGTACCGCCGAGGACAACGCCTCGGCGATGGCGCGGGTCTTGCAGTTCAGCTAATCACCAGCACGCGGCGCCATGATTCCGGCGCCCGAGGAGAAATAGATGCTTCCGGCACTCTGGGTCAGCAAGACCGGCCTGTCCGCCCAGGACATGAACCTGACCACCATTTCCAACAACCTGGCGAACGTCTCCACCACTGGCTTTAAGCGCGACCGCGCCGAGTTCGAGGACCTGCTGTACCAGGTCCGTCGCCAGCCGGGTGGCCAGAGCAGCCAGGACAGCGAGCTGCCCACCGGCCTGCAGCTGGGTACCGGCGTGCGCATCACCGGCACCCAGAAGATCTTCACCCAGGGCAGCCTGCAGACCACCGAACAGCCGCTGGACATGGCCATCAACGGCCGCGGCTTCTTCCAGGTGCTTCTGCCCGACGGCACCGTCTCCTATACCCGCGACGGCAGCTTCCACCTGAGCTCCGACGGCCAGCTGGTCACCTCCCAGGGTTTTGCCCTGGAGCCGGCCATCGTGCTGCCCGCCGAGGTGCAGACCTTCACCGTGGGCGAGGACGGCACCGTTTCCGTGACCACGGTCGGCAACCCCGCCGCCCAGGTGATCGGCAACATCCAGACCGCCGATTTCGTCAACCCGGCCGGCCTGCAGGCCATCGGCAACAACCTGTTCCTCGAGACCGCCTCCAGCGGCGCGCCGCAAGTCGGCACCCCGGGTCTCACCGGCCTTGGCGTCGTGCAGCAGAACACCCTGGAAAACTCCAACGTCAGCGTGGTCGAGGAGCTGGTGAACATGATCACCACCCAGCGCGCCTACGAGATGAACTCCAAGGTCATCTCCACCGCCGACCAGATGCTCGCTTTCGTCACGCAGAACCTGTAACGCCCTGAGGTAGTCGCCATGAACCGGCTGATCATTCTTCTCCCGCTGCTCGGCAGCACCCTCATCACGGGGTGCGTCCAGCCGTCGCCGAAGCCGAACGATCCCTACTACGCGCCCGTGCTGCCGCGTACGCCCCTGCCGGCCGCGCAGAACAACGGCGCCATCTACCAGGCCGGTTTTGAAACCAACCTCTATGACGACCGCAAGGCCTACCGGGTGGGCGACATCATCACCATCACCCTCAACGAGCGCACCCAGGCCAGCAAGAACGCCAACTCGCAGATCCAGAAGGACAGCAACGCGAACATCGGCCTGACCTCGCTCTTCGGCGGCGGCGTCTCGGTGAACAACCCCAACGGCGGCCTCAACCCGCTGGACGCCGCGCGCCTGAGCCTGGATGCCGAGTACAACGCCACCCGCGATACCAAGGGCGACTCCAAGGCGGGACAGAGCAACAGCCTGTCCGGCTCCGTCACGGTCACGGTGTCCGAAGTGCTGCCCAACGGCATCCTCGCCGTGCGCGGCGAGAAATGGCTGACCCTGAACACCGGCGACGAGTTGGTGCGCATCGCCGGCCTGGTCCGCGCCGACGACATCGGCACCGACAACACGGTGCCATCCACCCGCGTGGCCGATGCGCGCATCACCTATTCCGGCACCGGCGCCTTCGCCGATGCCAGCCAGCCGGGCTGGTTCGACCGGTTCTTCATGAGCCCGCTGTTCCCGTTCTGATGAGGCCGACCATGAAGCGAGTGATCACCGCCCTCTGCCTGCTGCTCGCCGCAGGCCTTGCCCAGGCCGAACGCCTGAAGGACCTGGCGAGCATCCAGGGCGTACGCACCAACCAGCTGATCGGCTACGGCCTGGTGGTGGGCCTGAACGGCACCGGCGACCAGACCACCCAGACGCCCTTCACCCTGCAGACCTTCAACAACATGCTGGCGCAGTTCGGCATCAAGGTGCCGGCCAACGTCGGCAACGTGCAGCTGAAGAACGTCGCGGCGGTGTCCATCCATGCCGACCTGCCGCCCTTCGCCAAGCCCGGCCAGACCATCGACGTCACCATCTCCTCCATTGGCAACGCCAAGAGCCTGCGCGGCGGCAGCCTGCTGATGGCGCCGCTCAAGGGCATCGATGGCAACGTCTACGCCATCGCCCAGGGCAACCTGGTGGTGGGCGGCTTCGACGCCGAGGGCAGCGACGGCTCGCGGATCACCGTCAACGTCCCGTCGTCCGGCCGCATCCCTTCCGGCGCCACCGTGGAGCGGCCGGTGCCGAGCGGTTTCGAGCAGGGCAACTTCCTCACCCTGAACCTCAACCGCCCGGACTTCACCACGGCGAAGAACATCGTCGACAAGCTCAACGAGCTCCTCGGCCCGGGCGTGGCCCAGGCCGTGGACGGCGGCTCAGTACGGGTCAGCGCGCCGCTGGACCCGAGCCAGCGCGTGGACTACCTGTCGGTGATCGAGAACCTGGAGATCGAGGCTGGCCAGGCGGTGGCCAAGGTCATCATCAACTCGCGTACCGGCACCATCGTCATCGGCCAGAACGTGCGGGTGCAGCCAGCCGCCGTGACCCACGGCAGCCTCACCGTGACCATCACCGAAGACCCCATCGTCAGCCAGCCCGAAGCCTTCTCCGGTGGCCAGACCGCCGTGGTGCCGCGCTCCAAGGTCAGCGCCGACGAAGAGGCCAAGCCGATGTTCAAATTCGGCCCCGGCACCACCCTCGACGAGATCGTCCGTGCGGTGAACCAGGTGGGGGCGGCCCCGTCCGACCTGATGGCCATCCTCGAAGCGCTGAAGCAGGCAGGTGCCCTGCAGGCCGACCTGATCGTGATTTAAGGAAAGGACGATGAACTCCAGACTCTCCGCAGGCCTCGCCACCAGCTCCAAGCTGGACAGCGGCGCCTACACCGACCTGAACCGGCTGAGCCAGCTCAAGGCCGGCAAGGATCGCGACAGCGAGGGCAATATCCGCAAGGTGGCCCAGGAGTTCGAGTCGCTGTTCCTCAACGAGATGATGAAGTCCATGCGTCAGGCCGGCGAAGCCTTCGCCGAAGGCAACTACCTGAACAGCAACGAGACCAAGACCTACCAGGACATGCACGACCAGCAGCTGGCCGTGACCCTGTCCAAGCAGGGCGGCGTCGGCCTGGCCGATGTGCTGACCCGCCAGCTGTCGAAGACCCGCCACGCCGAGCGGCCCAATCCCTTCGCCCAGGTCCAGGCCGGCGTCCAGGCCAGCGGGACGGCGCAAGTCGCCGGAAATGGCGACGCCACGGCACCGGCGCGTGACGATTCCAAACTGCTCAACCAGCGCCGCCTGGCCCTGCCGAGCCGTCTCAGCGACGGCCAGATGGCGGGCATGGCACCGACCCTCGAACAGCAGGGCAGCAAGCCGCTGGCCGGCAGCGACTGGGCTCCGGCCAAGGCCTATGCCGCGCCGGAGCGCGCAGCGGTGGGCGTCGAGGCCGCCGGCAAGGCCACAGGCGCCGGCAAGCGCGTGTTCGCTTCGCGAGACGAATTCATCGAGACCTTGCTGCCCATGGCCGAGAAGGCCGCCGAGCGCATCGGCGTCGACCCGCGCTACCTGGTGGCCCAGGCCGCCCTGGAAACCGGCTGGGGCAAGTCGATCATCCGCGAGGGCGATGGCAGCAGCAGCCACAACCTGTTCGGCATCAAGGCCCACAAGAGCTGGGACGGCGACTCGGCGCGGGTGCTGACCACTGAGTACAAGGGCGGCAAGGCGGTGAAGGAAGCGGCGTCGTTCCGCTCCTACGACTCCTTCGAGCAGAGCTTCCACGACTACGTGAGCTTCCTGCAGAACAACGACCGCTATCAGGAAGCCCTCGGCTCCACTGACAACCCCGAGCAGTTCGTCCGCGAGCTGCAGCAGGCCGGCTACGCCACCGATCCGCAATACGCCCGCAAGATCACTCAGATCGCCCGCGGCATGCAGATCTACCAGGCCGTTGCCGCCGTCGACGGCACGACCACCAGGATATGAGGCTGAGTCATGGCTGACTTGTTAAACATCGGATTGTCCGGGCTTGCCGTGAGCAAGACGCAGCTGTCCATCACCGGCCACAACATCACCAACGTCAACACGCCGGGATTCAGTCGCCAGGATGCTTCCCAGGCCGCGCGGCTGTCCCAGTTCAGCGGCGCGGGCTACATCGGCTCCGGTGCGGCGCTCACCGAAGTCCGGCGGACCTACAGCGAGTTCCTCACCTCGCAGCTGCGCAACTCCACAGCGCTGAACAGCGATGTGGCCGCCTACAAGAGCCAGATCGACCAGCTGGACTCGCTGCTGGCTGGCACCACCACGGGCATCAGCCCGTCGCTGCAGAAGTTCTTCGCCTCGCTCCAGGCCGCCGCGGAAGATCCGGCCAACACCCCGGCGCGAGAACTGGTGCTGGCCGACGCCGAAGGCCTGGCGCGGCGCTTCAACACCCTGCACGACCGCCTCAGCGAGCAGAACGGTTTCGTCAACAGCCAGATGCAGAGCATCAGCGAACAGGTCAATCGCCTGGCCAGTTCGATCGGCAGCCTGAACAACGCCATCGCCGAGGCTGCGGCCAACGGCCACGCGCCCAACGACCTGCTGGATGCCCGGGACGAGGCGGTGCGCCAGCTGTCGAGCTTCATCGGCGTGTCGGTGGTCAAGCAGGACGACAACAGCCTCAACCTCTTCATCGGCACCGGCCAGCCGCTGGTGGTCGGTGGCACCGTAAGCCGCCTGGACATCGTCAATGGCACCGGCGACCCGACTCGCTTCGAAGTGGAACTGGTCAATGGCGGAACCCGGCAGAACGTCACCAGCCAGGTCAGTGGCGGCCAGCTGGGCGGCCTGATCCGCTACCGCAACGAAGTGCTCGACTCCTCGCTCAACGCGCTGGGGCGCCTGGCGATGGCGGTGACCGAGCAGGTCAACGGCCAGCTGGGCCAGGGGCTCGACCTCAAGGGACGCGTCGGTTCGATGCTGTTCGGCGACTACAACACCCCCGAACTGGCGGACCTGCGGGCCCGTGCCTTCGCCGACAACGCCTCGGGCGTGGATGCTTCCCTGACCATCGACGACACCAGCCGGCTCGGCACCAGCGACTATCGCCTGGAGTTCGACGGCACCTCTTACCAGGCGCGGCGCCTGAGTGACGGGGCGCCCATGACGGTCACAGTCGACCCGGCCAACCCGCTGAAGCTGACCCTGAAGGACGCCTCCGGACGCGACCAGGGCTTCAGTGTGACGCTCACCGGCACGCCGGCCGCCGGTGATCGCTTCATGCTCGAACCGACCCGCACCGGCGCCTCGTCCATCTCGGTGGAACTGGACCAGGCCGACCAGTTGGCCTTCGCCGCGCCCTTGCGCAGCGAAGCCAACCTGCAGAATCGCGGCAACGCGGTGATCGGCGCGCCGGAGATCACCCAGGTGATCGATCCGGCCAACCTGGCCAGCATGCAGGCGCTACGCTCCGACCCGCTGCAGCAGGGTGTGATCAGCGGTTTCCCCAGCCTGACCCTGACCTACGATTCCGCCAGCGGCCAGCTGCAGTTCCCGACGCCGCTGCCGCCGGGCGTGCGCATCACCACGGTGCCGCAGCTGCCGCCGGCCCCCGCGCCGACCGACATCACCGGCCTCGGCGTGACGCCGGGGCAGTCCAATAGCCTGTCCTTTGCGGTGGAAGTCACTGTGGGCGGGGTGACCCAGAGTTACAGCATCCAGCAGAGCTTCAGCGGCCAGCCGCAGAATGGCGATACCTTCACCCTGGGCTTCAACAAGGGCGGCGTCTCCGACAACCGCAACGCCCAGAAGCTGGTGGACCTGCAGAACAAATCCACCGTGGGTGTCGATTCCACCCTGGGCAGCAAGAACTCCGGCGTCAGCTTTTCCGATGGCTACGGCCAGCTGGTGGAGCGCGTCGGCACCCTGACCGCCCAGGCCCGCCAGGACAGCGAGGCCTCCGGCGCCATCCTCAAGCAGGCCAGCGACAACCGTGACTCCTTGTCAGGGGTCAACCTCGATGAAGAAGCCGCCAACCTGATCAAGTTCGAGCAGTACTACAACGCCTCGGCCCAGATCATTCAAGTTGCGCGCTCCTTGTTCGATACCCTGATCAGCAGCTTCCGCTAACGGGCCATCGCCATGCGAATTTCCACTCTCCAAGCCTTCAACAACGGTGTATCGGGCCTGCAGCGCAACTTCTCCGATGTCGCCCGCACCCAGGAACAGATCAGCTCCGGCAAGCGCATCCTCACCCCGGCCGACGATCCGGTGGCTTCGGTGCGCCTGCTGCAACTGGACCAGCAACAAGCCGTGCTCGACCAGTACCAGGGCAACCTCACCGCGGCGCAGAGCAGCCTGAGCCAGGAAGAGGCCACGCTGAACTCGGTGAACAATCTGTTGCAGCGCGTGCGCGAACTGGCGGGGTCGGCGGGTAATGGCGCCTTGAGCCAGGCAGACCGCAAGGCCATCGCCACCGAGCTGGCCGAGCGCGAGGATGAACTCCTCGGCCTGATAAACACACGCAACGCCCGTGGCGAATACCTCTTCGCCGGTTACCAGGGCAAGACCCAACCCTTCGTGCGCAACCCGGACGGCAGCTACAGCTACCAGGGTGATGAAGGCCAGCGCCAGCTGCAGATCGCCAGCTCCCTGCAGGTGCCCATCAGCGACAATGGTCGTGCGCTGTTCGAGAACTCCATCAACGCCGGGCGCCTTTCGGTCACCGGCAACCCGGCGGCGCCGGCCGGTCCCTATGTCAGCGGCGCCCTGGTGGATGACGAGGTGAGCTTCGCCAACTTCCCGGCGGGCGGCATCCAGCTGGATTTCAACGAGCCGGCCGATCCGCTCAAGTACAGCCTCACGCCCCTGCCGCAGCCGGCGGCGGGGCCGGTGGTCAACGGCACCCTGACGGCGGGCAAGGACACCCAGGTCAGCTATGGCGGCGTCACCTTTCACGTGAACGGCACGCCACCTAATGGCGCCAGCGTCACCATCGCCCCGCCCGACAATGACCCCACCACCGCGCCGGCGAACAAGGTCGGGCTCCTCGACACCATTGCCAGCCTGCGCAAATCCCTGGAGTCCGGCGTCGACTCTCCCCAGGGCAGCCGCGAAGTCCGCGACTCGGTGGCGCTCGCCCTGACCAACCTGGACAACGGCATGACCACCCTCGACACCGTGCGCGGGCAGATCGGCGCGCGGCTGAACATAGTCGAGTCCACCCAGACCTCCCACGAGGAAGTCGGCCTGGTGAACAAGAGCGTGCAGGCCGAACTGCGCGACCTGGACTACGCCGAGGCCATTTCCCGGCTGTCCATGCAATCGATCATCCTCGACGCGGCCCAGCAGAGTTACGTGAAGATCAGCGGGCTGAACCTGTTCAACCAGCTGCGTTGATGGTCACGTGGGGGCAATAGGGCAGGACTGCGTTCCGCTTCAGATGCTCACCTTGGTTCGGAGCTTTGCCGTGGCGCGGACGGCCCCCTCTCCCTTCAGGGAGAGGGCGGGGGAGAGGGTGACCAAGCTGGTGCAAAGGTTGGATGGCATCCTCTGCCCGTTGAGCCTCACCGTCGCGCCGGACCATCCCTTTTGTTTCATCCCGCCACGGCTAAGTGTTGGACGTCGCGCGATGGTCGATCCCACGGTCGGTGCGCGCGGCGCACCCTACGGCGGGGCAAGTGCAGGAGTTGCGCCCCAAAAGCGTAGGTAGGCCCCGCCCTCTTATGGGGGCGAAAGCAGGTCCAGGTCCTACGAGCTTGGATTTTTACTGCTAAGTCCTTGTCAAGACAGCAAAAAATAAAAAGCCGAAAAAATCTTCAAGCCAACCCTAAAGGTCCCAGGGGCAGGGCCGATACAAAAGACGAATGCGAACTCACAGGGGCCCGAGCATGGAGGCCCGCGGGTCGCTCGCTCCGGTAACTACCAGGTCCCTTTGGAGAGTCCACCATGGCCTTGACCGTCAATACCAACACCTCTTCCCTCAACGCCCAGCGCAACCTGAATGCGTCCTCCAGCTCGCTGAGCAAGTCCCTGGAGCGCCTGTCCACCGGTTCGCGCATCAACAGCGCCAAGGACGACGCCGCCGGCCTGCAGATCTCCAACCGCATGACCAGCCAGGTCAACGGCCTGGGTGTCGCCGTGCGCAACGCCAACGACGGTATCTC
Source organism: Pseudomonas sp. BN102 (assembly GCF_029871245.1). GTDB lineage: Bacteria > Pseudomonadota > Gammaproteobacteria > Pseudomonadales > Pseudomonadaceae > Metapseudomonas. Next base: position 146,833 of record NZ_SSON01000078.1, on the reverse strand, counting down.
CATGGCCCAGACCGCTGAAGGTGCCCTGCAGCAGTCCACCAACATCCTGCAGCGCATGCGCGACCTGGCCCTGCAGTCGGCCAACGGTTCCAACGGTTCATCCGAGCGCAACGCCCTGCAAGCTGAAGTCACCCAGCTGCAGTCCGAGCTGACCCGTATCGGCGACACCACTCGCTTCGGTAGCCAGAAGCTGCTGGACGGCAGCTTCGGCACCAAGGACTTCCAGGTTGGCGCGCAGGCCAACGAGACCATCAAGGTCACCGTGGCAGATGCCCGTAGTACTGCTCTGGGGAGCAACGTGCTGACCGCGGATGGAACCGTGACTGGGAACGTAGTTGCCACTAACACAATTGCTGCAGAAACCGACTTGTCGTTGACCACGTCTGCAGGCACTGCCGCGAACATCGCTTATGCTGCTGGCGCTTCCGCTAAAGACATTGCAACTGCGATTAATACTGCAGCAAATGGCATTGGTATCACCGCCACAGCTTCCAACAGCACCACGCTGAGTAATCTGAGCGTGGCGGGTACTGTGAGCTTCACGCTCGGTGGGTCTGCTGTCACTGCTAACGTTAGCAACCCGGCAGACCTTACTTCACTGCAGTCGGCAATTAACGGTGTCTCTCAGAGCACCGGAATTACCGCAACATTTGCCAACCCTAACGACAAGACTTCGCTCACGCTCTCGACTACTGATGGTCGCGACATTGCCCTGGCAGCTTTCTCTGTTACTGGCGGCGCATCTACTGCAACCGATAGCGTAAACTTTGGCGGAGCTACCTTGACTGAAGGCGGCACTATCGCATCAACGAAAGTTGGTACTGTCGAGTTGAGCAGTTCCAAAGGGCAAATTGTGACCGCCAACGCCAACGCTGATGTATTCGCAGTTGCCGGCACCAACAACAGCTCCTTCAGCTCGGTAGCCAACGTCAATATCGCCTCCCAGAATGGTGCACAGAGCGCTATCGCCGTCATCGACGCCGCCATCGGCCAGATCGACAGCCAGCGCGCCGACCTGGGTGCGATCCAGAACCGCTTCGACAACACCATCTCCAACCTGCAGAACATCTCGGAGAACGTCTCCTCTGCCCGCGGCCGTATCCAGGACACCGACTTCGCCGCTGAAACCGCCAATATGACCAAGAACCAGGTGCTGCAACAGGCCGGCACAGCGATCCTGGCTCAGGCCAACCAGCTGCCGCAGGCGGTGCTCAGCCTGCTCCGCTGATACCGGCAGCGAGTCCGCGTAACCACCACGGGGGGAAGTGCCTGGCGCTTCTCCCCGTCTTGCCATGTGAGGTGAGGAGATGGACGTTACGAAAATCCAGTCCCAGCCGCCGGCGCTGGCCGTTACCCGCCAGTCCCAGGCGGGCAGCGAACTGGCGATCGGCTCTGCTGGAAAGCCAGTGGAAACGGGTTCGGTCAAGGCCGAGGAGAAGCCCGTCGAGGCTGCGTTATCCAATATCCAGGACTTCGTCCAGCACATCCAGCGCAACCTGAGCTTTGCCCTGGACGAATCCAGCGGGCGGGTGGTGGTCAAGGTCACCGATGCCGAGTCCGGCGAACTGATCCGGCAGATTCCCTCCGAAGAGGTGCTGAAACTGGCGGAAAGCCTGTCCGAGGCCCGCAGCCTGCTGTTCCAGGCCGAAGCCTGAAACAGCTCAAGGTTGGCATGGGATTTGTAGCAATGGTGCACCGGGTACTGCGGTGCCAGAAGCTTGACGAGGTGGAGAAATGGCAGGGATTACGGGACTGGGCTCGGGCGTCAATATCGACAGCATCGTATCGGCATTGGTCAATGCCGAGCGTGCACCCAAGGATGCTCAGCTGGCGCGTGTGGAGAAGGCCACCACCACCAAGTTCACCGCGCTGGGGCAGCTCAAGGGTGCCCTGAGCGACTTCCAGACTGCCCTCAAGGACCTGAACAAGTCGTCGCTGTTCGAGAATCGTTCGGCAACCTCGTCCGATACCAGCCTGCTCACCGCTACTGCCACCAAGTCTGCCCTGGCCGGCACCTACAGCATCAAGGTCAGTCAGCTGGCCACCGGCAGCAAGGTGGGTACGGCGGCCCTGGCCAGTGACTACAAGGTCCCCACCAATGCCGACGCCGATGGGATAGCCGGCAAGCTGACGGTCAAGGTCGGTGCCAGCGATGCCGGCACCGAAGTCGAGATCGCCGAAGGCGCCACCCTCACCGAGGTGCGCGATGCGATCAATGCCAAGCTCAAGGACAAGGGCGTTACTGCCAACCTGGTGAGCAACCCCGCCGACGGCACCACCCGCCTGGTGCTGACCTCCAGCAAGAGCGGCGCCGGCAATGATGTGCAGATCACCAGCAGCGACCCGGACCTGTCTTCGCTGACCATTGGCGGTGGCACCTTGAGCAGCGCCGATCCGGCCAGCAGCGGCATTATCGAAGCCGCACGCAATGCCAAGTTCAGCATCGACGGCCTGGAACTGGAAAGTGCCAGCAATAGCGTGACCGGTGCCATTCCCGAGGTCACCCTCGACCTCAAGGCGGCCAGCACCGACAAGACCATCGCCCTGACCGTCGACCAGGACAAGAGCGGGGTGAAGTCCAGCATCAAGAAGTTCGTCGATGCCTATAACAAGGTGATCACTACTTCAAACCAGTTGACCGCGGTAGTTGCCGTCGGCGACGGCAAGGCTCCAGTCACCGGCGGCCTGGTGGGGGACGCGACGGTGAGGACTCTGCTTGGTGGCCTTCGCAATACCTTGGTGGAAGCGGCTGACCAGACGGGCCTTCGCGTCCTCGCCGACCTGGGTATTTCTACCCAGAAGGACGGCACGCTGAAGATCGATGACACCAAGCTGGACAAGTCCCTGAAGGAAAACTTCGACCAGGTGGCGAGCTTCTTCACTGGCGATACCGGCCTGATGAGCCGGCTGGACAAACAGGTCGACGGCTACGTGCAGAGCGGTGGCATCCTCCAGCAGCGCATGGATGGCCTGCAGAGCACCCTCAAGTCGGTGGACAAGCAGAAGGAATCCCTGGAACTGCGGATCACCCAGCTGCAGGAGCGCCTGTACAAACAGTTCAACGCCATGGACTCCCTGGTGGGCCAACTGACCCAGACCAGCGACCGCCTCACCCAGGCCCTGGCCAGCCTGCCGGGCGTGGTCAGCAAGGATTGATCGCCATGCCGAATCCCATCGAAACCTACAAACAGGTAGTCGCCAGCCCCGAGGTCTCGCCCTACGAGGCGGTGCGCCTGCTGCTGCAAGGCGCGCTGGAGCGCGTTTCCCTGGCCCGCTACGCCATGCAGCAGGGCAATCCCGAAATGCGCGGCAACGCCGTGGGTTCCACCCTGGATATCCTCGGTGCCCTGCAGGCGGGGCTGGACCCGGAACTGGGCGGCGAGATCGCCGCCAACCTCGATGCCCTCTACGACTACATGACCCGCCGCCTCGCAGGCGTGGCGCTGGACAGCACACCGCGCCGGCTGGATGAGGTGGAGGCGCTGCTGTTGCAGATCAAGGACGCCTGGGAAGGCATCGGCCCGGAGGTGGGTGCTTCCGCCGGTTGAGCTGGCGGTTGCTATTGAGGGGGCGTGAGCCATTCGGGAGAATTCGCGAGCAAGCTCGCTCCTACAGGTCCTGTGCTCGCCCGCGAAATTTGCATTAAATCCGGCTAAAGCTTGCCGTTGGTCGGCCGATACCTCGGGTATCAGCCAGTCAGTTCAGCGGGAGCCACCATGTACGCAGCGACAGCCCTCAGGCAGTACCAATCGGTGAATGTCCAGGCGCAGGTTTTCGAGACGACCCCCCACCGTCTGATCCAGATGTTGATGGAAGGCGGCCTCGACCGTATCGCCCAGGCGCACGGCGCCATGAAGCGTGGCCAGGCAGCGCAGAAAGGCGAGCTGATCGGCAAGGCCGTGGCTATCATTGGCGGCCTGCGTGACGGTCTGGATATGCAGAAGGGTGGCGAACTGGCCGGTAACCTGGACCGCCTCTACGACTACATGACCGGTCGGCTGCTGCAGGCCAACCTGAAGAATGATCCGGACCTGCTCGACGAAGTCGCCGGGCTGCTGCGCGAAATCAAATCCGCTTGGGATGCCATCGCTCCCTGATGGCAAACGAGGACGACACCATGAGTTCACCCGTTCAGCGTCTCGAAACCACCGGCAGCGCCCTGCGCACCGCGCTGGCCAGCCAGGACTGGGCGGCCATCGGCGAGCTCGACCAGCAGTGCCGCCAGGCCGTCGACGACGCCATGCTCGACGCGGTGTCCGACACCGAGGTACTGCGAGCACGCATGGAAGAGCTGCTGGCGCTCTACCGCGAGCTGGTCACCATCTGCCAGGTCGAGCAGCAGCGTATTGCCGGCGAACTGATCCAGCTCAACCAGGCCCAGCAGGGCGCCAAGGTCTACAAATTGTTCGGCTGATAGCCGGACGATTCTCTTCTGCCACTAATTCGATACTGCACCGACAACCCTTTAGCCTTTCCGTCGGTTCAATCAAAAAAAGCACGCCATAAAATTGACTCGGCAAGGGTTTTTAACTTTACTAGTGGCCAATTGCCGGTCAACTCCCGCCGCTGGGATGTGCCGTCTACCCATGCGTCGCCCAAAGCGGCGTTCAGCCCTAAAAGCAAGAACCAGACAATGTGGCGTGAAACCAAAATTCTGCTGATCGACGACAACAGCGATCGCCGCCGCGATTTCGCGGTGATCCTGAGTTTCCTCGGTGAAGAGCACCTGGCCTGCGCCAGCCACGACTGGCGCGAGATGACGGACCCCCTGGGTTCCAGCCGCGACGCCCAGTGCGTGATGCTGGGTGAGGTCAGTGCCAAGGGCGGTGTGCTCGAACTGATCAAGCAACTGCTGGCCTGGGACGAGTTCCTGCCGGTGCTGCTGATCGGCGACCAGATCCAGGCGGACTGGCCGGAGGACCTGCGCCGGCGCCTGCTGGTCAGCCTGGAAATGCCGCCGAGCTACAACAAGCTGCTCGACTCCCTGCACCGCGCCCAGGTTTACCGCGAGATGTACGACCACGCCCGCGAGCGCGGCCGTCAGCGCGAGCCGAACCTGTTCCGCAGCCTGGTGGGCACCAGCCGTGCCATCCAGCAGGTGCGGCAGATGATGCAGCAGGTGGCCGACACCGACGCCAGCGTGCTGATCCTCGGCGAATCCGGCACCGGCAAGGAAGTGGTGGCGCGCAACCTCCATTACCATTCCAAGCGCCGCGAAGCGCCTTTCGTACCGGTCAACTGCGGCGCCATCCCGGCGGAGCTGCTGGAAAGTGAACTGTTCGGCCATGAGAAGGGCGCCTTCACCGGCGCCATCACTAGCCGGGCAGGGCGTTTCGAACTGGCCAACGGCGGCACGTTGTTCCTCGACGAGATCGGCGACATGCCGCTGCCGATGCAGGTCAAGCTGCTGCGCGTGCTGCAGGAGCGCACCTTCGAGCGGGTCGGCAGCAACAAGACGCAGAACGTCGACGTGCGCATCATCGCCGCCACCCACAAGAACCTCGAACAGATGATCGAGGCCGGCAGCTTCCGCGAAGACCTCTACTATCGCCTCAATGTGTTCCCCATCGAGATGGCGCCGCTGCGCGAGCGGGTGGAAGACATCCCGCTGCTGATCAACGAACTCATCGCGCGCATGGAGCACGAGAAGCGCGGTTCCATCCGCTTCAACTCCGCCGCCATCATGTCGCTGTGCAACCACGACTGGCCGGGCAACGTCCGCGAGCTGGCCAACATGGTGGAGCGCATGGCGATCATGCATCCCTACGGCGTCATCGGTGTCAGCGAGCTGCCGAAGAAATTCCGCCACGTCGATGACGAGGACGAACAGCTCAAGGCCAGCCTGCGCGAGGAGATCGAAGAGCGTTCGGCTATTGGCGCCGGCCTGCCCGGAGTCGCCGCCCAGGCGCTGTTGCCGCCGGAAGGCCTGGACCTCAAGGACTACCTCGGCAACCTCGAGCAGGGGCTGATCCAGCAGGCGCTGGACGATGCCTCGGGTGTGGTGGCCCGCGCCGCCGAACGCCTGCGCATTCGCCGCACCACCCTGGTGGAGAAGATGCGCAAGTACGGCATGAGCCGTCGCGACGAGGAATTGGCGGAAGAATAATTCCGCTTTTTCCAAGTCGCTGTTTTATAAGGATATTTTTTTAGGCACGGGTATTGCTATGTCTCCCTCGACCGACCGTCTGCTGACGGTCGATGGAGCGAGAGAAGAGCATGAACCCAGCCGTCATCCCCGCGCAGAATCCGCAAGCGTCCCCGGCCGAACAGGCCAGCCGCGCTGGCCTCGAACAAGCCTTTGCACTGTTCAACCAGATGTCGGCGCAGCTCAGCGAGTCCTACAGCATGCTGGAGGCGCGGGTCACCGAGCTGAAGGGCCAATTGGCCCTGGTCAGCGCCCAGCGCATGCAGGAACTGGCGGAGAAAGAACGCCTGGCCAACCGCCTTCAAAGCCTGCTGGACCTGCTGCCCGGCGGCGTCATCGTGATAGACGGGCAGGGCGTTGTACGCGAGGCCAACCCGGTGGCGCGCAGCCTGCTCGGCCAGCCCCTGGCGGGCATGCTCTGGCGCGAGGTGATCGCGCGCAACTTCGCGCCGCGGGAAGACGATGGCCATGAAATTTCCCTCAAGGACGGCCGCCGGCTTTCCATCGCCACCCGCTCCCTGAATGCCGAACCCGGCCAGTTGGTGCTGCTCACCGACCTGACGGAAACCCGTCGCCTGCAGGACCAACTGTCTCGCCACGAGCGTCTGTCCGCCCTCGGGCGGATGGTCGCCTCCCTGGCCCACCAGATCCGCACGCCGCTGTCCGCCGCCTTGCTCTACGCCAGCCACCTCAGCCAGCAGGTGTTGCCGGTGGAGCAGCAGCAGCGCTTCGCCGGCCGCCTCAAGGAACGCCTGCACGAACTGGAGCACCAGGTGCGCGACATGCTGGTGTTCGCCCGCGGCGAGCTGCCGTTGCCGGATCGCCTGGCGCCGCCCGAACTCTTTGCCGCCCTGCGCGCTTCGGCGGAGTCCCATGCGGAGGGCAAGCAGGTGCGCTGGCAGTGCGACCTCGCCGAGGGCGAGCTGTTGTGCAACCGCGACACCCTGGTGGGGGCCATGCTCAACCTGATCGAGAACGCCAGCCAGGCCGCCGGCCGCAACCTGCGGCTGAAGGTCCATCTCTGCCGCCGCGGCGGCGACCTGCGCCTGACTGTCAGTGACAACGGTCCCGGCATCGACGCCAGTACCCTGGCGCGGCTGGGCGAACCCTTCTTCACCACCAAGACCACCGGCACCGGCCTCGGGCTGGCCGTGGTCAAGGCGGTGGCGCGCGCCCACCAGGGCGAGCTGCGGCTGCGCTCGCGGCCCGGCAGAGGTACCTGCGCCACCCTGGTCCTGCCGCTGATTCCCGCGGCGCAATCGGTTACTCAGGAGTAAAGGACGATGACTGCCAAAATTCTGCTGGTCGAGGATGATCGCGCCCTGCGTGAAGCCCTGGCAGACACCCTTCTGATCGGCGGCTACGACTTCCGCGCGGTGGACTGCGCCGAAGCCGCCCTGGTGGCCCTGGGTGAGGAGTCCTTCGGCCTGATGGTCAGCGACGTCAACATGCCCGGCATGGACGGCCACCAGCTGCTGGCCGTGGTCCGCCAGCGCCATCCGCAACTGCCGGTGCTACTGATGACCGCCTATGGTGCCGTGGAGCGCGCGGTGGAGGCCATGCGCCAGGGTGCCGCCGATTACCTGGTGAAACCCTTCGAGCCCAACACCCTGCTGGAACTGGTGGCGCGCCATGCCCTGGGCCGCGTTGCCCCGGCCGCCAGCGACGGCCCGGTAGCCCTGGAACCGGCCAGCCGCCAACTGCTGGAACTGGCCGCTCGGGTGGCACGCAGTGATTCCACCGTGCTCATCTCGGGCGAATCCGGTACCGGCAAGGAGGTGTTGGCGCAGTACATCCACCAGCAGTCGAACCGTGCTGGCGGGCCCTTCATTGCCATCAACTGTGCGGCCATCCCGGACAACATGCTCGAGGCCACCCTGTTCGGCCACGAGAAGGGCGCCTTCACCGGCGCCATTGCCAGTGCGCCGGGCAAGTTCGAACTGGCCGACGGCGGCACCCTCCTGCTCGACGAGATTTCCGAAATGCCCCTGGGGCTGCAGGCCAAGCTGCTGCGCGTGCTGCAAGAGCGTGAAGTGGAGCGGGTGGGCGCGCGCCGGCCGATCAGTCTGGATATCCGTGTGCTCGCCACCACCAACCGCGACCTCGCCGGCGAAGTCGCCGCCGGGCGTTTTCGCGAGGACCTCTACTATCGGCTCTCGGTCTTCCCCCTGGCCTGGCGCCCGTTGCGCGAGCGCCCGGCGGATATCCTGCCGCTGGCCGAGCGTCTGCTGGCCAAGCACGTCAAAAAAATGAACCACGCCGCCGTGCGCTTCTCCAGCGAGGCCCAGGCGACCCTGCTGGCCCATGCCTGGCCGGGCAACGTGCGCGAACTGGACAACGCCGTGCAGCGCGCGCTGATCCTACAGCAAGGCGGCCTGGTCCAGCCCCACGACCTGTGCCTGACCACCCCCATCGGCATGGCCATGGCGCCCGTGGCCCCGATCCCCGCACCCCTGGCCGCGCCGGTGGTCCCGCTGCCGTCGGCCGCCGCGCCGGTCGAAGCCAGCGCCCTGGGTGACGACCTGCGCCGCCACGAATTCCAGATGATCATCGATACCCTGCGCTCCGAACGCGGCCGCCGCAAGGAAGCTGCCGAGCGCTTAGGGATAAGCCCGCGTACCCTGCGCTACAAGCTGGCGCAGATGCGCGATGCGGGGATGGATGTGGAGGCGTACCTGTACGCCAGCTAACGCTGCATGGACTACCTGTAGGGGCGAATTCATTCGCCATGGGCCGCGCAGCGGCCCCCTCTTGGCGGTACCCCGGATCCAGGTGAAACATCCAGGGCAGACCTTCGGCCTGCTTGGCAAATGAATTCGCGCCTACAACGCAGCGCTAGCCATCTTCCGCTCCCGTTCTCTTGGCACCCTTGTTGCACATACCCCTTCATCACGCCGCGCAGCGTCAAAAAATCGCGGCAGCAGGAGGAATGTCATGAGTCAGGGTGTCGAGTTCAATCGGCTGATGTTGGAAATGCGAGCCATGCAGATGGATGCCATGGCGCGTGCCAAGCCCGCCCCTGTGGCAACTCCGGAGGCCAGTGCGCCGAGCTTCGCGGATATGCTCGGACAGGCCGTCGACAAGGTCGCCGATACCCAGAAAGTTTCCACCGAGCTGGCGTCCGCCTTCGAGGTGGGCCAGAAGGGCGTGGACCTCACCGACGTCATGATCGCGTCGCAGAAAGCCAGCGTGTCCTTCGAGGCCATGACCCAGATGCGCAACAAGCTGGTCCAGGCCTACCAAGACATCATGCAGATGCCGGTTTGAGGACGGATTGAGAGATGGCTGAAGCCGCTGTTGCAAAGGTCCCCGCCAAGGCAGATGCATCGATCGATGCAGGCGAGAAGAAGCCGCTGTTCGGCCTTTCGTTCCTGGAAAACCTCTCGCAGATGACCATGCTGCGCCAGGTCGGCCTGCTGGTCGGCCTGGCTGCCAGTGTCGCCATCGGTTTCGCCGTGGTGCTCTGGTCGCAGCAGCCGGACTACCGGCCGCTGTACGGCAGCCTGTCGGGGATGGATGCCAACCAGGTGGTGGACGCCCTGACCGCCGCCGACATCCCCTACAAGATCGAACCCAATTCCGGCGCCCTGCTGGTCAAGTCCGAGGACGTCGCCCGCGCCCGCCTGAAACTCGCCGGCGCCGGCGTGGCCCCCAGCGACGGCAACGTCGGCTTCGAGATCCTCGACAAGGAGCAGGGCCTTGGCACCAGCCAGTTCATGGAGGCCACCCGCTATCGCCGCGGCCTGGAAGGCGAACTGGCGCGCACCGTCTCCAGCCTGAACAACGTCAAGGGTGCCCGCGTGCACCTGGCTATCCCGAAGAGTTCCGTGTTCGTCCGTGACGAGCGCAAACCCAGCGCCTCCGTTCTGGTTGAGCTCTACCCGGGTCGTACCCTGGAGCCGAGCCAGGTGATGGCGATCGTCAACCTGGTGGCCACCAGCGTGCCGGAGCTCGACAAGTCCCAGGTCACCGTGGTCGACCAGAAAGGAAACCTGCTGTCCGACCAGCAGGAACTGTCCGAGCTGACCATGGCGGGCAAGCAATTCGACTACACCCGCCGCATGGAAACCCTCTACACCCAGCGCGTGCACAGCATCCTCCAGCCGGTGCTGGGCAATGGCCGCTACAAGGCGGAAGTCTCGGCGGACGTCGACTTCAGCGCCGTCGAATCCACTTCCGAGATGTTCAATCCGGACCAGCCGGCCCTGCGCAGCGAGCAGAAGCTTGCCGAGGAGCGGCAGAACAACGGCGGTCCGCAAGGCGTGCCCGGTGCGCTGTCGAACCAGCCGCCGGCGCCGGGTGCCGCGCCGCAGCAGGCCACCGCCGCCGCTCCCGCCGGTGTGACGCCGGGGCAGCCGCTGCTGGACGACAACGGCCAGCAGATCATCGACCCGGCCACCGGCAAGCCGATGCTCGCGCCGTACCCCACCGACAAGCGCGACCAGTCCACCCGCAACTACGAGCTGGACCGTTCCATCAGCTACACGAAGCAGCAGCAAGGCCGCCTGCGCCGGCTCTCCGTCGCCGTGGTGCTGGACGACCAGGTCCGCGTGGACCCGCAGAGCGGCGAGACCAGCCATGTGCCCTGGACCGCCGACGCGATCGCCCGCTTCACCCGTCTGGTGCAGGATGCGGTGGGCTTTGATGCCAGCCGTGGCGACAGTGTCAGTGTGATCAACACCCCCTTCATCGCCGACAGCGGCGAAGAGGTGCTCAACATTCCCTTCTACACCCAGCCCTGGTTCTGGGACGTGGTGAAGCAGGTGCTCGGTGTGCTCTTCATCCTGGTCCTGGTGTTCGGCGTGCTGCGCCCGGTGCTGAACAACATCAGCGGCGCCGGCAAGGGCAAGGAGCTGGCCGGCGGCCGTGATGCCGAGCTGGGCGAGATGGGCGGGCTGTCCGGCGAACTGTCGGATGACCGCGTCAGCCTCGGCGGGCCGCAAAGCATCCTCCTGCCCAGCCCGAGCGACGGGTATGATGCGCAGCTCAATGCCATCAAGAACCTGGTCGCGGAAGATCCTGGCCGCGTGGCTCAGGTAGTCAAAGAATGGATCAACGCCGATGAGTGAGAACCGCGCCGCCGCCAAGCTGACCAAGGTCGACAAGGCCGCCATCCTCCTGCTTTCCCTGGGCGAGACCGATGCCGCCCAGGTGCTCCGTCACATGGGGCCCAAGGAAGTGCAGCGGGTCGGCGTGGCCATGGCGCAGATGCGCAACGTTCACCGTGAGCAGGTGGAGCAGGTGATGGGCGAGTTCGTCGAGATAGTCGGCGACCAGACCAGCCTGGGCGTCGGCGCTGATGGCTATATCCGCAAGATGCTCACCCAGGCCCTGGGCGAGGACAAGGCCAACAACCTGATCGACCGCATCCTCCTGGGCGGCAGCACCAGCGGGCTGGACAGCCTGAAGTGGATGGAGCCGCGCGCCGTGGCCGACGTGATCCGCTACGAGCACCCGCAGATCCAGGCCATAGTGGTCGCCTACCTGGACCCGGACCAGGCCGCCGAGGTGCTCAGCCACTTCGACCACAAGGTGCGCCTGGACATCGTCCTGCGCGTGTCCTCGCTGAACACCGTGCAGCCTTCCGCGCTCAAGGAGCTGAACCTGATCCTCGAGAAGCAGTTCGCCGGCAATGCCAGCACCACCCGCACCACCATGGGTGGCGTGAAGCGCGCGGCGGACATCATGAACTTCCTCGAAAGCTCGGTCGAAGGCCAGTTGATGGACTCCATCCGCGAAGTGGACGAAGACCTTTCCACCCAGATCGAGGACCTGATGTTCGTCTTCGACAACCTCGCCGACGTCGACGACCGCGGCATCCAGGCGCTGCTGCGGGAGGTTTCCTCCGATGTACTGGTGCTGGCCCTGAAGGGCTCGGACGAGGCCATCAAGGAAAAGGTCTTCAAGAACATGTCCAAGCGTGCCGCCGAGCTGTTGCGCGACGACCTGGAAGCCAGGGGCCCGGTGCGCGTCAGCGACGTGGAGTCGGCGCAGAAGGAAATCCTCACCATCGCCCGCCGTATGGCCGAAGCCGGGGAAATCGTCCTCGGCGGCAAGGGCGGCGAAGAAATGATCTGAGGTGGTATCCATGGCCAGCAAGGAATCGGCAAGCGAACTGATCCGCGCCAAGGACGCCAAAGTCTTCGACCTCTGGTCCCTGCCCAGCTTCGACCCGGACGCCCCCGCGCCCGTCGAAGCGGAACCGGTGGAGGCTATTGCCGAGGCGCCGTCCGAGCCTGAACCGCAGATCGAGGAAGTGCCGCCGGAGGCCGTCAAGCCGCTGACGCTGGACGAGCTGGAGGCTATCCGCCAGGACGCCTACAACGAAGGCTTTGCCACCGGCGAGCGCGACGGCTTCCACGCCGGCCAGCTCAAGGCCCGGCAGGAGGCCGAGGCCGCTACCCAGGCGCGCCTGGCGCAGCTGGAACGGCTGATGGGCCAACTGCTGGAGCCCATCGCCGAGCAGGATCGGCAGATCGAAGAATCGCTCGTGCACCTCACCAGCCTGATCACCCGCAAGGTGATCCAACGTGAGTTGCGCCTGGATTCCAGCCAGATCCGCCATGTGCTGCGCGAAGCCCTGAAATTGCTGCCCATGGGCGCGAACAATGTGCGCATCCACATCAACCCGCAGGACTTCGAGCTGGTCAAGGCAATGCGCGAGCGCCATGGAGAGAGCTGGCGCATCCTCGAGGACGAATCCCTGGAGCCGGGCGGCTGCCGGGTCGAGACCGAGCATTCGCGGATCGACGCCAGCATCGAGACACGCCTGCAGCAGGCCATGAAGCAGCTGTTCGAACAGCAACGCGAACAGAAGGTCCACCCGCCCTCGGCCGACCTGGTACTGGACCTGGATTCCCCGGACAGCCCCGACCATGCGTATTGAGCGCACCAGCTTCGGCAAGCGCCTGGCGGGTTACAACGACGTCGTCGAACTGCCGTCCCAGCCCATAGTCGAGGGCCGCCTGCTGCGCATGGTCGGCCTCACCCTGGAAGCCGAAGGCCTGCGCGCCCCGGTGGGCAGCCGCTGCCTGGTGATCAACGACGACAGCTACCACCCGGTGCAGGTGGAAGCCGAGGTGATGGGCTTTTCCGGCAGCAAGATCTACCTGATGCCGGTGGGCAGCCTTTCCGGTATCGCCCCCGGTGCCCGTGTGGTGCCGTTGCCGGATACCGGCCGCCTGCCCATGGGCATGTCGATGCTCGGCCGGGTGCTCGACGGCGCCGGTCGCGCCCTGGACGGCAAGGGTGGGATGAAGGCCGAGGACTGGGTGCCGATGGACGGCCCCACCATCAACCCGCTGAAACGCCACCCCATCGACGAACCGCTGGACGTGGGCATCCGCTCCATCAACGCGCTGCTCACCGTGGGGCGCGGCCAGCGCCTCGGTTTGTTCGCCGGCACAGGGGTCGGTAAGAGCGTGTTGCTGGGCATGATGACCCGCTTTACCGAAGCCGAGATCATAGTCGTCGGCCTGATCGGCGAGCGGGGTCGCGAGGTGAAGGAGTTCATCGAACATATCCTCGGCGAAGAAGGCATCAAGCGTTCGGTGGTGGTGGCGTCCCCGGCGGACGATGCACCGCTGATGCGCCTGCGTGCGGCCATGTACTGCACGCGCATCGCCGAGTACTTCCGCGACAAGGGCAAGAACGTCCTGCTGCTGATGGACTCCCTGACCCGTTTCGCCCAGGCCCAGCGCGAGATCGCCCTGGCCATCGGCGAGCCGCCCGCCACCAAGGGCTATCCGCCCTCGGTGTTCGCCAAGCTGCCGAAGCTGGTGGAGCGCGCCGGCAATGCGGAGCAGGGCGGGGGCTCCATCACCGCCTTCTACACCGTGCTCTCCGAGGGCGACGACCAGCAGGACCCCATCGCCGACGCCGCGCGCGGCGTGCTCGACGGGCACTTCGTGCTGTCCCGCCGCCTGGCCGAGGAAGGGCATTACCCGGCCATCGACATCGAAGCCTCTATCAGCCGGGTGATGCCGCAGGTGGTCAGCCCCGAACACATGAAGCTGGCCCAGCGCTTCAAACAGCTCTGGTCGCGCTACCAGCAGAGCCGCGACCTGATCAGCGTCGGCGCCTATGTCGCCGGCGGCGATCCCGACACCGACCAGGCCATCGCCCGCCAGCCGGCCATGGGCGCCTTCCTGCGCCAGGCCCTGGACGAGAGCGAAGGCCTTGCCCAGAGCGGTCAGCGCCTGGCCGCGAGCTTGGGAATCCAGGGCTGATAGCACATGTCACGCAATCGGGCGGCGCGCCTGGCGCCAGTGGTGGAAATGGCCGAGCGCGCCGAACGGGAAGCGGCGCGCATGCTTGGCCGTTGCCAGGGCCAGCTGACCCAGGCCGAAATGAAGCTCGGCGAGCTGGAGCGCTACCGCGCCGACTATCAGCAGCAGTGGATCGAAGAGGGGAGGCGAGGCGTTTCCGGCCAGTGGCTGATGAACTACCAGCGCTTCCTTTCCCAGCTCGAATCGGCCATCGGTCAGCAGTTGCAGAGCGTCAAGTGGCACCGCGACAACCTCGACAAGGCGCGTGCCGCCTGGCAGCAGCGCTACGCGCGGCTGGAAGGTCTGCGCAAGCTGGTGCAGCGTTACCTCGACGAAGCCCGCGCGGCGGACGACAAGCGCGAGCAGAAGCTGCTGGATGAGCTGGTGCAGCGCCTGCCGGTGAATAGCCACGATTAGATTGGTGCCGTAGGGTGCGCCGTGCGCACCAGGCCAGCGGCACGCAGTTATGAAAGCAGGGAGGACAGGGCGGGCCTGCGGTCTGCATCGCGAATGAATTCGCTCCTACAGGGTTCGTTGGACCCTTTGCTCAGAACCATAAATTCTCCCCTGACACCGCTTTCCAGTTGCCCTGCCCGGATGCGGGTGCTAAATCTTCTCCACGCGCATTCCGCACTTGAACAAGGAGCTTTGCATGGCCATCACCTCGATGCCCTCCGATGATGGGCAGGAGCTGACCATCTACATCCAGGGGCGATTCGATTTCGGGGCCCACCAGGAATTCCGCGACGCCTACGAGCGCGTCAATATCACTCCCAAACGCTACGTCGTGGACCTGCGGGGCACCACCTATCTCGACAGCTCCGCCCTCGGCATGCTGCTCCTGCTGCGTGATCACGCCGGCGGTGAGCGTGCGCAGATACGTCTTGCCAACTGCACCCCCGACGTCCGCAAGATCCTCGCCATCTCCAACTTCGAACAACTGTTCCAGATCGCCTGAGGCCAATCGCCATGCCCGCGCCGCTGACGATCCTGATCGCCGAGGACAACGCGGCGGACAGGCTGCTGCTCTCCACCATCGTCAACCGCCAGGGCCATCGCGCCCTGACCGCCGCCAATGGTCGTGAGGCCGTGGCGCTGTTCCAGGAGGAGCAGCCGCAGCTGGTGCTCATGGATGCCCTGATGCCGGTGATGGACGGTTTCGAGGCGGCGCGCCGGATCAAGCAGCTGGCGGGCGAGTCCCTGGTGCCGATCATCTTCCTCACCTCGCTCACCGAGAACGAGGCCCTGGTGCGCTGCCTGGAAGCGGGCGGCGACGACTTCCTCGCCAAGCCCTACAACCGGGTGATCCTGGAAGCCAAGATCAAGGCCCTGGACCGCCTGCGCCGGCTGCAGGACACCGTGCTGCAGCAGCGCGACCTGATCGCCCGGCATAACGAGCACCTGCTCACCGAGCAGAGAGTGGCCAAGGCGGTGTTCGACAAGGTGGCGCACTCCGGCTGCCTGAGCGCGCCGAACATCCGCTACCTGCAATCGCCCTATGCGCTGTTCAACGGCGACCTGCTGCTGGCCGCCTACAAGCCGTCCGGCGGCATGCACGTGCTGCTCGGCGACTTCACCGGCCACGGCCTGCCCGCTGCCATTGGCGCCATGCCCCTGGCCGAAGTGTTCTACGGCATGACCGCCAAGGGCTACGCCATGGCGGATATCCTGCGGGAGATGAACGCCAAGCTGAAACGCATCCTGCCGGTGGGGGTGTTCTGCTGCGCCACCTTCCTCAACCTAAGCTTCCAGCGGCGCATGGTCGAGGTATGGAACGGCGGCCTGCCCGATGGCTACCTGCGCCGCGCCGACACCGGCGCATTGGTGCCCCTGGTATCACGCCACTTGCCGCTGGGCGTGCTCGACCAGACGAGCTTCAACGCCCACTTCGAGGCGTATCCCATCGAGACAGATGACCGGATCTTCCTGGTTTCCGACGGCGTGCTGGAAACCCGCAACGACAGCGACGAAGTCTTCGGCGATGAGCGCCTGCGTGCAGTGTTCGACGCCAATGGCGACGGCAATCGGCTGTTCGACGAAATCCAGCTGGCCCTCAGCGCCTTCCGCGGCCATGCCCAGGACGACGTCAGCATGATCGAAGTGCGCATGCTGGATGAGGTCACCGAGCGCGCCAAGCTGGCCTTCACCGACAGCGGCCAGTCCAGCCCGCTGGACTGGTCGGCCAACTTCGAATTCCGTGCCCAGACCCTCAAGCGCTTCAATCCCTTGCCCTTCCTCCTGCAGCTGCTGCTGGAAGTCCAGGGCCTGCGCGACCAGGGCGGCGCCCTCTACACCGTGCTCGCCGAGCTTTACTCCAATGCCCTGGAACACGGCGTGCTGGGGCTGGACTCCTCGCTCAAGGGCAATGCCGAAGGATTCGCCCGCTACTACCGCGAGCGCACCGAGCGCCTGGCCGGGCTGGAGGCCGGTTATGTGCGCTTTCACTTCCAGCTCATTCCCGAAGGGCGAGGAGGGCGCCTGCTGCTCGATGTGGAGGACAGCGGCAAGGGCTTCGACCTGAGGGAGGCGCTGGTCCGCCGGCCGAACGTGGAAAGCCTCTGCGGACGCGGCCTGACCCTGGTCAGCCAGCTCGCCGCGTGCTGCGAGCCGACCAAGGACGGCAAGGGCATACACGTCGAATTCCGCTGGCCCAATAAGGCATAATTTTCGGATGTTCAGTACAGGGAGTGACGGATTTGTCTGATATCCATCTCGACCATTCTGTGCTGTCTGCGCTGCGGGACGTCATGGAGGATGAGTTTCCTGTCTTGCTGGATACCTTTCTGGCGGATTCCGTGGAGCGCCTGCGCCAGATCCAACAGGCGCTGGCCCCGTCCGACAGCCAGGCCCTGCGCTTGGCCGCCCACAGCTTCAAGGGCAGTTGCAGCAACATGGGTGCGCCCGTGTTATCCGGCTTGTGCAAGCAGCTGGAAGACATCGCCCGGCGCGAGCAACTCGCCGATGCGCCCGCGTTGATCCGGCAGATCGAGGAGGAATTCCTCGTTGTCCGAAGCCTGCTGCAGGAAGAACTTCAGGGCCAGAAGCGCTGACCGCCGTCCCCCTCCTGCCGTCCGGATGTTGGCCCGTCCCTTGCTACCTCAGGGGCAACGAAGTAACCCGAGCGGAGAGTCCCCATGCCCGTTGCCCCAGATCTGCTTCTCCAGGCCAGGCCTGCAGTGAAGCCGCAAGCACCGGCCGCAAAAGCCCCGGAAAAACCGGTAGAAACCAGCAGGGACGAGGCTGCCAGCTTCGCCCGGATGTACGCGAAGGAACGCCAGGCCAAGGCCGCCGAACGCAATGAAGCGGCTGCCAGGCAGTCCAGGACCGGGTCGGACGAGGCGGCGAGCCCGGACGCGCCGGCGGCCGATCCTGCCGTCTGCCAGCCCGCCGTTGCCGATAGCGGCAAGCCCTTGCCGGCCGAGGAGGGGGAGACCGGGGGCGCTTCCGGCGAGTCCGTCATGGACCCGCTGCTGGTCATGGCGATGACCGGGCAACTTCCGGCCGACAAGGCTGCAGCCGATACCACCCTGACCGCTACCGCGCCGTCCGATAGCGCAGTGACCGAACTCGACGGGGTTGGCGAAGCGTTGCCGGCGACACCCGTCGCGCCGCAGGTGAGCAACGCGGCGCAAGTCGCCTTGAACAAGGTCGTTCTCGACTCTGACCCGGGCCAGGCCAGCGGTGTGCCGGCGGTGAAGGCCACCCTGGACCAGGGAGATCAGGTCGCTCGAACCGCACAGGCTGCAACCCGGCAGGTGCAGGACACGGCCTCGGCACAGGCGGCACAGGCGGCACAGGCTGCGCCTACTCCCGATCAGGAATTCTCCGCTGCCCTGGCGGCGTTGGTGGACAAGCCGCTGGAAGCCGATGAAGGCAGGCTGGACAAGGCCCTGTCATCTACCGAACTCGCGGTAGAAGTGTCCGCTGGCCTTGGCGAAAACAAGGGCGAAGTACGCAACGAACTGCTGGCCAACCGACTCAGTGCCTTGAGCCAGGTCATCGGCCAGCAGGCTGCCCAGGCCCAGCGCGCGCCGGCCCTGGTGCCCGGCCAGGCGGTGGCCATGCAGCAGGGTGGCTGGAGCGAGGCGGTGGTGGACCGGGTGATGTGGCTGTCGAGCCAGAACCTCAAGTCCGCCGAGATCCAGCTCGATCCGCAGGAGCTCGGGCGTCTGGAGGTGCGCGTGCACATGACCCAGGACCAGACCCAGGTGACCTTCGCCAGCCCCAACGCCAACGTCCGTGATGCCCTGGAAGGGCAGATGCACCGCTTGCGTGAGCTGTTCGCCCAACAGGGCATGAACCAGCTGGACGTGAACGTCTCCGATCAGTCCCTCAACCGTGGCTGGCAGGGACAGGATGCTGATGGTGAGCGCCGTTCCGCCGGCGGTCGTGGCGACTTCGGCGCGGGCGGCGAGGAGGAAATCTCCGTGAGCCACAGCGAGATTCGTCCGGCCAGTGCGGGTGGGCGAGGGTTGGTGGATTTCTACGCCTGACCCCGGCTGCCCTCTCCCCCGCACGCTGTTTTCCCGAAGGCCCCGTGACAGCCGCCACCGACACTGGTATATCCGCAGCCCTGAAGCAAATGCCCGCCGCCGATTGGCCGGCGAGCTGGCATAACACTTGCTCATTCCCCTGGAAAGGCGGGCTTATCCCGCTCAGTGACGGATTATTGGCATGGCGAAGAAAGAAGCGAAGGCCCCGGCAGAGGGCGGGGCGCCGGCAGGCGGCAGGGGCAAGCTGAAGCTCATCATCCTGGGGGTGGCCGCGCTGCTGCTGGCGGTCTCGCTGTCGGTGGGCGCTACCTGGTTCTTCCTCAGCCGTGGCGACAAGACGGCCGAGCCCGCCTACGACGAAGCCGCCGCAACCACCGAGCCGACTCGGCAGCCTGCTATCTACCAGGAGCTGGCGCCAGCCTTCGTGGTCAACTTCAGCCAGAACGGCCGGCAGCGCTACATGCAGGTCAGCGTTGCGCTGATGGCGCGCGACCAGGCCCAGCTCGATGCGCTCAAGGTACATATGCCGGTGCTGCGCAACAAACTCGTGATGCTCTTCTCCGGTCAGAGTTTCGACACCCTGGTCACTCCGGTGGGCAAGGAGATGCTGCGCCAGCAGGCCACCGCCACCGTGCAGGATCTGGCCAAGCAGGAGACCGGCGCGCTGGCCGTCGAACAAGTGCTTTTCACCAACTTCGTATTGCAGTAGGCAAGGTACGACCATGGCTGTTCAAGACCTGCTGTCCCAGGACGAGATCGATGCGCTGCTCCACGGTGTCGACGATGGCCTGGTGGAAACCGAGACCGATGCGGACCCCAACAGCGTCAAAAGCTATGACCTGACCAGCCAGGACCGCATCGTCCGGGGACGCATGCCGACCCTGGAGATGATCAACGAGCGTTTCGCCCGCTACACCCGCATCAGCATGTTCAACCTGCTGCGCCGCTCGGCCGACGTGGCGGTAGGCGGCGTGCAGGTGATGAAATTCGGCGAGTACGTGCATTCGCTCTACGTGCCCACCAGCCTCAACCTGGTGAAGATGAAGCCGTTGCGCGGCACCGCGCTGTTCATCCTCGACGCCAAGCTGGTGTTCAAGCTGGTGGATAACTTCTTCGGCGGCGACGGCCGCCACGCCAAGATCGAGGGGCGCGAGTTCACCCCCACCGAGCTGCGCGTGGTGCGCATGGTGCTGGACCAGGCCTTCGTCGACCTGGCCGAGGCCTGGCAAGCGGTGATGGACGTGAACTTCGAGTACATCAACTCGGAAGTGAACCCGGCCCTGGCCAATATCGTCAGCCCCAGCGAAGTGGTGGTGGTGTCCACTTTCCACATCGAACTGGACGGCGGTGGCGGCGACCTGCACGTCACCATGCCCTATTCGATGATCGAGCCGATCCGCGAGATGCTCGACGCCGGCTTCCAGTCCGACGTCGACGACCAGGACGAGCGCTGGATCAAGGCCCTGCGCGAAGACATCCTCGACGTCAGCGTGCCGGTGGCCGCAACCGTGGTGCGCCGCCAGCTCAAGCTGCGGGACATCCTGCACATGCAGCCGGGCGACATCATCCCGGTGGAAATGCCCGAGCACATGATCATGCGCGCCAACGGCGTGCCGGCCTTCAAGGCCAAGCTGGGATCGCACAAGGGCAACCTGTCCCTGCAGATCCTCGACCCCATCGAACGCCAGCGCTGATTGCGCGCTACCCACGAATCCAGAGCCAGCCGAGGTCAACCGATGGCAAACGACATGGACACCACCACCCCCGAGGAGCAGGCCCTCGCCGATGAATGGGCTGCGGCCCTGGCCGAGGCCGGCGATGCCAGCCAGGACGATATCGACGCGCTGATGAACCAGGGCAGCGCCGCCGTCCCCAGCTCGCCGCGCGCGCCGATGGAAGAGTTCGGCAGCGGACCCAAGGCCAGTGGCCCGGTGAGCCTGGACGGCCCCAACCTGGACGTGATCCTGGATATCCCGGTGTCCATCTCCATGGAAGTGGGCAATACCGACATCACCATCCGCAACCTGCTGCAGCTCAACCAGGGCTCTGTGATCGAACTCGACCGCCTGGCCGGCGAGCCGCTGGACGTACTGGTCAACGGCACCCTGATCGCCCATGGCGAGGTGGTGGTGGTCAACGAGAAGTTCGGCATCCGGTTGACCGATGTGATCAGCCCGAGCGAACGCATCAAGAAGCTGCGCTGAGACCATGCGCCGCCTTCTTCTCGCGGGGCTGCTCCTGTTGCCCCTGGCTGGCTTCGCCTCCGAACCCGCTGCGACGGTCGCTGCCGCCGCACCTTCTCCGGCGCCGGCCAGCACTGGCATGGCTGCGCAACTGGGGCAATTGGCCCTTGGCCTGTTGCTGGTGGTGGGGCTCATCTTCCTGCTCGCCTGGCTGTTGCGCCGGGTTCAGCAGCTGGGGCCGCGCGGCGGCCAGGTGATCCAGCTGGTCGCCACCCAGGCGCTGGGGCCACGTGATCGGCTGGTGCTGGTGCAGGTGGGGGGCGAACAGATACTGCTGGGCATCAGTGCCGGGCGCATCGCCCCGCTGCATGTGCTGAAGGAGCCGGTGCCGCTGGCCGAGGCGCAGGCCTCCAACCCGCAATTCGCCAAACACCTGATGGATCTGCTCGGCAAGGACAAGCATTGATGCCCCCGCACCGCCTCTTCATCGCACTGCTGCTGGTGCTGGCTGCGCCGCTGGCCCTCGGCGCCGACAATCCGCTGTCGGTGCCGGCCATCACCTTGAGCACCAACCCCGAAGGCCAGCAGGAATACTCGGTCAGCCTGCAGATCCTGCTGATCATGACGGCGCTGAGCTTCATCCCGGCCTTCGTCATGCTGATGACCAGCTTCACCCGGATCATCATCGTCTTCTCCATCCTGCGCCAGGCGCTGGGTCTGCAGCAGACGCCGTCGAATCAGATCCTCATCGGCCTGGCGCTGTTCCTGACGATGTTCGTCATGGCGCCGGTGTTCGACCAGGTGAACCGCGACGCCCTGCAGCCGTACCTCAACGAACAGCTGTCGGCCCAGGATGCGGTGGCCAAGGCCGAAGTGCCGATCAAGAACTTCATGCTCGCGCAGACCCGCTCCAGCGACCTGGAACTGTTCATGCGCCTGTCCAAGCGCACCGACATCCCCAGCCCGGACGCCGCGCCCCTGACCATCCTGGTCCCGGCCTTCGTCACCTCCGAGCTGAAAACCGCCTTCCAGATCGGCTTCATGATTTTCATCCCCTTCCTGATCATCGACCTGGTGGTGGCCAGCGTACTCATGGCCATGGGCATGATGATGCTCTCGCCGCTGATCATCTCGCTGCCGTTCAAGATCATGCTGTTCGTCCTGGTGGATGGCTGGGCGTTGATCATCGGCACCCTCGCCGGCAGTTTCGGCGGCGTCTAGGAGGCTTGCGATGACCCCGGAAATCGCCGTCGACCTGTTCCGTGAGGCGCTCTGGCTGACCTGCCTGATCGTCGGCATCCTCGTGGTGCCGAGCCTGGTGGTGGGCCTGATCGTGGCCATGTTCCAAGCCGCCACCCAGATCAACGAACAGACCCTGAGCTTCCTGCCGCGCCTGTTGGTGATGCTGCTCACCCTGATCTGGGCCGGCCCCTGGCTGACCCGCCAACTGATGGAGTACATCCAGACGCTCTATCAGAACATTCCCTTGCTGATCGGCTGACCATGTTCGAGCTCAGCGATGCGCAGATCGGTGGCTGGGTCGGCAGTTTCCTGCTGCCGCTGTTCCGCATCGCCGCGCTGCTGATGACCATGCCGGTGATCGGCACCCAGCTGGTGCCGCTGCGGGTGCGCCTGTACCTGGCCCTGGCCATTGCCATAGTGCTGGTGCCGACCTTGCCACCGATGCCGCAGGTGGACGCCATCAGCCTGCGCACCCTGCTGCTGGTGGGCGAGCAAGTGCTGGTGGGCGCCTTGCTCGGCTTCGTCCTGCAGCTGTTCTTCCATGCCTTCGTGGTGGCCGGGCAGATCATCTCCATGCAGATGGGCCTGGGCTTCGCTTCCATGGTCGACCCCACCAACGGCGTCTCGGTGCCGGTGCTCGGGCAGTTCTACCTGATGCTGGTAACCCTGCTGTTCCTCGCCATGAATGGCCACCTGGTGGTGTTCGAGGTGCTCGCCGAAAGCTTCGTCACCCTGCCGGTGGGTGGCGGACTGTTGACGGCGCAGTACTGGGAAGTGGCCGGCAAGCTTGGCTGGGTGATGGGCGCCGGGCTGCTGCTGTCGCTGCCGGCGATCACCGCGCTGCTGGTGGTCAACCTGGCCTTCGGCGTGATGACCCGCGCGGCGCCGCAGCTGAACATCTTCTCCATCGGATTCCCGCTGACCCTGGCCCTGGGCCTGGTGATCGTCTGGATCGGGATGGCTGACGTCCTCGCCCAGTACCAGGTCCTGGCCAGCGATGCCCTGCAGCTCATGCGCGAGCTGGCGAGGGCGCGATGAACAACGACTTGCCCGTCCCGGCGGATTTCCGGGCCTACTGCTGAGGTGAGCCGTGGCAGAAAGTGAGAGCGGGGCGGACAAAAGCGAAGAGCCCACAAGTAAAAGGTTGCAGGAGGCCCGCGACAAGGGCCAGATCGCCCGTTCCCGCGAGCTCAATACCCTCGCCGTGACCCTGGCCGGAGCCGGTGGCGTGCTGGCCACGGGTGGCGGCATGGCCGACATGCTGATGAAGATGATGCAGTCCAACTTCGACCTGTCGCGGTCGGTGCTGATGGACGAGCGCAGCATGGCCATCTGGCTGCTGGCCTCGGGCAAGTTGGCCCTGGACGCGGTGCTGCCGCTGTTGATCACGCTGTTGATCGTGTCCATCGCCGGTCCGATTTCCCTGGGCGGCTGGCTGTTTTCCACCGCGGCCATGGCGCCCAAGTTCAGCCGGATGAATCCGCTGTCCGGGCTCAAGCGGATGTTCTCCCTGCATTCCCTGGCGGAACTGCTGAAGGCCCTGGCCAAGTTCGCGGTGATCCTGCTGGTGGCCCTGGCGGTGCTCAATTCCGACCGCGACGACCTGCTGGCCATCGCCCACGAACCGCTGGACATGGCCATCCTGCACAGCGTCCAGGTGGTGGGCTGGAGTGCGGTGTGGCTGGCCTGTGGGCTGATCCTGATTGCCGCCGTGGACGTGCCTTTCCAGCTCTGGGACAACAAGCAGAAGCTGATGATGACCAAGCAGGAAGTGCGCGACGAGTACAAGGACAGCGAGGGCAAGCCCGAGGTCAAGTCGCGCATTCGCCGCCTGCAGCGGGAAATGGCCGAGCGCCGCATGATGGCCGCCGTGCCCCAGGCCGACGTGATCATCACCAACCCGACCCACTTCGCCGTGGCGCTGAAGTACGACGCCGAGAAGGGCGGAGCGCCGCTGCTGCTGGCCAAGGGCAGCGATTTCACGGCGCTGAAGATCCGCGAGATCGGCCAGGAGAACCAGGTGACGGTGCTGGAATCCCCGGCCCTGGCGCGGGCGGTCTACTACTCTACCGAGCTGGACCAGGAAATCCCCGCTGGCCTCTATCTGGCGGTGGCCCAGGTGCTGGCCTACGTCTACCAGCTCAAGCAATTCCGTGCCGGCCGCGGCAAACGCCCGGCGCCGCTGCACGACCTGCCGATCCCCGCGGACCTGCGCCGGGACGAGTGATGCCAGGGGCGCAGGGAACGCTCTCCCTGTAGGGGCGAATTCATTCGCCAAGGGCGGCGAAGCTGCCCCCATCGAGGCCGTGGGGCAGACCTGAGGTTTGCTTGGCGAATGAATTCGCCCCTACGCGGCGTTTCCCGAGTTAATTCTTTTGAATCAGCTCCTTAACGAAGTTGGAAGGCTTCTTGCACACGCGCTGTGACGCCGCGTTCGCGCGTCAAAAGATTGGATGGGCGGAGCGCCAATCCGAGCAAGGAGTAGGGGAGCAGCAGTGGATCGTACGCAACTGATCGGCAATGTCCGCAACAACCTGGTGGGCATGGGGCGCGGCAACCTCGGGGTACCGCTGCTGGTGCTGGTGATGCTGGGCATGATGACGCTGCCGGTGCCGCCTTTCCTGCTGGACGTCTTCTTCACCTTTAACATCGCCCTGTCCATCGTCGTTCTGCTGGTCTGCGTCTACGCCATGCGGCCGCTCGACTTCGCCGTCTTCCCCACCATCCTGCTGGTGGCCACCCTGCTGCGCCTGGCGCTGAACGTGGCCTCCACCCGCGTGGTGCTGCTCCACGGCCAGGATGGCCACGACGCCGCCGGCAAGGTGATCCAGGCCTTCGGCGACGTGGTGGTGGGCGGTAACTACGTGGTCGGCATCGTGGTCTTCGCGATCCTGATGATCATCAACTTCGTGGTGGTCACCAAGGGCGCCGGGCGTATCTCCGAGGTGAGCGCGCGCTTCACCCTGGACGCCATGCCCGGCAAGCAGATGGCCATCGACGCCGACCTCAACGCCGGCCTGATCGACCAGGCCGAAGCCAAGAAGCGCCGCTCCGAGGTGTCCCAGGAAGCCGACTTCTACGGCTCCATGGACGGCGCCAGCAAGTTCGTCCGCGGCGACGCCATCGCCGGTCTGCTGATCCTCTTCATCAACCTGATCGGCGGCATGGCCATCGGCATGCTGCAGCACGGCATGAGCTTCGGCGACGCCGGGCGCATCTACTCCCTGCTGACCATCGGCGACGGCCTGGTGGCGCAGATTCCCTCGCTGCTGCTGTCCACCGCGGCGGCGATCATGGTCACCCGGGTGTCCAGCTCCGAGGACATGGGCCAGCAGGTCAACCGGCAGATGTTCGCCTCGCCCAAGGCGCTGGGGGTGTCCGCCGCGATCCTCATCGCCATGGGCCTGGTGCCGGGCATGCCGCACGTGTCCTTCGTCGGCCTCGGCCTGGTGGCCGCCGGCGGCGCCTGGTGGATCTGGCAGAAGCAGAAGCAGGTCAAGGAGGCGGCGGTCCAGGAAGAGAAGCGCCAGCAGGAGCTGCTGCCGGCCCAGCGCGCCCAGGAAACCAAGGAGCTGGGCTGGGACGACGTGACCCCGGTGGACCTGGTGGGCCTGGAGGTGGGCTACCGGCTGATCCCGCTGGTGGACCGCAACCAGGGCGGCCAATTGCTGGCGCGGATCAAGGGCGTGCGCAAGAAGTTGTCCCAGGAGATGGGCTTCCTGATGCCGTCGGTGCATATCCGCGACAACCTCGACCTGTTGCCCAATGCCTACCGCCTGACCCTGATGGGCGTCAGCGTGGCCGAGGCGGAGGTCTACCCGGACCGCGAACTGGCGATCAACCCCGGCCAGGTGTTCGGCACCCTCAATGGCATCGCCGCCAAGGATCCGGCGTTCGGCCTGGAGGCGGTGTGGATCGACGCCAGTCAGCGCGACCAGGCGCAATCCCTCGGCTACACGGTGGTGGACGCCAGCACCGTGGTCGCCACTCACCTCAACCAGGTGCTGCACAAGCACGCCCACGAGCTGCTCGGCCACGAGGAGGTGCAGCAGCTCATGCAATTGCTGGCCAAGAGCTCGCCACGCCTGGCCGAGGAGCTGGTGCCGGGCATGGTCTCGCTGTCCACCTTGCTCAAGGTGCTCCAGGCACTGCTGCAGGAGCAGGTGCCGGTGCGCGATATCCGCACCATCGCCGAGGCCATCGCCAATGTCGCGCCCAAGAGTCAAGATCCCGCCGCGCTGGTGGCGGCGGTGCGCGTCTCGCTGTCCCGTGCAATCGTGCAAAGCATTGTGGGACTAGAGCCGGAGCTGCCTGTAATTACCCTGGAGCCCAGGTTGGAACAGATATTGCTCAATAGTCTGCAGAAGGCCGGACAGGGTTCGGATGATGGCGTTCTCCTCGAACCCGGAATGGCCGAAAAGTTGCAACGTTCCCTGGTGGAAGCGGCGCAGCGCCAGGAAATGCTCGGCAAGCAGGCGATCCTGCTGGTGGCCGGGCCGATCCGGGCGATGATGTCGCGCTTCGCAAGGCTCGCCGTGCCGACCATGCACGTACTGGCCTACCAGGAAATACCGGACAACAAGCAGGTCACCATAGTTGCGACTGTGGGGCAGAACTAACCGAGGTCAAGGGCCATGCAGGTCAAACGTTTCTTCGCCGCCGATATGCGTCAAGCCATGAAGCTGGTGCGTGATGAACTGGGCGCCGACGCCGCGATCATCGGCAACCGCCGGGTCGCCGGCGGTGTCGAGCTGACCGCCGCGCTGGACTACCCGCTGCCTGCCCCGGCGCCGAGCAAGCCCAACCCGGCCCTGGAAGCCGAGCTGCGCAAGACCCAGGCGCGTATCCTCCAGGCCCAGGCCGATCTGGCCACGCGCGCACAGGCCGATGCCGGCAAGGACCGCCAATTGTTCGCCGGCGAGCCGCTGACCGCCATCGAGTCGGAGCTGCCGGAGTCCACCCTCGAGGCGGCCCTGAGCCGGCCACGCCCGGCCGCCCGGCCGGTGATGGAACCGGTCGGCGCGCCGAAGCCCGCTGCGGTGGACCAGGCCGCGCTGGACGCCATGCGCTTCGAGCTGAGCGGCCTGCGCGAACTGATCGAAGTGCAGCTGGGTTCCATCGCCTGGGGCCAGATGCAGAGCCGCCGTCCGCAGCAGGCTAGCCTCTGGCGCCGCCTGCAGCGCATGGGCCTGCCGGCCGAACTGGGCCGCGTCCTGCTGGACAAGGTCGCCAACGTCAAGGAGCCGCGCCAGGCCTGGCGCATGCTGCTGGCGCACCTGGCCCACGCCATCCGCACGCCGCAGCAGGAGCCGCTGGAAGAGGGCGGGGTGATCGCCCTGGTCGGCCCGGCCGGCATGGGCAAGACCACCACCCTGGCCAAGCTGGCCGCGCGCTATGTGCTCAAGTACGGCGCCCAGAGCGTCGCCCTGGTGAGCATGGACGCCTTCCGCATCGGCGCCCAGGAGCAGCTCAAGACCCTCGGCCGCATCCTCAACGTGCCGGTCACCCTGGTCGATCCTGGCCAGTCCCTGACCCAGGCCCTGGCGCCGCTGGCGCGCAAGCGCGTGGTGTTGATCGATACTGCCGGTCTGCCGGCCAACGACCCGGCCCTGGCCATGCAGCTCGAAGCCCTGGCCAGCCGGGCGATAAATGCGAAGAATTACCTGGTGATGGCCGCCACCAGCCAGAGCCAGGTGCTCAAGGCGGCCTATCACAGCTACAAGCGTTGCGGCCTGTCCGGCTGCATCATTACCAAGGCGGACGAAGCGGCCAGCCTGGGCGAGGTTTTGGGGCTGGCTATCGGCCAGCATCTGCCGGTAGCCTATCTGGCCGACGGACCGCGAATTCCGGATGATCTGCAGGTTCCCCGCAACCACCAGCTGGTGAGCCGGGCGGTCAGCCTCCAGGCACCGGAAGACCCGAGCGAGGAAGCCATGGCCGATCTGTTCGCCGGGCTTTACCAGAATCCGGCGCGGCGCGCCGGTTGAAGAGTTTGAGGCGTTCCAGATTGGATGGTGCTAGACAGCCCCTAAGACAAGGTATTTGAAATGGGAAGTATGCATCCCGTACAGGTGATCGCGGTGACCGGCGGCAAGGGCGGCGTCGGCAAGACCAATGTGTCGGTGAACCTTTCGCTGGCCCTGGCCGATCTCGGTCGCCGCGTCATGTTGCTCGACGCCGACCTCGGCCTGGCCAACGTCGACGTCCTGCTCGGCCTCACCGCCAAGCGCACCCTGGCCGATGTGATCAATGGCGAATGCGACCTGCGCGACGTGCTGTTGCAGGGGCCGGGCGGCATCCGCATCGTCCCGGCGGCCTCCGGCACCCAGAGCATGGTGCACCTCTCGTCCATGCAACACGCCGGCCTGATCCAGGCCTTCAGCGACATCAGCGACAACCTCGACGTGCTGGTGATCGATACCGCCGCCGGTATCGGCGATTCGGTGGTGAGCTTCGTCCGCGCGGCCCAGGAAGTGATTGTGGTGGTCTGCGACGAACCGACCTCCATCACCGACGCCTACGCGCTGATCAAGTTGCTCAACCGCGATTACGGCATGAACCGCTTCCGCGTGCTGGCCAACATGGCCCACAGCCCGCAGGAGGGGCGCAACCTCTTCGCCAAGCTGACCAAGGTCACCGACCGCTTCCTCGACGTCGCCCTGCAGTACGTTGGCGCCGTCCCCTACGACGAGTCGGTGCGCAAGGCCGTGCAGAAGCAGCGCGCGGTCTATGAAGCCTTCCCGCGGTCCAAGTGCTCGCTGGCCTTCAAGGCCATCGCACAGAAGGTCGACGGCTGGCCGCTGCCGGCCAACCCGCGGGGCCACCTGGAGTTCTTCGTCGAGCGGCTGGTCAAACAGCCGTCTGTGGACACTCCCGTATGACACCCGCTACGGGGCTGCGTATGTACAGCAAGGCACAGGCACGGGATTCGCAGCATCAGCTGATCGAGCGCTACGCCCCCCTGGTCAAGCGCATCGCCTACCACCTGCTGGCGCGCTTGCCCGCCAGCGTCCAGGTGGAAGACCTGATGCAGTCCGGGATGATCGGTCTGCTCGAAGCCTCGAAGAAGTACGACTCCGGCAAAGGTGCCAGTTTCGAGACCTACGCCGGCATCCGCATCCGTGGCGCCATGCTCGACGAAGTCCGCAAGGGCGATTGGGCGCCGCGCTCGGTGCACCGCAACACCCGCATGGTGAGTGACGCGATCCGCGCCATCGAAGCGCGGACCGGACGCGACGCTAAAGATCAGGAGGTTGCTGCCGAACTTGGATTGAGTCTCGAAGACTACTACGGCATCCTGAGCGACACCTTGGGCAGCCGCCTGTTCAGCTTCGACGACCTGTTGCAGGAAGGCGAGCACGGCGGGGCGCACGAGGACGCCGGCGTCACCCAACTCGAACCTTCCCATGATCTGGAAGAAGAACGCTTCCAGGCCGCGCTGGCGGACGCCATCGCGAACCTGCCGGAGCGCGAGCGCCTGGTGTTGGCGCTGTACTACGACGAAGAATTGAACTTGAAGGAAATCGGCGAAGTGCTGGGGGTCAGCGAATCGCGGGTCAGCCAGTTGCACAGCCAGTGCGCAGCCCGTCTGCGTGCCCGGCTGAGCGAATGGCGCGCACGCTGAACGGCAACACCGATTCCAGATTTGAACGGCGCACCCGGCAAGAGGGGCGTTTGAGACTGTACGGAGGTCGACTTGGACAAGAATATGAAAATCCTCATCGTTGACGATTTCTCGACGATGAGACGCATCATCAAGAACCTCTTGCGCGACTTGGGTTTCACCAATACCGCCGAAGCCGACGATGGCACCACGGCGCTGCCGATGCTGCACAGCGGCAACTTCGACTTCCTCGTGACCGACTGGAACATGCCAGGCATGACCGGCATCGACCTGCTGCGCGCCGTGCGCGCCGACGAGCGCCTGAAGCACCTGCCGGTCCTGATGGTGACCGCCGAGGCCAAGCGCGACCAGATCATCGAAGCGGCCCAGGCCGGTGTGAACGGCTATGTGGTCAAGCCTTTCACCGCCCAGGTCCTGAAAGAAAAAATCGAGAAGATCTTCGAGCGGGTCAACGGCTGATGTCGGCCGCGAGGGCACAATGGACCATAACGAAACCCTGCTGGGAGACTTCGAGTCGACCCTGAAAGTCCGTGCGCGGGAACTGGTGGACAGCCTGGAGAAGGGCAAATTCACAGACGCCGTGCAACTCATCCACGAACTCAATCACGTCCGCGACCGCGGCCTGTACCAGGAAGTCGGCAAGCTCACCCGCGAACTGCACAACGCCATCGTCAACTTCCAGATCGACCCGCACTTGCCTCATGCCCAGGAGATGTCGCAGATCGCCGACGCGACCGACCGGCTTTCCTACGTGGTGCAGATGACCGAGAAGGCCGCTAACCGCACCATGGACCTGGTGGAGGAGAGCGCGCCGCTGCTCGCTGGTTTGAGCGACGAGGCCCAGCAGTTGGGCGAGGAGTGGGGGCGCTTCATGCGCCGGGAAATCGGCGCGGATGGCTTCCGTGCCCTGGCGCGCCGCATCGAGCAGTACCTCGCTCGCAGCCAGCGCGACTCCGATGCGCTGTCCGGCAAGCTCAACGACATCCTGCTCGCCCAGGACTACCAGGACCTCACCGGCCAGGTGATCAAGCGCGTCACCCAACTGGTCACCGAGGTGGAAAGCAACCTGGTCAAGCTGGTGCTGATGGCCAGCCAGGTGGACCGCTATGCCGGCATCGAGCACGACCATGCCGCGCTGCGTGCCGAGCAAGAACAACAAAAAAGTCCTTCCAGGGGTGAAGGTCCGCAGATCCATGCCGATATACGGGAAGACGTGGTGTCCGGACAGGACGACGTCGACGATCTGCTATCCAGCCTTGGGTTTTAGGGAGCGCTCATATGAGCTTCGACGCCGATGAAGAAATCCTCCAGGACTTTCTGGTAGAGGCCGGCGAGATTTTGGAGCAATTGTCCGAGCAGTTGGTCGAGCTGGAAAGCCGCCCGGACAATATGGACCTGCTCAACGCGATTTTCCGTGGATTCCACACCGTGAAGGGTGGCGCTGGCTTCCTCCAGCTCAACGCCCTGGTGGAGTGCTGCCATATCGCCGAGAACGTCTTCGACATCCTGCGCAAGGGCGAACGCCGCGTGGATGCCGAGCTGATGGACGTGGTGCTGCAGGCCCTGGACACGGTCAACGAAATGTTCAGCGAAGTGCGCGAGCGTGCCGAACCGACGCCCGCCACGCCCGAGCTGCTCGCCGCGCTGGCGCGCCTGGCCGAGCCGGGCGGCGCCGAACCCGTAGCCGCACCGGCCACCCCGGTGGCGCCTGTGACCACTGCTCCGGCGGCTGTCGCAGCCGCTGCCGACATCACCGACAGCGAGTTTGAAGAGCTGCTGGACGCCCTGGGCGATAACGTCGGCGGCGCTGCCGAACCCGTCATCGCTGCTGCCGACGAAATCACCGACGACGAATTCGAAGCGCTCCTCGACCAACTGCATGGCAAGGGCAAGTTCGTCGCCGCTACGGAGCCGGAAGCCGTGGTCGCCGCTCATGCCAGCGCCCCGGCCGTGGCCATTGCGGGCGCCGGCGACGAGATCAGCGACGACGAGTTCGAGGACCTGCTCGACCAGTTGCATGGCAAGGGCAAGTTCGGCGGTGCGGTGGACGCCCCCCCCAGTACGCCTGCTGCGCCGGTCGCGCCGTCGGCGCCTGCGCCCGTTGGTGGCGACAACATCACCGACGACGAATTCGAAGCCTTGCTGGACCAGCTCCATGGCAAGGGCTCCTTCACCGGCGCCGTCGAAAGGCCAGTGGCCGCGCCGGCTCCGACTCCCGCACCCGCGCTGGCGAGCCGCTCGGCGGCCGAGCCCAAGCCGGTGGCCAAGGCCGTCGAGCCCGCACCGCGCCAGGCCAGCGCGTCGCCTGCCGGCAACGCTGCCGCCGCAGTCAGCGAAGCGGAGACCACCGTGCGGGTCGACACCGCGCGCCTGGACGAGATCATGAACATGGTCGGCGAGCTGGTGCTGGTGCGTAACCGCCTGGTGCGCCTGGGCCTGAACAGCGGCGACGAGTCCATGGCCAAGGCCGTGTCCAACCTGGACGTGGTCACCGCCGACCTGCAGACCGCGGTGATGAAGACCCGGATGCAACCGATCAAGAAAGTCTTCGGCCGCTTCCCGCGATTGGTCCGCGACCTGGCGCGCAACCTGAAGAAGGAAATCAACCTCGAGCTGGTGGGCGAGGACACCGACCTGGACAAGAACCTGGTCGAAGCCCTGGCCGACCCGCTGGTGCACCTGGTGCGCAACGCCGTCGACCACGGCATCGAGTCCCCCGAGGAGCGCGAGGCCGCCGGCAAGCCGCGTACCGGCCGGGTGGTGCTCTCCGCCGAACAGGAAGGCGATCACATCCTCCTGATGATCACCGACGACGGCAAGGGCATGGACGCGGCCGTCCTGCGCGCCAAGGCGGTGGAGAAGGGGCTGTTGGACAAGGACGCCGCCGAGCGCCTGACCGAGCTGGAGTGCTACAACCTGATCTTCGCCCCGGGCTTCTCGACCAAGACCGAGATTTCCGACGTCTCCGGCCGTGGTGTCGGCATGGACGTGGTGAAGACCAAGATCTCCCAGCTCAATGGCACGGTGAACGTGTTCTCGCAGAAGGGCTCCGGCTCGAAGATCGTCATCAAGGTCCCGCTGACCCTGGCGATCATGCCGACCCTGATGGTGATGCTGGGCAACCAGGCTTTCGCCTTCCCGCTGGTCAACGTCAACGAAATCTTCCACCTCGACCTGTCCCGCACCAACGTGGTGGACGGCCAGGAAGTGGTGATAGTCCGCGACAAGGCCCTGCCGCTGTTTTACCTCAAGCGCTGGCTGGTGCGTGACGCCACCGTCGAGGGGCAGGGCGAGGGGCATGTGGTGATCCTCTCCGTGGGCACCCAACGCATCGGCTTCGTGGTCGACCAGCTGGTGGGCCAGGAAGAGGTGGTGATCAAGCCATTGGGCAAGATGCTCCAGGGCACGCCGGGCATGTCCGGCGCCACCATCACCGGCGACGGCCGCATTGCCCTGATCCTCGACGTGCCGAGCATGCTCAAGCACTACGCACGCCGCGGCTGATCATGGGCGGCCGGGAATGGCCGCCCGCAAGGAGCTTTATTCATATGGCAGTCAAGGTTCTGGTGGTGGATGACTCCGGGTTCTTCCGCCGCCGTGTCTCGGAAATCCTTTCTTCCGATCCCAATATCCAGGTGGTGGGTACCGCCACCAATGGCCGCGAGGCCATCGACCAGGCGCTGGCACTCAAGCCGGACGTCATCACCATGGACTACGAGATGCCGATGATGGACGGCATCACCGCGGTGCGGCACATCATGCAGCGCTGCCCGACGCCGGTGCTGATGTTCTCCTCGCTGACCCACGAAGGCGCCCGCGTCACCCTCGACGCGCTGGACGCCGGCGCGGTGGACTTCCTGCCGAAGAACTTCGAGGACATCTCGCGCACCCCCGAGAAGGTCAAGCAACTGCTCTGCGAGAAGGTCCACAGCATCGCCCGCAGCAACCGCCGCTACAGCAGCTTCAGCAGCACACCGCATCCGCTGCCGGCGACCAGCAGTCCTGCCCGCCCGGCAGCCGCGCCGGCTGCGGTGTCCGCGCAGCCGAGCCATGTCGGCCATGCCGCGCCGACGAGCTCCCACGCCCCAAAGCGTAAGGCCTACCGGCTGGTGGCCATCGGCACCTCCACCGGCGGGCCGGTAGCGCTGCAGCGGGTGCTGACCCAACTGCCGGCCAACTTCCCGGCGCCGCTGCTGCTGATCCAGCACATGCCGGCGGCCTTCACCAAGGCCTTCGCCGAACGCCTGGACAAGCTCTGCCGGATTTCCGTCAAGGAAGCCGAAGACGGCGATGTGCTGCGCCCCGGCCTGGCCCTGCTGGCCCCCGGCGGCAAGCAGATGATGGTCGACGCCCGTGGCGTGGTGCGCATCCTGCCGGGCGACGAGCGCCTGAACTACAAGCCCTGCGTGGATATCACCTTCGGCTCGGCGGCCAAGTCCTACACGGACAAGGTCCTCGCCGTGGTGCTCACCGGCATGGGCGCGGACGGCCGTGAAGGCGCGCGCCTGCTCAAGCAGGGCGGCAGCCAGGTCTGGGCCCAGGACGAGGCCAGCTGCGTGATCTACGGCATGCCCATGGCGGTGGTAAAGGCCAACCTGGCCGACGCCGTCTATGGCCTGGACGACATCGGCCGGCACCTGGTCGAGGCCTGCATGTAATGGAGAAACCCAGGTAATGGATGTACTGAGCCTCATCGGGGTAATCCTGGCCTTCGTTGCCATCATCGGCGGCAACTACCTCGAAGGCGGTCACGCCGCGGCCCTGCTCAACGGGCCGGCGGCGCTCATCGTGCTGGGCGGTACCCTGGGCGCGGCTTTCCTGCAGACGCCCATGAGCATCTTCAAACGCGCCCTGGGCATCTTTCGCTGGATCCTCTTCCCGCCCCATCTGGACCTCGCCGGTGGCATCAACCGCGTGGTGAACTGGAGCATGACCGCGCGCAAGGAAGGCCTGCTGGGCCTGGAGCCGGTGGCCGACAGCGAGCCCGACCCCTTCGCCCGCAAGGGCCTGCAGCTGCTGGTGGATGGCGCCGAGCCGGAGTCCATCCGCAGCATCCTCGAAGTCGATCTGTTCACCCAGGAGGGCCGCGATCTGCAAGCTGCCAAGGTGTTCGAGAGCATGGGCGGCTATGCGCCCACCATCGGCATCATCGGCGCCGTCATGGGCCTGATCCACGTCATGGGCAACCTGGCCGATCCCAGCCAACTGGGCGGCGGCATAGCCGTGGCCTTCGTCGCCACCATCTACGGCGTGGGCTTCGCCAACCTGCTGCTGCTGCCCATCGGCAACAAGCTGAAGTCCCTCGCCATTCGCCAGTCGCGCTACCGCGAAATGTTGCTGGAGGGCATCCTTTCCATCGCCGAGGGCGAGAACCCGCGGTCCATCGAACTGAAGCTGCAAGGCTTCATGGACTGAGGGGCGGACCATGGCGCGCAGGCGGCATCAGGAAGAACACGAGAATCACGAACGCTGGCTGGTGTCCTACGCGGACTTCATCACCCTGCTGTTCGCCTTCTTCGTGGTGATGTACTCCATCTCCTCGATCAACGAAGGCAAGTA
The DNA here is from genome assembly GCF_029871245.1 of Pseudomonas sp. BN102. Classification (GTDB taxonomy): domain Bacteria; phylum Pseudomonadota; class Gammaproteobacteria; order Pseudomonadales; family Pseudomonadaceae; genus Metapseudomonas. The sequence continues at coordinate 111,320 of NZ_SSON01000078.1, read as the reverse complement.
CAAGATCCTCTCGGAAACCCTGGTGGGCGTGTTCAACCAGCCGGATCGTTCGGTCAAGCCGATCCCGGTGGGCGAGGAAAAACCGCGCACCACCGAGCAGGACCGGTCCATGGCGGAGGAGAGCGAGCGCAGCCAGACCGCCATTGACGATCCGGGTGCCGACCCCTTGCAGGAAATCGCCCAGAGCATGCGCGATGCCTTCGGCGACCTGATCAAGTCCGACCAGTTAAGCGTGCGCGGCAATGAGCTCTGGGTGGAGATCGAGATGAACTCCAGCCTGCTGTTTCCCAGTGGCGATGCCATTCCCAACGACGTCGCTTTCACCCTGATCGAGAAGGTCGCCAGGATTCTGGCGCCCTATGGCAACCCGGTGCATGTCGAGGGTTTCACCGACAACCTGCCCATCGCCACCACGCAATTTCCGTCGAACTGGGAGCTGTCCACGGCGCGGGCCGCGAGCATAGTACGCATGCTCTCCGTGCAAGGCGTGGCGCCGGAACGCCTGGCCGCGGTGGGCTATGGCGAGTTCCAGCCAGTGGCCGACAACGCCACGGCCGAAGGCCGGGCACGCAATCGCCGGGTGGTGCTGGTGATTTCCCGCAATCTCGATGTGCGCCGCAGCGTCAGCGGCGTCGGCAGCGCCAATGCCAGGCCGGATGCCGCCTTGCAGAGGGCTGGCACGCAACCTGCACCAGCAGCGCCAGCACAGGCCCCTGCAACGGGTGCCGTCAATTCCCCGTCACCGGCCCCCTAGGCCAGGTGCTGATTCTCGGCGCAGCAGCGCAGCCGGGAGGATGAAGAAGATGAGAGTCTGGGCAGTAGCCAACCAAAAAGGTGGAGTCGGCAAGACCACCACATCGATCGCCCTGGCAGGTCTGCTGGCCGACGCTGGCAAGCGCGTGGTGGTGGTGGACCTCGACCCCCATGGGTCGATGACCAGCTATTTCGGGCACGACCCGGACAGCCTGGAGCACAGCTGCTTCGACTTGTTCCTGAACCAGGGCGGCGTGCCCGATGGCCTGCCGCGCGAACTGCTGTTGCCGACCAGCCACGAACGCATTTCGCTGCTGCCGTCGAGCACCGCGCTGGCCACACTGGAGCGCCAGTCGCCGGGGCAGAACGGCCTCGGCCTGGTGGTCGCCAAAAGCCTGACCCAGCTCTGGCAGCAGTTCGACCATGCCATCATCGACAGCCCGCCGCTGCTCGGCGTGCTCATGGTCAACGCCCTGGCCGCCAGCCAGCAGCTGGTCATCCCGGTGCAGACCGAGTTCCTCGCGGTGAAGGGCCTGGAACGCATGGTCAGCACCCTGGCCATGGTCAACCGTTCGCGCAAGCAGGCGCTGCCCTACAGCATCGTGCCGACCCTCTTCGACCGGCGCACCCAGGCTTCGCTCAATACCCTCAAGGTGCTGCGCAATAACTACCCGGAGCATCTCTGGCAAGCCTATATCCCGGTGGATACCCGCCTGCGCGATGCCAGCCGTGCCGGCGTCACGCCGTCCCAGTACGATGCCAACAGCCGCGGCGTGATCGCCTACCGCGCCCTGCTCAAGCACCTGCTCGGCCAGCAGCTGGCTGCCCAGGTGGCTTGAGGTGAGTCGTCTCGCCGATCGCCGGGGCTCAAGTGAAGGGCGTCGGCTGCCGATAGGCTGTACAGATCAATCCCGTGGGTTCCCAACATGAGTCGTCCCCTCGCTACCGCCACCCGCCCGCAACTGGCCCTGCAGTCGTACCTGGATGCGTTGCTGCAGGAGGCTTCGGTCGAGCTGGCCGAAAGCATCAGCCGGGAAGAGTTCGAAGCCGCGGTGCTGGAGGAGCAGGTGCGCGACGCGCGCCTGACCCGCGTGCTCGCCGAGACGCCCCTGGCGGCGCCCGAGCTGACCGTTGCGCCGGTGATCGCGCCGGTCGACGTGGAGTTCGAGCCGGAGCCCGAGTGGGAACCGGAGTTCCTGGTGCCCGCCGTTTCGGTGGCCGAACCTGTGCAGGCTCGTGTCGAGCCGCTGGTGGAGCTCAGCGCGCCGGGTTCCCAGTCGCTGGATATCCCGGCGCTGGCAGGTGGCCGTCCGGCCTGGGGTGAGGAACCCTTCGAGTGCCTGCTGTTCGATGTCGCCGGCCTGACCCTGGCGGTGCCGCTGGTCTCGCTGGGCTCCATTTACCCGCTGGCAGGGCAGGAGCTGACCCCGCTGTTCGGCCAGCCGGACTGGTTCCTCGGCATCCTGCCGTGCCAGGCCGGCAACCTGAAGGTCCTGGATACTGCGCGCTGGGTGATGCCCGAACGCTATCGCGACGACTTCCGCGAAGGCCTGCAGTACGTGATTTCGGTGCAGGGCTACGAGTGGGGCCTGGCGGTGCATCAGGTCAGCCGCTCGATCCGCCTGGATCCGAGCGAAATCAAATGGCGCAGCCAGCGTAGCCAGAGGCCCTGGCTGGCCGGTACCGTGATCGAGCATATGTGTGCGCTGCTGGACGTCTCGGCCCTGGCCGAACTGATCGCCAGCGGCGCCATCAGGCGCATGTCGCTGAATTGAGGGGAGGCCCCGTGGTGCACGGGGCCCCATAGGAACACAACAGCGGGCCGAACCCGCGAACGCCGCCCAGCGGTGGCTCAAGAGAGGCTAGGGAACATGAAGAAATCGTCCGCTCAAGGTGCCGAAGATCCCATCCTGCAATGGGTGACTTTCCGCCTGGACAACGAAACCTACGGCATCAACGTGATGCAGGTGCAGGAAGTCCTGCGCTACACCGAGATCGCCCCGGTGCCGGGGGCGCCGAGCTATGTGCTGGGTATCATCAACCTGCGCGGCAACGTGGTGACCGTGATCGACACCCGCCAGCGCTTCGGCCTGGGCCCGGCGCCGGTGACCGACAACACCCGCATCGTCATCATCGAGGCGGACAAGCAGGTGGTGGGAATCCTGGTCGACAGCGTGGCCGAGGTGGTCTATCTGCGCCAGTCGGAGATCGAGACCGCACCCAACGTCGGCAACGACGAATCCGCCAAGTTCATCCAGGGCGTCTGCAACAAGAACGGCGAACTGCTGATCCTCGTCGAGCTGGACAAGATGATGAGCGAGGAAGAATGGTCGGAGCTGGAGAGTATCTGAGTTGATCTGGATCGCACTGCTCGCGGCGGCCCTGGCTCTGGCCTGCATGGGCCTGGGCTACGTCAGCCATCGGCTGGCCAGGCGTCTGCGCGAGGAAGTGGCGGCCCAGGCCGAGCGCGACGCCGTGCGCGACCAAAAGCTCAAGGAGCTGGTCAAGCGCCTGGACACTTTCGTGGACGGCAGCGTTCGCATGGGCGAGGAGCTGCACGAGCTGCGCCGCCTGGTGGCGCCGCTGCCGGACAAGCTCAACCAGATCGAACAGCGCGACCCCAGCAGCCTGTCCTTCAGCCAGGCCGCCCGCCTGGTCGGCCTCGGCGCCAGCGTCGAGGACCTCACCCAATCCTGCGGCCTGACCAAGGCCGAGGCCGAACTGGTAAGCAAGCTGCACCAGGCGCAGAAGGATCGGGACTGAACCGCAGGTCAGCCGGGCCCAGCCAGGCAGGGATTCCCTGCCGTACCTGACTAGCTCACCCGCACCTCCAGCGCCACACCGCCCACTATCTTCCCGTTCTCCCGCTGCACCAGATCGACGGTGAAGCGCGTACCCCGCTTGGCGTTCGGCGGCACCTTGACCCGCAGGCCCACGCGCAGGGACTCGGCTGGGCGCAGCAGCACCGGCAGTTGCGCGCGCTTGCCGGGGGCGAAGGCCAGTTCCAGGGCGCCGGGAAAGGCTTCGGCCAGGCGTTCCGGCGCATGGCTGGTCAGCAGCGCCGGTTCGGCGTCGGCCGGAGCCGCGTGGTCGCCACAGGCGCAGTCCAGGGGAGCAGGGCGTGTCGGGGCAGGTGCCCGGGGCAGCACGGCAGCGGCGCTCCTCAGTGGCGTTGGCAGCGCGCGTTTCTCCACCAGCAGGCTGGCCGCCAGGGTATCCAGGCCCGCTGGCCGGATCAGCTCCAGCTCCACGGTGCGCGACAGGCGCGGACGCAGGTTGATGGCCAGGAGTGGCAGCACAATCCAGGCGTTCGGCGCGAGGTCGACCACGCTCAGGTTCTTCTGCGCCAGGTTGTTCTGTTCCCAGACATGACGCCCGGCGAGCGGACGGTCGAAGCGCGTCAGCACGCTGGCCAGCAGGCAAGGGTGGCTACCCACCGGCGGTATCGAGTTGCGCGGCAGGCGTGCCTTGACGATGCGCGTCTCGCCGGGACCGAGGTCGAAGGCCGCCACGGCGGTGACGGCGGGCAGGAAATCGGCGGGGTAGACGAACTGGCTTCCGGCGTACTGCTTGATATTGAAACTGACCACCAGGTGGCGGGCGCTGGCCGAGGCGCTACGGTTGCGCACCCGCGCATGGATCCAGTTGTCCTGGCCGTACTCGAGGTTCTGGTGAACCAGGCCGCCGTCATCGCGATTGCGAATCCACAGGTCCGGCGAGTCCCAGAAGCGGCCCGCCCAGTCGTTGGCGCCGGGGTCCGTCGCGTCGTCGCGAATCCAGAGGTCAGGCAATGGCGACGGGTCGCCGAAGCCATAGACGAAGCGGTGGAAGGCATCCACGCAATCCGGATTGCCGGTGCGCGCGACCAGGTGGCACTCGATGTCCTCGGTACGCACCGGGCGCGGATAGTGCGCCAGGTAGAAGGCGCGCAACAGGTCGCGAAGACTGGCTGCTCCCACCAGGGCGGCCACGCCTTTCCAGACCCGTTCGCCGGCGCCATAGGCGTCGATATGGGTGATGCGTACCCACGGATTACGTGAACACAGCGCCACGGCGGGACTGGCGAAGTTGAACGGCAGCACGCCAGCCGCACCGTTGTCGTTGTAGACCGTCCAGGCCTCGTCGAACCAGGCGTCCGGCTGGCTCGCCGGCTTGAGGCCGCGCGCCCACCAGCTGTGGAAAGTCTCGTGGCGCAGTGGCCCGGTGCCGGTCGTGGTGCCGCCCTCGTACTCCATGCCGCCCTGGTGGATGAAGGCGGTGAAGCGCCCGCCGTGGATGTAGCGTCCCGAGCTGTTTTCGTTGGCGACGAGAAAGCCGGCGATGGCGTTGGCCTGGGCGACCAGGTCCACGGGGCTGCTGGCCAGCTTCCAGGCGGTTACCGCCACGTTGGTTCCCGAGACCGGCAGCGCCACATTGACCGTGGTGCTTTGCAGGCTGTCCGTCGCACGCAGCTCCAGCAGCGGCGACAGGGCCGTGTAGCGGGCAGGGAAGGCGATGCTCCAATGGTTGCTGCCGAGCGGGGTGATGGTGCCATTGCTGATCGGCGTGTGGGCGATGGGGGTGTTGACCAGTTGCAGCTCCAGCTCCAGCACGAACTGGTCGTAGATGAGGTTGGCCGGGACGAAGGCCTCCAGGTAGCGTCCGGCGCCCAGGTCGGTGAAGCCGAAGTTGAACACCAGCCGTGGGCCGGCGCTCCAGGTGATCTGTGGCAGGTAGGAGCCGGCCATCGAGGCTTGCGGCATGCCGAGCCCATAGGTCAGGCGCAGGCTGTGGCTGCTGCCGGCTTCCAGCACCCGGGCGAGCACCCGCAGATTGGCATTGGCGCCGCCGCCGAAGTCGTGGCCCGTCACTTCGGTGAGGGCGAGCGGCGCCCCATCGAGCCAGGCGCCGGTCGGGGTCTGGCGCAGGTCGAAGATGGGGCAGCCGGCATTGGCGCCGAGGCGGAACTCCAGGGTCGCATCGCCCGTCGCCTGCTGGGTCGCCGCATCGAAGCGCAGGCTGGCGTTGATCCGGGCGATATCGATGGGCACCGCCCACAGGCCATCCACGAGGCGTGGCGGTGGTGCCAGGTCGAGGTTGCCGCCCGCCAGGTCGGCCAGCGCCGGCAGCAGGCCGAGCAGCCCGGCCAGGCTGCCGACGCACTCGCCGTCGCCCGGCACGCAGGCACCGGCATTGCGCTTGAGGATCGCCCGCCAGCCGAAACCCCGTGCGGCCATTACGTCCGCCGGGGCTTCGCTGATGAAGATCGCCCTGCCGCTGGCCGCCGAGTGCTGCGCCTTGGCCAGCGCCAGGTCGAAGATCGGCTGCGCCGGCTTGCCGAGGTTACCCGGGATCTCGGTGGACAGGGTGACCAGCTCGGGCTCGATATAGCGCGCCAGGCGCAGCTGCTCGAGCAGTGCCTGGATGTCGGCGAGTGTCGTTCCTGCCGCCTGGTTGCTGATCAGGCCGAGGCGATAGCCGCGGGCCTTGAGGATCTGCAGGCAGTCCAGGGTGTCGGCGTAGCGCTGGCGCACGCCGCCAGTGGTGAAGATCAGGGTGTCGCCCAGGTCGAAGAAGACCGTGGCGGGGAAGGGGCCTGGCATATCGCCCTCCTGGCAATGGTTCAGGCCCGGGGTTCAGTCGTCACGGCGATAGGCGAACCGGCAACCCGAGGCGTCGATGAAGGTAAGGGTGCGGGCGTCGAGCACATAGTCGTAGGAGACCACCGCGTCATTGGCGGTCGACAGCGCGAGCTGGCCGGGAGCCTTGACCTCCCAGGTGCCGCCGTCCCACCAGGTGAAGGTGCCGGGAGGTTCGCTGCGGCCGAAGTAGAGCCCGTTGGGTTCGAAGCGCAGGTGCATGGCATAGCCGGCCGCACAGAGCTGCTCCGTGCTGCGGTGCCACTCGCCCACCAGTCCCATGTCCAGTGCCGCCATGCTGCAATCTCCTGATTCGACAAGGGCGGCGCGATGGCCTGAGCCACCGCGCCGCTCCGTTCCTCAACTGGCTACTTGGCACGTTCCAGGGGGGCGGACTTCGCCTTGCCCTTGAGCGCCTTGGCCAGGTCCTTGGACGCCGCACCGCCGGCATCCTCGATGAGCCGGGCCAGTTTGTCGCGCTCGGTGTCGCTCATCACGGTGTCCTGGTCGAGCAGTGCCGAGGCCGCCTTGGCGTCGGGCCGGCGCTTGATGAAGCGGCGCGCCAGCCGTTTCGCCGCGATGGCTGCGAAGTGCGGCTTGAGCACCGCCGAGTCGAGGGCCGCCTCCAGGGCCTCCAGGCCTTCGCTGAGGTGGTCGCCACCAAGTGCCAGCACCAGGTGCAGGTCGGGTGTCGCCAGCACCTTGTGCGCGGCCTCTGCATGCCGGGCGTCGACCGCGGCCGTCACCATGACGGTGGAGCTGCCGGCCAGATGGGCGACCATGCCGTCGATCTCCCAGTGCACCTCGACCCGCACTTCATGGATACCGGGAACGCCGAACAACGCCCCTTCGGCACCGCGCAACAGGGTCATGGAGCTCTCCAGCCGCTCGCCCGGCTGCAGCACCCGGAAGGGGCGGTCCTCGATACAGTGAACGACGGTGCGGAAGCTGCGTCGCGTGCCTGCGGGATCGACCACGAAACCGCTGACGAAGTCGCTCTTCAGGCTCAGGGTCGCCGGCACGCTCACCGGTTGGTCGCCCTGGTTTACCAGGGCCACGTCCACCCGCACCGGCGCACCCAGGGGCACTTCGCCCAGCAGCGGGCTGACCTCCACGGCCAGGCCATAGACTTCGGCTTCCAGGTCGGTCGGGGTGATGTTCGGCGTGCTGGTCGAAGCGCCGCCGAAGGCCACCGAGCCAGGGCGCACGAAGACGTCGGGGTAGTGGCGCAGCTGCTTGAGGTTATCGGGGTGGAAGGACCACTGGATGTTGCTGGGGAAGGGCGTGGCCGGGGTGCCGGCCGCGGCGATGACATCGCTGGTGCACATGAAGCCGTGGTCGGCGAAGTTGTGGTACAGCCCCATGGCGTGGCCCAGCTCATGCACCGCGGTACGGAAGTAGGGCGCCGCCGCCGTGCCGAAGCGCTGGCCGCTGACCGTGCCCCAGCCCGGGTCGATGATCCAGTGGGAGGCGATGCCGACACCTTCACGGGGCACTTTGTTGGAGTCCGTGCCGCCGGCGTCGTACATGATTCCGCGTGGCGTGGAATCGATGTTCTTCACCGCCAGGATGTGGTACCGCCATTCGCTGTCGAGGTTGACCGCCGCGCGCCGCGTCAGCATCGCCAGGTGCATCTCGCCGTCGGACCAGGAGTTGCCAGTGGGCTCGGCCACATTGGTGTCGCTGAGGTTCACCGTGGTCTGGAAGCCTATGGCGTCCATCACGGTCGCCCAGGTATGGCCGGCGCCGCTGTTGGTGGGGCGTTCGGAGCCGGATACCGTGTCGATCTCGATGGTGCAGCGGCGGAAGTAACTGGACAGCCAGCCCATGGTCAGGCGTCCGACCACGGTGTTGGCAGCGTTCTTCACATCGCCTTCGGCGTAGTCAGCCGGCGAGGGATAGCCCGCCGGCGCCGTCATGCGCACCATCTGCGCGGTGAGAGTGGACTCCAGGGCCCAGCTATTGGGCGCGGTGAAGCGGTAGAGCTGGAAGGTCAGGCCGAAGCTGTTGCCCAGGTAGAAGTACTCCGGCAGGGCGGTGACGCGGATGTAATAGCGATAGCGCGAGCGCGCGAGGATCGGGATGCCGGAAGCCGGGTTGGGGCCAGCGAGGAGGATCGGCTTGAGTGGCAGGTCCTGGCTGATGCGGGGCTGGCCCTGGAGGACCGGGAAGGGCGTGGGGATCGGGATGGGCAGGAAGATCACCGGTCGCTGGTAGAGGTCGCCGCTGGCGGTGCGTCCATCGCTGTGGCTCTCCACCCGCAGGGTCCCGTCGTAGGACACCAGGGACGCGCCGCTGGGTTTGTAGTTCAGCAGCCAGCACCCGGCACGCACGCTACGCAATGGTGGCAGGATTATTTTCCCCGGGAGGGGCTGGGGCAGGTTGGGATTGAGGGCGATCGGAGCGGGTGTTGGACCGTCTTCCTGGCTGGGAAGGAGCAGGTCGGGCATGGGAGGGATTTGCGAATTTTCAGGCAAGTTGGACACGTTGAACACTCCTATTCAACAAGGGGGCGCACCCTGCCCGTGTATCCAAAATCCGCGCGAGCTACTGCAGTGGTTTGGTACGTCGCCCTTGAACTTGTCTCCTTGTTTCGGTTGGGGTCATGTACGGCGAGCAACCCATGACGCCAGAGAGTATGGGTCGGCCAAAGCGCCTGTAAAACACCGCTCATCGCCTGCAGGCCGCGTGGTACGGGGGTTCCAGCCTGGTCGCGATGTGCGGTGGGCGGCTTAGAGCCGGGAGCTATTAGCCCCTTGTCGAGCGGCGCCAAGAGTTCCAATCCGCGCCGGCCGGGCTGGCCTAAGCTGAAATTCCGGGGCTTCTCTCCGGGGAGGTCCGGTCATGCGTCTGCTTCCACTGCTTCTGTTCTGCCTGGTACCCCTGCTCGAGGCCCAGGAGGCTCCCATGGAGGTGGAGGGCGCGATGACGGTCAATGTGCTGCAGGCGCGTTATCTGTACGAGCGAGGGGCGATCTTCATCGATGTCCGGCCCACCCGCGAATGGGCCTGGGGCCATGTCCACGGTGCCCTTCACCTGGACCTGCTGAGCCGCTTCGGCGACCTCGCCCAGCCGCAATGGCCGCGCCAGGTGCCGCTGGTGATCTACTGCGACAGCGAGGTCTGCCCCCATGGCGCCGAGGCGGTGAGGTTGGCGGTGAGCTGGGGGTACCGCCAGGTGTTCTATTTCCGCGAGGGGTATTTCGCCTGGCAGCTGCAGGACTTCCCGCAGGGAAAAGGCCTGGCGGGCGAGCGTCTGGTGTTCACCCAGCCGGATCCGTCAGGCGCTCCATCGGCGGACTGATGTCGCGTTGGGCGTTTGCAGCTTCCTGATCGAAACCGGCCGGGCACTTGCCCTTGAGGTACCAGGCGAAGGCGATGATCTCGGCGATGGTGCGGTAGAGCGCCTCGGGAATCGCGTCGCCCAGTTCCAGCCGCGCCAGCAGGCGCACCAGATCGGCATTCTCGTAGATGGGCACTTCGTACTCGCGAGCGATGGCGAGAATGGCTTCGGCCAGTTCGTCGTCGCCCTTGGCCGTCAGGTTGGGGGCGCTGACGCCGTCGTAGGAGAGAGCGATGGCCTGGCGCGGCTTCTTCTGGCTCATTCCGGGTTCCTTGCAAAAGCGCAGCGCGAACGCAGGTGAGCAGCGACGAGACAGTACGAATAGTACGGTGAGGAGCTGTGAGCGCAGCCGACAAAGCTGGACGCATGCAACGGAGTTGGAATCATGCGGTTTCATCCACCCAGCGTTGCTCGAGGGTCGTACGTTGTCCCTGGGGCGGCTTGCCCTGGCGGCAGGCCAGTTCGCCCACATCGAGGCCGGCGGCCAGCAGGCGCTCGCGCAGGTGCGGTAGTTCATGGTCGATCAGGCTGGCGGTGGCGGGGCGCTCGGCCCAGAGCTGGCTCGACAAGCTGCCCTGGACCAGTTGCGCCTGGACCTGCAGCGGGCCCAGGGGATCCAGATCGAAGGCCAGTTCGACGCGCCAGAGGCTTTCCTTGCGCTCGCCCTTTTCCTGCCGGGAGTCCTGCTCCTGCTGCAGCTTGATCTGCAGTGGGACCAGTTCCTGCTGATTGCGCATCGGCACTTCCAGCTGCCAGGTGGTCAGCAGGTTGCCTTCGGGTGTCACCTGGGTCTGGGCCAAGCTGGACAACTGGTGGGTCTGCAGCCGCGAGACGGCGGCGGCGGCCAGCTTGAGCAGGGTTTCCAGGTCGCCTTCGTCTTCGGCGGTCTGGGCCAGCCGCGACGGCAGGGGAAAACTCAGGGCCTGCTGGCGGGCATTGGCCTGGCCAAGGGCGCTGAGGGCATTGCGGATGAAGGCCGGCAGGGCCTGGGCCATCGCATTGCTGGTGCCGGTGGTCGGCAGGCTGGAGGGTGTCGGCAGGGCCGGCAGCAGTTGGCCGATCAGGCGCAGCAGGTTGGCCTTGAGGTCCTGGGGCAGAGCGCCGGCCTGGCCGGCGAGCAGGCGCGACTCCAGCAGCGCGCCGCTGTTCTCCAGGGCCTGGGCCAGCAGCTTTGGGTCGCCGAGCTGGCGGATGTCGGGCAGGGCGCCGAGCAGTCGGTCCACGGCGCCGTGCAGGTTGTCCGGAAGTTTGTCCCGGCCTATGGCCTGTAGGGCACGGTGCAGGCCCTCGAGGGAGCCCTGGCGGCTCTGCTGGCCGGCCAACTGCTGGGTGAGTTCGAGCTGGTTCAGCTGCGCGGCCAGGGGCAGGAACTGCAGCATCTGGCTGCCCTGGACCTGGGCGCTGAGGAGGCTGCCGACGGCCAGTGGCCGCGGGCTCTCGATGCTCAACTGGCGGCCGGCGAGCGGTGTGTTGAGCAGATTGACCAGTACCTTGTAGACCGCTGCCTGGGCCTTGCCCTGGGCAGCCAGTTCGCTGGATACCACCTTGCCCTGGACCAGGCTGCCCAGCGGCAGTAGCTCCAGGTCGAGGCTGCCGAGGGCCGCTTCAGCGACTTTGAGGACCATGGCCAGGCGGGTGTCCGAGAGCGCGGTGACGTTCAGCTGGCTGCCCTCGGCCAGAGGCCGCGGGCTGATGACCTCCAGGGTGGCCTGGCTGCCATTGCCCAGGGTCAGCTTCAGCAGCACCTGGAAGCTCTGGGCGGTTTCCTTGAGGGCGATGACTTCGGCCTCGGCGCTCTCCCCGGCGGCCAGCAGGCCGTCCAGCGGCTGCAAAAGCCGGAGCGCCAGATCCGCGGCGTTCTGCGCGGGGCGGGCGAGCGGCTGGCTGGGCGGGAGAGGGCGAGTACCGCTGATTTCGGTCATCAAGGGGTTACAACCTGTCGAAAAAGCTCGCTTCGGGGGCCAGGGTTGGCATGTATAATGCCGCCCCGTCCGGGCCGGCCACGAGCCTTGGCGCTCACCAGTATAGCGGCCGGCACCTCCCTGACTTGAATGCTTCCCGGGTATCCATGCCGTGACCAGTCCCTACCTAGAGACCGTGGCCCTCGCCTGCGAGCGGGACTGGCGCCTGCTGTTCGAACGGCTGGACCTGCAACTGGCCCGGGGCGAGATGCTCCAGGTCGCCGGCCCCAACGGCAGCGGCAAGACCAGCCTGCTGCGCCTGCTCTGCGGCCTGATGCAGCCCACCGCCGGAGAAGTGCGCCTGAATGGCAAGCCGCTGGCCAGCCAGCGCGGCGAGCTGGCGCGCAACCTCTTGTGGATCGGCCATGCCGCCGGCATCAAGGGCCTGCTGACCGCAGAGGAGAACCTGCGCTGGCTTTGCGCCTTGCACCAGCCAGCCGGCCGCGAGGCCATCTGGCAGGCCCTGGACGCGGTGGGCTTGCGTGGTTTCGAGGATGTACCCTGCCATACCCTGTCGGCCGGCCAGCAACGCCGCGTCGCCCTGGCACGCCTGTACCTGGACGCGCCGCCGCTGTGGATCCTCGACGAGCCCTTCACCGCCCTCGACAAGCAGGGCGTCACCCAGCTCGAGGCGCATCTGGCGCGGCATTGCGAGCAGGGCGGCCTGGTGGTCTTCACCACCCACCACAGCATGGGCCTGGTGCCCGCCGGCTACTGCGAACTTGACCTGGGGCAGCGCCGCGCATGAGCAATGTCTTTACCCTGCTGGTCGCCCGTGAAGCTCGCCTGCTGGTACGCCGTCCGGCGGAATTGGCCAATCCCCTGGTGTTCTTCGCCATAGTGATCGCATTGTTCCCGCTGGCCGTGGGACCCGAGACCCAATTGTTGCAAAGCCTTTCCCCCGGCCTGGTCTGGGTGGCGGCCCTGTTGGCCGTGCTGCTCTCGCTGGACGGGCTTTTCCGCAGTGATTTCGAGGACGGATCGCTCGAACAGTGGGTCGTTTCGCCGCACCCCCTGCCGCTTCTGGTACTGGCCAAGGTGCTGGCACACTGGCTGTTTTCCGGATTGGCCCTGGTGCTGCTGGCGCCGCTGCTGGCGCTGATGCTCGGCCTGCCGGCGCGCTGCCTGCCGGTGCTGCTGCTTTCGCTGCTGCTGGGCACCCCGGTGCTCAGCCTGCTGGGTGCGGTGGGCGCCGCGCTGACCGTGGGACTCAAGCGCGGCGGCCTGCTACTGGCGCTGCTGATCCTGCCGCTGTACATCCCCGTGCTGATCCTCGGCAGCGGGGCGTTGCAAGCGGCCCTGCAAGGAATGCCGGCGGTCGGCCACCTGTTGTGGCTGGCCAGCCTTACCGCCCTGGCGGTGACCCTGACACCCTTTGCCATAGCCGCCGGCCTGACCATCAGCGTCGGCGAATAAAAAATAGAGTTGCCTGATGAACTGGACTTGGTTTCACAAACTCGGCTCACCGAAGTGGTTCTACGAGATCAGCGGCCGCTGGTTGCCCTGGTTCGCCTGGGGCGCGGCGGCCCTGATCACCGTGGGCCTGGTCTGGGGCCTGGCCATCGCGCCGCCGGACTACCAGCAGGGCAACAGCTTCCGCATCATCTATATCCATGTGCCGGCCGCCTTTCTCGCCCAGTCCTGCTACATCATGCTGGCGGTCTGCGGCGTAGTCGGCCTGGTGTGGAAGATGAAGCTGGCCGACGTTGCCCTGCAGGCCGCCGCTCCCATCGGCGCCTGGATGACCTTCGTCGCGCTGCTTACCGGCGCCATCTGGGGCAAGCCAACCTGGGGCGCCTGGTGGGTCTGGGATGCACGCCTTACGTCGATGCTCATCCTCCTTTTCCTGTACTTCGGTGTCATTGCCCTCGGCCAGGCAATCAGCAATCGTGACAGCGCCGCCAAGGCCTGTGCAGTGCTGGCGATAGTCGGGGTGATCAACATCCCGATCATCAAGTACTCGGTGGAGTGGTGGAACACCCTGCACCAGCCGGCCACCTTCAAGATCACCGAGAAGCCGGCCATGCCGCCGGAAATGTGGCTGCCGCTGCTGATCATGGTGCTCGGCTTCTACTGCTTCTTCACCACCGTGGTACTGCTGCGCATGCGCCTCGATGTGCTCAAGCGTGAGGCACGCAGCAGCTGGGCCAAGGCCGAGATTCAGGCACAAGTGGGTAAGGTCTGATGAGTTTTTCTTCCTTCACCGAATTTCTCGCCATGGGTGACCATGGCCTTTATGTCTGGACCGCCTACGGCGTCAGCCTGGTGGTACTGGCCATCAACGTCGCCATGCCACTGATCGCTCGGCGGCGTTACCTGCACGACGAGGCGCGCCGTTTGCGCCGGGAGGAGTCGAAGTGAATCCGGTTCGCAAGAAGCGCCTGTTCATCATCATCGCCATCCTGGCGGGGGTGGGCATTGCCGTGGCGCTGGCGCTGTCTGCGCTGCAACAGAACATCAATCTGTTCTACACCCCCACCCAGATCGCCAATGGCGAGGCCCCGCAGGACACCCGCATCCGCGCCGGCGGCATGGTGGAGAAAGGCTCGGTACAGCGTTCCGGCGACTCGCTGGACGTGCAGTTCGTGGTCACCGACTTCGCCAAGAGCGTGACCATCCGCTACCACGGCATCCTCCCCGACCTGTTCCGCGAAGGGCAGGGCATTGTCGCCCTCGGCAAGCTGAATGCCGATGGCGTGCTGGTGGCCGACGAAGTGCTGGCCAAGCACGACGAGAACTACATGCCGCCGGAGGTGACCAAGGCCCTCAAGGAAAGCGGCCAGCTCCCGAAGAAAGAGGGTTGAACCGATGATTCCCGAACTTGGCCACCTGGCCCTGATTCTCGCCCTGTGCATGGCCCTGGTGCAGGCGACCCTGCCGCTGATCGGCGCCTGGCGCGGCGACCGCCAATGGATGAGCCTGGCCCAGCCGGCCGCCTGGGGGCAGTTCGCCTTCCTGGCGTTCGCCTTCGGTTGCCTGACCTACGCCTTCATGGTGGATGACTTCTCGGTGGCGTATGTCGCCAGCAACTCCAACAGCGCGCTGCCCTGGTACTACAAGTTCAGCGCCGTTTGGGGCGCCCACGAGGGTTCGCTGCTGCTCTGGGCGCTGATCCTCGGTGGCTGGACCTTCGCCGTGTCGGTGTTCTCCCGCCAGCTGCCGGAACAGATGCTGGCCCGCGTGCTGGCGGTGATGGGGATGATCAGCATCGGCTTTCTGCTGTTCCTCATCGTCACCTCCAACCCGTTCAACCGCCTGCTGCCGAACATGCCGGCCGATGGCAACGACCTCAACCCGCTGCTTCAGGACTTCGGCCTGATCGTCCACCCGCCGATGCTCTACATGGGTTACGTGGGCTTCTCGGTGGCCTTCGCCTTCGCCATCGCCGCCTTGCTCGGCGGTCGCCTGGACGCCGCCTGGGCGCGCTGGTCGCGGCCCTGGACCATCATCGCCTGGGCCTTCCTCGGCATCGGCATCGTGCTCGGCTCCTGGTGGGCCTACTACGAACTGGGCTGGGGCGGCTGGTGGTTCTGGGACCCGGTGGAAAACGCCTCCTTCATGCCCTGGCTGGTGGGCACCGCGCTGATCCACTCCCTCGCGGTCACCGAAAAGCGCGGCGTGTTCAAGAGCTGGACCGTGCTGCTGGCCATCGCCGCCTTCTCCCTGAGTCTGTTGGGCACCTTCCTGGTCCGTTCCGGCGTGCTGACCTCGGTCCACGCCTTTGCCTCGGACCCGGAGCGCGGCGTGTTCATCCTCGCCTTCCTGCTGCTGGTGGTGGGCGGTTCCCTGGCCCTGTTCGCAGTGCGCGCACCCGTGGTCAAGAGCCAGGTGGGCTTCGCCCTCTGGTCCCGCGAGACCCTGCTGCTGGTGAACAACCTGGTGCTGGTGGTGGTGGCCTCGATGATCCTCCTCGGCACCCTCTATCCGCTGGTGCTGGATGCCCTGACCGGCGCCAAGCTGTCGGTGGGCCCACCGTACTTCAACGCCCTGTTCCTGCCGCTGATGGGCATCCTCATGCTGGTGCTCGCCGTCGGCGTGGTGGTGCGCTGGAAGGACACCCCGCTCAAGTGGCTGCTGGGCATGCTCGGCCCGGTGTTGATCGGCGGCCTGCTGTTCGGCGTGCTGGCTGCCTTCATCTACGGCGACTTCCACTGGGCCGTGCTGGCCGTGGGCTTCCTCGCCGCCTGGGTGGTGCTGGCCGGGGTCCGCGACCTTATCGACAAGACCCGCCACAAGGGCCTGCTCAAGGGTGCCGCTGGCCTGACCCGCAGCTACTGGGGCATGCAGTTGGCCCATGCCGGCATCGCCCTCTGCGCCCTGGGTGTGGTGCTTTCCAGCCAGTACAGCGCCGAGCGTGACCTGCGCCTGGCGCCGGGCGAGTCGGTGGAGCTGGGCGGCTACCGCTTCCTCTTCGAAGGCGCGGCGCACCATGAAGGCCCGAACTTCACCTCCGACAAGGGCAGCGTGATCGTCTTCGACGGCGACAAGCAGATTTCCGTGCTGCACCCGGAGAAACGCCTCTACACCGTGCAGCAATCGGTGATGACCGAGGCCGGCATCGACGCCGGTTTCTCCCGCGACCTCTATGTCGCCCTCGGTGAGCCCCTGGACGCCGGCGCCTGGGCGGTGCGCGTACACGTCAAACCCTTCGTCCGCTGGATCTGGCTGGGCGGTCTGCTGATGGGCCTCGGCGGCCTGCTGGCGGCCTTCGACCGGCGCTACCGGGTGAAAGTGAAGACCCGCGTCCGCGAGGCGCTGGGCATGGCTGGAGCCCAAGCATGAAGCGTCTGATCCTGGTCCTGCCGCTGCTGGCCTTTCTCGCCATCGCGGTATTCCTCTATCGCGGCCTGTTCCTCAATCCGGCCGAGTTGCCTTCAGCCCTGATCGGCAAGCCGTTCCCGGCCTTCTCGCTGCCCAACGTCACCGGCGAGCGCACCCTCACCGAGGCCGACCTCAAGGGCAAGCCGGCGCTGGTCAACGTCTGGGGCACCTGGTGCGTGTCCTGCCGCGTCGAGCACCCGGTGCTGAACAAGCTGGCGCAGATGGGCGTGACCATCTACGGCGTCAACTACAAGGACGACAACGCCGCCGCGCTGAAATGGCTGAAGGAGTTCCACAACCCCTACCAGCTGGACATCCGCGACGAGCAGGGCAGCCTCGGCCTGGACCTGGGCGTCTACGGTGCCCCGGAAACCTTCCTGATCGACAAGGACGGCATCATCCGCCACAAGTTCGTCGGCGTGATCGACGAAGTCGTCTGGCGCGAGCAGCTGGCGCCGCTCTACCATTCCCTGGAAGACGAGGCGGGCAAATGAAGCGCCTGATCGCCGTCGCCCTGCTGGGCCTGGCCCTGGCAGGCGGCGCCCGTGCCGCCATCGACACCTACGAGTTCAAGGATGAGGCCGAGCGCGCGCGCTTCCGTACCCTCACCGAAGAGCTGCGCTGCCCCAAGTGTCAGAATCAGAACATCGCCGACTCCAACGCGCCCATTGCCACCGACCTGCGCCGGGAAATCCACCGGATGCTGGAAGAGGGCAAGAGCAACCAGGAGATAGTCGACTACCTGGTGGCGCGCTACGGCGACTTTGTGCGCTACAAGCCGCCGGTCAATGCCCGCACCCTGCTGCTCTGGTACGGCCCCGCCGGCCTGCTGGTGGGTGGTCTGGTGGTGCTGGGCATCATCGTCGTGCGTCGCCGCCGGGTCGAGAATAGCCCCGGCCAGGTAATGCTTTCCGCTGATGAGCAGGCGCGCCTCGATGCGCTGCTGAGCTCCGAGAACCAGGACAAGAAAGACCCATGATCGATTTCTGGCTCGCCGCCGGCCTGCTCCTGCTGGTCGCCCTGGCCTTCCTGCTGATTCCCGTGTTGCGCGGCCGCAAGGCCCAGACCGAGGAAGACCGTACTTCCCTCAACGTCGCCCTTTACCAGGAACGCCTGGACGAGCTGGAATCCCAGCGCGCCGCTGGCACCCTGACCGCCGAGCACTACGAGGACGGCCGCGCCGAGGCTGCCCGTGAACTGCTGGCCGACACCGAAGGTGCCGACATTGGCCGTGCATCCCGTCTGGGCAAGGCCCTGCCGCTGGCCGCTGCCGTGCTCGTGCCGCTGCTGGGCTTCGGCCTCTACCTGCACTGGGGCGCCAGCGACAAGGTTGAGCTGGCCCGTGAGCTGCGCGAGCAGCCCCGCAGCCTCGAGGAAATGACCTCGCGCCTGGAGCGTGTGGTGGAGGCCCAGCCGGAATCGGCCAAGGGCTGGTATTTCCTCGGCCGCACCTACATGGCCCAGGACCGCGCCGCCGATGCCGCGCGCGCCTACGAACAGGCGGTGAAGCGTGGCGGGCGTGAGCCCGAGCTGCTGGGCCAGTGGGCCCAGGCGCTTTATTTCGCCAGCCAGAAACGCCTGACTCCGGAGGTCAAGGCGCTGACCGAGGAGGCCCTGAAGGCCGACCCGAATGAAATCACCAGCCTTGGCCTGCTGGGCATCGCCGGCTTCGAAGAAGGACGTTTCCAGGACGCTATCAAATACTGGGAACGCCTGATTGCCCAGCTGCCGGCGGACGACCCGTCCCGTGGCGCCCTCCAGGGCGGTATCGACAAGGCCCGCGAGAAGCTCAAGGAAAGCGGTGTCGCCGTCGAAGAGCCGGCTGCCGCTCCGACCCCGACCGGTGCCCAGCTCAAGGTTCGCGTCGATCTGGCGGCGGCACTGAAGGACAAGGTGCAGCCTGGCGATAGCGTGTTCATCTTCGCCCGCGCCACCTCCGGCCCGCCCATGCCGCTGGCGGTCAAGCGCATGACGGTGGCCGACCTGCCGGTGGAAGTCAGCCTGAGCGACGCGGACGCGATGATGCCGCAGCTCAAGCTCTCCAACTTCCCGCAGGTGCAGCTGGTCGCCCGGATCTCCCGTAGTGGCAATGCGACTGTGGGTGAATGGATAGGAAGCAGTTCGCCGCTGTCTACCGGTACGTCGGATACCCAACGACTGACCATCGACAGCCCGGACAAGAAATGACCACCTACACCGCACTCCCGGCAGCGCCGAGCACCCGCTTCGGCCTGCCCCTGATCTGCCTCGTCCTGACCCTGGCCGGCTGCGCCGGCCAAGGTCCTTACCACGAGCCGACCGAGCCCGACTGGGAACCCCCCCACGAGCCCTCCCGCCAGCCTCCGGCCGTGCAGACCCCGCCGCAGCAGCGCCCCATGCCGCCGGCACAACCCCAGCCGCCCAAGCAGGCGCCACGGATGAAGGCGCACCCGCGATTCGCCCCGCCGCCCGGAGGCAACTGCTATTGGGATACCGGCCTCGGTGTCTATGTGCTCGAGGCTGAACACAATGTCTTCTACCGCGAGCGCGTCTACTACCGCTGGGACAATGGCTGGAGCTACTCCAACGGCCCCCATGGCCCCTGGCAACCCACCGATTCCAGCGGTGTGCCGGCCGGGCTGGGAAGGCACTTCCAGTAGTCCGTTCCTTGCGAGCGGGCCTGCGGCCCGCTTCGCGAATGAATTCGCGCCCAGAGGTGCTCCGGGAGGGGCGCCACCAGGGGAATGGTGAGGGGGCGTGCGCCTTTCACATTCCCGATTTCCCGCCATTGCCCCCGGGAAACAGCTTCTGTAGTGTGCTGGCATTCAGCCATCTCGGAGGTCCTGGATGTCCCCCCGTATCGCCCTTGCCACCCTTGCCTTGCTGCTGGTCCAACCCCTTGCCGCCCAGGTCTACCAGTGGCGCGATGCCGACGGAAAGCTGCATTTCACCGATACCCCGCCGCCGCAGAGCCGGGAGGTGGAATCCCCGGACCTTCAAGTGCATAGCCTTGACGCGGCGCCGAGAAGACCGAACGAGCCGTCCGCCGGGGCACAGGCCACAACCCTGGAGCATCGAGCCAGTCCCAACGAGCTGCAGGAGAAGGGCAGGATGCAGTGCTCCACCGCCATCGCCCGCATGCCGTCGCTGATCAACGAGACTCAGAAGCTCGGCCGCGATGGGGTGCGCAAGCAGAAGATCTCCCAGGACCAGCTCGACAAGGCCATGTACCGGATGGACGACTTCTACAAGGGCCTGAAGCGCAATGAGCGGGAGTGCCTCAACGAGTACCTCGCCAGCGAAAATTCCCGGACCGCGGTCGATTGCCTGGCCGATACCCCCGATGTGCTGAGCTTCGGCCAGTGCATGCAGTTCGCCGACTGGGCTGAGACCTTCAGGTAGGCAGCCTCGGCGCCGCGGTCATTGCTGGTCGGGCAGGGTGGTGGCGGAAGCGGCCGTCTTGCTGCGCTTGTGCGCCAGGCTTATCAGCAGCTGCATGGCCAGGTAGCCGCCGATGATCAGCAGCGGATAGGCGAGCATCAGTTCGGCGAGGCTGTACTTCCATGCCAATGGCCGTCCAACCCCCAGCAGGGCGGCATAGAACCAGGAAACGGCCGATACCGTGCCAGTGAATAGCGCCAGCGTGCGCAAGCCGGATTCGAGGCCGAGCAGGGTTCCGGCGCGAACCATCGCGGGCATGACCACCCGATGCAGCAGGACGCCATTGATGGTCAGCAGGGACACGATCAATACCTTGGCCTGCAGCTTGGGATTCTGCAGGTAGGTCCAGCCCTTGACGGAAAGGTCCAGCAGGATGATGGCTGCGCCAGTGATCCAGAGCACCAGCAGGGCCAGCGAGATGGTGCGTTGCAGGGACTCGAGATGGGGCTTTGCGCAATGGGCGGAATCGTTGCCCTGCAACAGCTGCCTGATCATGGCGAAGTCGCTGGTGAGCACCAGGCCAACCGCCACGCAGCAGGCGATCAGGTGCATGTACAGGACCCCCAGCCGCATCAGGTCGAATGTCGCTTCCTGCTTCAGCAGCGCGGTGATCAGGTGAAAGAATTCCATGGTCTGTCTCTTGTTCTATGAAATCGCTCATCCCTGGCCGGCACTGGTGCAGGCGGCCAGACTGACGACGGCGGGCGATCTTATTTGTAAATAATTATTAGTGTCAAAAGAAGAAATGGTGACTATCGTCCCATTCTGTGCTTGGCCGATGGACGGCTGCTACCGGCGGCGGATGCTGAAGTCTTGCAGGGGGACAGGGTGGAGGCGGAAAGTCCTGCCCGCCGAGGCGGGCAGGGAGGCGGGAGATCACTGGGCGGTATAGACCTGGTCGAAGACGCCGCCGTCGTTGAAGTGGGTCTTCTGCACGTCACGCCAGTCGCCGAAGGTCTTCTCCACGGAAAGGAATTCCACCTTGGGGAAGCGGTCGGCGAACTTGGCGAGGATGGCCGGGTTGCGCGGGCGCAGGTAGTTGTTGGCGGCGATGGTCTGGCCCTCGTCGCTCCACAGGTACTTGAGGTACGCCTCGGCGGCGGCGCGGGTGCCTTTCCTGTCCACCACCTTGTCGACCACCGCCACCGGCGGCTCGGCCTCGGCGGACACACTGGGGTAGACCACCTCGAAGCCGCCACGGCCGAACTCGCGGGCGATCATCTCGGCCTCGTTCTCGAAGGTCACCAGCACGTCGCCGATCTGGTTCTGGATAAAGGTGGTGGTGGCGGCGCGGCCGCCGGTATCCAGCACCGGCGCCTGCTTGAACAGCTTGCCGACGAAGTCCCTGGCCTTGTTCTCGTCACCGCCATTCTTCAGTACGTAGCCCCACGCGGAGAGATAGGTGTAGCGGCCGTTGCCGGACGTTTTGGGGTTGGGCACCACGACCTGCACGCCGTCCTTGAGCAGGTCCGGCCAGTCCTTCAGGCCCTTGGGGTTGCCCTTGCGCACGATGAATACGGTGGCCGAGGTGAAGGGTGCGCTGTTGTTTGGCAGACGGCTGGCCCAGTCCTGCGGTACCAGGCCGCCGTTGTCGGCCAGGGCGTTGATGTCGGTGGCCTGGTTCATGGTGATGACGTCGGCGGGCAGGCCATCGATCACCGCGCGGGCCTGCTTGCTGGAGCCGCCATGGGACATCTGCAGGGTGATGTTCTCGCCTTTTTCCGCCTGCCAGTGCTTCTGGAAGGCCGCGTTGTAATCCTTGTAGAAGTCGCGCATCACGTCGTAGGAGACATTCAGCAGGGTGGGCGCGGCCTGGGCGGCGCCGGCGAGGGCCAGGCCGGCGGCGAGGAGGGAGGCGGAGAACAGTCGTTTCACAGGGCGTTCCTTCTGGGCAGTGTGAGCGCCCGACTATAGCGGAATGACATATGTCTTTTTAATACTGAAAAGTCATTTGGTTATTCCCACCTGGTTCGCATGGCTGATGGGTTTCGCTCCGCTCGCGGAACGCCGCTCCACCCGTAGGATGGGTAGAGCTTGCGAAACCCATCGAACATGGTCGGGGTCTGCACATCGTCAGAACACCCGCCCGAGGTTCAGGTAGAGCGCCTTCTCTGCCTCGTCATTGAGGCCGAAGCTGAAGTCCAGCGGCCCCAGCGGCGTATCGAAGCTGATGAAGACGCTGGCGGCGTTGATGTAGCCGCTGTCGAAGCTGTTGTCGTTGTTCCAGGCCCGGCCGCGTTCCAGGCTGCCGCCGAGGTAGACCGGGAAATCCAGCGGCAGGAAGGAGCGACGGGTCATGCGCCGGTAGTAGACCATCCGCCCCAGGCTGATGTTCTGTCCGGAGATGGAGTCCTCGCGGAAGCCCGAGAGTTGGCGCGCGCCGCCCAGCAGGAAGCTGGAGGTGACCACCTCGGCATCGTCCAGGGTGCGCCCGTAGCGGCCGCCGAGTACGAAGGTATCCGGGCCCGAGCCCATGGCCTTGTCCAGGCTCAGCTGCCACTGCCGATAGCGCTCGTCCGAGCCCAGGTCGGGGTCGTACTGGCGCAGCGTCAGGCCGATGTCCTCGCCCTCGTGGGGGTAGTCCACGTTGTCCAGGGTGTCGAAGGAGTACTTCAGCTCGTAGTAGCCCTCGCTGAAGCTGAAGCTGGGCAGGTCGCGCTCGCCCACCCGCACATCGGCCTCGCCCCACGCCTGGCCCACGCCGAAGCGAATCTCGCCATTGTTGGCGATCTGCCGGCCGAGGTTGAGTCCGTAGCCATAGCGCTCCAGGCGGTACTCGGCGATGGGGTCGTTGTCGAGGATGGCCTCGACGTTCTGCGCTTCGCCGAACAGGTAAGGGGCGACGAAGTAGCGCGAGCCGGCGTCCAGGGGCTGGTAGAACTCGCTGTAGAGCTCCTGGTGGTCACCCAGCTGCAGGCGCGTCAGCCATTCGGCGCCCAGCTCGTTGATGCCGTTCTTGCGGTAGCTGGCGCCGAGGTTGAAGGCACTGTCGCCACGCATGTCGTCGGAGAGGTTCAGGCCCAGGCGCAGGTAGTCGGTGCCGGCGCGCTTGCCGCGGGCGTTGATCACCAGGGCGTTGCCGTCCTTGCGCTTGACCACCCGGTAACGCACGTGCTCGAAGTAGTCCAGGCCGTAGAGGGTGCTCATGTCGCGTTGCAGGCGTTCCAGGTCCAGCGGCTGGCCCAGGGGCTGGCGGATATAGCGGCGGATCACGGCGTCGCCGATCTTCGAGTCGTTCTCGATCAGGATGCTGCGGATCACCGGCGTGCGTTCGCTGGGCAGGCGCGCGCTGTCCAGGGCCTGGTCGCGGTTGGCGGCCAGCGGGCGCAGTTCGCCCAGGCGGCCTTCGAGGATACGGGTGGCGCGGTAGCCGGCTTCGATCATGTCGCGGGCGCGGCCAAAGTCGGTGGCGCCGAAGCCCGCCAGCGGTGGCTGGATCAGCACGTCGGTGGGTTCCAGGGTGGCCAACTGGACCTCGGAGTTGCTGCGGGTCATCAGGGTCACCGACTGGTTGAGCACGTCCACCACCGTGCCCAGTTCCTTGCGCGGGCGCAGCGGTGTGCCGATGTCCACCACTATCACGCGGTCGACGCCCATCTCGCGGGCCACGTCCACCGGGATGTTGTCCACCATGCCGCCGTCCACCAGCAACCGGCCGTTCACTTCCACCGGAGCGAACACTGCGGGTATCGACATGCTGGCGCGGATCGCCTGGGGCAGGTGGCCGCGGCGGAACACCACCTTCTCGCCGGTGGCGATATCGGTGGCCACGGCGCGAAAGGGAATGGCCAACTGGTCGAAGTCGCGGGTATCGCTGGTGTGCACCAGCAAGCTTTCCAGCAGCAGGGCGAGGTTCTGGCCCTGGATTACGCCCAGGGGCAGACCGAGGCTGCCATCGTCGCGAAAGCTCAGGCGCTGCTTGACCAGGAAGTCGCGGTCGTCCTGCTTGCGGCGGAAGGGCACGTCCTGCCGTGGCGGGTCGTCGGACAGGGCCTTCTGCCAATCCAGGTGGATGGCCAGTTTCTCCAACTCGTCGACCTGGTAGCCCGCAGCAAAGAGCCCGCCGATCACCGCGCCCATGCTGGTGCCGGCGATGGCGTCGACCTTGATGCCCTGTTCTTCCAGCGCCTTGAGCACACCGATATGCGCCAGGCCGCGGGCGGCGCCGCCGGACAGCACCAGGCCGATCCGGGGTTCGGGCTGGGCCAGGCAGAGGAGGGGGAGGAACAGCAGGCAAAGCAGAAGGCGGCGCATAACGCATCCCTGGTCAGGCGGAGGTCCGAAGCCGGCTATTATAGGGCGCCTATCTCCTCGCCGAGCCCAGCCATGTCGTCAGCCAAGCCCGAAATCGTCATCACCTACTGCACCCAGTGCCAATGGCTGCTGCGCGCCGCCTGGCTGGCCCAGGAACTGCTCAGCACTTTCAGCGACGACCTCGGCAAGGTGAGCCTGGAGCCGGGCACCGGCGGCGTGTTCCGCATCACCTGCGACGGCGTACAGATCTGGGAGCGCAAGGCCGATGGCGGTTTCCCCGAGGCCAAGGTGCTGAAGCAGCGGGTGCGCGACCAGATCGACCCGGCGCGGGACCTGGGCCACAACGACCGCTCCTGAGCTGCCCTCGATTGCCCCGGGGCAAAGGCCCGCCGCCCCTGTCTCCCGGCAGAACACTTGCTGAGCTGCCCCGGTAGGATGGGTCGGGCGGCGTTCCGCGAGCGGAGCGATACCCATCAGCCGTCAGGGGCCGCTGCGCGGCCCTTGGCGAATGAATTCGCCCCCACAAGGTGCCGGCTTGGCTTCGGGGGGTGCGCCTTTGCGAGCGGACAGGGCGATGGCGAAGATGATCAGCGCGCCGCCCGCCAGCATGCGCAGGCCGGGTTGCTCGTCGAACAGCCACCAGGCGAAGGCGATGCCGTAGACCGGTTCCAGGGCGAAGATTACCGCGGTGGTCCGCGCCTTCAGCACCTTGAGGCTGGCGACGAACAGGCTGTGGGCGAGGCCGGTGCAGAACACCCCGAGCAGGGCGATCCACAGCCAGTCCATGGCCTTGACCTCCGCCAGCAGCGGCCAGCTGAACGGCGTGAGGCAGAGCACTATGGTCAGGTTCTGGCAGAGCGCGGCCTTGACCGGGTCCAGGCCACGCACGCTGGCGCGGTTGAGCAGCGACAGCAAGGAGAACAGCAGGCCGGAAAGGACGGCCGAGAGCAGCCCCTGGGTGGCCTCGCTGGCCCATTCGAAGCTGGGCGTCACCAGCAGCAGGCCCAGGCTCACCAGTCCCACGATGAGGATTTCCTGGGCGCGGATGCGTTCGCGGAACAGCACGCCTTCCAGCAGCAGGGTGAAGGCCGGGAAACTGGCGAAGCCGAGGGTGGCGATGGCGACGCCGGCCACATTCACCGCATGGAAGAAGGTGATCCAGTGGGTGCCCA
The DNA here is from genome assembly GCF_029871245.1 of Pseudomonas sp. BN102. Taxonomy (GTDB): domain Bacteria; phylum Pseudomonadota; class Gammaproteobacteria; order Pseudomonadales; family Pseudomonadaceae; genus Metapseudomonas. Next base: position 85,979 of record NZ_SSON01000078.1, on the reverse strand, counting down.
GCAGCAGGCCGCCGAGCCCGAGCAGGGCCAGTTGGCGCAGGTCGGGGTTGCGCGTCTTGCCGCGGGTGATCAGTTGGGCGAACAGCGCCAGGGCGATCACCGCAAACAGCCCGCGGCCGAAGGTGATGATCATGGGGGCGCTGTCGGCGAGCTTGCCGAAGATGCCCGAAAGCCCGAACAGCAGGGCTCCCAGGTGGATGGCCAGCAGCGCGTTGCGTTCCTTCATGCCAGGCGGGCCCCATTGGGCAGCGGTTTGTCGAAGCATGCCAGGACCACCTTGTTTTCATCGTCATGGATGCCGGTGACCAGCACTTCCGAACGTATCCCGGCAATGCGCTTGGGCGCGAAGTTGCAGACGCAGAGCACCTGCCGGCCCACCAGCTCTCCAGCCTCGTAGTGGGCGGTGATCTGGGCGCTGGATGTCTTCACCCCGAACTCGCCCAGGTCCACTTCCAGCACATAGGCCGGCTTGATCGCCTTGGCGTTGGGGGCGGCGGAAAGGATGGTGCCGACGCGCAGTTCGACGCGCTGGAAATCGTCCCATTCGATGGTGGACATGGAGTGCTCCCTGATTACGGTCGAACCAGTCTAGTGGCGGCTCGCCGCCTTGTCTGTCGCCAGGCTCGCAGGCTTTGTCGCGTTACTCGCGGGCGTTGCGCAGGGCGCGCGGGGTGACGCCGAATTCGCGAGAGAGGGCGGCGGTGAAGGCGCTCTGCGAGCTGTAGCCGACCATTGCCGCGATCTCGCCCACCGCCAGGCGGCTTTCCAGCAGCAACTGGCGGCCGAGGTGCAGGCGCCGGGAGCGCACATAGTCCATGGGCGTCTGCCCGGCCTCGGCGAGGAAGCGCGCGTGGAAGCGCGCCACCGACAGACCGCAGAGCCGCGCCAGGTCGGCCACTTGCAGGGGGCGGGCGGCGTGCTGGTCGATATGCGCGTCCAGCGCCGCCAGGGGCAGGGCGCTGCTTTCCGCGGTGCAGGCGCCGGGAGCGGCGAGGCTGGCCAGCAGCAGGCCGGCGGATTGCCCGGCGATCACCTCATCGGCCAGGGGGCTGGCGGCGATCCAGCTGACCAGCTGGCTCTGCGCAGGGTTCAGGGACAGCGCGCCTGGTTGCTCCAGCAGGCGCCGGCCCGAGTCGAAATGCCGGCCCAGGGTGTGGCGCAGCCAGTCCTCGTCGGGCACGTCCACCACCAGGCAGAGGCTGCCGCCGGGACTGCCGCAGGCGTGCTGCGCCTCGGGCGGCACCACTGCCAGGGTTTGCCGCTCGACCCGTGCGCCACGGCCGTCCACCTCGAACTCCAGGCAGCCGGAGAGGCCGAACACCAGTTGGGCGTGACTGTGGCTGTGGACCAGCAGGTCGTGGTTGTACTGGCGCAGGGACAGGATCGAACTCATGGCGGCACCCTCGACGGAGGCGGCCATTCTAAACCTTGTCGCGGGCCGCGCGCTGTCACAGGTCTGCAACTTCCCGGTCATCCCCACTTCACCGCCCTGGCCCACCATCGGCAAAACCCCTCCGGAGGTCGCCCATGAGCAGCGTCGAACGCCTGGAACCCGCCAGCAAAACCAAGCCCCGCAAGCAGCGCGTGCGTACCCTGTGGATCTCCGATGTCCACCTCGGCACCCGCGACTGCCAGGCCGAGCACCTCGCGCGCTTCCTCAAGCAGTATCACGCCGACCGCATCTACCTGGTGGGCGACATCATCGACGGATGGAAGCTGCGCGGCGGAATGTACTGGCCGCAGGCGCACACCAACGTGATCCGCCGCCTGCTGACCATGAGCAAGCGCGGCACCGAAGTGATCTACGTCACCGGCAACCACGACGAGTTCCTGCGCCGCTATTCCAGCCTGATGCTGGGCAATATCCAGTTGGTGGACGAGGCGGTGCACGAAACCGCCGACGGCCGCCGGATGCTGGTCATCCATGGCGACCAGTTCGACGTGATCACCCGCTACCACAAGTGGCTGGCCTTCCTCGGCGACTCGGCCTACGAGTTCACCCTGACCCTCAACCGCTGGCTCAACCACTGGCGCGAACGCTGGGGTTACGGCTACTGGTCGCTGTCGGCCTATCTCAAGCACAAGGTGAAGAGCGCGGTGAACTTCATCAGCGACTTCGAGGAAGCCATCGCCCACGAATGCGTCAAGCGCGGCCTGGACGGCGTGGTCTGCGGCCATATCCACCATGCGGAGATCCGCAAGGTGGGCGCGGTGGACTACCTAAACTGCGGCGATTGGGTGGAGTCCTGCACGGCGCTGATAGAGCACTGGGATGGCAGCATCGAACTCTTCCGTTTGGCCGACGCCCAGGCGCGGGAGCTTGAGGCCCGTGCCGTGGAGCTGGTCGAGCCGGCTGCATGAGGATACTGATCGTCACTGATGCCTGGCTGCCCCAGGTGAATGGCGTGGTCACCAGCCTGCAGGCGCTGGTGACCGAACTGCAAGCGCTGGGGCACCAGGTGCTGCTGCTGTCGCCCCAGGGCTTCCGTAGCCGTCCCTGCCCGAGCTACCCCGAGATTCCCCTGGCCTGGGACCTCTGGCGGGTGGGTGCGAAGATCGAGGCGTTCCAGCCAGATTGCGTGCACCTGGCCACCGAGGGTCCCCTCGGCTGGGCTGCGCGGCGCTGGCTGGTCAAGCGCGGGCTGGCCTTTTCCAGCGCCATCCACACGCGCTTTCCGGAGTACGTCCATGGTCGCTGGCCGAGGGTGCCTTTGAGCTGGGGCTATGCCTTCCTGCGCCTGTTCCACCGCCCCAGCCAGGCGGTGCTGGTGACCACCGAACGCATGCGCGAGACCTTCGCCAGCCACGGCCTGGATAGGCTCAGCCTGTGGCGCAAGGGCGTGGATACCGCGCTGTTCCGCCCGCTGGCGCTGCCACGGCCGGACCAGCCGATTTTCCTCTATGCCGGCCGCCTGGCCACGGAAAAGAATCTCGAGGCGTTCCTCGACCTGGAGCTGCCGGGGGAGAAATGGGTGGTGGGCGATGGCCCGTTGCGTGCCGCGCTGGCGGCGCGTTATCCCGCGGCGCGCTTCTTCGGCTATCGCCAGGGCGAGGAACTGGCGCGCTTTTATGCGCAGGCCAGCGTGCTGGTGTTCCCGTCGTTGACCGATACCTACGGGCTGGTGATGCTCGAAGCCCTGGCCTGTGGCACGCCGGTGGCGGCCTTCCCCGTGGCCGGGCCTCTGGACGTGCTGGAACCGGGACTGACCGGCTGCCTCGACGACGACTTGCGGCACGCCTGTCTGGCGGCCCTGGAATTGGATCGGGAGCGTTGCGCCGAACGGGCAGGGCGCCTGTCCTGGCGCGCTTCGGCCCTGGAGTTCCTGGCGCGCCAGCCGATGCTGGATGGGGGGCCGTGCCTTGAACCGTCCTTGAGCGCGATCCCCTACAGGTGATGTTCCAACCCCTGCAGATGGGATTCAGGGAATGATCTTATCCCGCAGCTTTTCCGCCGCCTGTTGCAGGGCCTGGATGACCTTGGCCTTGTCGTAGGTCTCGATGCTGTTGGTATCCAGGTACATGGAGAAGCCGGGCAGTTCGTGCTCGACGTAGCTGGAGGCGGCGCCCAGGTCGCGGCGGAAGTCCACCACCTGGTAGATCTGCACGGGGCGGGTGAAACCCTTGACGTTTATCTGGCCCTTGTCGCGGCACATGATCACGTCCTTCACCAGCGAGTAGGTTTCGTGGGAGATGAGAATTTCCCCGGTGTCGGAGGCGTTTTCCAGGCGGCTGGCCAGGTTCACCTCGCGGCCGATGATGGTGTAGTCCATGCGCGTGTCGGCGCCGAAGTTGCCCACGGTGCAATAGCCGGTGTTGATGCCCATGCGGATTTCCAGGGGCTTGGTGATGCCCTGGGCGCGCCACTGCTGGCGCAGGACCTTCATGTGCTTGCGCATGGCCACCGCCATGGATACGGCTGCCACGGCGTCCTTCTTGGCGCCCTGGGTGGCGGGGTCGCCGAAGAACACCATGACGCTGTCGCCGACGAACTTGTCGATGGTGCCGCCGTACTTGAGGGCGATCTTCGACATGTCGTTGAGGTAGTTGTTGAGCAAGTCGGTCAGCTGCTCGGCTTCCAGTTCCTCGGACAGCTCGGTGAAGCCCTTGATGTCGGAGAAGAACACGCTGAGCTTCTTGCGCTGGGTTTCCAGGCGCACGCTTTTCTTGCCGCTGAAGATCATTTCCCAGACCTGGGGCGACAAGTATTTGGCGAGGTTGCGTGCCAGGCGCGCGGCCTTTTCCTGTTCGCGCTTGATCTCGCTGCGGGCCTGGGCCAGGCGCAGGCCCTGCTGGTGCACGAAGAAGGCGGTGATGCAGATGTAGAGGGTGGTGAAGGACACGCTGACCAGTGCCGCCAGGGCCGGGGTGCCGCCCTTGAACGCGGGCTGCAGGGCCAGGCCGACCGCCAGCATGCTGGCCAGCGAGCCCACCAGTACCAGAGTCATCTGGCGCAGCCCGCCGAGTAGCATGGCACTGAAACAGAGGGTCAGTAGGATCATCAGCGCCGGCACCACGGAGAACCCCAGCAGGGCCACGGCAGCTCCGGCGTGGAAGGTGTCGAGGCCGAGCAGGATGCGGTCGGTGCGCTCCCCCGGGAACCGCAGGCTCAGGTGATGGGCCAGGTGCGGATAGAGCAGGGCGTAGGGGACGATCCAGAGGAGGTCGAAGCCGAAATGCTGGACGTAGGTGCCGGCGGCGATGGTGGCGGCAATGGCCATGTAGGCCAGTACCCGGGAGTAGTACTCGCGCAGCACGGGCGTCGCGGTGGTGGGGTCGAGCATGGCGGGCTTCATGGCTGGGGTCTGTCCCTGGTGCATTCTTGACGCCGGGTTGCGGCATTCGCGGAACGCTGCAAGTCCTGGGCCATGACGTTGGCTGGCAGCCGGATCATAACCAAGCCAGGGGCCGGCTGCCAGCGACGGCACCGGCCAGCCCCTGCTCACCCCTGAGGCCGCCCTATGGCGGCTTTGCGGTCAGAAGCGGATACGACCGGTCAATGCGTCCCGGAGCATCACCCAGTCGCCCATGAAGCTGTAAAGCGGGTACTTGAAGGTGGCCGGCTTGTTCTTCTCGAAGGCGAAGTGGCCGACCCAGGCGAAGCCGTACCCGGCCAGCGGCAGGGCCAACAGCCAGAGCCACTGCTGAGTGAGCAGGGCATAGCCGAGGATGTACAGCACCAGCAGGCTGCCGACATAGTGGAGGCGGCGGCAGGTGTCGTTGCTGTGCTCCTGCAGGTAGTAGGGATAGAACTCGGCGAAGCTTTGGAAGCGGTGGGTGGATTCGGCGGACATGGCGGCAGCTCCAGGTTCTTGTTTTCTGAAGCAGTGTAGGGCCTGTGTCTCCATGGGCCAGTGACAATGGGCGCCACTTTAGTATCCTTGCCGGCACGCCGCCCGGTTGGCGGCCGCCTTGAATTCCAGAACAAGAAGGCGCCATGAGCGAACGCACGACATCCTCGAACTGGGCCCTGGGAATAGTCCAGGCCCTGGAAATGGGCGGAGTGGACTGCCGCAAACTGTTTCCCGAACTCGGCCTCGACTACCAGGCCCTCAGCGATCCCGACGCCCGCTTCCCCCAGGACGGCATGACCCGTCTCTGGTTGCGTGCCGTGGAGTTGTCCGGCAACCCTGCGATCGGCCTGAACATGGCCAAGGTGGTGCGACCGGCATCCTTCCATGTGGTGGGTTATGCGCTGATGTCCAGCCGCACCCTGAAGGAGGGTTTCGCCCGGCTGGTGCGCTACCAGCGGATCATCGCCGAAGGTTCCGACATCAGTTTCTCCGCCACTCCCGGCGGCTACGAGTTGCGCCTGTCGATCCATGGCGACCGCCTGCCGCCCGCCCGGCAGAGCGCGGAAGCTTCCATGGCCTACTGCCTGGCCTTCTGCCGCTGGATGACCGGACGGCCGATCAACCCGTTGGAGATCCGCCTGCAGGGTCCGCAACCCGCTGATCTGGAGGCTTACCGCCAGGTGTTCCAGGCGCCGCTGCGGTTCAATGCCGAGCATTGCGCGCTGCTGTTCAGCCGTGCCGACATGGAGATCCCGCTGCCTACGGCCAACGAGTCCCTGGCCCAGCTGCACGACCGCTTCGCCGGCGACTACCTGGCGCGTTTTTCCGGCACCCGCGTCACCCACCAGGTGCGCCAGGTGCTCTGCCGTCTGCTACCCCAGGGCGAACCCAAGCGCGAAGTGGTGGCCAGTTCCATGCACCTGTCCCAGCGCACCTTGCAGCGGCGTTTGCAGGAGGAGGGGATGAGCTTCCAGCAACTGCTCGACGACACCCGCCGCGAACTGGCCGAACAGTACCTGGCGCAGCCGAACCTGACCCTGCTGGAGATCGCCTACCTGCTGGGCTTCGCCGATCCGAGCAACTTCTTCCGCGCCTTCCGCCGCTGGTTCGACAGCACTCCAGGGGAGTACCGCGCGCGGCGGGAAGAGGGCTGATTTCCTGCCTGCGTGGGAGCGAATTCATTCGCGATTGGGCTCGTCGCAGGGGGGAGAAGGTTGGCACCGAGGAACGAGGCCCAACGTTGCGCGGCCCGGGCTCGATTGAATGTCCCGGCGAGGCTTTGTGTCATTCGGCCCCGGCTGTCTCAATGCCGCCAGAAGTAGGGCGTCATCAGCACCAGTACGGTGAGGATTTCCAGGCGCCCCAGCAGCATTCCCAGGGTCAGCAGCCACTTGGCGCCATCCGGCAGGCTGGAGAAGTTGCCCGCCGGGCCGATGACCTCGCCAAGGCCCGGGCCGACGCCGGAAACCGTGGCCGCCGCGCCAGTGAGCGCGGTGATCCAGTCCAGCCCCAGCAGCGACAGGCCCAGGGCGATGGCGCAGATAATGATGGTGAAGAAAAAGGAAAAGGTCAGGATCGAACGGACGATGTCATCGTCCAGGCGGTGGCCGTTGTAGACCTGCTTGATCACCGCGCGCGGGTGCACCAGTTGCTGGAGGTTGGCCTTGAGCAGGATGTAGGCCACCTGGAAGCGGAAGATCTTGATGCCGCCGGCGGTGGAGCCGGAGCAGCCGCCGATGAAGCCCAGGTAGAAGAACAGCATCAGCGAGAAGTTGCCCCAGAGGCTGTAGTCGCCGAGGGCGAAGCCCGTGGTGGTGAGGATCGAGGTGGTGTTCACCGCCACGTGGCGCAGGGCGTCGAGCCAGTGCAGCTCGGTGGTCAGCCAGTACCAGGTGCCGAGCACCAGCCAGGTGGCGACCAGCAGGCCGAGGAAACCGCGTACCTGTTCGTCCTTGAGCAGCGCCTTGCGATGGCCGCGCAGGGTCGACACATAGAGCATGAAGGGCAGACTGCCGAGGATCATCACCACCACCGCGACCCAGTGCACCGCCGGCTGGTGCCACTTGGCCAGGGACGAATCGGAAGTGGAGAAGCCGCCGGTGGAGATCGCCGACATAGCGTGATTGACCGCGTCGAACAGGCCCATGCCGGCCGCCCAGAAAGCCAGGCTGCCGAGCAGGGTGAAGCCGACGTAGATGGCGACTATGTACTTGGCCACCATGTGCGAGCGCGGCAGGACCTTCTCCGAACGGTCGGAGGATTCGGTCTGGAACAGGCGCATGCCACCGATGCGCAGCAGGGGCAGGATCGCCACCGCCATGCCGATGAAGCCAATGCCACCCAGCCAGTGCAGCAGCGAGCGCCAGATGAGGATGCCCGGCGACATGCTGTCCAGCCCGCTGAGCACGGTGGCGCCGGTGGCGGTGATGCCGGACATGCTCTCGAACCAGGCATCGGTGTAGCTGATGTCCTGGGTGAAGAGGAACGGCAGGGCGGCGAAGATGCCGACGATTATCCAGCTCGATACCGTCAGCAGGTACATGTCGCGAGGGCGCAGGTGCACCTGCTCCGGGCGTCCGGGGATGACCAGGGCCAGGCCGGCGACGAAGGTGATCAGGCTCGACCAGACGAAGGCGTTGATGTCCCCGGTGCGCTCATAGAAGGCCAGGGTGAGCATGGGAATGGCCATGCTCACCGCCAGGGTGATCAGGAAGATGCCAATGAGAAAGCCGATGATGCGAAGTGTCGGCAGGGCCATGGGGTCCGTTTCTGGCTGAGGCGCGAAAGGCGCAATTCTAACCGCGCCAATCGCCCTGTAAACCCGGCACCTGGCCGGGCACAGTGGAAATCAACGGCCTGCTAATGCTTCCAGAAGGCCGGGGTGAACAGCACCAGCACCGTGAGGATCTCCAGGCGGCCGAGGAGCATACCGATGGTTAGCAGCCACTTGGCTGAATCCGGCAGGGTAGAGAAGTTGCCCACCGGACCGATGATGGGCCCCAGGCCCGGCCCCACGTTGCACACCGCGGTGGCCGCGCCGGTGAGGGCGGTGACCCAGTCCAGGCCGAGCAGGCAGAGGCCGAGGGCGATCACGGCGATGGTGGTGGTGAAGAAGAAGGAGAAAGTGATCATCGAGCGAACGATATCGTCGTCCAGGTTGTGCCCGTTGTATTGCTGCTTGATCACCGCGCGCGGGTGCACCAGTTGCTGCAGGTTGGCCTTGAGCAGCTGCCAGGCCACCTGAAAGCGGAAGATCTTCAGTCCGCCGGCGGTGGAGCCGGAACAGCCGCCGATGAAGGTGAGGTAGAAGAACAGCATCACCGAGAAGCTGCCCCAGAGGGTGTAGTCGCCCAGGGCCACGCCCGTGGTGGTGACCACCGAGGTGATGTTCACCGCGACTATGCGCACGGCGTCGAGCCAGACGTTGTCGGAATTGGCCCAGAGCCAGGTGCCGACCAGCAGCCAGGAGATCACCAGGAAACCGATGAAGCCGTGCACCTGATGGTCGCCCACGAGGGCGCTGCGATTGCCGCGGAAGGTGGCGACCAGGAGGGTGAAGGGCAGGCTGCCGAGAATCATCACCGCCACCGCCACCCAGTGCACCGCCGGCTGTTTCCAGTTGGCCAGGGACGCGTCCGAGGTGGAGAAGCCGCCGGTGGAGATCAGTGACATGGCGTGGTTGATCGACTCGAAGGGTGTCATGCCCGCCAGCCAGAACGCCAGGGTGCCGATCAGCGTCAGCCCGGTGTAAACCAGCACGATGAACTTGGCGACCATGTGCGAGCGCGGCATGACCTTCTCGCCCCAGTCGGATGACTCGGTCTGGAACAGGCGCATGCCGCCGACCCGCAGCAATGGCAGGATCGCCACCGCCATGCCGATGAAGCCGATGCCGCCCAGCCAGTGCAGCATCGAGCGCCAGATCAGCAGGCCCGGGGAAGCGTGGTCGAGGCCGGTGAGCACGGTGGAGCCGGTGGTGGTGATGCCGGACATGGTCTCGAAAAAGGAGTCGGTGTAGCTGATGTGCTGGATCAGCACCATCGGCAGCGCGGCGAAGCCGCAGACCACCACCCAACTGGCGGTGGTCAGCATGTACATGTCCCGCGGGCGCAGATGGGTGTGGGCCGGGCGACCGGGGCCGACCAGGGCCAGGCCGGCGATGAAGGTGATCAGGCTCGACCAGAGAAAGGCGAAGATGTCATCGGTGCGTTCGAAGGCCAGCAGGGTGAGCATGGGGATGACCATGCTCACGGCCAGGGTGATGAGGAAGATGCCGATGATGAAGCCGATGATGCGCAAGGTCGGCAGGGACATGGAGCACTCTGGGCTGGGGGAGGCGGGCGCACCATTCTACGGAAGCTTTGGGTGCCGCGAAACGCCCGCGGGGCGGGGGCTGGCAGGTTTTTTCGTTGAATAGGATAGACATCGAGGTGCCGGCTTGTGCCGATTTTCGAGTTCCTTTTCGGTCATCGACGAAGGAGTAATCTTCGACTTGGGGTGGCGTGTGTTGCCGCGCGTCTACCTTTGGGTACTGCGAGACTGAGTCGCGTTATCGGCTAGAATGCGCGCTCCCTGATTTTCTGGAGGTGGCCGATGGAGGCTCTCGACGCTCTGCTCAATCGCGTTTCCCTGGGTCGCCTGCAGGAGCCGGCGCCGGATGCCGCTCAGCGCGAACTGTTGTTCCGCGCCGCCCTGCGCGCGCCGGACCATGGTTATCTGCGCCCCTGGCGCTTCCTCACCATCGAAGGCGAAGCCCGCGCGAAACTGGGCGAGCTGTTCGTTTCCGCCCTGCAGGCCAAGGACCCGCAGGCGCCCGAGGCGGCCATCGCCAAGGCCCGCGCCATGCCGTTGCGGGCGCCGCTGATGGTGGTGGTGATCGCTACCCTGCAGGCCGGTCACAAGGTGCCGGAGGTGGAGCAACTGCTGTCCGCCGGATGCGCCGCCCATGGCATCCTCCTCGCCGCTCATGCCCAGGGGCTGGGCGCCATGTGGCGAACCGGCGACATGGCCTATGACCGTAACGTCGCGGCCGGGCTTGGCCTGGGCGAGCAGGAGCGCATCGTCGGCTTCCTCTACCTGGGCAGTGTCGAAGGTGAACGCCGCGCTGCGCCGGAGCTGACTCCGGCGGACTTCGTCAAGGCCTGGGGTTGATCAAGCGGTCGGTGCCAGGGGCAGTTCGAGGGTGGCGATGAAGCCGCCCTCGGGGTGATTGCCCAGGCGCAGGCCGCCGCCGTGGCGCTCGATCGCCCGGCGCGCGATGGCCAGGCCCAGGCCATGGCCGGCGCCCGCCTGGTTGGGCGCGCGGAAGAAGGGCTCGCCCAGTTGCGCCAGGTATTCCGGGGCAACCCCGGGGCCGTGGTCGCGCACGCGGATCAACAGGCGGTCTTCCTCTTCCCTGGCGCTCACTTCCACCGGCTGGCCCTGCGGGTTGAAGCGCAGGGCATTGCGCAACAGATTGTCCAGCGCCCGCTCCAGCATGTCCGGCCAACCTTCGAGCTGCAGGTCCCCGGTGCAGTCCAGGTGCACCTCCTGCTCCGGTGCCAGGAGCCGGGCATCCTCCCTCAGCTTGTCCAGCAGCGGCCGTAGCGCGATGGGGTGAAGCGCACCCGGTTCGGCATCCAGGCGGGCGAGGGCGAGGATCTCGCTGATCAGGGCTTCCAGGCGGTCGCATTCCTGGCCCAGCCTCGGCCAGAGGGCTTCCCGCTGCCCGGGCTCGGCGCGCTCGGCCAGGGCCAGGGCGATGCGCAGTCTGGCCAGCGGCGAGCGGAGTTCGTGGGACACGTCGCGCAGCAGCTGGCGCTGGCTGCCGATCAGGCCCTGCAGCCGTTGGCCCATGCGATTGAAGTCTCCGGCCAGCACCCCCAGCTCGTCGCGACGTCGCGCCAGCCGGGCCAGGCTGTCCTGCTGGTAGGCGGTCTGGCCGAGGTCGTGCACCGCCCGCCGTAGCCGGTCGAGTGGGCGGGTGATGGAGAAGGTCAGGGCCAGGCTGAACAGCGTCAGTACTACCAGGGCGATGCCCAGGGCGCTGAATGGCCAGAGCAGGCTGCCACGGTGCCAGGCTTCCAGCTCGGGGTAGGGAATGCGGTAGATCAACAGGTAGGAATCGCCGCTGGCCGGGCTGGTGTACTCCTCGGTGAGCCGTCGCCAGGGCAGGCGCCGCGAGTTTGACTGGCGTGCCTCGAAGGCGGCGGCGCGGCGTGGGAAGGTGCCTTTCACCACCGCTTGGCCGGTGTCGTTGAGTATCTGCACGTCGATCCGCGCACGGTGTCGGAAGTGTTCCAGGTAGCGCTGGGTGTCGTCCGGGCCCTGGTCCTCGTAGCGCTGCACCAGGCGTTCGGCCAGCCCCTGCAGGGATGGGTGGTGGCTGAGGATCCAGGCGTCCTGGTTGAGGGCACGTCCCAGCAGGATGGCCAGGCCGGCCACCAGGGCCAGGGCCAGCCAGAGCGTGGCCAGGATTCGCCAGAAGAGTGAACGCACGGGGTTGCTCCTGAACGGCAAAGCCCATCAGGCCGGGCAGCCTGATGGGCGTGGATTATGGGTTGCGGCCGGAACCGCGAGGCATTACTGGGCCTTTTTGTCCTTCTCGGCCTTCCAGGCTTCGAACTCGGCGCGCTCGGCGCGGCGTTGTTCCATCTTCTTCTGCATCTCGTCGAAGGTCTTCTGCTGCTCGGGCTTGAGCTGGGCGCGAATGGCCTCGCGGTTCTTGGTTTCAGCGGCCGTGAGCTCGTCCTGCATGGCCTTGCGTTCCGCCGCCGGCAGCTTGTCCAGGTAACGCTGGGTGATCTCGTGGCGGGACTTCATCTGCTCGCGCATCAGCTTGCCGATTTCGTGGCGCTGCTCCTGGGAGAGGTCCAGCTCCTTGAACATGTGGCCACCGAAACCGCGCTCATGGCGCGGGCCGCCTTCCGGCATGGCCATGGCCACGGTCGGCAGGGTAGCGGCGAGCAGCAGGGCGGTGAGGGTCTTGCGCATGGTGGTTCTCCTAGTCTCGATTCCGGCCGGTTGCCGGATGTGCCCAGTCTAGGGACGGCAAGGTCAAGGGCGGTCAGCCATGGGTAAAGGCTGGGTAAAGAACGTCGCAGAACTGTCGGATTGCTTCTTCGTAGGTTGGTGCGGGCCGCGTAGGCCTGAGCTAAGCGAAGCCCAACGAGGCGGCGCTTGCGTCGCCCAGACTGCCGGCCGGTCAGCGGCTGGTTCAGGCGCTGTAGTAGTAGCCGCGGCTGCGCAGGGCAAGGATGCGCGGGCGCCCGTCGGCATGGGCGCCGAGCTTCTTGCGCAGATTGCTGACGTGCATGTCGAGGCTGCGGTCATAGAGGGTCAACTTGCGGCCCAGGGCGAGTTGGGCCAGCTGCTGCTTGTCCAGCGGTTCGCCGGGCTGGCGCAGCAAGGCCTCCAGCAGGCGGCCTTCGGACAGGGTCAGGCTGATCTCGTGGTTGCCGATGCTGACGATGCCGCGCACCGGGCTGTAGCAGAGGTCGCCCACTTCCAGTTGGCTGGAGGGCTGTGGCGGCTGGCTGCGGCGCAGCACGGCGCGCAGGCGGGCCGTGAGTTCGCGGGGGTCGCAGGGTTTGGCTAGGTAGTCGTCCGCCCCCAGTTCCAGGCCGAGGATGCGGTCCAGCGGCTCACCGCGGGCCGAGAGCATCAGCACCGGCAGCTCCGGGTGGTCGCTGCGCAATTGCTTGAGCAGTTCCAGGCCGCTGCCGTCCGGCAGCATGACGTCCAGCACCACGGCTGCCGGCGCGTGCTCGGCCAGGGCGGCGCGCGCCGAATGGCCGTCATGGCAGGCGCGCACGCTGAAGCCTTCCTGGCTGAGCCAGCTGATCAGGAGCTCGCAGAGTTCCTGGTCGTCATCGATTAGCAGCAGTTCACTCATGGGGCAGTTCAGTTGATCCATTGGCGGCGTTGGCGGCGCCCACCACGGGCGGCCAGGCCGGTAACCAGGGACAGCAGGGCGACGCCGCCACCGATGGCGAACCAGGTCTGCTGCTCGCTGAGCAGGCGCGGGGGCTGCGATGCCTGGGCCGCCTTGAGCTGCAGCTTGAGGCGCTGGTTCTCCTGGCGCAGCCGGCTGAGCTGGGCGCTTTCCGGCTCGCCGCTGGCGGCCTCGAGCCTGGCGCTCAGCTCGCTGCGCTGGCGTTCGCTGTCGGCCAGTTGGCCCTGCAGCTGGTGGAGTTGGGCGATCAGTTCGTTGGGGGCGGCAGACGAAGCCACCGCAGGGGTGTTCTCCGCCGGGGCCGCCGGTTGCGGGGGTTCTTCAGCCAGGGCCAGGCGGCAGAGCAGCGCGGCGGTTAACAGCAGGGGCAATTGACCGGCGGGCATCGGAACTCCTTTTTCCTGGCGTGGTTAGGCTGGCGAACGTCGGCTTAGGGGTAGACCTGCTTGAACGGCTTGACCACTACCTCGGCGTAGACGCCGGCGGCACGATAGGGATCGGCGTCGGCCCAGGCCTTGGCGGCGTCGAGGGAGTCGAACTCGGCGACGATCAGGCTGCCGGAGAAGCCCGCGCTGCCCGGATCGATGCTGTCCACCGCCGGGTGCGGGCCGGCCAGGACCAGGCGGCCTTCGGCCTTCAGCTGCTCGAGGCGCGCGAGGTGCGCGGGGCGGCTGGCGAGGCGGTTTTCCAGGGAACCGGCAACGTCGGTGGCGATGATGGCATAGAGCATGGCAGTCCTTACTGTTGAGGCTTTTCGGATTCGCTGTCGTGGATGTGGCGGGCCAGGAATACGCCCTGGCCGACCAGGAAGAGTACGGTCATGCCGAGGCTGCCGAAGACTTTGAAGTCCACCCAGAACTCATGGAAGGTGAAGGCCACGAACAGGTTGGCGAAGCCGCAGACCAGGAAAAACGCTATCCAGGCAAGGTTCAGGCGCACCCAGATGGCATCCGGCATGTTCAGGGCGTGGCCCATGACGCGCTGGATCAGCGGCTTGTCGCCGATGAAGTGGCTACCGGCGAAGGCCAGGGCGAAGAGCCAGTTCACCACGGGCGCCTTCCACTTGAGGAAGGTCTCGCTGTGGAAGGCCAGGGTCATGCCGCCGAACACCAGACAAGCCGCCAGGGTCAGCCACTGGCCTTTTTCCAGGCGGCGCTGGAGCAGGAAGATGGCGCCGTAGACGATCACCGAGCTGATGATAAGAACGGCGGTGGCGCTGAAAATACCGCCTAGCATATAGGTATGCCCGGCCAGCTCGACGGCGCGCGGTTCCAGTTTGTAGACGATGAAGAAGAGAATGAGTGGGATGAAGTCGATGAATTGTTTCACGGCGGCAGCCAGAAGCGGGATGTGGCGGCATAATAACAAACCATTCCCCTAGCGAAAGCACAGCCCATGCAGATAGACCTGCATTGCCACAGTACGGCCTCCGACGGTGTCCTGGCCCCCGCAGCACTGGTCGCCCGCGCCTTTGATCGCGGCGTGCGCCTGCTCGCGCTCACCGACCACGACACGCTGGAAGGCCTGGAAGAGGCACGGGCAGCGGCCCAGGCGCTGGATATGCAACTGATCAACGGTATCGAGCTGTCCTGTACCTGGGGCGGCGCGACCATCCATGTCCTCGGTTACGCCTTTGCCGCCGATGCCCCGGCCTTGCTCGAGTCCATCGCCGCCTTGCACGACGGCCGTTGGGCGCGGGCCGAGGAAATCGCCCGCCGCCTGGCGGCCAAGGGCATGCCCGGCGCGCTGGAGGGCGCGCGGGCGGTGCAGCAGGAGCTGGGCGACAGCGGCAACGCACCGGCTCGACCGCACTTCGCGGAATTCCTGGTCCGCGGCGGCTTCGTCAGCGACCGTGCCGAGGCCTTCCGCAAGTGGCTGGGGGCCGGCAAGCTGGGCGACGTCAAGCAGCACTGGCCGACCCTGGCCGACGCGGTGGGTACTCTGCGCGCTGCCGGCGCCTGGATCAGCCTGGCGCACCCCTGGCAGTACAACTTCACCGGCGCCAAGCGACGCAAGCTGGTGGCGGATTTTATCCAGGCCGGCGGTCACGCCCTGGAAGTGTCCAACGGCCTGCAGCCGGCGGAACAGGTGGGAAGCCTGTCCACTCTGGCGCGAGAATTCGGCATGCTGGTCAGTGCCGGTAGCGATTTCCACGCACCCTGCGATTGGTCGGAGCTGGGCATGTACCGACCCTTGCCGGATGACTTGCCGCCGATCTGGGGGCGCTTCCGCGATGCACACAGCGCTATTGCTGCCCTCTGAACAGGGAGATGTCGTGAGTCAATTTTTCCAGGTACACCCGGAGAATCCACAGCCGCGCCTGATCAAGCAGGCCGTGGAGATCGTCAAGGCCGGCGGGGTGATCGTCTATCCGACCGATTCGTCTTATGCGCTGGGCTGCCTGATCGGCGACAAGAGCGCGGTCGAGCGCATCCGCCGTCTGCGCAGGCTGGACGAGAAGCACAATTTCACCCTGGTCTGCCGCGACCTGTCCGAGATCGGCGTCTTCGCCAAGGTGGACACCACCGCCTTCCGCCTGATCAAGGCGCACACGCCGGGGCCCTACACGTTCATTCTCAGCGCCACCCGCGAAGTACCGCGCATGCTGATGCACCCGAAACGGCGCACCATCGGCCTGCGGGTACCCGACCACCCCATCGCCCTGGCCCTGCTGGAGCAACTGGGCGCGCCCCTGATGAGCACCAGCCTGATCCTGCCCGGTGAAGAGCTGCCCATGAGTGATCCCTACGAGATGCGGCAGATCCTCGAGCACCAGGTGGACCTGATCATCGATGGCGGCCATGGCGGCATGGCCGCGTCCACCGTGATCAACCTCGCCGACGGCGAGCCCGAGGTGGTGCGCGTGGGCTGCGGTGACCCCGAGCCCTTTCTCGGCGAGGACTGAACCAGCCGGTCACAGCAGTATCGCCACCAGGATGATCAATAGCAGGATGATGATGAAGTCGGTGGTGCTGAGGTTCCCCCCTGCGGGCGCCGAGTCCATCTTCTGCACTATCTGCGCGGCTTCTTCATTGGTCAGGGCCTTGACCCTGGCCCGCGCCGTGGCAGCGTCCACGCCCATGGCGCGCATTTCGTCCTGAACCTTGGACTGGGTGAGAAATGCATCGAGCTTGGCGCGATCGTTCGACTGTTGCTGGGTCGAGACCGCTTCATCGGTGCCGATCATGCCGGCTTGGGCCGTGGTTAGCGGCGCCACGCTGAGGCAGAGGAACATCAGGACGGCACTGAACATCAGGGTGACGAATTTCATCGGAACCTCCGTGAGCTTTAAGCTCCAGACCTGACCAGGGGTGCTGCGTCGTACTTTTTTAGTCTGGCACATGGTGCTAACGTGCCCACTTTCCGCCGACCGGTGCATTGCCGGCGTGCCTTCCCACCCCAGGCAGCAGCCCGCACCGGCCGTGCAGCGAGAGGAACAGATGCAGAACACGCCGCCCTCCGAGGGTCAGGACAGCCAGGCGGGCGCCCAGCAGGAACTGCCCTTCGCCCTGGTCTACGGCCAGGCGGTCACCGAGCTGCCGCAGGATCTCTATATCCCGCCGGATGCCCTGGAAGTTTTCCTCGAGGCCTTCGAGGGGCCGCTCGACCTGCTGCTCTACCTGATTCGCAAGCAGAACATCGACATCCTCGACATCCCGGTCGCCGCGATCACCCATCAGTACATGTCCTACGTGGAGCTGATGAAGTCGGTGCGCCTGGAGCTGGCCGCCGAGTACCTGGTGATGGCGGCGATGCTCGCCGAGATCAAGTCGCGCATGCTGCTGCCGCGCTCCAGCGAGGCGGAAGAAGAGGAAGATGACCCGCGCGCCGAACTGATCCGCCGCCTCCAGGAGTACGAACGCTTCAAGCAGGCCGCCGAAGGCATCGACCAGCTGCCGCGGGTGGGCCGCGACCTCACGGTGCCGCGCCTGGATGCCCCGGAAGCGCGAGCGCGCAAGCTGCTGCCGGACGTCGCCCTGGAAGAACTGCTGCTGTCCATGGCCGAGGTATTGCGCCGCGCCGACATGTTCGAGAGCCACCAGGTCACCCGCGAGGCGCTGTCCACCCGCGAGCGCATGAGCGAAGTGCTGGAAAAGCTCAAGGGCGGCGCTTTCGTGCCCTTCGTCAGCCTGTTCACCCTGGAGGAGGGGCGCCTGGGGGTGGTGGTCACCTTCATGGCGGTACTGGAGCTGATCAAGGAACAGCTGGTGGAACTGGTGCAGAATGAGCCCTTCGCCGCCATCCACGTGCGCGCCAGAGCCGAGTAGATGAACCTCAACGACCCCAACGAACTCGCATCGTTGCTGGAAGCCTTTCTGCTGGCCTCCGGCAAGCCTTTGTCGCTGGAGCGCCTGGCCGAACTCTTCGAGGAGGCCGAGCGCCCCGAGCTGTCGATGATCCGCTCGGCCCTGGCAGTGCTGGCGCGAACCTGCGAAGGGCGGGCCTTCGAGCTGCGCGAGGTGGCTTCCGGCTACCGGCTGCAGGTGCGCGAGCGCTTCGCCCCCTGGGTCGGCCGACTCTGGGAGGAGCGTCCGCAACGCTACTCCCGCGCCATGCTGGAGACCCTCGCGCTGGTGGCCTATCGGCAACCCATCACCCGTGGCGAAATCGAGGATATCCGCGGCGTCGCGGTCAACAGCCAGATCGTCAAGACCCTGCTCGAGCGCGAATGGATACGGGTGGTCGGCTACCGCGACGTGCCCGGCAAGCCGGCGATGTTCGCCACCACCCGCGCCTTCCTCGATCACTTCAACCTGAAAAGCCTGGAAGAATTGCCGCCGCTGGCTGCCCTGCGCGAGCTGGAGCCCGAGCCGGTGCTGGGCCTGGATGATGGCGAGGCCCCGGTGCCCGAGGGTCTGCAGGCGCGCGCCGACGCCGAGGATGTGACCGAGCCGCGCGAGGAAACCAGCTTCCGCAGCCTGCTGGCGGAACTGGACAGCATGGAGGAGGGCCTGAAGACGGATTTCGACGATCTGCTCCAGACCCTTCCAGAAGAGTCGGAGGCCGTCGCCACTGAGAACGACGACGAGCCGCTGCCGGACGAAACCCTGCATTGACCGCCACCGGTCGGCAGCGAGGCTGACGCCGCAGCAAGGCTCAACTAGCCTCAGTCCCATTGGCCGCGTATGATGCGCGGCCTTTTTACTGCCACACCGGGAGGTGCCCAGTGAGTGAAGTCGAATACAGCCCCGCAGGGGAAAAACTGCAGAAGGTCCTGGCCCGCATGGGGCTGGCCTCGCGCCGTGATATCGAGGCCTGGATCACCGAAGGCCGGGTCAAGGTCAACGGCGAAGCCGCCACCCTTGGCCAGCGCGTCGATAGCCATGACGCCATCAGCGTCGACGGTCGCCTGCTCAAACGCGAGGAAGAAGCCGAAAGCGTCCGTCGCGTGCTGATCTACAACAAGCCGGAAGGCGAAGTCTGCACCCGCGACGATCCGGAAGGCCGCCCCACCGTGTTCGAGCGCCTACCACGGCTGAAAGCCGGCCGCTGGATCAACATCGGCCGCCTCGACATCAACACCACCGGCCTGTTGCTGTTCACCACCGATGGCGAACTGGCCAACCGCCTGATGCACCCTTCCTTCGAGATGGACCGCGAGTACGCGGTGCGCGTGCGTGGCGAAGTCACCGACGAGATGCTGGAAAACCTCAAGCGCGGCGTGATGCTGGACGACGGCCCGGCCAAGTTCACCGACATCAAGGAAGCCCCCGGCGGCGAAGGCCTGAACCACTGGTACCACTGCGTGGTGATGGAAGGCCGCAACCGTGAAGTACGCCGTCTCTGGGAGTCCCAGGGGCTGGTGGTCAGCCGCCTGAAGCGCGTGCGTTTCGGCCCGGTGTTCATCACCTCCGACCTGACCATGGGTCGCTGGCGCGAAATGAGCCAGAGCGAAGTGGACATCCTCAGCACCGAGGTTGGCCTGAAGCCCGTGGCCCTGCCGGCCATGAAGGGCAAGTTCCGCGAGAAGCTGGATCGCCTGCAGCGCAAGTCGGCCAAGCCGGTGGGCGCGCGTGCGCCGCGTCGCGAAGACGACCAGCGTCCCGCCCGTGGCCCGCGCCACGAGGGCGATGAGCGCCCGGCTCGTGCTCCACGCCGTGACGGCGACGAGCGTCCGGCCCGTGGTCCGCGCAGCGAAGGCGGCGAGCGCCCGGCTCGTGGTCCGCGCCGTGAGGGTGACGAGCGTCCAGCCCGTGGTCCGCGCCGTGACGGCGAAGAGCGTCCGGCTCGTGGCCCGCGCAGCGAGGGCGGCGAGCGTCCGACTCGTGGTCCGCGCCGTGAGGGTGACGAGCGTCCGGCTCGTGGTCCGCGCCGTGAGGGTGACGAGCGTCCGGCCCGTGGTCCGCGCAGTGAAGGTGGTGAGCGTCCGGCCCGTGGTCCGCGTCGCGAAGGTGACGAGCGTCCCGCTCGCGCGCCGCGCAGCACGCCGGTAGCCGACCGTCCGCGCGACGTGAACAAGAAGCGCCCGGCCAAGTCCCATGGCGAGCGTCCGGCCGTCGAGCTGGCGGATCGCCCGGCCCGCAAGCCGCAGCGTCCGCAGAACAAGCGCAGCGGTCCGCCCGGCGGCGAAGGCCAGCGTCCGGGTTTCGGTCGCAAGCGCTGATTCCAGGCGAAATGAAGAAGGGGCTCATCGAGCCCCTTCTTTTTTGTTCAGCTTCCGTCTTGCGGGAGCGAATTCATTCGCGATTGAAATCGCTCCCGCAATGGGGGGATCGGCAATCAGCCGGCCATGGACAGCCGGTTGCGACCTTCCCGTTTGGCCACATAAAGGGCGTTGTCCGCGCGGCGCAGCAGGCTGTCTACCGATTCGGCCGGGAGCAGGGTGGCGCAACCGAGGCTGATGGACAGGTCCAGCGGATGGCCCTGGACCAGGTACTGCAATTCGAGGATGCCCAGGCGCAGGCGTTCGCCCACCAGGGCAGCGGCTTCGCGGCAGGTTCCGGAGAGCAGCACGAGGAATTCCTCGCCGCCGAAGCGGAACACCATGTCGACATTGCGCAGGCGTGCCTTGAGCGTGGTGGCCACCGCCTTCAGCACTTCATCGCCTGTGCCATGGCCGTACTGGTCGTTGATCCGCTTGAAGTGATCGATGTCCAGCATCAGCACGGACAGTGGCTGCAGGTTGCGCCGCGCCAGGTCAACCTCGCGCTGCAGGGTCTGCTCCATGGCGATGCGGTTGCCGGTGTCGGTCAGTGGGTCGCGCAGTGCGCTCTGGATCGCGGCGCGGTAGAGCAAGGCGTTGCGCAGCGGGAAGAGCAGGCTGGAGAGCAGGGATTCCAGCTGATTCAGCTCCTGCTCGTCGAAGCGCTGGTTGCGGCGGAAGATCAGCTCGCCCAGGTACTCGCCTTCGTGGCTGAGGCGGTAGCCTGCGGAATGGCTGGAGCGGGTGCCGAGTTCCAGGCGCAGGTCGCTGCTCTGGTGGTGGTAGGCCAGGGCGTCCAGGGGAACCAGACGTTGCACTTCGTCGAAGAACAGGCTGACGATGCGCTCGACTTCCAGGCTGGTCTGCAGTTGCAGGGCCAGCTGCCGACGCAGCTCCGCCAGGCTGGTGGGGCGCAGCTTGGGTTGGCGATTGCCAGTGAAGCCGAGCCGCTGCAGCTTGGCGGCATCGAAATCGATGGTGTTGGTCCGGGTGGGAGGAACCATTGAATTGAACCTCTGACGCAAATAGCGACGACACCGGGCATAGAGCTAATTTCGTGCCAGGAGCTCGTAAGCAGTTGAAAACCTTGTTTTTCAATCAGTTAGCATTTTCTTTCGACGCCAGGCGGCAAGCCTTTGCCGGCTGGTGGCGAAATAGTGGCAATGTGATGCCGTTCACGGGGCGGAGTCGTCGGAAAACTGACGGAGGCTGCGGCGGTCCGATGACCGCCGCGGAGGGAGGTCATTGCGCGTCGAAAGCCTGGCCGTTCACACCAGCGCTGTCCGGCCCCATGAGATAGAGGTAGACAGGCATGATCGTGGCGGGTTCCGGATTGTTGTCAGGGTTTTCACCGGGGTAGGCCTGGGCGCGCATGTCGGTACGGGTGGCGCCGGGATTGACGCTGTTGGCACGGACGCTGGCGATGCCGTCGACCTCATCGGCCAGCACCTGCATCAGGCCTTCGCTGGCGAACTTGGAGACCGCGTAAGCGCCCCAGTAGGCGCGACCCTTGCGGCCGACGCTGCTGGAGGTGAAGACCACCGAGGCGTCCCTGGACAGCTTCAGCAGCGGCAGCAGTGTGCTGGTCAGCATGAACATGGCGTTGACGTTGACCTGCATGACGCGCATGAAGTTTTCGCCGGACAGCTGCTCGATGGGTGTGCGCGGGCCGAGGATGGAAGCATTGTGCAGCAGGCCATCGATGCGTCCGAACTCGGCCTCCAGGGTCGCTGCCAGTTCGTCGTACTGGTGCGGCTGGGCGGTTTCCAGGTTGAACGGGATCACCGCGGGCTGCGGGTGACCGGCAGCCTCGATCTCGTCATAGACGGCATTCAGGCTGGCCTCGGTCTTGCCCAGCAGCAGCACGGTGGCGCCATGGGCTGCAAAGGTCTTGGCGGCGGCCGCACCGATGCCGCGACCGGCGCCGGTGATCAGGATGACCCGATCCTTGAGCAGGTCGGGGCGGGCGGAGTACTGGAACATGTGGAGGGGCTCCTTCGGAGAGCTGCAAGTGGCAAGCTTCAAGCAGCAGGTAAAAGCATCTGGAAAGCACCGGTCAGCTTGAAGCTCGTCGCTTGAAGCTTACCGCGGCTGCCTCAGCAGCTGCACAGCGCGCGATCGAGTACGGCGCGCAATTCAAGCGGATGGTCGACCACCACGTCGGCGCCCCAGTGCGTGGGGTTGTCGCTGGGGTGGATGTAGCCGTAGCTGACTGCGGCGGTGCGGGTGCCGGCGGCGCGGCCGGACTCGATATCGCGCAGGTCGTCACCGACGAAGAGCACGCTGGCCGGGTCCAGGTTCAGCTTGCTGCAGGCGAGCAGCAGCATTTCCGGGTCGGGCTTGCTGTTCTTCACATGGTCGGGGCAGATCAGCACGGCGGAGCGATCGGCGAGGCCGAGCTGCTCCATGATGGGTTCGGCGAAACGCACCGGCTTGTTGGTCACCACGCCCCAGATCAGCTTGGCCTGCTCAATGTCCGCCAGCAGCTCGTCGATGCCGTCGAAGGGGCGGGTGAGTACGGCGCAGTGGCTCTGGTAGCGCTCGAGGAATTCCAGGCGCAGGGGCTCGAATTCCGCTGCGTCCGGGTCCATCTCGAAGGCGCAGGCGACCATGGCGCGGGCGCCGCCGGAGACCACGTCGCGGATCAGTCGCTCGTCCTGCGGCGGCAGGCCGCGTTCGGCGCGCATGGCCTGGCAGATGGCGATGAAGTCCGGCGCCGAGTCCAGCAGGGTGCCGTCCATATCGAAGAGAACCGCTCTGAGTCGCATGCCGGTCAATCCTCGCGCAGGGTCTGGATCATGTAGTTGACGTCGACGTCAGCTTCCAGCTTGTAGTGCTTGGTCAGCGGATTGTACGTCAGGCCGATGATGTCCTTGACCGTCAGGCTGGCCGCACGGCTCCAGGCGCCAAGCTCGGAGGGACGGATGAATTTCTTGAAGTCGTGGGTGCCGCGGGGCAGCAGGCCCATGATGTACTCGGCGCCGACAATGGCGAAGAGATAGGCCTTGGGGTTGCGGTTGATGGTGGAGAAGAACACCTGGCCGCCCGGCTTCACCAGGGTATGGCAGGCGCGGATCACCGAGGCCGGGTCCGGCACGTGTTCGAGCATTTCCATGCAGGTGACCACATCGAACTGGCCCGGCATCTCGGCGGCCAGGGCTTCGGCGGTGATGCGCCGGTACTCCACTGGTACGCCGGACTCCAGCTGGTGCAGCTGGGCCACCGCCAGGGGCGCTTCACCCATGTCGATGCCGGTGACCGTGGCGCCGCGCTGGGCCATGGATTCGCTGAGGATGCCGCCGCCGCAACCGACGTCCAGCACCTTCTTGCCGGCCAGCTTGACGCGTTCGTCAATCCAGTTGACCCGCAGCGGGTTGATGTCGTGCAGGGGTTTGAACTCGCTCTCGCGGTCCCACCAGCGGTGGGCGAGGGCCTCGAACTTGGCGATTTCGACGTGATCGACGTTGGTCATGGGATGTCCTCGAAACAGAATTCAGCGGCCGGCGATGCGATCGCCCCAGGCGCGGGCGGTGACGCCCAGGCGCTCTTCGTCCAGGCGGGTCAGGCGGCCGTCGTCCAGCAGTTGCTTGCCGTCGACCCAGAGGTGCCGCACCGAATCGCGCCCGGTGGCATAGATGAGTTGGGAAACCGGGTCGTAGACCGGTTGCTGGGCCAGCCCGGAAAGGTCGAAGGCGACCAGGTCGGCAGCCTTGCCGACTTCCAGGGAGCCGGTGTCCTGCTCGAGCCCCAGGGCACGTGCGCCATTCAGCGTGGCCATGCGCAGGGCGCGGTGGGCATCCAGGGCGCTGGCCGAGCCGGCGACCGCCTTGGCCAGGAGGGCGGCGGTGCGGGTTTCGCCGAGCAGGTCCAGGTCGTTGTTGCTGGCTGCGCCATCGGTGCCGATGGCGACATTGACGCCGGCCTGCCAGAGGCGTTCCACTGGGCAGAAGCCGCTGGCCAGCTTGAGGTTGGATTCGGGGCAGTGGATCACGCTGCTGTTGCTTTCCACCAGTTGGGCGAGGTCGGCGTCGTCCACCTGGGTCATGTGCACGGCCTGAAAGCGCGGTCCCAGCAGGCCGAGGCGGGCGAGCCGGGCCATGGGGCGCTCGCCGCGCAGCTCCAGGCTCTGCTGGACCTCGAAGGCGGTTTCCTGGACGTGCATATGAATGCCGGCGTCCAGTTCCTCGGCCAGCACGCGGATGTTCTCCAGCTTGTCGTCGCTGACGCTATAGGGCGCATGGGGGCCGAAGGCCACCTTGATCCGTGGGTGGTGCTTGAGGTCGCTGAACAGCTCGACGCCACGGCGAATGGCCTCGGCCGCGTCGACCGCGCCGGGGATCGGGAAGTCCAGCACCGGAATCGCCAGCTGGGCCTTGATGCCCGCGGCGTGGATGGCGGCGCTGGCCTGGGCCGGGAAGAAATACATGTCGGAGAAGCAGCTGATGCCGCCTTTGATCTGCTCGGCCACGGCCAGTTCGGTGCCGTCCCTGACGAATATCTCATTGACCCACTTGGCCTCGGCGGGCCAGATGTGTTCCTGTAGCCAGGTCATCAGCGGCAGGTCGTCGGCCAGTCCGCGGAACAGGGTCATGGCGGCGTGGCCGTGGGCATTGATCAGTCCGGGGGCCAGCAGCATGCCCGGCAGCTCGCGCCGTTCGCGGGCGTCGACGCGCAGCGCCAGGTCCCGCGGGGCCAGCAGGGCGATGCGGCCGTCGCGGATGCCCAGCGCATGATCCCGCAGGACTACGCCGGCAGGTTCTACCGGAACTATCCAGGACGGCAGCAGAAGCAGATCGAGCGGGGCGTTGGGGCTGGGCATGGAGGCGCATCCTGGGCGCAAAACGAAGTGGCGGCAGTATACCCGAGCCAGATGGCCTCCGGCTCGCTATAATCTGCGGTTTTTCCGCGAGTTACGGGTGGCGAGGTGGTCGATGCGTGAACAACTGTTAGCAGCCGAGAAGGTCAAGGCCATCGACTGGCGTGACGGCGTACTCCACCTGCTCGACCAGCGCCTGCTGCCGGCCGAGGAAGTCTGGCTGCCCTACGACTCCGCCGAAGGCGTGGCTCAGGCCATCCGCCAGATGGTGGTGCGGGGGGCGCCGGCCATCGGCATCAGCGCCGCTTATGGCGTGGTCCTGGGCGCCCGAGCCCGTATCGCCGCCGGTGGCGACTGGCGCGAGGCGCTGGAGATCGATTTCAAGGCGCTTGCCGATTCCCGGCCGACTGCAGTCAACCTGTTCTGGGCGCTGAACCGCATGCGCGAGCGCCTGCAGCGCCTGCGCGACGGTGAAACGCCGTTGCAGGCCCTGGAGGCCGAGGCTGTCGCCATCCACCTGAGCGACCGCGAGGCCAACCTGACCATGGCCCAGCTGGGCATGGAGCTGATTCGCAAGCACCAGGGCAGTCCGCAGGCCCTGTTGACCCACTGCAACACCGGCGCCCTGGCTACCGGCGGTTTCGGTACCGCCCTCGGGGTGATCCGCGCCGCCCACCTCGACGGGCTGGTGGAGCGGGTCTACGCCGACGAAACCCGTCCCTGGCTGCAGGGCGCCCGCCTGACCGCCTGGGAGCTGGCCAACGAAGGGGTGCCGGTGAGCCTGAATGCCGATGCCGCCGCCGCCCACCTGATGAAGACCGCGGGCATCACCTGGGTGATAGTCGGCGCCGACCGCATCACCGCCAATGGCGACGTGGCGAACAAGATCGGCACCTACCAGTTGGCGGTCAACGCCATGCACCACGGGGTGCGCTTCATGGTGGTGGCGCCCAGTTCCACCATCGACATGTCCCTGGAAAGCGGCGACGACATCCCGATCGAGGAGCGCGACGGCTCCGAGTTGCTGGATCTGGGTGGTCGCCGTGTCGCGGCCGAGGTTCATGCGGTGAACCCGGTATTCGATGTGACCCCGGCCGACCTGATCGACGCTATCGTGACCGAGAAGGGCGTGGTAGAACGCCCCGACGCCGCCAAGATGGCTCAGCTGATGTGCCGCAAGCGCCTGCATTGAGGCTTTGCTGCGGCATTTTTACCCGCCCGGCAGGCCGCCCGGCGGGGTAGGTGCAAGGCGGTGACTGTGGTAAGCTCCGGCAGTTATCGCGGCCCCTCCGATGAGGCGGCCGAATTGCACAGATCCTTGGCTTAACTCGTTGATTTGTCGTGAGTCGCTGCCGCATCTGGCCGCAGTGACGAGCTTCGCCCCGCTCAGGACGAGCGGGGCGGAGTTTCATCAGAAAAAGGAACCAGGCTTCTCATGGGCGAACTGGCCAAAGAAATCCTCCCGGTCAATATCGAAGACGAGCTGAAACAGTCCTACCTCGACTACGCGATGAGCGTGATCGTCGGGCGTGCCTTGCCGGACGCGCGCGACGGCCTCAAGCCGGTGCACCGTCGCGTCCTCTTCGCGATGAGCGAACTGGGCAACGACTGGAACAAACCGTACAAGAAGTCCGCCCGTGTGGTCGGTGACGTCATCGGTAAGTACCACCCCCACGGCGACACTGCCGTGTACGACACCATCGTCCGCATGGCCCAGCCCTTCTCGCTGCGCTACATGCTGGTCGACGGCCAGGGCAACTTCGGTTCGGTGGACGGCGACAACGCCGCGGCCATGCGATACACCGAAGTGCGCATGTCCAAGCTGGCCCATGAGCTGCTGGCCGACCTGGACAAGGAAACCGTGGACTGGGTGCCCAACTACGACGGCACCGAACAGATCCCGGCGGTCATGCCGACCAAGATCCCCAACCTGCTGGTCAACGGTTCCAGCGGTATCGCCGTCGGCATGGCCACCAACATTCCGCCGCACAACCTCGGCGAAGTCATCGACGGTTGCCTGGCGCTGATGGACAACCCGGAGCTCACCGTCGATGACCTGATGAAGTACATCCCGGGTCCCGACTTCCCCACTGCCGGTATCATCAATGGCCGCGCCGGCATCATCGAGGCCTATCGCACCGGCCGTGGCCGCATCTATATGCGTGCCCGTGCCGAGGTCGAGGACATCGACAAGGTCGGCGGCCGCCAGCAGATCGTCATCACCGAGCTGCCCTACCAGCTGAACAAGGCGCGTCTGATCGAGAAGATCGCCGAGCTGGTCAAGGAGAAGAAGCTCGAAGGCATCACCGAACTGCGCGACGAGTCCGACAAGGACGGCATGCGCGTGGTCATCGAGCTGCGCCGTGGCGAGGTACCCGAGGTCATCCTCAACAACCTCTACGCCCAGACCCAGCTGCAGAGCGTGTTCGGCATCAACGTGGTGGCCCTGGTCGATGGCCAGCCGCGCACGATGAACCTGAAGGACATGCTCGAAGTGTTTGTCCGTCACCGCCGCGAAGTGGTGACCCGCCGGACCGTCTACGAGCTGCGCAAGGCCCGCGAGCGCGGCCATATCCTCGAAGGCCAGGCGGTCGCCCTGTCGAACATCGACCCGGTGATCGAGCTGATCAAGAACTCGCCGACCCCGGCCGAGGCCAAGGAACGCCTGATCGCCACCCCCTGGGAATCCAGCGCGGTGGAAGCCATGGTCGAGCGCGCCGGCGCCGATGCCTGCCGTCCGGAAGACCTCGATCCGCAGTACGGCCTGCGTGATGGCAAGTACTTCCTGTCGCCGGACCAGGCCCAGGCCATCCTCGAGCTGCGCCTGCACCGCCTGACTGGCCTGGAACACGACAAGCTCCTCGCCGAATACCAGGAAATCCTCACCCTGATCGGCGAGCTGATCCGCATCCTCACCAACCCCGAGCGCCTGATGGAAGTCATCCGCGAGGAGCTGGAGAAGGTCAAGGCCGAGTTCGGCGACGCCCGCCGCACCGAGATTGTCGCGTCCCAGGTGGACCTGACCATCGCCGACCTGATCACCGAGGAAGAGCGCGTCGTCACCATCTCCCACGGCGGCTACGCCAAGTCCCAGCCGCTGCACGCCTACCAGGCCCAGCGCCGTGGCGGCAAGGGCAAGTCGGCCACCGGGGTGAAGGACGAGGACTACATCGAACACCTGCTGGTCGCCAACAGCCATGCCACCCTCCTGCTGTTCTCCAGCAAGGGCAAGGTCTACTGGCTGCGCACCTTCGAGATTCCAGAAGCCTCGCGCACCGCGCGCGGCCGCCCGCTGGTCAACCTGCTGCCGCTGGATGAGGGTGAGCGCATCACCGCCATGCTGCAGATCGACCTGGAAGCCCTGCAACAGAGCGCTGGCGCGGAAGAGGACCTGGACGAGAACGAAGGCCTGGTGATCGAAGGCGAAGTGGTCGAAGCCGAAGGCGGCGACGACAACGACGCCGAAGTCGCCGACGACGAGCAGGACGAGCCCACCGGCGCCTACATCTTCATGGCGACTGCCTATGGCACCGTGAAGAAGACCCCGCTGGTGCAGTTCAGCCGTCCGCGTTCGAGCGGCCTGATCGCCCTGAAGCTGGAGGAGGGCGACACCCTGATCGCCGCCGCCATTACCGACGGCGCCAAGGAAGTGATGCTGTTCTCCGACGGTGGCAAGGTCATCCGCTTCAAGGAGAAGCACGTGCGCACCATGAGCCGAATCGCCCGTGGCGTACGCGGCATGCGCCTGCCGGAAGGCCAGAGCCTGATCTCCATGCTGATCCCGGAAGCGGGCGCGCAGATCCTTTCCGCCTCCGAACGCGGCTACGGCAAGCGCACCCCCCTGGAAGACTACCCGCGCCGCGGTCGCGGCGGCCAGGGCGTGATCGCCATGGTCACCAACGAGCGCAACGGCAAGCTGGTGGGCGCGGTACAGGTGCAGGATGGCGAGGAGATCATGCTGATCTCCGACCAGGGCACCCTGGTCCGTACCCGTGTGGACGAAGTCTCCAGCTCCAGCCGCAACACCCAGGGCGTGACCCTGATCAAGCTGGCCAAAGACGAGACCCTGGTGGGCCTGGAGCGTGTGCAGGAGCCGTCCGACGACGGCGAGTCCGAGGCGCTGGAAGGCGAAGAACTGGCTGTTGAAGGCGCGGAAGATGCCGCGGTCGACGACACCCAGCTGGACGACGCACAACCGGCAGGTGAAGAGTAAGAGCAGCAGAAACGGGCAGGCCGTCGCCGGCCTGTCCATTCGGTAGATGACAATCGGCGGGGGTACTGGTGCCCCCGCGCTACCCAGTGAGAGTGGATGTGAGCAAGCGAGCCTTTAACTTCTGCGCCGGCCCGGCCGCGCTTCCGGAAGCTGTTCTGCAACGCGCCCAGGCGGAACTCCTCGATTGGCAGGGCAAAGGCCTGTCCGTCATGGAGATGAGCCACCGCAGCGATGAATACGTCGCCATTGCCGAAAAGGCCGAGCAGGATCTGCGCGACCTGCTGTCCATCCCCTCGAACTACAAGGTGCTGTTCCTCCAGGGCGGCGCCAGCCAGCAATTCGCCGAGATCCCGCTCAACCTGCTGCCCGAGAACGGCGTAGCCGACTACATCGACACCGGCATCTGGTCGAAGAAGAGCATCGACGAGGCCAGCCGCTTCGGCCGCGTGAACGTCGCCGCCAGCGCCAAGGGCTACGACTACTTCGCCATTCCCGGCCAGAACGAGTGGCAGTTGTCCAAGGACGCGGCCTACCTGCACTACGCCTCCAACGAAACCATCGGCGGCCTGCAGTTCGACTGGATCCCGGAAGTGGGCGACGTGCCCCTGGTGGTGGACACGTCCTCGGACATCCTCTCCCGCCCGCTGGACATTTCCCGCTTCGGCCTGATCTACGCTGGCGCGCAGAAGAACATCGGCCCCAGCGGCCTGGTGGTGGTCATCGTCCGCGAGGACCTGCTCGGCCGCGCCCGCACCACCTGCCCGACCATGCTCAACTACAAGGTCGCCGCCGATAACGGCTCCATGTACAACACCCCGGCCACCTTCTCCTGGTACCTCTCGGGCCTGGTCTTCGAGTGGCTCAAGGAGCAGGGCGGCGTCGAGGCCATGGAGCTGCGCAACAAGGCGAAGAAGGACCTGCTCTACGGCGTCATCGACAAGAGCGAGTTCTACGCCAACCCCATCGCCACAAACGCCCGCTCCTGGATGAACGTGCCGTTCCGCCTGGCCGACGAGCGCCTGGACAAACCCTTCCTGGCTGGCGCCGACGCCCGTGGCTTGCTGAATCTCAAGGGCCATCGCTCGGTGGGCGGCATGCGCGCCTCCATCTACAACGCGGTCGGTCTCGACGCGGTGGAAGCCCTGGTGGCCTATATGGCGGAGTTCGAGAAGGAGCACGGCTGATGTCCGAGCAAGAACTCAAGGCGCTGCGGGTACGCATCGACAACCTCGACGAGAAGATCCTCGAGCTGATCAGCGAGCGCGCTCGCTGCGCCCAGGACGTGGCGCGGGTGAAGATGCAGTCCCTGCCCGCGGGCGAGACGCCGGTCTTCTACCGCCCCGAGCGCGAGGCCTGGGTGCTCAAGCACATCATGGACCGCAACAAGGGCCCGCTGGACAACGAAGAGATGGCGCGGCTGTTCCGCGAGATCATGTCCTCCTGCCTCGCCCTGGAGCAGCCGCTCAAGGTCGCCTACCTCGGCCCCGAGGGCACTTTCACCCAGGCCGCGGCGCTCAAGCATTTCGGCCATGCGGTGATCAGCGCGCCGATGGCGGCCATCGACGAAGTCTTTCGCGAAGTCGCCGCCGGTGCGGTGAACTTCGGCGTGGTGCCCGTGGAGAACTCCACCGAGGGCGCGGTGAACCACACCCTCGACAGCTTCCTCGAGCACGACATGGTCATCTGCGGTGAAGTGGAGCTGCGTATCCACCACCATCTGCTGGTGGGCGATACCACCAAGACCGACAACATCACCCGCATCTACTCCCACGCCCAGTCCCTGGCCCAGTGCCGCAAGTGGCTGGACGCCCATTACCCGAACGTCGAACGCGTGGCGGTGTCCAGCAACGCCGACGCCGCGAAAAGGGTGAAGAGCGAGTGGAACTCGGCGGCCATCGCCGGTGACATGGCGGCCAGCCTCTACGGCCTGACCAAGCTCTGCGAGAAGATCGAGGACCGTCCGGACAACTCCACGCGTTTCCTCATCATCGGCAGCCAGGAAGTGCCGCCGACCGGCGACGACAAGACCTCCATCATCGTCTCCATGCGCAACAAGCCTGGCGCCCTGCATGAGCTGCTGGTGCCTTTCCACAACAACGGCATCGACCTGACCCGCATCGAGACCCGCCCGTCCCGTAGCGGCAAGTGGACCTATGTGTTCTTCATCGACTTCGTCGGCCACCATCGCGATCCGCTGATCAAGGACGTTCTGGAGAAGATCAACCAGGAAGCCGTTGCCCTGAAGGTGCTGGGTTCCTACCCGAAAGCGGTGCTCTAGTGGACGGCAGCCGTCAGGTCGAGTGGCGCTCCTTGCTGGTGGGCCGTGGCCAACGCGCCAGCCTCAAGCAGCAGGAACCGTGCCTCGTCTGGCTCACCGGCTTCAGCGGCGCGGGCAAGTCGACCCTGGCCGACGCCCTGGAGCGTCGGTTGCACAGCGAGGGCCGGCACACCTACCTGCTCGATGGCGACAACCTGCGCCATGGCCTGAACGGCGACCTGGGCTTCACCGCGCAGGACCGCAAGGAAAACATCCGCCGGGTCGGCGAAGTCGCGGCGCTGATGGTCGACGCAGGATTGATCGTCATCGCCGCCTTCATCTCGCCCTTTCGCAGCGACCGCGACGCGATCCGCCAACTGCTTCCGGGACGCTTCGTCGAGGTCTTCGTCAATACCCCTCTGGATGTCTGCGAGCAGCGTGATCCGAAAGGGCTCTATCGCAAGGCGCGCGCGGGTCTGCTGAAGGATTTCACCGGCCTGGACTCACCGTTCGAGAAGCCACTGGCGGCCGAGCTGACCTTCGATACCACTGACCTGAGCGTGGAGACGGCGGTCCAGCAGATACATGACTACCTTCGACACCATCGATTTCTGGAAGGGCCGGGCGCGTAATGAACGGCCATGACCTGAACCGCAGCGAATCGACAACGATCATCGCGACCACAGGAACCAAGAGCATTGCTTATGAGCTGTGACTTCCTCGCCCTTGCCCAGCCGGGCGTGCAGAAACTTTCGCCCTACGTGCCCGGCAAGCCGGTGGATGAACTGGCCCGCGAGCTGGACCTCGATCCTGCCGGCATCGTCAAACTCGCCAGCAACGAAAACCCGCTGGGTCCGAGCCCCAAAGCGCTGGAGGCGATTCGCAACGAACTGTCCGAGCTGACCCGCTACCCGGATGGCAACGGCTTCGAACTCAAGCGCCGCCTGGCCGAGCGCTGCGGCGTGACCCCGGCCCAGGTCACCCTGGGCAACGGCTCCAACGACATCCTCGACCTGGTCGCCCGCGCCTACCTGGCACCGGGCCTGAACGCCGTGTTCAGCCAGCACGCCTTCGCCGTCTATCCCATTGCCACCCAGGCCGTGGGCGCCACCGGCAAGGTGGTTCCGGCCAAGGACTACGGTCATGACCTGCCGGCCATGCTGGCGGCCATCGATGCCGATACCCGCGTGGTGTTCATCGCCAACCCGAACAACCCCACCGGCACCTGGTTCGGTCCGCAAGCCCTGGAGGATTTCCTCGCCAAGGTTCCGGAGAACGTCCTGGTGGTGCTGGACGAGGCCTACATCGAGTACGCCGAGGGCGATGAACTGCCAGACGGGCTCGACTACCTGGCCCGTTACCCGAACCTGCTGGTTTCACGCACCTTCTCCAAGGCCTATGGCCTGGCCGCGCTGCGGGTCGGCTACGGCCTGTCCAGCGCCCAGGTGGCGGATGTACTGAACCGCGTGCGCCAGCCTTTCAACGTCAACAGCCTGGCCCTGGCGGCCGCCTGTGCGGCGTTGGAGGATGCCGACTACCTGGCCGAGAGCCGTCGCGTCAACGATGCTGGCATGGCCCAGCTGGAAGCCGGTTGCCGCGCCCTGGACCTCGGCTGGATTCCCTCCAAGGGCAACTTCATCGCCGTCGACTTCGGCCGCGATGCCGCGCCGATCAACCAGGCCATGCTGCAAGAAGGCGTGATCTTGCGCCCCGTGGCCGGCTACGGCATGCCTACTTTCCTGCGCATCTCCATCGGCCTGCCCGAAGAGAACGCCCGCTGCCTGGAGGCCCTGGCCAAGGTGCTCGGCCGTGGCTGATGTCATGTCCGTGCAACAGGGCGCGCCTATCTTCGGGCGCCTGGTGGTGATCGGCCTCGGCCTGATCGGCGGCTCCTTTGCCAAGGGGCTGCGCGAGAAGGGGCTGTTCGCCGAAGTGGTGGGTGTCGACAAGGACCAGGAGTCCTGCCGCATCGCTGTGGAAACCGGCGTGGTCGACCGTTGCGAGGCCGACCTCGCCGCTGCCTGTCGCGGTGCCGATGTGATCCAGCTGGCGGTGCCTATCCTGGCGATGGAAAAACTCCTGGCCGAGTTGGCCCGCCTGGAACTGGGCAACGCGATACTGACCGACGTCGGCAGCGCCAAGGGCAATGTGGTGCGCGCTGCGAGCCGGGTCTTCGATGGCATGCCGGCGCTCTTCGTGCCCGGTCATCCCATCGCCGGCTCGGAGAAGAGCGGAGTGGAGGCGGCCAACGCCAGCCTGTTCCGCCGTCACAAGGTGATACTCACGCCGCTGGAGAACACCGACAGAAACGCCCTGCAGCACGTCGACCAGCTCTGGCGCGCCCTGGGTGCAGATGTAGAACACATGGAAGTCGAG
The DNA here is from genome assembly GCF_029871245.1 of Pseudomonas sp. BN102. Classification (GTDB taxonomy): domain Bacteria; phylum Pseudomonadota; class Gammaproteobacteria; order Pseudomonadales; family Pseudomonadaceae; genus Metapseudomonas. Next base: position 52,450 of record NZ_SSON01000078.1, on the reverse strand, counting down.
CACCATGACGAGGTGCTCGCCGCGACCAGCCACCTGCCGCACCTGCTGGCATTCGGCCTGGTCGACTCGCTGGCCAAGCGCAGCGAGAACCTGGAGATTTTCCGTTACGCCGCTGGCGGCTTCCGCGATTTCACGCGGATCGCCGGCAGCGACCCGGTGATGTGGCATGACATCTTCCTCGCCAACCGCGAGGCGGTGCTGCGCATCCTGGACGCTTTTCGCGCCGACCTCGACGCCCTGCGCGGCGCGGTCGACGCAGGGGATGGGCATGAATTGCTGGGCGTGTTCACCCGCGCCCGCTTCGCCCGCGAGCATTTCAGCAAAATCCTGGCCCGTAGGGCCTATGTGGACGCCATGCACAACAACGACCTGATTTACCTGGCGCAGCCGGGTGGCCAACTTGCCGGGCGCATCCGCGTGCCGGGCGACAAGTCCATTTCCCACCGTTCGATCATGCTCGGCTCCCTGGCCGAAGGCACCACTGAGGTCGAAGGCTTCCTCGAAGGCGAGGACGCCCTGGCGACCCTGCAGTCCTTCCGCGACATGGGCGTGGTCATCGAGGGGCCGCACCACGGCCGCGTGACCATCCACGGCGTCGGCCTGCACGGCCTGAAGCCACCGCCCGGCCCGCTCTACCTGGGCAACTCCGGCACCTCCATGCGCCTGCTCAGCGGCCTCTTGGCGGCCCAGCACTTCGACACCACCCTGACCGGTGACGCTTCGCTGTCCAAACGCCCGATGAACCGCGTGGCCAAGCCGCTGCGCGAAATGGGCGCGGTCATCGAAACCGGCGCCGAAGGCCGTCCGCCGCTCACCATCCGCGGTGGCCAGCGCCTCAGCGGCATGAGCTACGAAATGCCGATGGCCAGCGCCCAGGTGAAATCCTGCCTGCTGCTCGCCGGCCTCTACGCCGCCGGCGAAACCTCGGTAAGCGAGCCGGCACCGACCCGCGACCACACCGAGCGCATGCTGCAAGGCTTCGGCTACCCGGTGAAGGTGGACGGCAACACCGCCACTGTCGAGAGCGGCCACAAGCTCAGCGCCTGCCGTATCGAAGTGCCGGCGGATATCTCCTCGGCCGCTTTCTTCCTGGTGGCCGGCAGCATCGCCCAAGGCTCCGAGCTGCTGCTGGAGCACGTCGGCATCAACCCGACCCGTACCGGCGTGATCGACATCCTGCGCCTGATGGGCGGCGACATCACCCTGGAGAACGTCCGTGAAGTGGGCGGCGAACCGGTGGCGGACATCCGTGTGCGTTCGGCCAAGCTGAAGGGTATCGACATCCCCGAGGACCTGGTGCCGCTGGCCATCGACGAATTCCCCGTGCTCTTCGTCGCTGCCGCCTGTGCCGAAGGCCGCACCGTGCTGCGCGGCGCCGAGGAATTGCGGGTGAAGGAGTCCGACCGCATCCAGGTCATGGCCGACGGCCTGCAGGCCCTGGGCGTGAAGGCCGAACCGACTCCGGACGGCATCGTCATCGAAGGCGGCCCCATGGGTGGCGGCGAAGTCTGGAGCCATGGCGACCATCGCATCGCCATGTCCTTCAGCGTCGCGTCCCTGCGCGCCAGCGCGCCGATCCGCATCCATGACTGTGCCAACGTCGCTACCTCCTTCCCGAACTTCCTCGGCCTCGCGGCCCAGGTCGGCATCCGCGTTGCGGAAGAGGGCAAGGCATGAGCGCCATCGTGCCCGTGATCGCCATCGACGGACCCAGCGGCTCCGGCAAGGGCACAGTCGCCGGCCTGCTGGCCAAGCGCCTGGGCTGGCGCCTGCTGGACTCCGGTGCGCTGTACCGCCTGCTGGCCTTCGCCGCGCGCAACCACGGCGTCGACCTGACCAACGAGGAATCCCTCAAGGTCCTGGCGGCGCATCTGGACGTGCAGTTCAACGCCAAGGCCGGTGGTGGCCAGCGCATCATCCTGGAAGGCGAGGACGTCACCGACGTGATTCGCTCCGAACAGGTGGGCGCCGGCGCCTCCCAGGTCGCCGCGCTGCCGGTGGTGCGTGAAGCCCTGCTGCAACGCCAGCGCGCCTTCCTCGAAGCCCCCGGCCTGGTCGCCGATGGCCGCGACATGGGCACCGTTGTCTTCCCCCAGGCGCAGTTGAAGATCTTCCTCACTGCCAGCGCCGAGGAGCGCGCCCGCCGTCGCTACCTGCAGCTCAAGGGCAAGGGCATGGAAGCCGACCAAGCCTCCCTGCTGCTGGAAATCCAGGAGCGCGACGAGCGCGACAGCCAGCGCTCGGTGGCGCCACTCAAACCGGCCGAAGACGCACTGATCCTGGATTCCACCAGCCTCAGCATCGAAGAAGTGCAGGACAAGATCCTCGAAGCCTTCGCCGCCCTCGGCCTGGACGACTGATCCAGCGCCGCAACTGAAAACGCCGCAGTCTCATGACTGCGGCGTTTTTCTTTGTGCCGCAAGAATAGGTTGGGCAGAGCCCCGCCAAGCCCAACTATGTTGGAGGCGTTGCCGGGCGATCTGTGCCTGGCGCCGGAATGCGCGACGGGCGCGAGAATCATTGGGTTCCCGACCTGGCTGATCGATTGATTGAAGTCGCTCCCACAAGACCAGGTTGCAGCCCCACGGGTGCTGGATTTGGGAATCCGGGCGATTATCGGCCGTCACGCACGCGTTCCCATTCCCTCCTTGCCACCGCCTCATTGCACAGAAGCCCCGTCCCTGCTGGCCGCGCGCCCCGAGCCTGGCAGCGATACCTGATTGTTCTCGACTCGCGAACACTCATATCGGCAAAAGCGGCATTGTTGCCGATGAGGGCGTTTTGTAGCGTGCCCCAGCCGCACGAGCCGATCCGCCCCACGCATCGGCTCCGACAGGGCAAGCGGGCTGCCTTCCTCCGCATGTCACTGCCGACGGCCACAGGCGAACGAATAACAACAAGGTCAATGCCATGCGTCCTCACTCACCTCGCTCCCGTTCGATTCTGCACGACTCCCGCTCCAGCGCGCCTGCCCTGCGAACCCTGGTCGGCATCCACCTGCACCACCGCCTGACCGTGCGCGAAAGCGGCGCCTGACGCCGGTCCCGCACCGCACCGCAACCGATTGCAGATGCCCCATTGCTCGGCCCGCGAGGTCGCGCAAACGGGAGCGCTTCGTCCCGAAAACAAGAACAACAGCAGGAATGTCCTGAATGCGCTTAGTAAACAGCAGGGCCCCTTCGATGGCACTGAGCACTTTGATGCTGGGTGCCAGCCTCCTTCCGCACCCGCAAGCCCAGGCCTCGGGGATCCCCTTTGCGGGCAACCGGCCGCAGAGCTTCCAGTTCAGCTCGGACTTCACCGAGCCCTATGACTCCTTCGGCCAGTACGTCCAGTGGAACGACGACAGCGAGCGCTTCGACGACGACGGCGACAAGGTCAAGGGCAGCGGCACCGACACCTACGTCGGCCTGTCCTCGTTGCTGCATTACTGGAAGGTCGACGGCCTGCCGAACAACGGCTTCATCGCCAGCATCACCGTGCCGGAAGTGGCGGTGCGGGGCAACGGCGTGCGCGTCAGCGGCCTGGGCGATCCCCTGGTCGGCGGCCTCGTCTGGTACAACCCCACGCCACTGCGCACCCTGGGCGCACAGGCTTACGTGCAGCTGCCGGTTGGCGCCGACTCGGTCAGCAGCGATACCTATTCCCTCTGGCCGTCGCTCTTCTACAACGAGTGGTTCGGGCGAGTGAACGTCGACCTGCTGGTGGGCGGCATCCTCCGTGGCGATGGCCCCCATGGCACCGAGCCGGGCGATACCTTCCACGCCAACCTGCGCCTTGGCTACAACGTGCTCGACCGGCCCACCTACCAGATGACGCCGTTCCTCAGCTACGACCACCAGAAGACCCGGGAGTCCGACGATCGCTGGGGCGACGTCATCCCCAGCTCCGAATCCAACGAGACCGCCCTGGGTGCCGGCGTGCTGTTCCAGCTCAAGCCGGGCATCCAGAGCCTGTATGCGCAGAAGATGTGGGACCAGGTCTCGCTGCATTACTCCAAGGGCGTGCATGGCCGTAACACCACCGTGACCGACGGGGTGTTCCTGCAGCTCTGGCACTACTGGTAACCCGCCCGGCGCCTCGCCTTTTCCCATTTCCCGACGCGCCCCGGCATACCGCCAGGGGCCTTCATCGCACCTGGAGAGTCGACCATGAACGACGAACAACAGAAACTCGCCACCTCCCGACGCAACTTCATCAAGGCCGCCGGCGCCGGCACCGCGGCCATGGCCCTTGGCGGGCTGGCGGTCGGCAAGGCCAGCGCGGAAGGCGAGCCATTCGACAGCGAACACGACATCGTGGTCTGCGGCGGGGGAGGGGGCGGCCTGCCTGCCGCCCTGTTCGCCCGCTGGCTGGGCAACGATGTGGTCATCCTGGAAAAGGCCGCGAGCCCAGGCGGCACCGCTGCCAAGGCCGCGTTCTGGTACTGGGTGCCGAACAACAAGGCCATGCGCGATGCCGGCATGAGCGACCCCAAGCCCGACTTCCTGCGTTATGTCGCCCGTCTCACCCGGCCGCAGTCCTATGACCCTGCGCTGCTGAGACTGGGCTTGAGCGAATGGGAATACGAGATGTGCGAGGCCATCTACGACAGCGCCGCGCCCGCGGCGGACCTGCTGGCCGAGAAGGATGCGCTGCCCTACCGTCATTGCGCCGACGTGCCGGACTACTGGTGCGAGCTGCCCGAGGACAAGGCCTCCAAGGGCCGCGTGCTGGTGCCCCGGGATGCGCGCCCGAGCATGTCCGACGGCGGCCGCGTGGCGATCCGCACCCTGACCGCAGCGGCCCGCCGCGACGGCGTGGTGATTCGCACCGGCCACCGGGTGGCGAAGGTGATCACCAACGACCAGGGCGCCGCCATCGGTGTCGAGGTGGAAACCGAGGAGGGCACTCGTCTGCGGGTGCGCGCCCGCAAGGCGGTGATCTTCGCCAGCGGCGGCTTCACCCACGACCCGGAGCTGCGTCGCAACTTCCTCAATGCCCCGGTCTATGGTGGCTGCGCGGCCCTGACCAACGAGGGTGACTTCATCCGCATCGCCAGCGAACTCGGTGTGCAGCTGCGCAACATGAACTACGCCTGGTCCTGCCCGATCCTGCTGGAGAAGGCCGTGGCCAGGGACGGGTCCATGTCCGGGATCTTCACCATGACCGGCGACTCCATGCTGATGGTGAACAAGTACGGCAAGCGCGTGGTGAACGAGAAGACCGTCTACAACGAGTTGGTGCCCACCTTCTTCCAGTGGGATGGCAGCAGGGCCGAGTACCCCAACCTGGTGATGATTTCCATCTGGGACCAGCGCGCCCAGACCTACTGCGCCAGCGACGAGTACGGCTCGCCCATCGTCCCGGCGGGCGCCAACGACCGCCATGTGATCAAGGGCGACACCCTAGAAGCCCTGGCCAAGGCCATCGAAGAGCGTCTGGAGAAATACCGTTCCGAGACCGGCGGGCTGACGCTCGCTGCTGACTTCCTCGACAACCTGAAGGGCAGCGTCGCGCGCTTCAACGCTCTGGCGAAGGCCGGCAAGGACAGCGACTTCCAACGCGGTGAGCTGACCGTCGAAAAGCTCTTCAATGGCAGCGTGAAGCCGGGCGAGAACTCCGCCAACCCCACCTTGCACCCTTTGGCGGGGGAGGGGCCGTACTACGCGGCGCTGATCACCGGCGGCAACCTTGATACCAAGGGCGGTCCGAAAACCAACTCCCACGGCCAGGTGCTGGACAACGCCAACCAACCCATCCCGGGGCTCTACGGTGTCGGCAACTGCGTCGCCTCGGCATCCGGCCGCGCTTACTGGGCCGGCGGCGCAACCCTCGGCCCGATCCTGGCCTTCGCCTACCGTGCGGCGAACAAGGCCCATCTCGAATCCAAGAAGGCCTGACCCGGCCGCCGTATCCGCGAGGCAATCACGATGCGCAATCCCTTCAAACGCGAGCTGGCCCTGGGCCTCCTGTTCCTTGGCGCCGCCGGCGCGGCCCAGGCCGACGACCTGGCCCTGGCCGAAAAGCTGACCAGCAACCACTGCGCGGTCTGCCACACCTTCAAGCAGGGAGAGCCCCACGGCCAGGGTCCGAACCTGTACGGCCTGATCGGCCGCAAGGCGGGCGGCGCGGCCGGTTTCACTTACTCCGAGGGCTTCCGCCAGGCCATGGCAGACAAGACCTGGGACAACCAGCTGCTCGATGCCTGGCTGACCGACACCCAGACCGTGGCGCCGGGCAACGCCATGACCTACTTCCAGGATGACCCGGCCAAGCGCGCCCGGATTATCCAGTACGTCCAGTCCCTACACTGATCCATTTTCGCGAACCGGAGACTCCCATGCTGAGCACACAGACCATGACCGACGAGCAGCGCAAGTCGGTGGCGCTGGAATACCTGAAAGCCTTCGACAACGGCGGTATCACCTCCACGGGTGGCAGCATCCTCGACCTCTTCGCCGAAGACGCCCAGGTGCTGTTTCCCAAGTGGGGCCTGGCCACCGGCCGCGAGCAGATCGGCAAGATGTTCGGCGACCTCGGTAGCCGCCTCAAGTCGATCACCCATGACTACTCGCACTTCAACTGGATCTTCTCAGGCAGCGACCTGGTGGTCTGCGAGGGCACCAGTCACGGCGAGCATGTCGACGGCCCCTGGCGCGCCGGCGTACCCGGCTGGGGTGCGGGCCATTGGTGCGACGTGTTCGAGATCCGCGACTGGAAGATCCAGCGCTGCTTCATCTACCTCGACCCGGACTACGGCGGCCGCGATTCCGCGCGCTATCCCTGGCTGAACCAATGATGCGGCGGGCGGGTTTCCACACCGGTGCCCGCCCAGCATTTCCCTGAATTCCCGCGAGGAGCGAGCCCATGGGCATCACCGACTGGAAGCACTGGCTGGTCATCATCGTCGTCGCCGTACTGCTGTTCGGCACCAAACGCCTCAAGACCCTCGGCCCCGATCTGGGCGAGGCCATCAAGGGCTTTCGCCGGGCGATGAGCCCGGAGGCGGCGGACTCCCCGTCCGCCATCGCGGAGCCGTCGCCAACCCTCGCCCAGCCGGGGCCGCCTGCGGTCGCACGCGCCGCTGAGGTTCCCGCTTCGTCACAAGGCGGCTGAAGGGCATCCGGAACCTTTCAGGTTCTTGGAACGACGAGTGGTGGATGAGAGATATTGCGCTTGTAATATTACGAGTGTAATTTAAGTTCCTCACTCGAATCCCCGAGTCATTGCCTGGAGACAGAACCATGAGCGAACAGAAGCACCAAGGCGTTGCCCTGATCACCGGCGCGTCCACCGGCATCGGTGCCACCTATGCCAGGCGCCTGGCCGAGCGGGGCTACGACCTGTTGCTGGTCGCCCGTGATCAGGCCCGCCTGGAAGCCCTGGCGGCAGAGCTGCGCGAGCAGGCCGGGGTGAAGGTGGAGGTGATGAAGGCCGACCTGACCGACAGGGCCGACCTGAATCGCGTGGCGCAACGGTTGCGCAGTGATGCAGCCATCAGCCTGCTGGTGAACAACGCCGGCGTGGCCATCAGCGGCAGCCTGCTGGATACCGACCTGGACCGCTTCGACGCGATGATCCAGCTCAACGTGGTGGCCGTGACCCACCTGGCTGCCGCCGCGGCCGCGAATTTCGTCGCCCAGGGGCGTGGCACACTGATCAACATCGCCTCGGTGCTGGCCCTGGCGCCGGAAATGTTCAATGGCACCTACAGCGGCACCAAGGCCTACGTGCTCAACCTCAGCCAGTCGCTGAACCAGGAAGTGCGGGACAAGGGCGTGCGCGTCCAGGTGGTGCTGCCAGGGGCGACCCGTACCGAGATCTGGGAGCGCTCGGGCACCGGTATCGACAACATTCCCCAGGAAATCCTCATGGACGTGGACGAGATGGTCGATGCGGCGCTGGCTGGCCTGGACCAGGGCGAGCTGGTGACCATCCCCTCGCTGCCGGAGCAGGCTGACTGGGAGCGCTTCACCGCCGCGCGCTTCCAGATGGCGCCGAACCTGTCGCTGTCGAAGGCCGCCGCACGCTACAAGGCCTGATCGGCAGACGAAGAAAAGGCCGGGCAAATGCCCGGCCTTCTGTTTGCGGCGTCGCAGCCTCGTAGGGTGGGCTTCAGCCCACGCTGGCCCACGATGGTGGGCTGAAGCCCACCCTACGGAATTCGAGAGCGGAGTCAGGCGAAGACGAAGTACTTGCGCACCGTTTCCACCACTTCCCAGGTGCCCTTCATGCCGGGTTCGATCACGAACACGTCACCGGCCTTCAGGTGCAGCGGCTGCTCGCCTTCCGGGGTGATGATGCAATAGCCGTCGAGGAAGTGGCAGTACTCCCACTTCTCGTAGTTCACCTCGAACTTGCCCGGGGTGCAGATCCAGGTGCCCATGATCTTGCTGCCATCCTTGGAGAGGTAGGCATTGAGGTTCACGGTGTGCGGATCGCCGCCGATGCGTTTCCACTTGGTGGCATCCAGGACCGGAGTGGGGCAGGTTTCGCGCAGAACGGTGATGAAATCAGACATGTCAGCTCCAATCGATCTGATGAAAGGTCCGTCACCATAGGTCCAATGCCGTACCGGGAGTTGTCTGGATTCGACCCCCAGGTGCCTGTAAACGCGCCGGCAAAAGGTGCAAAAGGGCGCTAAGTTGAATTCCAGGGGGTCAGGTTCCCGGCCTCAGGCGGCGGCCCGCGAAGGGTTGCCTTGGCAGTAACCCTGCGGGGCGGTCGTGCTCCGCGAGGAGGTGCTCCGATGAACACCCAGTGGTTCAGGCACGACAGCGCCACCGAGGACGCCAACTTCGACAAGTGGTGGGACACCTACGGCGAGTGGTTCGAGTCCCAGGATCAGCTCTACAGCGGGGAAAGCGGCATCCAGCGGCTGCACACGCCGGATGGCCAGTTGCTCTACAGCAAGCGCCAGATCAATCATTTCCACCGCTCCATGGTCCATCCCTTCGGCCAGCCGACCATCCTCCACGAGCTGCAGGCGCTGCAGGCTCTGGCGCGGCTGGGCATCCGCGTACCCAAGGTGGTGTTCAGCGCGGCGCGCAAGACCGAGACCGAATGGCAGGCCCTGCTCATCACCGAAAGCCTGGACGGCTTCCGCAGCCTCGAAGAGTGGTATGCCGAACCGGTGCCGGCGGAGCTCAACCAGCAGTTGCTCCAGCAATTGGCCAACACCGTGGGACGCATGCACCTCGGCGGCTGGGAGCATGGCCGCCTGTACCCGAAGAACATCTTCGTCAAGGTAACGGGCGGGCGGGAAAAGAAGGTGGAGATCGCCTTGCTCGGCCTGGCCAAGAGCTGTCACCGGTTGACCAGCTACAGCGCCGCCAAGCATGACTACGAGCAGTTCAAGCAGCTGCACAAGCCGATGCCGGAAGAGGACTGGCATGCCTTCGCCGCGGCCTACCGGGATGTCATGGAAAGCGGCTATGTGCCCTGACTTCGGCCGACGATCGATCTCGGCGGTGGGCTGAAGCGGATCGCCGCCCGGCCTACCCTACGGGGTGGGCTCTTGCGGCTGGCCCAGGGTGCGCAGTGCGCCTTCGTGCAGGGGAATGGCCAGGCCGCGCCGGGCGTTGGCCGGTGACAGTTGCTCGCCCTGGATGCTGCCGGCGGCCAACCAGTCGTTGTCCGGAGCGAACAGCTGGCGCACCAGCTGGTCGACCTCGCCCGCGCTGAGTTTTTCGTCGCAGAGCAGCAGGGCGCTCACGGCCAGGGTGGGCACGGGCGCTGTCTGGTTGGGGTAGGTCCCGGCCGCCACCTGGGTGGCGAAAGTACCGGGGCGGCTAGCTTCCAGTTGGCGTATGGCGGATTCCTCCAGGGGCAGCAGGCGCAGCTGCATGGCCTCGCTGGCGGCGCGGATGCTGTCGGCGGGGGCTCCGATTACCTGCAGGGTGGCGTCCAACCGACTATCGCGAATGGCGGTCAGGGCCTGCTGCAGATCCAGGCTGGCGGCTTCGGCCAGGTCCTCGGGCCTGATGCCGTGGGCTGCCAGCACGGCCAGGGCGGTATCCCGCGAGGCGGAGCCCGGCTGGCCAAGGTTGACCCGCTTGCCGCGCAGGCCGGCCAGGTCGCGCACCGGGCTGTCTCCGCGAACCAGCACGTGCACCGGTTCCGGATAGAGGCTGGCCAGGGCGCGCAGGCTGGAGTAGGGGCCGGTCTCGGCAAAGGGGCCGCTGCCGTTGACCGCCAGCTGCGCCATGTCGCTCTGGGACAGGGCCAGCACTACGTCGCCCCGGCGCAGCATGCGCAGGTTGTCCAGGCCGCCCTCGGTATTCAGAGGCATCAGTTGCAGGCCTTTGGGGTGCAGCAGGCTGGTCATGGCCTGGGCCAGGCGCGCGTATTGTCCGGCAGCGGGTCCACCGGCCAGGGGGAAGCCCTTCTGCAGGCGGCTCAGCCGGCCCTGGATATTGCTCACTGCACGGCTCACCTCGTCGGAGATGATGGCCCGCTCCTTCACCCCGGTGCCGCCGGGCGAGAGGTTGAGCGCTGTGCTCATGGCCGCCACCAGTTGCTCGCGGGTCTGGCCCACGCCCGGCTCGATGGTTTCGGGTGCCGGCGGGGCTTTGAAGCCCTGGGGCACCACCGCCTGCCAGCCACCCTCCACCTGGCGGTAGATCAGGCTGCCGTGGGCGAGCAGCAGGTCGCCCTGTTTGTTGCCGCCGCTGCGGATTCCGGACAGGCCGCGCGGGCCCGCGCCCAGGGCGCTGATCAGGCTGGCGACGCCGGGGGAATCCCAGGAGCCGAAGTCCTGGTCGCGTTCGACTTCGAGGGTGCTATCGAAGTAGATCACCAGGCGCTTTTCGCCGGGCGGGGCATTGACGTCGCTGGCCGATCCACGCCGGTCCAGCTGTGCAAGGCCGAGCACATTGGCGCCGAAGGCCTGTTGCAGGCGTTGCTGCACTTCGGTTTCCAGGGTCGCCTGGTCGGGGCCTTTGGAGCAGGCCGCCAGCGTCAGTGCCAGCAGGCCGAGCATCAGGGCACGGAACATGGTCAACCTCCCATTCCCGGCAACGCCAGGAAGCCGGTGAGCACCAGCGCGTTGAGCAGGTCGATGAGGAAGGCGCCTACCAGCGGCGCGACGATGAAGGCCTCCGGCGCCGGCCCGTACTTGTGGGCGATGGCCTGCATATTGGCGATGGCGGTGGCCGTGGCGCCGATGGCGAAGCCGCAGAAGGCCGCCGAGAGCACCGCGCTTTCGTAATCCCGGCCGGTATAGCGGTAAACCGCCCAGGCGCCGTAGACCATGGCCAGCGCCGACTGCGCGACCAGCATCAGCAGCAGCGGGCCGGCCACGCTGGCGACGTGGCCGAGGTTGAGCGCCATCATGGTGATCACCAGGAACAGCGAGAGGGTCACCGAGGCCAGCAGGTCGATGGAGCCGTCGTTCAGCCGCACGCCGACCAGGGGCAGGAGGTTGCGAATCGCGACACCCAGCAGCAGGCACCAGAGGAAACTCGGCAGGGTGACTGCGCCCTCGCCGAACAGCCCGGCCAGCACCTGTCCGGCCACCAGAGCCGCCAGGGTGGCCGCCAGCACGGTGAGGAAGTTGCCGGCAGTGGCGGGCGTGGTGGTGTCGTCGCCGGCAATCTCATGGTGCCCGGCGTGGGCGGCGTTTCCGGCCAGCTTGTGGCGCTTGATCAGCCATTGGGCCAGCGGGCCGCCGATGATCCCACCAGCCACCAGGCCGAGGGTGGCGCCGGTCATCGACAGTTCCATGATCGATTGCAGGTTGTTCACTTCGGCGAAGCGCTCGGCATAGGCGGCGCCGGTGCCGTGGCCGCCGACCAGGGTAATGGTGCCGCCCACCAGCCCCATAAGCGGGTGCATGTCCAGGCCCCAGGCGACCAGGATGCCGAGGATGTTCTGCAGGAAGAGGAAGGGAATCAGGGCGATGACGAATAGAGCCAGGCGCTTGCCGCCGTGCTTGAGCATCGCCAGATCCGCCGACAGCCCCACGGCGGAGAAGAAGGCCAGGAGCAGGGCCGGCTTCATGGTGGTGTCGAATTCCACGCTGAAGTCGCTCACCGCGCCGGCCAGGGCCAGGCCGATGGAGACCACCAGGCCGCCGGTGATCGGCTCCGGGATGTTGTAGCGAGACAGCACGGGAATCAGGCGATTGACCAGACGCCCCAGGAGCAATGCCAGGGCGGCCACGAGAAGGGTTTCCAGGGGTTGCAGCGTCACGTCAGAGCTCCCTGCCAGACGTGGCCACGCGACAACGGGGCCACCTGCCTAGAGGTCTAGCCAAGGAGGCGGAGCTTGTCGACCCAGCCTCAGAGGTGGGTGTCCAGGGCATGGGGGCCCCGGGTCAGTTGTTCCGCAAGGAAGTCGATGCACAGTTTCACCTTGGCCGAGCCGGAAGCCCTGGCGGCGGTCACCGCCCAGACATCGGCTGCCTGCCGATAGGCAGGCAGCACCCGCACCAGTTTTCCGGCCTTGATGCTGGGCGCGGCGTCCCAGACCGACGCCATGATCACCCCGTGGCCTTCGTGGGCCCACTGGCGCACCACGTCGCTGTGGTTGGAGGCCATGGGGCCGGTCACCTTCACCGTTTCCTCGCCGTTGGGGCCGCTCAGGCGCCAGACGCCGAAGCCCAGATCGCGCTCGCGGAACAGCAGGCAATCGTGCTGTGCCAGGTCGGCCAGGGTGCGCGGCTGGCCGTGCCGCTCGAGGTAAGCCGGCGCGGCGCAGAGCATGCGGTAGCTTTCAGCGATCTTGTGGGCAATCAGGTGCGGCTCGTGCACCTCGCCCACCCGCAGGTCGATGTCGAAGTTCTCGCCGATCAAGTCCACCCGCCGGTCCAGCAGCTCCAGCCAGACTTCCAGTCCCGGATAGCGCTGGCGCAACAGGGACAGCACCGGCGACAGGTAGTCGCGTCCCAGGCGCAAGCTGGTGGCGATGCGCAGCACGCCGGTCGGTTCGCCGCGCAGCCCGGACAGGGCCTCGACCATGCCTTCCACATCTTCGAGGATCTTCTGTGCCCAGGCGAAGGCCGCCTCGCCGTCGGCGGTGATGTTCACCCGCCGCGTGGTGCGATTGAACAGCCTGACCCCGAGGGACTCTTCCAGCATCGCGATGCGCTTGCTGACGTGGGCCGGGGAGATGCCCAGTTCGGTCGCCCCGGCGACGAAGCTGGAACGCCGCGCCACGCTGCAGAACAGCAAGAGGTCGCGGAGGAAGGGGTCATTATTCGCTAATAGCGCATTCTGATTTTTCATGGAGGCGGATTATAGATCCGATAGTGAATATTAGTCTTTCGATCGCCCCTTTCCACCACCGGAACAGATCGAACGAAATGAACAGCCTCTGCATCGCCATTGCCGGCGCCGGCCTGATCGGCCAGCGCCACCTCGAACTCCTCCAGGCCAGCCGCTCCTGCGAACCCGTGGCCCTGATCGACCCCGCACCCGCGGCCCGAGCGGTGGCCGAACGGGCCGGGGTGCCGCTGTTCCCTTCCCTGGAGGCGCTGTTCGAGCAGGCGCGGCCGGACGGCATCATCCTCGCCACGCCCAACCAACTGCATGTGGAGCAGGCCTTGACCTGCTTGCAGGCGGGCGTCGCCGCGCTGGTCGAGAAGCCCGTGGCACATACCCTGGAAGAGGGCGAGCGGCTGCTGGCAGCAACCCGTGGCTCGCGGGTGCCACTGCTGGTGGGGCATCACCGCGCCCACAGCCCGATCCTGGCCCAGGCTCGGGAGATCATCCGCCAGGGTCGCCTGGGGGCGCTGGTGGCGGTGATGGGGAGCGCGCTCTTCTACAAACCGGACGACTATTTCGATGCCGCGCCCTGGCGCCGCGAGGCCGGCGGCGGCCCGGTGCTGATCAACCTGATCCACGAGATCGGCAACCTGCGCTCGCTGTGTGGCGAGATAGTCGCGGTCCAGGCCCTGGCCTCCAGCGCTACTCGTGGATTCCCGGTGGAGGACACGGTGTCCATCAGCCTGCGTTTCGCCAATGGCGCCCTGGGCAGCTTTCTGCTCTCCGACACGGCCGCATCCGCCCGCAGCTGGGAGCAGACCTCCGGCGAGAATCGCGACTACCCCAGCTACGACGACGAGGATTGCTACCTGATCGCCGGCACCGGCGGCTCACTGGCCGTGCCCACCATGCGCCTGAAGTGCTACGACCAGCCGGAGCACCGCTCCTGGTGGAAGCCCTTCACCTGCGAGGTGGCCGAGTTGCACCGCGAAGACCCATTGGCGCTGCAGCTGGAGCATTTCTGCCAGGTCATTCGCGGCGAGGCCGAACCCCTGGTGAGCGTCCGCGACGGCTTGCAGAACCTGCGGGTGGTGGAGGCCATCGCCCGGGCGGCCCGCGAGGGCAGGATGGTGGTGGTGGCGCAGGATTGACGGCGTCGCGCAGTCCTGTAGGAGCGAATTCGTTCGCGAAAGAGCCGCGAAGCGGTCCCGCAGACCCTGGCCTGCGAGACCCAGCGATCCTGAACGCCGAAGTTGGGCTGTTGGGCTGTTGGGCTGTTGGGCTTCGCGGAGCTCAGCCCAACCTACCTGCTCAGAGGGAGAGGGGGCAATCCGCGCGAGGGGCGGGCGTTATGCTTTTCCTGTGGGGGCGAATTCATTCGCGAAGCCGACTGCAGGTCGGCTCCGGTGTCCGGTGCCAGGGAGGGTCGAGCTAGCGCCCACCCCCCACATCCAGCAGGGTCCCGCTGGTATACGAAGCCTCCTCGCTGGCCAGCCAGAGGATCGCGTTGGCCACTTCCTCCGCTTCGCCGCCACGCCCCATGGGCACCGACTGGCGCACGCGCTCGACCCGGTCCGGCTCGCCACCGCTGGCATGAATCTCGGTGCGGATCACGCCCGGGCGCACGGCGTTGACGCGGATGCCATCCGCCGCCAGCTCCTTGGCCATCCCCAAGGTCATGCTGTCGATGGCGCCCTTGGCCGCCGCGTAGTCAATGTACTCGTTGGGCGCGCCCAGGCGGGCGGCGATGGAGGACAGGTTGACGATCGCGCCGCCCTGGCCGCCATGGCGGGTCGACATGCGCTTGATGGCCTCCCGCGCGCAGAGGAAGCTGCCCACCACATTGGCCCGCAGTACCCGTTCCAGGCGCGCCACGTCCATGTCTTCCAGGCGCATCTGGCGCTCCAGCATGCCGGCGTTGTTGACCAGCACGTCCAGCCGGCCGAACGCCCGGTCCAGGCTTTCGAACATGCGCAGCACCTGGGCTTCATCGCCCACGTCGGCGCAAAGGGCCAGGGCACGGCCGCCTCCGGCCTCGATCTCGCCCACCAGTGCCTCGGCCGCCTCCCGCTGCTGCCGGTAGTTGATGCCCAGGGCGTAGCCGCGCTGGGCGGCGAGGCGTGCGGTGGCAGCGCCGATGCCGCGGCTGGCGCCGGTGATAAGCATGACTTTCTGCATGGCCTTCCTCCGAACCTGTTCGCGATCTGCTGCGCGTCGGAATAACTGCGTTGAAACTGGCTTCGGACTGCTCATTTACAACTCGTAAACTCCGCGTCCTCTGCCATTTGACTCGCTTCGCTCGCCCTGCGGGCCAGCCTGCGGCTGTTACTCCTGTTGGTCGTTTCGCCTGTTCTTCTCTAGCTCGCGAGATCTGAACAGGTTCTTGGGACTTGAAATGATTTCGAGCGTCCCTATCTAAGGTAATGCGGGATGCCGAAGCCGGGTCCCGCCATTGAAACACTTGCTGATTATTCAGGAGATAACCATGAGCACTGCATTTTCCCTCGCCCCCCTGTTCCGTCATTCCGTGGGCTTCGACCGCTTCAACGATCTGTTCGAATCGGCCCTGCGCAATGAAGGCGGCAGCACCTACCCGCCCTACAACGTCGAGAAACACGGAGACGACCAGTACCGCATCGTCATCGCCGTGGCCGGCTTCCAGGAAGAAGAC
The DNA here is from genome assembly GCF_029871245.1 of Pseudomonas sp. BN102. GTDB lineage: Bacteria > Pseudomonadota > Gammaproteobacteria > Pseudomonadales > Pseudomonadaceae > Metapseudomonas. Next base: position 36,592 of record NZ_SSON01000078.1, on the reverse strand, counting down.
CTGGAACTCCAGGTAGAGCGTGGCGTGCTGGCGGTCAGCGGCGGCAAGCGCGAGAAGACCGACGACTCCGCAGTCACCTTCCTGCACCACGGCATCGCCCAGCGTGCGTTCAAGCTGTCGTTCCGCCTGGCCGACCATATCGAGGTCAAGGGCGCCGCGCTGCAGAACGGCCTGCTGAACATTGACCTGATGCGTGTGGTACCGGAAGAAGCCAAGGCCAAGCGCATCCCGATCAACGGGCATCGCGCCGTGCTGGAAAGCTGATGGTCATCCACTGAGAAAGGAAGAGGGCGCCTGCGGGCGCCCTTTTTCATGGGCGGGTGCCAAGACCTGGCCTCAGACCGGCGTCGGCCGTTGCCGGCTGTGGGCCAACAGGGCGCGGAACTCGGCCAGGGGCAGCGGCTTGCTGTAGAGGTAGCCCTGGTAGAGGTGGCAGCCCTGTTGTTCGAGGAAGGCCAGCTGTTCATCGCGCTCCACGCCCTCGGCGATCATCTCCAGGCCCAGGCTGCGGGCCATGGCCACGATGGCGCGGATGATTTCCGCATCGTTGGGGTCCTGGGTGGCGTCGCGGACGAAGGACTGGTCGATCTTCAGGGCGTCCACCGGCAGGCGCTTGAGATAGGTGAGAGACGAATAGCCGGTGCCGAAGTCGTCCATGGCGAAGCTCAGGCCCAGCTTTTTCAACCGGCGCATCTTGCCGATGGTGTCGTCGAGGTTCTGGATGACGATACCTTCGGTGATTTCCAGCTTCAGCATCTGCGCCGGTAGGCGACTACTCTGCAGGCTGCGCTCGACCCGTTCGACGAAGTCGCTCTGGCGGAACTGTCGCGGGCTGATGTTCACGCACAGGCTGAAGCCCCTGGCCTCGGCCAGACCCTCGGCGACCAGCTGTTCGCAGACATGGCACGCCTCGGCCAGCACCCAGGCGCCGACATCGAGGATCAGCCCGCTTTCTTCCAGTACCTGGATGAACTGCCCGGGCGACTGCGGGCCCAGGGTGGGGTGCTGCCAGCGGAGCAGGGCTTCGGCGCCTATCACCCGGTTGTTGCGGGCATCCACCTGGGGCTGGAAGTGCAGTTCGAACTCGCCGCGGGCCAGGGCCATGCGCAGGTCGTTCTCCAGCCGCAGGCGTTCGCTGGCGGCATCCTGCATGGTGCTGCGGAACATCTGGATGGCGTTGCGGCCGGAATCCTTGGCCCGGTACAGGGCGATGTCGGCGCGCTTGAGCAGGTCCGCCGGGCTGGCACCGTGGTCCGGGATCAGAGCGATGCCGATGCTCGGGGTGACTTGCAGGCGGTGACCCTCCAGCAGCATGGGTTCGGCCAGCAGCTTGCGCAGCTTGTCGGCGATCATGCGCACCTGGCGGGTGACCTCCGAACGCTTGCCCTCCAGGCCGGTGAGCAGCACCACGAACTCGTCGCCACCCAGGCGCGCCACCGTGTCCTCCAGCCGCACGCTGGCTTCGAGGCGGGCGGTGACCATCTTCAGCACCGCATCGCCCAGGGGGTGACCGAGGGAGTCGTTGATGTGCTTGAAGTGGTCGAGGTCGAGGAAGAGCAGGGCGCCGCGCATGTCGTGGCGCTGCAACAGGGCGATCTGCTGGGTCAGGCGATCGGTCAGCAGTGCGCGGTTGGGCAGGTTGGTCAGCGGGTCGTGGTAGGCCAGGTGCTGGATTTGCGCCTGGGCGTCCTTCAGGGCGCTGATGTCGCGGGCGGTAAGCAGCAGGCAGGGGGTGCCGTCCAGCTCGATCTGCTCGACCGAGACTTCCACCGCCTTCTGGCTGCCGTCGCGATGCTGGCCGAGCATCTCCAGGTGGTGCACGCGACCGTTGCGCGTGATGAGCTCGATCAGGTGGTCGCGCTCCGTGGGCCTGGCCCAGATGTTCATCTCGCCGGCGGTGCGACCCAGCACATCCTCCGGGCGGTAACCGGTTAAGCGGCAGAAGCCGTCGTTGACTTCGATGTAGCGGCCGGTGTCGCGCTCGGTGATGGTGATGGCGTCGGGGCTGGAGTGGAACGCCTTGGCGAACTTCTCCTGGCTGGCCTTGAGCGCCGCCTCGGCCTGCTGGCGCGCAGTGATGTCACGGAACGTGGTGGTGATGCAGAGCTGGCGCTCGACGCGGATGAAGCGGCTGGACACCACGCAGGTCAGCAGGCGGCCGTCACGGGTCAGGAAGCGCGCCTCGACGTTGTCCAGGCACTGGTCGCGCAGCAGCTCGCCGAACAGCCGCAAGCGCTGGCCGGGCTCGGCCCAGAAATTCACCTCCGGGGCGCTGCGACCGACGATCTGCTCCGGCTGCCAGCCGAACACTTCGCTGAAGCTGGGGTTGATCTCGATGAACACGCCGTCGCGGATACGCGAGACGCAGATGGGGTCGGGGCTGGCCTGGAACAGGGTGACGAACTTCTCCTCCGAGGCCGCCAGGCGCTGCTCGCGGCGCACCCGTTCGCTGATATCCATGAGGATGCCGGTCATCCGCAGCGGCCGGCCCGACTCGTCGCGATAGAGCCTGGCGGTGCTTTCCAGGTAGTGAACCTCGCCGTTGGCGAAGCGCGTGCGATAGGTCACCTGGTACTCGCTATCGCGCCCCTCCAGCAGTTCCTGGTAGGCCCGGCGCATGCTCTGGCGGTCATCCTCCGGCACGCAGACGAAGAAGTCGCGGAATTCGCCTTCGAAGGGCTCCTTGGCCAGGCCGTGCAGGGCCGAGGCGCGGGCGGAGCCGTAGAGGGTGCCATTGGCGATATGCCAATCCCAGGTGCCGAGGTCGGCGGATTCCAGCGCCAGGTTGAGGCGTTCCTGGCTTTCCTTCAGGGCCTGCTCCTGGGCGCGCTGGCGGGTAATGTCGCGGGCGGTCAGTACCAGGCAGGCGTTGCCATCCAGCTCGATCTCCTCGCCGTAGAGCAGGCAGGTGCCGCGGGTGCCGTCACGGTAGCGCAAGTTGACTTCCAGCTCGCTGAGGCTGCCGTCCTGCTGCAGGGTGTCGAGCATCGCCTGGCGCTGCCTTGGGTCTTCCCAGATACCCAGGTCCAGGGAGCTGCGGCCGATGGTCTCGTCCTTGCTCCAGCCGAACTGGCGCTCGAAGCCGGCGTTGATCTCGATGAAGCGGCCGCTGGTGCGATCGGTGATCACCACCGCCTCGGGCGTGCTACGGAAGGCCTTGGCGAACTTCTCCTCGCTCTTGCGCAGGGCGTTCTCGGCGCGCTTGCGCTCGGTGGTGTCGAGGAAGGTGCTGATCAGGTAGGGCTGGCCTTCCAGCTCGATGTACTGACTCGACAGCACGCCGTAGAGGATTCCGCCGGCGCGGGTGCGCAGCTTGACCTCCTGGGACACTGGCGCGCTATTGCCACGGGTATGGTGGTGCAGCCATTCGCGCTGTTCCAGGTCGACCCAGATACCCAGTTCGAGGGTGGTATGGCCGATGGTCTCGGCCGCCGGCCAGCCGAGCACGTCTTCGAAATGCTGGTTGGCCTCGACTATCAGACTGTCGGTCAGGCGGACCAGCAGCACCACGTCCGGGCTCAGGTGGAACAGGCTGGAATAGCGCTGCTGCGAGCTGATCAGGTCCTGGGCACGTTGCTGCTGCAGGGTGACGTCGCGGATCACGCCGATCATCCGTCGCCGCCCTTCGGCCTCCGGCTGCAGGCTGCCGCTGATCTCCAGCCAGCGCAGGCTGCCATCGGGCCAGCGGATACGGTGGCGCATGGCGCGCTCGGCCTGGCGCCCGGCGAGGACTTCGCGGAACAGGCGCAGCACCTCGCCGCGGTCGTCTTCGGGAATCAGCTGGATGTAGTCCACCGGCTCGCTCAGCGGCCGGTGCGGGTCGAGGCCGAATAGTGCCTGGGCGCCGCGGGACCAGGTGACCCGGCCGGTGTCGATATCCCAGGACCAGGCGCCCAGCTGTGCGCCATTCAGCGCGGCCAGCAGGCTGTGGGCGTCTTGCCAGGATTGCTCGAAGGCGACGGGGTCGAGGGCTGGAATATGGGGAAGCGGGGGATTCGGGTCACTGGCTTTGCGCATGCGCGCCCCTTTCCGGCGGTAGGGCAGATATACGGGTCGGTGACCGGCGCGCTTGGCAATTCGCCTTCCGACCCTGTTCTTATGCTGTGCGGCTCAACTTAGCCCTTGCCGTCACAGGTACGCAAGGTCGTCGCGCTGGGCGTCGAGCAGGGCCATGAAGGCCTTGGCGGCATTGGACAGGGTGCGCTCGGTATGCAGGATGTAGCCGAGCTGGCGGCTCAGCTGGATATCCTGCAGCGGCAGGCGCACCACCGAGTCGTCGAGCATGGTGCGCGGCAGCACACTCCAGGCGATGCCGATGGAGACCATCATCTTGATCGTCTCCATGTAGTTGGTACTCATGGCGATGTTCGGCGTCAGGCCCTCGGCCTCGAACAGGCGGCGGACGATGTGATGGGTGAAGGTATTGCCGCCGGGGAACACCGCCGGATGTCGCGCCACGTCGGGAAGGAAGATGGTCTTGTCGCGGGCCAAGGGATGCTCGGGCGCGGCGACGAAGTCCAGCGGGTCGTTCCATACCGGCACCGCCTGCACCGGCAGCGCGGTTTCCGGAGCCAGGGTGATCACCGCCAGCTCGACGCGGCCATGGAGGATCTCCTCGTAGGCCACCTCCGAGTCGAGGAACTGGATGTCCAGGGCCACCTGCGGGTACGCGCGGGTGAAGGCGCGCAGCAGTGGCGGCAGGCGATGCAGGCCGATGTGGTGGCTGGTGGCCAGGGTCAGGCGGCCGCTGATGTCGCCGGACAGGTTGCTCAGGGCGCGACGGGTGTCGTCCAGCACATTGAGGATCTGGTAGGCACGTGGCAGCAGGGCGCGTCCGGCTTCGGTCAGACTCACTTCGCGGCCGAGCCGGTCGAACAGGCGCACGCTGAGTTGCTGCTCCAGGGATGCGATGCGCTTGCTCACCGCGGGCTGGGTCAGGTGCAGGCGTTCGCCGGCTTCGGAAAAGCTGCCGGTCTCGGCGATGGCAATGAAGGCATTGAGGCTGGCGAGATCCAATTTCTTGAGCTCCAGGCGGCAGATTTTCAAGTCGCAAGCGGGTCTGTACGGAGGTTTGCTCGCGGCTTGAAGGTTGTAACTTATTTCTATTCCAGAATGGAATCCTTTGGATAAAAAATATGAATTTGAGTTATTCGATGCAAGCCCCTAGGATCGTCCCCACAAGCAAAAGGGGCTTTCGACCCCTGCGCACAGAAACAAGCTGATGAGGACCTGACGATGGCCGGCAAGACGCTCTACGACAAGCTCTGGGATGCTCACGAGGTGAAGCGCCGCGACGATGGCTCGTCGCTGATCTACATCGACCGCCACATCCTCCACGAAGTGACCTCGCCGCAGGCCTTCGAAGGGCTGCGTCTGGCCGGCCGCAAACCCTGGCGCATCGACGCCAACATCGCCACCCCGGACCACAACGTGCCGACCACCCGCGCCGAGCGCCAGGGTGGCCTCGAAGCCATCGCCGACGAAGTGTCGCGCATCCAGGTCAAGACCCTGGACGAGAATTGCGATGACTTCGGCATCCTCGAATTCAAGATGAACGACGTGCGCCAGGGCATCGTCCACGTGGTGGGCCCGGAGCAGGGCGCCACCCTGCCGGGCATGACCGTGGTCTGCGGCGACTCCCACACCTCCACCCACGGCGCCTTCGGGGCCCTGGCCCACGGCATCGGCACCTCCGAGGTCGAGCATGTGCTGGCCACCCAGTGCCTGGTGGCGAAAAAGATGAAAAACATGCAGGTGCGCGTCGAGGGCAAGCTGCCCGCCGGCGTCACTGCCAAGGACATCGTCCTCGCCGTGATCGGCAAGATCGGTACCGCGGGCGGCAACGGCCATGCCCTGGAATTCGCCGGCAGCGCGATTCGCGACCTTTCCGTCGAAGGCCGCATGACCATCTGCAACATGTCCATCGAAGCCGGTGCCCGCGTCGGCCTGGTGGCCGTGGACGAGAAGACCATCGCCTATGTCGAAGGCCGCCCCTTCGCGCCGAAGGGCGCCGACTGGGACAAGGCCGTGGCCGCCTGGCGCGACCTGGTGTCCGATGCCGACGCGCATTTCGATACCGTGGTCGAGTTGCGTGCCGACGACATCATTCCCCAGGTCAGCTGGGGCACCTCGCCGGAGATGGTGCTGCCGGTCGACCAGCGCGTGCCGGACCCGGCCGCCGAAGCCGACCCGGTCAAGCGCGGCTCCATCGAGCGCGCCCTCAAGTACATGGGGCTCACCGCCAACCAGGCGATCACCGATATCCAGCTGGATCGCGTGTTCATCGGCTCCTGCACCAACTCGCGCATCGAAGACCTGCGCGCCGCTGCCGTCGTTGCCAAGGGCCGCAAGGTCGCCGCCACCGTCAAGCAGGCGCTGGTGGTGCCGGGCTCGGGCCTGGTCAAGCAGCAGGCCGAACAGGAAGGCCTGGACAAGATCTTCATCGAGGCGGGCTTCGAATGGCGTGAGCCGGGCTGCTCCATGTGCCTGGCGATGAACCCGGACCGCCTGGAGAGCGGCGAGCATTGCGCGTCCACCTCCAACCGCAACTTCGAGGGACGCCAGGGCGCCGGTGGCCGTACCCACCTGGTCAGCCCGGCCATGGCCGCCGCTGCCGCGGTGACTGGCCGTTTCGTCGATGTTCGCGAGTTGCTCAAGTAAGGAGAGTCGAGATGAAAGCCTTTACCCAACACACCGGTCTCGTCGCTCCGCTGGATCGCGCCAACGTCGACACCGATCAGATCATTCCCAAACAGTTCCTCAAGTCGATCAAGCGCACGGGCTTCGGCCCCAACCTGTTCGACGAGTGGCGCTACCTGGATGTCGGCCAGCCGAACCAGGACAACTCCAAGCGCCCGGTGAACAAGGACTTCGTCCTGAACTTCCCGCGTTACCAGGGCGCCAGCGTGCTCCTGGCCCGCGAGAACTTCGGTTGCGGCTCCAGCCGCGAGCACGCGCCCTGGGCGCTGGACGAGTACGGCTTCCGCGCGATTATCGCGCCGAGCTATGCCGACATCTTCTTCAACAACAGCTTCAAGAATGGCCTGCTGCCGATCATCCTGAAGGAAGAAGAAGTCGATGAGCTGTTCCAGCAGGTGGAAGCCAGCGAGGGCTACCAGCTCACCGTCGACCTGGCGGCGCAGACCGTGACCCGTCCGGACGGCAAGCAGTACGGCTTCGAGGTGGATGCCTTCCGCAAGCACTGCCTGCTCAATGGCCTGGATGACATCGGCCTGACCCTGCAGGACGCCGACGCGATCAAAGCGTTCGAGGCCGGCTATCGGCAGCGCCAACCCTGGTTGTTCCGGGACGCCTGAGTGCGCCCGGTGGAGAATGCAATGAGCGACAAAGCCCATGATCAGGTGGTCCAGCGCCAGTTCGGCGAGCAGGCCAATGCCTACCTGAGTAGTGCGGTGCATGCCCAGGGCGTGGAGTTCTCGCTGCTGCAGGCGGCGGTCGACGGACGTGGCGACGCGCGCGTGCTCGACCTCGGCTGCGGCGCCGGACATGTCAGCTTCCACGTCGCGCCGCTGGTGGGAGAGGTGGTGGCGTACGACCTGTCCGAGCAGATGCTCGAGGTCGTCGCCAGCGCCGCTGCCCAGCGTGGTCTGGGCAATGTGCGCACCGAGCGCGGTGCGGCCGAGCGCTTGCCTTTTGCCGATGCCAGCTTCGATTTCGTCTTCAGCCGCTATTCGGCGCACCACTGGAGCGACCTCGGCCTCGCCCTGCGCGAAGTGCGCCGGGTTCTGAAACCCGGCGGCGTGGTGGCCTTCATCGACGTCGCCTCGCCCGGCAGCCCGTTGCTCGACACCCACCTGCAAACGGTGGAAGTGCTGCGCGATACCAGCCATGTGCGCGATTATTCCGCGGCCGAGTGGTTGCAGCAGGTCAGCGAGGCAGGGCTGTTCGTCACGGGGCACACGCGTCAGCGCCTGCGCCTGGAGTTCGCCTCCTGGATCGAGCGCATGCGCACCCCGGCGGTCTTCCGCGATGCCATCCTCGCCTTGCAGGGCGCGGTGGGCGAGGAGGTTCGCGAGTATTTCGAAATTGCCGCGGATGGCTCCTTCAGTACCGATGTGCTGGTGCTGTGGGCCGAACGCTGAGAATTGACGGCGCTGCGGCGCCTATTAATGGATGAGGAAAGCATGAGCAAACAGATTCTGGTTCTCCCCGGCGACGGCATCGGCCCGGAAATCATGGCCGAAGCGGTCAAGGTTCTGGAGCTGGCCAACGACAAGTTCCAGCTCGGCCTCGAACTGACCGAAGACGTCATCGGCGGCGCCGCCATCGACAAGCACGGTGTGCCCCTGGCCGACGAGACCCTGGAGCGTGCGCGCAAGGCTGACGCCGTGCTGCTGGGCGCCGTGGGTGGGCCGAAGTGGGACAAGATCGAGCGTGACATCCGTCCGGAGCGCGGCCTGCTGAAGATCCGTTCGCAACTGGGCCTGTTCGCCAACCTGCGTCCGGCCATCCTCTATCCGCAACTGGCCGAGGCTTCCAGCCTCAAGCCGGAAGTGGTCGCCGGCCTGGATATCCTCATCGTCCGCGAACTGACCGGTGGCATCTACTTCGGCCAGCCCCGTGAGCAGCGCGTACTGGAAAACGGCGAGCGCCAGGCCTACGACACCCTTCCGTACAGCGAGAGCGAAATCCGTCGCATCGCTCGGGTCGGTTTCGATATGGCGCGTGTGCGCGGTAAGAAGCTCTGCTCGGTGGACAAGGCCAACGTCCTGGCCTCCAGCCAGCTGTGGCGCGAAGTGGTGGAGGAGGTGGCCAAGGATTACCCTGACATCGAACTCAGCCACATGTATGTCGACAACGCCGCCATGCAGCTGGTGCGCGCGCCCAAGCAGTTCGATGTAATGGTCACCGACAACATGTTCGGCGACATCCTGTCGGATGAGGCTTCCATGCTCACCGGTTCCATCGGCATGCTGCCATCTGCCTCGCTGGATTCGAACAACAAGGGCATGTACGAACCCTGCCACGGCTCGGCGCCGGACATCGCCGGACAGGGCATCGCCAACCCATTGGCGACCATACTCTCGGTATCGATGATGCTGCGTTACAGCTTCAACCAGACCGCTGCCGCCGACGCCATCGAGAAGGCCGTCAGCCTGGTCCTGGACCAGGGGCTGCGGACCGGCGATATCTACTCCGCCGGTGCGACCAAGGTCGGTACCCGTGAGATGGGCGATGCAGTGGTCGCCGCACTGCGGAATCTGTAATCTGTCGGGCTCGCTGGAAAACCAGCGGCCCACTTTTTCAAGAAAGGTGTAGTTGTCATGAAGCGTGTAGGTCTGATCGGTTGGCGCGGCATGGTGGGTTCCGTGCTCATGCAGCGAATGCTGGAAGAGCGGGATTTCGACCTGATCGAGCCGGTGTTCTTCACCACTTCCAATGTCGGTGGCCAGGGCCCCGCGGTCGGCAAGGACATTGCCCCGCTGAAGGACGCCTACAGCATCGACGAGCTGAAGAGCCTCGATGTGATCCTGACCTGCCAGGGTGGCGACTACACCAACGAGGTGTTCCCCAAACTGCGCGAAGCCGGCTGGCAGGGTTACTGGATCGACGCCGCCTCCAGCCTGCGCATGCAGGATGACGCGGTCATCGTCCTCGACCCGGTCAACCGCAAGGTCATCGACCAGCAGCTGGACGCGGGCACCAAGAACTACATCGGCGGCAACTGCACCGTCAGCCTGATGCTGATGGCCCTGGGCGGCCTGTTCGAAGCCGGTCTGGTGGAGTGGATGAGCGCCATGACCTACCAGGCAGCCTCCGGCGCCGGCGCGCAGAACATGCGTGAGCTGATCAAGCAGATGGGCGCGACCCATGCGGCGGTCGCCGATGACCTGGCCAATCCGGCCAGCGCCATCCTCGACATCGACCGCAAGGTGGCCGAAGCCATGCGCGGCGAAGACTTCCCCACCGAGAACTTCGGTGTGCCCCTGGCGGGCAGCCTGATCCCCTGGATCGACAAGGAACTGCCCAACGGCCAGAGCCGTGAAGAGTGGAAAGGCCAGGCCGAGACCAACAAGATCCTCGGTCGTTTCAAGAGCCCGATCCCGGTGGACGGCATCTGCGTGCGCATCGGCGCCATGCGCTGCCACAGTCAGGCGCTGACCATCAAGCTGAACAAGGATGTGCCGATCGCCGACATCGAAGGCATGATCAGCCAGCACAACCCCTGGGTTAAGCTGGTGCCGAACCAGCGCGAGATCAGCATGCGCGAGCTGACCCCGACTGCCGTGACCGGCACCCTCAGCGTTCCGGTTGGCCGTCTGCGCAAGCTCAACATGGGTTCGCAGTACCTCGGTGCCTTCACCGTCGGTGACCAGCTCCTCTGGGGTGCCGCCGAGCCGCTGCGCCGGATGCTGCGTATCCTGCTGGAGCGTTGATGATTCGCGGGGCGTCGATGAGGCTCGTCGGCGTCCCCTGACCCTCGATTGCCTGCGTGCGGGGGGGCGGTTAAAGTGCCGCTCCCCGCATCGCCAGAAGTAGTCCTCCCATGAGCCAGTCCCTCGACATCGCCGTGATCGGCGCCACCGGCACCGTTGGCGAAACCCTCGTCCAGCTCCTCGAGGAGCGGGAATTCCCGGTCGGCACCCTTCATCTTCTCGCCAGTGGCGAGTCCGCCGGCGCCTCGTTGCCCTTCAAGGGGCGCAACCTGCGCGTGCGCGATGTGGCCGACTTCGACTTTTCCCAGGTGCGCCTGGTCTTCTTCGCCGCCGGCGAGGCCGTGACCCGCAGCTTCGCTGCTCGGGCAACCACCGCGGGCTGTTCGCTGATCGACCTTTCCGGGGCCCTGGATGCCGCAGCGGCGCCAAGTCTGGTGCCGGAAGCCAACCCGCAGTTGCTGGAAGGTCTGGCGGCGCCCTATCAGCTGACCAGTCCCAGCGCCTCCGCCGTGGCCTTGGCCTGTGTGCTTGCGCCCCTGAAGGACCTGTTCACGGCGCAGCGCCTCAGTGTGACGGCCAGCCTGGCGGTCTCCAGCCGCGGTCGCGAAGGGGTCACCGAACTGGCCCGACAGACTGCCGAACTGCTCAACGCCAGGCCGCTGGAGCCGCGTTTCTTCGACCGGCAGATCGCCTTCAACATCCTGGCCCAGGCCGGTGCGCCCGATGCCCAGGGGCATATCGCCCTGGAGCGGCGCATGGCCAGCGAGATCAGGCAATTGCTCGGTGAGCCCGGGTTGCGTGTGTCCGCCACCTGTGCCCTGGCGCCGGTGTTCTTCGGGGACAGCCTGGCGGTTTCCCTGGTGGCGGACAAGGCAGTGGACCTTGCCGCCGTTTTCGAGCGCCTGCGCGAGGCGCCGTGTGTCGAATTGGTGGAGGAAGAGGGCGATTATCCGACCGCTGTCGGCGACGCTGTGGGGCAGGATTCGGTATATGTAGGCAGGGTGCGCGGCGGGCTGGATGACCCGTGTGAACTCAATTTGTGGATTGCTTCAGATAATGCAAGAAAAGGCGCTGCGCTCAATGCCGTGCAGTCTGCCGAGTTATTGATAAAACACTATCTGTCAAAGATACTTACCTGAAAATTTGTAGAATTATTCTAGCTTGACAATACTGGCTTGGCCTTATCGTTGATGGGGAGCCGCCGTTTCGGCGTGCGCAGGCAGCGACTTAAGACCCTCCTCTCGCGCAGCGGGAAAAAAGATAAAACAAGGGAATCACTCTATGGTTCGGGTTCGCAAACTTGTGCTGGCAATCGCGGCCGCATCCGCGCTGACTTCGGGCATGGCCCACGCGCTCGGGCTTGGGGAAGTCACCCTGCGCTCCTCCTTGAACCAGCCTCTGGTCGCGGAGATCGAGCTGCTCGAAGTGCGCGATCTCGCATCGGCCGAGGTCAAGCCGAGCCTGGCGTCGGCCGAGGAGTTCTCCAAGGCCGGGGTCGATCGCCAGTACTTCCTGGCGGACCTCAAGTTCACCCCGGTCCTCAAGCCCAATGGCCGCAGTGTCATCCGGGTGACGTCGAGCAAGCCGGTCCGCGAACCCTATCTGAATTTCCTCGTCGAGGTGCTCTGGCCCAACGGCCGCCTGCTGCGTGAATACACCCTGCTGCTGGATCCGCCGCTCTATTCGCCGCAAACCGCGGTAGCCGCCGCGCCGAAGATCCCGGTCGCAGCTCCCACTCCGGCACCGCGTGCGGCGGTTGCGCCCGCGCCGGTCCGCAGTGCGCCCGCTGCAGCTTCGGCTCCCGCCGCCGCGCCGCGTCCGAGCGCTCCCGCGGCCCCTGCTCCCGCGCCAGCGGCCAAAGCGCCGACCGACCAATACCGCACCACCTCCCGCGATACCCTGTGGGAGATCGCTGAACGCACCCGCGCCAGCGGCTCGGTGCACCAGGCCATGCTGGCCATCCAGGACCTGAACCCGGACGCCTTTGTCGACGGCAACATCAACCGCCTGAAGAGTGGCCAGGTTCTTCGCCTGCCCGATGAGCAACAGATTGCCAGCCGCAGCCAGGCGGAAGCCCTGAGCCAGGTCGCGGTGCAGAACACCGCCTGGCGCGAAGGACGCAGCCTGGCAGGGGAGGGCAAGCGCCAGCTGGACGCTACCAAGCGCGCCAGCGCCGGTGAGGCGCCCGAGAAGGTCGATACCGAGGACAGCCTGCGCTTGGTAGCTGCTGCCAGCGGCAAGGCTTCCAGCGGCAGTGACAAGGGCGCTAATGGCGAAAGCAAAGCCCTCAGCGACAAGCTGGCCGTCACCCAGGAAAGCCTGGACTCCACTCGTCGCGAGAACGAAGAGCTGAAGAGTCGCATGGGCGATCTGCAGAGCCAGATGGACAAGCTGCAGCGCCTGATCCAGCTCAAGGATGACCAGTTGGCCAAGCTCCAGGCGGACATGGCCGCCCAGGGCAAGCAAGCCCCCGCAGCTCCGGCCGCCGCCTCCGCCGAGGAGGCCAAGCCCGCAGCGGATCCGGTCCAGCCCGCTCCGACTCCCGCGCCGGCCACCCCCGAGGCGTCCGTTGCCGAGGCACCTGCCCAGCCCGCCGCTCTTGCTGCTGCCCCGGCACAACCGGCTGCTCCGGCCGAGTCCGGTACTCCTGCTCCGGCTCCTGAAGCGGCCGCCCCAGCGGCGCCCGTTGCCGCGGCGCCTGCCCAGCCCGCCGAACCGGCGCAGGCTGCCCCGGTTGCCGAACCGCCGAAGTCCAGCATCATCGACGACGTGCTGGCCAACCCGATGCTTCTCATGCTGGCCGGCGGCAGCGCCCTGGTGGCCCTGCTGGTGTTGCTGATGGTGCTGTCCCGTCGCAATGCACTGAAGGAAGCCGAGCTGCAGAACAGCCTGGCCGCCCGCGATGACGAGAACGGCTTCGACAGCGACCTCGACCTGAAGGACGACAGCTTCGCTGCCCTCGATGCCCTTGGGCTGGAAACCGCGGAAACCGCAGAAGCCTCGGCTCCGGACGCGGCGCAGGACAAACCTGAAGAGCGCGTCACCGCCGAGACTGGTGATGTGATCAGCGAAGCCGACATCTATATCGCCTACGGCCGCTTCAGCCAGGCCGGCGAGCTGCTGCAGAATGCCATCAACGATGAGCCGCATCGCAGCGACCTGCGCCTGAAACTGCTGGAGGTCTATGCCGAACTGGGCGATCGCGATGGTTTCGCCCGTCAGGAAAGGGAGCTCCGCGAAATCGGCGGCGCTGCCAGCGAGATCGAGCAGCTGAAGGGCCGGTATCCGGCCATCGCAGTGGCTGCGGTTGCCGCCACCGCTGCCGCCGGTCTGGCCGCGGCCGATGACCTCGACAGCTTCAGCCTCGATGACCTGACCCTGGACGATGCTCCTGCCGCCAGCAGCGCTGCGCCGGGCGCGGATCTGGACGACGCGTTCGATCTCAGCCTGGACGACCTGGAATCCAGCCTGGATATCGAGCTGGCGGAGGAGAAGCCGGCGGCGATCCAGCCCGCGGCAGCTCCGGCCAATGAGCTGAGCCTCGATGATCTGGAGTTCGATGCGCTCGCCGAGCAGGCCAAGGCTGCGGACGGCCTGGAGTTCGACCTGGATATCGGTGGCGACGAAGAGTTGCCGACCAGCAACGAGAGCCTCGAGCTCAGCGATGACCTCGCCGATTTCAGCCTCGACCTGGAGCCCGCTGCCAAGCCGGTTACCGCCGAGGAGGACGACTTCCTGCTAAGCCTGGACGACGATTTCGACGCGCCGACGGCGCCCCGGGAACCGGCTCCCGCACCGGAGGTGGCCATCTCCGGCCTGCTCGACCTGCCGGCTGACTTCGACCTGTCCCTGCCTGATGAATCGGTTGCCGAGCCGCTGGCCGACAACGACAGCTTCGCGGCTCAGCTCGACGAGGTCAGTGCTGAGCTCGACCAGCTCTCCGCCAGCCTGCAACAGGCGCCAGAGCCGGTCGCGGTCCTGGAGGACAAAGTGCCGGCACCGGGCCTGGATGAGGAGGACGACTTCGACTTCCTTTCCGGCACCGATGAAACCGCGACCAAACTGGACCTGGCTCGCGCCTATATCGACATGGGCGACACGGAAGGCGCTCGCGACATCCTCGACGAGGTGATCTCGGAGGGGAATGACACCCAACAGCAGGAAGCGCGCGAACTGATCGCACGTCTCAGCTGATAGATGACTCAAGCAGTACCCGCAGCGGCAGCCAATTCGGCTGCCGCTGGCGTTTCAGTAAGGCGTTGAATACGCCACTTCCAGCCCGTCCATTTCCGCAACTATTCCGGCCATTTCGGCAACCCCTTGGCTATTTCACGGGGTTCACCGCCTTACCGATGCGCCGGTAAACCCGCTTGGTGATTTCCTGTTTGGTGTGTCCCAGGAGGTCGGAAGCGTTCTCCAGGCTCACGATTTCCGAGGCGGCTTTCGGCCGGATGTCGCGGAACTGAAGCTGCATGATGGCCTCGGCCAGGTCCGGGTCATGGGTGGTTTCGGTTTTCGGGGCTAAGCTGATCCGGAGTTGAAGGCAAGGGATTGCACAATGAACAAAGCCCAGAGGTTGTTTGTTGAGCGGTCGCTATGGATCGCGCTATGGCTGGCCGGTGTTGGGTGGGCTGTCGTGTTGATCTGGGGAATAGAGGCTTCCTATCTGGCCGACCACCCGTTCCAGAGTTTCACCAACGACGTTCTTGCTCTTGATCGGGTCCTTCTCGTTGATGCGGCAAAGTTCCTGGGCGCCTTCCTTTGGGTGTGGCTCTCCGTATTTGTCCGGGTGGGGCGAAAGAAGGAGCCAAATCTCCTGCCGCCCGTGGAGTAGTAATTGGGTGTCGGCAATCCCCTCGCAGGATAGGCGGAAAAGAGTTTCCGAAAACGGGTAATAGGTTTCCGGGGAGGGGTGACAGGTCCGCTACTCAGGCTGCAGCGGCCTGATGCGAATGCGCTCCTGCTTGGCGTGGCTGCTGCCCTCGATCGCCATGGAAGTGACGAAGTAGAAGTTCTTGCGCCGGTTGTAGACGACCTCCTCGCGGTCGCTGCCAGGGTTCAGGACCTCGGCAACGTGCACGGTGATGGATTTGCCATTGAACTGGATGCGGATTTCATCGCCGGCGACGATCTGGCCGGGCGCGTACAGGCGCTCCCACTCGAACGCCTCTTCGCGCTGCACGCCAGCGCAGGTGGTCCGCGCTGCCCGAGCAAGGGCGCTGGCCAGGTCCTGCGGGGGCTGGCGCCGAATCATGTCCGGATTGAACTTCCTGGCGCACGGCTTGGTGAAGTAGTCGACGTCGAGGCCGTATTCGTTCTTCATGCCGCCCACTCCTTGCGCCAGGTGCGCTCCTGATCCTGCTTCGCCTTCAGCGCGGCCTTGTACCTGGCCTTGGCCGCCTTCATGGTTCTGCACCAATCACCCAGCGGGACTAGTTCATCGACGCCCAGGAAACCCTGGCGCATGTGCAGCAGCCCCGGCGCCAGGCTGGCGCTCTGGTTCTCTTCAGGCACAGGGGATTTCTTCGCCATAGTGGCGCTATGACATTAAGTGGTCTATTGGTTGCTTGTCGGACATGGAGCCAGACAAGGAGAGAAAGGATGGATCGCAGCTACGTCTACCAGCAGTTCATCGGCCGGTACCCGGACGCAAAAGAACATACCTTCGAGGCCAGCCAGGATCGTTCCTGCTCTGTCATGGTCGGCTTGTTCTTTGGCGTGGTGGAGGTTGTATTTGTGGGGGTGTATCGCCCTGACGGCCGGTTCAAATCGGAGCATCTGTATTTCGAGGGCGACCTGTGTAAAGCGCTCGGCGTCATTCGCGTAGATCCAGAAGATGCCCTGCTCTTCGGCAAGCAGCGCGCTACGACTACGTGCCTGACAGGCCATGTCTAACAGGAGGCAATGGCTGATTCTTCGCCAGTAGGTCCCCGGCGTCACTTCGCATGACCGTTGGCTTGGCGAAGTTGGTCGCTGGGCTAAAGGAGCCTGTACGCATCGAGATGCAAGTAAGGACAAGGGAGGCCCAGCGATGGGCGGCGACGGCTGGCTGGGGTAGGGCGATTGGCTCGTACCACTTTCTGTACCAATCACTGGGGAAAGGAGGGGCTGGGGGAATGTCGCGAGTGGGATAACGCGATGTTTCGCGCCCTGGACGCCCCTCTAGACTCCATTGCGGGCGCTGGTTTCATGCTCAAGGTGTTGATCTGAAAGGACTTTCGGCGATTCGCCACGGTATCCCAGGCTAGGACACGATGATGAACCCGTCGAGGAGGGATGGAAGGTCGTCCATTGGAGGCGCCTTCCTATTAAAAGGAAGGGCAGTGGCGCATGGCAGAAATGCCCTCAAAATCGTTTCCGCAATTAAAACCGGGTCCCGCGTGGCACTAGGCCTCCAGCCCGGTATAATTTGCGCCGTTGTGGAAACGAAAAGGCTATAAGTCCTTGATTGATATAGATTCTCCGGCAGCCGCCTCGGCTGCCGCTGGCATTTACAGAATCGCCCTCGGCGTCGAATACAAAGGCTCTCGCTACCGCGGTTTCCAGCGCCAGCGCGCCGGTGTGCCCTCGATCCAGGAATCCCTCGAAACGGCCCTGAGCCGTGTGGCGGGCGGCGCGCCCGTGACACTATCCTGCGCCGGCCGCACTGATGCCATGGTGCATGCCAGCGGCCAGGTGGTGCACTTCGATACTCCGGTAGTGCGCTCCATGCATTCCTGGATCATGGGCGCGAACATGAATCTGCCGGGAGATATCAGCGTCACTTGGGCCAAGGAAATGCCGACGACCTTCGACGCTCGCTTCAGCGCCATGGCTCGGCGTTATCGCTATGTGATCTACAACGACGAGATCCGCCCGGCGCACATGGCCGAAGAGGTGACCTGGAACCATCGCCCGCTGGATATCCAGCGCATGCGCGAGGCGGCCCGGTGCCTGGTCGGCATGCACGACTTCAGTGCTTTCCGCGCCAGGCAGTGCCAGGCGAAATCGCCGATCAAGACGGTGCATCACCTCGAACTGATCGAGCATGGCCGCATGATAGTGCTCGATATCCGCGCCAACGCCTTCCTCCACCACATGGTGCGCAATATCGCCGGGGTGCTGATGACCATCGGCGCCGGCGAGCAATCGGTGGAGTGGGCCAGGCAGGTGCTGGAGGGGCGAATCCGTCGGGAGGGCGGGGTGACCGCGCACCCTTACGGGCTCTATCTGGTGCGGGTGGAATACCCGGAACAGTTCGAGCTTCCCCAGCGCTACCTGGGGCCGCACTTTCTTTCCGGACTGGCCGATTCGGCGGGCTGACGCTGCGCCGGGCCTTTGCTAACATCCTTGGACTTTCCCCATCAGGTTTCCGCATCTTGTCAGCCGTTCGCATCAAAATCTGCGGCATTACCCGAATCGAGGACGCCCTGGCCGCTGTCGCTGCCGGGGCCGATGCCATAGGACTGGTGTTCTACGCCAAGAGCCCGCGCGCCGTGACGCCGGCCCAGGCCAAGGCGATAGTCGCCGCGCTGCCGCCTTTCGTGACCAGTGTCGGGCTTTTCGTCGATATGCCCCGTGCTGAGCTTAAGCAGCTGCTGGCGGAGGTGCCGCTGGACCTGCTGCAGTTCCACGGCGACGAGAGTCCGGAAGACTGTGCCGGCCATGGCCGGCCCTTCATCAAGGCGCTGCGGGTCAAGACGGGCGACGACGTGGCCGCGGCCATCGCCCGTTACCCCGATGCCGCCGGCATCCTGCTGGATACCTATGTTCCTGGCACCCCGGGCGGCACCGGCGAAGCCTTCGACTGGAGTCTGGTGCCCCGGGATGCGGCAAAGCCCGTGGTTCTGGCCGGTGGGTTGACGCCTGAAAATGTCGGCGATGCCGTACGCCAGGTGCGTCCTTATGCGGTGGATGTGAGTGGCGGCGTCGAGGCCAGCAAGGGCATCAAGGATGCGGCGAAAATCAAGGCGTTCATCCAACGGGCACGTGCCTGACATGCAATGCGTGGAAACTTTCGCCGGGCGGCTCGCTGGCGCGTCTCCTGCATATGTGACGGACGGCGTTTCACTGCCGTCCATAACCGAGTTGCCTACGCAGGCGAAGCCTGCCGGGTCGCGCGGCAAGGCTGCGTCGATCGGGCCTGTTTTTTTAAAGGGTGATGGCACGGCCATCGCCAGGGTGATTCCCGGACAGACCATGACCGCCGGGGTCGCAACCATGAATTCGCTCAAGGACATGCGCGGGGCTGTGAACCGCTAGCGCGTGTTCGAGCCTGAAAGCTGTGGAGAACTGAAGCATGAGCAACTGGCTGGTAGACAAGCTGATCCCTTCGATCATGCGTTCCGAGGTGAAGAAGAGCTCGGTGCCGGAAGGCCTCTGGCACAAGTGCCCGTCCTGCGACGCGGTGCTGTACAAGCCCGAGCTGGAAAAGACGCTGGACGTCTGCCCGAAATGCAATCACCACATGCGTATCAATGCGCGCGCCCGCCTGAACATCTTCCTCGACGCCGAAGGCCGCGAGGAGATCGGTGCCGACCTGGAGCCGGTGGATCGCCTGAAGTTCCGCGACAGCAAGAAGTACAAGGACCGCCTGACCGCCGCGCAGAAAGACACCGGCGAGAAGGATGCCCTGATCGCGATGCGCGGCACCCTGCACAAGATGCCGGTCGTGGCCTGCGCCTTCGAATTCTCCTTCATGGGCGGCTCCATGGGCGCCATCGTCGGTGAGCGTTTCGTCCGTGCGGCCAACGTCGCCCTGGAACAGCGCTGCCCGCTGGTCTGCTTCTCCGCCTCCGGTGGCGCGCGCATGCAGGAAGCCCTGATCTCCCTGATGCAGATGGCCAAGACCTCGGCTGTCCTGGCGCGTCTGCGCGAGGAGGGCATTCCCTTCATCTCGGTGCTGACCGACCCGGTCTACGGTGGCGTATCCGCCAGCCTGGCGATGCTTGGCGACGTGATCGTCGGCGAGCCGCGTGCCCTGATCGGCTTCGCCGGTCCGCGCGTGATCGAGCAGACCGTGCGCGAAAAGCTGCCGGAAGGTTTCCAGCGCAGCGAGTTCCTGCTGGAGCACGGCGCCATCGACATGATCGTCCCTCGCGCGGAACTGCGTGAGCGCCTTGGCAAGTTGCTGGCGCAGATGATGCGCCTTCCGTCCCCGGCTATCGCATGACCCAGAGAATCCTCGCCGACTGGCTCGTTTACCTCGAACAGCTCCACCCCACGGCAATCGACATGGGGCTGGAGCGCAGCCGCGAAGTTGCCAGCCGCCTTGGCCTTGGCCGGCCGGCACCGCGGGTGATCACGGTCACCGGCACCAACGGCAAGGGTTCCACCTGTGCTTTCCTGGCTGCGCTGCTGCGCACCCAGGGACTCAAGGTCGGCGTCTACAGTTCGCCGCACCTGCTGCGATACAACGAGCGCGTGCAGTTGGATGGCCGTGAGGCCAGCGACCAGGCGCTCTGCGATGCCTTCGCTGCCGTCGAGGCGGCACGTGGCGAGATTTCCCTGACCTACTTCGAAATGGGCACCCTGGCGGCCTTTTGGCTGTTCCAGCGCTCCGGCCTGGATGTCGTGGTGCTGGAAGTGGGCCTGGGCGGGCGCCTGGATGCCGTCAATCTGGTGGATGCGGATCTGGCCCTGGTGACCAGCATCGGCCTCGACCATGCCGACTGGTTGGGCGATACCCGCGAGAGCGTGGCCTTCGAGAAGGCCGGTATCTTCCGCGCCGGCATGCCAGCCCTCTGCGGCGACCTGGATCCGCCCCAGCCCCTGCTCGAACAGGCGAAACAGCTTGGTTCCCCGCTGTTCCTGCGTGGGCGGGACTTCGATCTGGCAGTGGGCGAGGGCGGCTGGCACTGGCGCGGAGTCGGCCAGGCCGGACAGGTGCTGGAGCTTCATGACCTGCCGCTGCTCGACCTGCCGATGGAGAATGCCGCGCTGGCGCTCCAGGCGTATGCACTGCTCGGTCTGTCCTGGCAGCCCTCGGCCCTGCAAGGGGGGCTGCTGGCCGCCCGGGTCGCCGGCCGTCTGGATCGCCGCCGCACCACCTGGCGCGGCAAGCCGGTTTCCCTGTTGCTGGACGTCGGCCACAACCCCCATGCCGCCGAGTATCTTGCTGCGCGCCTGGCTTCTCGGCCCATCTCCGGTCGTCGACTGGCCGTGTTCGGCCTGCTCTCCGACAAGGATCTGCCGGGCGTGCTGCAGCCTTTGCAGGGGCTGGTGGCCAGCTGGGCAGTGGCGCCGCTGCCGACGCCGCGCAGTCGTCCCGCCGGCGAATTGCAGGCGGCATTGACGAACCTTCACGCAAGCGTCAGTGTCCACGAAAATATCGTCGCCGCACTTGAAGCGCAGTGCGAGCAGGCCGCACCGGACGACGAGATCCTGGTGTTCGGATCGTTTTATAGCGTGGCTGAGGCCCTGAGCTGGCTGGCAGGCCACGCCTCTGGGGAGTAGGGGAAATGGCAGTGCTGGACAAGGGACTCAAGCAACGTATCGTCGGCGCGCTGGTGCTGGTGGCGCTGGCGGTGATCTTCCTGCCCATGCTGTTCAGCCGCGAGGATGAACTGCACCGGGTCGTGGTCGAGGCGCCGCCCATGCCGAAAGCGCCGGACATGCCGCCCGTGGAGCTGGAGCAAGTGCAGGTTCCCGAGCCCCAGGCCCTGCCCCAGGAGCCGGTTCCGCCACTCGAGCCCGCACCGGAAGCCCTGGCATCCAGCCCCGAACCTGCCTCGGTTCCCGAAGCCGCGCCTGCCGCCCCCGCACAACCGGTTGCGCCCGCCGTGCCGACACCTGCCCCGGCGGCTCCTCAGCCCCAGGTGCAGGCCAAGGCTCCCGCACCGGCTCCGGCCGCTCCGGTAGCTGAAGCGAAGACGGAAGAGAAGCGCCTGGACGTGAACGGCCTGCCGGTGAGCTGGTCGATCCAGCTGGCGAGCCTGTCCAGCCGCGCCAGCGCCGAGAACCTGCAGAAGAGCCTGCGCACCCAGGGTTACAACGCCTATATCCGCAGCGTCGAAGGCATGAACCGGGTCTTCGTCGGCCCGCTGATCGAGCGCGCCGAAGCAAACCGCCTGCGTGACCAGCTCAGCCGTCAGCAGAAGCTGAATGGCTTCATCGTGCGTTTCCAGCCGGAAAAAGGCTGATAGAGCAGGATAATCAGGGCCTTTCTGATCCGCGGGTTACCGGAGTTGCAGGGCTCTGCTAAAATGCAGCGCCTTTTCAGTTTGTGGGCTGCACTGTGGCATTCACCTGGGTCGATTGGACGATCATCGCCATCATCGCCATTTCCAGTCTGGTCAGTTTGAGTCGGGGCTTCGTCAAGGAAGCCCTCTCGCTGCTCACCTGGATAGTCGCAGGCGTAGTCGCCTGGACCTTCGGCGGCGCACTGTCGCTGCACCTCACCGAATTCATCGAAATGCCCTCGGCCCGCATCATTGCGGCGTGCGCCATTCTCTTCGTCGCCACCCTGCTGGTGGGGGCATTGATCAATTTCCTGATCGGCGAGCTGGTCAGGGTCACCGGCATGGACGGCACCGACCGCGTGCTCGGTATGGCCTTCGGCGCCGCCCGTGGTGCGCTGCTGGTCGTGCTGCTCGTCGGCCTGCTCAGCCTCGCGCCGGTGCAACAGGATCCTTGGTGGCAGCAGTCCACGCTGGTGCCGCATTTTCTCATGGTCGCCGACTGGTCGAAGAACCTCATACTGGGCTTCACCAGTCAGTGGCTCGCGAGCGGCATCAGCTCACCCAGCTGATGCGTCGCACCCGGAAGGGTATCCAGCCATGCCCAAACGGCCTGGATGGGTACTCGATTAGCCTGAACTACTAGCAGGGGTTGCGTCACATGTGTGGCATCGTCGGTATCGTCGGTAAGTCGAACGTCAATCAGGCGCTGTATGACGCGCTTACCGTCCTTCAGCATCGCGGCCAGGACGCTGCCGGTATTGTGACCAGCCACGACGGCCGGTTATTCCTGCGCAAGGACAATGGCCTGGTCCGCGACGTCTTCCAGCAGCGCCACATGCAGCGCCTGGTGGGCAGCATGGGTATCGGCCATGTGCGCTATCCCACCGCTGGCTCCTCCAGTTCCGCCGAGGCCCAGCCGTTCTACGTCAACTCGCCCTACGGCATCACCCTGGCGCACAACGGCAACCTGACCAACGTCGAGCAGCTGGCCAAGGAAATCTACGAGTCCGACCTGCGCCACGTGAACACCAACTCCGACTCGGAAGTGCTGCTCAACGTGTTCGCCCACGAGCTGGCCCATCGCGGCAAGCTGCAGCCCACCGAGGAAGATGTGTTCGCCGCGGTTTCGGGCGTGCATGAGCGCTGCAAAGGTGGCTACGCCGTGGTGGCGATGATCACCGGCTACGGCATCGTCGGCTTCCGCGACCCCCATGCCATCCGCCCGATCGTCTTCGGCCAGCGTCACACTGACGAAGGCGTGGAGTACATGATCGCGTCCGAAAGCGTCGCCCTGGACGTGCTCGGCTTCACCCTGATCCGTGACCTCGCCCCGGGCGAAGCGGTGTACATCACCGAAGAAGGCAAGCTGTTCACCCGCCAGTGCGCCGCCAGCCCGCAGTACGCCCCCTGCATCTTCGAGCACGTCTACCTGGCGCGCCCGGACTCCATCATGGACGGCATCTCGGTCTACAAGGCGCGCCTGCGCATGGGCGAGAAGCTGGCCGAGAAGATCCAGCGCGAGCGCCCCGAGCATGACATCGATGTGGTCATCCCGATCCCGGACACCAGCCGCACCGCGGCCCTGGAATTGGCCAACCACCTGGGCGTGAAGTTCCGCGAAGGCTTCGTGAAGAACCGCTACATTGGCCGTACCTTCATCATGCCGGGCCAGGCCGCACGCAAGAAATCTGTGCGCCAGAAGCTCAACGCCATCGAACTGGAATTCCGCGGCAAGAACGTAATGCTGGTGGACGACTCCATCGTGCGCGGCACCACCTGCAAGCAGATCATCCAGATGGCACGCGAAGCGGGCGCCAAGAACGTCTACTTCTGCTCGGCGGCCCCGGCCGTGCGCTACCCCAACGTCTACGGCATCGACATGCCCAGTGCGCACGAGCTGATCGCCCACAACCGCTCCACCGAGGAAGTGGCCGAGCTGATCGGTGCCGACTGGCTGGTCTACCAGGACCTGCCGGACCTGATCGATGCAGTTGGCGGCGGCAAGGTGAAGATCGACCATTTCGACTGCGCGGTGTTCGATGGCAAGTACATCACCGGCGACGTTGACGAGCATTACCTGAACAAGATCGAGCAGGCGCGCAACGATGCGACCAAGGCCAAGGCCCATGCGGTCAGCGCCATCATCGATCTGTACAACAACTGAGTCGCGTTCGTCTGGCGGCAAGCTGAAGTCTGTAGCCCTGATCGCATCCGGGCTTCGTTTCTGAAGAGGTAGGGATATGACGCAGGAATGGGAAGCCGGAAGGCTGGACAGTGACCTGGAAGGCGCGGCCTTCGACACCCTGGCTGTGCGTGCCGGCCAGCGCCGCACGCCGGAAGGTGAGCACGGCGAGGCGATGTTCCTGACCTCCAGCTACGTGTTCCGCACCGCCGCCGATGCCGCTGCGCGTTTCGCCGGCGAAGTGCCGGGCAACGTCTATTCGCGCTACACCAACCCGACCGTGCGGACTTTCGAGGAGCGCATCGCCGCCCTCGAAGGCGCCGAGCAGGCGGTGGCCACCGCTTCCGGCATGTCGGCCATCCTCGCCATCGCCATGAGCCTGTGCAGCAGCGGCGACCATGTGCTGGTCTCGCGCAGCGTGTTCGGCTCCACCATCAGCCTGTTCGAGAAGTACCTCAAGCGCTTCGGCATCGAGGTCGACTACCCGGCGTTGTCCGATTTGGACGGTTGGAAAGCGGCGATCAAGCCGAATACCAAGCTGCTGTTCGTCGAGTCGCCGTCCAACCCCCTGGCCGAGCTGGTGGACATCCGTGCGCTGGCCGAGATCGCCCATGCCAAGGGCGCGCTGCTGGTGGTGGACAACTGCTTCTGCACCCCGGCGCTGCAACAGCCGTTGAAGCTCGGCGCCGACATCGTCATGCATTCGGCCACCAAGTACATCGACGGCCAGGGCCGTACCATGGGCGGCGTGGTCGCCGGCCGTGCCGAGCACATGAAGGAAGTGGTGGGGTTCCTGCGTACCGCCGGTCCGACCCTCAGTCCGTTCAATGCCTGGGTGATGATCAAGGGCCTGGAAACCTTGCGTGTACGCATGCAGGCCCATTGTGCCAGCGCCCTGGAAATCGCCCGCTGGCTGGAGCAGCAGCCCGGCGTCGAGCGCGTCTACTACGCCGGCCTGGAAAGCCATCCGCAGCACGAGCTGGCCAAGCGTCAGCAGAGTGGCTTCGGCGCCGTGGTGAGCTTCGAGGCCAAGGGTGGCAAGGAAGCGGCATGGCGTTTCATCGATGCCACCCGGATGATCTCCATCACCACCAACCTCGGTGATACCAAGACCACCATCGCCCATCCGGCCACCACCTCCCACGGACGCCTGTCGCCCCAGGAGCGTGCCAATGCCGGCATCAGCGACAGCCTGATCCGCCTGGCCATCGGCCTGGAAGACGTCGCCGACCTCAAGGCCGACCTGGAACGCGGGCTCGCCGCTCTGTGATCGACTGGACCCTGCAGGCGCGCAGCGCGACCAATGGTAAGGTTGCGCTGGTCACCGGCGCGTCGCGGGGGATCGGCCTGGGCATCGCCGCCTGGCTGATCGCCGAGGGCTGGCAGGTGGTGCTCGCGGACATCGACCGGGCCCGTGGCACGAAGGTGGCCAAGGCGTTGGGCGAGAACGCCTGGTTCGTGGGCATGGATGTGACCCACGAAAGCCAGGTCGCGGTGGGCGTCGCCGAGGTGCTCGGGCATTTCGGCCGGCTCGATGCCCTGGTCAGCAATGCCGCAATCGCCGAACCGCACAACCCGCCGCTGGAAAGCCTCGAGCTGGCGCGCTGGAACCGTGTCCTCGCGGTCAACCTGACCGGCACCATGCTGCTGGCCAAGCACTGCGCGCCTTACCTGCGGGCCCATCGTGGCGCCATAGTCACTATCGCCTCCACCCGCGCTCATCAGTCCGAGCCCGACAGTGAAGCCTATGCCGCCAGCAAGGGTGGCCTGCTGGCCCTGACCCACGCACTGGCCATGAGCCTGGCGCCGGAGATCCGGGTCAACGCGGTCACGCCCGGATGGATCGACGCCCGCGACCCCTCGGCGCAGGAGGAAGCCCCGCTCAGCCAGGCGGACCACGACCAGCATCCCGTTGGGCGCGTCGGTCTGGTGGAAGACGTGGCGGCGCAGGTGGCCTGGCTGCTCTCGGAAAATGCCGGCTTCGTCACCGGTCAGGAATTCGTGGTCGATGGCGGCATGACCCGCAAGATGATTTATCTCGACTGACAGCCGATCGGGGAGGGCAGGGCGGCGTTACCCCAGGGGCGCCGCCTTTTGCTTTTCCAGGCCGGTGGAAATCTGCCTTGCGGATTTTCACCCTAGGTGGACGGGGCTATTGCAGCGTGGATAAGGCAGCGCCTTATCCACCGGATGGTTGTCAGGGTTTGCGCACGTCGATCGCCGGTACTTCCTGGCCGTCGAAGAGCTCCACCGGCTTGCGTGGCAGGATGGCAGGGCGACCTTCCTTGCTGTACGAATCGATGATGCGGATGTCGTTGTACTTCTTCCCGGACAGTGCGGCGAGGCCGGCGCGGTCGCGCACCACGGTCGGGCGCAGGAACACCATCAGGTTGCGCTTCACGTGGGTGTCGCGGGTGGAGCGGAACAGCCGGCCGAGGATGGGAATGTCGCCCAGCAGCGGTACCTTGGAGTCGGTCTGGGTGATGTCGTCCTGGATCAGGCCGCCGAGCACTATCACCTGTCCGTCCTCGGCCAGGATTGTGCTCTTGATCGAGCGCTTGTTGGTGATCAGGTCTACCGCCTCGGCAGTCAGGGTGGCACTCGGGGCGATGGAGGAGATCTCCTGTTCGATCTCCAGGCGCAGGGTGGCGCCTTCGTTGATGTGCGGGGTCACCTTGAGGGTGACGCCGATGTCCTGGCGCTCGATGGTGGTGAAGGGGTTGTTGGCGCCCGATGCATCGGTGGTGAAGGTGCCGGTCTGGAAGGGCACGTTCTGGCCCACCAGGATTTCCGCCTTCTGGTTGTCCAGGGTCAGCAGGCTTGGAGTCGACAGCAGGTTGCTCTTGCTGTTGGCCGAGAGCGCGGTGATCAGGGCGGCGAAGTGGTCGGTGCCGATGCCGATGATGGCGCCATCCGGCAGGGTAAGGGGGATCTCGTCGTCGCGGATGGCGTTGAGTACCGTGCCCACCGAGAGTCCGGTATTGCCGAAGTTCACGCCGCCCAGGCCGCCGGTGTTGCCACGGGCGTCAATGGCCCACTGCACGCCGAGGGCTTCGGTGATGTCGCCGGAAATCTCCACGATGGCCGCTTCCACCATCACCTGGGCGCGGGGCACGTCGAGTTGGCGGACGATGTCTTCCATGGCGGTGACCACGTCCGGCTCGGCCAGCATCACCAGGGCGTTGAGGCTCTCGTCGGCGCGGATCAGGATGTTCTGCGGCTTTCCGCCGCTGGGCGCGCCCTGTTCGCCACCATCGCCGCCTTCCTCGCCTTTCAGGCCTTCGGAAATCTCGCCGAGGGTTTCGGCAAGCGCCTTGGCGTCGTTGTGGCGCAGGCGGATCACCCGGGTATTGGCCGAGCGCGAGGTCGGGGTGTCGAGGGATTGCGCCAGGGCCGCCAGTTTCGCTCGGGCGGACGGCGGGCCGAGGATGATCAGGCGGTTGGTACGGGCATCGGCGATCACCTGAGTGCCGGAGGTGCCCTTGGACTGGCCGCGGTTCAGGGAGGCATTGAGCACTTCGGCGGCGTCCATCACCCAGGCATGCCGCAGGTTCAGCACTGTGTAGTCGCGGTCACCCTTCTGGTCGAGTTGGCGCATCAGGTCTTCGATTCGCGCGATGTTGGCGGCGCGGTCACTGATGATCAGGGCGTTGGCCGAGGTCACGGCGGCCAGATGGCCGTACTGGGGGACCAGCGGTCGAATCAGTGGAATGAGTTCTGTCACTGGCGTGTGCTGCACCTGGATCACCCGGGTCTCCAGGCGCTCGGCACCGGCGCGGCTGCTGCCGGCCTCGGCCTTGGCTTCGGCATTGGGAATGATGCGTGCCTGGTCGCCCTGCGTGACCACGGTGAAGCCGTGAGTGGCCATCACCGAGAGGAACAGCTGGTAGACCTCATTGAGCCCGAGCGGCGCCTTGGAGACCACACTGACCTGGCCTTTCACCCGCGGGTCGACGATGAAGGTCTCGCCGGTGATGTCGGCGATCTGGTCGATGAACTCGCGGATGTCGGCATCCTTGAGGTTGATGGTCCAGCCATCCTGCTGCTGTTGCTGCGCGTTGCCGGCGGGGGCGCTGGCCGGCCGGGCGGCGAGCGAAGGCAGCGGCGTGGCCAGCACGCCGGCGGCGAGCAGAGCGAGCGTGAGGCGCGAGAAGGTCGGAGTCATCGTGTCATTCGCTTTCCTGGGGCTGTTCGGTGGAAGGATCGACAGGCACGCTGTCCGGATCTTCCATTTGTTGGCGGAGTTTCTCCATGCGCTCACGCAACTCCGCGGCATTGTCTTCCTGCAGACCGCTGAGTTCGTCGATCACGTCGGCCGAAGGCTCCTGCGAGCTGCCGCCAACGGCGGTGAAGCGCGAGCGTGGCGGCGGGAAGCTGAGGCTTTCCAGGCGGCCGTTGCGTTCGATCTCGACGCGGTCGCGGTACACCGCATGCACCTTCACGCCGCTGGTGATCTCGTCGCCGGCGGTGAAGCGGCGCGGCTTGCCGCCTTCGTACTGGATGATGGCGATGGACTTGTCCGGCCCGGCATGGACGAAGCTGCCGAGCAGGGTCAGGCGCAGGTTGGTGCTGGGGGGCGGGCCGCTGGGCTGGGCTACTGGAGCCGGGCCGAACAGCGGTTCGAGATTCTGCAGGGGTTGGGCGCTGGCGAGCGAGGCGCCGGCTTGCTCGGACGCTTCGGCCCGGGCGTCGACCAGGCGTAGCCATTGCACGGTCTGCCAGGCGAAGCTGGCGCCCATGGCCAATACCAGCAGCGCGCCACCGAGGGCTGGCGCGTGGCGTTGCAGCCAGTGCATGGAATCCGAAGCTTGCAAGTGAGTCCAACTCCCAATGCGGTGCAGTTCTTTGGTCTTATGTGTTGGCAGAACTGCTTTGATCATAGCAGTGCCTAAGAGTGCCATGCTCCACCGTCCGAATGATGTTGGGACCCTGGCACTGTGATAAAGATATCTCTGAATTTTTACGGCTTTAGGTGGTTTTGTTCACAAGCAGCATAAGAAACCGTCACTGGCTGTGCACAATCGTCAGATTGCGCTGCAATACTTTCTTCTGGATCCATCTGAAACAGGCACCCACGGATGAACCCTCCACTTGCTGAAGCTCCCCTGCGTCGCTTGCCCTTCGGCTTCGCCAAGCGGCATGGCGTATTGCTCCTGGATGGCCTGGAGCCCTGCCTGGCCCACCGCCCCGGCGTCGAGCTGGTGGCGCTGGCCGAGGCACGGCGCTTCGCCGGGCGCGGATTGCCTCTCCGGCCCCTGAGCGCAGATGCCTTCGAGCAGGCCCTGGCCCTGGCCTACCAGCACGACTCTTCCGCCGCCATGCAGTTGGCCGAGGATCTGGGCGGCAGCCTGGATCTCGCCGCCCTGGCCGAGCAGATTCCGGAAACCGAGGACCTGCTGGAGCAGGAGGACGATGCGCCGATCATCCGCCTGATCAACGCCATCCTCGGCGAGGCGATCAAGGAGAACGCCTCGGACATCCACCTGGAAACCTTCGAGAAACGCCTCGTAGTGCGCTTCCGCGTCGACGGGATACTCCGCGAAGTGCTGGAGCCCAAGCGCGAGCTGGCAGCGCTGCTGGTGTCGCGGATCAAGGTCATGGCGCGGCTGGACATCGCCGAGAAGCGCATTCCCCAGGACGGCCGCATATCCCTGCGCGTCGGCGGGCGCGAAGTGGACATCCGTGTCTCGACCCTGCCGTCGGCCAACGGCGAACGCGTGGTGCTGCGCCTGTTGGACAAGCAGGCCGGGCGCCTGACCCTGCAGCATCTGGGCATGAGCGACCGCGATCGCCACCTGCTGGAGGACACCGTGCGCCGGCCTCACGGCATCCTGCTGGTGACCGGCCCCACCGGCTCGGGCAAGACCACCACCCTCTACGCCAGCCTGGTCACCCTCAACGACCGCACGCGCAACATCCTCACCGTTGAAGACCCGATCGAGTACCACATCGAGGGCATCGGGCAGACCCAGGTCAACCCCAAGGTGGACATGACCTTCGCCCGTGGCCTGCGCGCCATACTGCGCCAGGACCCGGACGTGGTGATGGTCGGCGAGATCCGCGACCAGGAAACCGCCGAGATCGCCGTGCAGGCGTCCCTCACCGGCCACCTGGTGCTGTCCACCCTGCACACCAACAGCGCCATCGGCGCCATCACCCGGCTGGTGGACATGGGCGTCGAACCCTTCCTGCTGTCCTCGTCCCTGCTCGGGGTGCTGGCCCAGCGCCTGGTGCGGGTTCTCTGCCCGCACTGCAAGGAGGCCTACCAGGCCGATGCCGCCGAATGCACGCTGCTCGGCGTGGAGGCAGACGGCGCGCCGACCCTCTACCGTGCCCGTGGTTGCGCGGACTGCCATCAGCAGGGCTACCGCGGACGTACCGGCATCTACGAACTGGTGGTATTCGACGACCATATGCGCAGCCTGATCCACAGCGTCGCCTCCGAGCAGGAGCTGATTCGCCACGCGCGGCTGTCCAGCCCGGGCATCCGCGAGGACGGCCGGCGCAAGGTGCTGCAGGGCGTCACCACAGTGGAAGAAGTGCTGCGGGTCACCCAGGAAGAGTAAATGGCCGCATTCGAATACCTCGCCCTCGACCCCAAGGGCCGCCAGCAGAAAGGCGTGCTCGAGGCGGACAGCGCCCGCCAGGTGCGCCAGTTGTTGCGCGAACGTCAGCTGGCCCCGCTGGAAGTGCGCCCGACCCGTGTGCGCGAGCAGGCCGAGCGCGGCCGCTTCAGCCTGTCCCGTGGTCTCTCCGCCCGCGACCTGGCCCTGGTCACCCGCCAGCTCGCGACCCTGGTGCAAGCCGCACTGCCCATCGAGGAAGCACTGCGGGCGGCGGCCGCGCAAGCGAGCAATTCCCGCATCCAGTCCATGCTGCTGGCGGTGCGTGCGCGGGTGCTGGAGGGCCAAAGCCTGGCCAGCAGCCTGCGCGAATTCCCGTCGGCTTTTCCCGAGCTCTATCGCGCCACTGTGGCCGCGGGCGAACACGCCGGCCACCTGGGGCCGGTGCTCGAGCAATTGGCCGACTACACCGAACAGCGCCAGCAGTCGCGGCAGAAGATCCAGCTGGCGCTGCTCTATCCGGTGATCCTGATGTGCGCCTCCCTGGCCATCGTCACCTTCCTGCTCGGTTTCGTCGTGCCTGACGTGGTCAAGGTATTCATCGACTCCGGGCAGACCTTGCCGCTGCTCACCCGTGGCCTGATCGCCCTGAGCGACCTGGTCAAGCACTGGGGCTGGTTGATGCTGCTGGTGCTGATCGCTGCCTTCCTGGCCGCGCGCTGGGCGCTGCGCGACCCGGCGATCCGCCAGCGCTGGCACGGACTGATGTTGCGCATCCCGCTGGTGGGCCGGCTGATCCGCGCCACCGATACTGCGCGCTTCGCCTCGACCCTGGCGATCCTCACCCGCAGCGGCGTGCCGCTGGTGGAGGCGCTGGGTATCGGTGCCGAAGTGATCTCCAATCGGGTGATCCGCGGGCATGTCGTGCTGGCCGCGCAGAAGGTCCGCGAGGGCGGCAGCCTGACCCGCGCCATCGAGGCCAGCGGACAGTTCCCGCCGATGATGCTGCACATGATCGCCAGCGGCGAACGTTCCGGCGAACTGGACCAGATGCTCGCCCGCACCGCACGCAACCAAGAAAACGACCTGGCTGCGCAGATCGCCCTGCTGGTCGGGCTTTTCGAGCCGTTCATGCTGGTGGTCATGGGCGCGGTGGTGCTGATGATCGTCATGGCCATCCTGCTGCCTATCCTTTCTCTCAACCAACTCGTGGGGTAATCGCGTGAATCTGCGCCGTAGTCAGTCGGGCTTTACGCTCATCGAAATCATGGTCGTGGTGGTCATCCTCGGAATCCTCGCGGCCCTCGTGGTGCCGCAGGTGATGAACCGCCCCGACCAGGCCAAGGTCACGGTGACCAAGGGCGATATCAAGGCCATCGGCGCCGCGCTGGACATGTACAAGCTCGACAACTTCGCCTACCCCAGCACCCAGCAGGGTCTGGAAGCCCTGGTGAGCCGTCCGTCCGGCAACCCGCCCGCGAAGAACTGGAGCAAGGACGGCTACCTGAAGAAGCTGCCCATCGATCCCTGGGGCAACCCCTATCAGTACCTTTCCCCGGGCAGCAAGGGTACCTATGACCTCTATTCCCTGGGGGCTGACGGCAAGGAAGGCGGCAGCGACAACGACGCCGACATCGCCAACTGGGACAACTGATGGGTAGCGGGCGGCAGGGCCAGCGGCGGGGCGGCGGTGGCCGGGCTCGCGGTGCCGTGCTGTCCGCGGGTTTCACCCTGATTGAAGTGCTGGTGGTAATGGTGGTCATCGCCTGCCTGGCCGGCCTGGCGGTGATCAGCGCCGGCACCGCCGGCCCTTCCCGTGAGCTGAAGGGCGAAGCCGAGCGCCTCGCCGGGCTGATCGGCGTGCTGGCCGATGAGGCCGTGCTGGACAATCGCGAATACGGACTACGTCTGGAGCGCGATGGCTACCAGGTGCTTTTCTACGACGAAACCGGCGGCCGCTGGCAGGCGCTGTCCGATGGCGCCCGCCGACTGCCCGAATGGGTCGAGCTCAGCTTCGAACTCGAGGGTGACCCCCTGGCGCTGCCCGCACCGGGCAAGGACGAGAAGCAGCCCAAGGACGCGAGGCCGGTGCCGCAGCTGCTGATCCTCTCCAGCGGCGAGCTCAGCCCCTTCCGCCTGGAATTGGGCGAGCGGCGCAAGGACGGGCTGCGCCTGCAGCTCTCCAGCGACGGCTTTCGCCTGCCGCGGGTCGAGACGCCCACCGGCAAGAGGCGCGCCGGATGAGAGCCCGCGGCTTCACCCTGATCGAAGTGCTGGTGGCCTTGGCCATCTTCGCCGTGGTCGCCGCCAGTGTGCTCACCGCCAGCGCCCGCAGCCTGCAGATCGCCTCGCGGCTTGAGGACAAGACACTGGCGATGTGGATCGCCGACAACCGCCTGACCGAGCTGCAACTGCGCGAGACGCCGCCAGGCGACGGTCGCGACCAGGGTGAGCTGGACTATGCCGGACGGCGCTGGGAGTGGCTGACCGAGGTGGAAGGCACCAGCGACCCGGCCCTGCGCCGGGTCACGCTTTGGGTGGCGCCGCGACCGACAAGGGGCATCGGCGGCAAGCTGGAGGAGCGCGCCACGGTGCGCCTGGTGGGCTTCCTCGGGAGTACCCCATGAAGCGCTGCGCCGGCTTCACCCTGCTGGAACTGCTGATCGCCATCGCCATCTTCGCGCTGCTGGCCGTGGGCACCTGGCGCATGCTCGGTGCGGTGATCGACAGCGACGAGGCGACCCGCGTCCAGGAGCAGCAGCTGCGCGAACTGGTGCGCGCCGTCTCGGCCTTCGAGCGCGATGTCCGCCAGGTGGTGTCGCGGCCGATCCGTGATCCCTATGGCGAACTCCGCGCGGCGCTGCTCGGCGAGCACCAGGGCGACAACGACGCCCTCGAGCTGACCCGCAGCGGATGGCGCAATCCTACCGGCGCCCAGCGTTCGCGCCTGCAGCGGGTGCGCTGGCAGCTTTCCGGCGAACGCTGGGAGCGGCGCTACTGGACGGTGCTCGACCAGTCCCAGGACAGCCTGCCCCAGGTGCAGAACGCGTTGGATGGGGTCACCGCCATGACCCTGCGCTACATGGACGACAACGGCGATTGGCAGGACAGCTGGCCGCCCGCCGGGCTGACCGAGGACGAACGCTTGGGCCGGCTGCCGCGCGCCCTGGAGCTGACCCTGGAGCATCGTCGCTATGGCGAGCTGCGGCGAGTGCTGCGCCTGGTGGATACCCCGCCACGGCAGCCGCCCCAGGTCGGTGGCGAAGAGCAGCCGGAGGGCCAGCAGCAAACCTCACAGGAGAACCAGCAGGGTGGCGATGGCCAGGAGGTGGCGCCATGAGGCGTCAGCAGGGCGTCGCGCTGCTCACCGTGCTGCTGGTGGTGGCGGTGGTCACCGTGGTCTGCGCCGGGCTGATCGCGCGCACCCAGCTGTCCATCCGCTCCAGCGGCAACGAACTGCACCTGCGCCAGGTGACCCAGTACGCCCTGGGCGGCGAGGCCCTGGCCGAGGCCATGCTCGTCCGCGACCTGCGCCTGGGGGACCCGCGTACTCCGGTGGACCATCCGGGTGAGGCCTGGGCGTTGCCGCTGAGCACTTTCCAGCTGGACGATGGCGGATCCCTGAGCGTGCGCATCGAGGACCCCAGCGGCCGCTTCAACCTCAACAGTCTGGTGCGCGACGGACAGTTGAACGAGCAGGGCATCCGCCAGTTCCGCCGCCTGTTGCTGCGCCTGGGGATAGAGGCGCCTTATACCGAGCGCCTGGTGGACTGGCTCGACCAGGACCAGGAGCCCTATGGGCCCAGTGGCGCCGAGGACAACCAGTACCTGCTGCTGCGCCCGCCTTACCGCGTGGCGAACCAGGCCATGAGCGATGTGTCCGAGTTGCGCCTAGTGTTAGGCATGACCGAAGTGGATTACCGCAAGTTGCTGCCCTTCGTCTGCGTGCTGCCGGCGGACGCCTCGCTGAACGTCAACACCGCCAATGCGCTGGTCCTGTCCACCCTGGCCGACAATCTGGACGCGGACAGTGGCGCATTGCTCATGGCGGCGCGAGGTGCCACCGGCTTTCGCAGCCTGGATGCCTTTCTCGGCCAGCCGGCCCTTGCCGGCATGGGCCTGGAGGCCCAGGGCCTGGCAGTGGGCAGCCAGTATTTCCAGGTGATCAGCGAGGTTCGCCTCGCCGGTCGCCGCCAGGTTCTCGTCAGTACCCTGCAACGCGGCAGCGACGGCAAGGTACGGGTTCTCTCTCGTGATCTCGGGCAGGGCGGCTTGCCGCCGGCGCCCGTCAAGGAGCCGCAGTCATGACACAGGCTTGCATCTTCCTCCCG
Source organism: Pseudomonas sp. BN102 (assembly GCF_029871245.1). Classification (GTDB taxonomy): domain Bacteria; phylum Pseudomonadota; class Gammaproteobacteria; order Pseudomonadales; family Pseudomonadaceae; genus Metapseudomonas. Next base: position 1,960 of record NZ_SSON01000078.1, on the reverse strand, counting down.
GTGGCCGCCTGCAATCAGGTGGATGCTGAGCTGGAGGTGGTGCTCTGGCAGGGTGGCAGTCGCCGCCTGCCGTTCGCCCGGGCGCTGGAAGAGGTGGTGGCGCCCTGGCGCCTGATCCTGCCGGTGGAGGCGGTCACCTGTTGCGCCGTCCGCCTGCCCACGCAGAAGGGCCGCTGGCTGCGCCAGGCGCTGCCTTTCGCGGTGGAAGAGTTGCTGGCCGAGGACGTGGAGCATTTCCACCTCGGCTTGGGCGGCGCCCTGGCCGATGGCCGCCACCGGGTGTTCGCCGTGCGCCGCACCTGGCTGGCAGGCTGGCTGGAGCTGGCCGGCAAGCTCGGCCCGGCGCCGGACGCTATCCAGGTGGATGCCGACCTGCTGCCGGAGCAGGGCACCCAGCTGTTCTGGCTGGAGCGGCGCTGGCTGCTGGGCGGGGAGGGCAGTACGCGCCTGAGCTTCGAGGAGCAGGACTGGTCCTACCTGCGGGAGGCCTGTCCGGCGCCACGCAGCGGCCATGCGTCCGCTGAGCGCCAGGCGCTGGAAGGGCTGGATGACTGGCGCGAAGAAGGCGATCCCCATGGCTGGCTCGCCGCGCAAAACGGCAGTGACCTGGCGCAGGGCGAGTTCACCCTGAAGGAAGAGCGCCAGCGCTGGTCGCGCTGGAAGCCGCTGCTGGGCCTGGTGGGTCTGTGGCTGGTGCTGCAGTGGGGCTTCAACCTGGTCCAGGCCTGGCAGCTGCAGCGCCAGGGCGATACCTACGCGGCTGCCAACGAAGCGCTCTACCGCGAGCTGTTTCCTCAGGACAGCAAGCTGGTGAACCTGCGCGCACAATTCGACCAGCACCTTGCCGAAGGTTCGACCTCCGGCCAGGGCCGGCTATTGGCCCTGCTCGGCCAGGCGGCCCAGGCGTTGATCGCCGAAGGCGTCCAGGTGCGAGTGCAGCAATTGGACTTCAGCGAAATCCGTGGCGACCTTGCCCTCCAGGTCCAGGCGCCCGGCTTCGACGCCTTGGAGCGCCTGCGCGAAAGGCTGATCGGCAGCGGGCTGTCGGTGCAGATGGGGTCGGCGAGCCGCGATGAAAGCGGCGTCAGTGCACGACTGGTAATAGGGGGATGAAGATGCTCGACGCGATCAAGACACCGCTGCAGACGCAATGGCAGGCCTCTTCCCTGGCCGTGCGCTGGCGCGCTCTGCCGCCGCGGGACCGTATGGCCCTGGTCGGGCTGGGGCTGTTCCTGGGCCTGGTGCTGCTCTATCTGCTGCTTTGGCTGCCGGCCGAGCGGCGGCTGACCAGCGCCCGCGAATATTTCGAAGCCCAGCGCGGGCTGCACGCCTACCTGCAGCGCCATGCGCCCCAGGCGCGAACGCTGCAGAGCAGGCCGCAGAGCCAGGTGGAGCCCGAGCGGCTGCAGGGGCTGGTCACCGCCACAGCAGCCGAGCAGGGGCTTGCCGTGGAGCGCATCGACAGCGACGCCCCGGGCGCGGTGCAGGTTAACCTGCAGCCGGCGGCATTCCCCAACCTGCTGCGCTGGTTCGGCGTGCTGGAAGGGCAGGGGGTACGCATCGAGGAAGCCGGTCTGGACCGCAGCGAGGATGGCCGGGTCGCCGCGAGGGTGGCGCTGAAGGTGGGCAACTGATCGGGCCCCAATCCGGTGCGGCTGCGCTTCCGTGGTGCGAAAACTCGGACCCCGGTGTGGTCGGCAAGCTGCCCGAAAAGCCCGCTTGAAGAAAAAATCCATACAGGGTGTTGACTTAGCTGGGGCCTCTGCGTAAATTGCGCGCCTCGCAAGGCGAAGGGTGATTAGCTCAGCCGGGAGAGCATCTGCCTTACAAGCAGAGGGTCGGCGGTTCGATCCCGTCATCACCCACCATCCTTGTGAGATTTCGGACGAAAGTCCGGCCGACGCGCAGCGGTAGTTCAGTCGGTTAGAATACCGGCCTGTCACGCCGGGGGTCGCGGGTT
>NZ_SSON01000077.1:176203-439539 GCF_029871245.1 Pseudomonas sp. BN102 | reverse complement strand
CGCCAAGAGCTGGCTGACCGAAGCGCCGCTGCGCATGCTGATGAACAACCTCGACCCCGAGGTGGCGGAAAACCCGAAGGAACTGGTGGTGTACGGCGGCATCGGCCGCGCCGCACGCAACTGGGAGTGCTACGACAAGATCGTCGAGACCCTGAAGGAACTGAACGAGGACGAGACCCTGCTGGTGCAGTCCGGCAAGCCGGTCGGCGTGTTCAAGACCCACGCCAACGCCCCGCGCGTGCTGATTGCCAACTCCAACCTGGTGCCGCACTGGGCCAACTGGGAACACTTCAACGAACTGGACGCCAAGGGCCTGGCCATGTACGGCCAGATGACCGCCGGCAGCTGGATCTACATCGGCAGCCAGGGCATCGTCCAGGGCACCTATGAAACCTTCGTCGAGGCTGGCCGCCAGCATTACGACGGCAACCTCAAGGGCAAGTGGGTGCTGACCGCCGGCCTCGGCGGCATGGGCGGCGCCCAGCCGCTGGCCGCGACCCTGGCCGGCGCCTGCTCGCTGAACATCGAATGCCAGCAGAGCCGTATCGATTTCCGCCTGAGCAGCCGCTACGTCGACGAGCAGGCCAAGGATCTGGACGACGCCCTGGCGCGCATCGAGAAGTACACCGCCGAAGGCAAGGCCATCTCCATCGCCCTGCTGGGCAACGCCGCGGAAATCCTGCCGGAGCTGATCAAGCGTGGCGTCCGCCCGGACATGGTCACCGACCAGACCAGCGCCCACGACCCGCTGAACGGCTACCTGCCGATCGGCTGGACCTGGGAACAGTACCGCGACCGCGCGCAGACCGAGCCGGCGGCGGTGGTCAAGGCCGCCAAGCAGTCCATGGCGGTGCACGTGCGGGCCATGCTGGAGTTCCAGAAGCAGGGCATTCCGACCTTCGACTACGGCAACAACATCCGCCAGATGGCCAAGGAAGAAGGCGTGAGTAATGCCTTCGACTTCCCCGGCTTCGTTCCGGCCTACATCCGTCCGCTGTTCTGCCGCGGCATCGGGCCGTTCCGCTGGGCCGCGCTGTCGGGCAACGCCGAGGACATCTACAAGACCGACGCCAAGGTCAAGGAACTGATCCCGGACGACGCCCACCTGCACAACTGGCTGGATATGGCCCGCGAGCGCATCAGCTTCCAGGGCCTGCCGGCACGCATCTGCTGGGTCGGCCTGGGCCAGCGCGCCAAGCTCGGCCTGGCCTTCAACGAAATGGTCCGCCGCGGCGAGCTGTCGGCACCGATCGTCATCGGTCGCGACCACCTGGACTCCGGCTCGGTGTCCAGCCCGAACCGCGAGACCGAGGCCATGCAGGACGGTTCCGACGCCGTCTCCGACTGGCCGCTGCTCAACGCCCTGCTGAACACCGCCAGCGGCGCCACTTGGGTCTCGCTGCACCACGGCGGCGGCGTGGGCATGGGCTTCTCCCAGCACTCGGGGATGGTGATCGTCTGCGACGGCACCGACGAAGCCGCCGCGCGCATCGCCCGCGTGCTGACCAACGACCCAGGCACCGGCGTGATGCGCCATGCTGATGCCGGTTACCAGATTGCAATCGATTGCGCCCGTGAGCAGGGTCTGAACCTGCCGATGATTGGCAAAGGAGCCTGAGTGTGAACGCGCTGAACCTGAAACCCGGAACCCTGACCCTGGCGCAGCTGCGCCAGGTCTTCCATAACCCCGTGCACGTGACCCTGGACGCCAGCGCCGGCAAGGCTATCGACGCCAGCGTCGCCTGCGTCGAGAGCATCGTTGCCGAAGGCCGCACCGCCTACGGCATCAACACCGGCTTCGGCCTGCTGGCCTCCACCCGCATCGCCCCGGCCGACCTGGAAAAACTGCAGCGCTCGCTGGTGCTGTCCCACGCTGCCGGTGTCGGTGAGCCGCTGGACGACGCCATGGTGCGCCTGATCATGCTGCTCAAGGTGAACAGCCTGGCCCGCGGCTTCTCCGGTATTCGCCGCAAGGTGATCGACGCCCTGGTGGCACTGATCAACGCCGAGGTCTATCCGCACATCCCGCTGAAGGGCTCGGTCGGTGCTTCCGGTGACCTGGCGCCCCTGGCGCACATGTCCCTGCTGCTGCTCGGCGAGAGCAAGGCGCGCCACAAGGGCCAGTGGCTGCCGGCCACCGAGGCCCTGGCCGTTGCCGGCCTGGAGCCGCTGACCCTGGCCGCCAAGGAGGGCCTGGCTCTGCTCAACGGCACCCAGGTCTCCACCGCCTACGCCCTGCGTGGGCTGTTCGAAGCCGAAGACCTGTATGCCGCCGCCACCGTCTGCGGTGGCCTGAGCGTCGAGGCCATGCTGGGTTCCCGTGCACCCTTCGATGCACGCATCCACGCCGCCCGTGGCCAGCGTGGTCAGATCGACGCCGCTGCCGCCTACCGCGACCTGCTCACCGCCAGCAGCGAAATCGCCCGCTCCCACGAGAAGTGCGACAAGGTGCAGGATCCCTACTCCTTGCGCTGCCAACCGCAGGTCATGGGCGCCTGCCTGACCCAATTGCGCCAGGCCGCCGAAGTGCTGGAGATCGAATCCAACGCGGTCTCCGACAACCCGCTGGTGTTCGCCGAGGAGGGTGACGTGATCTCCGGCGGCAACTTCCACGCCGAGCCGGTGGCCATGGCCGCCGACAACCTGGCCCTGGCTATTGCCGAAATCGGCTCGCTGTCCGAGCGCCGCATCTCGCTGATGATGGACATGCACATGTCGCAGCTGCCGCCCTTCCTGGTGGAGAACGGCGGGGTCAACTCCGGCTTCATGATCGCCCAGGTCACCGCCGCCGCCCTGGCCAGCGACAACAAGGCCCTGGCCCACCCGGCCAGCGTCGACAGCCTGCCCACCTCGGCTAACCAGGAAGACCACGTGTCCATGGCGCCGAACGCCGGCAAGCGCCTCTGGGCCATGGCCGACAACGTGCGCGGCATCCTCGCCATCGAATGGCTGGGCGCCTGCCAGGGCCTGGACTTCCGCGAGGGCCTGAAAAGCTCGCCGAAGCTGGAAGAGGCCCGCGGCCTGCTGCGTGCTCAGGTGCCGTACTACCAGGAAGACCGCTTCTTCGCCCCGGACATCGAGACCGCCAGCACGCTGCTGGCCAGCGGCTGCCTGAACAGCCTGGTGCCGGCGAAGCTGCTGCCGAGCCTCTGAGCCGGACTGGCCGCCCCGGAGCGGGGCGGCCAGCACTTCTCGTGACTACAAGAACAATGAGGAGAGTGAAGGAATGAGCGAACAAGCGGGATTGCAGCGCGGGCTCACTGCACGCCACATCCGCTTCATGGCCTTGGGTTCGGCCATCGGGACAGGATTGTTCTACGGCTCCGCGTCGGCCATCCAGATGGCCGGTCCGTCGGTGCTGCTTGCGTATCTGATCGCCGGTGCGGCGGTCTACATGGTGATGCGCGCGCTGGGGGAGATGGCTGTACACAACCCGGTTTCCGGGTCTTTCGGCCAGTACGCCAGCAATTACATCGGGCCGCTGGCAGGTTTCATCACGGGCTGGACCTACGCGTTCGAGATGATCATCGTCTGCCTCGCGGACGTGACGGCGTTCGGTATCTACATGGGCTTCTGGTTCCCTGACGTGCCGCGCTGGATCTGGGTCCTGTCCATCATCTTCTTCATCGGCGCGTTGAACCTGTGCAGCGTGAAGGTATTCGGCGAGCTGGAATTCTGGCTGTCGCTGCTGAAGGTCGGCGCCATCGTCGCGATGATCCTCGCCGGCCTGGGTATCATGCTGTTCGGCTTCGGCCTGGCAGAGTCCGGGGCAGCTACCGGCATCCATAACCTCTGGGAACACGGCGGCTTCATGCCCAACGGCATCGGCGGTCTGATCGCCTCTTTCGCCGTGGTGGTCTTCGCCTTTGGTGGCATCGAGATCATCGGCATCACCGCTGGCGAGGCGAAGAATCCGCAGCAGGTCCTGCCCAGGGCGATCAATGCGGTGCCGATGCGCATCCTACTGTTCTACGTGCTGACCCTGTTCGTGCTGATGGCCATCTTCCCCTGGCCGCAGATCGGCAGCCAGGGCAGCCCCTTCGTGCAGATCTTCGACAGCCTGGGCATCAGCTCGGCCGCCGCGATTCTCAACATCGTGGTCATCTCCGCCGCGGTTTCGGCCATCAACAGCGACATCTTTGGAGCCGGCCGCATGCTCTATGGCATGGCGCGTCAGGGCCAGGCACCCGCCGGTTTCGCCAAGGTCTCACGCCATGGCGTGCCCTGGCTGACCGTGGTCGTCATGGCGGCCGCGCTGCTGGCGGGGGTCGTGCTGAACTACCTGATCCCGGATAACGTCTTCCTGGTCATCGCGTCCATCGCCACCTTCGCCACCGTCTGGGTCTGGCTGATGATCCTGGCCGCCCAGGTCGGCATGCGTCGCAGCATGAGCCGCACGGAGGTCGCCGCGCTGAAGTTCCCGGTGCCGTTCTGGCCCGTTGCGCCCGCCGCCGCCATCGCCTTCATGGTGTTCATTTTCGGGGTGCTGGGCTACTTCCCGGACACCCAGCCGGCACTCTGGGTCGGCTTCATCTGGATAGCTCTGCTGGTCGTCGCCTACTGGCTGTGGGTACGGCCCAAGGACATGGAAGGGCAGGTTGCCTCGGTACCTGCTGCAGGTCTGGAAGACTGATGTGCGTTGCGTGAAGCACCTCCCATGGCTGTCCGTGGCGGCCATGGGGGAAAACAAGAAGCGCCAGTCACTGGCACCGGTAACCGGCCATGGCCGGCTCTCGGCCCTAACTGAACTGCCTTAACCCCTACCAAGATTCAGGAGCGTCGGAACATGCAATTCAAGAAGCGAGTGTTGAGCCTGATGTGTGCGGCTGGCCTGCTGGCCGGGGCGGCTTCCGCCCAGGCGGCGGGCTGGTGTGAGTCTGGCAAGCCGGTGAAGTTCGCCGGGCTCAACTGGGAGAGCGGCATGTTGCTCACCGACCTGCTGCAGTTCGTTCTGAAGAACGGTTACGGCTGCGAGACCGATAGCCTGCCGGGCAACTCCATCACCATGGAACAGGCCCTGGGCAACAACGACATCCAGATCTTCGCCGAGGAGTGGATCGGCCGTAGCGATGCCTGGAACAAGGCCGCCGCCGCCGGCAAGGTGGTGGGTGTGGGCGCGCCGATCGTCGGCGCCACCGAAGGCTGGTACGTGCCGCGCTACGTGATCGCGGGCGACGCCAAGCGTGGCATCGAGGCCAAAGCGCCGCAGCTCAAGGCGATCGCCGACCTCGGCCAATACGCCGAGCTGTTCCGCGACCCGGAGGAGCCGGGCAAGGGACGCTTCTACAACTGCCCGGCCGGCTGGACCTGCGAGCTGGACAACAGCGAAATGCTCAAGAGCTATGGCCTGGAAGAGAAGTTCACCAACTTCCGTCCCGGCACCGGCCCGGCCCTGGATGCGGCCGTGCTGTCGAGCTATCGCCGTGGCGAGCCTATCCTTTTCTATTACTGGTCGCCGACGCCGCTGATGGGCCAGGCCGACCTGGTGAAGCTGGAAGAAAAACCTGGCGTGGACAAGAGCGTGACCATCCAGGTCGGGCTGTCCAGGACCTTCCATGACGAGGCCCCGGAGCTGGTGGCTGTGCTGAACAAGGTCAACCTGCCGATCGACCTGCTGAACCAGAACCTGGCGAAGATGGCCAAGGAGAAGATGGACTCGGCGGACCTGGCCAAGGTCTTCCTCAAGGAGCACCCGGAGGTGTGGCGTGCCTGGGTCAGCGAGGATGCGGCGAAGAAGATCGAAGCCGCCCTCTGAGGCTTCGGGCGAACCCTGATACCGGCCTTCTCCCCGGGTGGAGAAGGCCCCCCACATGACCGGAGCGAGCTATGTTCCCCGAACGCTTCACCTTCTCCATCGCTGACTGGGTCAATGGCTGGGTAGACAGCCTAGTGACCAACTACGGCGATGTGTTCCGCCACATCTCCGACACCCTTCTCTGGGCCATCGTTTACCTGGAAGGCATCCTCCGCGCCACGCCCTGGTGGCTGGTGCTGATCGTGGTCGCCGGGATTTCCTGGCACGCCACCCGACGCATCCTGCCAACGGTGGTGATCACCGGCCTGCTGTTCCTGGTGGGCGCCGTGGGGCTCTGGGACAAGCTGATGCAGACCGTCGCGCTGATGCTGGTGGCCACCTTCATCTCGGTGCTGATCGGCATTCCCCTGGGCATTCTCGCGGCCCGCAGCAACCGCCTGCGCGCGGTGCTGATGCCGCTGCTGGACATCATGCAGACCATGCCCAGCTTCGTGTACCTGATCCCGGTGCTGATGCTCTTCGGCCTGGGCAAGGTGCCGGCCATCTTCGCCACCGTGATCTACGCCGCGCCGCCGCTGATCCGCCTCACCGACCTCGGCATCCGCCAGGTGGACAAGGAGGTGATGGAAGCGGTGAACGCCTTCGGCGCCAACCGCTGGCAACAGCTGTTCGGCGTGCAGCTGCCGCTGGCCCTGCCGAGCATCATGGCGGGGATCAACCAGACCACCATGATGGCCCTGTCGATGGTGGTGATCGCCTCGATGATCGGCGCCCGCGGTCTCGGCGAGGACGTCCTGGTGGGCATCCAGACGCTCAACGTCGGCAAGGGCCTCGAAGCGGGCCTGGCCATCGTCATCCTGGCCGTGGTCTTCGACCGCATCACCCAGGCTTACGGCCGTTCGCGGCACGCAGCCAGCAATTGAGTGACGAGAACATGAGCAAGATTGTCGTCAAGAACGTATTCAAGATCTTCGGCCAGCGCGCCGACGAGGCCCTGGCGCTGATCCAGCAGGGCAAGAGCAAGGCCGATGTGTTGGCCAATACCGGCTGCGTGGTCGGGGTCAACGACCTGTCGCTGTCCATCGGCGCCGGCGAGATCTTCGTGATCATGGGCCTGTCCGGTTCGGGCAAGTCGACTCTGGTGCGCCACTTCAATCGCCTGATCGACCCCACCAGCGGGCAGATCCTCGTCGATGGCGAGGACATCCTGCGCTACGACATGGAGGAGCTGCGGCAATTCCGCCGCCGGAAGATCAGCATGGTGTTCCAGAGCTTCGGCCTGCTGCCGCACAAGACCGTGCTGGACAACGTCGCCTACGGCCTCAAGGTGCGCGGCGAGACCAAGGACTACTGCCTGGAGCGCGCCCAGCACTGGATCACCACCGTGGGCCTGAAGGGCTACGAGAAGTCCTACCCGCACCAGCTCTCCGGCGGCATGCGCCAGCGCGTCGGCCTGGCCCGGGCGCTGGCCTCGGACACCGACATCATCCTCATGGACGAAGCCTTCAGCGCCCTCGACCCGCTGATCCGCGCCGACATGCAGGAGCAGCTGCTGGAGCTGCAGAAGACCCTGCAGAAGACCATCGTCTTCATCACCCACGACCTGGACGAAGCGGTACGCATCGGCAACCGCATCGCCATCCTCAAGGACGGCCAGCTGATCCAGGTCGGCACGCCGAAGGAAATCCTCCACCAGCCGGCGGACGACTACGTCGACCGCTTCGTCCAGCGCCGCGTGGCCAACCTGTAAGGAACAGCTGAATGTCGTTACCCGAGAAAGTCCTGCTGGGCGATTCGCCGCTGAACTGGCGCCAGGTGGTGGCGGTGGCCCGCCACGGCGCGCGCCTGGAACTGACTCAGGCCGCCTGGGCGCGCATCGACAATGCCCGCGGCATCGTCGAGCGCATTGTCGACCGTGGCGAGCGCGCCTATGGCATCAGCACCGGTCTTGGCGCCCTGAGCGATGTGCTGCTGAACGCCGAACAGTTCGCCGCGCTCTCGCGCAACACCCTGCTCAGCCATGCCTGCGGCGTCGGCCCGGTGCTGGCCGATGAACAGACCCGCGCCATCATCTGCTGCGCTATCGCCAACTACAGCCACGGCCGTTCGGGCTTGCAGCGGCAGGTGGTGGAGGCGCTGCTGGCGCTGCTGAACCAGGGCATCACTCCGCAGGTGCCCTCCCAGGGCTCGGTGGGCTACCTGACCCATATGGCCCATGTCGGCATCGCCCTGCTCGGCGTCGGCGAGGTCAGTTATCGCGGTCAAGTGGTGCCCGCCGCTGAGGCCCTGGCCGCCGAAGGGCTGGAGCCGGTACGCCTGGGTGCGAAGGACGGGCTCTGCCTGGTCAACGGCCTGCCCTGCATGACCGGCCTGACCTGCCTGGCCCTGGCGGACGCCGAGCGTCTGATGCGCTGGGCCGACGTAATCGGCGCCATGAGTTTCGAGGCCCTGGGCGGGCAGATCGCCGCCTTCGACCCGGACATCATCGCCCTCAAGCCGCACCCCGGCATGCAGACGGTGGGCGCCAATCTGCTGGCCTTGCTCGCCGGCAGCGAGGTGGTGGCCGCCAGCCGAGGCATCCGCACCCAGGACGCCCTGAGCATCCGCTCCATTCCGCAGGTCCACGGCGCCTGCCGCGATCAGCTGGCCCATGCCGCGCGCCAGGTGGACACCGAGCTGGCCTCGGCCAACGATAATCCGCTGCTGCTGGGCACGCCCGACAATTACAAGGTGGTGTCCCAGGCCAATCCCCATGGCGAGTCGGTGGCCATGGCGGCGGACTTGCTGGCCATTGCCGTGGCTGAGCTGGGCGGCATCGCCGAGCGGCGCCTGGATCGCCTGGTCAACCCGCTGGTCAGCCGCCTGCCGGCCTTCCTGGTCAGCCAGCCCGGGGTCAACTCGGGAATGATGATCGCCCAGTACGTCGCCGCCGCCCTGGCCGGCGAGAACCGCCAGCTGGCGCAACCGGCAGTGGTGGACAACTTCGTCACCTCCGGCCTGCAGGAAGACCACCTGAGCCTCGGCACCAGTGCCGCGCTCAAGCTGGGCAAGGCGCTGGAGAACTGCGGCCGCATACTGGCCATCGAATACCTGCTGGCCGCCCAGGCCTTCGAGTTCCACAAGCCCAGGGGATTCGGTGCCGGCACCGCGGCCGCCTGGGAAACCCTGCGCGAGCGGGTGCCGGCCTATGACCAGGATCGCTGGCTGGCGCCGGACATCGCCCGTGCCGCCGATCTGCTGCGCGATGCTGCAGCCCTGGAGGGGATAGCCGCGCGCACTGGAGGACTGCAATGAAACACCTCTGGCACAACTGCCATGCCGCCACCATGAAAGGTGGCAAGTACTCCATCATCGAAGACGCGGTGCTGGTCACCTACGCCGGACGCATCGAATGGATAGGTCCGCGCGAGGAACTGCCGTCCATCCCCTATGACGTGGAGGTCGACCTCGAAGGCGCATGGCTCACCCCGGGGCTGGTCGACTGCCACACCCACCTGGTGTTCGGCGGCGACCGCAGCCGCGAGTTCGAGCAGCGCCTGGAGGGCGTCAGCTACGCCGAGATCGCCGCCCAGGGCGGCGGCATTGCCAGTACCGTGCGTGCCACCCGCGAGGCCAGCGAGGACGAGTTGCTGGAGAGCGCCACCCGGCGTGCCCGCCAGCTGCTGCGCGACGGCGTCACCACTCTGGAAGTGAAGTCCGGCTACGGCCTGGACCTGGCCAGCGAGCGCAAGATGCTGCGGGTCGCCCGGCGCCTGGGCGAGACCCTGCCTATCACGGTGCGCGCCACCTGCCTGGCCGCCCACGCCCTGCCGCCGGAGTACACCGGCCGCGCCGACGACTACATCACGCACATCTGCGACGAGATGCTACCGGCCCTGGCCGACGAGGGGCTGGTGGATGCGGTGGACGCCTTCTGCGAACACCTGGCCTTTTCCCCCGAGCAGGTGGAGCGGGTGTTCAAGGTGGCCAAGGGGCTGGGCCTGCCGGTGAAGCTGCACGCCGAGCAACTGTCCTCCCTGCACGGCTCCAGCCTGGCGGCGCGCTACCAGGCGCTGTCGGCGGACCACCTGGAATACATGACCGAGGACGACGCCATCGCCATGGCCGCCGCCGGCACGGTCGCCGTGCTGCTGCCCGGCGCCTTCTACCTGCTGCGCGAGACTCAGCTGCCGCCCATCGAGGCGTTGCGCAAGCACGGCGTCGCCATGGCGGTATCAACCGACCTGAACCCCGGCACCTCGCCGGCGCTGTCGCTGCGCATGATGCTGAACATGGCCTGCACCTCCTTCCGCCTCACTCCGGAGGAGGCGCTGGCCGGCGCGACCCTGCATGCCGCCAGGGCGCTGGGCCTGGTCGAGAGCCACGGCAGCCTGGAGGTGGGCAAGGTGGCCGACTTCATCGCCTGGGATATCCAGCGCCCGGCGGAGCTGGCCTACTGGCTGGGCGGCGATCTGCCCAAGCGGGTGATTCGACACGGACAGGAGATCGACTGTGGATAACGTTATCAGCTTCAGCCGCGGCCGCGCGCCGCTTCTGATCAGCATGCCGCACCCCGGCACGCACCTGACCCCGGCGGTGGAAGCCGGCATGGTGGCGGCCGGCTGGGACCTCACCGACACGGACTGGCACATCCCGCGCCTCTACGATTTTGCCGCCGAGCTGGGGGCGAGCACCCTGGCGGCGCAGTATTCGCGCTACGTCATCGACCTCAATCGCCCGGCCGACGACAAGCCGCTCTACGCCACCGCCACCACCGGCCTCTATCCGGCCACCCTGTTCGATGGCGAGCCGCTCTACCGCGAAGGCGAGGAGCCGTCGGCGGCGGAGCGCGCACGCTACCTGGCGGAAATCTGGACCCCCTACCACCAGACCATCAGCGAAGAACTGGCGCGGATGAAGGCCGAGTTCGGCTATGCGCTGCTGTTCGATGCGCACTCGATCCGCTCCTTCGTCCCGCGCCTGTTCGACGGCCGGCTGCCGGACTTCAACCTCGGCACCAATGCCGGCGCCAGCTGCGACCCGGCCCTGGCCGAGGCCCTGGTGGCGGTCTGTGCCAAAGCCAAGGACTACAGCCATGTGCTCAATGGCCGTTTCAAGGGCGGCCATATCACCCGCCACTACGGCCAACCCGGCGAGCACATCCACGCCGTGCAGCTGGAACTGGCCCAGTGCACCTACATGGACGAGCAAGTGCCCTTCGACTACCGCGAAGACCTGGCCGTGCCAACCCAGGTGGTGCTGCGCCAGCTGCTGCAGGCGATGCTGGAGTGGGGCAGGGGGACTTACGGGCGTTGAGCCCGGGGGCGTCTTTTGTAGGGGCGAATTCATTCGCCCCTACAGGTAAAGCGATTCCTACCGCTGCAACCCCAGATGGCGGATCACCACCACCTCGGCCGCTACCCGCTCCCACACGTCATCCAGCAATTCGGCCGGATAGAAGGGCAGGGTGGCCAGCTCCTCGCGGCTGACCCAGCCCAGCTCGCGAATCTCGAACTCGTCGCCGCCCAGGCCGTCGAGGTTGGCCAGGCTGAGTTCGCCGCGCCAGGCATCGATCCGGTAGAACAGTTCCATGTGGAAGCGGCCCAGGGCCGGCTCGGCGAACTCGCGGACGTAGACCAGCGGACCCACCTCCACTTCCAGCCCGGTTTCCTCCATGAACTCGCGGCGCACCGTGTCGCGGGTCGATTCGTCGGTCTGGGACTCGAAGCCGCCGCCTGGCGGTATCCAGTAGGTGTCCTCGCCGACCACGTGCTTGACCAGCAGGATGCGCCCGTCCTGTACCAGCAGGCCGGCGGCGCGGATGCGGTGCGTGAGCGGCGCGCTCATTGCCAGTCCAGCCGGGCGAGCTTCCACTCGCCGTCGTCCAGCCACCACTCCAGCTTGACCCCGTAGTGGCGCGCGCTGTCGGGGATCGGCCCCTCGGCACCGGCCAAGGCCACCTGGGCCTCGGTGTAGCCCTTCTCGCGGTAGGTGGGGTCCAGCCGGCTGGCCTTGCTCAGGGCCAGGACGCTGACGTTCTTGTGGCGCAGGAAAAGCAACGCCATGGTGCGTTTCGCCCAGTCGCGGTCGTGCTCCTGCTGCGCATTGAACTGTGGGTGCAATTGCTCGAGCACTGCGCTGGTCTTCTTCGCTTCGAGGTTGTCCTGTAGCTGTTGCACCGCCGCATCCAGCTCGGCGGCCGGGTCGTTCCGGCCACAACCGGCTAGGATTGCCAGAACGCAGAGCGTCGGCAGAGCGAACTTCCCGAGTAGCATGCTGAACTCCTTTTTCCTCGTTATGATTCCCGGCAGGTTAGAAGGCCGGACTCGCCCAAGGGTCGACCTTTCGCACAGTTTTGGGGAGCCCAGAATGCAGACTTTGTACCCGGAGATTAAACCCCACGCCAGGCACGAGCTGGCAGTGGATGCGCCTCACGTGCTCTATGTGGATGAAAGCGGCACGCCGGAAGGCCTGCCCGTGGTATTCATCCACGGCGGCCCGGGGGCTGGCTGCGACGCCTTGAGCCGGCGCTTCTTCGATCCGAATCTGTACCGCATCGTCACCTTCGACCAGCGCGGCTGCGGCCGCTCCACGCCCCATGCGAGCCTGGAGAAGAACACCACCTGGGAACTGGTCGCCGACCTCGAACGCATCCGCCAGCACCTGAACATCGACAAATGGGTGCTGTTCGGCGGCTCCTGGGGCTCCACCCTGTCCCTGGCCTATGCCCAGGCCCATCCGGAGCGCGTGCTCGGCCTGGTCCTGCGCGGCATTTTCCTGTGCCGCCCGGAGGACTTCCACTGGTTCTACCAGGAAGGCTGCAGCCGGATGTTCCCGGACTACTGGGAGGATTACCTGGCACCCATTCCGGCCGAAGAGCACGGCAATCTGATGCAGGCCTACCACAAGCGCCTGACCGGCCCGGACCAGATCGCCCAGATGCATACCGCCAAGGCCTGGTCGATCTGGGAAGGCCGTACCGCCACCCTGCGTCCCAGCGCGCCGGTGGTGGAGCGCTTCAGCGAGCCGATGCGCGCCCTGTCGATTGCCCGCATCGAGTGCCACTACTTCGTCAACAACGCTTTCCTCGAACCCAACCAACTGCTCCGCGACATGCCGCGCATTGCCCACTTGCCGGGCGTCATCGTGCATGGCCGTTATGACGCCATCTGCCCCCTGGACAACGCCTGGGCGCTGCACAAGGCCTGGCCCAACAGCGAGCTGCAGATCGTCCGCGACGCCGGCCACGCCGCCTCCGAAGCCGGCATCACCGACGCTCTGGTGCGGGCGACCTACCAGATGGCCCGCCGCCTGCTGAACATGCCGCCGGAAGAGGACGCCTGATGAAGGGGCTGCTGCAACGGGTCAGCGCCGCCCGCGTCGAGGTGGACGGCGAGGTGGTCGGCTCCATCGACCAGGGCCTGCTGGTGCTGGTGGGCGTCGAGCCCCAGGACACCGAGGCCAGCGCCGACAAGCTGCTGCACAAACTGGTCAACTACCGGGTCTTCGCCGATGCCGAGGGCAAGATGAACCTGTCTCTCGGCGCTGTCGGCGGCGGCCTGCTGCTGGTGTCCCAGTTCACCCTGGCGGCCGACACCAACAGCGGCCTGCGCCCGAGCTTCTCCACGGCGGCGCCGCCGGCCCGCGGTGAGGAACTGTTCGACTACCTGGTGCGCCAGGCCCGCCTCAAGCATCCGCAGGTCGCAACCGGGCGCTTCGGCGCCAGCATGCAGGTGCACCTGGTCAACGACGGTCCGGTGACCTTCCTGCTGCAAAGCTGACCTGGCCCGATAACTGCTTCTTTGCGACTCGCCATCCACTTCGATGGGCGTTAGCATGCGCGCCATGCCCCGTATTCCGTGGGCTTGCATAAAAACAACGATCTGCCCCCATTAGGAGAAAGAATGAAAAAGTTTCTCGCGTCACTGCTGTTTTCCGCCTGCGCCCTGACCGGCCTGGCCCACGCCGGAATGGTCGATGACGCAGTCAAGCGCGGCACCCTGCGTGTCGGCATGGACCCGACCTACATGCCCTTCGAGATGACCAACAAGCGTGGTGAGATCATCGGCTTCGAGGTGGACGTGCTGAAGGCCATGGCCAAGTCCATGGGCGTCAAGCTGGAGCTGGTGTCCACCAGCTACGACGGCATCATCCCGGCCCTCTTGACCGACAAGTTCGACATGATCGGTTCCGGCATGACGCTGACCCAGGAGCGCAACCTGCGCATCAACTTCTCGGAGCCCTTCATCGTGGTCGGCCAGACCCTGCTGATCCGCAAGGAACTGCAGGACAAGGTCAAGTCCTACAAGGACCTGAACGACGCCCAGTACCGCATCACCTCGAAGATCGGCACCACCGGCGAGATGGTCGCCAAGAAGCTGATCGCCAAGGCCCAGTACCACGGCTTCGACAACGAGCAGGAAGCGGTGATGGACGTGGTCAACGGCAAGGCCGACGCCTTCATCTACGACGCCCCCTACAACGTCGTCGCGGTGAACAAGGCCGGCGCCGGCAAGCTGGTGTTCCTGGAGGAGCCCTTCACCTATGAGCCCCTGGCCTTCGGCCTGAAGAAGGGCGACTTCGACAGCCTCAACTGGATCAACAACTACCTGCACCAGATCAAGCAGGATGGCACCTACGATCGCATCCATGCCAAGTGGTTCAAGAAGACCGACTGGCTGAAAGAGATGGAATAAGGGCGGCGCCAAGCGTCGAGCTGCAAGCGGCAGGTCCCGGCTCACAAGGCCGGACCTGCCTTTTGTCTTTCATGCATCGCCATGAGCGAGATTTACCGTGACAAGAAAACATCGCCGTAACTGGCCCTGGCATGTTCTGACCGGCGTGATCCTGGTCGTCATTGCCTATGGCCTCTGGTACTCCACTTCGCTGATTTCCTACGAATGGCGCTGGAATCGGGTGCCCCAGTACTTCGCCTACCAGGCCGAGGAAGGCCAGCGTGCCGCCGATTACGGCACGGTCAGCGCCATCAATGATGCCGGCGGCATGGCCCGCGTGACCCTGACCGCCGAGGGCGGCGAGGAGCAGGTGCTGGAGGTGGCCCGCGACAGCCTGCAGGTGAGCCAGGGCGACGACGTTTCCGAGGGCGACCTGGTCGGCGTCACCCGCCACTGGGCGGCTGGCCCGCTGCTCTGGGGACTCTGGACCACCCTGTGGATATCCTTCGTGTCTGGCGCCTTCGGCCTGTTGATCGGCCTCTTCACCGGCCTCTGCCGGCTGTCGAACAACCCCACACTGCGCGACCTGTCCACCGTCTACGTCGAGCTGGTGCGCGGTACGCCGCTGCTGGTGCAGATCTTTATCTTCTACTTCTTCATCGGCACCGTGCTGAACCTCTCCCGCGAATTCGCCGGGGTGGCGGCACTGGCGCTGTTCACCGGCGCCTATGTCGGCGAGATCGTCCGCGCCGGGGTGCAGTCCATCGCCCGCGGCCAGAACGAGGCGGCGCGGTCTCTCGGCCTGACCGGCGGCCAGTCCATGCGCCACGTGATCCTGCCGCAGGCGTTCAAGCGTGTGCTGCCACCGCTGGCCGGCCAGTTCATCAGCCTGGTCAAGGACACCTCGCTGGTCTCGGTGATCGCCATCACCGAACTGACCAAGAGCGGGCGCGAAGCGATTACCACCTCCTTCTCCACCTTCGAGATCTGGTTCTGCGTCGCTGCGCTCTACCTCGTCATCAACCTGCCGCTGTCGCAAATCGCCAGCCGTCTGGAGCGGAGGCTCGGGAAAAGTGATTGAAGTCCGCAACCTGGTGAAAGTCTTCGATGCCCGCGGCCATGAAGTGCGGGCTGTGGATAACGTCAGTACGCAAGTGAAGCGTGGTGAAGTGGTGGTGGTGATCGGGCCTTCGGGCTCCGGAAAGTCCACGTTCCTGCGCTGCCTGAACGGCCTGGAAGAACTGGATTCCGGCTCGGTGAGCATCGACGGCGTCGACCTCGCCAACCCCAAGACCGATGTGAACGCCTACCGTCGCGAGGTGGGCATGGTGTTCCAGCACTTCAACCTGTTCCCGCACATGACCGTGCTGGAGAACCTCTGCCTGGCGCAGAAGGTCGTGCGCAAGCGCGGCAAGGCCGAACGCGAGGCCAAGGCCCAGGCGCTGCTGGCCAAGGTCGGCATTGCGCAGAAGGCCAACGAGTACCCCTCGCGCCTCTCCGGCGGCCAGCAGCAGCGCGTGGCCATCGCCCGCGCCTTGTGCATGGACCCCAAGGTGATGCTGTTCGACGAGCCCACCTCGGCGCTGGACCCGGAAATGGTCGGCGAGGTGCTGGACGTGATGAAGGCCCTGGCCGTGGAAGGCATGACCATGGTCTGCGTCACCCACGAAATGGGCTTCGCCCGCGAGGTGGCCGACCGGGTGCTGTTCTTCGACCACGGCAAACTGCTGGAGGATGCGCCCCCCGCGCAGTTCTTCGCCCAGCCCCAGGACCCGCGCGCGCAGAGCTTCCTGCGGCAGGTGCTCTGAAGAGCGGGCAGGTGCGGCTCCCTTGTGGGGGCGAATTCATTCGCTTAGGGCAGCGCAGCTGCCTCTCAGGGCGCCACGGCAGACCTGCGGTCTGCTCAGCGATTGAAATCGCCCCCACCGAAGAGCGTTGATACCGGGAACCTCAATGCAGGGCTGTAGGTTGGGCTGAGCTACGCGAAGCCCAACGAACCTGGCAGATGGGTAGCGCAACACTCGGAGGAGCGCCGCCCGACCCCATCCTGCGACAAGCGCTGACACTGGGCGGTCAATGCAACGGTTTCGCCGGTTGCAGCTCGTTCTCTTCCAGCCAGTCCTGGGCCAGTTCGCGCAGGCGGGCGGCCTCGTAGGCGTGCCAGGCTTCCAGCAGCACGGGATATTCCATCAGCACGTGCCGGAAGGTGCGCACCGGCTTGCGCCCTGCCAGGGCCTGTTCCAGGGCGGCGTAGGCATGGGGATGGACCACTTCGTGGAGGAACTCCTCCATCAGCGCCAGTTCGTCGCCCTGGCTCAGGGGTTCCACCAGCAGGAAGCGCTCCGGCTCGGTGCGCAGCAGCGCTTCCAGTTCGGGGTCGGCGTCTTCTTCGGGGATCAGCAGCACCTTGCCGCTGAGGAGGTCGAGGTAGTGGTCGAGGCCTTCGGTGTTGAGGGCGAAGGCCAACTGGTCGAGGTCGATGGTCAGCGGGCGCATGGCAATCTCGATGTCGGCACAGGATGCTGCCAGCCTACGCCAGCAACGCGCCTCAGAACAGCCGGGCGAGCAGGGCCGTGACGGCCGTCTCGACGCGCAGGATGCGTTCGCCGAGTTGCACGGGGGTAAGGCCAGCCTCGTGGAGCTTCTCCACCTCGTAGGGAATCCAGCCGCCTTCCGGGCCTATCGCCAGGGTGATGGGCCGCTCCACCGCACGCGGGCAGGGTGGATGGTCGCCGGGGTGACCGACCAGGCCCAGGGTGTTGGCGGCGAGCTGCGGCAGGCGGTCTTCGACGAAGGGCTTGAAGCGCTTCTCGATGATCACTTCGGGCAGGACGGTATCACGCGCCTGTTCCAGGCCCAGGATCAGCTGCTCGCGGATGGCCGCGGGCTCGAGGAAAGGGGTCTGCCAGAAGCTCTTTTCCACCCGGTAGCTGCTCAGCAGCACCAGGCGCGGCACGCCCATGGCGGCCACCGTCTGCAACACGCGGCGGAGCATCTTGGGACGCGGCAGGGCCAGCAGCAGGGTAATGGGCAGCTTGGTCGGCGGCGGCTGGTCGAAGCTGACTTCCAGTTCCGCGCAGTCCGCCGCCAGGTGCAGCAGACGCCCCTGGCCCATCAGGCCGCCGAGGTGGCCGACCCGCAGGCTGTCGCCTGCTTCGGCGCGGTGCACTTCATGCAGGTGCTTCAGGCGCCGCCCTTCCAGCCGCGCCCGGTCCGCCGCGACGAAATCGGCGTCTTCGAGGAGAAGCAGGTTCACGGGCGGGTGGCGGGCGGCTGGTTGCCGGGTTCTTCGGCGTCGTCTTCCGGGTGGTCGCCACGCTTGCGGATCAGGCTGCCGCAGAACACGCCAACCTCGTACAGCAGCCACATGGGCACGGCCAGCAGGGTCTGGGAGAAGATGTCCGGCGGAGTCAGGACCATGCCGACGACGAAGCAGCCGATGATCACGTAGGGGCGGATGCGCTTGAGGTATTCGACGTTGACCACGCCGATCCAGATCAGCAGGACCACGGCCACGGGAATCTCGAAGGCGACGCCGAAGGCGAAGAACAGCGTCATCACGAAGTCGAGGTAGCTGCTGATGTCGGTCATCATCGACACGCCTTCCGGGGTCACGCTGGCGAAGAAGTGGAAGATCAGCGGGAACACCAGGAAGTAGGCGAAGGCCATGCCGCCGTAGAACAGCACGATGCTGGAGACCAGCAGCGGCAAGGCGATGCGTTTCTCGTGCTTGTACAGGCCTGGGGCGATGAAGCCCCAGACCTGGTGCAGGATCACCGGCATGGCGAGGAACAGCGCCACCACCATGGTCAGCTTGAACGGCGTGAGGAAGGGCGAGGCCACGTCGGTGGCGATCATGGTCGCGCCTTCCGGCAGGTACTGGCGCAGCGGCGCCGAGACCAGGGTGTAGATCTTCTGGGCGAAATAGAACAGGCCGGCGAAGATGACGAAGATCGCCACCACGCAGCGCAATAGGCGCGTACGCAGTTCAGTGAGGTGCGAGACCAGGGGCATTTCCTGGTCCTGTTCCGGCTTCTGGTCGCTCATGGGATGCGGGACGGCTGCTGCGGTTCGATGGGGGCCTGGGGCGTGGCGGGTGCTGGGTCACCGCTCGCCGCCTGGCTGGGTGCCGGGGCCGCTGGGCTGGCCACTGGCGCCGGCTCGCTGGCGGCTTCAGGTGCCGGCGCGCTTTCCTGGGTAGCGCTGCTGGCAGCGGGAGGCACGATGCTCTCCTTGATCTGCTTCTCCAGCGCCATGATGTGTTCGTTATGCAGCTGGCGGCGGATCTCGTCGGCGCCTATCTCGCGCTCGACCTCGGTCTTGATGGCATTGAAGCTGCGCTTGAGGCGGCCGATCCACAGGCCGGCGGTGCGCGCCGCGCCGGGCAGCCGCTCGGGCCCGAGCACCAGCAGTGCGATCAGGCCGATCAGCAGCAGTTCACCGAAGCTGATACCGAACATGGGTCATCAGTCCTTGCGGGTCACCGGATCCTGCACCTTCTGCGCCTGACCTTCGATGGTCTGGGCCTGGTTCAGGGGGGCTGCGCCGGGTTGCTGGGCACTGCTCTGCTCGGGGCCCTTGTCGCCTTCCTCGGTGTTCATGGCCTTGCGGAAGCCCTTGATGGCGTCGCCGACGTCGGAGCCGAGGGTTTTCAGGCGCTTGGTGCCGAAGACCAGTACGACGACGATGAGAATGACCAGCCAGTGTTTCCAGTCGAAGATGCCCATGGTGTGTTCCTCTTGATTGTCTTTGTCAGGCGGAGGGCTGGCGGGCGGCCTTTTCGGCGTGCCCGGACAGGCCGAA
The DNA here is from genome assembly GCF_029871245.1 of Pseudomonas sp. BN102. GTDB lineage: Bacteria > Pseudomonadota > Gammaproteobacteria > Pseudomonadales > Pseudomonadaceae > Metapseudomonas. The sequence continues at coordinate 420,327 of NZ_SSON01000077.1, read as the reverse complement.
GCGACGGTCCAGTTCATCGAGCACGGCCTGCGGGTGCTGGCCGAGGGCGGCGAGCATGACCAGGCTGTGGAACCAGAGGTCGGCGGTTTCGTAGATCAGGTCGCTGGAATCGCCGCTGGCGGCGGCGTCCTTGGCGGCGAGTATGGTTTCCACCGCTTCTTCACCGACCTTCTCCAGGATCTTGTTCAGGCCCTTGTGGTACAGGCTGGCCACGTAGGAGCTGTCGGGCGCGGTGTTCTTGCGCTCCTCCAGCACTTCGGCCAGGCGGGCGAGGGTGTCACTCATGGCTGTGTCCTGCGGCGTAGATGGCATGCGGATCCTTGAGCACGGGGTCGACGGTCTTCCAGGCGCCGTCTTCGAAGACGCGGTAGAAGCAGCTTTCGCGCCCAGTATGGCAGGCGATGCCGCCCAGTTGCTCGACCAGCAGGATGACGACGTCGGCATCGCAGTCCAGGCGCAGCTCGTGGAGTTGCTGCACATGGCCGGACTCCTCGCCCTTGCGCCACAACTTGCCACGGGAGCGTGACCAGTAGATGGCGCGGTTCTCGGCAACGGTGAGGGCGAGGGCTTCGCGGTTCATCCAGGCCATCATCAGCACGCGGCCCGTCTTGTGGTCCTGGGCGATCGCCGGGACCAGGCCTTCGGCGTTCCAGTGAATCTCTTCCAGCCAGTCTTTCATCATCTCTTCCACAACAGGGCCGCCCCGCGGGGCCGGCGCTCGGATCGAAATAGTGTGCCAGTGCCAGCCAGGGCTGGCTATCGGCGCAGTACCAGATATAGACCGCCGGCCAGCATCAGCCAGCTCGGCCAGGTCTCGGCGGTGGGCGCCAGGCCCTGGGTGGCGGCACCGGCGATCAGCAGGGCGCCGAGCAAGCGCGCCGGCCAGTGCGGGCGAGCTGGGGCCTCGGCTTTTTGCGGGGCGCGGGTGGGCAGCGCCAGGCGCTCCAGGGTTTCGCGCGCCATCTGCGACAGGTGCGGCACCTGTTCGGCCTGCTGCTGCAGATTGCGCAGCAGGTGCAGAGGGCTGATGCGCTCGCGCATCCAGCGTTCGAGGAAGGGCTGGGCGGTGGTCCAGAGGTCCAGGTCGGGGTAGAGCTGGCGGCCGAGGCCTTCGATGTTCAGCAGGGTCTTCTGCAGCAGCACCAGCTGCGGCTGGACTTCCATGTTGAAGCGGCGGGCAGTCTGGAACAGGCGCAGCAGCAGCTGGCCGAAGGAGATGTCCTTCAGCGGTTTCTCGAATATGGGCTCGCAGACGGTGCGGATGGCCGCCTCGAAATCGTTGACCTTGGTTTCCGGCGGTACCCAGCCGGAATCGATGTGCAGCTGGGCCACGCGGCGGTAGTCGCGCTTGAAGAAGGCGATCAGGTTGCGCGCCAGGTAGTCCTGGTCCTCGGGGGTGAGGCTGCCGATGATGCCGCAGTCGATGGCGATGTACTGCGGGTTCCAGGGCTGGCGGGTGGCGACGAAGATGTTCCCCGGGTGCATGTCGGCGTGGAAGAAACTGTCGCGGAACACCTGGGTGAAGAAGATCTCCACGCCGCGCTCGGCCAGCAGCTTCATGTCGGTGCGCTGGTCGGCGAGGGTAGCGAGATCGGTCACCGGGATGCCGTAGATGCGCTCCATCACCAGCACCTTGGGCCGGCACCAGTCCCAGTAGACCTGGGGCACGTAGAGCAATGGCGAGCCGTCGAAGTTGCGCCGCAGCTGGCTAGCGTTGGCCGCCTCGCGGAGCAGGTCGAGCTCGTCGTAGATGGTCTTCTCGTAGTCGTCGACCACTTCCACCGGGCGCAGGCGGCGGGCGTCGCTGGAGATGCGCTCGGCCAGGCGGGCGAGGATGAACAGCCAGGCGAGGTCCTGGCGAATGATCGGCCGCAGGTTGGGGCGGATCACCTTGACCACCACTTCCTCACCGCTTTTCAGCTGGGCGGCGTGGACCTGGGCCACCGAGGCGGAGGCCAGGGGCTCGACGTCGAAGCGGGCGAAGACCTGGCTGACCTTGGCGCCGAGTTGCTCCTCGATGCGCGCGACGGCCGTCGCCGGGGCGAAGGGGGGCACCCGGTCTTGCAGGCGTGCGAGTTCGTCGGCGATGTCCGGCGGCATCAGATCGCGGCGGGTGGAGAGCAACTGGCCGAATTTGATGAAGATCGGTCCCAGGTCCTCCAGGGCCAAGCGCAGGCGCTCGCCGCGGGTCAGCGTCAGCTCCTTGCGCGGCAGCCAGCGCCAGGGCAGGGCATAGCTCAGCGTACGCAGCCACCAGGGCAGCGGCAGTTCGAGCAGCAGGTCGTCGAGGCGGTAGCGGATGACGACCTGCTGGATGCGCAACAGGCGGCGGGCGGCGAGCAGCTTCATGCGTTGGGCTTGGTTCTCTGGTTCAGACGCTCGACGCGGGCATCGAGGCGGTCGAGGGCGAGCTTGAGGCGGTCCAGCTCGGCGAAGCGGGCGTCGGCTTCACGCCGGCCGACCAGGGTGCGGGACTCTTCGGCCAGGTAGTCGGCGAGGTTCTGCCGCAGGCTGTCCAGGCCCTGTCCGGCCCAGCTGGCGCGGCTGCGCAGGTGGCCGGCGAGCAGTTGCGTGCCCACCGGGCCGAGCCAGCGCGACAGTTCGTATTCCCAGTCCAGCTCGAGGTCCTGGAGGATGGCCGCGAGCTCCAGCAGCACGCCGCTGTCGCCTTCCAGGGTCACTTCCGGGCTGTGCAGGATGCTGGTCTTGTCCTTGCTGCCGGCCAGCCGCAGCAAGCTGCCAGCCGGCGCGCGCAGGCGGCAGTCAGCGGGCGCGGACCAGTGGGCGGAGAGCTTCAGGCCGTCGCCGCCGGGGAGCAGGAAGAGGGTCAGCGCCGGGTTCTGGCAGTCGACTTCGATGACGCTGCCTTCCAGGGCGGCCATGCGCGGCAACGCGGTGCTGTCCAGGGTCAGCACCCGGTTGAGGCCGAGCTCGATGCCGGCCAGCAGCGCCTGGGTCAGCATCAGGGCTTGATGCCGCGGTGCAGGGCGACGATGCCGCCGGTCATGTTGTGGTACGTGACCCGCTCGAATCCGGCCCCGGCCATCATCGCCTTGAGGGTTTCCTGGTCCGGGTGCATGCGGATCGACTCGGCCAGGTAGCGGTAGCTTTCGGCGTCGTTGGTGATCAGTTTGCCCATCAGCGGCAGCAGGCTGAAGGAGTAGGCGTCGTAGGCCTTGGACAGCAGGCCGCTGGTGGGCTTGGAGAACTCCAGTACCAGCAGGCGGCCACCCGGCTTGAGCACCCGCAGCATGGAGCGCAGGGCGTCTTCCTTGTGGGTGACGTTGCGCAGGCCGAAGGCGATGGTGACCACGTCGAAGTGGTTGTCGGGGAAGGGCAGCTTCTCGGCGTCGGCCTGAACGAAGCTGACGTTGCCGGCCACGCCGCTGTCCATCAGCTTGTCGCGGCCGACCTTGAGCATGGAGGCGTTGATGTCCGCCAGCACCACCTCTCCGGTCATGCCCACCAGACGCGAGAACTGGCGGGTGAGGTCGCCGGTGCCGCCGGCGATGTCCAGCACCCGGTTGCCCGGACGCACGCCGGACAGCTCGATGGTGAAGCGCTTCCACAGGCGGTGGACGCCACCGGACATCAGGTCGTTCATCAGGTCGTACTTGGCCGCAACCGAGTGGAACACCTCGGCAACCTTGTCAGCCTTCTGGCTTTCCGGAACCTGCTGGTAACCAAAGTGGGTCGTGGGTTCGGCATCGTTGCCTTTGCGCGGATCGTTCATGTCGCTGCCACCGGAATTGAATGGCGGCCATTCTAATGCCGGCGCCCGGCTTTGTCTTGGCGGTGGATGGCGGGGGTTGCGGCCAGGGCCCGCGGGGGCTGGTATATTCGCGCGACCAAAGGTCGCAGCAGGAGCAGTCCATGTCCCGTATCCATGTCGAACGTTCGCACACCCTGAGCCACGAGGCCGTGCGTGAGAAGGCCGAGAAGCTGGCCGAACGCCTGGCGCGCGAGTACGACGTGCGTTACCAGTGGCGCGGCGACACCCTGGAATTCAGGCGCAGTGGTGCGGATGGCCAGATCGAGGTGGGCGCCGACAAGGTGCGTGTTGAGGTCAAGCTGGGCCTGTTGCTGTCGGCCATGGGCGGCATGATCAAACGCGAGATTGAGAAGGCGTTGGACGAATACCTGGTCTGAGCCGGGACATTCATGGGGGCCGCTGCGCGGCCCTTCGCGAATGAATTCGCTCCACACAGATGCCGCGCCCCGTACCAATTCTGCGGCTAGTATGCGGTTTCTAATTTTCCTCGCTACCTTGCGCTCAAGCCCTGAAAAAGGGCGAGTCATCTACCATTCCGCGTGAGGTGCATCATGGCCAAAGTAGCCGTCAAGAAGAAAGTCGAGAAAGTAGAAAGCAAGCCCACCGTCCTCGCTGACGTCAAGCTCTACGCCCGCAAGATCTGGTTGGCTGGCCTGGGTGCCTACGCCAAGGCCGGCGCCGAGGGCGTCGACTATTTCAAGGAGCTGGTGAAGACCGGCGAAGGCGTCGAGAAGCAGGGCAAGAAGCTGGTCGACGAGCAGGTCGAAGCCGCCAACAGCCAGTTCGACAGCGTGAAGAACAGCGTCACCGGCGTGAAGGAAAAGGTCGAGGTTCAACTCGACAAGATCGAGAAGGCTTTCGACAACCGAGTAGCCAGCGCTCTCAACCGCATTGGTATTCCCTCCCGGCAGGACGTTGAGGCACTCTCTGCTAAGCTTGATGAGCTGAGCGCGTTGCTCGAGCACGTCGCGCGAACCAAATAAGGAGAGCAGGATGGCTGGCAAGAAAAAAACCGATAAAGACACCAACTCCTGGATCGGCGAGATCGAGAATTACTCGCGCCAGATCTGGTTGGCTGGCTTGGGGGCTTACTCGAAGATCAGCAACGACGGCTCCAAGCTGTTCGATACGCTGGTCAAGGATGGCGAGAAGGCCGAGAAGCAGGCCAAGACCGAGGTGGACAAGCAAGTAGACGCGGTCAAGTCGAAGGTCGGCTCCCGCGTGGGCTCGGCCAAGTCCAAGGTCGAGGAAGTCAGGGGCAAGGCGATCGGCAAATGGAGCGAGCTGGAGGAGGCTTTTGACAAGCGTCTGAACAGCGCGATTTCTCGCCTGGGCGTGCCCAGCCGCACTGAGGTGAAGGACCTGCAAGGCAAGGTGGATTCCTTGACCAAGCAGCTCGAGAAACTCACCGGCGTGTCGGCCAAGTCGGTCAAGCCTGCTGCCAAGGTCGCCGCCAAACCGGCCGCCAAGGCTGCGGCGAAACCCGCTGCCAAACCCGCTTCGGCGAAAGCTGCTGCGAAGCCGGCGGCCAAACCTGCGGCGAAAGCGGCGGCCGCTGCCAAACCGGCAACCAAAACCGCTGCCAAGCCTGCCGCAGCCGCCAAGCCTGCCGCAGCGAAACCCGCTGCCAAGCCGGCCGCCGCGGCCAAGCCTGCAGCGGCGAAGAAACCGGCGGCGAAGAAGCCCGCAGCGCCCAAGGCCGCCAAGCCTGCAGCGCCGGCTCCGAACCCGGCCCCGGCTGCCGCTCCGGCCGCCACCGCCACTCCGGCTCCGAGCGCCGCTCCGGCTGCACCGGCATCGGCACCTGCTACTCCGGCAGTGCCGCCAGTCAGCCAGTCCTGAGCTGCATCGGTATGACGCAAGCGCCCGGCCTAGGCCGGGCGTTTGCGTTTCAGGCGTCCAGGTAGCGCCTGGCCAGGCTCTCGGCAGCGTGGCGGGAGCCGGGACGCAAGTGCGGGGCGACCAGCATCATCACCTGGTAGACCACCAGGCGGATCTCGCCGCCACTGCCGATCACCCGCTGGTAGTCGAGGGAGAACAGCAGGGTCAAGGTGATCTGCTCCACCAGTTGTCCAAGGGCCTCGGTATCGCTGACCAGCTGGTGTTCGGCCTTGAGGCGGGCGAGCAGGGCGGCCAGGGTGCGTTTGAGGTGGTTCAGCCAGTTGCGCATGCCGCGACCGAGTTTCGGCAGGCGCCCGGCGAGGTTGGACAGGTCCTGGAAAAGGAAGCGGTACTGCGCCAGGCGCTCGACAATCAGGTGCAGGAACAGCCAGTAATCCTCCTCGTCCAGCTGCGCCTCGGCCGGCGGGTCGAGCAGGGGGGCCAGCTCCTCCTGGAAGCGCTCGAACAGCGCCATCACCAGCGGCTCCTTGCCGTGGAAGTGGTAGTAGAGGTTGCCGGGGCTGATGCCCAGTTCGGTGGCGATCTCCAGGGTGGTGACATTGGGCTCGCCATTGCGGTTGAACAGGTCGAGGGCGCATTCGAGGATGCGGTCGCGGGTCTTCATCCAGTCTTCTTTGCCAGGCTTTTCTGATCGGGGTAAAGGCTGGCCGGGGGGTTGCCCGGTCAGCCCGTGAAGTAGTCAGCGAACGTGCACATAGGTGCCGGGCGCGGCTTCCATCGGCGGATGGTCCTGGTTGCCCAGGGCCATGATGGTTTCCCGCTGCTCGCCGGAGCGCTCCTGGATCCAGCCCAGCCACTTCGCCCACCAGCTGCCTTGCACGTGCTTGGCGTCGTAGTACCAGGCGCGCGGGTCGGAACTGAGCTTGGCGTTCTCGTAGTAGTTCGCCTTGGGGTTGCCCGGTGGGTTGAGGATGCTCTGGATGTGCCCACTGTTGGACAGCACGAAGTGGCTGTCGCCGCCCAGCAGCATGGCCGAGCGGTAGACGGCATCCCAGGGGGTGATGTGGTCGTTGATGCCGGCGACGCTGAAGCTGTCCACAGTGACCTTCTGCAGGTCGATCGGCGTGCCGCAGATCTCCAGGCCGCCGCTGCGGGTCAGCGGGTTGTGCTTGAAGAAGTCCAGCAAGTCGCCATGCAGCGCGGCGGGCAGGCGGGTGTTGTCGTTGTTCCAGTAGAGGATGTCGAACGCGGGCGGCTGGCGTCCCATCAAGTAGTTGTTGACGAAGTAGTTCCACACCAGGTCGTTGGGGCGCATCCAGGCGAAGACCTTGGCCATGTCCTTGCCCTCGAGCACGCCGGCCTGGTAGGAGCGGCGCTTGGCGGCTTCCAGGGTCTGCTCGTCGGCGAAGAGTGCGGCGGGGCTGTCCACCTGGCTGTCCAGCAGGCTGACCAGGTAGGTGGCGCTACTGACTTTGCGCAGTTGTCGGCGCGCCTGCAGGTGGCCTTGCAGGGCGGCTATGGTCAGCCCGCCGGCGCAGGCGCCCATCAGGTTGACTTCCTTGCTGCCGGTGATGGCGCGGCAGGTATCCAGGGCTTCTTCGACTGCCTGCACGTAAGTGGAGAGGCCCCATTCGCGATGGCGCGCATCGGGATTGCGCCAGCTCACCACGAACACCTGCAGCCCGTTCTTCAGGGCGTACTGGACGAAGCTCTTTTCCGGCGCGAGATCGAAGATGTAGTACTTGTTGATCTGCGGCGGCACCACCAGCAGCGGCCGCAGGTACTGCTTCTCGCTCATGGGCTTGTACTGGATCAGCTCCAGGAACTCGTTGCGGAAGACCACGGCACCGGAGGTGTTGGCGAGGGTGCGGCCGATCTCGAAGGCGTGCTTGCTGACCTGGCTGGGCATGCCGTCGTTGTGCAGCAGGTCGTCCAGCAGGTGGCCGAGGCCCTTGACCAGGCTGAGCCCGCCGGTGTTGAACAGCTCCTTCACCGCCAGCGGGTTGAGCAGGCTGTTGGTGGGTGCCAGTGCGTCGCTCAGTTGGGCCAGGACGAAACGGGCGCGGGCACGGTCGTCGTCGCTGAGGTCGCTTTCCTCGATCCAGGCGCCGAGTTGCCGCTGCCAGGCGAGGTAGACCTGCAGGCCGCGGCGGTAGAAGGGGTTGTGCTGCCAGGAGGGGTCGGCGAAGCGGCTGTCCTGCGGGTTGGGCTGGTGCAGGGTGTCGCCGAGCAGCACTCGGCCGACCTGGCCGCCGAAGGCGAGCACATGTCGTGCACTGTGCACCGGGTGCCGCAGTCCGTGCAGCGCCAGGTTGCGTACGGTGGAGAACAGATCCTTGCCGCGCAGTCCGACGATGGCGTTCTGTGCGTTCATGAAATTGGCAGGTGCCGGCAAGGTGCCCGGGATTTGTTTTTCTCGCATGGGGGCAACGCTCCGTATTCGGTCCGTGGTTCAGGAGGTCTACAGCAAGGCTTGTACCATCAGGAGCCCGAAGTGCATTCCAGACTATCGTGGGCAGAATTCAAGTTGATGACAGTGCGCACCGGTCTGGGTCGGGCGCACGGCCCCCGCCCCACAAGGGAGCGGTGGCTGTTCAGTTGCTTCGCAGCGGCAACGCCTGGGGGTGGATAATCGCGCGTTGGCGCTCCTCGGCGAGAAACTTCATGATGATCGGCGCCACCGTTTCGGCGCGGGTCACGAGAAACAGGTGACCATCGTCGATCACATGAAGTTCCGCATTGGGGATGCGCCAGGCCAGCAGGCGCATGTTCACCAGCGGGATGATCGGGTCATCGTCGCCGGCCAGCACCAGGGTCGGCTGGTGGATGCGGTGCAGCCAGTGGATGCTGGTCCAGCCGAGGCCGGCGAACAGTTGCCAGTAGTAGCCCATCTTGCCGGAGGAGCGCACCTTGCTGGCGTGGGCCATCGCCAGGCTCGGGTCGCGGCGGAAGGCGCCACCGTAGATGTCCGGGGCGATGTGCACGCCGTAGGACGGCTGGATGTAGCGCCGCGGACTCGCCATGCGCCAGAGCACCTTGGGCTTGCCCGGGACCATGACGGCGCCGGCCGACGTGGCGGCGAGGATCAGCTTCTTGCAGCGCTCCGGGTAGTCGTGGGCGAATTGCTGGGCCAGGGCGCCACCCCAGGACACGCCGATGGCGCTGACCTGGCCGTAGTCCAGGTAGTCCAGCATGCGTGCGGCCAGCTTGGCCAGGCCGCAGAAGCGGTAGGGCATGCTCGGGGTCGAAGAACCGCCGACACCGGGCACGTCGAAGGCGATCACCTCCAGGTCAGGGTCCAGCGCCTGGACGAAGGGGAATACCAGCTCGAGGTTGGCGCCGATTCCATTGAAGATCAGCAACGGTGTCATGTGCGACTGGCCGGGGCGGACGGCGGTGCGGATGGTCTGGCCGTCGAGATCGATGGTTCGGAATACGAAAGGTAGCGGCATGCGCAGGGCCCTATTGATTAAAAGGCCGGAAGAGGCCTTCGCCGGCCTCCCCCGTGTCCGCCAGGCTGTGACTGGGCGTCGCCGCCGGCAGGTGCCGGCGGCGCGCAGGGCACATCCTGGTGCCATGGGCAGCGGTGCGCAGGGCGCAGGGTCTCATCGCTCGTGTACATAGGTACCGGGCGAGGCTTCACCGGCCGGGAAGGCCTTGTTGCCCAGAGTGAATCTGGCTTTCTTGGTCTCGCCCGAGCGTTCGCCTATCCATTTCTGCCAGTGCAGCCACCAGGAGTCGGCATGCTTGGTGGCGTTTTCCAGCCAGGCCTTGGGATCGGCCACCATCTCGCTGCTGGTGGAGAAGCGTGCCTTCGGGTTGCCCGGCGGATTGAGGATGCTCTGGATGTGGCCGCTGTTGGACAACACGAACTCGCACTTGCCACCCAGCAGGAGCGCCGAGCGGTAGCAGGCTTCCCAGGGGGTGATGTGGTCGGTGGTGCCGGCCAGGCAGAAGAAGTCGCAGGTGATCTGCTTCAGGTCGATGGGCGTACCGCAGACTTCCAGGGCGTTGGGACGGGTCAGGGCGTTCGTCTTGAACATCTCGACCAGTTCGCCGTGGAAGGCGGCCGGCAGGCGCGTGGTGTCGTTGTTCCAGTAGAGGATATCGAACGCCGGCGGCTCGTTGCCGAGCAGGTAATTGTTGACCCAGTAGTTCCAGATCAGGTCGTTGGGCCGCATCCAGGCGAAGACCTTGGCCATGTCCTTGCCTTCCAGCACGCCGGCCTGATACGAGCGGCGCTTGGCGGCTTCCAGGGTCTGCTCGTCGGCGAACAAGACGAACTGGGTATCCGCCAGGTTGAAGTCGAGCACGCTGACCATCTGGGTGAAGGCGTTGACCTTGTGCTCGCCAATGGCCTGGTAGTGGCCGAGCAGGGCGACCGTGGTGATGCCGCCGGAGCAGGCGCCGAGGATGTTGAGGTCCTTGCTGCCGGTGATCTTGAGGATCACGTCGATGGCTTCCTTCAGGGCATCGATGTAGGTGGACAGGCCCCACTCGCGTTGGGCCTTGGTCGGGTTGCGCCAGCTGACGATGAAGGTCTGCAGGCCGCTGCGCAGGCAGAAGCGCGCCAGGCTCTTCTCCGGCGACAGGTCGAAGACGTAGAACTTGTTGATCTGTGGCGGCACCACCAGCAGCGGGCGCTCGTGCACGCTCTCGGTGATTGGCTTGTACTGGATCAGCTCCAGCACGTCGTTGCGGAACACCACGGCGCCTTCGGTGGTGGCGAGGTTCTTGCCGACCTCGAAGGCGTCCATATTCACCTGGCTGGGCATGCCGCCGTTGTTCACCAGATCCTTGGCCAGGTGGGAGAGGCCGTCCAGCAGGCTCTTGCCGCCGGTCTCGAAGAAGCGCTTCACGGCAGCCGGGTTGGCCATGCTGTTGGTGGGCGCCATGGCTTCGGTCATCAGGTTGATGACGAAGTGCCCGCGGCTTGAGTCCTGCTCGTTGAGATTGCTCTGCTCAATCCAGCTATGCAGCTCCTTGCGCCAGGCCAGGTAGGTCTGCATGTAACGCTTGTACAGCGGGTTCTGGCTCCAGGCCGGGTCATTGAAGCGGCGGTCGTCGGATTCCGGTTGCAGGCCGGACTGGCCGAGCAGCACGTTCTTCAATTCCAGGCCGAAATGAGCGACGTGCTTGGCACTGTGAAAAGGTTGCTTGATGGCTTGCAACAGCACCATCCGCGCAGAAGACAGCAGGTCCTTGCCACGGATCCCTATCACCGGGTTGAGGCCCAGGGTGTTGTCCGAGGCTTGGCGCTGCAGGTCTTCGTTGTTCTTGTTGCTCATCTACGACGCTCCATTGTCCTGAGTCGAACAGCGCCCTGAAGGAGGCGGGCGCTGATTCGCTCGGGTTACCGGGAAGGCGAAGCGAACTTCGCGTATTTCACTGTATCTGGCGATGCCAAATGCATGGACCCTGCCAGAGTTTGGTTACCCGAGTTTTTCAATTTGCGCAAGCGGACCGCAGAGAGGTCGCCGCGGCGGGAGTATGTCGGGAGCTATTAGAAAATGCGCCCTAACCTTGGGCGGCAAGGGCTGGAATGGGGCGCGGCCTGCACCCCATCAGAGCATGAGCTTGACCACCGATTCGTCGGGGTCGCGGGAGCGGCCGGCGGCGGCGAGTTCCTGCAGGTAGTCGTTCCACAGCTCTTGCTGGCGGGTGGCGAGCTGGTAGAGGTAGTCCCAGGTGAACAGGCCGCTGTCGTGGCCATCGTCGAAGGTCAATTTCAGGGCATAGTTTCCGGCTGGTTCGAGCTTGCTCAGGCCGACGTTCAGCTTGCCGTACTGGAGGATCGGCTTGCCGTGGCCCTGGACTTCGGCCGAAGGGGAGTGCACGCGCAGGAACTCGGCACTCAGGGTGTAGCTTTCCTCCGGTCCGTACTTCAGGGTCAGGGTCCTGGAGGCCTTGTGCAGTTCGATACCGCTGGGAATTCGCATTTCGGGTTCTCCAAACACGGACAGCCGGCATCTGCCGGCTGTCTGTAGTGTGCGCCTGTCAGAGGATGTAGCGCGACAGGTCTTCGTCCTGGGCCAACTCGCCGAGGTGGCCATTGACATAGGCCGCATCGATGCGGATCGGCGTCTCGTCATGCTGCGCGGCGAGGTCGCCGGCGCTGAAGGAGACTTCTTCCAGCAGGCGTTCCAGCAGGGTGTGCAGGCGGCGGGCACCGATGTTTTCGGTCTTCTCGTTGACCTGCCAGGCGATCTCGGCCAGGCGCTTGATGCCATCCGGGGCGAACTCGATGTTCAGGCCTTCGACCTGCAGCAGCGCCGTGTACTGCTCGGTGAGCGAGGCGTGCGGCTCGGTGAGGATGCGCTCGAAGTCTTCTGGGGAGAGCGCCTTGAGCTCGACGCGGATCGGCAGACGGCCCTGCAACTCGGGGACCAGGTCGCTGGGCTTGGAAAGGTGGAAGGCGCCGGAGGCGATGAACAGGATGTGGTCGGTCTTGACCATGCCCAGCTTGGTGTTGACGGTGCAGCCTTCGATCAGCGGCAGCAGGTCGCGCTGCACGCCCTCGCGGGACACATCGGCGCCGCCGACGTTGCCGCGCTTGGCCACCTTGTCGATCTCGTCGATAAAGACGATGCCGTTCTGCTCCACCGCTTCCAGGGCGGCGGCCTTGAGATCTTCCTCGTTGACCAGGCGCGCGGCTTCCTCGTCGCGCACCAGCTTCATGGCTTCCTTGACCTTCAGCTTGCGACTCTTGCGCTTGCCCTTGCCGAGGTTGGAGAAGAGGTTCTGCAGCTGGTTGGTCATTTCCTCCATGCCGGGCGGAGCCATGATCTCCACGCCGGCCGGGGATTCGGCCACCTCGATGTCGATTTCCTTGTCGTCCAGCTGGCCTTCGCGCAGGCGCTTGCGGAACAGCTGGCGAGTGTTGGAGTCCTCGCGCGGCTGCTCGTCGCCAAAGCCGGTGCGGGCCGGGGGCAGCAAGGCGTCGAGGATGCGTTCCTCGGCGGCGTCCTCGGCGCGGTAGCGCACTTTGTGCATTTCCTGCTCGCGCATCATCTTCACTGCGGCATCGGCCAGGTCGCGGATGATCGACTCGACGTCGCGGCCGACATAGCCGACCTCGGTGAACTTGGTGGCTTCGACCTTGATGAAGGGCGCGTTGGCCAGCTTGGCCAGGCGACGGGCGATCTCGGTCTTGCCGACGCCGGTCGGGCCGATCATCAGGATGTTCTTCGGCGTTACCTCGGCGCGCAGTTCGAGCGGCAGCTGCATGCGCCGCCAGCGGTTGCGCAGAGCGATGGCGACGGCGCGCTTGGCGTCGTCCTGGCCAACGATGTGGCGGTTGAGTTCGTGGACGATTTCGCGGGGCGTCATGGACATGAAAGGGGGCTCCATTGCGGGACGGCTGCCTCACTCGGCGCTGTCCAGCTCCTCGATGGTCAGGTTCTGGTTGGTGAAGACACAAATGGAGCCGGCAATGTTCAATGCGGTCTCGGTGACTTCGCGGGCGGACAGTTCGGTGTGCTGCAGCAGCGCCATGGCGGCGGCCTGGGCGAAACCGCCGCCGGAGCCCATGGCGATCAGGCCCTGTTCGGGTTCGACCACGTCGCCGTTGCCGGTGATGATCAGCGAGGCGTCCTTGTTGGCCACGGCGAGCATGGCCTCCAGGCGGCTCAGGGAGCGGTCGGTACGCCAGTCCTTGGCCAGTTCGACGGCGGCCCGGACCAGGTGGCCCTGGTGTTTCTCCAGTTGGCCTTCGAAGCGCTCGAACAGGGTAAAGGCGTCGGCGGTGGCGCCGGCAAAACCTGCCAGGACCTGGCCGTGGTAGAGGCGGCGGACCTTGCGGGCGTTGCTCTTCATGACGGTGTTGCCGAGGGAAACCTGGCCGTCGCCGCCCATGACGACTTTGCCGTTGCGGCGGACTGAAACGATGGTGGTCAAGGGGAGAGTCTCCACGCAGCGGGGCGAAATGCCCGAATGGAAACTCAGATGGGGGGCCTTGCCCTACATTTCAACCGGGCAAGGACGATCGGCAGGCTGGTGAAAAACTATCTGCTTTGCCGCTGCGTCGTTAAAAACAGACTCAAAATGCTCATTTACTACTCGTAAACTCCGCTTTTTCGTCTGTTTGACTCGCTGACGCTCGCCCTTCGGGCCAGCCTTCGGCTGTTACTCCCGTTGGTCGTTGCGCCTCGCAGCGACTGCCTCTCCAACGTTTTTCAACCAGCTGCCGGCGGCTCAACGGCTCTGGCGCTGCTGTAACAGCAGGTTGCTGAAGCCGCTGCCGGCCAGCTGCTTCTGCGCCGAGGAGAGCTGCTCGCGATTGGCGAAGGGACCCACCAGCACGCGGTACCAGGTTTCTTCGCGGACGGTGCCGGACTCCACCTGGACGTTCTGCCCGAGCAGGATGATCTGCGCACGCACCTTGTCGGCGTCATCGCGCTTGCGGAAGGAGCCGGCCTGGAGGAAGAACTGGTTGGTGATCGGCGCCTTGGCCACCACCGGCGGCGGGGGCGGGGTCTCGCCATTGAGGGCGGCCTGCGCACGAGCGGCGTCGATCTTGGCGGCTTCCTCGGGGCTGACTGGCTTTTGCGCCGGCGGCTGGGCCGGGGTCTGCTTGGGCACGGCTTCGGGAGGCACTATGACCTCCGACTCCGGCAGCAGGGTGTAGAAGTCGTACTTCGGCTTCACCGGCTCCTGGGGCGGTGGCGTGGGCGTGGGCTTGGCCTGGGCCTTGCCGTTGCTGCCGGCGCCACTGCTGGTGCTGCTGGTGCCATTGCCGGCCGAGGCCTGCTCGGGCTTGGTCCGGCGTACTTCGTCGCGGCCGGGCTCCAACGTGTTCAGGAACATCACGAAGGCGCCTATGACCAGGCCCATGGCCAGCCAGACCCAACCGGGGACAGGTTTGCGTGCGGGGGCCTGGTAGCGGCTGGCGCCGCGCTTGGGTGCCGGTTTCTTCTTCGCCATAGTCCGTTACATGCGTTCCAGGGTTTGCAGGCCGAGCAGTTCCAGGCCTTGTTTGAGGGTGCGGCCGGTCAGCGCGGCGAGGCGCAGGCGGCTCTGCTGGGTGGCCGGGTCCTCGGCCGTGAGGATCGGGCAGTTCTCGTAGAAGCTGGAGAACAGGCCAGCCAGGTCATAGAGGTAGGCGCAGAGGATATGCGGCACGCCCTTCTCGGCGACATTGCCGAGGGTGTCGGCGAACTGCGCCAGCTTGGCCGCCAGGGCCTGTTCCTGGTCGGCGGCGAGGATGATCTGGCCGTCCACTTCGGAGAAATCCTTGCCCAACTTGCGGAACACGCTGGCCACGCGGGTGTAGGCGTAGAGCAGGTAGGGCGCGGTGTTGCCCTCGAAGCTCAGCATCAGTTCGAAGTTGAAGCTGTAGTCGCTGGTGCGGTGCTTGGACAGGTCGGCATATTTCACCGCACCGATGCCCACGGCCTGCGCGATGCGACGCAGCTCGACCTCGTCCAGCTCGGGGTTCTTCGCCTTGACCAGGTCGTAGGCGCGTTGCTCGGCCTCGTCCAGCAGGTCGATCAGCTTCACGGTGCCGCCGTCGCGGGTCTTGAAAGGGCGGCCATCGGCGCCGTTCATGGTGCCGAAGCCCATGTGCTCCATCTCGAAGGAGGCGGGCACGAAACCGGCCAGGCGGGCGGCGGCGAAGACCATCTGGAAGTGCAGGGCCTGGCGCTGGTCGACGAAGTAGAGGGCGCGGTCGGCCTTGAGGACGTTCGCCCGGTAGCGCGTGGCGGCCAGGTCGGTGGTGGCGTAGAGGTAGCCGCCTCCGGCCTTCTGCACGATCAGCGGCAGCGGATTGCCCTCGGCGTTCTTGAACTCGTCCATGAACACGCACAGGGCGCCGTCGCTTTCAGTGAGCAGGCCCTTGGCCTTGAGGTCGGCGACCACGTTCGCCAGGTCGTCGTTGTAGGCGCTCTCGCCCTTGACGTCGGCCATGGTGAGCTTCACCCCGAGGCGGTCGTAGACGGCCTGGCAGTGGCTCAGGGATATGTCGTTGAAACGGTGCCACAAACGCAGGCACTCGGCATCGCCGGCCTGCAGCTTGACCACCAGCTCACGGGCGCGGTCGGCGAATTCGGCGGATTCGTCGAAACGCTTCTTCGCCGCGCGGTAGAAGCTTTCCAGGTCGGCCAGCTCGGCATCGCTGCCCACCGGCTGTTCCTGCATGTAGGCCAGCAGCATGCCGAACTGGGTGCCCCAGTCGCCCACATGGTTCTGGCGGATCACGGTGTCGCCGAGGAACTCCAGCACGCGCGCCACGCCATCGCCGATGATGGTCGAGCGCAGGTGGCCGACGTGCATTTCCTTGGCCAGGTTCGGTGCCGACAGGTCGATGACCACTCGCTGCTGCGGGCCGTTCTTGCGCACGCCGAGGTGGTCGTCGGCCAGGGCGGCCTCCAGGCGCTGGGCCAGGGCCTGGCTGTTCTGGAAGAAGTTGAGGAAGCCGGGGCCGGCGATTTCCACCTTGGCCACCTGCTCGTCCTGGGGCAGGGCGTCGATGAGCTTCTCGGCCAGGTCGCGCGGCTTCATGCCGGCCGGCTTGGCCAACATCATGGCGATGTTGCTGGCGAAGTCGCCGTGGCTCTTGTCCTTGGTGTTCTCCACCTGGATGGCCGGGCTGAGGCCCTCGGGCAGCACGCCTTCACTGGCGAGACGGGTCAGGGCTTGCTGGATCAGCTGGCGAATCGTGTCTTTCATCTTCTGCTCTTCCGGCCGCCCCCGGGAGGGCTGGCGCTGGTTGAAAACTGTGCATTATCGGCGTCCTGCGGCCGCAGCTTCAAGTTTTAAGCGGCAAGCTGCAAGCGCCGTGTCGAGCTATCGGTCGGGTTGGCTGCGGATCGGTGTTCGTTCAGAACAGGTCGATGGGGTCGATATCCAGCGACCAGCGCACCGCGCGGCCGCCGGGCAGTTGCTCCAGGGCCTGGCTCCAGGGCGTCAGCAGGCGGTGCAGCGGCGCGCGGGCATTGGCCTGCAGCAACAACTGGGCGCGGAAACGGCCGGCTCGGCGTTCCATGGGCGCCGGCACCGGGCCCAGCAACTCGACGTTGTTCAGACCCAGGTCCGCCAATTGCTGTTCGGCTTCGACGCAGGCGCTGTCGAGGAAATCCTCCGCCTGGCCGGGCTTGTGCGCTTCGGCACGCAGCAGCGCGAGGTGGGCGAAGGGGGGGAGACCGGCGGCGCGGCGCTCGCTGAGCGCCTGCTCGGCAAAGGCGAAGTACCCCTGTTCGGTGAGTTGCACCAGCAGCGGGTGTTCGGCCAGGTGGGTCTGGATGATCACCCGGCCCGGCTCTTCGGCGCGGCCGGCGCGACCGGCGACCTGGACGATGAGCTGGGCCATGCGCTCGCTGGCGCGGAAGTCGGCGGAGAACAGGCCGCCGTCGGCGTCGAGGATGGCCACCAGGGTCACCCTTGGGAAATGGTGTCCCTTGGCGAGCATCTGGGTGCCGACCAGGATGCAAGGTTCGCCTCGCTGGATGGTGGCGAACAACTTGTCCATGGCGTCCTTGCGCGCGGTGCTGTCGCGGTCGATGCGCAAGACCTGAGTTTTTGGGAAGAGGATCGCCAGGCGCTCCTCGGCGCGCTCGGTACCGGCCCCGACGGGGCGCAGGTCGACCCGCCCGCAATCGGGGCAGCAGGCCGGCTGGCGCTGGGTATGGCCACAGTGGTGGCAGCGCAGCTCGTTGAAGCGCTGGTGCAGGGTCATGCGTGCGTCGCAGCGCGGGCACTGGCTGATCCAGCCGCAGTCATGGCACAGCAGGGTCGGCGCGAAGCCGCGGCGGTTGAGGAACACCAGCACCTGCTGGCCGGCGGCCAGGGTTTGGGCGATGGCCTGTTGCAGCGGCATGGAGATGCCGGAGTCCAGCGGCAGGCTCTTCACGTCCAGGCGCAGGAAGCGTGGTTGCTTGGCGCCGCCGGCACGCTGGGTCAGGCGCAGCAGGCCGTAGCGGCCAGCGTGGGCATTCTGCAGGCTTTCCAGGGACGGCGTGGCCGAGCCCAGCAGGATCGGGATGTTCTCCTGGCGGGCGCGCACCAGGGCCAGGTCGCGGGCGTGGTAGCGCAAGCCTTCCTGCTGCTTATAGGAAGCATCGTGTTCTTCGTCGATGATGATCAGCCCGGGGTTCTTCAGCGGGGTGAACAGTGCCGAACGGGTGCCGATGACGATGTCGGCCTCGCCGTCGCGGGCGGCCAGCCAGGCGTCCAGGCGCTCGCGATCGTTTACCGCCGAGTGCAGCAGAGCGATCCGCGCGTTGAAGCGCCGCGAGAAACGCTCCAGGGTCTGCGGGCCGAGGTTGATCTCGGGAATCAGCACCAGGGCCTGTTTGCCGGCCTCCAGGGTCTGGCGGATGAGCTGCAGGTAGACCTCGGTCTTGCCACTGCCGGTGACCCCGGCCAACAGCAGGGCATTGAAGCTGCCGAAGGAGGCGTGTACTGCATCGAAGGCGGCGCGCTGTTCCGGATTGAGCGGCAGTTCCGGCTGGGACAGCAAGGGTCCATGGCGTTCGCTGGAGGCGTGACGGCGCACTTCGACCCGCACCAGGCCTTTCTCCAGCAGCAGGTCGAGGCTGTCCTTGTTCAGCTGCAGCTGGCCGAGCAGCTGGTGCGCGACGCCGTGGGGATGCTGGGCGAGGGTGGCCAGGGCCTGGCGCTGACGCGGCGCGCGGGCCAGGCGCGGGTCGTCGAGGCTGGCGCCGGGAACGGCATGCCAGAAGCGCTCCTGCCGCGACTCCGCCGGTTCGCCCTGGCGCAACAGCACTGGCAGCGCCCAGCTCAGGGTGTCGCCCAGGCTGTGCTGGTAGTACTGCGCGGTCCACAGGCACAGCTTGAACAGCGAGGGCGGCAGGGGCGGGCGGCTGTCCAGCAGTTCCAGGGCGGGCTTGAGCTTGTCCGCCGGCACGTCGCTCCGTTCGGCCAGCTCCACCAGCACGCCGATGATCTCGCGACGGCCGAAGGGGACGCGCAGGCGCACTCCCGGCTGCAGGGCGGCACGCGGCATCCCGGCGGGCGCCCGATAGTCGAACAGACGGCGCAGGGGCGAGGGCAGGGCGAGGCGCAGGATGGGGGCGTTCGAAGTGGCGTCGGGCAAGCGGGCGGTCCTTTTCGAAGAGGCGCGATCTTAGCACGGCGCGGCACGACAGCCGGCGCGGCTGGCGGCTTGCAACGCCCCCTCACTCTGGTATCATCCGCCGCCTGTTTCCGTGCGGTGCTCGACATAGGGTCGGGTGGCGGCACGCCAGACCTGAGGATCATGCAATGAAACCGGAAATCCATCCCGAGTACGTCGCGATCGAAGCTACCTGCAGCTGCGGCAACGTCATCAAGACTCGCTCCACCCTCGGCAAGAACATCAGCCTCGACGTATGCTCCGAGTGCCACCCGTTCTACACCGGCAAGCAGAAAGTGCTGGACACCGGCGGCCGTATCGATCGCTTCAAGCAGCGTTTCGGCGTGTTCGGCGCCAAGTAAGGGCCCGAGCAGCCCGGGAAGGCCGAATGGCCAAGTCCCCGCTGACGAAAAAGGCGCCTCTAGCAGGCGCCTTTTTCTTTTTTCTGGTCCTGGGATTTCCTCTCCAGGCCGCCTGCCCGATCCCGGGCAAACTTCCTACCTATAAAGTCAGACAGGTCGTCGATGGCGACACCCTGCGGCTGGTCGATGGCCGAAGCGTTCGCCTGATCGGTCTGAACGCACCCGAGATTGCTCGGAAGGGGCGGCGGGCAGAACCCTATGCCGAGGCAGCCCGCAAGCGTCTGCAGGAGCTGGTGCAGGCCAGTCAGGGGAGGGTGGGGCTGCGCCTCGGACGTGAGCCGCAGGACCGCTATGGCCGTACCCTCGCGCATCTCTATGACGACCGTGGCCGCAATCTGGAGGAGCGCCTGCTCGCCGAGGGACTGGGCCTGCGCGTCGTCATTGCGCCGAATGCCGCGCTCAGCGAGTGCCACGCCGTCGCCGAGCGCGAAGCCAGGCGGGCCGGTCGTGGCCTGTGGCAGCGCGCGCCAGCGCGATCGCCCTGGCAGTTGCGGCAGTCCGGCTTCGCCTTGTTGCAGGGACGGGTGACCAGAGTCGAACGCAACCGCGGCGGGCTCTGGCTGCAATTGGATGGGCCCGTGGTACTGCGCATCGAGCCGAAGCGGCTGCGTCAGTTCGATAGCAAGTCCATACAGGGACTGGTGGGGCGTCGGGTGGAGGCGCGGGGCTGGGTAATTGACCGCGCGCGGGCGGGCGGCGTAAAAACTGGGAAGTCCCGCTGGATGCTTCCGCTCACTCATCACGCAATGCTCGAGGTGCTTCAATGAAATGGCCCGCGCTCAGTCTGGCGCTGCTGCTGGCTTCCTCCCTGTTGGCCGGTTGCGCGGTCAACCCGGCCACCGGGCGCACCAATTTCGTGATGATGAGCGAGCAGCAGGAGCTCGACCTGGGCCGCCGCTATAACCAGGAAATCGCCAAGGAAAATCCGCGCTACGCCGATGAAAAGCTCCAGGCCTATGTCCAGCAGGTGGGGCAACGGGTCGCCGTGCATAGCCATCGCAGCAACCTCACCTACCACTTCACGGTGGTCGACTCGCCGGACATCAATGCCTTCGCCCTGCCGGGCGGCTACATCTATATCCATCGCGGCCTTCTCGCCTATCTCAACTCTGAAGCCGAGCTGGCGGCGGTGCTGGCGCATGAGGTGGGGCATGTCACGGCACGTCACAGCGTGCAGCAGCAGAGCCAGTCCACTGCGTGGAACGTCCTCGGTCAGGCGGTCGCCATCGGCACCGGCGTCGGCGCCGCCAGCGACCTGACCAATGTGGTAGGTACCGCCTTCGTGCGCGGCTATGGCCGCGACATGGAGCTGGAGGCCGATGGCCTGGGCGCCCAGTACCTGGCGCGCAGTGGCTATGACCCGCAGGCGATGATCGAGGTGGTCAAGGTGCTGAAGAACCAGGAGGACTTCGCTCGCGACCAGGCCCGGCTCAAGGGGCAGCCGGCGCCGCCTTCCGGCTATCACGGCGTGTTCGATACCCACCCGGACAACGACACCCGCCTGCAGCAGGTGGTCGGACCGGCCAAGGCCCTTGCCGGCGGCAGCCAGGTGGTCAACCGCGAGGTCTTCCTCGAGCATCTGGCGGGACTGCCGTTCGGCGACTCGGCGGAAACCGGCGTGCGCCGTGGTCAGGATTTCTATCACGCGGGGCTCGATTTCACCCTGCACTTCCCGGAGGGCTGGGGCCTGGTCAACCGCCCCGATGCAGTGATCACCCACAGCGCCGACAAGATGGCCTTCATCGCCATGTCCATGGATGGGCGCAAGCCGAGCGCGGCCCCTGCGGACTACCTGAGGCAGAAGGCGGGCGGCCAGCGCCTGGCCGTGGAGGAGCCGCTGCAACAGGCCGGCCTGCAAGGCGCCACCGCCGTCCTTCCGGGTAACCCGGCGCGTCGCGTGGCGGTGATCTATAAGGACGATAAGGCTTATCTCTTCGTCGGCGCTATTCGCAACCGAGCGTCCCTGGAAACGCAGGATGGCAACTTCCTCGCGGTGATCAGGAGCTTCCGCCCGCTGAAGAAGGAAGAGCTGGCACTGGCCCAGCCACTGCGCCTGCACCTGACTCAGGTAAAGGCCGGGCAGAGCATCGCCAGCCTGGCCCGGGACAGCAAGTTGCCGGGGTCGAAAGCTGATGTGGAAAATCGTATTCGATTACTGAATAATTTGTATCCAATCGACGAGCCGAAGCCGGGGGATTGGCTTAAAGTCGTACGCTAGAGGGGTTGACGCGGGGTGACTGAACGGTCTTGTTAGCCCCCGACATCTTGCGTATGCTCGCCCGTCACGTCTGTCACAAGCAAAAGCGGAAATGCCAAAATGTCTGATCTGAAAACGGCCGCTCTCGAATACCATGCCCAACCCCGCCCCGGGAAACTCAGCGTCGAGCTGACCAAGCCGACCGCCACCGCACGTGATCTGTCGCTGGCCTACAGCCCGGGCGTCGCCGAGCCGGTACGCGAAATCGCGCGTGATCCCGAGTTGGCCTTCAAGTACACCGGCAAGGGTAATCTGGTAGCGGTAATTTCCGACGGCACGGCAATCCTCGGTCTGGGCAACCTCGGCCCGCTGGCCTCCAAGCCGGTGATGGAAGGCAAGGGTGTTCTCTTCAAGCGTTTCGCTGGTATCGACGTGTTCGACATCGAAGTGGACGCTGAGAGCCCGCAGGCCTTCATCGACACCGTCAAGCGCATCTCCATCACCTTCGGCGGCATCAACCTCGAAGACATCAAGGCGCCCGAGTGCTTCGAGATCGAGCGCACGCTGATCGAGCAGTGCGACATCCCGGTGTTCCACGATGACCAGCACGGCACCGCGATCGTGACTGCCGCCGGCATGCTCAACGCCCTGGAAATCGCCGGCAAGAGCCTGGGCGAAGCCAGGATCGTCTGCCTGGGCGCCGGCGCCGCCGCCATCTCCTGCATGAAGCTGCTGGTGAGCATGGGTGCCAAGGTCGAGAACATCTTCATGATCGACCGCAAGGGCGTGATCCATGCCGGCCGTGACGACCTGAACCAGTACAAGGCGGTATTCGCTCACGAGACCGACAAGCGCACCCTGTCCGAAGCCCTGGACGACGCTGACGTATTCGTTGGCCTGTCCGGCGCCAACCTGCTGAGCCCGGAAGACCTGAAGCGCATGGCGCCCAACCCCATCGTCTTCGCGTGCTCTAATCCGGACCCGGAAATCAAGCCGGAACTGGCTCACGAGACCCGCAACGACGTGATCATGGCCACCGGTCGCTCCGACTACCCGAACCAGGTCAACAACGTGCTGGGCTTCCCCTTCATCTTCCGTGGCGCGCTGGACGTGCGCGCCACCCGTATCAACGAAGAGATGAAGATCGCCGCCGCCAACGCCCTGCGCGAACTGGCCAAGCTGCCGGTGCCGAAGGATGTCTGCGACGCCTACGGTGTGGCTTCCCTGGAATTCGGTCGTGAGTACATCATTCCGAAGCCCATGGACAAGCGCCTGATCACCGTCGTGTCCGATGCCGTGGCCAAGGCCGCCATCGAGTCCGGCGTGGCGACCCTGCCCTATCCGAAGAACTACCCGCTGAACTCGGTGGATGACGTGTTCAACGGCTAAGTCGAGTCCCAATAAAAAGCCCCGCAATCGCGGGGCTTTTTATTGGGCGTCTGTTGCGTCAGAACAGGTCGATGGGCGCCGCCTCGTCCGCCGGCAGCGGGCTGCCAGGGATGGCCAGGCCGGGCTCCAGTTCGCTCATGGGGGGTGGCGTGTCTTCACTCTTGAACAGCTCGAAGAACGCGTCCGGTGCGCCCGGACTGGCGGCGCGGCCGCTGAGCGGGTCGATGCGCAGGGTCAGTAGGCCGGCGGGCTCCGGCTGGGCATGGGCCGGCTTGTCCTTGAGGGCGGCGCTCATGTAGTTCATCCAGATCGGCAGGGCCACCGTGCCGCCGTACTCGTGGCGGCCCAGGCTTTCCGGCTGGTCGAAGCCGACCCAGACGGTGGTAACGTAGTCGGCGTTGTAGCCGGAGAACCAGCTGTCCTTGGATTCGTTGGTGGTCCCGGTCTTGCCGGCGATGTCGGCGCGGCCCATGGACAGGGCGCGGCGACCGGTGCCGCGTTTGATCACATCCTGCAGCATGCTGTTGAGGATGTAGGTGGTGCGCGGGTCGACGATGCGCTCGGCGACGGCGGGTGCCTGGGCTTGCGGCGCTGAGGTGTCGGTCGAAGCGAGCAGGGTGTCCGGCGCGGCGGCGGTCTGCGCCACGTCGTTGGGCTGGACCTCGCCCTGGGGGACTCGCGGCGGGTTGGCGACGAACAGGGTCTTGCCGTCGCGGCTCTCGATGCGTTCGATCAGGTACGGCTGCACCTTGTAACCACCATTGGCGAAGGTGCTCCAGCCGCCGGCGATCTCGAGAGGGGTGAGGTTGGCGGTGCCCAGGGCCAGGGACAGGTTCCGCGGTAGGTCGTCCTTGCTGAAGCCGAAGCGACTGACGTAGTTCAGCGCGTAGTCGATGCCGATGGCCTGAAGCACGCGGATCGATACCAGGTTGCGCGACTTGTACAGGGCTTCGCGCAGGCGGATCGGGCCGAGGAA
Organism: Pseudomonas sp. BN102; assembly: GCF_029871245.1. Lineage (GTDB taxonomy): Bacteria > Pseudomonadota > Gammaproteobacteria > Pseudomonadales > Pseudomonadaceae > Metapseudomonas. The sequence continues at coordinate 396,657 of NZ_SSON01000077.1, read as the reverse complement.
GGTGTTGTTGTCGTTCTTCGGCCTCCAGGCTTCCTCCATGCCGGCTTCATGGAAGACGATGGGGGCGTCGTTGACCAGGCTGGCGGCGGTGAAGCCGTTGTCCAGCGCCGCGCTATAGAGGAAGGGCTTGAAGCTGGAGCCCGGCTGGCGCTTGGCCTGGGCGGCGCGGTTGTAATTGCTTTGCTCGAAGGAGAAGCCGCCGACCAGGGAGCGGATGGCGCCGTCGTTCGGGTCCAGGGAAACCAGGGCGCTCTGCGCTGCCGGCAGCTGGACGAAGTGCAAGCTGCCATCGGCCTGGCGCTGCACGCGAACCATATCGCCGATCTGGGCGACGTCGGCCGGTCGCTGCGGGCGCGGCCCCAGGCTGTTGGTGTTGAGGAAGGGGCGGGCCCATTTCATGCTGTCCCAGCCTACCGCTTCTTCCTGGCCGCTGCGGGTGAGGACGAGGATGCCGCTTTTCTCCACCTGGGTGACGATGGCCGGCTCCAGGCCGCCAAGGGCTTTCTGCTTGACCAGTTCCTGCAGCCAGGTCTCCCGGGTCATGCCGGGGAGACGGGTTTCCGGGCCGCGGTAGCCGTGGCGCTGGTCGTATTCCAGCAGGCCTTCGCGCAGGGCGCTGTTGGCGACTTCCTGCAGATTGCTGGGTACGGTGGTGATCACGCGGAAGCCTTCGGTGTAGGCGTCGCTGCCATAGCGGCCGACCATTTCGGCGCGCGCCATCTCGGCGATGTAGGGGGCGGCCAGTTCTGGAGTGGGGACGTGGTAGCTGGCGTCGATCGGCTCGTTGATGGCCTGCTGGAAGCGTGCCTCATCGATGCGGCCGAGCTTGTACATGCGGCCGAGGATCCAGTCACGACGTTCCTTGCTGCGGGTCGGATTGACCAGCGGATTGAAGCGCGACGGGGCCTTGGGCAGGCCGGCGATCATGGCCATTTGCGCCAGGCTGAGTTCGCGGATGGACTTGCCGTAATAGACCTGCGCGGCGGCCTCTATACCGTAAGCGCGGTTACCCAGGTAGATCTTGTTCACATAAAGTTCAAGAATCTCGTCTTTGCTGAGTTCTCGTTCAATTTGCAAGGCCAGCAATATTTCATTGATCTTGCGTGAGAAACTTCTTTCGCTGGTGAGGAAGTAGTTCTTCGCCACCTGCATGGTGATGGTGCTGCCGCCCGTCTGGATGTGGCCGGTCTTCAATAATTGAGTGGCAGCGCGCATCAGGCTGGTGAGGTCGACGCCATAATGGTTCGCGAAATTGTCGTCCTCGGCGGCCAGCAGGGCCTGGATGAAATCCGGCGGGATATCAGCGAAGCGCACGGGGGATCGACGCATTTCGCCGAATTCAGCAATCAGTTTGCCGTCGTTGCTGTAGACCCTGAGGGGGATCTGCAGCTGGATTCTCCGCAGCGAGTCGACGGACGGAAGGCTGGGGCTAAGATAGAGGAAGGCGCCGCTGAAACTGAGCAACAGACCACAGAAAACGGCGACGAAGGACCACCAGAAGAACTTCAGCAGGCGCATCAAGGCTTGTGGATTTCCAAGTAAAAGAATGAGTTGAGCGAAAGGCGTTGATGAAAGGCAAAAGCCGTTCACATTATAAGCGTTTTTTTTCCGGGGGAGCCATTTGCGCTTCTGTCAAGACTGCTATTTAATGTGGAAAAACATAAATCGTCCGTAAGTCTCGGACGCTGATAGGAAATCGGTCGTGCTAGGGCTCTTCAATAAGAAAGCGAATTCGCTGTTGGGGATCGACATCAGCTCGACCTCAGTCAAGCTCCTTGAATTGAGTCGCTCGGGAAGCCGCTTCAAAGTGGAGTCCTATGCCGTCGAGCCGCTCCCGCCAAACGCAGTGGTCGAGAAGAACATTGCTGAGCTGGAGGGCGTGGGGCAGGCCCTTTCCCGAGTGGTCACCAAGGCGCGTACCGGTGTCAAGGTCGCAGCGGTAGCCGTGGCCGGTTCGGCCGTGATTACCAAAACCATCGAAATGGAAGCCGGGCTCTCCGACGACGACCTGGAGAATCAGCTGAAGATCGAGGCCGACCAGTACATCCCCTACCCGCTGGAAGAAGTGGCCATCGATTTCGAAGTGCAGGGAGCGTCTGCGCGCAACCCGGAACGGGTCGACGTGCTGCTGGCCGCCTGTCGCAAGGAAAACGTCGAAGTGCGCGAGGCCGCGCTGGCGCTGGCAGGGCTCAACGCCAAGGTGGTCGATGTCGAGGCTTACGCGCTGGAGCGCGCCTACACCCTGCTTTCGGCTCAGCTTGGCGAAGGCCATGACGAGCTGACCGTGGCGGTCGTCGACATCGGCGCCACCATGACCACCCTGAGCGTGTTGCACAACGGCCGCACCATCTATACCCGTGAACAGCTGTTCGGTGGCCGTCAGCTGACCGAGGAGATCCAGCGTCGTTACGGTCTTTCGGTCGAGGAAGCTGGTCTTGCCAAGAAACAGGGCGGTCTTCCGGATGACTACGACAGCGAGGTGTTGCAACCGTTCAAAGATGCCGTCGTCCAGCAGGTTTCCCGTTCGCTGCAGTTCTTCTTCGCGGCGGGTCAGTTCAACGATGTGGATTACATCCTCCTCGCCGGCGGCACGGCTTCCATTCCCGATCTGGATCGCCTGATCCAGCAGAAGATCGGCACCCCGACCCTGGTCGCCAACCCCTTCGCCGACATGGCGCTGAGCAGCAAGGTCAATGCCGGCGCGCTGGCCAGCGATGCGCCTGCGTTGATGATTGCCTGCGGCTTGGCGATGAGGAGTTTCGACTGATATGGCACGCATCAACCTATTACCTTGGCGCGAGCAGCTGCGCGAGGAGCGCAAGCAGCGCTTCCTGGTGGCCATGGGGGCTGTGCTGGCGCTGGGTGCCGCTGCGGTTTTCCTGGGCGACCAGTACCTGAACAATGCCATCGAGAACCAGCAGGCGCGCAACGACTTCGTGCGCAAGGAGATCGCCGTCCTGGATGCCAGGATCAAGGAGATCAGCGAGCTGAAGACCCGTCGCCAGCAGTTGCTGGAGCGGATGAAGATCATCCAGGACCTGCAGGGCAATCGTCCGATCATCGGTCGAGTATTCGACCAGCTGGTGCGGACGCTGCCGGACGGCGTGTTCTTCACGGGCCTGAAGATGGCCGGTAAAGAAATTGCCATTGTCGGTGCGGCCGAGTCGAACAACCGGGTTTCCAACCTGATGCGCAACCTGGACGCGTCGGAGTGGTTGGCTTCGCCCAACCTTACCGAGGTCAAGGCCGTCACAGCGGGAGCGGTCGATCAGGCCAACGTCTTCAGGTTGACGGTCCAGCAAACCCAGCCCGGTGCCGAAGGAGAGACAGGCAACCAGGGTGCTGCAAATCAAGGGGTTGCCAACAAAGGAGCGGTGAAATGAGCCTGTCCGACTCCCTAGACAGTCTGCGCAAGATCGACCTGGCCGATCTCGACGTCAACAACCTGGGCTCCTGGCCTATCGCGGTCAAGGTCATCACCTGCATTCTGCTGCTGATACTGGTCCTGGTGCTCGGCTACAACTTCCACCTGAAGGACCTTCAGGCGCAGCTGGATTCCAAGCGCGCGGAAGAGGTCACCCTTAAGGAGCAGTTCGCTAGCAAGGCCTTCCAGGCCGCCAACCTGGAAGCCTACAAGGAGCAGATGAAGGAGATGGAAACTTCCTTCGGCGCCTTGCTGCGCCAGCTCCCCAGCGACACCGAGGTGCCGGGCCTGCTGGAAGACATCACCCGCACAGGCCTGGGCAGTGGTCTTGAGTTCGAAGAGATCAAGCTGCTGCCGGAGGTCGCCCAACAGTTCTATATCGAGCTGCCGATCCAGATTTCGGTAGTGGGCGGGTATCACGACCTGGCCACCTTCGTCAGTGGCGTCGCCAGCCTGCCGCGCATCGTGACCCTGCATGATTTCGAGATCAAGCCGCTTGCCGAGGACAGTGGATCCAAGCTGCGCATGTCGATCCTTGCCAAGACCTATCGCTACAACGACAAGGGGCTGCAGAAATGAGTAGTGCCCGCGCCCGCCTTGCGTTCTGTGCCCTGGTGCTGGCCGGCCTCTCCGGCTGCGGCGTCGGTGGCGATTTCAGTGACTTGCAGAGCTATATGGACGAGGTTCGAGCCCGTCCGAAGGGTTCCATCGAGCCCTTGCCGAAATTCCAGCCCTATGAGGCCTTCACCTACAGTGCTGCGGCATTGCGCAGCCCTTTCCAGCCGCCGGTCAAGATCGATCTGGCCAAGCAGCAGAAGGGTTCCAAGGACATCCATCCGGACGAAACGCGGGTCAAGCAGTTCCTCGAGGGCTTCAACATCGAATCCTTCGAGATGGTGGGCACCCTGGCCAACGGTTCGGGGACCTTTGCCTTGATCAGCGGCGCTGGAGGGGTGCACAGGGTCAAGGTGGGGGATTACCTGGGGCGCAACCACGGCCGCATAGTCGGAATCGACGAAGCCAAGGTCGATGTGGTCGAGATAGTCCCGGATGGGGAAGGCGGATGGCTGGAGCGTCCGCGAAGTCTCGCGCTCAGGGAGCGCTCTTGAGGGCGAGGTCACCCGATGAAAAATAACTACCGGTCTGCACAACGGAACCAGATGATGAAAAGCTCGCTATCGCGCCTTGGTATCACGCTATTGGCCGCCCTGCTGTCGCCAGCGCTGCTGGCCGCGAACCTGCAGGCCTTGGATGTTGCGGCCCTTCCGGGCGACAGGGTTGAACTCAAGCTGGGCTTTGACGAGCCGGTGGTCGCGCCGCGTGGCTACACCATCGAGCAACCCGCGCGTATCGCCCTGGACCTGCCGGGCGTGTCCAACAAGCTCGGCACCAAGAATCGTGAACTGGGCGTGGGTAACGCCCGTAGCGTGACCGTGGTTGAGGCCAAGGACCGCACCCGCCTGATCATCAACCTGTCGACCCTGGTGCCGTACAGCACGCGCGTGGATGGCAACAACCTCTATGTGCTGGTGGGCGACTCCGCTTCGGCACCTGCCGCCCGGCCAGTCGCCGCCGCTGCGCCGGCGCCCGTTGCCGCGCCCCTGGCCGCTGCGCAGCCGGTCAAGAGCTACGCCCGCGCCGGTCGCGCCATCGAGAACATCGACTTCCAGCGCGGCGAACAGGGCGAGGGTAATGTGGTCATCACCCTGTCCGACCCCAGCGTCAGCCCGGATATCCAGGAGCAGGGCGGCAAGATCCGCCTGGACTTCTCGAAGACCCAGCTTCCCGAGCCGCTGCGTGTACGCCTGGACGTGAAGGACTTCGCTACTCCAGTGCAGTTCGTCAGTGCTTCGGGTTCCGGCAGCAACGCGAGCATCAGCATCGAGCCGACCGGCTTCTACGACTACCTGGCCTACCAGACCGACAACAAGCTGACCGTCAGCATCAAGCCGCTGAGCCAGGATGACGTCGAGAAGCGCAAGGCCGATCGATTCGCCTATTCCGGCGAGAAACTCTCGCTGAACTTCCAGGATATCGATGTGCGCTCAGTGCTGCAGCTGATCGCCGACTTCACCGACCTCAACCTGGTGGCATCCGATACCGTGCAGGGCAACATCACCCTGCGCCTGCAGAACGTGCCCTGGGACCAGGCGCTGGATCTGGTCCTGAAGACCAAGGGTCTGGACAAGCGCAAGGTAGGCAACGTGCTGCTGGTCGCCCCGGCCGATGAAATCGCCGCCCGTGAACGCCAGGAACTGGAGTCGCAGAAGCAGCTCGCCGAACTGGCGCCACTGCGTCGTGAATTGATCCAGGTGAACTACGCCAAAGCGTCGGATATCGCCAAGCTGTTCCAGTCGGTCACCAGTGGCGATCCGAGCGCTGCCGGCACCGACGAACGCGGCTCCATCACGGTGGACGACCGCACCAACAGCATCATCGCCTACCAGACCCAGGACAAACTGGACGAACTGCGCCGCATCGTCACCCAGCTGGACATCCCGGTTCGCCAGGTGATGATCGAGGCGCGCATCGTCGAAGCCAACGTCGACTACGACAAGGCGCTGGGCGTCCGCTGGGGTGGTGCCTTCGCCAGTGGCAATTGGGCCGGTTTTGGCAAGGACGGCAACATTGGTATTGAAGACGAGGGCGCGGGAAATTGCGGTCCATTTGCCGGCAATTGCACCTTGCCGACCAACGACGATGACTCGCCGACTCCCTTCGTGGATCTGGGTGCGGTTAACAGTACTTCCGGCATCGGCATCGGCTTCATTTCCAATCACGCTATCCTGGATCTGCAGCTTTCTGCGATGGAAAAGACCGGCAATGGCGAGATCGTCTCGCAACCCAAGGTGGTTACGGCTGACAAGGAAACTGCGAAGATCCTCAAGGGTTCCGAGATCCCGTACCAGGAAGCGAGCTCCAGCGGTGCCACCAGTACCTCGTTCAAAGAGGCTGCGCTGTCGCTTGAGGTAACGCCGCAGATCACTCCGGATAACCGCATCATCATGGAGGTCAAGGTGACGAAGGATGCGCCGGACTTTGCCAATGCCCTGAACGGTGTGCCTCCAATCAACAAGAACGAGGTGAACGCCAAGGTGCTGGTCAATGATGGCGAGACCATCGTTATCGGTGGCGTGTTCTCCAACACCCAGATCAAGGCCGTGGACAAGGTGCCGTTCCTGGGCGATCTGCCATTCCTTGGTCGGATATTCCGTCGCGATGTGGTTCAGGACAAGAAATCCGAGCTGCTGGTCTTCCTCACTCCGCGTATCATGAACAGCCAGGCTATTGCTGTGAGTCATTGAGTGAAGTGCAAAACTTGATTTTGATCGGCCCGATGGGAGCAGGGAAAAGCACCATCGGGCGTTTGCTTGCCAAAGAACTGCGTCTTCCCTTCAAGGACTCCGATAAGGAAATCGAACAGCGTACCGGGGCAGATATTCCGTGGATCTTCGACGTCGAGGGGGAACAGGGCTTTCGTGATCGCGAACAAGCGATGATCGAGGAGCTCTGCGAGCAGAATGGCGTGGTCCTGGCGACCGGTGGCGGCGCGGTGTTGCGCCCGGCCAACCGCCAGGCCTTGCGCTCCGGCGGCCGGGTCGTCTACCTGCACACCTCGGTGGACCAGCAGATCGAACGGACTGCCCGGGACCGGAATCGGCCGCTGTTGCGTGCCGCCGACCCCGGCAAGGTGCTGCGCGACCTGATGGCGATTCGCGATCCGCTCTACCGCGAGATTGCCGACATCATCATCGAAACTGACGAGCGGCCGCCGCGTCTCGTGGTGCATGAGATACTCGCGCGCCTGCAGGAATTGCCTCCCCGTTAAAGCGCAGGCCGATCTGCGCTATCCTTTAGCCCTTTTTATGTCGGGGGCCCCATGCGGACACTTCAGGTCGATCTTGGCGAGCGTAGCTATCCCATCCATATAGGTGCGGGCCTGCTGTCGCAGCCCGAGCTTTTCACCCCGCACATCGCTGGCCGTCAGGTGGCCATTGTCACCAACGAGACCGTGGCGCCCCTCTACCTGCAGAAGCTGACTCAGACCCTCCAGGGTTACTCGGTGCTGCCGGTGGTGCTGCCGGACGGTGAAGCCCACAAGAACTGGGAAACCCTGCAGCTGATCTTCGACGCGCTGCTGGGTGCGCGCCACGATCGGCGTACCACCGTCATCGCTCTCGGCGGCGGCGTGATCGGCGATATGGCCGGCTTCGCCGCGGCCTGCTACCAGCGCGGCGTGGACTTCATCCAGGTGCCCACCACCCTGTTGTCCCAGGTGGACTCCTCGGTCGGCGGCAAGACCGGGATCAACCATCCGCTGGGCAAGAATATGGTCGGTGCCTTCTACCAGCCCAAGGCGGTGATCATCGATACCGATAGCCTGAAGACCTTGCCCGAGCGCGAGCTGTCTGCCGGGCTGGCCGAGGTGATCAAATACGGTTTGATCTGCGACGAGCCCTTCCTGCCCTGGCTGGCCGAGCGGATGCCGGCCCTGCGAGCCCTCGACGGCAACGCCCTGACCCAGGCCATCGAGCGCTCCTGCGCCGCCAAGGCGCGAGTGGTCGGGGTGGACGAGCGCGAGTCGGGGCTGCGCGCCATTCTCAACCTGGGTCACACCTTCGGCCACGCCATCGAGACCCAGATGGGTTACGGTGTGTGGCTGCATGGCGAGGCGGTGTCGGCGGGCACCGTCATGGCTCTGGAGATGTCCGCCCGACTGGGCTGGATTTCCACCGACGAGCGCGACGCAGCGATCCGTCTGCTGCGCAGTGCCGGCTTGCCGGTCGTACCGCCAACGGACATGACGCCGGAACATTTCCTCCAGCACATGGCCGTAGACAAGAAGGTGCTCGATGGCCAATTGCGTCTGGTGCTTCTGCGCCGGATAGGGGAGGCCGCCGTAACCGCCGAATTTCCGCGCGAAGTGCTGGAGGCCACACTGGCCACAGACTATCGCGCCCTGGCCGACCAGCTTGGAGAGTAAAGGATTCCCATGAGCAGCCTGCACGCCGACGAGGCCTACCTCGGTCATTACCAGTTCACCCATGATCCGTTCGCCGCGCGGGTGCCCGGTTTCAAGTTCTTCCCGGCCCAGCGCAAGCCCGTACTTGGCCAATTGCACCACCTGGCGCGCTACAGTCAGCTGATGCTGGTGGTGAGTGGTCCTCACGGCAGCGGCAAGACCCTGCTGCGCCAGGCGCTGGTGGCCAGCACCAACAAGCAGGCGGTGCAAAGCCTGGTGGTGTCGGCGCGCAGTTCCGTTGAGGCCGGTGGCCTGCTGAGGCAGATTGCCCAGGGGCTGAACGTGACCCAGGCCGACCCGCAGTCGATCCTCGCCCAGATCGCCCAACTGGCCCTTACCGGCCAGGAGGTCTACCTGCTGGTCGACGATGCCGAGGAGCTGGATGACGCCTCTCTCAACAGCCTGCTGGCCCTGGCCGAGGGCAGCGTCGAGGCGCGTCCCCACGTCTTCCTGTTTGGCGAGGACGCCTTGCTGGCGCGCCTGGACGCGCTGGTCGAGGGCGAGGAACGTTTCCACGTCATCGAGTTGCAGCCATACAGCCAGGAAGAAACCCGCGAATACCTCGCCCAGCGCCTCGAGGGCGCCGGACGCGACGTGGAGCTGCTGAGCAATGACCAGGTGGCTGAGATCCACCTGCAGTCCGGTGGCTGGCCGGGCTCGATCAACCAGATCGCCCGCGACCTGCTGATCGAAGCCATGCTCGCCCAGCGTGGCTCCGCCCGAAAGACCGGTGCCGGCTTCAGCCTGCCGAAGAAACACCTGCTGGCCCTGGCGGTGGTGGGTGTCGGCGTGATCGCTGCCTGGATGATGCAGGGGCGTAACGATGGCGGTGCGGAGACCGCGTCGGCCACTGCCCAGCTGCCCGCGGGGCAAGCCCAGGCTCCTGCCAGTCAGGCGACCGAGGGCGACTCAGGCTCGCCTGCTGTCGAATTCGCCGGCTCCTCGCAGCCGCTACCCCTGCCGCTGGTGGGCGAGGCGCAGCCGGTTATCCGCGAGCCGCTGGCCCAGGCCGCTGGCCAGGGCGAACCGGAAGATGCTCCCGCGCCCGAAGGGGCCGCTGCGAGCGTGCCGCCCACGGTCACCAGCATCGCGCCGCCCCAGGGTGTTCCGGCTGGTCCGGCGCCCGCGCCTGTCGAACCGATCGCATCGGCGCAGCCGCTGCCCAAGCCGGTGCAGCCCATTGCCGCGGCACCTGTCGCGCCGGCCGCTCCGGTCGCCGCGCCCAAACCTGCTGCTCCCGCCCCGGCGCCCGCTGCCAAACCAGCGCCCGCGCCGACCCAGGCCGCGGCCAAGCCTGTTCCTGGAGCCAAGCCTGCCCCTGCGCCGGCGGCCACTGGAGCCGGTGGCGGTGCCGGCGGTGGCTGGTACCGCAGTCAGTCGGGTGGTCATTTCGCCCTGCAGATCCTGGGCACCAGCTCGGAGAGCAGCGCCAAGGCATTTGTGCAGCAGAATGGCGGCCAGTACCGCTACTTCAAGAAGCAGCACCAGGGCAAGGCGCTCTATGTGGTCACCTATGGCAATTTTGCCAGCCGCGATGCCGCCCTGGCTGCGATCAAGGCCTTGCCGGCCAAGGTTCAGGCTGGTAAACCCTGGCCGAAAACCTTCGCCAGCATCCAGCAGGAGATGGCTCGCTAGTTCCACGCGAGCCTGCTTCCTCACCTTCTGACTAGGTGGTCGCTAGCACGACCGCCTGGTGCATTCATTCATTTTTGCGACATCGACTTTCACTAGTTGGCCGCTAAAATTTGTGGTCGACCAAGGGGCTATGTACAATGACCTCCCTTTGCCCTACGCAAAAGCTGGCGGCTCGTTCAGTGCGTATGGTAAGGAGTTGAATTACAAAGCAATTCTGCCTTTTCTGAAGGCAACCCTGGTGAGAGTTCCCCTATGAAAGCAGGTCTGTACCATCCTGATGAATTCAAGGATAACTGCGGTTTCGGCTTGATCGCCCATATGCAGGGCGAGGCGAGCCACCATCTTTTGCAAACCGCCATCGAAGCCCTGACCTGCATGACCCACCGCGGCGGCATCAACGCCGACGGCAAGACCGGCGACGGTTGCGGTCTGTTGATCCAGAAGCCTGACCTGTTCCTGCGTGCGGTCGCCAAAGAGACCTTCGCGGTTGAACTGCCGACCCAGTATGCCGTCGGCATGGTCTTCTTCAACCAGGATCCGGCCCGCGCCGAGGTGGCCCGCGAGAACATGAATCGCGAGATCCTGGCCGCCGGCCTGCAGCTGGTCGGCTGGCGCAAGGTCCCGGTGGACACCAGCGTCCTCGGCCGCCTGGCCTTGGAGCGCCTGCCGCAGATCGAGCAGGTGTTCGTCGGTGGCGAAGGCCTCAGCGACCAGGAAATGGCGGTCAAGCTGTTCAGCGCCCGTCGCCGCTCCTCCGTGGCCAACGCCGGCGACGTCGAGCACTACATCTGCAGCCTGTCGCACAAGACCATCATCTACAAAGGCCTGATGATGCCGGCCGACCTGCAGCAGTTCTACCCGGACCTGGGTGACGAGCGCCTGCAGACCGCCATCTGCGTCTTCCACCAGCGCTTCTCCACCAACACCCTGCCGAAGTGGCCGCTGGCGCAGCCCTTCCGCTTCCTCGCCCACAACGGCGAGATCAACACCATCACCGGCAATCGCAACTGGGCGGTGGCCCGTCGGACCAAATTCGCCAATGAGCAGCTGCCCGACATCGACGAACTGGGCCCGCTGGTCAACCGTGTGGGCTCCGACTCCTCGAGCATGGACAACATGCTGGAGCTGATGGTCACCGGCGGCATCGACCTGTTCCGCGGCGTGCGCATGATCATCCCGCCGGCCTGGCAGAACATGGAAACCATGGATGCCGACCTGCGCGCCTTCTACGAATACAATTCCATGCACATGGAGCCCTGGGACGGCCCCGCCGGCGTCGTGCTCACCGACGGCCGCTACGCCGTGTGCCTGCTCGACCGCAACGGCCTGCGCCCGGCCCGCTGGGTCACCACCAAGAACGGCTACATCACTCTCGCCTCGGAAATCGGCGTGTGGGACTACAAGCCCGAAGACGTGCTCGCCAAGGGCCGCGTCGGCCCGGGCCAGATCCTCGCGGTGGACACCGAGACCGGCCAGGTCCTCAACACCGAAGACATCGACAACCGCCTGAAGTCGCGCCATCCCTACAAGCAGTGGCTGCGCCAGAGCGCCGTGCGCATCCAGGCCAAGCTGGACGACGACCACGGCGTGGCCAGCTACGACAGCGACCAGCTCAAGCAGTACATGAAGATGTTCCAGGTCACCTTCGAGGAGCGTGATCAGGTACTGCGCCCGCTGGCCGAGCAGGGCCAGGAAGCGGTCGGCTCCATGGGCGACGACACTCCCATGGCCGTGCTGTCCCAGCGCGTGCGCTCGACCTACGATTATTTCCGCCAGCAGTTCGCGCAGGTCACCAACCCGCCGATCGACCCGCTGCGCGAAGCCATCGTCATGTCCCTGGAGATCTGCCTCGGCGCCGAGCGCAACATCTTCAGCGAGTCGCCGGACCACGCCACCCGCGTGATCCTTAGCAGCCCGGTGATCTCCCCGGCCAAATGGAGTGCCCTGATGAGCCTGGACCGCCCGGGCTTCGAGCGGCACATCATCGACCTCAACTACGACGAGAACCTCGGCCTCGAAGCGGCCGTGCGCAACTTCGCCGACCAGGCCGAAGAGGCTGTGCGTTCCGGCAAGTCCCTGCTGGTGCTGACCGATCGTCACATCGCCCCGGGCAAGCTGCCGGCCCACGCCTCCCTGGCTGTCGGCGCCGTGCACCACCGACTGGTGGAGAAGGGCCTGCGCTGCGATTGCAACATCCTGGTCGAGACCGCCACCGCCCGCGACCCGCACCACTTCGCTGTGCTGGTGGGCTTCGGCGCTTCCGCCGTGTACCCCTTCCTCGCCTACGAAGTGCTGGCGGACCTGATCCGCACCGGCGAAGTCCTGGGTGACCTCTACGAAGTCTTCAAGCACTACCGCAAGGGCATCTCCAAGGGCCTGCTGAAGATCCTCTCGAAGATGGGCATCTCCACCATTGCTTCCTACCGCGGTGCGCAGCTGTTCGAAGCCGTGGGCCTGTCCGAGGAAGTGGTGGACCTCAGCTTCCGTGGCGTCGCCAGCCGCATCAAGGGCGCGCGCTTCGTCGACATCGAGTCCGAGCAGAAGCTGCTGGCCAATGAAGCCTGGAACAACCGCAAGGCCATCCAGCAGGGTGGCCTGCTGAAGTTCGTCTACGGCGGCGAGTACCACGCGTACAACCCGGACGTGGTGAACACCCTGCAGGCCGCCGTGCAGCAGGGCAACTACGAGAAGTTCAAGGAATACACCGCCCTGGTGGACAACCGTCCGGTGTCGATGCTGCGCGACCTGCTCAAGGTCAAACCCGTCGAACAGCCGTTGCCGCTGGCGGAAGTCGAGCCGCTGGAAGCCATCTTCAAGCGCTTCGACGCCGCCGGTATTTCCCTGGGCGCCCTCTCCCCAGAGGCCCACGAGGCCCTGGCCGAGGCCATGAACCGCCTGGGCGGCCGCTCCAACTCCGGTGAGGGTGGCGAAGACCCGGCGCGCTACGGCACCGTGCGCAGTTCCAAGATCAAGCAGGTGGCCACCGGCCGCTTCGGCGTCACCCCGGAATACCTGGTCAACGCCGAAGTGCTGCAGATCAAGGTGGCCCAAGGCGCCAAGCCCGGCGAAGGCGGCCAGTTGCCCGGTGGCAAGGTCAACGGCCTGATCGCCCGCCTGCGCTACGCAGTGCCCGGTGTGACCCTGATCTCGCCGCCGCCGCACCACGACATCTACTCCATCGAAGACCTGGCCCAGCTGATCTATGACCTCAAGCAGGTCAACCCGCAGGCCCTGGTTTCGGTGAAGCTGGTGGCCGAAGCGGGCGTCGGCACCATCGCCGCCGGCGTGGCCAAGGCCTATGCTGACCTGATCACCATCTCCGGCTACGACGGTGGCACCGGCGCTTCCCCGCTGACTTCCATCAAGTACGCCGGCAGCCCCTGGGAACTCGGCTTGGCCGAAACCCACCAGACCCTGCGCGGCAACGACCTGCGCGGCAAGGTGCGGGTGCAGACCGACGGCGGCCTGAAGACCGGCCTCGACGTGATCAAGGCGGCCATCCTCGGCGCTGAGAGCTTCGGCTTCGGCACCGCGCCGATGATCGCCCTGGGCTGCAAGTACCTGCGCATCTGCCACCTGAACAACTGCGCCACCGGCGTTGCCACCCAGAACGACAAGCTGCGCAAGGACCACTTCATCGGCACCGTCGACATGGTGGTGAACTTCTTCACCTATATCGCCGAAGAAACCCGCGAATGGCTGGCCAAGCTGGGCGTACGCAGCCTCGGCGAGCTGATCGGCCGTACCGACCTGCTGGAACTGCTCCCCGGCGACACCGAGAAGCAGGGCCACCTGGACCTCAGCCCGCTGCTCGGCAGCGTGCACGTCCCGGCCGACAAACCGCAGTTCTGCACCGTCGACAAAAACCCGCCGTTCGACCCAGGCCTGCTGGCCGAGAAGATGTGGGGCCTGGCCAAGGCGGCTGTCGAAGGCAAGAGCGGCGGCGTCTACGACCTGGAAATCTGCAACTGCGACCGTTCCATCGGCGCGCGGATATCCGGTGAGATCGCCCGTCGCCATGGCAACCAGGGCATGAAGGACACCCCGGTGACCTTCCGCTTCCGCGGCACCGCCGGCCAGAGCTTCGGCGTGTGGAACGCCGGTGGCCTGAACCTCTACCTCGAAGGCGACGCCAACGACTACGTGGGCAAGGGCATGACCGGCGGCAAAGTGGTCATCACCCCGCCGAAAGGCAGCCCGTTCAAGAGCCAGGAGTCGGCCATCATCGGCAACACCTGCCTCTACGGCGCCACCGGCGGCAAGCTGTTCGCCGCGGGTACCGCGGGCGAGCGCTTCGCGGTGCGCAACTCCGGCGCCCACACCGTAGTGGAAGGTACTGGTGACCACTGCTGCGAGTACATGACCGGCGGTTTCGTCTGCGTTCTCGGCAAGACGGGTTACAACTTCGGCTCGGGCATGACCGGCGGCTTCGCGTACGTGCTCGACATGGACAACAGCTTCGTCGACCGGGTCAACCACGAACTGGTGGAAATCCAGCGCATCAGCAACGAGGCCATGGAGGCCTACCGCAGCCACCTGCACGGCGTGTTGGTGGAGTACGTCAAGGAGACCTCCAGCGACTGGGGTGCCCATCTGTTGGAAAACCTGGACGATTACCTGCGCAAGTTCTGGCTGGTCAAGCCGAAGGCCGCGAGCCTCGCTTCGCTGCTCTCCAGCACCCGTGCCAACCCGCAATGACAACAGCGCCTGAAGTGGTTTGATGAGGTTTTTTTAATGACTGAACGTCTGAACAACGACTTCCAGTTCATCGAGGTCGGGCGCAAGGATCCGAAGAAGAAACTGCTGCGCCAGCGCAAGAAGGAATTCGTCGAGATCTATGACCTGTTCAAGCCGCAGCAAGCGGCTGACCAGGCTCACCGCTGCCTCGGCTGCGGCAACCCCTATTGCGAGTGGAAGTGCCCGGTGCACAACTTCATTCCGAACTGGCTGAAGCTGGTCTCGGAAGGCAATATCCTGGCCGCCGCCGAACTGTCGCACCAGACCAACACCCTGCCGGAAGTCTGCGGTCGGGTATGCCCGCAGGACCGCCTCTGCGAGGGTGCCTGCACTCTCAACGACGGCTTCGGTGCTGTGACCATCGGCTCGGTGGAGAAGTACATCACCGATACCGCCTTCGCCATGGGCTGGCGCCCGGACATGTCCAAGGTCAAGCCGACCGGCAAGCGTGTCGCGGTGATCGGTGCCGGCCCGGCGGGACTGGGCTGCGCCGACGTGCTGGTGCGCAACGGCGTGACCCCGGTGGTGTTCGACAGGAACCCGGAAATCGGCGGGCTGCTGACCTTCGGCATCCCCGAGTTCAAGCTGGAAAAGACCGTGATGAGCCGTCGTCGCGAAGTCTTCACCGGCATGGGCATCGAGTTCCGCCTGAACACCGAGATCGGCACGGACGTGACCATGGAGCAGTTGCTCGATGAGTACGATGCTGTGTTCATGGGCATGGGTACCTACACCTATATGAAGGGCGGCTTCCCGGGCGAGGACCTGCCGGGCGTGCATGACGCGCTGGACTTCCTGATCGCCAACGTCAATCGCAACCTCGGCTTCGAGAAGTCCGCCGAGGACTTCGTCGACATGAAGGGCAAGAAGGTCGTGGTGCTAGGCGGTGGCGACACCGCGATGGACTGCAACCGCACTTCGATCCGCCAGGGCGCCAAGGCCGTTACCTGTGCCTACCGCCGTGACGAAGAGAACATGCCCGGTTCGCGCAAAGAGGTGAAGAACGCCAAGGAAGAGGGCGTGAAGTTCCTCTTCAACCGTCAGCCCATCGCCATCGTCGGCGAGGACAAGGTGGAAGGCGTGAAGGTGGTCGAGACCCGTCTCGGCGAGCCGGACGCCCGTGGCCGTCGCAGCCCCGAGCCGATCCCGGGCTCCGAGGAGATCATCCCGGCCGAATCCGTGCTGATCGCCTTCGGTTTCCGCCCGAGCCCGGCGCCCTGGTTCGACCAGCACCAGGTGCAGACCGACAGTCAGGGCCGCGTTGTCGCACCCGCCGCTGCCGAGTTCAAGCACCAGACCAGCAACCCGAAGATCTTCGCCGGTGGCGACATGGTCCGCGGGTCCGACCTGGTGGTGACCGCGATCTTCGAAGGCCGTACGGCCGCCGAAGGCATCCTCGACTACCTTCAGGTCTGAGGCGCACGCACCGACGCGACGTGTCAAATCGTCGCGATGGACAAAAGGCACGGCACCCGCCGTGCCTTTTGCGTTGGGCTTTGCGAAAATGCCCGCACTTTTTTGCTGGAATCCTGCCATGACCGCCCTGAAGAACGACCGTTTCCTCCGTGCGCTGCTGAAGCAGCCCGTCGACGTCACCCCTGTCTGGATGATGCGCCAGGCCGGTCGCTACCTGCCGGAGTACCGCGCTACCCGCGCCAAGGCCGGCGACTTCATGAGCCTGTGCATGAACCCGCAGCTGGCGTGCGAGGTCACCCTGCAGCCGCTGGATCGCTACCCGCAGCTGGATGCGGCCATCCTGTTCTCCGATATCCTCACTATTCCCGACGCCATGGGTCAGGGCCTGTTCTTCGAGACGGGCGAAGGTCCGCGCTTCAAGAAAGTGGTAAGCAGCCAGGCTGATATCGACGCCCTGCCGATTCCCGACCCGGAGAAGGACCTGGGCTACGTGATGGACGCCGTGCGCACCATCCGCCGTGAACTGAACGGCCGCGTGCCGCTGATCGGTTTCTCCGGCAGCCCCTGGACCCTGGCCACCTACATGGTCGAAGGCGGTTCCAGCCGCGACTTCCGCAAGTCCAAGGCGATGCTCTACGACAATCCCCAGGCCATGCACGCCCTGCTGGACAAGCTGGCGCAGTCGGTTACCACCTACCTCAACGGCCAGATCAAGGCCGGCGCCCAGGCGGTGCAGATCTTCGACTCCTGGGGCGGCAGCCTGTCGGCGGCGGCTTACCAGGAATTCTCCCTGGCCTATATGAAGAAGATCGTCGAGGGCCTGATCCGCGAACACGACGGGCGCCGCGTGCCGGTGATCCTCTTCACCAAGGGCGGCGGCCTCTGGCTGGAGTCCATGGCCGACACCGGCGCCGAGGTCCTGGGCCTGGACTGGACCTGCGACATCGGCAGCGCCCGCGCCCGAGTCGGCGCCAAGGTGGCGCTGCAGGGCAACATGGACCCCTCGGTGCTCTACGCCAACCCGGCCGCCATCCGCGCTGAAGTAGGACGGATCCTCGCTAGCTACGGCCAGGGCAGCGGCCACGTGTTCAACCTCGGCCACGGCATCACCCCGGAAGTCGACCCGGCCCACGCCGGCGCCTTCTTCGAGGCGGTGCACGAGTTGTCGGCGCAGTATCACCAGTAAAACCAAGGGTCGCGAAAGCGACCCTTCTTGTTTCGATTCGGAGAACCGCTTCCCGCGTCTTATTCCTCGCCCTTGTCACGGGCATTGCATAGAATCCGGTACTTATCGGGTTCGGGGAGGTGTGCTATGCGGCGAGTGGTGTTCAATCAGAAAGGTGGCGTGGGCAAGTCCAGCATCGCCTGCAACCTGGCGGCGGTGAGCGCTTCGCAGGGCTATCGCACCCTGCTGATCGACCTCGACGCCCAGGCCAACTCCACTCACTACCTCACCGGCCTGACCGGTGAAGACATCCCCATGGGGATCGCCGACTTCTTCAAGCAGACGTTGTCGGCCACCGCCTTCCGCAAGGGCAAGGTGGATATCTACGAAACCCCTTACGACAACCTGCACGTGGTCACCGCCACGGCGGAGCTGGCAGATCTGCAGCCCAAGCTCGAGGCCAAGCACAAGATCAACAAGCTGCGCAAACTGCTGGACGATCTGGGCGAGGACTACGACCGGATCTACCTGGATACGCCGCCGGCGCTCAATTTCTATACGGTTTCCGCGCTGATCGCGGCTGATCGTTGCCTGATTCCCTTCGACTGCGACAGCTTTTCCCGAAATGCTCTCTACGGCCTGCTGGCCGAGATCGAGGAGCTGAAGGAGGACCACAACGAAGGCCTGGAGGTGGAGGGCATCGTGGTCAACCAGTTCCAGCCACGGGCCTCGCTGCCCCAGCAACTGCTGGACGAGTTGCTGGAGGAGGGGCTGCCGGTGCTGCCGGTGAACCTGATGATGTCGGTGAAGATGCGCGAGTCGCACCAGGCCTGCAAGCCGCTGATCTTCCTGGAGCCCCGCCACAAGCTGACCCAACAGTTCGTCGAGCTGCACGATCTCCTTGAAGCCTGAGGCCCGGGCTATTTGACCAGCAACAGGTCGCAGGGCGGGTTCTGCAGGTAGCGTAGAGCCAGGCTGCCCAGCAGAGCCTGGGAGATCAGGCTGCGGCCGTGGCTGCCGAGGGCCAGCAGATGTGGGCGCTGGTCGGCGATGGCGTCGTCCAGGGCCTTGGGCAGGGCGCCGCGTACCACCTCCAGCCCCACCTCCGGTATCCGGCCGGCCAGGCCCGCCAGTTCGTCCTCCAGCAGCTTGCCGAGCAGCTCCTTCTGGGTCGCCAGAAAGTCGGCCGAGCGGCCGCCCTTCGACAGCAGGCGGCTGCCCAGCTCCATCACGTTCAAGGCGGTCAAGTGGGCCTCCCTGGGCAGTAGTGCGATGCCCTTGCGCAGCGCGTCGCAGGCGCAGAGGGAGAAGTCCAGCGCCACGGTCGCCCGCTGGTAGGGCTCGTCAGGCGGTTCGCCGACCACCAGCAGCAGCGGTGCGTCCAGATGGCGGGCGACGCGCTCCAGGGTGGTGCCGATGAACAACTCCGGCGCGTTGTGGTGGTGTCGGCCTATTGCCAGCAGGTCGGCGCGACTGTCGATCATCTCTTCGAGGATTTGCTGCGCTGGGCGCCCCTTGCGCAGGAGCAGTTGGCAGTTCCCGGCGCCCAATTGCGCCAGGCGCTCGCCGAAGTGCTGCTGGGCGGCGTCGCGCAGGCTGCCCTGGACGGCATTGGGCAGGTGGTCTTCGAGTACGTGCAGCAGGGAGAGGCGTGCGTCGTGCTGGCGGGCGAGCTGGACGGCGCGGCGCAGGGCGATGTCCGCCTCGCGGCTGAGGTCATGGGCGACCAGGATGTGCTTGTACATGGTGGGAAGCTCCTCTGGGGCTCCCACTTTGCGGCCTTTCGTCGAGCGGCAATTTGATCCAGAGCAAGGCCGGTCAGTGCGCCCGCATCTGGTAGAGCCCGCGGCTTTCGGCCACCACTTCGCCCGTGGCGTCCAGCAGTTGCAGTTCCAGCACGTAGTCGGCCTTGCCATTGGCTTCGGCCTCCCGCTGGATCCGCGTGATTTCCTCGCTGTGCATGCGCGCTTCGACTTTGATGTCGCCCTTGGCCGGGCGGCGAAAGCGCAGGTTCATTTCCTTGACGACGGGGTAGAAGCGGCGGCTATCGAAGCTGGTTAGGAAGAGTGCGCCGCCTGGCATCTCGGCCAGGGTGAAGAGCGCGCCGGCGTAGAGGGTGCCTATGTGGTTCTGGTTGCCTTCCAGGGGCATGCGCAGGCGCACGTGGCCGGGCTCCAGGACTTCGGCCTTGAGGCCGCTGCGCTTGACGAAAGCGATCTGTTCTTCAGTCAGCTGGCGGACCAATTCGATGGGCATGGACATGGTGTGCTCCGGGTTGGTGGCCTTCAGAGCCTAGCTACCCTGTTGTTCCCGGCAATGACCAGGGCGGCCAACGCGGCTGACCGAAACGCTCATGGTTCGGTTCTTGTCGGAGCGAGCTCTGCTTGCGAATGGCCCCGCAGTGAAGCTTCGCGAGCAAGCTCGCTCCTACGGGGCGTGCATCATCAGATGCCTTGGCTTTTCAGCCAGGCCAACAGCTGCGGCAGCGGCAGGGCGCCGCTCTGGCGCGCGACTTCGACGCCGCCCTTGAACAGGATCAGAGTGGGGATGGAGCGGATGTTCAGCTGTCCGGCCAACTGGCGGTTGGCCTCGCTGTCCAGCTTGCCCAGGCGGCAGCGGCCCTGGAGTTGGCTTGCGGCCTGTTGGTAAGTGGGTGCGAAGGCCTTGCAGGGGCCGCACCAGTCGGCCCAGACGTCCACCAGCAGCGGCAGGTCGCCACGCAGCTGCTTGGCGAAGCTGGTCTCGCTCAGGTCGAAGGGCGCGGCGGGCAGCACGGCCTCCTTGCAGTGGCCGCAGCGCGGCGAATCGCCCAGGCGGGCGGCGGGAATGCGATTGAGGCCCGCGCACTGCGCGCAGGGGATCATCAGCGGGTCGGTCATCTCGGGACTCCTGTGGCGGACTCCACAGATCTGGAGTCGCACCGGGCGGATATCAACCCGCGATGGCCCTTAGCGCAGGGCGATGAAGATGTTGTAGGCGCTGATCAGGGTGATCAGGCAGCCGACGATGATCAGCAGGGTGCGCGACGACAGCTTCTTGCACAGCAGGGCGGCGAACGGCGCGGCGAACAGGCCACCGAAGACCAGGCCGGCGACCATTTTCCAGGTGTCCGGCTCACCGGCCAGGAGAATGAAGGAGGTGGCGCTGGAGATGGTCAGGAAGAACTCGGCGAAGTTCACCGAACCGATGGTGGTGCGCGGATCGCTGCCCGAGCCGATCAGGCTGCTGGTAACCACCGGACCCCAGCCACCGCCGCCGGCAGCATCGACGAAGCCGCCGAACAGCGCCAGCTTGGCGACATGGTTGGGCGCGCGGCGCTTGGCCACGTGGCGATAGGCCTTGCTCAGGATATACAGGCCCATCAGCAGCAGGTAAGCGGAGATGAAAGGCTTGAGCGCGGCGCCGTCGAACTGGGTGATCAGCACGGCGCCGAGGATGGCACCGATGATGCCCGGCAGCAGTAGACGCAGGAACAGGGACTTGTTGACGTTGCCCAGCTTGACGTGGGAAATGCCCGACAGGCCGGTGGTGAACACTTCGGCGATGTGCACACTGGCGCTCGCAGCAGCGGGAGTGGCCCCGGCGCTGAGAAGGAAGGTGGTGGCCGTGATGCCGTAGGCCATGCCCAGCGCGCCATCGATGACCTGGGCGAAGAAACCCACCGCCACCGCGCTCCAGAAGCCCTTGCTGGTCAGGGCATTCTCGATGATCTCGAAGCCGTTGCCGCCGCCGTTGTCGAAGAACAGGCGCCAGGCGAGGAAGCTCAGCAGACCGACCAGGATCAGCACGGCAACCCACATCGCGGCTCGCAGGACGGGGTGGTCGTCGGGATGCGAGACGAAATCTTCGACTGGCGGGATCCGCAGTGCTTCGTGTTCGGTGTTGATCGAACTCTGGCTGAGGTCGAGATTACGAATCTTCATGCGGGCACGGCGCCTGACAGTGGGTGGTAGAACAGGCTGGAATAAGCAGGTCGCGAAGATAATCCGCTTTGCTTAGAGAGTCTAAGAAGATTTATGCAGGTTTATATTCCATTTAGTAAGTGAAATTAGTCTCCCAGCCGTGGGAAAAGGCTGGCTCAGCTGTATCCCCGGGTTGACCTGCAACTGTATTCCTGACCTGCGGCGAGCCTGGGCTAGGCTGGGGCTTTCAATCGAAGGAGAGGCGGCGATGCGGACCTTGGGCGTGCTGGGCGGTATGAGCTGGGAATCGACCGTCACCTACTACCAACTGCTCAATCGCGGCGTGCGCGAACGCCTTGGCGGGCTGCATTCAGCGCCCCTGCTGCTGCACTCGGTGGACTTCGCACAGATCGCCGCACAGCAGAAGGCCGGCGAGTGGCACGCCGCCGGCCAGGTGCTGGCCGAAGCCGCGCGGGGCCTGCAGGGCGCCGGCGCGACGGCGCTGCTGCTTGCGACCAACACCATGCACAAGGTGGCCGCGGCCATCGAGGGCGCTGTAGATATCCCGCTGCTGCATATAGGCGATGCCGTCGGCCAGGCGCTGCGGGAGCAGGGCATCGAACGCGCGGCACTGCTCGGCACCCGTTTCACCATGCAAGAGGATTTCTACCGCGAGCGCCTGGACCGGGAGTTCGGCATCCGGGTGCTGGTGCCTGGCGCTGGGGCCATGGCGGAGATCGACCGGGTGATCTTCCAGGAGCTTTGCATCGGCCAGTTCAGGCCGGCCGCCCAGGCCTTCTACCTCGACCAGCTGGCGCTGCTGAAAGCCCAGGGCGCCCAGGCGGCGATCCTCGGCTGCACCGAGATCGGCCTGTTGCTGGAGGGCTGCGACTCGCCGCTGCCGCTGGTGGATAGTGCCGAGCGGCATGTGGCAATGGGGCTGGAATGGATGCTGGGCGATTCACGCCCACCGGTCTGATGCGTAGGGCGGACCACGCTTCACCGGTCCACCAGCGGTGCTCCGGTTCGACCGCGATGGTGGATAGGAAAAGCGCTATCCCCCTGCAGGGAGAAAGGAGAGGGGCGCGGACTGAACTGCCCGGCCGCTCAGGACGAGCAGCTGATTTCCAGGTGCTTGCCCCATTCCGGCGGGCGTTCGGCATAGCGCTCCATGCCCGGTTGTTCGTCGAAGGGACGGGAAAGCACGGCATGCAGCTGGCGCACTTCGGCGTAGTCGCCCTGCTGAGCGGCTTCGATGGCCCGCTGGGCCAGGTAGTTGCGCAGGATGTACTTGGGGTTCACCGCGTGCATGCGCGTACGGCGCTCCTCCTGGTCGCTGCCGTCAATGGCGGCGCGGGCCTGGTAGTCGGCGGCCCAGGCGTCGAAGCCGGCCAGGTCGACGAAATCTTCCCGCAACTTGCGCAGCGCCTGCTCCGGCGCTTCATCACCCAGGCGACGGAAGAACTGGTTGTAGTCCACCGCGCTGCCCTGCATCAGTTGCAGCAGGCGCTGCACCAGGGCTTCGTCCTGATCGACGGCCGAGGTGAAGCCCAGGCGCCGGCGCATCAGGTCCAGGTAATGGGCCTGGTAGAGCGGCAGGAAGAGGTTGAGGGTTTCCCGCAGGGCTTCCACCTCGACGAAAGGCGTCAGTGCCTGGGCCAGCGCCGCCAGGTTCCAGTGTGCGATGGGCACCTGGTTGCTGAAGCTGTAGCGGCCGCCGTCGTCGGAATGGTTGCAGATGTGGTTGGCGTCGAAGTCGTCGAGGAAGGCGTAGGGCCCGTAGTCGAAGGTAATGCCGAGGATGGACATGTTGTCGGTGTTCATCACCCCGTGGCAGAAGCCGTAGGCCTGCCAGAGGGCGATCAGCTCGGCGTTGCGCTCAAGCACTTCGCGGAAGAAGGCCGCCCAGGGCTGTTCCTGCTCCAGGCACTCGGGGAAATGACATTCGAAGACGTGGCGGCCGAGGGCTTCCAGCTGTTCGTGCTGGCGCGTGTAATAGAAGTACTCGAAGTGGCCGAAGCGAACATGGCTGCGCGCCAGGCGCAGGAGCATTGCCCCGGTCTCGCGGGATTCCCGGTACACCGGCGAGCTGGAGCCGGTCACGCATAGGGCGCGGCTGGTGGGGATGCCGAGGGCGTGCAGGTGCTCGCTGGCGAGGAATTCGCGAATCGAGCTGCGCAGCACCGCGCGGCCATCACCCATGCGCGAGTAGGGTGTCTGTCCCGCGCCCTTGAGGTGCAGGTCCCAGTGCTCGCCGGCGTCATTGACCACCTCGCCCAGCAGCAGGCCGCGGCCATCGCCCAGTCGCGGGTTGTAGACGCCGAACTGGTGCCCGGAATAGACCATGGCCCGCGGTTCGGCCTCGGACCAGAGCTTGTGCCCGGCGAACAGCTCGGCGAAGACCTGGCTGTCGGCCTCGGCCGGGTCCAGGTCGAGCAGCGCCATGGCTGCCGGGCTCGCCACCACCAGGCGCGGCTCGGCGATGGGCTCGGGCAGCACCTCGGTGGAAAAGGCGTCGCCCAGGCGGGCGAAGCGGTTGTCGAACTGCAACTCGTCGAGTTTCTTCATGGGCTCAGCTTGTCATGCCGCCATCGTGGCTGGAAGGGCAGGGGACATATGGCTCACCTGACCTCCGGCTCCGGCGCCTTTTCCTTGGCCGGCACCGCTTCGACTTCGACCTCTGCCGCGGCCTCAGCTTCTGCGTGCTTCTCGATCTTGCGGCTGAGGGTGACGTTCATCGACGGTGTCGTGGAGATGTTGATGTCGTGCTCCTGGAACAGATGGTCGATGCGCCGGTTCAGCTCGTCGGTGGCCAGGCCGCGGTCGCCCAGTTCGCGCACGTAAATCTTCAGCTCGTGCTCCAGGGTGCTGGCGCCGTAGGTCTTCAACTGCACGGTGGGCGGCGGGTCGCGCAGTACGCGCGGGTTCTCCTGGGTGGCCTGCAGCAGCAGCTTGCGCACCAGCTCCAGGTCGGCGCCGCGGTTGACGTTGTACACCAGCACGATGCGGGTGACGGTGTCGGTCAGGGTCCAGTTGATCAACTGGCTGGTGAGGAAGGTCTGGTTCGGCACTATCACTTCCTTGCGGTCGCTGTCGGTGATGTGCGTGGCGCGGATGCGGATGCGGTTCACCGTACCGGTCACCGTGCCGATGGTCACCAGGTCGCCGATGCGCACCGGGCGCTCGAACAGCAGGATCAGGCCGGAAATGAAGTTGGCGAAGATCGCCTGCATGCCGAAGCCGATACCCACGGACAGGGCTGCCACCAGCCATTGCAGCTTGTCCCAGCTGACCCCGAGGGTGGACAGCGCAGTGACGAAACCGATGCCGGCGATGGCATAGGACAGCAGCGTGGTGGTGGCGTAGGAGCTGCCCTGGGCCAGGGTCAGCCGCGACAGCACCAGCACTTCCAGCAGGCCCGGCAGGTTGCGCGCCAGGACCGTGGTGATGGCGGCGATGATCAGTGCGCCGAGCACGTCGAGCAGGCTGATGGGCACCAGGGTGGCGGCGTCGCCGGTACCGCTGGAGTACTGGTAGAGGGTGACCTGGTCGAGGTAGGCGAAGACGCTGATCAGGTCGGCCCAGACCAGGTACATGGCGGCGAGGAAGACGCCGAGCAGGGCCAGGCGGATCAGGCGCAGCGATTGGTCGTTGACCTTTTCGATATCGAGGGTCGGCTCTTCCACCACCACTTCTTCGCCTTCGGCGTTCTCCTTGGTCTGCGCCTGGCGTTTGGCGAGCACGCGCTGGTAGGCCAGGCGCCGCGCCGCCACACCGAGGCCGCGGACGAAGGCGGCCTCGATCAGCAGGAACAGGATCAGCAGGTAGAGGGTGTTGATCAGGCGGTCGGTGAGCTTGAGCGAGGTGTAGTAGTAGCCGAAGCCGACCGCGACTATGAACGCCAGCGGCAACAGGGTGAAGCCGACGCCGATGAGCAGGCGGAAGGGCGAGGTCTGTTCGCGCATCGGCTCGGCCAGCAGCAGATTGCTCAGCACCAGGGTCATCAGGGCGTAGCAGCTGAGCACGACGATGATGCCGATGATGTCGTCGGCAAGCGCCGCAGGTTGGTGCTCGGCCACTGTGACTATGGCCACCAGGGCCATGACCACGCCGCCGAGGCGGCGGACCTGGCTGCGCAGGAAGGCCACCTGCGGGCGGTCCCAGCGGAAGTGCAGCTCGGCGATGCCGCCGGGGGCGAGTATGCGGTAGAGGGTGTAGAACACCATCCAGGCCTGGGCCATTTCCATCAGGGCAGCGCCCAGGGTGGCGTTCTGGCCGCGGGCGTCGATTTGCAGGGCGAAGCCGCCGAGGGCGAGGAACAGGCTCACCGGCAGCGCCAGCAGCACGGTGAGGAAGAGCGCCAGCGGGGTGTGCAGCTGGCTGTCGCGCTTGAAGTGGCCGACGTCCTGGTTGAGTTCCTTGAGACGATCATGGAGGTAGCGGCGCTTCCACAGCAGGGCGCCGATCACCAGCAGCAGCGGGAGGAACAGCCAGGGGCGGTTCACCAGGCCTTCGCCCAGTTCGCGCACACCCGCGCCCCAAGGCATCTCGGCCAACTGGCGTTCCAGCAGGTGCGGGGCGGATTTCAGCCAGTTCAGGTCCAGCGGCTTGTTGCTGGGAATCCAGAACATCTGCTCGTCGAGGGTGTTGCGCAAGGCCTTTGAGGTTTCCTGCAGCTGCTTCTGGTTGAGCTGCAGGGTGATGGATTCGTTCAGCAGGGTGTTCAGCTCACGGCTGAGGCGGTCGAGCAGTTCGCCCCGGGTGGTGACGAGGTCCATCAGGGTGGCGCGCAGTTCCGGTGTCACCTGCTCCGGGGGCTGCTCGGCCAGCAGGCCGTCGACATAGCCCTGGGGATTGCTCAGCTGGTCGCGCTCCTGGTTCAGCTCGAACTGATAGAGGCGGATGTCAGCGATCTCGTCGGCCAGGTTGTTGTCCAGGTCGAGCTGGGGCAGCGCCTGCTTCTGCTGGTAGAGGATCTTGGCCAGCAGCAGGCTGCCCTTGAGCACGCTGATCTGCTCTTCCAGGGCCTGGTCGGCCTGGCTGAGGTTGTCCAGCTGCTGCCGGGTCTGCAGGTTCTGCCGGGTCAGCTCATTGAGGCGGTCAGTGGCCCGCAGCAGGTAGTCGGACATCTTCAGATTGATGGCGCTTTCCTTCGCCAACAGGCTGTCCGGCGTGCCCTTGCCGGCTTCGCGGGAGAGCTCGGCCACGGTCTGCTCAGAGCTTTCCCGGCGCATCTCGTTGATCAGCGACTGCAGGTCCAGGGTTTCCTGCTCCAGGCGCCGGATGCGCTCCACCAGCAGGTCGCGGCGGGCGTTGCCGAGGTCCTGCAGCAGGCTGTTGCCGGCCAGCTCCTCGCGGCGCAGTTCGGTCTGGGCGACTAGAGAGGCCTGTTCGGCGTTAAGCAGGGTGCGCTGCTCTTCGCTGATGGACTTGCCGGCGTCCTTGCCGGTCTTGAGGATATTGTTGATCTGCGGGATGCGTGTCTGGTTGCTGCTGATCTCAGCCTGGGCCCGCTCCGGGCGGGTTTGCGAGGTGATGATCAGGCTATTGGCGTCGGCCAGGGCCTTCTGCAGGTTGGCCAGCTCGTTGCTGCGCTGCTCCAGCAACTGCTCCAGTTGCGGTAGCTCGGACTTGCCATTGCGCTGCTTGGCCGACACCGGCTGGCTGGCCTTGAGCCGCGTCAGCTCGCGCTGGGATTCAGCGATCAGCTTCGGCGCGTCGTTCAGCTGGCGCTTGAGGTTGGTGAGACTCTGCTGGCTTTCCGCCTGGCTGGCGAGGAAGGACTTGGTCTGCTCCTCGATGGAGGGTTTGGCCTGGGCCTCGCCCTCGGCGGCCTTGCCCTCGGCTGGCGCGGCGGCCGGCTTGGGGACGCCCACCGGAGGCGCGGCATGCAGGTAGGCGGGTGACAGGCAGAGGCCCAGCAGGGTGGCAACGAGAAAGGTGCGCAAGGAAGCAATCATCGCGATCGGGCAGCTCGGGTTCAAATGCGGCTAATGATATGCCAGGGCGGCCGTTACGGGGCTGCCCGGCACGAGCGGTTGTGATCTCGGTTCGCACTGGGGCGAACCCATGGATTCCATGGCGGGGGCCTGCAGGTTCCGGGATGCCCCGGAAAGGGCCGTCCCAGGCGCGTTTCCTTAGAGAAACAGCCCTGGGCGACCCTGACCTTCGGGGAATTTGACGCCCACTTTGCGCACCTTGTTCCCTTCCATCAGAGCAACGGTCCAGGTCAGGCCGTTCCACTCCACCTGGTCGCCCACCACCGGCTCGCCGCCGATTTCGTGGGCAATGAAGCGGCCCAGGGCCTGGTGGCCGTCCTGGTCGCCAAGCTTGAGGCCGTACAGCGAGGCGACGGCCGAGAGCTGGGCATCGCCTTCCAGCACGAAGTCGCCGAAGAAGCGCAGGTCCAGCCCGCGTTGCGGCGCCTGGCTGAACAGCTTGCCGAGGGCCGGCAGGTCATGCTCGTGGCCGACCACGCAGAGGATGTCGCCGGCTTCGAGGGTGGTGCTGCCCGATGGGTGCAGCAGCTCCTTGCCGCGGAACAGCGCGGCGATGCGGGTGCCGCCGGGCATCTTCAGCTCGCGCAGGGCCGCGCCTATGCACCATTTCTCGGCGCCCAGGCGGTAGACGAACAGCTCCCACTCGCTGGTGGGGTGGACCTCCAGCCCGGCGCGGGAGATCGGCGCCGGCTCCGGCGGCACCGTCACCCGCAGCAGCTTGGCCGCCCAGGGCAGGCTGGTTCCCTGCAGCAGCAGAGAGACCAGCACGATGAAAAAGGCCACGTTGAAGAACAACTGGGCATTGGGCAGTCCGGCCATCAGCGGGAACACCGCGAGAATGATGGGTACCGCGCCGCGCAGACCGACCCAGGCGATGAAGGCTTTTTCGCGGTCGTGGAAGGCGCGGAAGGGCAGCAGCCCGAGGAAGACCGACAGCGGCCGGGCGAAGACGATCATCCACAGGGCCAGGCCCAGGGCCGGCACGATGATCGGAAACAGCTCGTGGGGCGTCACCAGCAGGCCGAGGACCAGGAACATGCCGATCTGCGCCAGCCAGGTGAGCCCGTCGAGCATGTGCAGGATGCCGTGGCGCGAGCGGATCGGGCGGTTGCCGAGAAACAGGCCGAACAGGTAGACAGCGAGGATGCCGCTGCCGTGAACGGCGTTGGTCACGGCGAACACCAGGATGCCGCCGGCCACCACCAGCAGGGGATAGAGGCCGTTGGCCAGGGTCAGGCGGTTGATCAGTTGCAACATCAGCCAGCCGCCGGCGAAGCCCAGCAGGGTGCCGATGCCGAACTGCTGGATGATGTGGACGACGAAGGTCAAGCTGAATCCGGTCTGGCCGGTGGCGAGCATCTCGATCAGGGTTACGGTGAGGAACACCGCCATCGGGTCGTTGCTGCCCGATTCGATCTCCAGGGTAGCGCTGACCCGCTCGTTGAGGCCGCGCCCGCCGAGCAGGCTGAACACCGCCGCGGCATCGGTGGAGCCGACGATCGCGCCGATCAGCAGGCCTTCCAGGGTACTGAGATTGAACAGCCAGGTAGCGGCGACACCGGTCAGCCCGGCAGTGACCAGTACGCCGATGGTGGCCATGGATAGCGAGGGCCAGAGCGCCACGCGGAAGGTGGCCGCGCGGGTTCGCATGCCGCCATCGAGAAGGATGATGGCCAGCGCCAGGTTGCCTACCAGGTAGGCCTGGGAATAGTTATTGAAGACGATGCCGCCGGGGCCGTCGCTGCCGGCCAGCATGCCGACCACCAGGAACACGACGAGAATGGGGACGCCGAAGCGTGACCCGAAGGCGCTGACCAGGATACTCATGCCTACCAGCACCGCGCCGATCAGGAACAGGCTATTGACGGTGGGGGCATCCACTGGCGGCTCCTTGCGATTTTTTGGGGGTTACAACGGCATGCAGGGGCGCATGCGGACGAATTCTAACCTGCCGGCGGCAACGCACTGCAAGCTTTACATGCAGAGTTCTTGCCAGTGCCCCCGACAGGTTCAACCCTAGGCCATACAAGCGAATTCATTCGCGAAAGGTCGCGCAGCGGCCCATGGCCTCCTTCATCGCAACTGATTTCTTTCCCAACAGGGTCGATGGCGTCCGGGAAATCCTGGGCATAAAAAAGCCCCGCATGTGCGCGGGGCGTCAAGAACCCTGGCACAGGGTCAGAACCAGTTGTCCTGCATCGCCAGGCAGGTGTCGTCGCGGGTTTCGAGCAGGGCCAGTTCGTGGTGGCAGCCAGGCACTTCCCAGGTGAGGAAGTAGCGCGCCGCCTGCAGCTTGCCCTTGTAGAAGTCGGCATCGGTCGGATTGCCGCGGGCCAGGCCTTCTTCGGCGCGGATCGCCTGCTCCAACCAGCGCCAGCCGATCACGGCGTGGCCGAACAC
Organism: Pseudomonas sp. BN102; assembly: GCF_029871245.1. Lineage (GTDB taxonomy): Bacteria > Pseudomonadota > Gammaproteobacteria > Pseudomonadales > Pseudomonadaceae > Metapseudomonas. The sequence goes on along the minus strand of NZ_SSON01000077.1, from coordinate 366,956 downwards.
CTTGAGGTACAGCGCCGAGTTGGACAGGGCCTGGTTGACCTTGCCCTGCATCAGGTCGCCGAGCAGCGCCAGGGTGACGCTGGAGAGGCGGGTCATCAGCTGTTCCAGGGGCTGGCGCAGGGCGCTCAGCGACTCGTATTCGGCAGCGCGCTGGCAGCATTCGTTGATCAGCCGGGTCAGTCGCTTGAGGCCGGCGCCCTTGTTCTGCGCCAGCTTGCGGCCCAGCAGGTCGAGGGACTGGATGCCGTGGGTGCCCTCGTGGATCGGGTTCAGGCGGTTGTCGCGGTAGTACTGCTCCACCGGGTATTCACGGGTATAGCCGTGGCCGCCGAGGATCTGGATCGCCAGCTCGTTGGCCTTGAGGCAGAACTCCGACGGCCAGGATTTGACGATGGGGGTGAGCAGGTCGAGCAGTTCGTGGGCCTGTTGGCGCTCCTCCTCCGTTGCCAGGGTCTGGGTGTCGTCGAACAGGCGCGCGGCGTACAGGCCGAGGTCGAAGGCACCTTCCACGTAGGCCTTCTGGGTCAGCAGCATGCGGCGCACGTCGACGTGCTGGATGATCGAGACTTGCGGCGAGGTCGGGTCCTTGCCGTCGGGCAGGCGGCCCTGGGGGCGCTCGCGGGCGTATTCCAGCGAATAGAGGTAGCCGGCGTAGCCGAGCATCACCGCGCCCATGCCGACGCCGATGCGCGCCTCATTCATCATCTGGAACATGTAGGACAGGCCGGCGTGTGGCTTACCCACCAGATAGCCGACGCAGTCGCCGTTATCGCCGAAGTTCAGCGCGGTGGAGGTGGTGCCGCGGTAGCCCATCTTGTGGAACAGGCCGGCCAGGATCACGTCGTTTCGCTTGCCCAGCGAGCCGTCTTCGTCCACCAGGAACTTGGGCACGATAAACAGCGATATGCCCTTCACCCCGGGCGGCGCGTCCGGCAGCTTGGCCAGGACCATGTGCACGATGTTGTCCGACAGCGGGTGGTCGCCGCCGGAAATGAAGATCTTGTTGCCCTTGATCCGGTAGGTGCCGTCGCCGGCCGGCTCGGCGCGGGTGCGGATGTCCGAGAGGGACGAACCGGCATGGGGTTCGGTCAGCGCCATGGTGCCGAAGAAGCGGCCTTCGATCATTGGCTGGAGGAAGCGCTGCTTCTGTTCATCGCTGCCGAAGCTCTCGATCAGGTTGGCCGCGCCCATGGTCAGGAAGGGGTAGGCGGAACTGCCGACGTTGGCGGCCTGGAAATGCGCGAAGCAGGCCTGGGACAGCAAAGTCGGTAGTTGCATGCCGCCCTGCTCGAAGCTGCGGGTGGCGTTGAGGAAGCCGGCTTCGAGGAAGGCGTCGACGGCAGGCTTCACTTCCGGGATCAGGGTGGCGGCGCCATCCACGTATTCCGGCTCGTGCTCGTCGCCCTTGCGGTTGTGCGGGGCGAAGAACTTCTCGGCGATGCTGCGGGCGGTGCCCAGGGCGGCGTCGAATGTTTCGCGGTTGTGCTCGGCGAAACGCTCGCGCTGGGTCAGGGCTTCGGCGTCCAGCACTTCGTAGAGTTCGAAGGCCAGGTTGCGGGAACTGAGCAGGGTCTCGGACATGGTGGCTCTCCGGTGGGATTGCCCAAGTCTAGGTCGGTGAATGTAGGGCGCCTAGCAACATCCATGAGCGTGATAAAGGGGGTGAAGCCGCAGTGGGGCGCTGGCTGGTAAACTGCGCGTCCTGCGAGGACCCACTATGAACTACCGCCATGCCTTCCACGCCGGCAACCATGCCGACGTGCTCAAACACTTCACTCTGGCCCGCCTGATCGCCCTGCTGTCACGCAAGGAGGCGCCCTTCGTCTACCTCGACAGCCATGCCGGCATCGGTCTCTACGATCTGCTGGGCGATCAGGCCAGCCGCACCGACGAATGGCGCGAGGGCATCGGCCGCCTCTGGGACCTGCCCGACCTGCCGGCGCCCATGGCCGATTACCTGAAGGTCATCCATGACCTGAACCCGGATGGCGGGCTGCGTTATTACCCCGGTTCGCCGGAGCTGGCGCGGCGGCTGACGCGTCCCCAGGACCGCCTGCAACTGAACGAGAAGCACCCGGAAGACGGGTTGCTGCTGAAGGACAACATGGCCGGCGACCGCCGGGTCGCCGTGCACCTGGGCGAAGGCTGGCACCTGGCGCGGGCGCTGCTGCCGGTGGCGGAGAAGCGCGCATTGATGCTCATCGACCCGCCCTTCGAGAAGGCCGACGAACTGGAGCGCTGCGTCACCGCGCTGCAGGAGGCCATTGGCCGGATGCGCCAGACGGTCGTGGCCATCTGGTACCCGATCAAGGACCAGCGCCAGCTCAAGCGCTTCTACCAGGGGCTGGAAAAATCCGGCGCCCCCAAGCTGCTGCGCGCCGAACTGCGGGTGCACGCGGCGGACAATGCGCTGGGGCTGAACGGTTCCGGGCTGGCCATCGCCAACCCGCCGTGGGGCCTGGAGGAAGAGCTGCGCCAGGTCCTGCCCTGTCTGGCCGAGCGCCTGGCGCAGAGCCAGGGTGGCTGGCAGCTGGATTGGTTGATTGCCGAGGGCAGCTGAGGACCGGACACCGAAAGCAAGGTCCGGCAGAAGGCGGGGGCGGGCGGCGGTCTGCGAGCGGAGCGTCGCCCGCCCCCTCCTACCCAGCGTTCGATGTCAGGCCGGCAGGCAGACCCCGGTGCCGCCCAGGCCGCAATAGCCGCCGGGATTCTTCGCCAGGTACTGCTGGTGGTAGGCCTCGGCGTAATAGAAGGCAGGCGCTTCGCGGATTTCGGTAGTGATGGCACCGAAGCCGGCTTTCTCCAGCTCGTCCTGGAAGCGCTGCTGGCTGGCGTTGGCGGCGGCCAGCTGGGCCTCGTCGTAGCAGTAGATGGCCGAGCGGTACTGGGTGCCGACGTCGTTACCCTGGCGCATGCCCTGGGTCGGGTTGTGCGCTTCCCAGAACACCCGCAACAGTGCATCGAAGCTGGTCTGCTGCGGATCGAAAACCACCAGCACCACTTCGCTGTGCCCGGTCAGGCCGGAGCAGACTTCGTCATAGGTGGGGTTCGGCGTGAAGCCGCCGGCGTAGCCCACGGCCGTAGTCCAGACGCCGGGTTGCTGCCAGAAACGCCGTTCGGCACCCCAGAAGCAGCCCAGGCCGAACTGCGCGACCTGCAGGCCAACGGGGAAAGGGCCCTGCAGCGGGCGGCCGTTGACATAGTGGCTGTCGGGCACCGGCATCGGGGTTTCGCGGCCGGGCAGGGCCTGGCCAGCGCCGGGAAGTTCGAGCTTGTGGGCGAGTATTTGCGAACGCAGGACCATCAGCCTTCTCCTGGTTGGTGGCGGGAAGTCTCGATGTTACCTCGACTTGGCGGGCTATTGAAAAATCCACTTCCCTGACCCCAGGGCGCCGGCCTCAGGTCCCTTTGCGGCAAGGGTAGCGGCCGAGATTCTCGAACAGGTGCTTGCCGGAGATCGGCTTGTCGAACAGGTAGCCCTGGCCCACATCGCAGTGCTGGCGGCGCAGAAAGCCCAGCTGGGCGGCGGTCTCTATCCCCTCGGCGACCACTTTCAGCTTGAGCTTGTGGGCCATGGCGATCACCGCGGAGGTAATTTCCTTGTCGTCCTGGCTGTCGGGGATGTCCTTGATGAAGCTGCGATCGATCTTGATCACGTCGATGGGGAATTTCTTCAGGTAGCTCAGCGACGAGTAGCCGGTGCCGAAGTCATCCATGGCCAGGGTCAGACCCAGGCTTTTCAGGTTGTTGAGTTGGTGCCGGGTGTCTTCGGTGGCCTCCAGCAGCAGGCCTTCGGTGAGCTCCAGTTCCAGTTGCGCCGGCGGTAGTTGCTCCTCCTGCAGGATGGCGGCGATAGAGCCCACCAGATCGGGGTCGCTGAACTGCTTGGGCGACAGGTTGATCGCCACCTGCAGGTCGCCGAGCCCGGCCGCTCCGAGACGTTTGCTCATGCGGCAGGCTTCGCGGATCACCCACTTGCCGATGGGGATGATCATCCCCGTCTCTTCCGCCACGCTGATGAACTGGTCCGGGCTGATCATGCCCTTTTCCGGGTGGTGCCAGCGCAGCAGCGCCTCCATGCCCAGCAACTGGCCGCTCTTCAGGCAGAGCTTGGGCTGGTAGAAGACTTCCAGTTCGTTCTGCGCCAGGGCACGGCGCAGGTTGTTCTCGACGAACAGCTTGTAGCTGGCTTCGGCATTCAGCACCTCGGTGAACAGCTGCAGCTGGTGTTTGCCGTTGGCCTTGGCCTTGTGCAGCGCGAGTCCCGCGTGCTTCATCAGGGTCTGCGGGTCGCGCCCATGCTGGGGCGCGCAGGCGAGGCCGAGGGAGCCGGTGACGCTGATCAGCTGGTTGTCGACGAACAGCGGCTTGTCCAGGGTCTGCAGTACCTGGGCGGCAATGCGCCGACCGCTCTCGAGGTCGGCGCCGTCGAGCAGCACGGCGAACTCGTTGCTGGCGAAGCGCGCCAGGATGCCATTGGGGCTCAGGCTGTTGCGCAGGCGCCGGGCGAGGCTGACCAGCAGTTTGTCGCCAGTCTGGTGGCCGAGGCTGTCGTTGATCCGCTTGAAGTTGTCGATATCCACCAGCAGCAGGCAGAGCGGCGTGTCGCGGTCGCTGTGGAAGCGCTCTTCGAGGGTGCGGATGAAATAGGGGCGGTTGCCGAGGCCGGTGAGGTTGTCCGTGTAGGCCAGCTTTTCGATGCGTTGCTGGGCCAGCTTGCTCTGGGTGACGTCTTCGTAGATGCCGATGTAGTGGGTGAGCCCGCCGTCCTCGCCGAAGACCTTGGAGATCGATAGCTGGCCCCAATAGGGCTCCAGGTTCTTGCGCCGGCTGCGGAACTCGCCCTGCCAGCTGTTACAGGCGGCGAGGCCCGAACCTGTGTCGAAGAGCAGTTCGCTGAGATTCTCCAGCGCCGGCAGGTCCGACAGGCGGCGGCCGTGCACTTCGTCGGCGCTGTACTGGGTGATGGCGGTGAAGCTCGGGTTGACGTATTCCACCAGGCCGTCGCGGTCCACCAGCAGGAAGGCGCTGGCACTCTGCTCCACGGCGCGCTGGAACAGGTGCAGCGCGCTGGTGGCGTGGCGCCGCTGCTGGTTCACCAGGACCTGGGCGAACTGGTCGGCCAGCTCGCCGGCGAAGGCGATCTCATCGGTCTGCCAGACGCGCGGCGCGCCGGTGTGCTCCAGGCAGAGCACGCCCACCACCTCGCCGCCGATGCGGATGCTGGCGTCGAGCATGGCGGTGATGCCTTGGCGCTTGAGGTAACTCTTGGCCAGTTCGCTGGTGCGGGGGTCGCGCTGGGCGTTGTGGGCGTCGATGGCGCGGCCGCTGTGCAGGGCTTCGAGGTAGCGCGGGAACTGACTCATGTCCATGGCCCGCGGGTGCTCATGATGGTCCTGGTCACGGCGGAACAGGCTGACGGCCACCAGTTGGCTGCCCTCGAGCATCCAGATGCCGGTGCGCGCCACGTCGTAGGCTTCGCAGGCGGCCTGGGTGATGAGTTGTGCGGCTTCCTCGGCCGGGTCGCTGGAGGTGTAGCGATGACGCGCCAGGCGCACGATCAGGCTCTGCTGGGCGCGGGAGCGGATCAGGTGCTGCAGGTGGTCTTCCTGGGAGCGCTGGTAGAGTTCGAGGGAGGTGCGCAGGCGACTGTTCTGGGCTTCCAGGTCGAGGTTCTTCTGCCTTTCCTTGGGCTCCTGCGCCTCGCCGGCCACCATCAGGTAGCCGCGCAGCAGCTGGCGTCCGTGCTGCTGAAAGGGTTCGCCGACTTCCAGCAGGCGCAATGGCCCATTGGGGGTGTGCAGGGTGTAGTGGATGGCGTAGTGGGGCTTTTCGCCCAGCTGCAGTTGCACCTCGTCATGCAGCCGGTAACGGCTTTCCGGCTCCATCAGGCTGGCGTAGGGGGAGTCGATGAGGGCGCAGAGCTCGCTGGCCGGCACGCCGAACCGGCGCTCGCAGGCCGGATCGAGGAAGAGCAGCGCCCAGCTGGCTTCGTTGAGCCGCTCGAAACGCATCAGGCCCAACCGCGAGGGGACAGGCAACTGCGTCACTATCTCGGCCACCGTACGGCTGGCGGCATCGGGATGGCTCTTCATCGGGCGCTGGGCTTCCACTTCTCTGACCGGGAGAGGGCCCGGCCAACTTCTTCAAAGCATCGGGCAAGGGTGCATCATGATGATGGCACTGGCAAGCACGCCGCATGGGCCGTTTCGCGAGGCGGTTCTCAGCCCGCGCAGGGGGAGGGGCGGTCGCCGGGTGAGTCGACCTGGGCTGGGCGCCGGGCCGCATGCAGGCATCCGGAAGAGCGGCCGGTGGTCAGTTGCAGGCAAAAAAAACCCCGCCTCAGGGGGCGGGGTTGAGGTACGAGCGTGGCGTGCTCGCGAATAGCAAGGGTTACAGCAGCATGGTGCGGATATCCGCCAGCACGTCGCCGAGGCGCTTGGTGAAGCGCGCGGCGGCGGCGCCGTTGATCACGCGGTGGTCGTAGGACAGTGACAGCGGCAGCATCAGGCGCGGCTGGAAGGCCTTGCCGTCCCAAACTGGCTGCATCGCGGCCTTGGACACACCGAGGATTGCCACCTCAGGCGCGTTGACGATCGGCGTGAAGCCGGTGCCGCCAATGTGACCGAGGCTGGAAATGGTGAAGCAGGCGCCTTGCATGGCATCGGCGGACAGCTTCTTGGTGCGTGCCTTCTCCGCCAGTTCGGCGGCCTCGGCGGCCAGTTGCAGCAGGCTCTTCTGGTCGACGTCGCGGATGACCGGTACCAGCAGGCCGTCCGGGGTGTCCACAGCGAAGCCGATGTGCACGTATTTCTTGCGGATCAGCGCCTTGCCACTGGGCGCCAGGGAGCTGTTGAAGTCCGGCAGTTCCTTGAGCAGGTAGGCGCAAGCCTTGAGCAGCAGCGGCAGGACGGTCAGCTTGACGCCGGCCTTCTCCGCCACGGCCTTCTGGGCCACGCGGAAGGCTTCCAGCTCGGTGATGTCGGCCGAATCGAACTGGGTCACGTGCGGGACGTTGAGCCAGCTGCGATGCAGGTTGGCCGCGCCGACTTGCATCAGGCGGGTCATGGCCACTTCTTCGATTTCACCAAACTTGCTGAAGTCCACCACCGGGATCGGCGGGATGCCGGCACCGCCAGTGGCGCCTGCAGCCGCGGCCGGGGCTTCCTTGGCCTTCTGCATCATGGATTTGACGTAGGCCTGCACGTCTTCCTTGAGGACACGGCCGTGCGGGCCGGTAGCCGGTACCGCGCTCAGCTCGACGCCGAACTCGCGGGCCAGCTGGCGAACTGCCGGGCCGGCATGGACCTTGGCGCCGCTGGAACGTGCCGGTATGCCAGTCGTGCTCGCTGCCGCAGCCGCCAGCGCGGCAATGGCGCTGACTTCGGCGGCCGCGACCGGGTGGGCGCCGTCCGGTACGCGGTGCACCGGCTGGCTCACCTGGGCCGGAGCCGCGGCAGCCGGGGCAGCGCCCGCTACGCGCAGCTTGAGGATCAGGTCGCCGGTGCCGACTTCGGCATCCAGCTTGACCTCGACGCTCTCCACCACGCCGGCGGCGGGGGAGGGGATCTCCATGCTGGCCTTGTCGGACTCCAGGGTGATCAGCGACTGGTCGGCTTCGACGGTGTCGCCGGCCTTGACCAGCACTTCGATGACCTTGGCCGTGCCGTCCGAGCCGATGTCCGGAACGAAGATGTCCTGCACGGTCTGGCTGGCGGCTGCGGGGGCGGCAGCCGGAGCCGGGGCAGCGGTCGGCTTCTCTTCAGCCTTGGGCGCGGGAGCTGGAGCCTGCGCGGGCGCCGCGGCTGCGGCACCCTCGACTTCCAGTTCCAGCAGCTCGTCACCTTCCTTCAGGTGATCGCCGAGCTTGACCTTTAGACTTTTGATCACACCGGACATGGGCGCGGGGATCTCCATGCTGGCCTTGTCCGATTCCAGGGTCAGCAGGCTCTGGTCGGCCTCGATGCGGTCGCCAACCTTGACGAACAGCTCGATCACTTCACCTTCGCCGCTGCCGATGTCGGGTACGCGAATCAATTTACTCACAATGCGTCTCCTCAGCAGTCCAGCGGGTTGCGTTTTTCGGGGTCGATGCCGAACTTGGCGATGGCCTCGGCCACGACCTTGGGCTCGATCTCGCCACGGTCCGCCAGGGCTTCCAGGGTCGCCAGGACCACCCAGTAACGGTCAACCTCGAAGAAGTGGCGCAGTTTCCTGCGGGTGTCGCTGCGGCCGAAGCCGTCGGTGCCGAGGACCTTGTACTCCTTGCCCGGAATCCACTGGCGGATCTGGTCGGCGAACAGCTTCATGTAGTCGGTAGAGGCCACGACCGGACCCTTGCGGCCGGCCAGGCACTGTTCGACATAAGTCTGCTGCGGCTTCTGTTCCGGGTGCAGGCGGTTGTGACGCTCGACGGCCAGGCCTTCGCGGCGCAGTTCGTTGAAGCTGGTGACGCTCCAGACGTCGGCGCCGACGTTGAACTGCTCGCGGAGGATCTTCGCCGCTTCGCGGACTTCGCGCAGGATGGTGCCCGAGCCCAGCAGTTGCACGTGGTGCGCGGCATCCTTCTTGTCTTCTTCCAGAAGGTACATGCCCTTGATGATGCCTTCCTCGACGCCTTCCGGCAGCGCGGGCTGCTGGTAGGCCTCGTTCATCACGGTGATGTAGTAGAAGACGTTCTGCTGCTCTTCGGCCATCTGGCGGATGCCTTCACGCACGATCACCGCCAGCTCGTAGCCGTAGGTGGGGTCGTAGGTGCGGCAGTTGGGGATGGTGGCCGCCATGATGTGGCTGTGGCCGTCCTCGTGCTGCAGGCCTTCGCCGTTCAGGGTGGTACGACCCGAGGTGCCGCCGATCAGGAAGCCGCGGGTGCGGCTATCGCCGGCCGCCCAGGCCAGGTCGCCGATACGCTGGAAGCCGAACATCGAGTAGAAGATGTAGAACGGCAGCATCGGCTGGTTGTGGTTGCTGTACGAGGTGCCGGCGGCGATGAAGGAGGACATGGCGCCCGCTTCGTTGATGCCTTCCTCGAGAATCTGGCCCTTCTTGTCCTCCCTGTAGAACATCACCTGGTCCTTATCCACCGGCTCGTAGAGCTGGCCGACCGAGGAGTAGATGCCCAACTGGCGGAACATGCCTTCCATACCGAAGGTACGGGCCTCGTCCGGAATGATCGGAACGATGCGCTGGCCGAGTTCCTTGTCCTTGACCAGCTGCGAGAGGATGCGCACGAAGGCCATGGTGGTGGAGATTTCACGGTCGCCGGAGCCGTCGAGGATGGCTTTCAGGGTTTCCAGCGGCGGGGTCGGGATGCTGAAGCTGTTGGCGCGGCGCTGCGGCACGTAACCGCCCAAGGCGGCGCGGCGCTCGTGCAGGTACTTGTGCTCGGCGCTGCCTGCCTCGGGACGGTAGAACGGCAGTTTTTCCAGGTCTTCGTCCTTGACCGGAATATCGAAGCGGTCGCGGAACTGCTTCAGGCTCTCGACGTCGACCTTCTTGACGTTGTGGGCGATGTTCTTCGCTTCGCCGGCGCCGGTGCCATAGCCCTTGATGGTCTTGGCCAGGACGACGGTGGGCTGGCCCTGGTGGTTGACCGCCTGGTGGTAGGCCGCATAGACCTTGTAGGGGTCGTGGCCGCCACGGTTGAGCTTCCAGATCTCGTCGTCGGAAAGGTCCTTGACCATTTCCTTGAGTTCCGGGGTGTTGAAGAAGTTCTCGCGGACGTAGGCACCGTCCTTGGCTTTGTAGTTCTGGTACTCGCCGTCGACCGCTTCGTCCATGCGGCGCTGCAGGGCACCATCGGCGTCCTTGGCGAACAGCGGGTCCCAGAAGCGGCCCCAGACCACCTTGTTCACGTTCCACTGGGCGCCGCGGAAGACACCTTCCAGCTCCTGGATGATCTTGCCGTTGCCGCGGACCGGGCCATCGAGGCGCTGCAGGTTGCAGTTGATGACGAAGATCAGGTTGTCCAGCTTCTCGCGGCCGGCCAGGGAGATGGCGCCGAGGGATTCCGGCTCGTCGCACTCGCCGTCACCCATGAAGCACCAGACCTTCTGCTTGCCGGCGGGGATGAAGCCGCGGCTTTCCAGATACTTCATGAAGCGCGCCTGGTAGATGGCCTGGATCGGGCCGAGGCCCATGGACACGGTGGGGAACTGCCAGAAGTCCGGCATCAGCCAGGGGTGCGGGTAGGAGGACAGGCCCTTGCCGTCCACTTCCTGGCGGAAGTTGGTCATTTGCTCTTCGCTGATGCGGCCTTCGAGGAAGGCGCGGGCGTAGATACCGGGGGAGGCGTGGCCCTGATAGAAGATCAGGTCGCCGCCATGCTCGTCGGTGGGAGCCTGGAAGAAGTAGTTGAAGCCGATGTCGTAGAGGGTCGCCGAGGACGCGAAGCTGGAGATGTGGCCGCCCAGGTCCGGGTCTTGCAGGTTGGTACGCATGACCATGGCCAGGGCATTCCAGCGCACCAGGGAGCGGATGCGGCGTTCCATGAACAGGTCGCCGGGCATGCGGGCTTCGTGAGTCAATGGAATGCTGTTGCGATACGGCGTGGTGATGGCGTATGGCAGTTGGGTGCCGCTGCGGGTGGCCAACTCGCCCATGCGGGTCAGCAGGTAGTGCGCGCGGTCTTCACCTTCTTTGTCGAGTACGGACTCCAGGGCGTCCAGCCATTCCTGGGTTTCGACGATATCGAGGTCTTGCATGGCTTGCTCCAGGGCGGAAAGGCTTCCAGAATCGGATGCCAGTGGTCACGGCCGGCCTTATGGGCGACCGCGGCGAAATTCTTGTTACCGGGGGTAGAACCGGGCTCGTGTAGTTTTACTACAAATCGACGAAGGTTTCAGCACTCTGGATACAATCTTTCGTAGTAAAACTACAGATCGCGCGGCGCAGTCGGCTGAAAGCCCCGAGTTAGAGCTATTCCGCCACCGCTGCGCTAGCTGCGGGCCCAGCCGAGACCCGCAGCCCACAAAGGATAGACCATGAGCCTGCCGCCGCCGGCCGCCCTGTCGGCCAACCTCCAGCCCAGCGCCGATCGGGCGCTATCGGCCTTCCGCTCCGCCCTCGCCGAACAGATCCAGGAATTCGCCGGCTGGCCCGACGAACGGCAGCAAGCCTTCGTTCGTGTCGCTGCTGCCAGCGATTTTGTCGCCGAGCAGGCTCAGCGCGACCCAGCCATGCTGCTGGCGCTGGCCGCTTCCGGTGAACTGGAGCGGAGCCTGGCGCCGGGCGAACTGCGGACCCAGGTGTCGGAGCTGCTGGAGGACTGCGCCGAGGAAGATGAGCTGGGCCGACGCCTGCGCCGCTACCGCAACCGCCAGCAACTGCGCATCATCTGGCGCGACCTGACCCGCCAGGCGGATCTCGCGGAAACCTGCTGCGACCTTTCGGACCTCGCCGACGCCTGCATCGACCTCGCCTATCACTGGCTCTACAGCCGCCACTGCGCCCAGTTCGGTACCCCCATCGGCCGTCGCTCCGGCCAGCCGCAGCATCTTGTCGTGCTCGGCATGGGCAAGTTGGGCGCGCACGAGCTGAATCTGTCTTCGGATATCGACCTGATCTTCGGCTACCCCGAGGGGGGCGAAACCGAGGGCGCCAAGCGTGCCCTGGATAACCAGGAGTTCTTCATCCGCCTCGGCCAGCGGCTGATCAAGGCGCTGGACGTGATTACCGTGGACGGTTTCGTCTTCCGCGTGGACATGCGCCTGCGCCCCTACGGTTCCTCCGGGCCGCTGGTGTTCAGCTTCAATGCCCTGGAGCAGTACTACCAGGACCAGGGGCGCGACTGGGAACGCTACGCCATGATCAAGGCGCGGGTGGTGGGTGGCGACCAGGCGGCCGGGGGCCAGCTGTTGCAGATGCTGCGGCCCTTCGTCTATCGCCGTTACCTGGACTTCTCCGCCATCGAGGCGCTGCGCTCGATGAAGCAACTGATCCAGCAGGAAGTGCGGCGCAAGGGCATGACCGACAACGTCAAGCTCGGATCCGGCGGCATTCGCGAAGTCGAATTCATCGCCCAGGCCTTCCAGTTGATCCACGGCGGGCGCGACCTCAGCCTGCAGCAGCGGCCGTTGCTCAAGGTGCTGGACACCCTGGAAGGTCAAGGCTACCTGCCGCCGCCAGTGGTGGCGGAAATGAAGGAGGGCTACGAGTTCCTTCGTTATACCGAGCACGCCCTGCAGGCCATCGCCGATCGCCAGACCCAGATGCTGCCGGACAGCGACCTGGACCGCGCCCGCGTCGCCTTCATCATGGGCTTCGACGACTGGCCGGCTTTCCATGAGCGCCTGATGTACTGGCGTGGCCGCATCGAGTGGCACTTCCAGCAGGTGATCGCCGACCCGGATGAAGAAGAGGGTGGAGGTGAAGGCTGCATTGGCGGCGAGTGGCTGCCTTTATGGGAAGAGGCCCTGGACGAGGAGAGCGCCTGTCGCCAACTGGTCGAAGCGGGCTTCACCGAGCCGGCCACTGCCAGGCGCCGGCTCAGCGACCTGCGCAACGGTCCGCAGGTGCGCGCCATGCAGCGCCTCGGCCGCGAGCGTCTGGATGCCTTCATCCCGCGCCTGTTGAACATGACCGTGGAGCACGGCAATCCCGACCTGGTGCTGGAGCGGGTGTTGCCCATGGTGGAGAAGGTGGCGCGCCGCTCGGCCTACCTGGTGCTGCTGAGCGAGAACCCCGGGGCGCTGCAGCGGCTGATCGAACTCTGCGCCGCCAGCCCCTGGATCGCCGAGCAGATCACCCGCTTCCCCTTGTTGCTGGACGAGTTGCTCAATGAAGGGCGTCTCTATCGCCCGCCGCTGGCGCCGGAGCTGGCCGCCGAGCTGCGCGAGCGCCTCACCAGGATTCCCGAGGACGACCTGGAGCAGCAGATGGAGGCCCTGCGCCACTTCAAGCTGGCCCACAGCCTGCGGGTCGCGGCTTCGGAGATCGCCGGCACCCTGCCGCTGATGAAGGTCAGCGACTACCTGACCTGGCTGGCCGAGGCCATCCTCGACCAAGTGCTGGCGCTGTCCTGGCGCTACAACGTGGCCAAGTTCGGCACGCCGAAGCGCTCCGACGGCAGCCTCTGCGAACCGGACTTCATCATCGTCGGCTATGGCAAGGTGGGCGGCCTGGAGTTCGGCCACGGCTCGGACCTGGACCTGGTGTTCATCCATGACGGCGATCCCCAGGCCGAGACGGACGGCGCCAAGCCCATAGACGGCGCCCAGTTCTTCACTCGCCTGGGTCAGCGCATCATCCACCTGCTAACCACCCAGACCACTTCCGGCGCCCTCTATGAGGTTGACATGCGCCTGCGCCCCTCGGGCGCGGCGGGCCTGTTGGTCAGCTCGCTCGGTGCCTTCCAGCGCTACCAGGAAAACGAGGCCTGGACCTGGGAGCACCAGGCGCTGGTGCGCGCGCGGGTGCTGGTGGGCTCGCCACGGGTCGCCAGTGCCTTCGAGCAGGTGCGCCTGGCGGTGCTCGGCCGCGAACGCGACCTGCCCAAGCTGCGCGCCGAGGTCAGCGAGATGCGGGCGAAGATGCGCGACAACCTCGGCACCCGCGAAACTGCTGCCGGAACCACGCCGAATGCCTTCGAGGCCGCGGCCGCCTTCGATCTGAAGCAGGATGCCGGCGGTATCGTCGATATCGAATTTATGGTGCAATATGCCGCCCTGGCCTGGTCACGACAGCACCCTGAGCTGGTTCGTTACACCGATAACATCCGCATTCTGGATGGCCTGGAGCAGGCAGACCTGCTGGCCGGCGACGAGGTTCGCCTGTTGCAGGAGGCCTACAAAGCCTATCGTTCAGCGGCCCATCGCCAGGCCTTGCAGAAGCAGCCGGGCGTAGTGGGCGGGGACCAGTTCCACGCGGAGCGCCAGGGCGTGATGCGGATCTGGCGTGAGTTGGGCTTGAACTGACTCGTCTGGCTGAACCAATCGAATTCTTGAGGAGCTGGCAATATGTCGATGGCCGATCGTGATGGCGTGATCTGGTATGACGGCGAACTGGTACCGTGGCGCGAAGCGACCACCCATGTGCTGACCCACACCCTGCACTACGGCATGGGCGTGTTCGAAGGCGTGCGCGCCTACAACACCCCGGACGGCACGGCCATCTTCCGCCTGCAGGCGCACACCGATCGCCTCTTCGACTCGGCCCACATCATGAACATGCAGATCCCGTACTCCAAGGACGAGATCAACGAGGCCACCCGCGCCGCCGTTCGTGAGAACAACCTGGAAAGTGCCTACATCCGCCCGATGGTGTTCTACGGAAGCGAAGGCATGGGCCTGCGCGCCACCGGCCTGAAGGTCCACGTGATAGTCGCCGCCTGGAACTGGGGCGCCTACATGGGCGAAGAGGCGCTGCAGCAAGGCATCAAGGTGCGCACCAGCTCCTTTACTCGCCACCATGTGAACATCTCGATGACCCGCGCCAAGTCCAACGGCGCCTACATCAACTCGATGCTGGCCCTGCAGGAAGCCATTTCCGGCGGCGCCGACGAAGCCATGATGCTCGACCCGGAAGGCTATGTGGCCGAAGGCTCCGGCGAGAACATCTTCATCATCAAGGACGGTGTGCTCTACACCCCCGAGGTGACCGCCTGCCTCAACGGCATCACCCGCGCCACCGTGCTGCGCCTGGCCGACGAGCTCGGCATCAAGCTGGTGGAGAAGCGCATCACCCGTGATGAGGTGTACATCGCCGACGAGGCCTTCTTCACCGGCACCGCCGCTGAAGTCACCCCGATTCGCGAAGTGGATGGCCGCAAGATCGGCCTCGGCCGCCGTGGCCCTGTGACCGAAAAGCTGCAGAGCGCCTACTTCGACCTGGTGACCGGCAAGACCTCCGCTCACCCCGAGTGGCGCACCCTGGTCAAGTAAACCGACAGAGCTGCAAGCAGCAAGCCGCAAGCCGCAAGTGGTCACCACCGCTTGAAGCTTGCGGCTTGTCGCTTGAGGCTTGAAGCTGCCCTTATGAACATTCTGATCGTAGGACCCTCCTGGGTCGGCGACATGGTAATGGCGCAGACACTTTTCCAGTGCCTGAAAGCCCGCCATCCCGACTGCGAGATCGACGTGCTGGCGCCCGAATGGAGCCGGCCCATCCTCGAACGCATGCCGGAAGTGCGCCAGGCGCTGAGCTTCCCGCTTGGCCATGGCGTGCTGGATATTGCTGCCCGGCGCAAGATCGGCAAATCCCTGGCCGGGCGGTACGACCAGGCCATTCTCCTGCCCAACTCCCTGAAGTCGGCGCTGGTGCCCTGGTTCGCCGGCATCCCCAAACGCACCGGCTGGAAGGGAGAGATGCGCTACGGCCTGCTCAACGACATTCGCAGCCTCGACAAAGAGCGCTACCCGCTGATGATCGAGCGCTTCATGGCGTTGGCCCATGAACCTGACGCCGAGCTGCCCAGGCCCTATCCGAGGCCCACGCTGCAGATCGACCCGGCCAGCCGTGATGCGGCCCTGGCCAAGTTCGGCCTGGACCTGGACCGGCCTGTGCTGGCGCTCTGCCCGGGCGCCGAGTTCGGGGAAGCCAAGCGCTGGCCCGCCGAGCATTACGCCAAGGTGGCCGAGCTGAAGATTCGCGCGGGCTGGCAGGTCTGGCTGTTCGGCTCGAAGAACGACCATCCTGGCGGCGAAGACATCCGCATGCGCCTGATTCCCGGCCTGCGCGAAGAGGCGGTGAACCTGGCCGGCGAAACCAGCCTGGCCGAAGCCATCGACCTGATGTCCTGCGCTGGCGCCGTGGTCTCCAACGACTCCGGCCTGATGCATGTGGCGGCGGCGCTGGCGCGCCCGCTGGTGGCGGTCTATGGCTCCACCTCGCCGCAGTTCACCCCGCCCCTGGCGGAACGGGTGGAAATCGTCCGCCTGGGCCTGGAGTGCAGCCCCTGCTTCGACCGCACCTGCCGCTTCGGCCATTACAACTGCCTGCGCGAGCTCAGGCCGCGTCCGGTGATCGAAGCCCTGGACCGCCTGGTGCCGGACCCGCTCGACCTGGTGGAGATTCACTGAGTGCGGGTATTGCTGATCAAGACTTCTTCCCTGGGCGATGTCATCCACACCCTGCCGGCATTGACCGATGCCGCGCGGGCGATTCCCGGCATCCAGTTCGACTGGGTGGTGGAGGAAGGCTTCGCCGAGATTCCCGCTTGGCACCCGGCGGTGGCGCGGGTCATTCCGGTGGCCATCCGCCGCTGGCGCAAGAACCTCTGGCAGACCCTGAAGAGCGGCGAGTGGCGCCGCTTCAAGCGTCGCCTGCGGGAAACCCGTTACGACCTGGTGATAGACGCCCAAGGCCTGCTGAAAAGCGCCCTGCTGACTCGTTACGCCAAGGCGCCGGTGGCCGGCCTGGACCGCGATTCGGCCCGCGAGCCGGTGGCCAGCCGCTTCTATGACCGCCGCTACCCGGTCGCCTGGGGCCAGCACGCGGTCGATCGCGTGCGCCAGTTGTTCGCCCAGGCCCTGGACTACCGCGTGCCGGAAGGCATGGGTAACTACGGTCTGAACCGTGCCGCCCTGGCCGACGCCCAGGGCGGCGCCCCTTACCTGCTGTTCCTCCACGGCACCACGTGGGACACCAAACACTGGCCGGAAAAATACTGGCGCGAACTGACCGAGCGGGCCTGCGAACACGGCTGGCATGTGCGCCTGCCTTGGGGCAATCCGACAGAGAAGGCGCGTGCCGAGCGTATAGCCGAGGGCTTGGAAAACGCCGCCGTGCTCCCCAGATTGTCCCTGGCAGGGATGGCCAAGGTGGTGGCCGGCGCCCGTGCCTGCGTAGCAGTGGATACCGGCCTTGGCCACCTGGCCGCCGCGCTGGACGTGCCCACCCTGTCGCTCTACGGGCCGACCAACCCAGGTTTCACCGGTGCCTATGGGCGGGCGCAGATCCACCTGGGCAGCGACTTCCCCTGCGCGCCCTGCCTGAAGAAGACCTGCGCCTATAAACCGACGGCGGAGGATCGCCGCCTGTTCGACCTGGAGCGCGAAC
Source organism: Pseudomonas sp. BN102 (assembly GCF_029871245.1). Lineage (GTDB taxonomy): Bacteria > Pseudomonadota > Gammaproteobacteria > Pseudomonadales > Pseudomonadaceae > Metapseudomonas. The sequence goes on along the minus strand of NZ_SSON01000077.1, from coordinate 349,961 downwards.
AGCCGCTATGTTTCACCCGGCTGAATCCGCAGCGCGTGGCGACCCAGCTGGAAGCCCTGCTGCTGACCGAGGATATCCACTGATGCAACTGGCATTCGTGCTCTACAAGTACTTCCCCTTCGGCGGCCTGCAGCGCGATTTCATGCGCATCGCCCTGGAGTGCCAGCGCCGTGGGCATGCCATTCGCGTCTACACCATGATCTGGGAAGGCGACATCCCAGAAGGCTTCGAAGTGCTGATCGCGCCGGTCAAAGCGTTGTTCAATCACAAGCGCAACGAGAAATTCACGGCCTGGGTCGATGCCGACCTGGTGCGCCGTCCGGTGGACCGGGTGATCGGCTTCAACAAGATGCCCGGTCTGGACGTCTACTACGCCGCCGACCCCTGCTTCGAGGACAAGGCGCAGACCCAGCGCAACGGCCTCTACCGGCGCTGGGGCCGCTACAAGCACTTCTCCGACTACGAGCGTGCGGTCTTCGCCCCCGAGTCTGCAACCTCGGTGCTGATGATCTCCGAGGTACAGCAGCCGCTCTTCGTCAAGCACTACGCCACGCCGGCGGGGCGTTTCCACCTGCTGCCACCGGGTATCGCCGCCGACCGCCGTGCGCCGGCCAACGCCGCGGAGATCCGCGCCGAGTTCCGCCGCGAGTTCAAGCTGGACGAGGATGACCTGCTGCTGGTGCAGATCGGCTCCGGCTTCAAGACCAAGGGCCTGGATCGCAGCCTCAAGGCCGTGGCCGCGCTGCCCCGCGAGCTGCGCAAGCGTACCCGGCTGATCGTCATCGGCCAGGACGACCCCAAGCCCTTCCTGCTGCAGATGAAAGCCCTGGGGATATCCGACCAGGTGGACATTCTCAAGGGCCGCAGCGATATCCCGCGCTTCCTGCTCGGCGCCGACCTGCTGATCCACCCGGCCTACAACGAGAACACCGGCACGGTGCTGCTCGAGGCGCTGGTGGCAGGCTTGCCGGTGCTGGTCACGGATGTCTGCGGCTATGCCCATTACATTGCCGAGGCCGACAGCGGCCGGGTGCTGCCCGGCCCGTTCGAGCAGGAGGCGCTGAACCAGATGCTCGCCGAAATACTCGCCGACCCGGCCGCGCGCGCGCGCTGGAGCACCAACGGCCTGGCCTTCGCCGACAGCGCCGACCTCTACAGCATGCCGCAGCACGCGGCTGACGTGATTCTCGCGGAGCGCCCATGAAGCTTGTGCTGAAAGAGCCCTTCGAGCGCCTCTGGGCCGGCCGCGACGCCTTCACCGCCGTCGAGACGCTGCAGGGGCAGGTCTACCGCGAGCTGGAGGGGCGGCGGACCCTGCGTACCGAAGTCGAGGGGCGTGGCTATTTCGTCAAGATCCACCGGGGTATCGGCTGGGGCGAGATCGCCAAGAACCTGCTGACCGCCAAGGCGCCCGTGCTTGGCGCCGGGCAGGAGTGGACGGCCATCCAGCGCCTGCACCAGGCCGGCGTGCCGACCATGACCGCCGTGGCTTTCGGCGAGCGTGGCAGCAATCCTGCGCAGCAGCATTCCTTCATCGTCACCGAGGAGCTGGCGCCGACCATCAGCCTCGAGGATTTCTGCGTCGACTGGCTGCGCAACCCGCCGCCACCGCGCCTGAAGTGGGCGCTGATCGGCGAAGTGGCGCGAATGACCGGCACCATGCATCGCGCCGGGGTCAATCACCGCGACTGCTATATCTGTCATTTCCTGCTGCATACGGAGCGGGCGGTGACCGCCGATGACTTCAAGTTGTCGCTGATCGACCTGCACCGTGCACAGACGCGCGCGAGCACGCCGCGGCGCTGGCGTGACAAGGACCTGGCCGGCCTCTACTTCTCCGCGCTGAATATCGGCCTGACGCAGCGCGACAAGCTGCGCTTCCTCAAGGCCTACTTTCGCCAGCCATTGCGTGATGTGCTGCGCGATGAGATCGGCCTGCTGGCCTGGCTCGAGCAGAAGGCGGCAAGGCTGCTGTCGCGCTACGAGCGTAAGTACGCGGGAGGAGAGGGCGCTTGAGTCAATGGAAACTGGCCGAGGGGCTGGATGCGGAAACCGCCGGGCTCTTCGGCGACCTCGACAGGGTATTTGCCCTCCAGGGCGACTGGATCACCAGCGACCCGCTGTCCGAAGTGCTGCGTGTGGAGCACCGTGGCGTGCGCTACTACGTCAAGCGCTACTGGGCCGCGGGCAAAGGGCTGCGCCGCTGGCTCGGCCGGTCGCGGGTCAAGGCCGAGTGGCAGAACCTGCGGTACTTCACCCAGTGGGGCATCCCCACCGCACCCGTGGTGGGTTGGGGCCAGGAGCGCCGTGCTGGTGCCTTCCACCGCGGCGCGTTGATCACCCGCGAACTCGCCGGCACGGTCGACCTGGCCGAAATGGCCCGGGAAGGCGACCCGCGGCTGCTCGACCCGCGCTGGGTCGACCGGGTCAGCCGGCAGCTGGCGAAAGCCACGCGACAATTGCACCAGCACGGCTTCGCCCATAACGACCTGAAGTGGCGCAACCTGCTGGTCGACCAGGCCGGCAACCTGTTCCTGATCGACTGCCCGACCGGCACCTTCTGGTGGGGACCATTCTTGCGCTACAGGGTCATCAAGGACCTGGCGTGCCTGGACAAGCTCGCCAAGTACCACCTCAGCCGCAGCCAGCGCCTGCGCTTCTACCTGCAATACCTCGGCCGTCCGAGCCTGCAAGCCGGCGACAAGCGCCAGGTGCGACGGATCCTCAGTTTCTTCGAGGGACGCGAATGAGCGACTTTATCGCGCCGGCGGATCGCGACATCCTCGCCCGCCATGGACTGGACAGTTTCGACGCGCTCTGGGCCCTGCGCCTGGAGGCGGTGGACGAGCCCAACACGGGGCGTGGCGGCTGGAGCAGTGTGTTTCGCCTGGACCTGGGCGACACCGCCTACTACCTCAAGCGGCAGAGCAACTTCCTCAGCCGCAGTCCGCTGCGACCATTCGGCGAGCCCACCTTCGCCCGCGAGTTCCGCAATATCCGCCGCTATCAGGTGCTCGGGGTTCCCGCCCTGGAAGCAGCGTTCTTCGGTACTCGCCAGGTCAACGGCGAGCGCCGTGCCATCCTGGTGTCGCGGGCGCTGGACGGCTGGCGCGAGCTGGCAGGTTGGCTGGAACTCTGGTCGGACCTTTCCGCAAAACAACGCACGGCCATAGTCGCGGCGGTCGCCTGGCTGGGCCGGCGTCTACACGACGCCGGCCAAGTGCATGGCTGCTTCTATCCCAAGCATGTCTTCCTGCGGGAAGTTGGCGGCAGCTTCGAGGCCTGCCTGATCGACCTGGAAAAGACCCGGCCCCTGCTGCTGGGCCGTCGCGACCGGGTCAAGGACCTGGAAGCTCTGGTACGGCGTGCCGACGCCTGGGGCGAGACCGAGGTGCGCGAGCTGCTAGCCGGCTATCTGGGGCAGGCGCGGGAATCAAGTGAAGTCAGCGACTGGCTGGCGCAAATGGGGCGTCGACGCCGCACCAAGGAACACAATCAATGACCCTGGCGGAACTGGCCCGGGCGGGACGAAACCCGCAATTACCCATCAACCTGGATATCGCCGGCGGTCTGGAGCTGTTGAGCCTGCTGCGGGTCCTGCCCGGCCAGCGCTACGTGGGCGTGGCTCTCTGGCAGGGGCGCAAGGTGCTGGCCAAGCTGCTGGTAGGGGGCAAGGCCGGGCGGCATTTCCAGCGCGAGCTGGCCGGCGTCAAGGCGCTCCACGACCAGAGGCTGGACTCCCCGGCGCTGCTGGCGGAAGGCAATCTGGCAGGGCAGGGCGGCTGGTTGCTGTTCGAGTACCTGGAATCCGCCGAAAGCCTCTGGGATGCCTGGCGCCAAGTGGAGCGCGACGTACCTTTGTCCGATGGCCAGCAGGCCGTTCTGGGCGAGGCCCTGGCGGCGATCGGCCGGTTGCATCTGGCCGGCCTCGCCCAGGAGGACCTGCACCTGGACAACCTGCTGCGCCATGGCGACAAGCTGCATGTAATCGATGGCGGCGGCATTCGCGCCGAAAGCCCAGGCAAACCGCTGACGCGGGACAAGGCGCTGGCCAACCTCGGTGTGTTCTTCGCCCAGTTGCCGGCGGAGCTGGACCCCTTCCTCGAAGAGCTGCTGGTGCACTACTTGCTGGTCAATGGCGAACACGCCCTGCCGCTGGAGGCCCTGGAGATGGAAATCGCCCGGGTGCGGCGTTGGCGCCTGGGCGATTACATGAAGAAGATCGCCCGCGACTGCAGCCTGTTCAGCGTCGTTGGTGGGGCATTCGGCCTGCGTGCGGTGCGCCGGGACGCCGAAGCCGGGTTGGAAAGTCTGCTGCAGGCGCCGGACGCCGCCCTGGAAGGGGGCCGCTACCTGAAGCAGGGCGCTACCGCCACTGTGGCCGAAGTCACGGTCGCTGGCCGCCAGCTGCTGCTCAAGCGCTACAACATCAAGGGGATGCTGCACTGGCTGACGCGCTTCTGGCGGCCAAGTCGGGCCTGGCACAGCTGGCGCGAGGGCAATCGCCTGGACTTCCTCGGCATCGCCACACCGCGGCCGCTGGCCGTGCTGGAACGGCGCTTCTGCTGGCTGCGCGGACGTGCGTACCTGATTACCGAATATCTCTCCGGGCAAGATATAATCGCCCGTTTTCGACCCTATCTGGACGACCCCGAAGGGGCCGGCGCTCCGCCCGAAGCCGAATTGCAGGCCCTCGACCAGCTGTTCGCCGCGCTGATCCGCGAACGCATCAGCCATGGCGACCTCAAGGGCTACAACCTGTTCTGGCAGGACGGCCGCTGGACCCTGATCGACCTCGATGCCGTGTGCCAGCATCGCAGCCAGCGTGGATTCGCCCGGGCCTACGCCCGCGACCGCGCGCGCTTCCTGAGGAACTGGCCGGCCGAGTCGGCGCTGTACCAGCTACTGGACAAACGTTTACCGCAGGTGCCCGGCACCTGCCCTGAAAGAGGTTAACCCCGTGGCATTGACGATTCTCGGCCTTTCCGGCGCCCTCAGCCATGATCCGTCCGCCGCGCTCTACATTGACGGCAAGCTGATCGCGGCCGCCGAAGAAGAGCGCTTCGTGCGCGACAAGCACGCGAAGAATCGCATGCCCTACGAGTCGGCCAAGTTCTGCCTGGAGCAGGCCGGCATCAAACCTTCCGACGTCGATGTGGTGGCCATCCCCTTCGCCCCCATCAGCCTGTTCGGCAAGGCCCGCTGGCATTACGCCAAGCGCTACTGGTACGCCCCGGATCGCGCGCTGGACGCCATCCTCATGGGCAACCGCCGCTACAAGCGCTACCGCAAGAAGATCGTCTGGTGCCTGGAGCAGCTGGGCTTCGACGCCAAGAAGGTGAAGATCGAGCCGGTGGAACACCACCTGGCCCACGCCTCCAGCGCCTACCATTGCTCGGGCTTCAAGGAGAAGACCGCGATCCTCGGTATCGACGGCAAGGGCGAATACGCCACCACCTTCTTCGGCTGGGGCGAGAACGGCAAGATCCACAAGATCAAGGAATTCTACGATCCGGATTCCCTCGGCGGCCTCTATGGCGCGATCACTGAGTACCTCGGCTTCGAGATGCTCGACGGCGAATTCAAGGTGATGGGCATGGCGCCCTACGGCGATGCCGCGAAGTACGATTTCTCGCGCCTGGCGAAGTTCGAGAACGGCGAGCTGATCATCAACACCGACTACGCCAACGTCATCGGTTTCCGCCGCCACAAGGAAAACGGCAAGGGCTACTACTTCTCGCCCAAGCTGATCGAGTGGCTGGGCCCGAAGCGCCAGGGCGATATCGCCGACGACCCTTACATCCACTATGCAGCCAGCATGCAGGCGCTGTTCGAGAAGCTGGCGCTGGAGATGATGGATTACTACCTCGGCGACATCATCCGCCAGACCGGCAAGATCGCCTTCGCCGGTGGCTGCGCGCTGAACGTCAAGCTGAACCAGAAGATCATCGCCCGTCCGGAAGTGAAGGAGCTGTTCGTCCAGCCCGCTTCCGGTGACGCCGGCACCTCCGTCGGCGCCGCCGCCTATGTCTCGGTCAAGCGCGGCGTGCCGGTGGAGAAGATGGAGCACGTCTACCTCGGCCCGTCCTTCTCCAACGAAGACGTGATCGCCGCTTGCGCCAAACACCCGAAGCAACCGGTGTTCAAGCGCATCGACAACACCCCGCAGCGCATCGCCAAGATCATGGTTGACGGCAATCCGGTGGCCTGGTTCCAGGGCCGCATGGAGTTCGGCCCGCGCGCCCTGGGTGGCCGCTCCATCATCGGTTGCCCGAGCGCGGTCGGCGTGGCCGACCGCATCAACGAACAGATCAAGTTCCGCGAGCGCTGGCGCCCCTTCTGCCCCTCGATGCTGGATACGGTGGCATCGCAGATGCTCAAGGTCGACCATCCCTCGCCCTTCATGACTTTCACCTTCGAAGTCAACGAAGAGTGGAAGACCCGCGTGGCCGAAGTGGTGCACGAGGACGGCACGTCCCGCGCCCAGGTGCTGGAGCGCCGTCACAATCCGCGCTGGTACGATCTGATGAAGGAGCTGGAGAACCTCACCGGCAACGGCGTGTCGCTGAACACCTCGCTGAACCGTCGCGGCGAGCCGATGATCTGCTCGCCCACCGACGCGCTGAACATGTTCTACGGCTCGGACCTGCAGTACCTGATCATGGAAGATATCCTCGTCGTCAAGGGCGGCAAGGACTGGTATGACAATGTCGACTAAGCCGCTGCTTAGTGTCGTCATTCCCAGCTACAACTACGCGGGCAAGCTCCCGCGTGCCGTCGAGTCGGTGCTGGTCCAGGCCACCCCGGAGGTCGAACTCTGGGTGGTGGACGATGGCTCCACCGACGACACCCCGGCGGTCTTCGCGGCCCTGAGCCAGCGCCATGGCGCCGCCTTCCAGGGCGTGCGCCAGGCCAATGCCGGCCCCTCGGCCGCGCGCAACAACGGTGTGCAGCTGGCCCAGGGGTGCTATGTGCTGCTGCTGGACGCCGACGACGAACTGGCGCCCGGTGTGCTGCCCGGTCTCTGCGAGCGCCTGCGCCAGCAGCCGGACATCGGCCTCTGGCTCGCCGGCCACGTGGCGGTGCAGCCCGACGGTCGCGAACGCGAGCACCCGGCCAGCGCGGTGCCTGTCGATCCATTCAAGCGCCTCAACGGCTACCTGCTGGACAAGAAGATCGCCCTCAGCCACGGCGCTTGCGTCTTCCTTCGCGAACTGCTGCTCGAGCGCCCCTATCCCGAGCACCTGCGCCACAGCGAAGACATCCCGGTCTTCGCCTACTGCCTGACCCAGCGCCAGGTGGAGGTTCTCGACCTGATGCTGGCGCGCATCCACAAGCACCCCGGCAGCCTGCGCCATAACGCCGAGGCAGCGCGCAAGGTGGGCCTGGCTCTGGTGGAGGAAGTCTTCCTCAAGCTGCCGGCCAGCCTGCAACCGCTCAAGCCCGCCTACCGCGCCCAACGCTGCCTGTCGCTGTTCCGCACTTGCCTGCTCGCCGGCGACGAGTCCAGCGCCCGCGACTACTACCGCGAGGCGCTGCGCACGGACTGGCGGGTGCTGTTCAAACTGTCTTACAGCCGCAAAGCTGCGCGCTTGTGGTTGCGGCAGGGCAAATGAAAGTCCTGGCACTCAGTTCCGTAGGGCGGGAGCCCGATTTTTCCTGCGTCTATGAGCAACTGGGCGGACAGGTCGATCTCGATCTGCGGGTCCTCGACAAGGATGCCCAGCGCAACCTGCGTCGCTCACTTAGCTCCGTCGACCTTTCTCGCTACGATCGAATCCTGGTCGATCTCCATTTCAAGAACATTCATGGGCAGACCCGATTCCTCAGCGGGCTCGGCGGTCTTCTGATCTACGAAGAGGATGCCTGCCAGAACTACCTGGAAAACTCCCGGTGGCGCGGCCGTTTCAGTCGCTTCTACAGGGCGCTGCCCAATGCGCGGATCGTCGTGACCGGCGCCAGCGTGGCCGAACGCCTGAAGGGCGAAGGCTTGAATGTCCAGTTCATTCCCAAAGGCTTTGATCCGCGGGTGATCTTCCGTGAAGAAGTGGAGCGGGACATAGAGCTGGGCTTCATCGGCCGGACCGCCAGCGCTGCCTATCAGGAGCGGAAGCGACTTCTGGACCTGCTGGCGGCCGAGGACTCGCTGCAACTCCTGCGTACGGCTCCTGGGGAGCCTTACCGGAAGATGCTGAACCGCATTCGCTATTTCGTCAGTGCCGATGTCGGGCTGGGCGAATACATGGCCAAGAACTTCGAGGCCATGGCCTGCGGTTGCGTCCTACTGGCCTGGCGTCAGGGACTCGAGGAGGAGGCCATTGGCCTGGAGGATGGCGTACACCTGCTCTTGTATTCCGACGTCGACGAACTGCGGAGACACCTGGCCAGGCTTCGTGATGACTCCAACCTGGCGCAGGCCATAGCCGACGGTGGGCGGCGTTTCGTAGAGCAGCACCTTTCCCATCCCCAACTGGCCGAGCGCCTCATCAAAGTGCTGGAGGAGCCCTGGCTGTCGCCTGCCCCTGTTTCTGTCTGGCAGGCTTTCTGGTCACGGATCAACCCATTCTGAGCTATCCCATGTCTTCGACGAACAATGGCCAGCAGCCGCTGGTAACCGTGATCATCGCCTCCTACAACCACGCGCCCTATATCGAGGCGAGCATTCTCAGCGTCCTGGCGCAGAGCTACCCGAACATTGAGCTGCTGGTGGTGGACGACGGGTCTCGTGACGACAGTGTTTCCCGCATCCAGGCACTGCAGTCTATCCATGGTTTCGACTTTCGAAGCCAAGCCAACAAGGGGCTGTCGAGAACTCTAAACGAGACCATCGCGCGGGCGAAGGGGAGCCTCATCGCACCTTTCGGTTCCGATGACATCATGCTTCCCGGGCGTATTGCCGCTCAGGTTGCCTACATGGCGGGCAAGCCGGAAGTCGGCATTTGTGCGGGAGATATCCAAACCATCGATGCGACAGGCCGGCCAAGCGGAAAAGACCGCGACTTGCCGCAGCGCCGGCTGGACTTCGAGGACGTGTTCCTGGATCGCAAGCCCGGTGCACCGGCGCCGACCCTGCTGTTCCGCCGAGAAGCCCTGGAGCGCGTCGGAGGCTTCGACCCGGAGGTCAGGCTCGAGGACCTGATGATCGAACTCAAGATCACGCGCGCCGGGTATTTCATCGATATCCTGGCAGAGCCGCTGGCACTCTATCGGGTGCACGAAAGCAATACCTACAAGAACTATCGCTTCATGGTGGATAACGTGCTGCGAACGTACGAGCGATTCAGTGACCACCCGGACTACCCGAAGGTCTGCGCGCGATTCCGCAATTCAATGCTGCTCAAGTGCGCCCGGCAGGATAAGGCGCTGGCGCGCGAGCTGCTCGCCGACTTGCCGTTGAGTGCGTGGAATATGAAGACCCTTCGTGGGCTGTGGCGCCTGCTACTGTCGGCGTGAGCGAGCGTAGGCGAGGAATGCTCCGAGATCGTCGCAGCAGAGCTTGCCGACGATCCTCCTGATTTCCTCCTCAGGCCATTCCCACCATGCCGATTTGAGGAGCTCGTTGCGAGTTTCCTCATCGAAGCGCCAGCGGATGTGCTGAGCGGGGTTCCCTGCCACAACTGAATAGGCGGGAACATCTCGGCTGACCACTGCGCCGGAAGCGACCACTGCACCGTGGCCTATGTTCACGCCGGACAGGATAGTGCAGTTGGAGCAGAGCCAGACGTCGCTGCCTATGACGACGTTCCCGCGGGTGCCGCCGAAGCCCTTGATATGGGCAGCCTCAGGAAGATACTCGGGAAAAGGATAGCTACTGACCCAGTCGATTCGGTGGTGGCCGCCGAGGAAAATCTGCACGTTGTCGGCCATGGAGCAGTAGCTGCCGATCTGCAGGGTGCTACCTTCATTCCAGTCGTGGACTACAGGCATCCCATAAGTGCCCAGGCCGATCTGGTAGTCCGGATAGCGTTTACGAAATCGGTCTTGGGGACGATAGAAGCGAGGCAGGTCGGGAATTCCGCGCCAACGCTTCCAGGCCTTTCGCAGCCTCTGCTCAAACTTTTTCAGTAAGTGCATGCATGCGTTCCTTGCTCTTGTGCAACATTTCGGCGGCAAACAACAAGGCCATGGGAATCCAGATCAGGAACCAATGCTCTTTCGGGCGAGAGAGGAAGGAGCCCCCTTCGGTCATGCTGGCGACGAGGCCGAACACCAGGAGCGTCGAGGCGATCATGGTCAGAGGGTCCTTGCGATTGCGCCAGGCGAACAGCAAGGCCACGACATAGAGCAGCACCCAGAGCGCCAGACCGACCGCGCCGCAGTAGTACAGAACGGCCAGTAGCATGTTGTGAGGATCGGCCATCGCGTAGTCCATTGCCGTTATCCAGATCTTCATCGGAGCATCGTAACCGTGCCCGAGCCAAGGGGCGTCGAGAATCTGCAGCCAGGTATTGGCCCAGATTTCCGGGCGCAACGAGAGCCCGCGGGAGGTCAGCACTCCGGGGTCGACAATCACCAGCAGAATGCCCGTCAGAATGGTGGCGGCCAGTATCAACAGGCTCCGTCTGTTCCAGTTGGCTAGCGCCAGCCATGCGCAGGCTACGGCAAGCGCGACAAGAGGTGTGCGTGAGCCCGTTGCGATGATGAGTGTCCCGAGGACCGCCAGAGAAATCAGGGGCATAGGAGAGTAGGGGCTTTTACCAAGGAACCAGTTCGCCGCCCAGAGCGCCATGAAGGCTCCGTACACGTGGGAGCTGAGGAGCGGGTTATAGAGAGCGCCGTAGCCCGTCAGGCGATCCGGGCTCCCCTCATACAGATAAAGGCCAAGGGATGCCAGTCCTGCCAGACTTGCGATCAGCGCGCTGCCTTGTAGGCTGATCTTTAGTCTGCCAGGTGCCTTCAGGGCCAGCAGGCCGGCGGAGAAGAACAGCATGAGTACATAGAGCGGCCTCTTGGCCAGTGAGCTGAAAGGGTCGTCAGTGCTCGACCAGGCCAGGGTGGTGAGGGTGTAGAGGCTGAACAGGGCGAAGACGGCCACAAGCGGCGAGGTTAACAACGACCTCAGGCACGTGGGGCGTAGCAAGACCGCCAGCAGGGTGGGAGTTGCCAGGAACACGTAGTAGAGCTTGTGGTAGAAGGTCCGGTCTCCAATCCAGAACATACCGGTGAGGAGGGCGACCCAGCCGACCGGCAGGACATTTCTGACAAGCCAGTCCGATATAGTCTCCATACGCCTGGAGGCGCTGTTCGGTGCGGAGTCGGATTTTTGGTGGAGGGTGGTCATAGCGATTTCAGTCGAAGGGCAAACTGGTTGGTGACAGTAAGGTTGGTACTGGCCAGGTAGGCTTCAAAAAAAACCTGATTGTCGCTGGAAAGAAGCCAGGCGCGGTCATCACCGTAACGCAGGAGATGTCGGAAATTACGTAAGCGTTTGCTTTTGCCCAGGGGAGTGGAATGCCCCTTGAGATCTGCGATGTCAATCAGGCCCAAGTTGTTTTCCGGCGTCAGGACGACGTTGCCGAGGTGAAGGGAGCGGAAATAGATGCCTTGGTCGTGAAGGGTGGCAACGAACTCGCCGAGCTGCGCATGGAGCACACAGGCAGCAGCTTCCCCGCGGGCTTTGTAGATCTGTCGCAGCGTATCTCCCGGCAACGGCTCATAGTGCACGACATCCCTGGCCAGGCTGCCGACACGATAGACGCCGAGAATGTTCGGACAGGGGATCCGCCGCTCACTGAGCAGGCGGGCATTGTCGGCAAACCGCTGCGCGTAGGGGTAAAGCATGGCAGAGGATAGTAGGCGTTTGCGCCGGAACAGCTTTAGAAAGCTCCCGTCAGCCAGGCGCAGCACTTTCGCTCCGTACCTGTCGCGTTCCAGTACGTGGGCGCCGGCGCTTAACTTCAGGTAAGTCGCGTGATCCAGGGCTTGCATCAATGGGCCTCGAATGGTGGCCGCGTATCTTACCCCAGCTCGCAGTGAGGAATGGGCAAAATGGGCCCTGTGTTACACTCGCGCTCTTTTTCGAGCATCCGAGTCCTATGAGTCTCAACGACCAGTCCCGGCCCTCCAGCCTGAAAATCTATCTGCGCCTGCTGGGTTATGTCCGACCCTACGTCGGCATGTTCATGATCAGCATTCTGGGCTTCATCATCTTCGCCTCCACCCAGCCAATGCTCGGCGGCATCCTCAAGTACTTCGTCGACGGGCTGACCAACCCGGAGGCTTCGCTGTTCCCCGATGTGCCCTACCTTCGCGACCTGCAACTGCTCCAGGCGGTGCCCCTGCTGATCGTGCTGATCGCTGCCTGGCAGGGCCTGGGTTCATACCTCGGCAACTACTTCCTGGCCAAGGTGTCGCTGGGGCTGGTGCATGACCTGCGGGTGGCCCTGTTCAACAACCTGCTGGTGCTGCCCAATCGGTATTTTGACAACCATAACTCCGGACACCTGATTTCCCGGATCACCTTCAACGTCACCATGGTTACCGGCGCCGCTACCGATGCCATCAAGGTGGTGATTCGTGAAGGCATGACGGTGATATTTCTGTTTGCCACTCTGCTGTGGATGAATTGGCAGCTCACTCTGGTGATGGTCGCCATATTGCCCTTGATCGCCCTGATGGTGAGCAGTGCCAGCCGCAAGTTCCGCAAACAGAGCAAGAAGATCCAGGTAGCCATGGGCGACGTGACCCACGTCGCCTCCGAGACCATCCAGGGCTACCGCGTGGTGCGCAGCTTCGGCGGTGAGGCCTATGAGCAGGCGCGTTTCTTCAAGGCTAGCCAGAGTAATACCGAGAAGCAGCTGCGCATGACCAAGACCTCGGCGGTCTACACGCCCTTGCTGCAGCTGGTGATCTTCTCCGCCATGGCGGTGCTGATGTTCCTCGTGCTGTACCTGCGCGGCGACGCCTCGGCGGGTGATCTGGTTGCCTACATCACCATCGCTGGCCTGTTGCCCAAGCCTATTCGCCAGTTGTCCGAGGTCAGCTCGACCGTGCAGAAAGGGGTCGCTGGCGCGGAGAGCATCTTCGAGCAGCTGGACGAGGAGCTCGAACTGGACCAGGGTGGCGTTGAGCGTGAAAGCGCGACAGGCCGCCTCGAGGTACGCAACCTGAGCTTCCAGTACCCCGGCACCGACAAGCCGGTGCTGCAGGGTATCTCCTTCAGCGCCGAGCCGGGCCAGATGGTCGCCCTGGTGGGGCGTTCCGGTAGTGGCAAGTCCACGCTGGCCAACCTGATTCCGCGCTTCTACCACCACGATCAGGGGCAGATCCTGCTGGATGGCGTGGATGTCGAGCAATATCGCCTGCGTAACCTGCGCCGCCATATCGCCCTGGTGACCCAGCAGGTGACGTTGTTCAACGACTCGGTGGCCAACAACATCGCCTATGGCGACCTGGCTGGTACGCCACGGGAGGATGTCGAGAAAGCTGCCGAGGCTGCCTACGCCAAGGAGTTCGTCGACAAGTTGCCGCGAGGCTTCGATACCGAGGTCGGCGAGAACGGTGTGCTGCTGTCCGGAGGCCAGCGCCAGCGCCTGGCGATTGCCCGGGCCCTGCTGAAGAATGCCCCGGTGCTGGTTCTCGACGAAGCCACTTCGGCCCTCGACACCGAATCCGAGCGGCATATCCAGGCGGCATTGGATCGAGTCATGGATGGCCGTACCACCCTGGTCATCGCCCACCGCCTGAGCACCATCGAGAAGGCGGATCTGATCCTGGTCATGGACCAGGGGCGGATCGTCGAACGTGGCACTCATGCCGAGCTGCTGGCCCTGAACGGCTACTACGCGCGCCTGCACGCGAACCAGTTCGCCGAGGAAGCTCACGTGGAGGTGAGCTGACGGAGGTCGACGGAACCTCTGGAGCTTGATGGAGGTGTCGCGCCCTGGTGCGACGGAGAAGGGATTTGCTCAATAGATTCAGGCTTTATCGGGAACGCGGGTGGGGGCTGCTGGAGGCGGCCTCCTACCGGGAAACCTGGCAACGCTACGGCGGCAGTGTCATCACCCATCCGCTGGTCGTCGAGCGCCTTTCGGCACTGGCAGGGATACCGGTGCGCTACCTTGGCCGGCGAGTCGACGACCAGCTCGTGGCCGCCATTCCCACCTGGGGAAGCCATCTGGCCCTGTCTCGTCGCGTACTGAAGCGGCGGGGGCAGCGCAACCTCTTCGACCTGGGCAATGCCGAGGTCATACTGCCGGTGGCGCCGGGCGCCCGTGCCCAGTTGCGCCACCGTGGCGACTACCTGTCCGAACTGAACCTCCGCGGCTGTAGCGGCTTGCGCCTGAAAAAGGAACAACTGGCACTGGCCCGTGCGCCGGAAGAGTTGTCGAAGAAATTCCGCTACAACCAGCGGCGCGAACAGCGGCTGTTCGAGGAGGCCGGCGGTGTCGTGCACCCGGTGCATGACTTCAGTCCCGGCGAGTTCGCCGCCATCTACACCGAACTGTTCGAGCGTCGCTGGGGCTTCGAGGTCCCCGGCAAGGAGCGTCTGGCCGATGTTTTCGGCCTGTTACGCGAGTTTCTAAGCGGCTCCCTGCTGATGGTCGAAGGCAGCCCGGCCGCCGTTCAGGTTCTGTTCAGGGTCGAATCGCCAGACTGGCTGAGTTTCGAGTACGTCAATGGTGGCGTCGACCCCGCTTACCAGCACCTCAGTCCAGGCAGCGTCCTCAGTTACATCAATACCCAGGCCGCCTGGGAAGATGCCCGCTCCCGGGGCAAGGCCCTGCGCTACTCCTTCGGGCGGGCCGATCGCGAATACAAGGATCGTTGGTGCAACAGGGTTGCCGCCTTTCAGGTGTGAGTGAATGGAAACACGCAAGCAGCAGTTGTTGCGCCGGCACCGGCGCAGCAAGCGCCTGTTCATGGTCGCGGCATTGCTGGTACTGGCGGCCCTCGACTGGTTCGGCTCCTGGAACAGCCTGCCGGTTCTCCTGGTGCTGGCCTGGATCGCCCATGAGGCCTGGTTTGCCGACCACCTGTTCTATTCCCCGCGAGAGGACTACCGCTACCGCTTCCCGGAAACGGCCGTCGCGCTGCCGGCGCGGATCGACGGGCAGGGACTGGGCCTGGATGCGGGGCAGTTGCCCACCGCTGCGGATACCCTGATCCTCGAGCTGGATATCCGCAGCACCTGGCTCGGTCGCTGGCTGGACCCCCACGTCCTGATCCGGGACGGCGAGCTGGCCGATCGCCAGGACTTCGAACGCGGCGTTCGGGGGCGGCGCTACCTGAACCTGTCGGGCCTGTTGCCGTCGCTGCGCACCGGGAATCTGCAGCTGCTCGGCCGATTCTGCCGCCTCTCGGGGGCGGCGACCCTCCACGCCTTCAGCAATCCGGATTACGGCAAGCGACGCGTAATGCTCCTGGCACCGCACGCGGATGATGCCGAACTGGCCGCTTTCGGCCTGTACAGCCGTAGCGCCGAGGCCAGCATAGTCACTCTGACCCAGGGTGAGATCGACGCGCAGAGCTACCGCCGCATGGGTCTGGACAAGGCTGCGGCCGCGCGTCTCAAGGGCCGGCTACGCAGCTGGAGCAGCCTGGCCGTACCGCTCTGGGGTGGTGTCCCGGCGACTCGCTGTGTGCAGCTTGGGTACTACTGCATGCGGCTGGCTTCCATGGCTGCTGATCCGGCGAAGGCATTCGGTTCGATGGAGTCGGGCGAGTCGGATATCCGCAGCGTTCGTCGCTTCAACCCGCTGGTGCTGCCCGGCGATATCGACGGCGTGCCGAGCTGGAACAACCTGGTAGCTGACCTGGCTGCGCTGCTCAGGCGCTTCCGTCCCGAAGTGGTGGTCCTGCCGCATCCGCAGCTCGACCCCCATCCCGACCATCTCCATGCGAGCAAGGTCCTGGACCAGGCCGTGGCGGCGAGCGGCTGGCGCCCTCACATTCAGCTGCTCTATGCCAATCACCTGTACGACAACGACCGCTGGCCCATGGGCCCGGCCGGCAATGGCATCGCCCTGCCGCCCTGTATGCAGCCCTTGCCGACCGATGGTTTGTGGAGTCCCGTGCTGGACGGTGCAGTGCGCCTCGACAAGGCCCAGGCCCTGGCCATGCAGCATGACCTGCAGACGCCTCTGCCGCTGAAGAATCGCCTGCGTCGGGCGATCCAATGGGTCCTGGCAGGTAGACGTTGGCCAGAGGTCGGTCAGGACGATTTTTTTCGCAAGGCGGTGCGCCGCCATGAGCTGTTCTGGGTGCGTACGCAGCCCGATTGAGAGTCTCGGGAGCGCTGAGCTGCTATGTTATGATCCGCGCCGTTTTTGACGTCCGGAGACTCCATGAAGCTGTCCATGCCCCGATTCGATCAGGCCCCCGTTCTGGTGGTGGGCGACGTCATGCTCGACCGTTACTGGCATGGCGGTACCTCGCGCATTTCCCCCGAGGCGCCAGTACCCGTGGTCAAGGTCGATCAGATCGAGGACCGCCCCGGCGGCGCGGCCAACGTTGCGCTGAACATCGCCGCCCTGGGTGCGCCGGCCATGCTGGTGGGCATCACCGGTATCGACGAGGCGGCAGACAGCCTCACCGACAGCCTCAACGCCGCGGGTGTCGACGTGCACTTCCAGCGTCTGAACCAACAGCCGACCATCGTCAAACTGCGGGTCATGAGCCGTCACCAGCAGTTGCTACGCATGGACTTCGAGGAAGCCTTCGACACTAACGCCGAGGCCCTCGCCGCGGAAGTCGAGCGCTTGCTGCCGCAGGCCAAGGTGCTGGTGCTTTCCGATTACGGCAAAGGCGCCCTGAAGAACCACCAGGTGCTGATCCAGGCCGCCCGCCGCAATGGCGTGCCGGTGCTGGCCGACCCCAAGGGCAGGGACTTCAGCATCTATCGCGGCGCCAGCCTGATCACCCCGAATCTCAGTGAGTTCGAAACCATCGTCGGCCGCTGCCTGGACGAAGCCGAGCTGGTCGCCAAGGGTGCAGCGCTGATGCAGGAGCTGGAACTGGGCGCCCTGCTGGTAACCCGCGGCGAGCACGGTATGACGCTGCTGCGCCCCGGTCACCACGCCCTTCATCTGCCGGCCCGCGCCCGTGAAGTGTTCGACGTCACCGGCGCTGGCGATACCGTGATCTCCACCCTGGCCGCCGCCCTGGCCGCGGGCGAGGAACTGCCCCAGGCCGTGGCCCTGGCCAACCTCGCTGCCGGCATCGTGGTCGGCAAGCTGGGTACCGCCGCCATCAGCGCCCCGGAGCTGCGCCGCGCGGTGCAGCGCGAGCAGGGCTCCGAGCGCGGGGTGCTGAGTCTGGACCAGCTGCTGCTGGCCATAGACGACGCCCGAGCCCACGGCGAGAAGATCGTCTTCACCAACGGCTGCTTCGACATCCTCCATGCTGGCCACGTGACCTACTTGGAACAGGCGCGTGCCCAGGGCGACCGCCTGGTGCTGGCAGTCAACGACGATGCTTCGGTCAGCCGCCTCAAGGGGCCGGGCCGTCCGATCAACAGCGTCGAGCGGCGCATGGCCGTGCTGGCCGGACTGGGGGCAGTGGACTGGGTCGTCAGCTTCGCCGAGGACACCCCCGAGCGCCTGCTCGCCGAGGTCAAACCCGACGTGCTGGTCAAGGGTGGCGATTACGGTATCGACCAGGTGGTCGGCGCCGACATCGTCCGTGCCTACGGCGGCGAAGTGAGGGTGCTCGGCCTGGTGGAGAACAGCTCCACCACCGCGATAGTCGAGAAGATCCGCAGCAAGTGACCCCTGGCCACTGGCCGCTCTGCCAGTGGCCTGCGTCGGCCCGGTCATAGGCGTCCGGGCCGGCGACGCCCATCATCGCGGCATCCTCATCCTGCATGGAGTGCGATGCCGATGAATCCCAATACCCAGGGTCGCGCCCTGGCCGTGCTGAATCGCGTGGCCCAGGCCGACTGGCCCGATCGCCTGAAGCTGCGCAAGGCCTTCGAAAAGCTGCTCTATCGCGGAACCCGTGTCGGCTTCCTGCTGGCAGCTCGGCGGGCGCGCAAGGCGCCGCGGCAGGCGAGTGCGGATGAGTTGTTCGACCTGTCGCTGTCCGACGAGCAGCGCATGCTGGTGGACATGCTGGACGCTTTCGCCCTTCAGACCCTGCGCCCGGCCGCCCATGATGCCGATGCCCGCGCCGCGCTGCCCGCCGGTCTGTTCAACCAGGCCCATGAGCTGGGCCTGGCGCACTATGGCGTCGGCGAGGCGCTGGGCGGTCTGGCCGGTGAACGCACCATCCTGACCAATGCCCTGATGGCCGAGGCCTTGGCCAAGGGCGACCTGAGCCTGGCCGCGGTACTGCTGGCGCCACTTTCGGCCGCCAACTGCATTCGCCGTTGGGCCTCGCCCGAGCAGCAGGCCGCCTGGCTGCCGGCCTTCGTCGCCGCGCAGCCGGCGCCACGCACGGCGATAGCGGTGAGCGAGCCGGCGCTGCTCTTCGATCCCCTGCGGCTGGCGACCCGCGCGCGGCGCAAGGGCCGGCACTACCTGCTGAGCGGCGAGAAATGCCTGGTCCTGGACGGGGTGGAGGCCAGCCGTCTGATAGTGGCCGCCGAGACTGGCAGCGGACCGGCGCTGTTCATGGTAGAAGCCGGCAGCAAGGGGCTGCAGTTGCGCCCGGAGCCGGCCATGGGCCTGAAGGCCTGCGGCACGGCGCGGGTCAGGCTGAAGGGTGTGAAAGTGCCCGTGGAAAATCGCCTGGACGGCGTCGGTTTCGATTACCAGGCCTTCCTCGACCTTGGCCACCTGGCCTGGTGCGCCCTGTCCCTCGGCACCGCCCAGGCCGCGCTGGACTACGTGGTCGGCTATTGCAACGAACGCACGGCCTTCGGCGAGCCCATCAGCCACCGCCAGGGGGTGGCCTTCATGATCGCGGACATGGCCATCGAACTGGACGCCATACGCCTGATTGTCTGGCGTGCCTGTGCCCGCGCGGACCGCGGCGAGGCGTTCCGCCGCGAGGCCTACCTGGCCCGCCTGCTCTGCGCCGAAAAGGCCATGAAGATCGGGACCGATGCGGTGCAACTGCTTGGCGGCCACGGTTTCACCCAGGAGCACCCGGCCGAGCGCTGGTACCGCGACTTGCGCGCCATCGCCGTGATGAGCGGCGGTCTGCACCTATGAGGAGAGCCACATGAACCTGGAAATCCCGCAGAAATTCCGCGCCCTGGGCAACCAGGCCCAGCAAGTGGCGGCCCAGTACTTCCGTCCCCTGTCACGCAAGTACGACAAGGCCGAACATGCCTATCCACGCGAGCTGGACCTGTTGGCGGCGTTGCTGGATGGGATGAACGCCGGCTCCCCGGAATCCGTCGGCGCCGGTTCCGCCAGCAAGCGCAGTGCAGCGACGGAGGCGGGCGTGCGCAATGGTGGCAACCTGTCCGCGCTGCTGGGGGTGATGGAGCTCTGCTGGGGCGATGTCGGCCTGCTGCTGGCCATGCCGCGCCAGGGGCTGGGCAATGCCGCCATCGCCGCCGTGGCTAACGAGGAACAGCTCGAACGTTTCAAAGGCACCTGGGCGGCCATGGCCATCACCGAGCCGGGTTGCGGTTCGGATTCGGCGGCGATCCGCACCACGGCCATCAAGGATGGCGAACACTACGTCCTCAATGGCGAGAAAATCTTCGTCACTTCCGGCGCGCGCGCCGATGCGGTGGTGGTCTGGGCCACCCTGGATCGCGGCCTGGGCCGGGCAGCCATCAAGTCCTTCGTGGTGGAAAAGGGCACGCCGGGCATGACCGTGACGCGCCTGGAGAGGAAGCTCGGCATCAAGGCCTCGGATACCGCGTCGATCAACTTCAACGATTGCCGGGTGCCGGCCACGAATCTTCTGGGCGATGCCGAGGTCGATGTGCAGAGGGGCTTCGCCGGGGTCATGGAGACCTTCGACAACACCCGCCCGCTGGTGGCCGGGATGGCGGTGGGCGTGGCCAAGGCCGCGCTGGACCGCACCCGCGAGCTGCTGGAGAAGGCTGGCTGCAAGTTCGACTACCGCAGCCCGCTGCTCAGCGTCAGCCATGCCGAGGCCACGCTCTACCGCCTGGAGGCCGAATGGGAGGCCGCGCGCCTGCTGACCCTCAAGGCGGCCTGGATGGCAGACAATCGCCTGCCCAACTCCAGAGAGGCCTCCATCGCCAAGGCCAAGGCCGGTCGGGTGGCCAACGAGATCACCCTGAAGTGCGTGGAACTGGCGGGCGCGCTGGGCTACGGGGAGGACGAGCTGCTGGAGAAATGGGCGCGGGATTCGAAAATTCTCGACATCTTCGAGGGCACCCAGCAGATCCAGCTGCTGATCGTCGCGCGGCGGCTGCTCGGCAAGAGCTCGAGTGAACTGAAGTAAGCAAGGGTAGGGTGCGCCCTGCGCACCGCCTAGGTTTCAGGCTTTTGTGCGCACGGCACACCCTACAAATCTGCAGGGCCAACTCAGTCGCGCCGGGGCGCCTTGCGCGTCCCCGGCTTCAGCACGCCACCTTCTTTCCCGTCGGCCGCGCCGTCCCCACTCGCGCTAACCAATCCTTCCAGCGCACGCGCTCTTCATGGACCAGCCAGCCGTCCTGCTCGGCGAAGCTCTCCGAAAGCCAGACGCCGCGGGTGCTGGTGGCAGAGAACTCGCCATTGCGCAAGGTCAGCAGCTCGCCGGTGGGGACGCCCTGGTACAGCGGCAGCAGGTAGATGTCGGGCCGGCGCCTCTCCAGGCTCGCCACCAGCTCGCGGCCCTGCAGCACTTCATCGACATGGAAGAGGCTGATCTGGTGGCTGTCCCGTGGCAGGTCCAGGCGCAGGTCGTAGACCAGCTGCAGCGAGGCGGTGGGCAGGTGGACATAGGCCTGCGGCCGCTCCAGCAGGGTCAACTTGCCATTGCGCACCGGCCGCGCCGCGCCGGAGAGCGGACTCAGGCGGAAGTGATTGGCTTCGCGATAGCGCAGCTGGCGCTGATAGGGCGTGGGCAGCCAGGTGTCGGCGAAACGACCGGCCAACCAGCCTTCCGGAGTTTCGATCAGGCACTCCTCGGCCACTTCCTGGATGGCGGTGAGCAGTGGCAGGTTCAGCTCGTGGGCCGGGACATAGCCGGAAATCAGCTTGAGCACGGTGTCGCCCCGATCGTGTCGGCGCTGGCGCACCACCAGCCAGTAGTCGCGGCCCTGGAGGTTCAGGGTCAGCCGCACCGAAACGCCGAGGTTCGCCAGTTCCACCGCGAAGCGCCGGCTGTCGTTCACCTCTACCGGTCTTCGGCGCTCCAGCATCTGCGAGAAGTTCAAAGGCCGCCCCAGGCTCTGGTAGCTCAACGCGTCGGCACTGGCTTCGACATGCAGTGGGAGGGTCTTGAATGCGCTGGGGTCCTTGCGGGCGAGGATTCGCGGCATGTCGGCTCCTTCTGGAGGGGGGCGGCTAGGGTAGACCCCCGATCACTGCGGCGGCCGTCGCGACATTATGGGTCAGATGCAGCGGATTGATGGTCCCGACTATCGCGCTGGTCACCCCGGGATGACCGAAGATCAGTTCGAAGCTGGCGCGCACCGGATCCACCCCCGCGCCCAGGCAGGCATGGCCGCTGGCCAGGCCTTTCTTGACCAGGATGCCCTTGTTCTGTTGCAGCGCGAAGTCGAGCACCGGCTTCTCGTCCTGCTCGTTGAGGTTGTAGGTGACCATGGCGCAGTCGCCCTGTTCCAGGGCCAGCAGGCCGCCTTCCACCGTCTTGCCGGACAGGCCGAAGGCGCGGATCTTGCCGGCCTGCTTCAGCTCGGCAAGCGTCTCGTACACGCCGCTGTCGCGCAGTACCGCCAGGTCGTTGCCGTCGGAATGCACCAGCACCAGGTCGATGAAGTCGGTTTCCAGGCGTTTCAGGCTGCGTTCGACGGAGAACCTTGCGTGTTCGGGGCTGAAATCGAAACGGGAAACACCACCGTCGAATTCCTCGCCCACCTTGCTGACGATCACCCAGTCCTGGCGCTGGCCGCGCAATAGCGGACCGAGGCGCTCTTCGCTGCGGCCATAGGCCGGCGCGGTGTCGATCAGGTTGATGCCGAGATCCCGGGCCAGGGCCAATAGCTGACGGGCCTCGAAGTCGTCGGGAATGGTGAACCCGCTGGGGTACTTCACCCCCTGGTCGCGGCCCAGCTTGACGGTGCCCAGGCCCAGCGGGGAAACCAGCAGGCCGGTGCCGCCGAGGGGGCGATGGAGGTTGTGCAGGTTGTTCATCCCAGCAGCTCCTCCCAGACGGGTTGCGCCACGGGAGGGCGGGGCAGGTGAGGCAGGGGAGGGTGGGCAGCCGGGCGCAGCCCGTCGCGTTCGAAGGCGGCCAGCACGCGGTCGGCGAAGTCTGGCGCCAGGGCCAGCTTGGTCGGCCAGCCCACCAGCAGCGCGCCCTGCTCACTGAGGAAGGCGTTGTCCGGACGGACCAGGCCGGATTGCGCCGGCTCGGCGCGGTCGACCCGCAGGGTCGCCCACTGGGCGGCGGACAGGTCGATCCAGGGCAGCAGCTGGCGCAGTTCCTGTTCGGCGGCGGCGATCTGCTCGGCCTCGTTGCGGGCCACGCCATCGGCTTCGGCCAGGTCGCCACCCAGGTACCAGACCCATTGGCCGTCGGCGGCCGGGTGGCTGGTGACCGTGATCCGCGGCTTGGGTCCGCCGCCCAGGCAGTGGGCGTAGAGCGGCTTCAGGCTGGGCGCCTTGAGCATCACCATGTGCAGTGGGCGGCACTGCATGGCCGGCTGGCTCAGTCCCAGGGCCTCGAGCAGCGCCTGGTTGCCGGCGCCGGCGCTGAGGACGATGCGCTGGGCCCGGACCTCGCGGCCGTCGATACGCAATCCGATGAGCCGGCCATCCTCCTGCAGGGGCTCGACCTCACGGGCGGCCAGCAGGCCGTCGCCGGCCAGGTCAGCCAGGCGGGCGATCAGGCTGGGTACATCCAGCACCAGTTCGGCCAGTCGATAGACCTTGCCCTTGAATTTCGGGTGTTGCAGGGCGGGCGGCAGGTCGTCGCCCTTGACCTGGTCGACGCGGCCGCGTACCGCCTTGCTGGCGAAGAAGCTGGTGAGGTTGCCGGCCAGGGTGCCGGGGGACCAGAGGTAATGGGCGTCGGAAAGCAGGCGCACGCCGGTGAGGTCGAGTTCGCCCTGGCCTGCCAGGGCCTCGCGCCAGCGTCGCGGCATCTCGGCGATGGCCTCGGAGGCGCCGGTGAGGGCGCCGTGCAGGGCGTACTTGGCGCCACCGTGGATGATCCCCTGGGACTTCACGCTCTGCCCACCGCCGAGGCTGGCGTTCTCCACCAGCAGGGTGGCGAAGCCTTGCTTGCGCAGGCGGGCGTTGAGCCAGAGGCCGGCGATGCCGCCGCCCAGGATGAGCACGTCGGTGGAAAGGGATTCGGCCATGGGAGGGAAGCGCCTCAGAAAAAACAGGGGCGCAGTATAGCGCCCCTGTCGGTGAAGCTGCCTGGAGCCGGTCGTCGACCGGTTCTCAGTGGCCGGTGCTGCTGGAGAACAGCTGGATGACGACGACGCCCGAGACGATCAGCCCCATCCCGAGCATGGCCGGGGTATCCAGCTTCTGCTGGTAGAGCACCAGCGCGGCGACGCTCACCAGCACGATGCCGAGCCCGGCCCAGATGGCGTAGGCGATGCCCACCGGGATGCTGCGTACCACCAGGGTGAGCATCCAGAAGGCGATGGCGTAGCCGCCGATCACCAGGATCAGGGGCAGGGGTTTGTTGAAGCCGTCGATGGCCTTCATCGAGGTGGTGGCGATCACTTCGGCGGCGATGGCGATAGCGAGATAAGCGTAGCCGGTCATGGTCGGGCCTCCTGTGCAATGACGCGGATTCTAAGTGCTCTGGCGATGGGATAAAGTCATTACCTATCTGTTTTTGAGATGGGTGGCCGGTCATGCAATGGAACCTGGAGCAGATTCGCCTGTTCGTCGGCGTCGCCGAGGGACAGTCCTTTTCCGCCGTGGCCCGACAGCTGCGTCGCGCCCAGTCGGCGGTCAGCAGCGGCATTGCCCTGTTGGAGGAGGACCTCGGGGTGCAGTTGTTCGATCGCAGCAGCGGGCGCCAGCCGCGCCTCACGGAGGCGGGCAAGGCCCTGCTGGAGGAGGCGCGCGAGGTGCTGCGCCAGTGCCAGCGCCTGGACGGCCGCGCGCTGGGTTTGGCGCGGGGCGAGGAAGCGCGGCTGCGCCTGGCCCTGGACGAGGCCATGCCCTACCAGCCGGTGCTGGCCAGCCTGGAGGCGCTAGGGCGGGCCTTCCCGCTGCTGGAGGTGCAGCTGGCCAGCAGCGCCCAGGGGGACGTGGCGCGCAAGCTGCTGGAGCGCCGCGCCGACCTCGGCCTGCTGTTTCACCTTGAGCGCATGCCCGATGCCCTGGAGCGCCAACGCCTGGGCACCATCGAGATGGTCACGGTCTGTGGCGCCGGCCACCCCCTGGCGGCGCAGTCCTACGCCGACCGGCATGAACTGGCGCGCCATCGCCAGGTGCTCATGGCGCCCCAGGACAGCCACTACCCCGGCGGCGAGCAAATTGGCCCGCAGGTCTGGCGCGCCGACAGCTTCTACGTCATGGCTGAACTCCTGATGCGCGGCCTCGGCTGGGCCTGGCTGCCGCGCCATGTGGCGCAGTACCCGGGCTACCAGGGACAGCTGGTGGAGTTGCGCAGCGACTGGACGCCGCCGTCGCTGGTGGTGGAGCTGGTCTGCCGCCGGGATGAGGCCCTGGGCCCGGCGGCGCTCTGGCTGGCGGACAGCCTCGCCGAGCACTTGCAGGCGATGGGCTGAGCAGATGCCAGGTGCCATTGGCGGCCAGTTTGGCTAAGCTCCGCGCCCATGAATCGAGCCCTCTATACCTTGCTGTTCCATCTCGGTCTGCCCTTGGTGGCCCTGCGCCTGGCCTGGCGGGCCTGGCGCGCGCCGGCCTATGCCCGGCGCGTCAAGGAGCGTTTCGCCTTCGGCCTGCCACCGCTCGCGCCCGGTGGCATCTGGGTCCATGCGGTGTCGGTGGGCGAAAGCATTGCCGCCGCCCCCATGATCCGCGCCCTGCTGGAACGCCACCCGGATCTGCCCATCACCATCACCTGCATGACGCCCACCGGCTCCGAGCGCATCCGCGCGCTGTTCGGCGAGCGGGTGCAGCACTGCTACCTGCCCTATGACCTGCCCTGGGCGGCGGCGCGCTTCCTCGACCTTGCGCGGCCGAGGCTGGCGGTGATCATGGAGACCGAACTCTGGCCCAACCATATCCATCAGTGCGCCGCGCGCGGCATTCCCGTGGTACTGGCCAACGCCCGCCTGTCCGAGCGCTCGGCCCGTGGCTATGCGCGCTTCCACAAGCTCACCGCGCCCATGCTGGCCGAGCTGAACTGGATCGCCGTGCAGACCGAGGCCGAAGCCGAGCGTTTTCGCGCCCTGGGCGCGCGGCCGGAGTGCGTGGGGGTGACCGGCTCGATCAAGTTTGACCTGCGCATCGATCCGGCCCTGCTCGACCGCGCTGCCGCCCTGCGCGGGCAGTGGCATGCAGAGGATCGGCCGGTCTGGATCGCCGCCAGTACCCACGCCGGCGAAGACGAAGTCATCCTCGCGGCGCACAAGACCTTGCTGGCGCGGCGGCCGGACGCGTTGCTGATCCTGGTGCCGCGCCATCCCGAGCGCTTCGGCTCGATGTTCGAGCTGTGCCGCCGTGAGGGGCTGGCGACCGTGCTCCGCTCCACGGGTGAGGCCGTCACAGCGGACACCCAGGTGTTGGTGGGTGACACCATGGGCGAACTGCTGTTCCTCTACGCCCTGGCGGATATCGCCTTCGTCGGCGGCAGCCTGGTGCCCAACGGCGGCCACAACCTGCTGGAACCAGCGGCCCTGGGCAAGCCGGTGCTGTCGGGGCCGCACTTGTTCAACTTCCTCGAGATCGCCGCGCAGCTACGCGATGCCGGTGCGTTGGCAGAGGTAAGCGATGCCGGGCAACTGGCCGCGCAGGTAAGCGGGCTCTGGGCCGACCCGGTTCGCGCGGCGACCATGCGCGAGGCTGGGCTGGGTGTACTCAAGGCCAACCAGGGGGCGCTGGAGCGGTTGTTGGGCGGGATTGCGCGGCTTCTGGGCTGAAGCTGGCGAAATCCTTGTAGGGGCGATTTCAATCGCCAAGCAGGCCGAAGGTCTGCCATTCGATTTTGCTTCGGGGTGGCTGTGCCACCCTTGGCGAATGAATTCGCCTCTACAGAAATGACTTCCGTCAGCGACTAGAACGTCGGCGGGGTGATCACCCAGAGCACCAGCGCATCCTTATCCCCGGGATTGCCGTAGCGGTGCGGTTCCTGGCTGGAGAAGCTGAAGCTGTCGCCTTCCTGCAGGCGGAAGTGGCGGTCGCCGACCCAGAGTTCGAATTCGCCACTGAGCACGTAGCCAGCCTCTTCTCCCTCGTGGCTATAGCTCTCTTCGCTGTAGCTGCCGGGCGGGAAGCGCGAGTGGAGCATTTCCAGCTGGCGCAATGGCTGCGGGCTGAGCAGCTCGTCGGTGATGCCATCCTCGTAGTGCAGGCTGGTGCGCGCATTGCGCCGCACCACGTAGCCGCGGTCGGCCTCGCTGGTGGGCGCCTCGCTGGCGAAGAACCATTGGATGGTCACTCCCAGGCTGCGGGCGATATTGAACAGCGCCGGGATCGAGGGATAGGCCAGGTTGCGTTCCAGCTGGCTGATGTAGCCGGCGGTGAGCTTGCTCTGCTCGGCCAGTTCGCTGAGGGTCATGCCTTGGCGTTTGCGCAGCGCGCGGATGCGCGTGCCGAGGAACTGGCTCTCGGCGTTGGCGTTCGGCGATGGCAGGCTGGGGCTCATGGTTCCCTCCACAGGGCGCAGGATCGCGGCATTGTAAGGCAGCCGCGACCCGCCGGGGCCCTCAGATGTTCCAGCCGACCTTCAGCCCTTCGTAGATGGCTTCCTCCACCGTCCGGGGCGCCAGGCAGTCGCCGATCCGCTTGAACTCCACCAGCCCCTGCAATTCGGCGCCCAGGTCGTCCACCGGCTGGTGGCCCTGGCAGAGCACCAGGGTGTCCACCTCCTCGAACAGCATGGGTTCGCCGCAGGTCGCGTGCATCATGTACACCGTGCTGTCGTCGCAGCCGTACAGGCGGGCGTAGGACGTGACCGGGATGCCCAGTTTGTGCAGCTCGCCGGCCAACTGGTCGCGCACGTAAAGCGGCAGGCTCTCGCCGCAGTGGGGGCCGTTCACCGCCAGGCGCACCTGGTGGCCGTTGCGCGCCAGGCGCTCGGCGATGCCGGGAGCGATCCAGTCGCCGCGCCAGTCGGTGACCAGCACTGAGCGGCCCGGTTGCACCTCTTCGCGCAGCACCTGCCAGGCGTCCACCACCTGCAATTCGCCGCCCCGCTCGAAGGGCGGCCAGTAGGGCCGGGCGCCGGTGGCGAGGATGACCAGGTCGGGGCGTTCCCGCTCCACCCGTGCACGGTCGACCCGCACGTTGCGTTGCACCTGCACACCCGCGAGCTCCATTTCCCGCTGCAGGTTGGTGGACGCGCCGCCGAACTCGCTGCGCCGGGGCAGCAGTTGTGCCAGCAGCACCTGGCCGCCGAGCTGGCTGCCGGCTTCGAACAGGGTCACATCGTGGCCGCGCTGGGCCGCCACCGCCGCGGCTTTCATGCCCGCCGGACCGCCGCCCACCACCATCACCCGCTTGCGCCGGGCCGCGGGATTGGCCTGACCGTAGGTCAGTTCGCGGCCGGTTTCGGGATGCTGGATGCAGGAGATCGGGTAGCCGCGGTGGAAGTGGCCGATGCAGGCCTGGTTGCAGGCGATGCAGGCGCGCACATCATCGCTGCGGCCGGCGGCGGCCTTGTTCGGCATCAGCGGGTCGCAGATCAGCGCGCGGGTCATGCCGCAGACGTCGGCCTGGCCCCGGGCGATGATGGTGTCGGCTTCCTGGGGCTGGTTGATCCGTCCGGTGACGAACAGCGGGATGTCCAGGCGCGCCCTGAAACTGCCCGCGGTGGGCGCCAGGTAGGCGGCCTCGATGGCCATGGGCGGCACGATGTGGATGGCGCCGACGAGGGAAGCGGAGGTGCCGGCTACCAGGTGGACGTAGTCCAGCTGCCCCTGCAGGGACAGCACCGCGGCCAGGGATTCGTCCTCGGTCAGGCCTTCCGGGTCGCGTTCGTCGGCGGAG
The DNA here is from genome assembly GCF_029871245.1 of Pseudomonas sp. BN102. Lineage (GTDB taxonomy): Bacteria > Pseudomonadota > Gammaproteobacteria > Pseudomonadales > Pseudomonadaceae > Metapseudomonas. The sequence continues at coordinate 321,840 of NZ_SSON01000077.1, read as the reverse complement.
ATGCGCAGCCCGACGATGAAGTCTGCCGAACACTCGGCGCGCACGGCCTGGATCACTTCGCGGAGGAAGCGCAGGCGCGCCTCCAGGTCGCCGTTGTAGCCGTCCTCACGCTGGTTCACCCGCAGATTGAGGAATTGCGCCGGCAGGTAACCATGGCTGGCGACTATCTCCACCCCGTCCAGCCCGGCTTCGCAGAGGCGCCGCGCGGCGGATGCGTAGCCGGCGACTATCTCGTCGATCATCGGCTGGTCCAGGGCCCGTGGCATCACCCGGAATCGCTCGTTGGGCGAGGCCGAGGCGGACCAGGCCACCGCCAGCAGGCCGTCGCTGGACTCCATGATTTCCCGGCCCGGATGGAAGATCTGCGACAGCACCACGGTGCCTTCAGCGTGGCAGGCCTCGGCCAGGCGACGGTAGCCCTCGATGCAGGTGTCGTCGGTGGCCATCAGCACATGGGAGGTGTAGCGCGCACTGTCGTGGACCCCGGCGACCTGCAGCACGATCAAGCCGACGCCGCCTTGAGCTCGGGCGCGGTGATAGGCGACGAGCTGGTCGTTGACCAGGTTATCGGCGGGCATGGAGGTGTCGTGTCCGCTGGACATGATGCGGTTCTTCAAGCGCTTGCCGCGGATTTCCAGGGGCTCGAAGAGGTGCGGGAAGGCTTGGGCTGACTGGACGGCAGTGGACATGGGGGCTCCTGTGGACCTGTCGGTCCCGCTTGTTCTTGTGTGGCCATGGAAATTTACCTTCAGTAAAAAATCAACTTGTTTTTTTACTTTGCCCTGGCTAGTTTCGAGTCAGCCCGAGCCGGGCAGGCTTCATGACAACAACAAGAGGAGAAGCACCATGCGGCATTCGTTCGTCCCTCGCCAGAATCCCGATTCAACCCGCACTGCCTCGTTTTCAGTCCATTCCCACACACTCTGTCGCGGCCTGCTGGCCGGGCTGGCGCTGGCCTCCACCCTGGGCGTTGCCCAGGCGGCGGACAACATGGTGGTGGTGGGTTACGGCGGGCAGGGCAGAAGGCCTTGAGCGACGCCTTCTTCAAGCCCTTCGCCCAGGCCAGCGGCACCCCGCTGACGGAGGGTGAGTACAACGGCGAAATGGCGCGGATCAAGGTGATGGCCGATACCGGCAGCGTCGATTGGGACCTGGTGGAGATCGAGGCGCCCGATCTGGTTCGCGGTTGCGAGGAAGGGCTGTTCGAGCGGCTCGACTGGCAGCGCATCGGCAATGCCGACCAGTTGATCACCGATGCGGCCCAGGAGTGCGGTTCGGCCACCATGGTTTGGAGCGTGGCCCTGGCCTACGACGCCGGCAAGCTGGCCGAGGCGCCGAAGTCCTGGGCGGACTTCTGGGACGTGCAGCACTTTCCAGGTAAGCGCGGGCTGCGCAAGCGTGCGGTGTACAACCTGGAGTTCGCCCTGCTCGCCGATGGGGTGAAGCGCGAGGATGTCTACAAGGTGCTGGCCACTCCGGCCGGGGTGGAGCGGGCCTTCGCCAAGCTCGACCAGCTCAAGCCGCATATCCAGTGGTGGGAGGCCGGTGCCCAGCCGGTGCAATGGCTGGCCGCCGGTGACGTGACCATGACCTCGGTCTACAGCGGCCGCATCGCCGCAGCCCACCAGGAAGGGCACAAGTTTGCCGTGGTCTGGCCGGACAGCCTGTATGGCATGGACTACTGGGCGATCATCAAGGGCTCGAAGCACGTCGAGCGCGCCCACCAGTTGATCGCCTTCATCAATAAGGCCGAGAACCAGGCCGACTATGTCAAGCGAATCCCCTACGGGCCGGTCAACCAGCAGGCCTTCGACCGTCTCGACCCGACCCTGACCGGCTGGCTGCCCAGCGCGCCGGAGAACATTGCCCAGGCCCTGCCCATGGATGTGGAGTTCTGGACCGACCATGGCGAGGACCTGGAGCAGCGCTTTAACGCCTGGGCGGCAAAGTAGGAGCGAATTCATTCGCGATTGAGGGGCGGCACCGAGGATGCAGCTGCGCGAATGCGTTCGTAGGGTGGATCACGCTGCATCGATCCACCATCGGTGTCATGTCGAGCGGCGCTGGTGGATAGGAAAAGCCCTATCCACCCTGCTGGCACGGCCAGAACGAAAAAGCCCGGCAATCATGCCGGGCTTTTCGTTTGCCGCGGACCTCAGTATTCCGGGTCGCCGCGCAGCTCGGCTTCCGCCGCCTTGGCCAGATCCGGCGGGAGGAAGTCCTTGTCCGGGTCGTAGTCGGGCTTGAGGAAGCCGGCCAGGGCCTCCAGGTCCGCCGGGCTCAGGGTGCCGGCTGCCTGCTTGAGGCGCAGGTTGTCGAGGATGTAGTCGTAGCGGGCGTTGTTGTAGTCGCGCACCGAGCTGTACAGCTGACGCTGGGCGTCGAGCACGTCGACGATGTTGCGGGTGCCCACCTGGTAGCCGATCTCGGTGGCTTCCAGGGCGCTCTGGTTGGAGATGATTGACTGCTTGCGCGCCTTCACTTGCTCCACGTCGGTATTCACCGCGCGGTGGAAGTTGCGGGTGTTCTGCACCACGGTGCGGCGCAGGCTTTCGCGTAATTGCTCGGTCTGGTTCAGGCGCTGGTAGGACTCGCGCACCTGGGAGCTGGTCAGGCCGCCGCTGTAGATCGGGATGTTCAACTGCAGGCCGATGCTGCGCTGCTCCACGTCGCTGCCGAACGGTGGCTGTCCGGGCGTGGAGTCGACGTTGCTGAAGCCGAGGCTGTCGTTATCGCCTTTCTGGTAGCTGGCCACGGCGTCCAGGGTCGGCGCATGGCCGGCCTTGCGCTGGCGCAGGGTTTCCTCGGCCGCATCGACCGCATGGTTGCTGGCCTGCAGGTTGAGATTCTGCTGGGAGGCAGTGTCGACCCAGGCCTTGGCGTCATTCGGCGCCGGGACCACGATCGGCAGGGTGTGCAGGATACCTTCGAGGGATGCGTATTCACGGTTGGTCAGGGTGACCAGGGCCTGGAAGGCGTCATCCACGCTGCGCTCGGCGATTATTCGGTTGGCGCGTGCGGTGTCGTAGCCGGCCTGGGCTTCGAGCACGTCGGTCTTGTCCGACAGGCCGACGTCGAAACGTTCATTAGCCTGGTCGAGTTGGCGCTTGAAGGCCGCTTCCTCGGCCTTGGTCGACGCCAGGTTGTCCTGGGCGCGCAGCACGGCGAAGTAGGTTTCGGCAGTCTGCAGAATCAGGTTCTGCTGGGTCGCGGAGAACTCCAGGGCGGCCTGCTCGGTGGTGGCCTCGGCGGCCTGCAGCTGGAACCAGCGGTCGGCACGGAAGATAGGCTGGCTCAGGGTCGCCTGGTAGGCGATGCCGCTGCGCGAGAAGGTGTTGGAGGGCTCGTCCAGCTTGGTACGGGTGTCGTTGCTCGTGGCGCCGCCGTTTATCTGCGGCAGCAGCCCGGAACGGGCCTGGGGTACGACCTCGCGCACCGCGTCATAGTTGGCGCGGGCGGCGGCGAGGTCGGCGTTGTTGTCGACGGCGTCCTTGTAGACGGTCACGAGGTCCGTCTTGGCTGACAGGGGGGCATCTTCGGCCCAGGCGGTTCCGGCAAAGGCGGATGCCACGGCGATGGCCAGCGAGAGTCTGCGCAGCATGATCAATCCTGGATTCTGGTGTGTCGGGCAAGGCTACGGGGCCGCTCGGGGCGGGTCAAGACGCCCCTGCGGCGGCCTGAGTGTAGTTTGCGGCAAGCTATGTTGCCTGCCTGCAACAATCGAATTCCGTGGCGAGGGGAGTCGTCATTTCCCGACGGGGTGGTCATTTTATTCTGACCACCGGGTTGGTTTTCTCCGGTGAGCTTGATTAGACTGGCCGGGTTCTTGTCGGGGTGCCTCGAGTCGGAGGCTGAGATCGGAGAGTTCCGGATCCCGTTGAACCTGATCAGGTTAAGGCCTGCGTAGGGAACAAGATGTGCCGCGGTTCGCGGCTCCTCTCGGCACCAGTCCTGGTGCGCTCTGCCTTCAGGTTCGCTCCGACATCACCCCAGGAGCCAGCCGATGACCGCAAAAGAACAAAAGAACCTGAGCGAAAGCGCCCAGGTCGACCAGCAATCCATCCAGCCTTTCCCCCGTTCGCAGAAAGTCTATGTGCAGGGCTCCCGCCCGGATATCCGCGTGCCGATGCGCGAGATCAGCCTGGACGTGACCCCCACCGCCTTCGGTGGCGAAATCAACGCTCCGGTCACCGTCTATGACACTTCCGGCCCCTACACCGACCCCAGCGTCAGCATCGACGTGCGCCAGGGCCTGGCCGACGTGCGCTCGCCCTGGATCGAGGACCGTGGCGACACCGAGCGCCTGCCGGGCCTGACCTCCGAGTTCGGCCAGCGCCGCCTGGCCGATGCCGAACTGTCCGCCATGCGCTTCGCTCATGTGCGCAACCCGCGCCGCGCCAAGGCCGGCCAGAACGTCTCCCAGATGCACTACGCGAAGAAGGGCATCATCACGCCCGAGATGGAGTACGTCGCCATCCGCGAGAACATGAAGCTGGCCGAGGCCCGCGCCGCCGGCCTGCTGAACGAGCAGCACCCGGGCCAGAGCTTCGGCGCGTCCATCCCGAAGGAAATCACCCCCGAGTTCGTCCGCGAAGAGATCGCCCGCGGCCGCGCCATCATCCCCGCCAACATCAACCACGTTGAGTTGGAGCCGATGATCATCGGCCGCAACTTCCTGGTGAAGATCAACGGCAACATCGGCAACTCGGCCCTGGGTTCCTCCATCGAGGAAGAAGTGGCCAAGCTGACCTGGGGCATCCGCTGGGGCTCGGACACCGTGATGGACCTGTCCACCGGCAAGCACATCCATGAAACCCGCGAGTGGATCATCCGCAACTCGCCGGTACCGATCGGCACCGTGCCGGTCTACCAGGCCCTGGAGAAGGTCGGCGGCATCGCCGAAGACCTGAACTGGGAGCTGTTCCGCGACACCCTGATCGAGCAGGCCGAGCAGGGCGTGGACTACTTCACCATCCACGCCGGCGTACTGCTGCGCTATGTGCCGCTGACCGCCAAGCGCGTCACCGGCATCGTTTCCCGCGGCGGCTCGATCATGGCCAAGTGGTGCCTGGCCCACCACAAGGAGAATTTCCTCTACACCCACTTCGAGGAAATCTGCGAAATCATGAAGGCCTACGACGTCAGCTTCTCGCTGGGCGACGGCCTGCGTCCGGGCTCGATTGCCGACGCCAACGACGCCGCGCAGTTCGGCGAACTGGAAACTCTCGGCGAGCTGACCAAGATCGCCTGGAAGCACGACGTGCAGACCATGATCGAAGGCCCCGGCCACGTGCCGATGCACCTGATCAAGGAGAACATGGACAAGCAGCTGGAATGCTGCGACGAGGCGCCGTTCTACACCCTCGGCCCGCTGACCACCGACATCGCCCCCGGCTACGACCACATCACCTCCGGCATCGGCGCCGCGATGATCGGCTGGTTCGGCTGCGCCATGCTCTGCTACGTGACGCCCAAGGAGCACCTGGGCCTGCCGAACAAGGACGACGTGAAGACCGGCATCATCACCTACAAGATCGCCGCCCACGCCGCCGACCTCGCCAAGGGCCACCCGGGCGCGCAGATCCGTGACAATGCCTTGTCCAAGGCGCGCTTCGAGTTCCGCTGGGAAGACCAGTTCAACCTCGGCCTGGACCCGGACACCGCCCGTGCCTTCCACGACGAGACCCTGCCGAAGGACTCGGCCAAGGTCGCACATTTCTGCTCCATGTGCGGGCCGAAGTTCTGCTCCATGAAGATCACCCAGGAAGTCCGCGACTACGCCAAGGAAAACGGCCTGACCGACGAGCAGAAGGCCATCGAGGCCGGCTTCGCCGAGCAGTCGGGGCGCTTCAAGGAAGAGGGTTCGGTGATCTACAAGCAGGTGTGAACGTCTGTTGCAAGACCGTGAACAGGCACTGACCTGTCACACCCACGCTGGAAGCCGGGCCCTGTGCCCGGCTTTCCGGTTTGTGGATAACCTGATAACAACAGTCCACAAGGACATCTGCCATCGTGAACACCCCGCCCAACTATTCGCCGTCCCTCCCGGTCGCCTTCGACCAGCGCGTTCTCGGCACGCGCGACCTGTTTTCCCTCTGGTTCTCCCTGGGCCTCGGCCTGATGGTGCTGCAGACCGGCGCGCTGCTGGCGCCGGGCCTTGGCGCCAGCGACGCGCTGCTGGCGATCCTGCTCGGCACCGGTGTCGGCGTGCTGCTGCTGGGGGGCGCGGCCATGATCGGCAGCGACACGGGCCTGGCCGCCATGGCCTCGCTCAAGCTCAGCCTGGGCTCGGCCGGCGCGGCGCTGCCGGCGCTGCTCAACCTGCTGCAACTGGTGGGCTGGGGCGCCTTCGAGATCATCGTCATGCGTGATGCCGCCAGCCTGCTGGCCGCCCGCGGCCTGGGCGGTGACAACCTGTTGGCTTCGCCGACGCTCTGGACCCTGGCATTCGGCGCCCTGGCCACCCTGCTGGCGGTGGCCGGTCCGCTCGCCTTCGTGCGCCGTATCCTGCGTCGCTGGGGCATCTGGCTGCTGCTGGGCGCCTGCATCTGGCTGACCTGGGACCTGCTCAACCGTGCCGATCTCTCCGCCTTGATGGCGCGGGCCGGCGACGGCTCCATGTCCTTCGCCCTGGGCTTCGATATCGCCATCGCCATGCCGCTGTCCTGGCTGCCGCTGATCGCCGACTACTCGCGCTTCGGTCGGCGTGGCGGCGGGGTCTTCGCAGGCGTGGCGCTGGGCTTCTTCATTGGCTGCCTGTGGCTGATGGGCCTGGGCGTCGCCTACACCCTGGCCTTCGCCGAAGGCAGCGATGCCAACGCGCTGCTGCTGGCCCTGGCCGGCGCCGGCATGGGTATCCCGCTGCTGCTGATCCTGCTGGACGAGTCGGAGAAGGCCTTCGCCGATATCCACTCGGCAGCGGTTTCCATCGGCATCCTGCTGCCGCTGAAGGTGGAACAGCTGGCCCTGGCCATTGGCGCGATCTGCACCCTGATCGCCTGGTTCGCGCCGCTGGCCGAGTACCAGAACTTCCTGCTGCTGATCGGTTCGGTGTTCGCCCCGCTGTTCGGCGTGGTGCTGGTGGATCACTTCATCCTGCGCCGCCGCCGCGCCGAGCTGGCTCCGCGCGTCGCGTTGCGCTGGGACACCCTGGTGGCCTGGGCCTGCGGCGTGGCGATCTACCACCTGCTGGCCAACCGCTGGCCGGAGCTGGGGGCTACCCTGCCGGCGCTGCTGGCGGCCGGCGGATTGCAGTTCCTGCTGGGGCGCTTCAGCCGCGTCCGGGGAAATACTGGGGCTTCAGTATTCCGTTGAGCTGCGGATAGGGGATGCGAATCTCCGGGTGCCCGCTGGAATAAGGCGCGATGCTGTAGACGTCGTACTTGAGCAGCATGGCGCCATAGCCCAGGCCGATATTGGCGGTGCGCTCGAAGGGCCAGGTCCGGGCGAAGTCGGGGTCCTGGTCGAACTTGTTGGCCGCCAGCCAGCGCTGGTGGGCCTGTTCGGCCACCTTCCAGAAGGCGTCTTCCTGGCCGGGGAGCAGCATGTCGCCGAGGCTCAGCGGTTTTTCCAGCTTGCGGTCGTAGTTGATGAAACCGCGCCCCGGCATGCCGTGAGCGCCGCCGGTGAAGAGGTAGCTGGACAGCTCGATCAACACCAGCTTGTCATGCTGTTCCAGTACCTTGGCTTGCAGGTAGCTGCTCCAGCCAGGCTCGGCGCTGCCGAGGAAGTCCTTCTCGTAGGATTCCAGGGAGGCCGGCAGCGGCGCGCCGGGGGCGTCCTGGGTCATCTGCAGCAGGCGGTGCCTGATCAGGTCGTTGAGCTGCGGCTCGCCTTCGAAACTGATGGTGTCGATGTTCACCAGCGGGCAGCTCTCGCCCTGGCAGCCGGGCTTCAGGTGTTCCCAGGCGTGGCGCTGTGGTTCCAGCTTGTCGCTGGTGCCGGGCAGCATCTGGCAGGCGCTGAGCAGGGTGCCGAGGCTGGCGACGGCGAGGAGTCTGGCAAAGTACATCGGCTTCATCTTCGGGGGCGGATTCCGGAAAAGTGCAGGCTTCGACTGCTGTCGCGGCCATGAGTTCGGGTGCGACGCGGCAGCGTTTCGCCGCGCATCTTCCCAGCCCTGCGGCGATCTGCAAAGAGGCTGCGCCGCATGTCACCAAGGGGTAGGATGCCCGGAACACAGCCCTCCCACGCAAGCGAGATGCCCATGACCGAAAGCTTCAAGCCTGGCCCCGACGCCGTCGAGATGATCGAACGTGAGACCTGTTTCCAGGGTTTCTACCGCCTGGACCGCCTGAGCCTGCGCCATCGCCTGTTCGCCGGCGGCATGGGACCGGTTATTCATCGGGAACTCTTCGTCCGTCATGATGCTGTCTGCGTTCTGCCCTATGATCCGCAACGGGATGCAGTGGTGCTGATCGAGCAGTTCCGCGTCGGCGCCCTGGGCAAGAGCGAGAGCCCCTGGCTGCTGGAGCTGGTGGCCGGGTTGATCGACAAGGACGAGGAGCCGGAGGAGGTCGCCCGTCGGGAAGCCGTTGAAGAGGCCGATCTGCAGTTGACTTCGTTGTGGCCGATCACCACCTACTATCCTTCACCAGGGGGCTCCAACGAGCGTGTGCACCTGTTCCTCGGCCGCTGCGACAGCAGCAACGCGGGCGGTGTCCACGGACTGGCGGAGGAGGGCGAGGACATCCGCGTGCACGTGCTGCCGCTGGAAGACGCCCTGGCCCTGATGCGTGAAGGGCGGTTGGACAATGCCGCGAGTATGCTGGCCCTGCAGTGGCTGGCGCTGAACCGTACCGAAGTCAGGGGGTTGTGGACGTGAATCTGTTGCGCGATCGCTACCGGGTCGATCTCGTCGGGCTGCAGGCAGCCTGCGAGGCGAACTACGCGCGCCTGATGCGTCTGCTCCCGCAGATGCGCGAGGTGCGCGGTTCCCGCCGCGTCGCGCTGAGCCAGGGCGAGCGCCTGCTCGGCGTGCTGGCCCTGGAAGTGGTCGAAGCCTGCCCTTACACCACCACCCTGCAGGTGCGCCAGGAGCACAGCCTGCCCTGGCTGCCGTCGCCGCAGTTGGAAGTGCGGGTCTACCATGACGCGCGCATGGCGGAAGTTGTCGGTGCCGAGAATGCGCGGCGCCTGCGCAGCGTGTATCCCTATCCCAATGCCGATATGCACCAGCCCGATGAGAAGAGCCAGCTCAATCTCTTCCTCGGCGAATGGCTGAGCCACTGCCTGGCCTGTGGCCACGAGCTGGAACCCGTCGTCCTCTAGGTTCTGAACGAAAGCTGCCTACGCTCGATGATGCGTCGTTAAAAATCGATTCGGAAAGCCGCTTGCGGCTAACGCGCTTTAGCGCGACCCGAAGGACGAGCGAAGCGAGTAATGCTCATTTACAGCACGTAAACTGCGCTTCCTCGTTGATTTTTGCCTAGCCTGACCATCACTCGGCGACTTTTCGTCCAGAACAAATCGGCCCGCAGCGATCCGCTGCCGCCAACTGTGAACCATTCCCGCTTCGCGGGTTTACCCGTTACGCGCGCAGCAACCATAATCTGAGCATTCCGCCGAAGGAGAAGGCCTTGCCCAATCCACTCCCCCACGCCGCTGACGAGTCGGTGCTGCTGGTGCAGCTCTCCGACAGCCACCTGTTCGCCGAAGCGGACGGCAAGCTGCTGGGCATGGAAACCCGCGACAGCCTGCAGCGGGTGATCGACCAGGTGCTCGAGGAGCAGCCGCGCATCGACCTGGTGCTGGCGACCGGCGATCTCTCCCAGGACGGTTCAACCGCCTCCTACCAACATTTCCGCGAGCTGGTCGAACGCATCCCCGCGCCGGCCCGCTGGTTCCCCGGCAACCACGACGAGGTGCCGGCGATGCGCGAAGTCTGCGCCGGCACCGCCGCCCTCGACCCCGTGGTCGACTTCCCGCATTGGCGCCTGGTGTTGCTGGATTCCACCATCGCCGGCGCCGTGCCCGGGCATTTTCCCGCCGAGCAACTGGCTTTGCTGGAGGAGGCCCTGGAAACCGCCGATGAGCGCCATGTGCTGATCAGCTTCCACCACCATCCGGTGCCCATCGGCTGTGCCTGGATGGACCCGATCGGCGTGCGCAACGCCGAGGCACTGTTTGCCGTGCTGGACCGCTATCCACGGGTGCGCGCGCTGCTCTGGGGGCACGTCCACCAGGAGTTCGACCAGCTGCGCAACGGTGTACGCCTGCTGGCTTCGCCATCAACCTGCGTGCAGTTCGCTCCGGGCAGCGAAGACTTCTGCGTCGGCTCTGAGGCGCCGGGCTACCGCTGGCTGCGCCTGATGCGCGACGGCAGCCTGGAAACCGGCGTCTCAAGGGTCAGCAGCATCGCCTTCGAAGTGGACTACAGCATCAAGGGTTATTGACCTTCTCGTCGTGGCACGGCAAGAAGTACAACTTTCCCTCGATTTGCCAGGAAGCCGCGTGTCCAGCCCTCAGCCCAGCATCCTCTACATCCACGGACTCAACAGTTCGCCGGCGTCTCACAAGGCGCGCCAGCTCAGTGCACTCATGCAACGCCTGGGGCTTGCCGAACGCCTGCGGGTGCCGGCCCTGCACCATCATCCGCGCCAGGCCATTGGCCAGCTCGAAGCGGCCATCGCCGAGCTGGGCCGCCCGGTGCTGGTCGGCAGCTCCCTGGGCGGCTACTATGCGACCCACTTGGCCGAGCGCCACGGCCTGAAGGCCGTGCTGATCAACCCGGCGGTGGCCCCGCACCGGTTGTTCGACGGGCGTCTCGGCCCGCAGAAGAACTACTACAGCGACGAAACCTGGGAGCTGACGGCGGAGCACGTGATGGCGCTGGCCGAACTGGAAGTGCCGCCACCACAGGACCCGACCCGTTACCAGGTCTGGTTGCAGACGGCCGATGAAACCCTCGACTACCGCCAGGCGGAGCGTTACTACCGCGCCTGTGCCCTGCGCATCGAGGCCGGCGGCGACCACGGTTTCCAGAATTTCCCTGCCCATCTGCCCGCCTTGCTGGCTTTCGCCGGCTTTCCCGCGCAGCTGTGGCGTGACATCGACTTTTCCGACCTCTGACTGAAAGGGAGTCCATGGCTACTTACAACGCGGATGCCATCGAAGTCCTCTCCGGCCTCGACCCGGTACGCAAGCGCCCGGGCATGTACACCGATACCTCGCGGCCCAACCACCTGGCCCAGGAAGTCATCGATAACAGCGTGGACGAGGCCCTGGCCGGCCACGCCAAGAGCGTGCAGGTGATCCTTCACGAGGACAATTCCCTGCAGGTGATCGACGACGGCCGCGGCATGCCGGTGGATATCCACCCGGAGGAAGGGGTGCCCGGCGTCGAGCTGATCCTCACCAAGCTGCATGCCGGCGGCAAGTTCTCCAACAAGAACTACCAGTTCTCCGGTGGCCTGCACGGCGTCGGCATTTCGGTGGTGAACGCGCTGTCCACCCGCGTCGATGTGCGGGTCAAGCGCGATGGCAGCGAGTACCTGATGACCTTCGCCGACGGCTTCAAGGCCAGTGAGCTGGAAGTCGTCGGCAGCGTCGGCAAGCGCAACACCGGTACCAGCGTGCACTTCTGGCCGGATGCCAAGTATTTCGATTCCCACAAGTTCTCGGTCAGCCGCCTCAAGCACGTGCTCAAGGCGAAAGCCGTCCTCTGCCCGGGGCTGCTGGTCAGCTTCGAGGACAGGGCCGCTGGCGAAAAGGTCGAGTGGCACTACGAAGACGGCCTACGCTCCTACCTGGTGGATGCGGTCAGCGAATTCGAACGTCTGCCGAGCGAACCCTTCTGCGGCAGCCTGGCCGGCAACAAGGAAGCGGTGGACTGGGCGCTGCTCTGGCTACCCGAGGGTGGCGACAGTGTCCAGGAAAGCTACGTCAACCTGATCCCGACCGCCCAGGGCGGAACCCACGTCAACGGTCTGCGCCAGGGCCTGCTGGACGCCATGCGCGAGTTCTGCGAATTCCGCAACCTGTTGCCGCGCGGCGTCAAGCTGGCTCCCGAGGACGTCTGGGAGCGCATCGCCTTCGTCCTCTCGATGAAGCTGCAGGAACCGCAGTTCTCCGGCCAGACCAAGGAACGCCTGTCTTCCCGCGAGGCGGCCGCCTTCGTTTCCGGCGTGGTCAAGGACGCTTTCAGCCTCTGGCTCAACGCCCACCCGGAGATGGGCATGCAGCTGGCCGAACTGGCCATCAGCAACGCCGGCCGTCGGCTGAAGGCCAGCAAAAAGGTCGAGCGCAAACGCATCACCCAGGGCCCGGCACTGCCCGGCAAGCTGGCCGATTGCGCCGGCCAGGACCCAATGCGCTCCGAACTCTTCCTGGTGGAGGGCGACTCCGCCGGTGGATCGGCCAAGCAGGCGCGGGACAAGGAGTTCCAGGCGATCATGCCGTTGCGCGGCAAAATCCTGAACACCTGGGAAGTGGACGGCGGCGAAGTGTTGGCGTCCCAGGAAGTCCATGACATCGCCGTTGCCATCGGCGTCGATCCCGGCGCCCATGACCTGACCCAGCTGCGCTACGGCAAGGTCTGCATCCTTGCCGACGCCGACTCCGACGGCCTGCACATCGCTACCTTGCTGTGCGCGCTGTTCGTCCGCCACTTCCGTCCGCTGGTGGAAGCGGGGCACGTCTACGTGGCGATGCCGCCGCTGTTCCGTATCGACCTGGGGAAAGAGATCTACTACGCCCTGGACGAAGCCGAGCGCGATGGCATCCTCGACCGCCTGGTGGCCGAGAAGAAGCGTGGCAAGCCACAGGTCACCCGTTTCAAGGGCCTGGGTGAGATGAATCCGCCGCAGCTGCGCGAGACCACCATGGACCCCAACACCCGGCGCCTGGTCCAGCTGACCCTGGAAGACAGCGAAGGCACGGTGGAAATCATGGACATGTTGCTGGCGAAGAAGCGTGCCAGCGACCGCAAGTCCTGGCTGGAGTCCAAGGGCAACCTGGCCGAGGTCATGGTGTGAGGGGAGCCTTCTTCCTTCTTGGCCTGCTTTTCGCCGCACCGCTCTGGGCCGCCGATTCGACGGAACAACTGCGCCTGGCCGCCGAATACCCGGTGGAAGGCATGCCGTCCGGCAACCTCTCCGGACTGGCCTACTGCGGCGACGAGTTGGTGGCGGTTTCCGACCGGGTGGATGAGCGGCTGTACCGGCTCAAGCCCATAGGCGGCTTGCTCCAGGCCGAGGCCGAGCCCTTCCTGGTGCCGCCGGCGCCGCCGAACAACCTGCCCTGGGGTGTACGTGCGCGTACCTGGGCAATCAGCCTGCTGCGGGGCAACGAGCTGGACTTCGAAGGCATCAGCTGCGATTCCAGCGGCAATCGCTATCTGGTCAGCGAAACCCACGCGGCAGTGTTGCAGGTACCCATCGCCGGCGAACCCAACTGGCTGCTGCTGCCGGACAACCTGATCCGCCAGGCTCGCGCCAGCGGCATGCTGCTGCACTTCAACGCCCTGCTCGAAGGCATTGCCGTCGACCCCCAGGGCGAGCGCCTCTGGCTTGCCGCCGAGCGCGAGCGCCGTGGCCTGATGGTACTGCACAAGCAGCAGTCCACCTGGCTCTGCACCGGTGGCTGCGTGGTCTTCAGCGAAGCCGGCCGCGAGCCGCCGCCAGCTCCCATCGGCAGCGAGCAGCGCATGCCGCGGGACTTCTCCGACGTCGCCTTTCACGAAGAGAAACTCTTCACTCTGGAGCGCCTGGCGCACCAGATCTGCCGGCGCAAGCCGAGTAACGGCGAAGTGGAGCGCTGCTGGTCCTTCGCCGAGGAGGCCCTGGCCGATACCCGCCGCTATGGTGTGCCGTTCGGCATGGCCGAGGGCCTGTGGATTGATGCCGAAGGCGCCTGGGTCGGCCTCGATAACGGTGGCAAGGCGCGTGCCGACGGCGAGCGGCGGCCCATCGTCTGGCGCTTCACCGCGCCCAAGGGCGGCTGGAGCGAGAAATGACCACGCAAACGCCGGGCAAACGCGCAGGAAGAGTCATGCTGGTGCTCGCCTGGGGTATCGGCCTGCTCCTGGCCACGCGTTTCTTCGGCCAGTGGGAAGACCGCCAGCACAACCCCAACCGCGCCCCCGAGTCGGTGCACGGCGACGGTTATGTCGAAGTGCGCCTGGCCAGCAGCCGCCAGGGCCACTACCTGCTGGACGGCCGCATCGACGGCCAGGCGGCCACCTTCCTGCTCGACACTGGCGCCACCCAGGTGGCGGTGCCCAGCAAGCTGGCCGAGCGTCTCGGGCTCGAGCGCGGCGCGCCGGTCACCGTAAGTACCGCCAACGGCCGTGTCACCGGCCATCGCACCCAGCTGCAGGACCTGCGCCTGGGTGACATCCGTCTGACCCAGGTGCCGGCAATCATAGTGCCGGGCATGGACGGCGAAGAGGTGCTGCTCGGCATGAGCGCCCTGAAACAACTCGAATTCACCCAGCGCGACGGCACCCTGGTGCTGCGCCAAGTCACTTCCCCGTGAGGCACGCATGAGCGAATCCCTCGATCTGAGTCTGGAAGGCGTTGAGCGCCGCTCCCTGGCCGACTTCACCGAACAGGCCTACCTCAACTACTCCATGTACGTGATCATGGACCGCGCCCTGCCGCATATCGGCGACGGCCTGAAGCCGGTGCAGCGGCGCATCGTCTACGCCATGAGCGAGCTGGGCCTGGATGCCGACTCCAAGCACAAGAAGTCGGCGCGCACTGTCGGCGACGTGCTCGGCAAGTTCCACCCCCACGGCGACTCGGCCTGCTATGAGGCCATGGTGCTGATGGCCCAGCCCTTCAGCTACCGCTACACCCTGGTGGACGGTCAGGGCAACTGGGGTGCGCCGGACGATCCCAAGTCCTTCGCCGCCATGCGTTACACCGAGGCGCGCCTGTCGCGCTACGCCGAGGTGCTGCTCTCCGAGCTGGGCCAGGGCACGGTGGACTGGGTGCCGAACTTCGACGGTACCCTGAACGAGCCGGCGACCCTGCCGGCGCGCCTGCCCAACCTGCTGCTCAACGGCACCACCGGCATCGCCGTGGGCATGGCCACCGACGTGCCGCCGCACAACCTGCGGGAAGTGGCCGCCGCCTGCGTGCGCCTGCTGGACGAGCCGAACGCCACGGTGGAGCAGCTCTGCGAGCACATCCTCGGCCCGGACTTTCCCACCGAGGCGGAAGTCATTACCCCGCGCGCCGAACTGTTGAAGATCTACGAGACCGGCCGCGGCTCGGTGCGCATGCGCGCCGTGTATCGCGTCGAGGACGGCGACATAGTGGTCACCGCGCTGCCGCACCAGGTCTCCGGGGCCAAGGTGCTGGAGCAGATCGCCGGCCAGATGCAGGCGAAGAAGCTGCCGATGGTCGCCGACCTGCGTGACGAGTCGGACCACGAGAACCCCACCCGCATCGTCATTATCCCGCGCTCCAACCGGGTGGATGCCGATGAGCTGATGCAGCACCTGTTCGCCACCACCGACCTGGAATCCAGTTATCGGGTCAACACCAACGTCATCGGCCTGGACGGCAAGCCCCAGGTCAAGGACCTGCGCACCCTGCTCAGCGAATGGCTGACCTACCGCATCGGCACGGTGCGCCGGCGCCTGCAGTTCCGCCTGGACAAGGTGGAAAAGCGCCTGCACCTGTTGGACGGCTTGCTGATCGCCTTCCTCAATCTGGACGAAGTCATCCACATCATCCGCACCGAGGACCAGCCCAAGCTGGTGCTGATGGAGCGCTTCGATCTCACCGAGATCCAGGCCGACTACATCCTCGATACCCGCCTGCGCCAGCTGGCGCGACTGGAAGAGATGAAGATCCGCGGCGAACAGGACGAGCTGCTGAAGGAACAGAAGAAGTTACTGGCCCTGCTGGGCAGCGACGCCAAGCTGAAGAAGCTGGTGCGCGACGAATTGATCAAGGATGCCGAGACCTACGGCGACGACCGCCGCTCGCCGATAGTCGCGCGCGCCGAAGCCAAGGCCCTGTCGGAAACCGAGCTGATGCCCACGGAGCCGGTAACCGTGGTGCTCTCCGAGAAGGGCTGGGTGCGTTGCGCCAAGGGCCACGACATCGACGCCACCGGCCTGTCCTACAAGGCTGGCGACGGTTTCAAGGCCGCCGCGCCGGGCCGCTCGAACCAGTACGCGGTGTTCATCGACTCCACCGGTCGCAGCTACTCCCTGGCGGCCCACTCGCTGCCTTCGGCCCGTGGCCAGGGCGAACCGCTCACCGGCCGGCTGACTCCGCCGCCGGGTGCCAGCTTCGACTGCGTGCTGCTGCCGGAGGATGACGCCACCTACGTGATCGCCTCGGACGCCGGTTACGGCTTCGTGGTCAAGGGCGCCGACCTGCAGGCCAAGAACAAGGCGGGCAAGACCCTGCTCAGCCTGCCCAATGGGGCGAAGGTGGTGGCGCCGCGACCGGTGCAGAGCGTCGAAGAAGACTGGCTGGCGGCGGTGACCACAGAAGGCCGCCTGCTGCTGTTCAAGGTCGCCGACCTGCCGCAGTTGGCCAAGGGCAAGGGCAACAAGATCATCGGCATCCCCGGCGATCGAGTGGCGAACCGCGAGGAATACCTCACGGATCTCGCCGTTCTTCCGGCCGGTGCAACCCTGGTCCTGCAGGCTGGCAAGCGCACCCTGTCGCTTAAGGCCGATGATCTGGAGCACTACAAAGGCGAGCGCGGGCGCCGTGGCAACAAGCTGCCCCGCGGCTTTCAGCGGGTCGATGCGCTGCTGGTGGAGTCGCTTGCCTGACCCTGATTCCGACGAAATGACGTGGGGCTCTGGAGTCCCGCGTCACATTGACGGATGATATGTCGCCTCGCCACCCTTGTCCGTGGCATGAATGATTGAATTCGACTGCAGGCTGCCCACAAGGCGGCCGTGGGTGAGATTGATGACTGTGGTGCGTTTTCCCTTGGCTTTGATGCTGGCTGGCCTGCTTGGTCTCGCCGGTTGTGTGCATAGCCCGCCCGTTCCCATGTTCCAGCTGGACGCCGGCACTCCCGAGGTACCGTCGCGGAATGCCGGGATACAAGTGCTGCTCGGCCCGGTGACAGTGGCCGACTACCTGCAGCGCGAAACCCTCCTGCAGCGCCAGGCCGACGGCAGCCTCACCGCCGCCCCGGATGGTCGCTGGGCGGGCAGTCTGGCGGCAGACATCGACCAGGTGCTGCTGCGCCAGCTGTCCTGGCGTCTGGACAGCCAGCGCCTGGTGCTGGCTCCGGGCAACCCCGGCTTCACCCCCGAGGTCCAGGTGCTGCTGAACATCAGCCGCCTGGACTCCGGCCCTCAGCGGCCGGCCGTGCTGGAGGCGCAATGGCGCCTGCTGGACCGTGCCGGCAAGCTGCGTGACAGCCGCCTGGTGCGTCTGGAAGAGCCCCATGCCGGAACCGCTGCCGATCAGGTGCGGGCCCAGAGCCGACTGCTGCAGCAACTGGCCGAGCAATTGGCCGCTGCGGTGAAGCCGCTCGAAGGCCAGCCGGTAGCCGCCGAGGCACCGCGCAAGCCGGCGGCACCCGCTACCCCGGCCAAGACCAAGGAGCCGCAGCCGCCGAAGATCCCGATGGCGGCGCCGGTGCGCACGGATGTGGAAGTTTTCCGCTTCTGATCCTGAGATCACGAAAAAAGCCCGCTAGATGCGGGCTTTTTTCTTTCTGTTCGCGACTTTTTCCGCTTCGCTCCGGCCGTAGGGTGCGCTGCGCGCACCGGGTTCGATGCCTGGGCCGGACGCCGAGTCCGCCGACATCACTGCCGGTGCGCACGGCGCATCCTACGCCCAGCCTTTCGGTTCATGCGTAGCCGTGATCAGGTTGTGAGCGAATTCATTCGCGAAGGCCGCGCAGCGGCCCATGGACTCAGCCGGGTAGCCCGGATGCAATCCGGGAAAGGTTTGCCGCCCGCCGAATTAGGCCGGGTTGCGGTTTTCCCATAGAGCTGTCAGGCAACAGGTTCGAGCGCCCACAAAAAAGCCCGCATCTGCGGGCTTTTTCGTTATCCGTGCCGCGATCAGTGCGCTTTTGCCTCGTGCATGCGTGCCAGCTGGCGCTCCAGCAGCGAGGGGTAGGGGTCCAGCAGGCGTTCGACGCAGCAGGCGCCTTCGGGGCTGGTGATCGCGCGGATGCGGGCACGCTGGCGCACCAGTTCGTCCTCGGCGATGCTGCGCTCCACCAGCAGCAGGTTGCGGCTGTGCTGGCTCAGCGCGAGGGCGCTCTGGGTGGTGTCGTTGAGCAGCAGGTCGCCCTGGCCGAGACCCGAGAGGTCGTCGCCCAGGGTCAGGCCCAGCTGCAGCTGCAGGGTGATGCCGCTGTCGGCGACCTCGATTTGCAGGGCATGGCCCAGGGCGCGCATCAGTTCGCCGCAGCAGATGGCGTGGGTCAGGTAGTCCTCGCCGCTGTCCTGGCCGTGGAAGAGCATCAGGCTGCTGCCGTCGTTGAGGGTCAGCAACTGGCCGTGGTAGAGGCGGGCAGCCTGGTCCAGACAGTCACGGTACCTCTGCAGCAAGTCCATCAGGCGGGCTCTTGGCAGGCGGCGCAGCTGGTCCTGGGCGCCCAGCTGGATGGCCAGCACGGCGCTGTTCTGCGGCTCTTCCGGGGCCGCAGGCGCAGGCGCCGGGTCCGGTTCGGTCATTTCTTCGCGTAGATCGGCGAAGGGGTCTTCCTCGTCCGGGGTGAACAGCTTGCTCGAGGCCTCTTCGTCGCCGTCGAAGCTGTCGTCACGCAGATCGCGCACTTCGAAGCCTTGCTGGTCGTCCTGCTCGTCGTCTTCGAGGTAGTCCTCGTCGGTCTCGTCGAACTCCACTTCGGGCTCGGGCTCTGGCTCTGGCTCGGGTTCAGGCTTTTCCGGTACCAGGCGTGCCTGTAGCTGACGCGCCAGATCGCCGATCTCGTCTTGGCGGCCGGCACCGGGAGCCGGGTCGTCCGGATCGCGCAGCCAGACGCGCAGCTGCAGCAGCGGCGTGGAGATGTGCCGGCCGAGACGCAGGCTCAGGGACAGGGTCAGGGCCAGCAGGATCAGGCTGAGCAGCCCCATGCTCTGCAGGCTGATGGTCATCGGCTGCTGGAACTGCTCCATGTCCAGGCTCAGGCGCAGGTGCCCGGCAATCACCTCCTGAAAGGTGATGGGGGTGGAGTAGAGGCCCTCGGCTTCGCCCAGCAGGCCCTGCTTGGGCCGTGCACCGGCTTCGGCGAGGATGCGGTTGTCGACGCTGTAGATGGCGGCGTGGGCCACCAGTGGGTTCTTCACCAGGTTGCTGAGCAGCACGTTGAGGCTGAGGATGTCGTTGGACACCAGCAACTCAGTGGCCGAGGCAGCGGTCTGCGCGGTCAGGCTCTGGCCCAGCGCGTCGGCCTGCTGGTGCATGGCCTGCTTGAACTGCATGCCCATGACCCAGGCATAGATGACCAGCGCAAGGGCCACCAGCAGCAAGCTGTGGCTGGCGATGCGCAAGGCGATCGGCACCCGCCGCTGGCGCAGCGCGTGGAAGATCAGCAGGAAGAAATTATCGGGTTTGACAGGCGTGGGCCGGTTCACAGAGCGCGGCTCTTCTCGAACGAAATTGTGGCGCAGTATAGCGAGCGCCCCTTGCAGGGCAAAGCGCCGGGCATGCTCCCGGTGGTCCGAAAGTGGGTAGAATGTGCGCCTTTTCATGCGCAGAGGGAGGTGTGCCTTGCGCGAGATTGTCCTGATCAACATCACTGGGGAAGACCGCCCCGGCCTGACCGCGGCCATCACCGGCGTGCTCGCCCAGGGCGGCGTAAACATCCTGGACATCGGCCAGGCGGTGATTCACGACACCCTGTCGTTCGGCATCCTGGTGGAAATCCCGGATAACGCCATGGCCTCGTCCGTACTCAAGGACGTGCTGTTCACGGCCTACAAGCTGGACCAGCAGGTGCGCTTCACCCCGGTGTCCGAGGCCGACTACCAGCAGTGGGTGGGTGGCCAGGGCAAGAGCCGCTACATTGTCACCCTGCTGACGCGCAAGGTGACCGCGGAGCAGCTGCAGCGAGTGAGTTCCATCACCGCGAAGTACGGTCTCAACATCGACCACATCGACCGTCTGTCGGGACGCATGCCGCTGGACATGCCGGTCGACCAGGGCAAGGGCTGCATCGAGTTCTCCGTGCGCGGCGAGCCGGCCGACCCGGTGGCCCTGCGCGCCGAGTTCCTCAGCGTGGCACAGGAGTTGAACGTCGATATCGCCTTCCAGCGTGATTCGGTGTTCCGCCGCAACCGCCGCCTGGCGGTGTTCGACATGGACTCGACGCTGATCGAGGCCGAAGTCATCGACGAATTGGCCAAGGCCGCCGGCGTCGGCGAGCAGGTGGCAGAGATCACCGAGCGCGCCATGCGCGGCGAGTTCGACTTCCGCGCCAGCTTCAAGGAACGCCTGGCGCTGCTCCAGGGGCTCTCCGAGGATGTGCTGGAAGAGATCGGCGCTTCGCTGCGGCTCACCGAAGGGGCGGAAACCCTGTTCGCCGAGCTCAAGCGCCTGGGCTACAAGACCGCCATCCTCTCCGGCGGCTTCAGCTATTTCGCGAAGCAATTGCAGGCCAAGCTGGGCATCGACTACGTGTTCGCCAACGAGCTGCAGATTGTCGACGGCAAGCTGACCGGCGTGGCCGTGGAGCCGATAGTCGACGCTCAGCGCAAGGCCGACCTGCTGCGCGAGCTGGCCGAGAAGGAAGGGCTGCGCCTGGAGCAGACCATTGCTGTGGGTGACGGCGCCAACGACCTGCCGATGCTTGGCCTGGCCGGCCTGGGCGTGGCCTTCCGCGCCAAGCCGCTGGTCAAACAGTCGGCCAAGCAGGCCATCTCTACCCTGGGCCTGGACGGCATTCTTTACCTGCTGGGTTTCCGCGATCGCGACGGACAGGACTGATCGCCGTGCCGGACACGAAAAAGCCGCCTTCGGGCGGCTTTTTCGTGGCTGGAATCTGTGAGTCGGGGTAGAGGTTAAGCTTCGCTCTGCTTGGCGAATGAGCTAGCCCCTACTCGTCCCCCGACGAGAAGTCGTAATCCATGGCCTGGCTGGGGCCTTGCAGGTAGTAGCCCTGGATGTAGTTGACGCCGGCCTGCCAGAGGGTCGCCAGCACGCTGGCGGTCTCGACGAAGGGCACTATGGTCAGCTTGGCCTGGGCATGCAGGCTGGCCAGCAGGGTTTTGAGGACTTCCTGGTTCTCCGCCCGGCTCAAGTCGTGGGTGAAGGAGCCATCGACTTTCACGAAGTCGATGGTCAGGTGCTTGAGGGTATTGAAGGGGTTCAAGGCGCAGCCAAACTGGCTCATGGCCACCTGGCAATGCAGCTCCGCCAGTCCCTGGGTCAGCACCTTGGCCTGCTTCAGGTAGGCGATGGCGTCCGGTTCGCTGAACTGGAAGATCAGCGCGTCGGACGGCAGCCGTGCCGCCTTCAGCGCGACGCTGAGCCAGGGCAGCAGGGTCTGGTCCTGCAGGCTGGCGCCGGAGAGGTGGACGAACAACCGGGTGTTGTGACCCTTGGTGCGGTGTTCTGCAAGCAGCTTGATGGAGTTGAGTATCACCCAGCGGTCGATCCTCTCGGCCAGGCCGGCTTCCTTGGCGGCGTCGAGGAAGTCGACGGGCGGCACTTCCTCGCCCTGGGGGCTGAGCAGGCGCAGCAGCACTTCATAATGCTCGAAACTGTCGCCGCGCAGGCTGATGATCGGCTGGAACAGCAGGCGGAAGCTGTTGTTCTCCAGGGCCTGCCGGACCATGGCCAGCAGATTGCCGCGGTTGGCCGCGGCGGCCAGTTCCTCGGCCGGGTCGTAGAGCTTCAGGCCGTTCTCGTCCCCTAGCTCGTCGGCGCACCGGTGGGCGCGGTCCACCACGTCCTGGGCCTTGGGCGTGGTTTCGCTGAGGCCGGCGACGCCGATGCACAGGCTGACCTGCACGGTCCGGCTGCTGACGTCGAACAGGTGAATATCGATCTTTTTCAGCAGGCTGCGCAGGCCTTCCGCGGCCTGTTCTGGCGTGAGTCCCTGTTGCAGTACGCCAAACACGTCGTCGCCGTAGCGGGCCAGTTGGGCGTCCCCGGCGAAGTGAGCGCGCAGCAGGTTGGCCAGGTCGGTGAGCAGCAGGTCGACGCCGGCGATTCCGATTTCGGCCAGGAGGCTGGAATAGCGGGCAACCCGGATGTAAGCGAGGCTGGCCGGCTGGCCGGCCTTGACCGCACGCTCGGTGGAGGCGTCGAGCAACTCGTTGAAGTGGGCGCGATTGAACAGGCCGGTGACCAGGTCCTGGCTGCTGATCTCGCGCAGCTTCTCTTCCAGCTCTGCGCTATCGGACTCGGCGCGGATCACCACCTGGATGCAGGGTTCGCCATCGTAGGTGGCGGGGGAGAAGCCCATGCGCGCCTGGAAGGGTTGGCCGTCCACCTTGCAGCCATTGCAGGTGAGTTCGCCGCTACCTTCGCCGTCGCGGTAGTTCTTCAGGAAGTCCTTGAAGCCGGCCTGGTCGGCGCCGGCGATCAGGTCGATCATCGGCATGCCTTCGAGTTCGTCGCCATCGTCGTAGCCGAACATTTCCACATAGGCGCGGTTGGCATAGATATGCATGCCGTCGTGGACGTAGGCGATGGCGTCCACGGAGCTGTCCAGCAGCAGTTGGCAGCGCTTCTCCGCCTCGCGCAGACCGACTTCGGCGGCGCGCCGCGCACGGCGTTGCTCGAGGTTGGCCAGTTCGCGGTTGGCCACCAGCACCAGGCGCTCGTCCTCGCCCTGGGGCAGAGCGTCCTGCGCGCCTAGGGCCAGGGCTTCGGTGATCAGGTCTGAGTCGTTGTCCGGCACCAGCTGGATGAAGGGAATGTCCTTGGACTGGCGGCGGATGCTGTTGAGGGCTTCGCTGGGGTTCAGGAGTTCGCTGCTGGGCGCGGCGATCAGCAGGTCCCAGCTCTGCTGCAGGGCTTCGCTGAGGTCATCGGCGGAAAGGATGCGGTGCACGCGGGTCGCGCGTCCGGCATTGCGGAATAGGCTGACCAGGCGCTCGGCTTCGTTCTGCGAGTCTTCCAGGATCAGCAGACGGATCGTTTTCTTTTCGATGGCCATGGCCTGTGCTTAGCGCCGAATGAGCGCGAATAGGCGACGAATGGTGATGAGTCGGGAATCTACAGCGACTTCCATAGCGAGTCAAAATCTTCCTCGCCACCTTGGGGATGGCTTCCCGGAGCTGTGACAGGTTTCCCCTGGGGCGATGCCGGCTGCTCGAAAACGCGGTACTCGAACTGATTGAAACTGCCGGTGCTGGTCAGGCGCCGGGTCAGCACGGCGCGGTACTCGTCGCCGTGCAGGTTGATCTGCACCTTGTTGCCCTCCTGGAAGGGCAGGCGCGTTGTGATCAAGGTGGCGGGACGGGAAATGGCGCCGATCGCCGGCAGCAGCAGGGCGCGCAGATAGTGGCTGTTCTGCTCGCCCTTGCGCAGCAGGAGCGCACCGCAGGACTGTGCCTGGGGGGCCACCAGCTCGATGCCCATCTGCGTGCCGCCGCCGCGTACCTGGCGGATCCAGCGCACCACGGCGATGCTCCAGCCCTGGCCCGGGGCGTCCTGCACGCCGAGCAGTTCGCCGGCCTGCAGTTGGCTGGGGACCTCCCTGGGCCAGCTCAGGCAATAACCGCCGGGGCTGTGGTTGACCACTGAGACGCTGAAGGTCGGGTAGCTTTCCGGCGCGGCACTGGCCTGGCGCGGCGGCGCACTGCTTTCGGCGACGGGCCTGGTGTATTCGATCTCCTCCATGGCCATGCCCGACCGCCAGCCCTGGTCGGGCTGGGCGTCGAAGGCATTGGCCCAGATGTCTTTCGCAGGCTTGCTGCCAGACGTGTCGAACACCGCCTGGCCGACTTCCTGGGGCAGCTTGAGCACATCGCCGAAGGGGCGGCTGTCGGCCAGGAAGAAGTGCAGAGCGCTCATGCCGATGCACAGGGTCAGGCGGCCCTGGCCGGGGTTGCGCTGGAAGGTGCGCTCGGAGATGTCGCCCCAGGCCGAACTCAGGTGCTGCAGCAGGTCCAGGCTCAGGCCTTCGGGCATCAGCAGGCGCGACCGCTGGCGCTCCTCATCCGGCAGCAGCAGGTATTCCTTGATGGCGTCCACCAGCGGCAGCGAGTCGAGGCCTAGCAGGGTGCGCGGGTCGACCTCATGGAACAGCGCCTTGTAGCGCGGCGGGCCGTCCAACTGTGGCGCCACGGCGAACAGGCTGGAAGGCAGCTCGGCCGATTGCAGGCGCACCAGGGCGCTCCAGGGCTCCAGGGCCTCCGCCAGGCGGGCGATGCCATTCTGGCGCATCTGGTTGCAACGGGCGCAGCCCAGCAACAGCGCTACCAGGTAGCTCTGCTCGGCGCTGAGGGCTTGGGTATGGCGTGCCAGTGGGTCGCGCACGGTGATGCGTTGGAGCTGGCGGCTCTGCGCCAGTTGATAGATCTGGTGCAGCTCCAGCCAGAGGCCTTCGGGTACCGGGCAGTAGAGCTGGCTGGAACGTATCAGCGGGCCGTTCAGGCTGTGCATTGCCCGTTGCAGGGCGACAGTGAGGACCTGGGTGCGCTCGCGATCGCGGCTCGAGTGAGGCGATTCCTGCACGATGATCAGCTTGTAGCCAATGGCCAGATGGTTCTGCAGGGCCTGGCAGAGGTTGGCGACCTTGCGCGGGCGCTCGTCCAGGACAATGGACTGGCCGAGGAAGTGTCGTTCCAGGTGCAGGCACACGAAATGGACTTCCGGGCGCATCAGCTCCAGCAATTGCAGGCGGTTTTCGCTGGGGGTCACCAGCTGGTTCAACTCCATCAGGGCCTGGTAGAGCTGGCGCGCGGTTTCGCCGAGGTTGGCCTTCGGCAGGAGAGAGATCCAGCGTTTCAATTCGCGAGGCGTGGCACCGCAGAAGGACAGGCTCCGTTTGCTCGGCGTGGGAACGCGCAACAGCAGGTGAGGGCTCTGGTGGTCCATCTGGATCCGGTACTCCGACGTCTCGTTTGTTAGTTTGGATAGGATTTCAGCACTCTATCAGCATCGGTACGCAGTGGCAGCCTATCCATGGCAGGGCTGTAGTCGCGTTGGCACTGCGCGGCCTGCGCGTGCCTCCTTCCTGATCCAACCCTGGCCGAACCCCGCGGTTCGGCCGGATCGATACCGGGTCAGGCGTTCCGGGGCAGCGCGAACAGTTCGCCCATGCGTACCTGGCTGCCGGGCCAGGCGCTCTCGGCCCAGCGCACCTGGTCCGGGCCGAACAGGACGATAGCGGTGGAGCCCAGTTTGAAGCGGCCGATTTCGTCACCTTTTTCCAGGCGGATGGGCGCGCGCGCCGCTTCGTCGTAGCTGAAGGTTTTCAGCTCGCGCTTCGGCGGGGTGACCAGGCCGGCCCAGACGGTCTCGATGGAGGCGACGATCATCGCGCCCACCAGCACCACGGCCATGGGGCCGCGCTCGGTATCGAACAGGCAGACCACCCGCTCGTTACGGGCGAAGAGCTCGGGCACGTTCTCCGCGGTGCTCTGGTTCACCGAGAAGAGTTTGCCAGGGACATAGACCATCTCCCGCAGCGTACCGCCCAAGGGCGCGTGAACCCGGTGGTAGTCCTTGGGTGACAGGTAGACAGTGGCGAACTCGCCGCCCATGAAGGGGGCGGCGCGCTCGGCGTCGCCACCCAGCAGTTCCAGCACGCTGAAGCTGTGGCCCTTGGCCTGGAAGCAGCGACCGTGCTCGATAGGGCCGAGTTGGCTGATCGCGCCGTCAGCCGGACAGAGGATGGCGCCGGGGGTTTCGTCCAGCGGCCGCGCGCCGGGCTTGAGCGCGCGGGTGAAGAAGGCGTTGAAATGTTCGTAGGCGCTGAGATCCTCCACCAGCGCTTCACTCATGTTCACCTGATAGCGCTTGGCGAACCAGGCGGTGAAGGCGTTCTTGAACCAGCGCACGCGGCACTCGGCGATGCAGCCGGCCAGGCGCGACAGCAGGTTATGCGGCAGCAGGTACTGGCCGATGATGAAAAGGCGTTCTTTCATTGGGTTTCCTTGGCGAATGGAGCCTCAGAGTTCTACTGGGGTATCCGGATGATTGCCCCACTCGGACCAGGAGCCGGCGTAGCCCTTGACCCGCGGATAGCCGAGGGCCTTGGCCACCAGGTAGGTGAAGCCCGAGCGGTGGTGGGTATGGCAGTGGGTGACGATTTCCTTGTCCGGGGTGATGCCCAGGGATTGCAGCACCTCGGCCATGTCGGTGCGGATGCGCAGGGCGCGGGCCGGGTCCATGCCGGCGGTCCACTCGAAGTGGACCGCGCCCGGGATGTGCCCGCCCTTGGCGGCCAGGACCTTGGTGCCGTTGTATTCACCGGGGCCGCGGGCGTCCCAGATGGCCAGGTCGCTGGCGCCCAGGCGGCCCTGCAGGTACTCGCGGCTGGCGGTGGGCTCGTCGTGCAGGGTCAGGGCGACCGGGCCGCCCACGGGGGCCGGAACGGCTTCGGAAAGCCCTCGGCTTTCAGCCAGCCAGGCGTGCAGGCCGCCGTTCAGGTAGTGGTAGCGGTGGTGGCCGATGACATCCAGCAGCCAGATGAAACGGCCTGCCCAGCCGCCGCCTTCGTCGTCATAGACCACGTAGGTGGCATCGCTACAGTGGCCGAGTTCGCCGAACAGCGCCTCGAGGTCGGCCTTGGCCGGCACCAGGCCGGGGGCCGGCGGCTGGCCGAGCTGGGTGCGTTTCGGGTCGACGAAGCGGGCGCCCGGGATATGGCCTGCGGCGTAGCGGGCGGCGCTGGTGAGATCGACCAGGATCATCTTGTCGGCGTCGAGCAGGGGCGCCAGGTCGGCCGGTTCGATCACCAGCGGCAGGTTGGAGAAGGCGGACATGGAAGCCTCCAGAATTAGACAAAGTGGCGAATTGTAGCGGAAAGCCTAATAGCCTATTCACAATCTGTTGCGCGTCGGAATAACTGCGTTGAAATGGCTTCGGAAAGCTACCCGCGGCTAACGCGCTTCGGCTGTAACTCCGCTTCACTGCGTTTCGCCTTGTTCTTCTCTGGCTCGCAAGACCCTGAATGGACTCTACCGGCCGCGGCTGGCGAAGTTGGCAAGGGCGCGTTCCACGCACTGCGCAGCCTTGGCAAAGGCGCGCAGGCTGAGGTCGGCGAAGGGGGCGCCGTCCTGGTCGGCCACCACCAGCATCGCCACCCGGCCGTTCACGGCGATCGAGCGCAGCAGCAGGTGGTGCCCCGGGAACAGGCTCTTCAGTTGGCCCGGGAGCAGGGCGGAGAATTGCGCCATGTTGTCCGGCCCGAGGCGCAGTTGCCCGGGCTGGGTGAGCAGGCGCCGCAGCACCTGGCTCTGGCTGGGGTCCAGCTGCAGGCCGCTGGCTTCCCTGGGCAGGCCGGCCTGCTGCTGGGCGAGCAAGCGGCTGTGGTTGCGGTCAGCCAGCAGCACCAGGACCCGACGCATGCCGCCGCTCTCCAGGGCATCACGGGCGCACGCGCTGAGTTGCACCACATTGGTGAAGGGGCTGGGGTCGTGGAGCAGCTCGGCGCAATGGCGGCGCCAGGCTTCCAGGGCGCCGGCGCTGGGAGGCAGTGCGACGGCCGGTTCGGGGCGCAGGCGGTGCTGGCTCCAGGGCCAAAGCAGGGCCTCGGCCGGGTGCCAGAGGTTGCCTCGGGCATGCAGGCGGGCGCTTTGCGCGGCCTGCTGGTGGACCAGTTGCTGCAGTTCGTCCAGCGGCAGCTTCATGAACAGTCCGCTAAGACGCTGCCAGCGCAGGCTGTGGTCATCGCCCCAGCCCGCGTGGGCGGAGACCGCCAGCCCGTTGGCCAGAAGCACCGTGTTGCTCGGCTGGGTCAGCCAGCGGCTCAGGGCCGGATCGGCGTCCAGTTGTTGTTGCTGGTGCAGCGGGTGTTCCTTGTCACGGGCAATGTGCAGGGCCTTGACCAGCAGGCGGCGGTCGTCGCTGAGCAGGCGGTAGCCCTGGATTATCCAGTCGGGAAGCCTCCAGTGTTCGGCCAGCGCCTGACAGAGCCGCAGCAGCGGCACGCCGAGCAGCTCGCGCTCGACCTTGGCGGCCGGCTCTCCCTCACCCAGTACGCGTTTCTCCCAGGTGGCGAAGAGTTCCGGGTGGCTGGCCAGCAGCGGCCAGAGGGGCGAGAGGAAGAGCAGGCTGCACCAGTGGATTTCCTGCCAGAGGCGCGCCAGGCGTGCGGCGAACAGGCCATTGGCCTGCTGCGCAGCATGCTGGCCGATCAGCTGCAACTGGCGCAGGGCCTGGGGAATCTCCTCCTCGGGCACAGCCGGCAATCGATTGAGCAGGGTTTCGGCGCGTTTCAGGCCCAGGCGGCTGAGGGCGACCTCCAGGCTCTCCGCCGGGCTGCTCAGCAGGTTGCCGGCGGCATTGGCCTCGCGCAGCAGGCTGAGGGCGAGGGCGGGGCTGTCCTGGGTCAGCTCGGCGATGTCGCGCAGGGAGCGGCGACTGTCGCCAAGGGCGCGGCGGACTTTCTCATGGCTGGCGGCCGGAACGGGCAGGCGCACGCCGTCGAGGTGCTTGATCCAGCTGTCGAGGCTGCGTCGCATGGGCTTTGCGGTTGACATAGGGGGGCGCCAATCTGGCTTTTCGCCGGAACAGGCTATAGTCTGGCGCAAATTTTCCGATAATTAGAAGGGCTGTTTTTCATAACCCTTTCTACTGACCCTTCAAGCTTCCTTCCTATGGCAAAAATCCTCGGCATCATCGTCGTATTCGCCAGTGTGCTCGGCGGATACGTCCTTTCCCACGGCAAGATCGCCGCGCTGATCCAACCGTTCGAGATCATGATCATCGGCGGCGCCGCGCTGGGTGCCTTCCTGCAGGCCAACCCGGGCAGCACCACCATGACGGTGTTCAAGAAGTCGCTGAAGATGTTCAGCTCGCGCTTCACCCATGGTTTCTATCTGGAAGTGCTGCGGCTGCTCTACGAAATCCTCAACAAGAGTCGCCGCGAAGGGATGATGGCCATCGAGGCCGATATCGAGGACGCCGCCGCCAGCCCGATCTTCAGCAAGTACCCGGGCATCCTCAAGGATGAGCGGATGACCGCCTACATCTGCGACTACTTGCGCATCATGTCCTCCGGCAATATGGCGCCCCATGAATTGGAGGGCCTGTTCGACATGGAGCTGGCCAGCCTGAAGGAAGAGCTGGAACATCCTTCCCACGCGGTGAACCGCATCGCCGACGGCCTGCCGGGCTTTGGTATCGTCGCGGCGGTACTGGGCATCGTGGTCACCATGGCCATGCTCGGTGAGGCTGAGCAGGCCGCCCTCGGCCAGCACGTGGGTGCGGCGCTGGTGGGGACGTTCCTTGGTATTCTCGCGGCCTATGGCTTCTTCGGCCCGCTGTCGGTTTCCCTGGAGCACGATGCCCGCGAGGAACTGAACGTGTTCGAGGCCATCAAGGCCTGCCTGGTGGCTTCGGCGTCCGGGATGCCGCCGTCGCTGGCGGTGGAGTTCGGGCGCAAGACGCTGTTCCCGGCGCATCGCCCCAGCTTCAGCGAGCTGGAGCAGGCCGTGCGCGGCAGCTGAAGGCTGAGTCATGGAGAACAACCAGCCAATCATCGTCAAGCGCGTCAAGCGCTACGCCGCCGGTCACCACGGCGGCGCCTGGAAAATAGCCTTCGCCGACTTCGCCACGGCGATGATGGCCTTCTTCCTGGTGCTCTGGCTGATGTCCTCAGCCACCCCCGAGCAGAAAAAGGCCATTTCCGGCTACTTCAAGGACCCCATAGGTTTCAGCGAAAGCGCCAGCCCCTACGTCATCGATCTCGGCGGTACGCCGACGCCGGCGCCCGACCGTACCCTCAATCCGGACCTGAAAGACGCTCCCGACGCCCAGGAGGCGGCGGTGGACGCGGATGACCGGCAGAAGGTGGACGCCAGCCAGGTCGAGACCCTGGCCGAGCAGATCGAGCGCGAGCGCCTCGAACTGCTGCTGCAGGAGCTGCAGAACAAAGTGGAAGAAAACCCCGAGCTGCGTAAGTTCAAGGACCAGATCCTCTTCGAGATCACCCAGGACGGCTTGCGCATCCAGATCATGGACGCCGCCAACCGGCCGATGTTCGACATCGGCAGCGCGCGCTTGCAACCTTACTTCGAGGACATCCTGCTGATCCTTGCCGAAACCATCAAGGCAGTGCCGAACAAGGTCAGCATCAGCGGCCATACCGACGCCAAGCCGTATGCCGGTGACGGCGATTTCGGCAACTGGGAGCTGTCCGCCGGTCGCGCCAACGCCGCGCGGCGCACCCTGATCGCCGGCGGTTATCCGGAGCAGCAGGTGGCGCGAGTGGTGGGTTATGCCTCTTCGGCGCTGTTCGACCGCAAGGACCCCTTCAATCCGGTCAACCGCCGCATCGACATCATCGTGCTGACCAAGAAGGCCCAGCGCGCCATCGAGGGCGAGCAGGGCGACAGCGACAAGCCTGCCGCGCCGGAGCAGCCCCAGCCGCCCGTCGAAGGGGCGGCTCCGCCGGCGCCCGCGGAAAAACCGGCTGCCCCCGTCCAGCCGCGCGAACTGCGCGAGAAGCTGAATATCTTCGAGGACGGCGTGCTGAACATGGACGAGCCCAAGGGGCAGTGATCCGCACACAAACGAAAAGGCCACGCAATGCGTGGCCTTTCTGTTTCATGGGGACTGCGGGGGGTAGAGCCGCACCCTGCCTTCTGCCAGGTATGGCGCGCTCAGTACTCGTCCTGCGGCAGGCTGGCGAGGATATGCCGGTAACTGGCCATGCGTTGCGGGTGCACGCGGCCGTCTTCGAGGGCCTTGAGCAGGGCGCAGCCGGGCTCGCGGTCGTGCTTGCAGTCGCGGAAGCGGCAGGTGCCGAGCAAGTCGCTGAATTCGATGAAGCCGGCTTCCACGTCGTCACGGCTGACATGGCCCAGGCCGAACTCGCGGATACCGGGGGAGTCGATCAGCTCACCGCCGCCGGGGAAGTGGAACAGGCGCGCGGTGGTGGTGGTGTGAGTGCCCTTGCCGGTGAGTTCGGAGAGGGCGCCGACGCGGGTGTCCACGCCCGGCAGCAGGCTGTTCACCAGGGACGACTTGCCCACCCCGGACTGGCCGACGAACACGCTGATATGGCCGTCGAGCCGGGTCATCAGGTCTTCCATGCCGCCGCCCTGGCGCGCCGACACTTCCAATAGCGGATAGCCCAGGTGGCGGTAGACGCCGAGCAGGTCGTCGAGCATGGCGCTGTTCTGCTCGTCCACCAGGTCGGCCTTGTTCAGCAGCAACAGCGGGTGGATGCCGGCGTGCTCGGCGGCTATCAGGTAGCGGTCGATCAGGTTGGCGTGAGGATGGGGCAGGGGTGCGAAGACGATGACGATCTGGTCGACGTTGGCCGCCACCGGCTTGAGTACCCCGCGCATGTCCGGGCGGCACAGCTCCGAGCTGCGCGGCAACTGGGCGACGATCACGCCGCTGCCCTGGTTGCTGTCGCGCCAGACCACGCGGTCGCCGGTGACAAGGGTGGGCAGGTTGGCGCGAAGGTGGCAGCGCACGATCTGCCCGGCCTGCTCGCCCTCCAGCGCCTCGACCTCGACCTGGACGCCGAAGTGGGCGATTACCAGGCCGGTCTGCTCGGGGCCGAGGTCGCCGCCTTCGAGTTCGTCGAGCGCACGGGATTCGCGCTTGGCCGCACGGGCGGCGCGCTCTTCCTGGATTTTCTCGATGCGCCAGCTTTGCCGGCGGGTGAGTTGGCGTTTGGCCATGGTCGGTCCGCTTGGAAAAAACCGCGCGAGTTTAGCACGCAGCCCGCAGCAGCAGGCTCTAAGCTAGAATGCGCGCCCCGCCCTGGAGACCGAATATGCAGAATGCCCTGAACCTGATCTGGATCGATCTGGAAATGACCGGACTGAACCCGGACACGGACGTCATCATCGAGATGGCGACAATAGTCACCGACAGCGAGCTCAATGTGCTCGCCGAAGGTCCGACCATCGCGATCCACCAGAGCGACGAGATCCTCGCCGGCATGGATGAGTGGAATACCCGTCAGCACGGCCAGAGCGGTTTGACCCAGCGGGTGCGCGAGAGCGTCATCAACATGGCTGAAGCCGAGGCGCAGACCCTGACCTTCCTTGAACAGTGGGTGCCCAAGGGCAAGTCGCCGATCTGCGGTAACAGCATCTGCCAGGACCGCCGCTTCCTCTATCGCCACATGCCGCAGCTGGAAGCCTACTTCCACTACCGCAACTTGGACGTCTCCACCCTCAAGGAACTGGCGGCGCGCTGGGCGCCCGCTGTGCGCGACGGGGTGAAGAAGAGCAGCAGCCACCTG
This sequence comes from Pseudomonas sp. BN102, assembly GCF_029871245.1. Lineage (GTDB taxonomy): Bacteria > Pseudomonadota > Gammaproteobacteria > Pseudomonadales > Pseudomonadaceae > Metapseudomonas. The sequence continues at coordinate 289,569 of NZ_SSON01000077.1, read as the reverse complement.
GCCATGGACGACATCCGCGACTCGATCGCCGAGCTGCGGCACTATCGCGAGCATTTCATCAAGGTCTGAGAGGGCGCTCACGATATCGTGAGCAGGCTCTGAGTCAGGCTGCGCTCGCCCCGTGGCGGGCAAGCGCCCACTCCACATGCTCGCGCACCAGCGCCGAGGGGTATTCGCGGCGCAGGCGCAGAGCCTCCAGCACCGGGATACTTGAGGGCGCGTTGCCCAGGCCCACCGCCAGGTTGCGCAGCCAGCGCTCGTAACCGGCGCGGCGCAGCGGCGAGCCTTCGGTGCGGCTGAGGAACTCTTCCTCGCTCCAGCGGAACAGCTCCGCCAGCTCGGCGTTGTCCAGGCCGTGGCGTGGCTGGAAGTCACCCTCACCGGTGGAACGGGCGAAACGGTTCCAGGGGCAGACCATCTGGCAGTCATCGCAACCGAACACGCGGTTGCCGATCAGCGGGCGCAGGTCTTCGGGGATGCTGCCCTTGAACTCGATGGTCAGGTAGGAAATGCAGCGCCGCGCGTCCAGCTGGTAGGGGCCGACGAAGGCGGCGGTGGGGCAGATGTCCAGGCAGGCCGTGCAGCGCCCGCAGTGCTCGCTGCCGTGGGGCGGGTCCACTGGAAGGGGGGCGTCGACGAAGAGTTCGCCGAGGAAGAAGTAGCTGCCGGCCTTGCGGTTGAGCACCAGGGTGTTCTTGCCGATCCATCCCAGGCCCGCCTGTTCGGCTATGGCTTTTTCCAGCACCGGCGCGCTGTCGACGAAGGCGCGATAGTTGAACGGGCCTATGGCCTGCTCGATGCGTTCGGCCAGGTGCTGCAGGCGCTTGCGGATCAGTTTGTGGTAGTCGCGACCCAGGGCGTAGCGCGAGACGTAGGCCTTCTCCGGCTCGCCCAGGACCTTGGCCATGCGGCTGTCGCCGGGCAGGTAGTCCATGCGCAGGGAAATCACCCGCAAGGTGCCGGGGACCAGCTCATCCGGGTGCGAACGTTTGCTGCCGTGGGCGGCCATGTAATCCATCTCGCCCTGGTAGCCGGCGTCCAGCCAGCGTTGCAGATGGCCTTCGTGCTCGCCGAGCTCGACCCCGGTGATACCCACCTGCTGGAAGCCCAGTTCGCGGCCCCAGTCCTTGATGGATTGGGCGAGTGATGCGAGATCTTGCGTGGAGAGGGACATGCTGGGGCAGGAAACCGGGGCCGAGGTGGATATAATTCTGCCAGACCTCGCTGCCGTAACCGAATCCAATGCTGCCTTCTCGCGACGACCTGCCCCTTTCGCTCCATTCCGCCGACCAGGTGCGTGACCTTGACGCCCGCCTGATTGCCGCTGGCACTCCGGGTTTCGAGCTGATGCAACGCGCCGCCCATGCGGCCTGGCGCGCCTTGCGCCGCCGCTGGCCGGAGGCCGGCTGCCTCAGTGTGCTAGCCGGGCGTGGCAACAATGCCGGAGATGGTTACCTGGTGGCCGCGCTGGCCCAGCGCGCCGGCTGGCGGGTAAAGATCCTGGCCGTCGGCGCGGCGGATGCCCTGGCGGGCGATGCGGCGCTGGCGCGGGACGAAGCGATTGCCGCCGGAATCGCCATCCAGCCCTGGAGCGAATGTGCGGCCCTCGAAGGCGTGGTGGTGGATGCCCTGCTGGGCACCGGGCTGTCTGGAGCCGTACGCGAGCCCTATGCCCAGGTCATCCGCCTGCTCAACGCCAGTGGCCTGCCGGTGCTGGCCATCGACATCCCGTCCGGGCTCTGTGCCGACACCGGCCGCGTGCTGGGCGTGGCGGTGCGCGCGGACCTGACGATGACTTTCATCGGCCTGAAGCTGGGCCTGTTCACCGCCGACGCGCCGAACCAGGTAGGTGAGCTGATGTTCGACGATCTCCAGGCCGATCCCGTCCTGGTAGCGGCGACGCCGCGGGTGGCCGAACGCATGGCTGTCGGCAACCTGCAGCGTCTGGCGCCGCGCCCGCATACCGCCCACAAAGGCATGTTCGGCCATCTGCTGGTGGTGGGAGGCGACCGTGGCCTGGGCGGTGCGTCGCTGCTGTCGGCGGAAAGCGCGCTGCGCGGCGGCGCCGGCCTGGTGTCCCTGGCGACCCGTCCGGAGCATGTGCCGGCTTCGCTGGCGCGCCTTCCGGAGGTGATGTGCGCCGGGGTGAGTTCCGCCAACCAGTTGCTGGGGCTGGCGGAGAAGGCCGATGTCCTGGTGGTGGGGCCGGGGCTTGGCCAGGCCGCCTGGGGCCGCAGCCTGCTCAGCGCCGTGGCTGGCCTGGCGGTGCCGCAGGTCTGGGATGCCGATGCCCTGAACCTGCTGGCCAGCGAGCAGGTCCGGCTTCCCGCTGGCTGTGTGATTACCCCGCATCCGGGCGAAGCCGCACGCCTGCTGGGTATCCCGACCGCCGAGGTACAGGCCGACAGGCCGCGAGCCGCCCTGGGCCTGGCGCACAAATTCAATGCCGTGGTCCTGCTCAAGGGCGCCGGCAGCCTGGTGGCGGCGGCTGACGGCCGCCTTGCCCTCTGTGATCGTGGCCATCCTGTTATGGCGGGGGCCGGGCTCGGCGATGTACTCGCCGGGCTGATAGGCGCCCTGATGGCTCAGGGGATGGACGGCTTCGCCGCCACCAGCCTGGCCGTCTGGCTGCATGCGGGCGCTGGCGAAAGCCTGGCCCGGCAGGGCCGTGGGCTGGCAGCCAGTGACCTGATTCCGACCATTCGTCAGTTGCTCGAGGAGTTCTCGCCTTGCCTGAAGTGATCCTGCATGCCGAAGGCGAGGAGGCCATGCTGGCCCTCGGCGCCCGCCTGGCCACCCTGACCGGAGGACGCGGCGTCCTCTACCTGCATGGCGATCTGGGCGCGGGGAAAACCACACTGTCTCGCGGTATCCTGCGTGGCCTGGGCCATGCCGGGTCGGTGAAGAGCCCCACCTTCACCCTGGTCGAACCCTACGAAATTGGTGACAAGCACGCCTTCCATTTCGATCTGTACCGCCTCGCCGACCCCGAGGAATTGGAATTTCTGGGTATCCGCGACTACTTCGAAGGCGACGCGCTGTGCCTGATCGAGTGGCCCCAGCGGGGCGCAGGCATTTTGCCAAAGGCCGACCTGGACATTAACATTACGCCGCAAGCGGGCGGCCGTTCGCTGCGGTTGTCGCCACACACCGAGCGCGGCGAAGCATGGTGTGCCGCCCTGGCCTTGGGAGCATGAAAACAAAGATGGGGTGGGGTATGCGCTCGCGCGCACTGTTTGCCGGGATTGGGGTTCTGCTCGCGGCGTTCGCCGCTGATGTCCTGGCTGCTGCGGAGGTTCGCGGGGTGCGGCTCTGGCGCGCGCCGGACAATACGCGCCTGGTTTTCGACCTGTCCGGTCCGGTCCAGCACTCCGTGTTCACGCTGACGGCACCCAACCGCATCGTCATCGATATCAATGGCGCTCAGCTCTCGACCAAGCTGGAGCAGCTGTCCCTCAGCAATACGCCAATCACCAGCGTGCGCTCCGCCCAGCGCACACCCACCGACCTGCGGGTGGTGATAGACGTTTCCGCCGCCGTGACGCCCAAGAGCTTCGCCCTGGCGCCCAACCAGCAGTATGGCAACCGTCTGGTAGTGGACCTGTTCGACCAGGAAGCGGCTGCCAAGGAGGCCAGCGCACCCCAGGTAGCCACCGCGCCCAGCACGCCCCAGGCTCCCGTGACCCCGACCCAGCCTGCGCCCAGCAAGCTGCCGCCAGTACCGGGCGGCAAGCGCGACATCGTGGTCGCCATCGACGCCGGCCATGGCGGCGAGGACCCCGGTGCCCTCGGGCCGAAGGGGCAGCATGAGAAGAACGTGACCCTGGCGATTGCCAAGGAACTGCAGCGCCAGATCAGCCGGGAGAAGGGCTTCCGCGGTGAGCTGGTGCGTACCGGCGACTACTTCATCCCGCTGCGCAAGCGCACCGAGATCGCGCGCAAGAAGGGCGCCGACCTCTTCGTTTCCATCCATGCCGATGCCGCGCCCAGCCGCAGCGCCTTCGGTGCTTCGGTGTTCGCCCTGTCCGACCGTGGCGCCACCTCGGAAACGGCGCGTTGGCTGGCCGACAACGAGAACCGCTCCGACCTGATCGGCGGCGTCGGCAGCGTCAGCCTGGACGACAAGGACCGCATGCTCGCCGGCGTGCTGCTGGACCTGTCGATGACCGCGACCCTGTCCTCCAGCCTGAACGTCGGGCAGAAGGTGCTGAGCAACGTCAGCCGCGTCACCCCGCTGCACAAGCGTCGGGTGGAGCAGGCCGGCTTCATGGTGTTGAAGTCGCCGGACATCCCGTCGATCCTGGTGGAAACCGGCTTCATCTCCAACCATAACGAATCCCAGAAACTGGCGTCGCCCAGCCACCAGCAGGCGCTGGCGCGCTCGATCCAGACCGGTATCAAGCAGTTCTTCCAGCAGAACCCGCCGCCCGGCACCTACATCGCCTGGCTGCGTGACCAGGGCAAGATCGCCATCGGCCCGCGCGAGCATGTGGTGACTTCCGGCGAGAGCCTGGCGCTGATCGCTCAGCGTTACGAGGTGAGCATGGCCGCCCTGCGCAGCGCCAACTCGCTGAAGGACGACAACATCAAGGTCGGCCAGACCCTGAATATCCCCGCCGCGACCCTGGCGGCCCAGCCATGAGCGAGTTGCCGCGCATCCAGCTGCTGAGCCCGCGGCTGGCGAACCAGATCGCCGCTGGTGAAGTGGTCGAGCGCCCCGCCTCGGTCATCAAGGAACTGCTGGAGAACAGCCTGGACGCCGGCGCCCGGCGCATTGACGTCGAGGTGGAACAGGGCGGCATCAAGCTGCTGCGAGTGCGCGACGACGGCGGTGGCATCCCGGCGGACGACCTGCCGCTGGCGCTGGCCCGCCACGCCACTAGCAAGATCCGCGACCTAGAGGACCTGGAGCGGGTGATGAGCCTGGGCTTCCGGGGTGAGGCGCTGGCCTCCATCAGCTCGGTGGCGCGCCTGACCATGACCTCGCGCACCGTCGACGCCGAGCAGGCCTGGCAGGTGGAGACTGAAGGTCGCGACATGGAGGCCCGGGTGCAACCCGCCGCCCATCCCGTGGGCACTTCGGTGGAAGTGCGCGACCTGTTCTTCAATACCCCGGCGCGGCGCAAGTTCCTGCGCGCGGAAAAGACCGAGTTCGACCACCTGCAGGAAGTCATCAAGCGCCTGGCCCTGGCCCGCTTCGACGTGGCCTTCCACCTGCGTCACAACGGCAAGACCATCTTCGCGCTGAATGAAGCGCGCGATGCCATTTCCCGTGCCCGCCGCGTCGCGACCGTCTGCGGCCCGGCCTTCCTGGAACAGGCGCTGCCCATCGAAGTGGAGCGCAATGGCCTGCACCTCTGGGGCTGGGTCGGTCTGCCAACCTTCTCTCGCAGCCAGGCGGACCTACAGTACTTCTATGTGAATGGCCGCATGGTGCGCGACAAGCTGGTCGCCCACGCCGTGCGCCAGGCCTATCGGGACGTGCTCTACAACGGCCGGCATCCTACCTTCGTGCTGTTCTTCGAGGTCGACCCGGCGGTGGTCGACGTCAACGTGCATCCGACCAAGCACGAAGTACGCTTCCGCGACAGCCGCATGGTCCACGATTTCCTCTATGGCACCCTGCATCGAGCCCTGGGTGAGGTGCGTCCGGAGGACCAGTTGGCCGCGCCGGCCTCGACCGATGCCGTGGTGCGCCCGACGGGCCTCGCTGCCGGCGAGTTCGGCCCCCAGGCCGAGATGAGCCTTGCCGCCAATATGCTGGAGCAACCAGCGGCCGAGGCCGTCTGGCGCCCATCTTCCGGCGGTGGTTACCAGGCGCCACGTCCGCAACCGGGTCCGGGCGTGCCGATCGCCGAAGCCCAGGGCGCCTACCGCGAGTTCTTTGCCGCGCTGCCCGCCACCGCTGCGCCCGTGGCCTTGCCCGAGTCCCAGGGCGATGTGCCGCCGTTGGGCTATGCGCTGGCCCAGCTCAAGGGCATCTATATCCTCGCCGAGAACGCCCAGGGGCTGGTGCTGGTGGACATGCACGCCGCCCACGAACGCATCACCTACGAACGCCTGAAGCTGGCCATGGCCAGCGAGGGGCTCAAGGGCCAGCCGCTGCTGGTGCCGGAGTCCATCGCCGTCAGCCAGCGCGAGGCCGACTGCGCCGAAGAACATGGCGAATGGTTCCGCCGCCTGGGCTTCGAGTTGCAGCGCCTGGGGCCGGAAACCCTGGCGATCCGCCAGATCCCGGCCCTGCTGAAGCAGGCCGAGGCTGCGCAACTGGTGCGCGATGTGCTCTCTGATCTGCTGGAATACGGCACTAGCGATCGCATCCAGGCCCACCTGAACGAGTTGCTCGGCACCATGGCCTGCCACGGCGCGGTACGCGCCAACCGCCGGCTGACACAGCCGGAGATGAACGCGCTGCTGCGCGATATGGAACACACTGAACGCAGTGGCCAGTGCAACCATGGGCGTCCGACCTGGACGCAGCTGGGTATGGATGACCTGGACAAGCTGTTCCTGCGCGGTCGTTGAGCATGACTGAGCGGCTGCCGCCGGCAATCTTCCTCATGGGTCCCACGGCTGCCGGCAAGACTGACCTGGCCCTGGAGCTGGCGCGAACCCTGCCTTGCGAGCTGATCAGCGTGGATTCTGCGCTGATCTATCGCGGCATGGACATAGGCACCGCCAAGCCGGACAAGGCCACCCTGGCCGAGTTTCCCCATCGCCTGATCGATATCCGCGACCCGGCCGAGAGCTACTCGGCCGCCGAATTCCGCGCGGACGCCCTGGCCGCCATGGCAGAGATCACCGCCAAAGGGCGGATTCCCCTGTTGGTGGGCGGAACCATGCTTTATTACAAGGCGTTGCTGGAAGGTCTGGCGGACATGCCCAGCGCCGATTCCGAGGTGCGTGCCGAGCTGGAAGCCCGCGCCGCGCGCGAGGGCTGGGACACCCTCCACCGGGAGCTGGCGGCGGTGGACCCGGAATCCGCTGCGCGCATCCATCCCAACGATCCGCAGCGCCTGACCCGGGCGCTGGAAGTCTATCGGGTCAGTGGGCTGACCATGACCGCCCATCGGCAGCGCCAAGCCGCGCAAAATCTGGCCGGGAACGCGCCAGGTAAGGCGCATTTGCCTTATACTGTCGCGCATCTGGCCATTGCACCGGCGCAGCGGCAGGTGTTGCACGAAAGAATTGCGCAACGTTTTCGCCTGATGCTGGAACAGGGCTTCATCCTGGAGGTCGAAGCGCTGCGCAGCAGAAGTGACTTGCATGCAGGACTGCCGTCTATAAGGGCGGTCGGTTACCGCCAGGTGTGGGATTACCTGGATGGCGGGCTGACCCGGGCCGAGATGGAAGAGCGGGGTATCATCGCTACCCGCCAACTCGCCAAAAGGCAGTTCACCTGGTTACGCAGTTGGTCCGACCTGTACTGGTTGGATAGCCTGGCTTGCGACAATCTGCCGCGTACCTTGAAATACCTGAAGTCGGTCTCCATATTGAGCTGAGACCGAGCCGGTTACCGTCTATCCTTGGGGGTAGGGCGGAGTACCAGTCTTCTTTCTTCATTTGAAAACTAAAACGATTTTTCCCTTAAAGGAGTGCGGCATATGTCAAAAGGGCATTCGCTACAAGACCCTTACCTCAATACCCTGCGTAAGGAACGCGTACCGGTTTCCATCTATCTGGTCAACGGCATCAAGCTGCAAGGCCAGATCGAATCCTTCGACCAGTTCGTGATCCTGCTGAAGAACACTGTCAGCCAGATGGTGTACAAACACGCCATCTCCACCGTTGTACCGAGTCGTCCGGTACGTCTGCCCAGTGCTTCCGAGCAGGAGCAGCCTGAGCCGGGCAACGCCTGATAGGAGACTGCATTGTTTTTCGAACGCCCTGGTGGTGGTGAACGGGCCATCCTGGTTCATTTGGAGGGCCAAGATCCCGAGGCGCGCGAAGATCCGCAGGAGTTCTTGGAACTTGCACGTTCGGCCGGTGCGGACACGGTGGCATTCGTCTCCGTTTCCCGTCACCAGCCAACGGCCAAGTTCCTGATCGGCAGCGGCAAGGTCGACGAGTTGCACGACTTGGTCAAGGCCGAGAAGGCCGAGTTGGTCATCTTCAATCACATCCTCACGCCCAGCCAGGAGCGCAACCTCGAGCGCGCCTTCGAGTGCCGGGTGCTCGACCGTACCGGTCTGATTCTCGACATCTTCGCCCAGCGCGCCCGTACTCATGAGGGCAAGCTGCAGGTCGAACTGGCCCAGCTCAATCACATGAGCACGCGGCTGGTGCGTGGCTGGACCCACCTTGAGCGCCAGAAAGGCGGTATCGGCCTGCGTGGCCCGGGTGAAACCCAGTTGGAAACGGACCGCCGCCTGCTGCGGGTGCGCATTCGCCAGATCAAGCAGCGCCTGGAGAAGGTCCGCAGCCAGCGCGAGCAGGCACGCCGCGGGCGCAAGCGCGCGGATATCCCGGCAGTCTCCCTGGTGGGCTACACCAACGCCGGCAAATCCACCTTGTTCAATTCGCTGACTGCTTCCGAGGTCTACGCCGCCGACCAGTTGTTCGCCACCCTCGACCCCACCCTGCGCCGGCTTGAGCTGGATGACCTGGGACCGATCGTGCTGGCCGATACCGTGGGCTTCATTCGCCACCTGCCGCACAAGCTGGTTGAGGCCTTCCGGGCTACCCTAGAAGAGTCCGCCAACGCCGACCTTCTGCTGCATGTGATCGACGCCCATGAGCCCGAACGCATGGCACAGATCGAACAAGTGCTGGCGGTGCTGGGCGAAATCGGCGCCGAGGGGCTGCCGATGCTGGAGGTCTACAACAAGGTGGACCTCCTGGAAAACGTCGAGCCGCATATTCAGCGTGACGAAGAGGGCAAGCCCGAACGGGTCTGGCTCTCGGCGCGCGATGGCAGCGGCCTCGAACTGCTGGAGCAGGCCGTCGCCGAGTTGCTGGGCGAGGACCTGTTCGTCGGCACCCTGCGTCTGCCGCAGCGTTTCGGCCGGTTGCGAGCCCAGTTCTTCGCCCTGGGTGCGGTCCAGACAGAAGAACACGACGAGGCCGGCGATATCCTGCTGGCGGTGCGCTTGCCGCGCGTCGAGCTGAATCGACTGGTCAGCCGCGAAGGCTGGCAGCCGAGCGAGTTCCTCGAGCAACACACTTTGCAATAAAGCCCGTGTAGGTGATTTTGCCGCGGGCCGCGGGCTTGGGTAGCATGGGCGGGCGCGCCGTGGGCGCGTCTTTGCTTTATCAGTATGGAGAGCGCTATGGCTTGGAACGAGCCGGGTGGCAACTCGAATAACCAGGACCCCTGGGGTGGACGCCGTGGTGGCGACCGCAAAGGGCCACCGGACCTGGACGAGGCCTTCCGCAAGCTGCAGGACAGCCTGAATGGCTTGTTCGGTAGCGGCAAGAAACGTGGCGGCGACGAGGGTGGCGGCAGATCGGGCGGTTTCGGCCTGCTCGGCATCGGCCTGGCCCTGCTTGCCGTGGTCTGGCTTTACAGCGCCGTCTATGTGGTCGACGAGCAGGAGCAGGCCGTAGTGCTGCGCTTCGGCAAATACTACGAGACTGTTGGCCCGGGTCTGAACATCTACTTCCCGCCGATCGATCGCAAGTTCCAGGAGAACGTCACCCGCGAGCGTGCCTATAGCAAGCAGGGTCAGATGCTCACCGAGGACGAGAACATCGTCGAAGTGCCGCTCACTGTCCAGTACAAGATCAGTAACCTCCAGGACTTCGTGCTGAACGTCGACGAGCCAGAGGTCAGCCTGCAGCACGCCACCGAAAGCGCCCTGCGCCATGTGGTCGGCTCCACCGAGATGGATCAGGTGCTGACCGAGGGCCGCGAACTGATGGCCAGCGAGATCAAGGAGCGCCTGCAGCGTTTCCTCGACAACTACCGCACCGGTATCACGGTCACCCAGGTCAACGTGCAGAGCGCGGCCGCCCCGCGTGAAGTGCAGGAAGCCTTCGACGACGTGATCCGTGCCCGCGAAGACGAACAGCGCGCCAAGAACCAGGCCGAGGCCTATGCCAACGCCGTGGTGCCCGAGGCTCGCGGCCAGGCCCAGCGCATCATCGAGGATGCCAACGGCTACCGCGATGAAGTGATCGCCCGCGCCGAGGGTGAGGCCGACCGCTTCAGCAAGCTGCTTACCGAGTACCACAAGGCGCCCGAGGTCACTCGCCAGCGTCTGTACCTCGAGACCATGCAGGATGTCCTCGGCAATACCAGCAAGGTCCTGGTGACCGGCAAGGAGGGTCAGAACAATCTGCTCTACCTGCCGCTGGACAAGATGATCGACAATCGTGGCGGCAGCCCCGCCCCGGCGGCTCCGGCCGCATCGGCCTCCGCGAGCGGCAGTGACCTGGGCTCGCGCGTCGCCACCGATCTGCAGCAGCGCAATCTGCGTTCCAGGGAGAGTCGCTGATGACCAATAAATCGCTGTTTGCCCTGATCGGCGGCGTGGTGGTGGCGCTGCTCGTGTGGAGCAGCCTCTACATCGTGTCGCAGACCGAGAAGGCGGTCCTACTGCAGTTCGGCCGCATCGTCGAAGCCGACGTTCAGCCCGGCCTGCATATGAAGATTCCGTACGTCAACCAGGTGCGCAAGTTCGACGCCCGCCTGCTGACCCTGGACTCGCCGACCCAGCGCTTCCTCACCCTGGAAAAGAAAGCGGTGATGGTGGACGCCTACGCCAAGTGGCGTGTGGCTGATGCCGAGCGCTTCTACACCGCGACTTCCGGCATGAAGCAGATTGCCGACGAGCGTCTGTCCCGTCGCCTAGAGGCGGGCCTGCGCGACCAGTTCGGCAAGCGGACCCTCCATGAAGTGGTCTCCGGCGAGCGCGACGCGCTGATGGCGGACATCACGGCGGCGTTGAACCGCATGGCCAGCAAGGAACTCGGCATCGAGGTGGTGGACGTGCGGGTGAAGGCCATCGACCTGCCCAAGGAAGTCAACCGCAGCGTCTTCGAGCGGATGAGCACCGAGCGTGAGCGTGAAGCTCGCGAGCACCGCGCCAAGGGCTCTGAGCTGGCCGAAGGTATCCGTGCCGACGCCGACCGCCAGCGCCGCGTACTGCTGGCCGAGGCCTATCGCGAAGCCGAGGAAACCCGCGGTGATGGTGACGCCAAGGCGGCTTCCATCTACGCCCAGGCGTATGGCCAGGACGAGGAGTTCTATGCCTTCCACCGCAGCCTCCAGGCCTATCGCGAAGCTTTTTCCAACAAGGGTGACGTGATGGTCCTGGATCCGGGCAGCGAGTTCTTCCGCTACCTGGACAAGGCCAAGCGCTGATCAGTCTCCCGGCGGACGCTCATCGTCCGCCGGGGTGACCGGCAGGGAAAACGTGTTATCATGGGTCAGCCGGGAAATCCCGGCTTTTTTGCGTCCGCGGGAATCATGTGGCAGGAACTCGGCATTGCCTTTTGTCTGATGCTGGTGCTGGAAGGCATCCTGCCCTTCCTCTATCCGCGCCGTTGGCGCGCCGCGGTGCTTGGGTTGGCGGAGTTCAAGGACCGCCATCTCCGCCTGATGGGCCTGTCCAGCATGTTGCTGGGGACCGGCCTCCTGTATCTGCTTCACTGATGGCTTGCCGCCCGGCTGAGAGGGGATTGGCGAAATGGCAACGGTAGATCGCTGGCTGCTGCCAGATGGTATCGAAGAAGTACTGCCGCCCGAGGCGGCACGCATCGAGGCAGCTCGCCGCCAGGTGCTGGACCTGTTCCAGCGTTGGGGCTACGACTTCGTGGTCACTCCGCACATTGAATATCTCGAATCGCTGCTGACTGGCGCAGGCCAGGATCTCGACCTGCGTACGTTCAAGGTGACCGACCCGCAGTCGGGCCACCTGATGGGGTTCCGCGCCGACATCACGCCGCAAGTGGCGCGCATCGATGCCCACACCCTGCGCCGCGAAGGCCCGAATCGCCTGTGCTATGCCGGCAGCGTGCTGCATGCCAAGCCGCGCGCGCTGTCCACGTCGCGCAGCCCGATCCAGCTGGGTGCGGAGCTCTATGGTGATGCCAGTCCGGCCAGCGACGTGGAAGTCATCAGCCTGATGCTGGAAATGCTCGAACTGGCCGCCGTGCCCGACGTGCACATGGACCTCGGTCATGTCGGCATCTACCGTGGCCTGGCCAAGGCTGCGGGGCTCTCCGGCGAAGTCGAGCGCAGCCTGTTCGACGCCCTGCAGCGCAAGGCGGTGGACGAAGTCGCCGAGCTGACTGAAGACCTGCCGCGCGAACTGGCCTCCATGCTCCGTGCCCTCGCCGAACTGTGCGGTGGACGTGAGGTCCTGGATCTGGCCCAGGGCGTGCTGATGGATGCACCTAATGACGTGCATGTCGCGCTGGACGAGCTGATCGCCATCGCCGACGCCCTCGAATTGCGTTACCCCGAGCTGCCGCTCTATTTCGACCTGGGCGAGCTGCGCGGCTATCACTATCACACCGGGGTGGTGTTCGCCGCCTTCGTGCCGGGCGTCGGGCAGTCCATCGCCCAGGGCGGCCGCTACGACGACATCGGCGCCGACTTCGGTCGTGCCCGCCCGGCCACCGGTTTCTCCACCGACCTGAAGACCCTGGTGACCCTGGGCAACATGGCGCTGGACCAGCCGGTTTCCGGTATCTGGGTACCGGACAGCCACGACCCCTACCTCTGGTACGAGGTCAAGCGCCTGCGCGCCGATGGCCAGCGCGTGGTCCAGGCTCTGCCGGGGCAGGAAGTGGCGAACGCGCAGGAGGCCGGTTGCGATCGCCAATTGGTCCTGCGTGAGGGGCGCTGGCAGGTGGCGGCGCTTTCCTAAAGGTGGCTTCATGGTCGGCGCAGGTGGCCGGCCACAAACGAGTTTCCGTGTTTTCCGCCGGCGGCTGCCGGCATCGAGCTTCTGCGAAGAGGACAAGTGTTATGGGTAAGAATGTCGTAGTCCTGGGCACCCAGTGGGGTGATGAGGGTAAAGGCAAGATCGTCGATCTGCTGACCGACCAGGCTGCCGCCGTCGTGCGTTATCAGGGCGGCCACAACGCCGGCCACACCCTGGTGATCGACGGCGAGAAGACCGTGCTGCACCTGATCCCGTCCGGCATCCTGCGCGAGAACGTCGAGTGCCTGATCGGCAACGGCGTGGTGGTCGCGCCGGATGCGCTGCTGCGTGAAATCACCAAGCTGGAAGAGAAGGGCGTACCGGTGCGCGAGCGCCTGCGCATCAGCCCGGCTTGCACCCTGATCCTGCCGTACCACGTGGCCCTGGACCAGGCCCGCGAGAAAGCCCGCGGCGATGCGAAGATCGGCACCACCGGTCGCGGCATCGGCCCGGCCTACGAAGACAAGGTCGCCCGTCGCGGTCTGCGCATCGGCGACCTGTTCCACCGCGAACGCTTCGCGGCCAAGCTGGGCGAGCTGCTGGACTACCACAACTTCGTGCTGCAGCACTATTACAAGGAGCCGGCGGTCGATTTCCAGAAAACCCTGGACGAGGCCCTGGGCTACGCCGAGCTGCTCAAGCCGATGATGGTCGACGTGGCTGCGCGTCTGCACCAGTTGCGCAAGCAGGGCGCTTACATCATGTTCGAAGGCGCGCAGGGCTCGCTGCTGGACATCGACCACGGCACCTACCCCTACGTCACCAGCTCGAACACCACCGCCGGCGGCACCGCCACCGGTTCCGGTTTCGGCCCGCTGTACCTGGACTACATCCTCGGTATCACCAAGGCCTACACCACTCGCGTGGGGTCCGGCCCGTTCCCGACCGAACTGTTCGACGAAACCGGCGCCTTCCTGGCCAAGCGTGGCCACGAGTTCGGCTCCACCACCGGCCGTGCCCGTCGCTGTGGTTGGTTCGATGCCGTGATCCTGCGTCGCGCCATCGAGATCAACAGCATCTCCGGCCTCTGCCTGACCAAGCTGGACGTGCTCGACGGTCTGGAAACCATCCGCATCTGCACCGGCTACAAGGACCAGAACGGCGAGGTCCTGGTTGACGCGCCGACCGACGCCGACAGCTACATCGGCCTGCAGCCGGTCTACGAGGAAATGCCGGGCTGGAGCGAATCCACCGTCGGCGCCAAGAGCCTGGAAGAACTGCCGGCCAACGCCCGCGCTTACATCAAGCGCGTCGAAGAGCTGGTGGGTGCGCCTATCGATATCATCTCCACCGGTCCCGACCGTAACGAGACGATCGTCCTGCGTCACCCCTACGCCTGAGTCTCCTGACTCCTCCAAAGGGCCGCCCAGTGCGGCCCTTTGTCGTTTCTGTGGCTGCGAATGTCGCGCTGCTGATCGGCACGTACTTTGCTGGTGCTCAATAAATCCGTGTTGTCGCCGTTATAGCGGTAACGGTCGTTAAGGAGCCACAAGTCGTGTCAGCCATCCTCTCCCTGTTGCAAAGTCGTTTGCTGCGTCCGGTCTTCATCGCCCTGGGGCTGGCCCTGCTGGTGCAGGTGGTGGTGGCTGTTGCCCTGACGCGAAGCACAGTGAATTCCCTGGTTGATGAGCTGGGTGTGAGGCTGGGGAGCGATACCAAGCGCCTGGCCGGCGACCTCGAACTGGCCGGGCAGGAAGTGTCCGGTAGCCTGAGCGCACTCTCCGGCAAGACCCGCGAGCGCCTGGGTGCCTCTCTCAGCGAGCGGCTCCAACAGGAGCAGGGCCAGCTGCGTCAGACCCTGGAGCAGAACCTCAGGGAATCGGCCAACGACCTGGCCCAGTTGCTCGCTGCCGTGGCGCCGCGAGCCATGTGGGACAACGACGTGCCGACGCTTTCCGAGTTCGCCCGCCGCGCCCAGCGCAATCCCAATGTGCTCTTCGTGGTCTACGACGATGCTACCGGTCAGCATCTGACGCGTTACCTCAATCGCGAAAATCCCCAGATCAAGGCCCTGCTGGCCAAGGGGCAGGGGGAGCGGGCGCTGGACAAGGTGCTGAACGCGGCGGCCGACGATCCTTCCGTCTACTTGGTGGACGCCTCCATCAGCCCCAATGGCGTGGAGATCGGCAAGGTGCGCATGGGGGTGTCCACGGCTTCGGTGGAGCAGCAGCTGAAGGCGCTGGACCAGCGCTTCGCCGCCCTGATCGCCAGTGGCGGCGAGCTGGTGGGCGAGAGCCTTGCCGGCGCCGCCAGCGAAAGCAGCACGGCACTGACCGCGCGCCTGCAGTCGGCGCGCGAGGCGGCCGGCAACATGAGCGCCGGTACCCGTCAGGCAGTGGAGGCGGCAGCGGGAGAGTTGCGCTGGCGCATCGGCCTTGGGCTGGTGCTGGTAGGCCTGGGTATGCTGCTGGTGCTGGCCCTGGTGCTCGGGCGGCGCGTGGTGGTACGTCTGCGGCTGCTGATCGGTGCCCTGGATGACCTGGCCGCCGGTGAGGGCGACCTGACCCGCCGGGTCAAGCTGGACAGTCGCGACGAGGTGGGTGAGATGGCCGCGGCGGTGAACCGCTTCGTCGACAAGTTGCAGCCCATAGTCCGCGAGGCGGGAGAGGTGGCGCAGCGCACCGGGGTCGAGATCGTGGCGTTGTCCCAGCGCAGCCAGTCGGCCGAGGCGGCGGCGCAACGCCAGCGCAGTGAAGTGGAGGGCAGCCTGAATGCGCTGTCCGGCATGGTGGCGGAGGCCCAGGCCGAGAGCCATGCGATGCAGAGCACCTTGCGCCAGGTCGGCGAGATCCGCCAGGCCGCTCAGGACAATGCGGCCATCGCGCGCAAGGTGGGTGGCCTGATCGAGAACCTGGAAGCACGGGTTCAGAACGGTTCCGCGGTGATTGAGCGGCTGGCGCGGCAGAGCGAGCAGATCGAGATGGTGTTGTCGGTTATCCATGGCATTGCCGAGCAGACCAACCTGCTGGCGCTGAACGCCGCTATCGAGGCGGCCAGGGCAGGGGAGAGCGGGCGCGGTTTCGCCGTGGTGGCGGACGAGGTGCGCGCGCTCGCCAGCAAGACCCAGCAATCCACCGGCGATATCCAGGAACACATCACCGCCCTGCAGACCGGGGCGCGCGAGGCGGTGGCGGCCATTTCCCAGGCCCGGGAGCGTGCGGTCGAGGGGTTGGAGGCGCTGCGTGACAGCGAGCGCCTGCAGCAAGGTGTGCAGCAGGCCGTGGAGCAGGTGCACGGCGCGGTGCAGGCGGCGGCTCGCGCGGCCGAGCAACAGGCAGCTGGCGCCGATGGTGTACGTGGCCGAGTGGATGTTATCCATGCCGAGGCCAGCCTGGCGGCCGAAGCGGTGGCCGCGACTGCCAGCAGTGGGCGGGTGCTCGCTGGCCTGGCCGATCAGCTCAAGGCCAGCCTCGGGCAGTTCAAGGCATAGAAGGAGGCCAAGGGCGGGCCGGGCGCAAGCCTGGCCCCATTGCGGGATCGGGGTGGCGGGGCTGATCGTCGACATGCAGAAAGCACAAAGCCGAGCTGAGCTCGGCTTTGTGTTTGAAGAGTGGTGCCCAGGAGAAGACTCGAACTTCCACGGTGTTGCCACCGCTAGGACCTGAACCTAGTGCGTCTACCAATTCCGCCACCTGGGCACATTGCGATGATCGCTCATCGACTTATACGGACTTCATCGAGGTAGTCGATACGGATCCGTACGATCCGTTAAACGCGAAACCGAGCTGTGCGGCTCGGCTTCTGAAAATGGTGCCCAGGAGAAGACTCGAACTTCCACGGTGTTGCCACCGCTAGGACCTGAACCTAGTGCGTCTACCAATTCCGCCACCTGGGCACTGGATGCGATGATTGCTCATCAGCTTCCGGTTACAACGTCTCAGCGACGCTGTGGGCGCGAACTATACGAGCCGACTTTTGTGTTGTAAACCCCTGAGCGCGAAAAAAATTATTCTTCCGCCTAAGCTGACCGACAATCGGAATTCGCGCTTCAATAGGCATATGGCAAACCCAACTATGAATGAACAGGTGATCACTCTCTAATGGCCGATTGGCAGAACCTCGACCCCGAGGCCGCTCGCGAGGCGGAAAAATACGAGAACCCCATTCCCAGCCGCGAGCTGATCCTGCAGCGCCTCGACGAGCGCGGTGCGCCTGCCAGCCGGGAACAGCTGGTGGAAGAATTCGGCCTGACCACCGACGAACAGCTGGAGGCTCTGCGTCGCCGCCTCCGCGCCATGGAGCGTGACGGCCAGCTTATCTATACCCGCCGGGGCACCTATGCGCCGGTCGACAAGCTCGATCTGATCTGCGGCCGCATCAGTGGCCACCGCGACGGCTTCGGCTTCCTCATTCCCGACGACGGCAGCGACGACCTTTTCCTCAGCCCGGCGCAGATGCGCCTGGTATTCGACGGTGACCGAGCGCTGGCGCGAGTTGCCGGCCTCGACCGACGTGGTCGTCGCGAAGGGGCGCTGGTGGAAATAATCGCGCGCGCCCACGAAACCCTGGTTGGCCGCTTCTTCGAGGAAAGCGGGATCGCCCGCGTGGTCGCGGACAATCCGAAGATCCAGCAGGAAGTGCTGATTGCCGCGGGCAAGCAGGGCACTGCCAAGCACGGCCAGTTCGTCCAGGTGAAGATCGAGCAGTGGCCGAGCAATTTCCGCCTGGCCCAGGGCGAGGTGGTAGAGGTGCTGGGCGACTACATGGCGCCGGGCATGGAGATCGAAGTCGCCCTGCGCAGCTATGACCTTCCCCACGAGTGGCCCGCCGCCGTGGTCAAGGAGGCCGCGAAGCTCAAGCCCGAGGTGGCCGAGAAGGACAAGGAAAAGCGCATCGACCTGCGTGACCTGCCGCTGGTCACGATCGACGGCGAGGACGCCCGCGATTTCGACGACGCCGTCTATGCCGAAGCCCGCAAAGGCGGCGGCTGGCGCCTGATCGTCGCCATCGCCGACGTTTCCCACTATGTAAAGGTGGGCTCGGCGCTGGACGAGGAAGCGACCAATCGCGGCAACTCGGTGTACTTCCCGGAAAAAGTCATCCCGATGCTGCCGGAGGTGCTGTCCAACGGCCTCTGCTCCCTGAACCCGCTGGTGGACCGCCTGGCCATGGTCTGCGACATGACCATCTCCCGCGCAGGCAAGCTCACTGGCTACGAGTTCTACGAAGCGGTCATCCATTCCCATGCGCGGCTCACCTACACCAAGGTCAGCCAGTTCCTGGAAACCCCGGAGTCGACCGAGGCCAGGCTGTTCGCCGAGCAGCTGCCGAACCTGGTCAAGCCCCTGGAGCAGCTCTACAAGCTCTACAAGGTGCTGCTGGCGGCTCGCCAGGTGCGTGGCGCCATCGACTTCGAGACCCAGGAGACGCGCATCGTCTTCGGCGCCGACCGCAAGATCTCCGAGATCCTGCCGACCCAGCGCAACGACGCCCACAAGCTGATCGAGGAATGCATGCTCTGCGCCAACGTGGCCACTGCGCGCTTCCTCTTGCAGCACGAGATCCCGGCGCTCTACCGCATCCACGATGGCCCGCCGAGCGAGCGCCTGGACAAGCTGCGGCAGTTCCTCGCCGAACTGGGGCTTTCCCTCAACCGCGGCAAGGGCGAGCCGACCCCCAGCGACTACCAGGCGCTGCTGGAGAAGGTGCGCGAGCGTCCGGACTTCCACCTGATCCAGACGGTGATGCTGCGCTCCCTCAGTCAGGCGGTGTACAGCCCCGATAACGTCGGGCACTTCGGCCTCAACTACGACGCCTATACCCACTTCACCTCGCCCATCCGTCGCTACCCGGACCTGCTGGTGCACCGCGCCATCCGCAGCCTGATCCGCTCCAAGCGGGCCAGCGACCACGTGCAGCGCGCAGGCGCGGCGAGCATGCCCAAGGCGCGCATCTATCCCTACGACGAGGCGCGCCTGGCACAGCTCGGCGAACAATGCTCGATGACCGAGCGACGCGCCGACGAGGCCACCCGCGACGTCACCAACTGGTTGAAGTGCGAGTACATGCGCGACCGCGTGGGCGAGACTTTCCCCGGCGTGATCTCGGCAGTGACCGGTTTCGGCATCTTCGTCGAACTGATCGACATCTATGTGGAAGGCCTGGTGCACGTCACGGCGCTGCCGGGCGACTACTACCACTTCGACCCCATCCACCATCGCCTGTCCGGTGAGCGCAGCGGCCGCAGTTTCCGCCTGGGCGACACGGTGGAAGTCGTGGTGGCGCGGGTCGACCTGGACGAGCGCAAGATCGACTTCGAGCTTTCCGAGAACGTCCTCAGCGCCCCGGTGGGTCGCAAGAAGCGCGGGCAGGAGAAGCCAGCGCCCAAGGCCGTGGCCGAACCCCGTGTCGGCAAGGGTCGTGGCCGCGGCGCCAAGGCCGCTGCGCGCGCTGCCCAGGAAAAGCCCTGGCATGAACCCCAGGCCGCGGTGGCGCCGCGTCGGCATCGCGCCGGCAAAGTCCAGGCGCTGCCCGACGTGCCGCCGGAAATGCTCGCCCAGGCCGAGGAAATGCTCGGCAACACCGATGTGAGCAAGAGCCGCGCCCTCAAACAGGCCCTGCTCAGCGAAGCCAAGCAGGGTGCCAAGGCCAGCAAGGGCAGCCGTCCGGCGCAGAAGCCCTTGGACAAGCCGGGCAAGGTCGAGGCCAAGCCGCCGAAGAAGAAGGCCAAGGCAGCGAAGGCCAAGGTCGCCAGCAAACCCTCGAAGCACCGTAAAGGGCCGCCCAAGCCCAAGGCGCCCACCAGCAAGGTCAAGAAATGAGTCAGTTGGAAAAGGTCTACGGCGTGCATGCCGTGGAGGCGCTGCTGCGCCATCATCCGAAACGCGTGAAGCAGCTGTGGCTGGCGGAAAGCAGGCATGACCCGCGGGTCCAGGTCCTGCTCGACCTGGCCGGGCAGCACCGCATCGCGGTCGGCCACAAGGACCGCCACGAGTTGGACGAGTGGGCCGAAGGCGTGCACCAGGGCGTGGTGGCCGAAGTTAGTCCCAGCCAGGTCTGGGGCGAGAACATGCTCGACGAATTGCTCGAGCGGACCCCGGGGGCGCCCTTGCTGCTGGCCCTGGATGGTGTCACCGATCCGCACAACCTCGGCGCCTGCCTGCGCACCGCCGATGCTGCCGGAGTCCTGGCGGTGATAGTACCCAAGGACAAATCCGCCACCCTCAATGCCACAGTGCGCAAGGTGGCCTGTGGCGCGGCGGAAGTGATGCCGCTGGTGGCGGTGACCAATCTCTCGCGCACCCTGGAGAAGCTGCAGAAGAAGGGGCTCTGGGTGGTCGGTACGGCCGGCGAGGCCGAGCAGGAGGTCTACCAGCAGGACATGACCGGCCCCACGGTGCTGGTCATGGGGGCCGAAGGCAAGGGCATGCGACGGCTGACCCGCGAGCACTGCGATTACCTGGTCAAGCTGCCCATGGCTGGCAGCGTCAGCAGCCTGAACGTCTCGGTGGCGACAGGCGTCTGCCTGTTCGAGGCGGTGCGGCAGAGAAAGCTGAAGGCCTGAAACCCGAGGTCTCCAGGCTTGGCGGGGCTCGATGCAAGGTCGGGCTCCGCACACCCGTTTCCAGCTGTTCAAATAATCGACAATCTTCCTTGCGTGGCATCAACCCCTTCTCTAGAATGTCGCCCCTTGCCGTGAGGGCAGGCTATTGCGTGCCCTCTCACCGGCAAGCCAAAACGAGATATTCACTCCTTGCCTGACCACTATGTTGGCAGGCTACAACCCGTAAGGAGCATTTATGCGTCATTACGAAATCATCTTCCTGGTTCACCCGGACCAGAGCGAGCAGGTTGGCGGCATGGTTGAGCGCTACACCAAGCTCATCGAAGAAGACGGTGGCAAGGTTCACCGCCTGGAAGACTGGGGCCGTCGTCAGCTGGCCTACGCCATCAACAACGTTCACAAGGCTCACTACGTGATGCTGAACGTTGAGTGCAGCGGCAAGGCCCTGGCCGAGCTGGAAGACAACTTCCGCTACAACGATGCCGTCATCCGCAACTTGGTCATCCGTCGCGACGAAGCCGTCACTGGCCAGTCCGAGATGCTCAAGGCCGAGGAAAACCGCAGCGAGCGCCGCGAGCGCCGTGAGCGCGTTGAAACTGACGTTGCCGCAGAAGGCGACGACAGCGACAACGCTGACGAGTAATCCACGGGTCTATTGAGGAGCCAAGTTCATGGCACGTTTCTTCCGTCGTCGTAAGTTCTGCCGTTTCACCGCTGAAGGCGTGAAAGAGATCGACTTCAAGGATCTCAACACCCTGAAGGCTTACATCTCCGAAACCGGCAAGATCGTTCCGAGCCGTATCACCGGTACCAAAGCCAAGTATCAGCGTCAGCTGGCTACCGCTATCAAGCGCGCCCGCTACCTGGCCCTGCTGCCCTACACCGACAGCCACGGTCGTTGAGACCGGACCGTCGACTAGGTAAGGGATAGATCCCAATGCGCGCTCTGGCAGAGTTCATCATGCGCGGTCGCATGCAGGCCATCCTCGTGGTGGCGGGTGCAGCGGCCCTGCCGTTGATGTTCTGGCTGAGCGCAGCCGCGGGCAGCCTGGTGCTGCTGCGGCGTGGTGTGAACGATGCTCTCGGCATCCTTGCCTGGGCTCTGCTACCGGCCCTCGGCTGGTGGTACTTCGGCGAACCGCGCACCCTGATGGTGTTGCTCGGCGCGCTGGGGTTGGCCCTGGTGCTGCGTTCCAGCGTGTCCTGGACGCGGGTGCTGATGATCAGCGTGGCGCTCGGGCTGCTTTACAGCCTGGTGCTGGGCGCGGTGTTCCGCGAACCCATTACCGCCATGGCGGCGGAGCTGGAAAAGCTCATGCCGCAGGTGATGGGTGGCGTCTATTCGCAACTGGCGGATGACGAGCGAGCGCGCCTGGGAGCCATGATCGCGCCGGTCCTGACCGGCCTGATCGCGTCGCTGCTGCAGCTGGTCAGCGTGCTGAGCCTGATGCTCGGCCGCTACTGGCAGGCAGCCTTGTATAACCCCGGTGGTTTCGGTGGCGAGTTCCGCGCCCTGAAATTGTCGCCGGCGCTGGCCTTCGGGCTGTTGGCCGCCATGCTGTTGGGTCCGAACCTGGGCCTGGAGCTGGCGATGCTGACGCCGATCTGCAGTGTACCGCTGGCAATCGCCGGGCTGGCCCTGCTGCATGGGCTGGCCAAACAAGGCGGACTGGCCGGTTTCTGGCTGGTGGGGTTGTACGTGTCGCTGCTGCTGTTCATGCAACTGGTCTATCCGTTGCTGGTGGTCCTGGCCATAGTCGACAGTCTGATTGATTTTCGCGGACGCAAGGCGCGCAAGAATGGCGCCGGCCCTGCGAACGGTGAAGGTTAAAAGTTAAGAGGTAAGACTCAAATGGAAGTCATCCTGCTCGAAAAAATCGCCAACCTGGGCAACCTGGGCGACAAGGTGAATGTAAAGGCCGGTTACGGCCGTAACTACCTGCTGCCGCAAGGCAAGGCCACCGCTGCTACCGCTGAGAACGTTGCTGCGTTCGAAGCCCGCCGCGCTGAGCTGGAAAAGCAGGCCGCCGACAAGAAGGCCAACGCCGAAGCTCGCGCTGCCCAGCTGTCCGAACTGGAAGTGACCATCACTGCCAGCGCTGGCGACGAAGGCAAGCTGTTCGGTTCCATCGGCACCCACGACATCGCTGACGCCCTGACCGCCTCCGGCGTTCCGGTTGCCAAGGCTGAAGTCCGCCTGCCGAACGGCACCATCCGTCAAGTTGGCGAGTACGACGTTGCGCTGCACCTGCACACCGACGTCGAAGCGACCGTCAAGCTGATCGTGATCGCTGGCTAAGAGCCTTTTCACGATCTCGCCGTAGATCGTGGACAGGTTCGTCGCAAGTCGTCGAGTGGACTTGCACTCAGTTGCAAGGCCGCTAACATCGGGCACGTCATCGCGAAAGCGATGCCGTGCCCGATGTCTTTCTACCCCAAGATTCTTTCTGAGCCCATGAACGATATCTCCGTCCCGGAACAGTTCGACCTGCAAACCTCCGCCCTGAAAGTGCCGCCGCACTCCATCGAGGCCGAGCAGGCCGTCCTCGGGGGCCTGATGCTGGACAACAATGCCTGGGAGCGCGTGCTCGACCAGGTGTCCGACGGCGACTTCTATCGCCACGATCATCGGCTGATCTTCCGCGCCATCTACAAGCTGGCCGAGCGCAACATGCCGTTCGATGTGGTCACCCTGTCCGAGCAATTGGACAAGGAAGGGCAGTTGCCTCAGGTCGGTGGCCTGGCCTACCTCGGCGAATTGGCGAAGAACACTCCGTCGGTGGCCAACATCAAGGCCTACGCCCAGATCATTCGCGAGCGCGCCACACTGCGCCAGCTGATCGGCATCAGCACCGACATCGCCGACAGCGCCTATTCGCCCCAGGGGCGGACCGGGGAAGAGATCCTCGACGAAGCCGAGCGGCTGATTTTCCAGATCGCCGAGGCGCGGCCCAAGACCGGCGGCCCGGTGGGCATCAACGACATCCTGGTCAAGGCCATCGACCGCATCGACGAGCTGTTCAACAACGGCGACGCCATCACCGGCCTATCCACCGGCTTCAACGACCTGGACAACCTGACCAGCGGCCTGCAGCCGGCCGACATGATCATCGTCGCCGGCCGTCCGTCCATGGGTAAGACCACCTTCGCGATGAACTTGGTGGAAAACGCCCTGATGCGCAGTGACAAGGCGATCCTGGTGTATTCACTGGAGATGCCCTCCGAATCCATCGTCATTCGTATGCTCGCGTCCCTCGGGCGCATCGACCAGACCAAGGTCCGTGCCGGTCGCCTGGACGACGATGACTGGCCGCGACTGACCTCCGCGGTCAACCTGCTCAACGACCGCAAGCTGTTCATCGACGATACCGCCGGCATCTCCCCCTCCGAGATGCGCGCGCGTACCCGCCGCCTGGCCCGCGAGCACGGCGAGATTGGCCTGATCATGGTCGACTACCTGCAGCTCATGCAGATCCCCGGCTCCAGTGGTGACAGCCGGGTGAACGAGATTTCCGAGATCTCGCGCTCGCTGAAGGCCCTGGCCAAGGAGTTCAACTGTCCGGTGATCGCCTTGTCCCAGCTGAACCGCGGACTCGAACAGCGCCCGAACAAACGCCCGATCAACTCCGACCTGCGCGAATCCGGGGCGATCGAGCAGGACGCCGACATCATCCTGTTCGTGTACCGCGACGAGGTTTACCACCCCGAGACCGAGTTCAAGGGCGTCGCCGAGATCATCATCGGCAAACAGCGTAACGGTCCACTGGGTACCGCGCGGCTGGCCTTCCTCGGCAAGTACTCGCGCTTCGAGAACCTCGCGCCAGGTGCCTACCAGTTCGACGACGAATAAGCTGCAGATCAATGAATGCGGGCGCCCAGGCGGTATGATGGGCGCCCGTTTTCGTTCATGAGCCTGCCGCAATGCGTCCGCTGATCGCCGCCGTCGACCTTTCCGCCATTCGCCACAACTATGCCGTCGCCAAGCGCTGCGCGCCCGGCCGGCAGGCCTTCGCGGTGGTCAAGGCAAATGCCTATGGCCATGGCGTGCGCGAAGTGGTCAGCAGCTTGCACGGTGAGGCGGACGGCTTTGCCGTGGCTTGCCTGGAAGAGGCCGCCGAGGTTCGCGCCCTGGATGACCAGGCCCGGGTACTGCTGCTGGAAGGCTGCTTCGAGGCGGCCGAGTACCAACTGGCCGCCCAGCTTGGGCTGGACCTGGTGGTGCAGGGATCGGAACAGGCCGAGGCCCTGCTCGCTGCCGAACTGGCGCGGCCGCTGAACGTCTGGCTCAAGCTGGACTCCGGCATGCACCGCCTGGGTTTCACCGCGGACGACCTGCGCCGCTGGCACGGGCGTCTGCGCGGCGCCGCGCAGGTGGCGGAACTCAACCTGATCAGCCACTTCGCCTGCGCCGACCTGCGCGGCCACGAACTCAACGAGGCCCAGCTGGAGGCCTTCCTCGATCTGCTGACCCTGGACTTCGACCAGCGCAGCCTGGCCAACTCGGCGGCGATCCTGACCATGCCCGCCGCCCACATGGACTGGCTGCGTCCCGGCATCATGCTCTACGGCGCTTCGCCCTTCGCCGACCTCAGCGCCGCCGAGCTGGGCCTGAAGCCTGCCATGAGCCTCAGCGCCCAGCTGATCGCTGTGCGTGAGATCGCCGCAGGGGAAACCGTGGGCTACGGCGCCACCTGGGAGGCGGCCCGGCCGTCGCGCATCGGCACGGTCAGCTGCGGCTATGCCGACGGCTACCCGCGCCACGCGCCCAGCGGCACCCCGGTGGTGGTCAATGGCCGCCGCGTACCCCTGGTCGGTCGCGTTTCCATGGACATGCTGGCGGTGGACCTGAGCGACATGCCGCAAGCCCGGATAGGCGACCCGGTGGAGCTCTGGGGCGCCCAGCTGCCGGTGGACGAACTGGCCCAGGCCTGCGGCACCATCGGCTACGAGCTGCTGACCAAGGTCACCGCGCGGGTGCCGCGGCGTTATCTGGCCTGAAGGTAATCACCTGTAGGAGCGAATTCATTCGCGAAGGGTGTGTCGGGCTTCGCTGCGCTCGCGGAACGCCGCCCGACCCAACCTACGGGCCCGTGTTGTTAGAGCAGCCCACTGCGAATCTTCAGCACATCCAGCTGCAGGCTGGCCTCGCTGGACAGTTCGCCATCTTCGCCGAACACCGCCAGTCCCGAGCGGCCGCGGGCCTTGACCTTGTACAGGGCCCGGTCGGCGGTCTGGTAGAGCCCGGAAAAATGCTGGGAGTGCTGCGGGAAGAGCGCCACGCCGATGCTGATGGTCACCGACAGCCGCTCCGCGCCGTAGCACACCGGGGCGGCCAGTTCCTCCAGCAGGCGCCGGGCCAGGTCGCAGGCCTGGACTTCGGCGTCCGGCCCGCCGATCAGCACGGCGAATTCGTCGCCGCCCAGGCGCGCCACCGCGTCACCGCCGCGCACGTGCTCGCGCAGGCGCTGGCCGATGGTGCGCAGCATCTCGTCGCCGGCGTCGTGGCCGAAGCGATCGTTGATCGGCTTGAAGTTGTCGAGATCGATCAGCATCAGCGCCAGCGCTTCTTCGTGGCGCTTGGCGTTGGCCAGGGCCGACTCGGTGCGCTCGATCAGGTAGCGGCGGTTCGGCAACTCGGTCAGCGGATCGTGGAAGGCCGCATGCTGCAGGGCCCGCTCGCGCTCGCTGAGGCGCGCGTTGGCCGCGGCCAGTTCGGCGGTCCGGGCGGTGACGGCGGCTTGCAGTTCGTCGGCGCTGGCCTGCATCTGCGCCAGGCGTGCGGCCTTCTCGCGGTCGGCCTGCTCCAGGGCGGCGGCGCGTTCCTGCTTGAGCATCTGGATGCGGTAGGCCAGGGCGAAGGAGAAGAGGATGGATTCGGCGGCGACGGCGATGGGGAACATGTAGGCGGTGAAGTTGATCGGCTGGATGATGCCGGCGGCACGCATCACCAGCACCGCGGTGCTGATCAGCACGGTGCCGTAGCCGATCAGGTAGAGGCGCGCCGGGATGAAGCCCTGGCGCCAGCGGATCAGCGCGCTGATCAGGGCGGTGGGCACCGTCACTATCGGGGTCAGGGCGATCAGGATGGCACCCTCCGCGCGGTAGCCGAAGACGTTGATCAGGATGGCGATGGCGTAGAGCACGCAGGCCACGTTGAACAGGCGGTCGGCCCAGCGCAGGCCGCGGCGGGTGTACAGCAGCTCCTGGGTGAAGCGCATGACGAAGATGCCCCAGAGTGCCGGCAGGGTGATGCGGTCCAACCACAGGGGCACCGGCGCATCCGGCCAGAAGTACTGGAAGCCGTGCCCGGTCATGCTGAGGATGAACACCAGCGCCGAGGCGGTGGCCAGCACGTACCAGAGGTAGGCGGGGTCGCGCAACGCCACCAGGATGAACAGGTTGTAGAGGAAGAGCGCCAGGATCACCCCGTAGACCAGGCCGAAGCCGAGGTTCTCGGTGGCCTTCAGCTCCTTGAGGTCATCCAGCTGCCAGACCTTCAACGGGAAGGAGTTGCCCGCCGGATCGAAGCTGCGGAAGTACAGGGTCAGCGGCTGCGCGCCGATTTCGGGCAGCTTGAACAGCATGCGCCGGTAGGAGTAGTCGCGAGTCTCGGCGAAGGGCAGCGCTTCGCTGGACTCTCGGGCCATCCAGCCGCCGTTGCCGTCCGGCAGGTAGAGACTGACCCGATAGACGGTAATGCCGGCGTTCTCCAGCCACCACTGCTTCGGGGCGTCGTTGCTGCGGCTGAGCTGCACCCGCACCCACCAGACGCTGCGGCTCTGGCCGACGCTGGCGCGGCCGTTGGCCGGCGTGAAGCGCTGCTGCACCGCCGGGCTGGCCATGTCCTGAATGCCCAGTTTGCCGTCCGGGTCTTCCAGCAGGTCGATCTGCTCATTGAGTGACGCGCCGCTGCTCTGCGGGGTCAGCTCGAAAGCCGCCTGCGCTGGCACGGCGACGCCGAGCCAGCAAAGGAGCAGGAAGAGGGGGAGGCTTGGACGAGGCACCGCGCACGCTCCTTGTAAGAGTTCTACTACGACGGCCTGGCGGTTCTTATGTCGGCAGAAGTATAGCGATCTGGAGAATTTGTGATCACTCTGTAAGTAATTTCCTACAGGCTTGCGTTCGGCCTAGCAGAAACCCAGCGCGGGCGTCGGGTTTGCTCAAAATTTGTGCTATATTGCGCGCCCCGTGAAAAGCCCGCTGGTCAAAAAATATGCAAGCTGCGAAGCCGCTGTTCGACTATCCGAAGTACTGGGCCGAGTGTTTCGGTCCCGCACCCTTCCTGCCGATGAGCCGGGAAGAGATGGATCAGCTCGGCTGGGATTCCTGCGACATCATCATCGTGACCGGCGATGCCTACGTCGATCATCCGTCCTTCGGCATGGCCATCATCGGTCGCCTGCTGGAGTCACAGGGCTTCCGCGTGGGCATCATCGCCCAGCCGGATTGGCGTTCGAAGGACGACTTCATGAAGCTCGGCGAGCCGAACCTGTTTTTCGGCGTGGCAGCGGGCAACATGGACTCCATGATCAACCGCTACACCGCGGACCGGAAAATCCGTTCCGACGACGCCTATACCCCGGGCGGCCTCGCGGGCAAGCGCCCGGACCGCGCCAGCCTGGTCTACAGCCAGCGCTGCAAGGAAGCCTATACGCACGTACCGGTGGTACTCGGTGGCATTGAGGCGTCCCTGCGCCGCATCGCCCATTACGACTACTGGCAGGACAAGGTGCGCCGCTCGATCCTGATGGACGCCACGGCCGACATCCTGCTCTACGGCAACGCCGAGCGCGCCGTGGTGGAGATTGCCCAGCGCCTGTCCTGGGGTGAGACCATCGAAAGCATCAGCGATGTGCGCGGCACCGCCTTCCTGCGCCGTGACACCCCCGAAGGCTGGTTCGAGATCGACTCCACCCGCATCGACCGTCCGGGCAAGATCGACAAGATCATCAATCCCTACGTCAACACCCAGGACACCGCCGCCTGCGCCATCGAGCAGGAGAAGGGCCCGGTGGATGACCCGCAGGAAGCCAAGGTGGTGCAGCTGCTGCCCAACCCGCGGCTGACCCGCGAAAAGACCGTGATCCGCCTGCCGTCATTCGAGAAGGTGCGCAACGACCCGGTGCTCTACGCCCACGCCAACCGCGTGCTGCACCTGGAGACCAACCCGGGCAACGCCCGCGCCCTGGTGCAGAAGCACGGCGAGGTGGACGTCTGGTTCAACCCGCCGCCCATCCCGATGACCACCGAGGAAATGGATTACGTCTTCGGCATGCCCTACGCCCGTGTCCCGCACCCGGCCTATGGCAAGGAGAAGATCCCGGCCTACGAGATGATCCGCTTCTCGGTGAACATCATGCGCGGCTGCTTCGGTGGCTGTACCTTCTGCTCCATCACCGAGCATGAAGGCCGCATCATCCAGAACCGCTCGGAAGAGTCGATCATCCGCGAGATCGAAGAAATCCGTGACAAGGTGCCCGGCTTCACCGGCGTCATTTCCGACCTGGGCGGCCCCACCGCCAACATGTACCGGATCGCCTGCAAGAGCACCGAGATCGAGAAGCACTGCCGCAAGCCGTCCTGCGTCTGGCCGGGCATTTGCGAGAACCTCAACACCGACCACTCGGCGCTGATCCAGCTGTATCGCTCGGCCCGCGCGCTGCCCGGGGTGAAGAAGATCCTCATCGCCTCCGGCCTGCGCTACGACCTGGCCGTGGAGTCCCCCGAGTACGTCAAGGAACTGGTGACCCACCACGTCGGCGGCTACCTGAAGATCGCCCCCGAGCACACCGAGGAAGGGCCGCTGGGCAAGATGATGAAGCCCGGCATCGGTTCCTATGACCGCTTCAAGCAGATGTTCGAGAAGTACTCGAAGGAAGCGGGCAAGGAGCAGTACCTGATCCCGTATTTCATCGCCGCCCACCCCGGCACCACGGACGAGGACATGATGAACCTCGCCCTCTGGCTCAAGCGCAACGGCTTCCGCGCCGACCAGGTGCAGGCCTTTTACCCGTCGCCCATGGCCAGCGCCACCGCCATGTACCACTCGGGCAAGAACCCTCTGCGCAAGGTCACCTACAAGAGCGAAGGGGTGAAGATCGTCAAGAGCGAGGAACAGCGTCGTCTGCACAAGGCCTTCCTGCGCTACCACGATCCCAAGGGCTGGCCGATGCTGCGCGAAGCCCTGGAGCGCATGGGCCGTGGCGACCTGATCGGCAACGGCAAGCACCAACTGATTCCGGCCTACCAGCCCGCCACGGACGAGTACCACAGCGCCCGGCGCAAGAACTCCACTCCGGCCGGCAGCAAGAAGGTGGGCAAGGCGATGCTGACCCAGCACACCGGCCTGCCGCCGCGCGGCAGCGACGGCAGTAATCCCTGGGACAAGCGCGAACAGGCCAAGGCCGCGGCTTTCGCCCGCAAGCAGGCGGAGAACAAGGCGGCTGCGTCCGAGAAGGGCGGTGGCAAGAAGAAGCCGGCCAAGCGGCCGGTGGCGCCGCGCTGATGGAAACGCCAGCCTTTGGGCTGGCGTTTTTGTTTCCGGGTCGGCCAGACTTCGAGAAGGGACCCGCACCGGGGCTGTGGAGTTACCAAAGGCCGTAGGATGGGTGGAGCAACGCGATACCCATCATTCGCCCCCACAGGTATTCGCAGCGCTTATGACCAATCGGCCTAAAAAGCCCGGCGCGAATTCCGTTGTTCTTCATTTTAGGCCGCTAGGCTTGGAGTTCACCCGCCAGTTGCGGCCGCTCGCGAACCATTTTTGTGCGGTCGTGCCATCCGGGTGCGAAGACGGCCCGTTTCCAGTGCTCGGACGGGCCGAAAATCAACGGTTCGGGGGCTGGCACAAGTCTTGCGCGGCTCCCACATCGTCCAGGCCCGCAGGAGGCACGCCGTGTCGATCCATGTCGCTCTGCACCACGTCACCCACTATCGCTACGATCGCGAGGTCAACCTCGGCCCGCAGATCATCCGCCTGCGGCCGGCGCCCCACAGCCGTACGCGAATCCTCGGCTATACCCTGAAAGTGGCGCCCGGCAAGCACTTCATCAATTGGCAACAGGACCCCCAGGGCAACTACCTGGCGCGGCTGGTCTTCCCGGAAAAGACCCGCGAGATGAAGGTGGAGGTCGACCTGGTCGCCGAGATGGCGGTGTTCAACCCCTTCGATTTCTTCCTCGAGCCCTACGCCGAGCAGATTCCCTTCAGCTACACCGCCGACGAGCAGCGCGAGTTGGCGCCCTACCTCAGCTGCCTGCCGGAGACGCCGCTGTTCGCCGATTACCTGGCGCGCATCGACCTTACGCCCAAGCGCAGCGTCGATTTCCTGGTGGCGCTCAACCAGCAGCTGTCGCGGGATATCCGCTACCTGATTCGCATGGAGCCCGGCGTGCAGAGCCCGGAAGAGAGCCTGGAGAAGGCCTCCGGCTCCTGCCGCGACTCGGCCTGGCTGCTGGTGCAGCTGCTGCGCCATCTGGGGCTGGCTGCACGCTTCGTCTCCGGCTACCTGATCCAGCTCACCGCCGACCAGAAGTCCCTCGACGGTCCCAGCGGCACCGCGGTGGACTTCACCGACCTGCACGCCTGGTGCGAGGTCTACCTGCCGGGCGCCGGCTGGATCGGCCTGGACCCGACCTCCGGCCTGTTCGCCGGGGAGGGCCATATTCCCCTGGCCTGCAGCCCGGAACCGTCCTCGGCGGCGCCCATCAGCGGTGCGGTGGAGGAAAGCGAGTGCGAGTTCGCCCACGAGATGCGCGTCGAGCGGGTCTGGGAGGCGCCTCGGGTGACCAAGCCTTATAGCGAGGAACAATGGCAGGCCATCCGCGAACTGGGCGCACGCATCGACGCCGACCTGGTTCGTGGCGACGTGCGCCTGACCATGGGCGGCGAGCCCACCTTCATCGCCATCGATTACCCTGACGATCCCGAGTGGAACACCGCCGCCCTGGGGCCGCACAAGCGCCTGCTCGCCGCTGACCTGTTCTACCGCCTGCGCCGACACTATTCGCCCCAGGGGCTCGTGCACTTCGGCCAGGGCAAGTGGTATCCCGGCGAGCAGCTGCCGCGCTGGTCGCTGAACTGCTACTGGCGCCGCGACGGCGAAAGCCTCTGGCAGGACCCGGCGCTCTATGCCGACGAAAGCCGCAGCTATGGCGCCGACGCCTTACTCGCCGCGCGCTTTCTCAAGGGAGTGGCCGGGCGCCTGGGCGTTTCGGCGGAGCACCAGTTCCCGGCGTTCGAGGACTGGTTCTACTACCTCTGGCGCGAGCGCAAGCTGCCCGCCAACGTCACCCCGGAAGATGCGCGCCTGGCCGACCCGCTGGAGCGCGAGCGCCTGCGCCGGGTTTTCGAGCGAGGCCTCGGGGATGTGGTCGGCCAGGTGCTGCCGCTGGCGCGCAGTGCTGCGGGCGACGCCTGGGAAAGCGGCCGCTGGTACCTGCGCGACGAATATTGCCGGCTGATCCCCGGCGATTCGCCCCTGGGCTACCGCCTGCCGCTGGACTCCCAGCCCTGGGCCAGTGAGGCCGACTATCCCTATGTGAATCCGGCTGATCCCGGCCAGACCTTCCCGCCATTGCCTCGTGCCGCGCAGATCCGCCAGCAACTGCGTGACGGCGCCCCGTGCCCCACGGCACAAGCCCGCGAGCCGCGCCTGCACCAGTCCGCCGCCGGTATCGTCCGCACCGCCCTTTGCGCCGAGCCCCGCGAGGGCCGGCTCTACCTCTTCATGCCGCCCCTGGACGAGCTGGAGGCCTATCTGGAACTGGTCGCCGCCATCGAGGCCACGGCCGGAGAACTGGACTGCCCGGTGCTGCTGGAAGGCTATGAGCCACCCAGCGACCCGCGCCTGGTCAATTTCCGCGTTACCCCGGACCCGGGAGTGATCGAGGTGAACATCCACCCTTCGGCCAACTGGGACGAACTGGTGGAACGCACCGAATTCCTCTACGAAGCGGCGCGGCAGAGCCGGCTGTCCAGCGAGAAGTTCATGGTCGACGGCCGCCATGTCGGCACCGGCGGCGGCAACCATTTCGTGCTGGGCGGCGCCACGCCGGCGGACTCGCCCTTCCTGCGCCGTCCCGACCTGTTGCGCAGCCTGATCAGCTACTGGCACAACCACCCCTCGCTGTCCTACCTCTTCTCCGGCCTGTTCATCGGCCCCACCTCCCAGGCACCGAGGGTGGACGAAGCGCGCAACGATGCCCTCTACGAACTGGAGATCGCCTTCAGGCAGATGCCCGAGCCCGGCGCCGACTGCCCGCCCTGGCTGGTGGACCGGTTGTTGCGCAACTTGCTGGTGGACGTCAGCGGCAATACCCACCGCGCCGAGTTCTGCATCGACAAGCTCTACTCGCCGGACAGCAGCACGGGCCGCCTCGGCCTGCTGGAACTGCGCGCCTTCGAAATGCCGCCCCATGCGCGCATGAGCCTGGCCCAGCAATTGCTCCTGCGCGGCCTGGTGGCGCGCTTCTGGAACGAGCCCTACCAGCCGCCGAAGCTGGTGCGCTGGGGCACCGAGCTGCATGACCGTTTCCTCCTGCCGCACTTCGTCCAGCAGGACTTCGAAGACGTGGTCCATGAGTTCAACGCCGCTGGCTATCCGCTGCGCGGCGAATGGTTCGCCCCGCACTTCGAGTTCCGTTTCCCGAAATATGGCGACTATTCGGTGAAGGGCATCGACCTGGAATTGCGCCAGGCCCTGGAACCCTGGCACGTGCTGGGCGAGGAGGGCGCCGCAATCGGCGCCGTGCGCTACGTGGACTCCTCCCTGGAGCGGGTGCAGCTGAAGGTCAGCGGCATGACCCCGGACCGCTACGTGCTCACCTGCAATGGCCATCCCGTGCCGCTGCAGCCCACCGGGCGGGTCGGCGAGTTCGTCGCCGGCGTGCGCTATCGCGCCTGGCAGCCGGCCTCCTGCCTGCAGCCCACCATAGGCGTGCAGGCGCCGCTGGTGTTCGACCTGGTGGACACCTGGATGCAGCGCTCCCTCGGCGGTTGCCAGTACCATGTGGCGCACCCTGGCGGGCGTAGCTACGACAGCTTCCCGGTGAACGCGTACGAGGCGGAAAGCCGGCGCCTGGCGCGCTTCTTCCGTCACGGGCACACCCCGGGCAAGCTGCAGGTCGGTCAGCCGCTGGTCGACGACGAACTGCCCATGACCCTGGACCTGCGTCGCCTGTAGGCTGCAAGGGTGGTGTCCCGGCCGGCGCCGCTGCGGCCGGGCGCCGCGTCCGCTAAAGTTTCCCTGCTGCCCTTCTGCCGAGCCTGTCGATGTCCGAGCTGCTAGACAACTATCCCCTGACCGCCACGGCCTATCACGAGCTGCTGGATGCCGAGGGCGCGGTGCGCTCGCACTGGCAGCGCCTGTTCCAGCAACTGGAGCGCGCCACGCCCGCCCAGCTGAAGCAGCGCCAGGAGCTGCTGGCGCGGCAGATCCAGGAAAATGGCGTCACCTACAACGTTTACGCCGACCCCAAGGGCACCGACCGTCCCTGGGAACTCGACCTGCTGCCCAACCTGCTCTCGGCCGAGGAATGGCAGCCCATTGCCGCCGGCGTGGCGCAGCGCGCGCGCCTGCTCAACGCCATGCTGGCCGACCTTTATGGCGAGCAGCAGCTGCTGGCCGAGGGGCTCCTGCCCAGTGAGCTGGTTTTCGGCCATCCCAACTTCCTCTGGCCCTGCCAGGGCGTACAGCCGCCCGGCGGCATCTTCCTGCACAGTTACGCGGTGGACCTGGCCCGCGACGCCGACGGCCGCTGGCACGTGCTGGCCGACCGCACCCAGGCGCCCTCCGGCGCTGGCTACGCCCTGGAGAACCGGCAGATCGTCTCCCGCGCCCTGCCGGAGCTCTACCGCGACTTGCGGGTGCAGTACCTGGCCGGCTACTTCCGCACCCTGCAGGAAACCCTGATCAGCCAGGCCCCCAGCGACGGCGAGACGCCCCTGGTGGTGTTACTGACCCCGGGGCGCTTCAACGAGACCTATTTCGAGCACCTTTACCTCGCGCGCCAGCTCGGCTTCCCGCTGGTGGAGGGCCATGACCTGACGGTGCGCGACGCCACCCTCTACCTCAAGACCCTGGGCGGCCTGAAGCGCGTCCACGCCGTGCTGCGCCGCCTCGACGACGATTACTGCGACCCGCTGGAGCTACGCACCGATTCGGCCCTGGGCGTGCCCGGCCTGCTGGACGCGGTGCGCCACGGCCGGGTGCTAGTGGCCAATGCCCTGGGCAGCGGCGTGCTGGAGTCGCCCGGCCTGCTCGGCTTCCTGCCACGGGTCAGCCAGCGCCTGCTCGGCGAAGAGCTGTTGCTGCCCACGGTGGGCACCTGGTGGTGCGGCACCGGGCAGGGGATGGGTAAGTCCCTGGAGGGCCTCGCCGGGCTGGTGATCAAGCCGGCCTTCCCCTCGCAGAGCTTCGAGCCGCTGTTCGGCCACGCCCTGGAAGATGGCGCCCTGCTGTCCCTGCGCAAGCGCCTGCAGGCCCATCCCCATGCCTATGTCGCCCAGCGCATGGCGCAGCTGTCCCAGGCGCCGGTCTGGCAGGGCGACGGCGAGCGCGGCGAGTTGCAGTCGCGGGCCATCGGCATGCGCGTTTTCGCCGTGGCCGGCAGCGACGGCCGCTACTGGGTGATGCCCGGCGGCCTGACGCGCGTGGCCTCGGCGGCCGATGCCGAAGTGGTCTCCATGCAGCGCGGCGGCGCCAGCAAGGACACCTGGGTGCTGGCCGACCTGCCGGTGGTGGGCGAGCCCCTGCGCCCGCGTACCCTCGGCGCGCGCGACCTGATCCGCCAGGACCCCTACCTGCCCTCGAGGGTGGTGGAAAACCTCTACTGGTTCGGCCGTTATGGCGAGCGCTGCGATGACGGCGCGCGCCTGCTGCGGGTGGTGCTGTCGCGCTACGTGGATGCCGACGGCGACGAACAGGCGCTGCAATCGGCCCTGCAGCTGGCCGGCGCCATCGGCCTGCTGCCGCTGGGCGACGAGCCCCTGGAGGAGCGCCTGCTGGCGGCCCTGCTGGACGACGAATGGCCCAGCAGCGTCAGCGCCAACCTGCGTCGTCTGCACTGGGCCGCGGCCCAGGTGCGCGGCCGGCTGTCGCGGGAGAACTGGCACGCGGTGCTGGAGCTGAACCGCGAGGCCCAGGCGCTGGACCCTGCGCGCACCGACCTGGGCGAGGCCCTGGACTTCCTCAACCGCCTGCTGATGTCCCTGGCGGCCCTGTCGGGCTTCGCCCTCGACGACATGACCCGCGACGACGGCTGGCGCTTCCTGATGATCGGCCGGCGCATCGAGCGGGTGCAGTTCTATGCCGAGAGCATCGCCGGTTTCCTCGAAGGCGGCGCCGCCTGGGACCCGGTTGCCCTGGACTGGCTGCTGGAGCTGGGCAACAGCACCATCACCTACCGCTCGCGCTACCTGGCCTCGCCGCAGCTGATCCCGGTACTCGACCTGCTCCTCCTGCACGAGCAGAACCCCCACGCCCTGCGCTTCCAGTTGCAGGCGCTGGAGCGCTCCCTGGGGCGTCTGCACCTGGAGTTCGGCGCGCCCCAGGAGCTGGTGCTCAGCGGCCTGATCGGGCGCCTGCTGGCCTTCGACCTGGCGACCCTGGAAGACCCGCTGTTCGGCAGCGAAAGCCTCGATGAAGTGCTCGCCGGCCTGGCCGGGCTGCTGCGGGAGATCGCGCAGAACGTCGGACAGGTCTCCGATCGCCTCGGATTGCGCTATTTTGCCCACGTCGACGATGTCAGCCAGCAAACGGTGTCCACCTGATGCGAGCGCAAGCCCAGTCCATCGCCCCTGTGCAGGGCGCCCGCTACCAGGTGTTCCACGACACCCACTATCGCTATTCGGCGCCGGTTTCCCTGTCCCAGCAGCTGGTCCACCTCTGGCCGCGGGACTGCCCCTGGCAGCGGTGCAGCGGCCAGCAATTGCTGGTGGAGCCGGAGCCCACCCTGCGCCAGGACCTGCTGGACGTGTTCGGCAATCCGCTGACGCGCCTGGCCTTCGAGCGCCCTCATGACGAATTGCAGGTGAACACCCGCCTGCAAGTCGAGGTGCTGCCCCACGGTCCGATCGACCTGGCTGCCTCGCCGGCCTGGGAGCTGGTGCCGGCGAGCCTGGCCTATACCGGCCGCGCCTTGTCGCCCATCGAACTGGACGCCTGCCGCTACCGGGTGGAGTCGCCCTATGTGCGCATCAAGCGCCAGTTCGCCGAGTACGCCGCCGGCAGTTTTCCGGCGGGTCGGCCGCTGCTGCAGGGCACGGCCGCGCTGATGGAGAAGATCTTCAGCGAGTTCGCCTTCGATGCCGACGCCACCCAGGTGGCGACGCCGTTGACCGAGGTGCTGGAGCGCCGTCGCGGGGTCTGCCAGGACTTCGCGCACCTGATGCTCGCCTGCCTGCGCTCCCGCGGGCTGGCGGCGCGCTACGTCAGCGGTTACCTGCTGACCCAGCCGCCGCCCGGTCAGCCACGGCTGATCGGCGCCGATGCCTCCCACGCCTGGGTGTCGGTCTACTGCCCGCGCAGTGGCTGGGTGGATTTCGACCCCACCAACAACATCCTGCCCAACCTGGAGCACATCACCCTGGCCTGGGGTCGCGACTTCTCCGATGTCTCGCCCCTGCGCGGGGTCATCCTCGGCGGCGGCAGCCACGACCCCGAGGTGCGGGTGACCGTGATGCCGCTCTGGGAACTCGCCGTTTAATTCGTAGGATGGGCGCACGATGCCCGGCGGACAGGCACTTTACCGGCGCCGTGCTAGCTTTTTCGAGGCCACTTCTCTCCTGCAAGGTGCTTCGCCATGGATGAAACAACGATCGTCAATGTAGGTACCGAGAAAGTCAGCGCGTTCATGACCACTGTCATGCAGTACGCCACCACCTTCGGCATCAAGATCCTCGCGGCCATCGCCTTCTGGGTGATCGGCCGCTGGCTGATCAACTTCGCGGTAAGCCTGGTCCAGCGTTCCCTGGAGCGGCAGAAGGCGGACCCGACCGTGCTGCGCTACGTCGGCTCCTTCATCACCGTGACCCTGAACATCCTGCTGGTGGTGGGCATCCTCGGCTACTTCGGCATCCAGACCACCAGCCTGGCGGCACTGATCGCAGCGGTCGGCCTGGCCATCGGCATGGCCTGGTCGGGACTGCTGGCGAACCTCGCGGCGGGTGGCTTCATCATCGTCCTGCGGCCGTTCAAGGTGGGCGATTTCATCAGCGCCGGCGGGGTGGTCGGCACGGTGAAGGAGATCGGTCTGTTCGCCACCACTATCAACACCCCGGACAACGTGATGACCCTGGTGGGCAACAACAAGATCTTCAGCGACAACATCCAGAACTTCAGCCACAACGACTTCCGCCGTGTGGAGCTGAAGGCCCAGTTGTCCGGCGCCGCCGACTACCAGGCCGCCGTTGCCCTGCTCAAGCAGCGCATCGCCGCCATCTCCAACGTCCTCACCGACCCGCCGGTGGATGTGGAAATCCTCGAGTTCAACCTCGTTGGCCCGGTGCTGGCGGTGCGTCCCTACTGCCACAACGACAACTACTGGCAGGTGTATTTCGACTCCAACCGCACCATCAAGGACGCCCTCGGTACCGACTTCCCAGCGCCCATGCCGGCGCAGACCATCATCGTGCAGCAACCGCAGGGGTAATCTGTCGGCAATTCGACGGGCAGGCCCGCGGCCTGC
The DNA here is from genome assembly GCF_029871245.1 of Pseudomonas sp. BN102. Lineage (GTDB taxonomy): Bacteria > Pseudomonadota > Gammaproteobacteria > Pseudomonadales > Pseudomonadaceae > Metapseudomonas. The sequence goes on along the minus strand of NZ_SSON01000077.1, from coordinate 251,506 downwards.
TTGGCGAATGAATTCGCCCCTACAAGCTTCGTAGGATGGATCGGGCGGCGCTCAGCGAGCGGAGCGATACCCATCGCCACCGATACCGCATGGGGATCGCGAGCCCGACCCGGGTCTATTCCTTGACCAGGTGCAGGACGGGAAACGCCTTGCCCAGGGCGTCGATTTCCGAGCGACCGGCCCGGACGAAGCCCATGCGCAGGAAGAAGCCCACTGCCTGCGGGTTCTGTTCGTTAACATCGACCGTCCGGGCCCCACAAGCCAGGGCGTGCTCCAGCAGTGCGCGGCCGATGCCCCGGCCATGCTGCGCGGGATCGACGAAGAGCATGTCCACCCGGTCTCCGGTCGTACCGATGAAACCGGCGATGCGGCCTGCGGCGTCACGCAGGCAGGTGAGCCGCATTGAATCCAGATAGGCGTCGCGTACCAGGGGCTTGAAGAACTGGATGTCGTCTTCGCCGAGGAAGTGGTGGGTAGCGCGCACCGCGCTTTCCCAGACCTCCACCAGGCGCTGGCGGTCGGCGGGGGAGAGGGACGTCAGGGTTTCGATCGTTGTCGTCATAGGGTCACCAGTGGTGCAAGGCCTTGTTCCAGCGGTAGAGCAGGCGGGCGAAGGCCTTGTAGGCCAGTTGCGCCAGGCCGTGGATGAGCGGCAGGGAGAACAGCCGGGCCTTCCATTCCTCGCCCGGCGAGTGGCGCCAGAGCACGATGAAGGCATCCACACCCATGCGCTTCACGCCCTGCTCGTCCACCAGGTGCAGGCGTTCGCGGACGTATTCGAGGTTCTCGCCGATTTCACCGACCGCGGCGTTGTCCTGGTGGATGTCCGCCCATTCCACCTGGCAAGCGGTGGTCTTGCCCTTCTGGCCCTCGATGCTGGCTTTGCACACGGGGCAGGCGCTGTTGTAGTAGACCTTGATCCGCCCGTCGTCGCCTGCCATGCGCTGCTCCCTACTCGTAGGTGCGGCCCTTGTGCTTGAGCCAGCCGCCGACATGGCGACCGGCCGGATCATGGTGGGTCCAGTGGATCACACCGCCCTTGGCGTTCCATTCGTACTCGCCGAAGAAACCCACCTCGTCGCCTTCGCGCAGGCCGTCGATGCGCGGGGCCAGGTCGATATTGTGCGCCACCAGCAGCGACAGTCCATCGGCGGTTTTCAGGATGAAGCGCTGATGGCGGCTGCCCTTGAGGTCATCGCGCAGGACCTTGGCCACCACGCCCTTGCCTTCGATCTGGAGGTCGCTTTGACGCTGCTCGAAGGCCTCGCGCAGCTGGCCATCGGCAGAGGCGTGCTGCTCGGCGGGGGAGAAGAGTTGCGGATTGCGCTCGTAGACGCCGTAGAGGCCGAGGCCCAGGGCGAGGATGAGGAGGATCTTCTTCATGGGGCAGGTCCTTTGCGTGGCCCGGCAGGGAGTCAGGATTCTGTACGAAAACTGCCTGAGCTCGGCGACCTTTCGTACAGAATCTAGCCGGGCCAGGGATCAATGAGGCTTGCGATCGACCCACTTCGGGGCGCTGCTGGGGCGCCAGGCTTCCAGGCGGTCGAGCAGGGTCTCCGGGTGGCCGCCGACCTGCAGCATGCCGCGGTGCTGGTCGCGGACGAAGCGCTCTTCCACCAGGTGGTCGAGGAAATCGGTGAGCTTGTCGTAGAAGCTGTTCACTTCCAACAGACCCAGCGGCTTGCTGTGGTAGCCGAGCTGGCCCCAGGTCCAGATCTCGAAGAGCTCTTCCAGTGTGCCTAGGCCGCCGGGCAGGGCGATGAAGGCGTCGGAGAGTTCGGCCATGCGTGCCTTGCGCGCGTGCATGCCATCCACCACTTCCAGGCGGGTCAGGCCCTTGTGGCCGATTTCGGCGTCCATCAGGCTCTGCGGAATCACCCCGATGACCTCGCCACCGGCGGCCAGGGCCGCATCGGCGACCGTGCCCATCAGGCCAACCGCGCCACCGCCGTAGACCAACGTGATGCCGCGCTCGGCCAGGGTGTGGCCCAGGAGGGCGGCGGTTTCACGGTAGATCGGCTTGGCGCCGGGGCTGGCACCGCAGAACACGCAGATGGAACGCAAGGGCATGGGGGACTCCTGGTGCGAAAAAAAGCGCGCAAGAGTACCGGCTTCGGCCTCGGGCTCCAAGCTGTGCGAGTGGTCAGCTTCCGAACGGTAGGACGGCAGGGCTATTCGGCGGAAGCGCCGCAGGCCCCGGCGGCGTAGGCGGCGAGCAGGCTTTGCAGGAAGTTCATGGCACATCTCCTTATGGATGAATGGCGCCATGCTAGGGCCGCCTCGCACGGCCCGCCCGTTGATTGTCTCGATCAGCCCTATAGGTCAGGCCAGTTTCAGCAGTTCCGCCGCCGTCATTCCCGAAAGCCCCAGCAGGCACAGGCCGCAAGCCAGGTAGGTGAGGCGGTGCCAGAGGGTGGAGGCGGCGCGGCGGAACCAGTCCACCAGGCCGGCACAGATGAAGCACCAGAGCAGCGAGGACAGCATGAAGCCGCCGAAGAAGACCGCCAGGTGCATGGGCGTCGGCTGCGCTACGCCAACGGCTGCCATGGCACCGCCCATGGCGGCCCAGTAGACGATGTTCTGCGGGTTGGTCAGGGACAGCGCCGCGCCCGAGGCGAAGGCGCTGCCGCTGGCGCCGCCCTCTTCGGTCGAGGGCGGCGGCGGCCGGTGGGCGTCGCGCAGTGACTGCAGCCCGAGCCAGCCGAGGTAGAGGGCGCTGGCGATGGTCAGCGGATAGCGCACGGCGGCGCTGTCCAGCAACAGGGCGAGACCCGTGAGGCCAAGCGCGGCCCAGGTGGCGTCGCCCACCAGCGAGCCGATCTGCACCATCAGTGCGGGTTGGTAGCCACCCCGCAGGCCGCGTCGCAGGGTTTCGCTGAAGACCGCACCGGGCGCGGCGTTGAACACGAAGCCCAGGAGCATCGCGGCGATGAAGAAGGACAGCATGGGGGGTGAAACTCCTTGTAAACAGGGTTGCGGCCAGTTGCCGCAGGTCATGGGAACTCGCCGGCAAATCGGGCAGTCTCCCTAGTTGGGCCTTTTGCCCATTCTGCCAAGGAGACTCCCATGATTCGCAAGCTCGTCGTTGCATCCGTGCTGGCCCTGGCCAGTGCACCTCTGCTGGCTGCTGAATGTACCGTGGATGTGCAAGGCACTGACCAGATGACTTTCGATACGAAGGAAATCAAGGTCAGCAAAAGTTGCAAGACCTTCACCGTGAACCTCAAGCACTCCGGCAAGCTGGCCAAGAACGTGATGGGCCACAACTGGGTGCTGAGCAAGACCTCCGATGCCCAGCCCATCGCCACCGAAGGGATGACCGCAGGCCTCGACAAGGACTACCTGAAGGCTGACGACCCCCGCATCATCGCCCACACCAAGATGATCGGCGGTGGCGAGAGCGCCAGCGTGACCTTCGAGGTGTCCAAGCTGGCCGCCGGCGAGAGCTACGAGTTCTTCTGCTCCTTCCCGGGGCACGTGTCGATGATGAAAGGTACCCTGGCCCTGGTCGACTGACCCACAGGTGGATACGAAAAGGCCGCTCCGTGTAGCGGCCTTTTTTGTTTCTGGAGCGACCGCCGGGTTCATTCCGTTTTTTCCTGAAGCCTCGGGAAGTCATGTCCCTGCTCCTGTGGGGGCGAATGAATTCGTTCCCACAGGAAAAGAATCGCCTGCAGTGATCCTGTTACAGCGGTTCCTGATCCATCTGCTCCAGCATCCAGCGCACGAAGTCGCGCACCTTGGGTACTTCGGCCACGTGCTCAGGGTAGGCCAGGTAGTAGGCGTTACGGCTGGGCATGGGGTGGTCCCAGGGGATCACCAGCTTGCCTTCGGCCAGTTCCTCTTCCACCAGAAAGCGTGGCAGCAGGGCCACGCCGCAGCCGGCCTGGGCGGCACGGATGCACATGTAGGAGGTGTCGAAGCGCGGCCCGTGGTAGCTGTGCTCGGTGTGCCGGTCCTGGCTCTGGAACCATTCGTGCCAGGCTTCCGGGCGGGTGGCGTTCTGCAGCAGTACCAACTCGGTGAGCTGGGTCGGTTCGGTGAAGGGCTGCGTGGGCATCACGCTCGGTGCGCAGACCGGCACCACTTCCTCGCCGAACAGGCGGATGCACTCGGCGCCAGGCAAGGCGCCCTGGCCGAAGAAGAAGGCCAGGTCGCAACGGCCCTGGGTCAGGGCGGTGGGCTCCAGCTCGTTGCGCAGGTCAAGGTGGATGTTCGGGTGGCGCAGGCGCCAGCCCTTGAGCCGGGGGATCAGCCAGCGCGCACCGAAAGTCGGCGGGGTGGCCACCCGCAGCACGTCGGTGTCGCCGCCGTAGGACAGCATGTAGTGGGTGGACATCTCCACCTGGGTGAGGATCTTGCGTACCTCGGTGAGGTAGAGCGAGCCCGCCGGGGTCAGCTGCAGGCGTCGGCGCACGCGGCGGAATAGCAGGTGCTGGAGCAGTTCCTCCAGTTGTGCCACCTGCTTGCTCACCGCGCTCTGGGTCAGGGCGAGCTCCTCGGACGCGCGGGTGAAACTGAGGTGCCGGGCCACTGCCTCGAAACATTGCAGGGCGGTGATCGAGGGCATGTGACGTTTCAGCATCGGGTTTCTCTTGTACGGGCTGATACATGAAATAACGGAATGATATGTGTCGGAAAGGTCGTTTGTTGGCAAGCCCTTTTCGCGGATATTACTGGTGCCATTCCGACTCGGCTCTGATCGGTAAGAGCGAGCTTGCTGGCGAACGCTTCGCGAGCAAGCTCGCTCCTACAGGTATGGAGCCATCATTTTCTGTGACAGGAGTTCCCATGGTTGCCGCACTGCTTGACCGCCTCGGTGTCGATTCATCCCTCTACCAGCAGGGCGAGCACGCCGTCCATTCGCCCATCGACGGCAGCCGCATCGGCACCGTGCGCCTGGAAGGCCGCGCCGAGGTGGAACAGAAAATCGCCCGCGCCTTTGATTCCTTCGTCGCCTGGCGCAAGGTACCGGCGCCACGCCGTGGCGAACTGATCCGCCAGTTCGGCGAAGTGCTGCGCCAGCACAAGGCGGAACTGGGCGAACTGGTGTCCTGGGAAGCCGGCAAAATCACCCAGGAAGGCCTGGGTGAAGTGCAGGAAATGATCGATATCTGCGACTTCGCCGTCGGCCTGTCGCGCCAGCTCTACGGCCTGACCATCGCCTCCGAGCGCCCCGGCCACCACATGCGCGAGACCTGGCACCCGCTGGGCGTGGTCGGCGTGATCAGCGCCTTCAACTTCCCGGTCGCGGTCTGGTCCTGGAACGCCGCGCTGGCTCTGGTCTGCGGCAACCCGGTGGTGTGGAAACCGTCCGAGAAGACCCCGCTCACTGCCCTGGCCTGCCAGGCGCTGTTCGAGCGCGTGGCGAAGAATTTCAGCGACGCGCCGGCGCATCTCAGCCAGGTGGTGATCGGCGCACGCGAGGCTGGCGAAGCCCTGGTGGACGATTCGCGCGTGGCCCTGGTCAGCGCCACCGGCAGCACCCGCATGGGCCGCGAAGTCGGTCCCAAGGTGGCGGCGCGCTTCGGCCGCAGCGTGCTGGAGCTGGGAGGCAACAACGCCATGATCCTCGCCCCCAGCGCCGACCTCGACCTGGCCGTGCGCGCCATTCTCTTCAGCGCCGTCGGTACCGCCGGCCAGCGCTGCACCACCCTGCGCCGGCTAATCGCCCACGAATCGGTGAAGGCCGAGATCGTCGAGCGCCTCAAGGCCGCCTACGCCAAGGTGCGCATCGGTCATCCGCTGGAGGGCAACCTGGTCGGCCCGCTGATCGACCAGCAGAGCTTCGACGCCATGCAGCGCGCGCTGGAACAGGCCCGCGGCGAAGGCGGCAAGGTCTTCGGCGGCGAGCGCCAGCTGGCCGCGCAGTTCCCCAGCGCCTACTACGTGTCGCCGGCCATAGTCGAAATGCCGGGGCAGAGCGCCGTGGTCTGCCACGAGACCTTCGCGCCCATCCTCTACGTGGTCGGCTACAGCGATTTCGCCGAGGCCATCCGCCTGAACAACGCGGTTCCCCAGGGGCTGTCCTCCTGCCTGTTCACCACCGACGTGCGCGAGGCTGAGCTGTTCCAGTCGGCGGTGGGCAGCGATTGCGGTATCGCCAACGTCAATATCGGCCCCAGCGGCGCCGAGATCGGCGGTGCCTTCGGCGGCGAGAAGGAAACCGGCGGCGGCCGCGAGTCCGGCTCGGATGCCTGGAAGGCCTACATGCGCCGCCAGACCAACACCGTGAACTATTCCCACGAGCTGCCGCTGGCCCAGGGCATCACCTTCGACTGAGCGGGTTCCGGCCCTAAGGATTGACCCCATGACCCTGCGCCAGGAATGCCTCTGGGAATATCTGACGCCCGAACTGCCGGAAAGCCCCGTGCTGCACGGCGAGGTCAAAGTCGATGTGTGCGTGATCGGGGCCGGTTTCACCGGCCTCTCCGCCGCCCTGCACCTGCTGGAGGCCGGCAAGCGCGTGTGCCTGCTCGAAGCCCACACCGCCGGGCACGGCGGTTCCGGGCGCAATGTCGGGCTGGTCAACGCCGGCATGTGGATACCGCCGGACGAGATCGAGGCCGGCCTTGGCCGCCAGGCTGGCGAGCGACTCAATCGGACCCTGGGGGCCGCGCCATCGCTGGTGTTCTCCCTGGTCGACCGTTACGACATCGACTGCCAGCTGCGCCGCGAAGGCACCCTGCACATGGCTCACAACGCCCGTGGCCAGGCCGACCTCGCCAGCCGCTGCGAGCAGTGGCAGCGCCGTGGTGCGCCGGTCGAGCTGCTGACCGGCGCCGCCTGCCGCGAAGCTACCGGCACCGACCGGATCGCCGCCGCGTTGCTCGACCGCCGCGCCGGCACTCTCAACCCCATGGGCTATACCCGTGGCCTGGCCCGCGCCGTGAAATACCTGGGCGGCCAGCTCTTCGAACATTCGCCCGTGCTGCGGCTGGAGCGCCAGGGCGCCGACTGGTGCGTGATCAGCGAACATGGCGCGGCCATCGCGCCCCAGGTGGTGATTGCCTCCAACGCCTACACCGAGGGCGAGTGGACCGAGCTGCGTCGTCACTTCTTCCCCGGTTACTACTACCAGGTGGCGTCCACGCCCCTATCGGGCGAGGCCGCCGCGCGCATCCTGCCGGGCGGGCAGGGCTCGTGGGACACCCGCCAGGTGCTCAGCAGCATCCGCCGCGACGCCGATGGCCGCCTGCTGCTTGGCAGCCTGGGCGACGGCTCGCGTAAGCCGGCCTGGTTCCTGCGCGCCTGGGCCGACCGCATACAGCGCCACTACTTCCCGTATCTCGGCAAGCTGGACTGGGAGTTCACCTGGACCGGCCGCATCGATTTCACCCCTGACCACCTGATGCGCCTTTACGAACCGGCGCCCGGCCTGCTGGCCTTCACCGGTTACAACGGACGCGGGGTGACCACCGGCAGCGTGGTGGGCAAGGCGTTTGCCGAGTACCTCCTGAGCGGTGATGCAGAGGTGCTGCCCATGCCATTCCAGCCCATGCGGGCGGTGGCGGCGCCGGGGCTCAGAAGCTCGCTCTACGAGGCTGGATTTTCGCTGTATCACGCGGGGCAATGTCTGCGGGTCGTGATCTAGACCGCATCCTACGAACAGTGTTTGAGGGCGTGATGCATGTCGCGAAAAAATTGCACTGCACAGCTTTGAAGCATGGGGTTCTTTCTTGCAGGATGGAGGGGACGAGGGTAGGGCGGTAACAGTGCGCTGTGGGAAATTTCGCGCACCAGTGATGTGCAAAGAGGTACCGTGGGGCTATTGTTACCAACCGTGCTGGCATGCTGATGCCAGGCGGGTTGCAGGCACGCCTGCGGGATTATTGAATCGATTTGGAAGTTATTGATTCATAAGAATAAAAATAAGAAAAAAGGAGGTGGGAAAGGCCTTTCAGGGCGCGGAGCAACTACAAGAATTAATGGCACGCCACTTGCTGAATACGAGCGCTAACCCTAAAAACCTCAGGAGCAAAACTCCATGTCGCAGAAGATTTTCAGAAAAGGCTTTCTGGCTCTGGCGGTTACCACCGCGCTGGGCGTTTCTTCCGTTGTACAGGCTGATGTTGTCATCGGCGTTGCCGGGCCGCACACCGGCGCCAACGCTTCCTTTGGCGAACAATACTGGCGCGGCGCCACCCAGGCCGCCGAGGACCTCAACGCCGCCGGCGGTATCAACGGCGAGAAGATCAAGCTGGTCAAGGCTGACGATGCCTGCGAGCCGAAGCAGGCCGTCTCCGTCGCCAACCGCCTGGTCGACCAGGACAAGGCCATCGCCGTGGTCGGTCACTTCTGCTCCTCCTCGACCATCCCGGCTTCCGAGGTCTACGACGAAGCGGGCGTCATCGCCATGACCCCCGGCTCCACCAACCCGGCCGTGACCGAGCGCGGCCTGTCCGGCATGTTCCGCATGTGCGGCCGTGACGACCAGCAGGGCATCGTTGCCGGCGACTACATCGTCGACAAGCTCAAGGCCACCAAGGTCGCCATCATCCACGACAAGGACACCTACGGTCAGGGCCTGGCCGACGCCACCAAGGCGCAGCTGGCCAAGCGCGGCGTGAAGGAAGTCCTGTACGAAGGCCTGACCCGCGGCGAGAAAGACTTCAACGCCCTGGTCACCAAGATCCGCGCCACCGGTGCCGAGGTCGTCTACTTCGGCGGCCTGCACCCGGAAGCCGGCCCGCTGGTCCGCCAGATGCGCGAGCAGGGCCTGACCGCCGTGTTCCTCTCTGGCGACGGCATCGTCACCGACGAACTGGTCACCACCGCCGGTGGCCCGCAGTACACCAAAGGTGTACAGATGACCTTTGGCGCCGACCCGCGCAAGATCCCGGACGGCAAGGCAGTGATCGAGAAGTTCCGCGCTGGCGGCTTTGAGCCCGAAGGCTACACGCTCTATGCCTACGCCACCCTGCAGGCCCTGGCTGCCGGCTTCAATGGCGCCGGTTCCAACGATCCGGCCAAGGCTTCCGAATGGCTGAAGAGCCATCCGGTGCAAACCGTAATGGGCAAGAAGGAGTGGGATGCCAAGGGCGACCTGAAGGTCTCCGACTACGTGATCTACGAGTGGGACGACAAGGGTAAGTACGCCCAGCAGTGATGGCCGGTTCGCGTGACCCGTAAGGGCCGCGAACCTTTAGAACCTGCTCACGATCGAGGGGTCGTGAACAGGCTCTTGACTCGGCTGACCGGCCAGATGCCACCCGCATCTGGCCGGTCGGTGCATTCCGGGAAACTGCTGAAGTCCTTTTCTGCTTGAGCCGGGTGTGGAAGCACCCGATTTGACACGGTAATTCAGTGGTGCCCGTCTGATTCCACTCGCGGAGGCCGACCGAACCCAAGGTCGGTCCCCCAAAAGACGAGACTGAGTGATGGACGGTATTATCCTGCAACAGCTGATCAACGGGCTGACCCTCGGGGCGGTCTACGGTCTGATCGCCATCGGCTACACCATGGTTTACGGCATCATCGGCATGATCAACTTCGCCCATGGCGAGGTGTACATGATCTCCGCCTACCTCGCTGCGATCACCATGGCCCTCCTGGCCTTCTTCGGCCTGGAATCCTTCCCGCTGATCATCCTCGGCACCTTGCTGTTCACCATCCTGGTGACTGGCGTGTACGGCTTCGTGATCGAGCGCATCGCCTACAAGCCACTGCGCAACTCGACCCGCCTGGCGCCGCTGATCTCCGCCATCGGCATGTCGCTGATCCTGCAGAACTACGTGCAGCTCAGCCAGGGAGCCCGCCAGCAGGGCGTGCCCACCCTGCTCGACGGCGCGCTGAAGTTTCACGTCGGTGACGGCTTCGTGCAGCTCACCTACACCAAGGTGTTCATCCTGATCGCCGCCTTCCTCGGCATGGCGGTGCTGACCTACATCATCCAGCGCACCAAGCTCGGCCGCATGTGCCGCGCCACCCAGCAGGATCGCAAGATGGCCTCGATCCTCGGCATCAACACCGACCGGGTGATTTCCTACGTGTTCGTCATCGGTGCCTCCATGGCCGCCCTGGCCGGCGTGCTGATCACCATGAACTACGGCACCTTCGACTTCTATGCCGGCTTCATCATCGGCATCAAGGCCTTCACCGCCGCGGTGCTCGGGGGCATCGGCTCGCTGCCCGGGGCCATGCTCGGCGGCATCATCCTCGGCATTGCAGAGGCGCAGTTCTCCGGCATGGTCAACACGGACTACAAGGACGTGTTCAGTTTCTCCCTGCTGGTCCTGATCCTGATCTTCCGTCCCCAAGGCCTGCTTGGCCGTCCGCACGTCGCGAAGGTGTAAGCATGTCCTCGGCTATCGCAAGCAAATCCATCGATATCAAAAAAGGCCTGCTGGATGCGGTGCTCGCCGGCCTGCTGGCGCTGATCGTGTTCGGCCCCATCGTCGGCGTGGTCCTCGACGGCTACAGCTTCAACCTGGAGTTCAAGCGGGTCGGCGCGATGATCGGCGTCGTCATGCTCGGCCGCTTCGCCCTGAGCCTGTACCTGCAGACCGCCCGCGGCGAGCTGCTGATACAGCGCTTCGAGAGCGCCAGCTCCGGCGTCCACGTGCGCGCGCCCGACTACAAGACCCGGCTGCGCTGGATCATTCCGCTGATCATGCTCGCCGCGGTGATTTTCCCGCTCTTCGCCGGCAAGTACCTGCTCACCGTGGTCATCCTCGGGCTGATCTACGTGCTGCTGGGCCTCGGCCTGAATATCGTGGTGGGTCTCGCCGGCCTGCTCGACCTCGGCTACGTGGCTTTCTATGCCATCGGCGCCTACGGCCTGGCGCTCGGCTACGAGTACCTGGGCCTGGGCTTCTGGTCGGTGCTGCCGCTGTCGCCGCTGATTGCGGCGATGGCCGGTGCGCTGCTCGGCTTCCCGGTGCTGCGCATGCACGGTGACTACCTGGCCATTGTCACCCTGGGCTTCGGCGAGATCATCCGCCTGATCCTCAACAACTGGCTGGACTTCACCGGCGGCCCGAACGGCATGTCGGTGCCCTCGCCGACGTTCTTCGGCCTCGAGCTGGGCCGGCGGGCCAAAGAGGGCGGGGTGCCCTTCCACGAGTTCTTCGGCATCGCCTACAACCCCAACCTGAAGTTCCTGTTCATTTACGTGGTGCTGTTCCTGGTGGTGATGCTGGTGCTCTACGTCAAGCACCGGCTGACCCGCATGCCGGTCGGGCGCGCCTGGGAAGCGCTGCGCGAGGACGAAATCGCCTGCCGTGCCATGGGCCTGAACCATGTGCTGGTGAAGCTCTCGGCGTTCATGCTGGGGGCCTCCACCGCCGGCCTGGCCGGGGTGTTCTTCGCCAGCTACCAGGGCTTCGTCAACCCCTCGTCCTTCACCTTCTTCGAGTCGGCGCTGATCCTCGCCATCGTCGTGCTCGGCGGCATGGGCTCGACCGTCGGGGTGGTGATCGCCGCCTTCGTCCTCACCGTCGCCCCGGAGCTGCTGCGCGCCTTCGCCGACTACCGCGTGCTGCTGTTCGGCATCCTCATGGTGCTGATGATGATCTGGCGGCCGCGCGGGCTGATCCGCATCAGCCGCAGCGGCTTCACCCCGCGTAAAGGAGTCGCGCCATGAGCGAATACATCCTCAGCGTCGAGCACCTGATGATGCACTTCGGCGGCATCAAGGCGCTCAATGACGTCAGCCTGAAGATCAAGCGCGGCTCCATCTCCGCGCTGATCGGCCCCAACGGCGCGGGCAAGACCACCGTGTTCAACTGCCTGACCGGTTTCTACAAGGCCACCGGCGGGCGCATCCAGCTCAACACCCGCGAGACCAGCACCGACATCATCAAGGTGCTCGGCGAGCCCTTCCAGCCGACCGACTTCGTTCGGCCCGCGCAGTTCGCCAGCCGCCTGCACTACAAGATGTTCGGCGGCACCCACCTGGTGAACCGCGTAGGTCTTGCGCGCACCTTCCAGAACATCCGCCTGTTCCGGGAGATGTCGGTGGTGGAGAACCTGCTGGTGGCCCAGCACATGTGGGTCAACCGCAACCTGCTGGCCGGCGTGTTCAACACCCCGGGCTTCCGCAGGGCCGAGGAGGACGCGCTGAACCACGCTTTCTACTGGCTGGAGGTGGTGGACCTGGTGGACTGCGCCAACCGCCTGGCCGGCGAACTTTCCTACGGCCAGCAGCGCCGTCTGGAGATCGCCCGCGCCATGTGCACCCGGCCGCAACTGATCTGCCTGGACGAACCGGCCGCCGGCCTCAACCCCGCTGAAACCGAGGCGCTCAGCCGGATCATCCGCAAGCTGCGCGACGAACACGACCAGACCGTACTGCTGATCGAACACGACATGGGCATGGTGATGAGCATTTCCGACTACATCGTGGTGCTGGACCACGGCGAAGTGATCGCCGAGGGCAATCCCCACGCGATCCGCCACGATCCCAAGGTAATCGCCGCCTACCTTGGCGCCGAAGAGGAGGAAGTGGCATGAGCGCGCCCCTCCTGGAGTTCAAGGATGTCGACGTCTTCTACGGCCCCATCCAGGCCCTGAAGAAAGTCAGCCTGCACATCGACGAAGGCGAGACGGTGAGCCTGATCGGCTCCAACGGTGCGGGCAAGTCGACCCTCTTGATGTCGATCTTCGGCCAGCCGCGCGCGGCGGCCGGGCAGATCGTCTATCACGGCACCGACATCACCCACCGCTCCGCGGACTACGTCGCCTCCAACGGCGTCGCCCAGTCGCCGGAAGGGCGCCGGGTGTTCCCCGACATGAGCGTGGAGGAAAACCTGCTGATGGGCACCATCCCCATCGGCATGGACCATGCCGACGAAGACATGCAACGCATGTTCGAGCTGTTCCCGCGCCTCAAGGAGCGGCGCAACCAGCGCGCCATGACCATGTCCGGCGGCGAGCAGCAGATGCTCGCCATCGCCCGCGCGCTGATGAGCCGGCCCAAGCTGCTGCTGCTCGACGAGCCGTCCCTGGGTCTCGCGCCCATCGTGGTCAAGCAGATCTTCCAGACCCTGCGGGAGCTGGCGCAGACCGGCATGACCATCTTCCTCGTCGAGCAGAACGCCAACCATGCGCTGAAGCTCTCCGACCGCGCCTACGTGATGGTCACCGGGGAAATCCGCATGAGCGGCACGGGCGAGGAACTGCTGGGCAACCAGGACGTCCGCAACGCCTACCTCGGCGGTCACTGACTGCTGTTCCTCCCCTCTCCCTCTGGGAGAGGGGCCGGGGGTGAGGGTGGTTTGCCCAGCCCTCGGTCCTGCCAAGGAGCTCGATATGCAATCTGTCCGTTTCTTCACCAACGCCGACGTCGCCGCGGCGCTGGCTTATCCACAACTCATCGAGGCCCTGCGCAAGGGCCTGGCCAACCCGGCCGAGGCGCCGGTGCGCGCCTGCCACGCCCTGCCGGACGACGCGACGCTGCTGTGCATGCCGGTCTGGCAGAAAGGGCAAGGCGTCGGGGTGAAACTGGTCACCGTGTTCCCGAACAACGGCGCCAAGGGCCTGCCCTCGGTCGCCGCGCTCTTCACCCTGTTCGACGACGCCACCGGCCAGCCCCTGGCGGTGCTGGAGGCCTCCGAACTCACCGCCCGTCGCACCGCCTGCACCTCGGCCTTGGCCGCCAGCGCGCTGGTGCGCCATGACGCCAGCCGCCTGCTGGTGGTGGGCACCGGCGCCCTGGCCGCGCACATGGTCCGTGCCCACAGCGTGGTGCGCCAATACGAACGTGTGGATATCTGGGGCCGCGACCCGGAAAAGGCCGCGGCACTGGCGCGCCAGCTCGGCGCCGAGGGCTATCCCGTGCAGGTGGCCGCCGATCTGCAGACCTGCGCCCAGCAGGCCGACTGCATCAGTTGCGTCACCACCTCGACCTCGCCGCTGATCCTCGGCGACTGGCTGCGGCCGGGCTGCCACCTGGACCTGGTGGGCGCCTTCCTGCCGACCATGCGCGAAACCGACAGTGCGGCGGTGGCCCGCTCGCGCATCGTGGTCGACACGCGCGCCGGCGCGCTGGAAGAGGCTGGCGACCTGCTCTTTGCCATCGCCGACGGCGCCATCAGCGAACAGAGCATCCACTTCGAGCTGAGCGACCTGCTCCACGGCCGCGGTCATCGCCAGACCAACAGCGAGATCACCCTGTTCAAATCCGTCGGTTACGCCCTTGAAGACTTGATTGCCGCGCAGTTGTTATTGGCGAGTGCGGAATCGCAATAGAACAACTTTCTTGTAGATTCGCCGCCGTTCAGAACTCCTCGTCCTCTTCGGCGACAGGCAGCTTGGCCGCCAACACCTCCACCCGTTCGATCTTCGGCGGTTCGCTGAACAGTTCGCCCGCGCGCTCCATCAGCGCCGCGGCGACCTGGCCGGCAAGGTGGGCCTGCAGCCCGAGGTCATTTTCGAAGGCGTCGAAGATGCCGAAGCTTTGCTGACCCAGGCGCAGGGCGAACCAGGCGGTGGTGTCGGGCTCCTCTGCCACCAGCGGCAGGCCGGCGCGGAGGAAATCCTCCACTTCGGCGACTTTGCCCGGCTTGGCTTCCAGGCGTACCAGCAAGGCGACTTTGACCATGACCCGATCTCCTCTGTGGCTAGGCAGAGAAGTCTAGGCCCGTGGGGAAAAGGGTCGGGCCCGCCTGTCCGAACGGGGATATCCACAGGCGCTGCTGCTGTGTGGACTCTTGTAGGGGCGAACTCATTCGCCAAGCAGGCCGTAGGTCTGCCCTTGAACGCCAGCTGGGGCTGCTGTGCAGCCCTTGGCGAATGAATTCGCCCCTACAGCGGATTGGCAAGGCTGCGATGTACCCACAAATCCTGTGTAGCGTTCTGTGGATAACTTGGGAGCAGTCGCTTCCACGCCCCGCAATCCGCCGCCCTGAAAGGCTTGCTCATAAACTGACCAGACACGGTTTATCCCAAAGAAACAGCGGGTTAGCCCTTTCATCCACCGCTATGCCCAATCCGCAGACTTGTCCCCGCCAACTGTGCGAAAAACTGTGGATAAGCTTGGGAAGCCTGGCTCTGTCCCAGTCGCGACGGGGGCTGCGTGGTCCTGATGCTTTTTTCGCCAACTGCGCCACCCTGTGGATGGCGTAACCTATGCCGGTCAAATCGCAGATGGCCTCGTGCCCAGGAGCAAGGAGAACAGCATGACTTCCACCCTATTCATCACCGGCGCCACCTCGGGATTCGGCGAAGCCTGCGCCCGGCGCTTCGCCCAGGCCGGCTGGTCGCTGGTGCTGACCGGCCGCCGCGCGGCGCGGCTGCAGGCACTCAAGGACGAACTCTCGGCCTTGACCGACGTGCACACCCTGGAACTGGATGTGCGTGATCGCGCGGCAATGGAAACGGCCATCGCCGGCCTGCCGGCGAAGTACGAGAAGATCCGCGGGCTGATCAATAACGCCGGCCTGGCCCTGGGCGCCGACCCCGCGCCCAAGTGCAACCTGGACGACTGGGACACCATGGTCGACACCAACATCAAGGGCCTGATGTACAGCACACGCCTGCTGCTGCCGCGCCTGATCGCCCACGGCCGTGGAGCGAGCATCGTCAACCTGGGGTCGGTGGCGGGCAACTGGCCCTATCCGGGCAGCCACGTGTACGGCGCCACCAAGGCCTTCGTCGCCCAGTTCTCGCTGAGCCTGCGCAACGACCTGGTGGGCACCGGCGTGCGGGTCTCCAACATCGAGCCGGGCCTGTGCGAGAGCGAGTTCTCCCTGGTGCGCTTCGGCGGCGACCAGGCCAAGTACGACGCCACCTATGCCGGCGCCGAAGCGATCCAGCCGGAAGACATCGCCGAGACCATCTTCTGGATCATGAACCAGCCGGCCCACATCAACATCAACAGCCTCGAGCTGATGCCGGTGAGCCAGACCTGGGCCGGTTTCGCTATCGATCGCTCAGGGAAGTGAGGCGGGTGGAGCGCCCGAGCAGTTGCAGGGCGCGATCCGGGTAGTCGGTGATCAGGCCATTGGCGCCCATCTCCAGCAGGTGGCGCATGGCCGGTTGCTCGTTGATGGTCCACATCTGCACCGCCAGGCCGCGCTGCAGCGCGGTCAGCATCAGGCTGTCGCTGGCCACCTGCAGGCCGCCGCTGCGCTCGGGAATCTGCAGGGCCTGGTAGGAGGGACTGACCAGGCTGCCGAGGCCGATCCAGTTCAGCGCCACCAGCAGGCGCACCGAGGTTGGCCCGGCCGAGGTGGCGACGCCGGGGCAGACTTCGCGGAAGCGCTTCAGGCTGCGCTCGTAGAAGCTGCCCACCAGGACCCTCTCCCGCTGGTCGTGCTCGTCCAGCAGGGCGCAGAGCTGCTCCTCCATGCCGACGTCCGGCACCTTGATCTCCACCACCTTGGGCCGCTCCGGGAAGCGCGCCAGCACCTCGGCGAAGGTCGGGATACGGATGCCTTGGCCACGGTAGGGATGACTCTCGCCGCCATCGGCGCTCCAGCGGTAGCCGGCGTCCAGCGCTTGCACTTCGGCAAGGCTCAGGTCGGCCACCTTGCCGCTGCCGTTGGTGGTGCGGTCCACCAGCGGGTCGTGCAACACCACCAGCTCACCCTCGCGGGTGCGGCGCACATCCATTTCCAGCATGTCCACATTGAGGGCGTTGGCGCGCTCGAAGGCGAACAGGGTGTTCTCCGGCCAGAGGCCGCGGCCGCCGCGGTGGGCGATCACCAGGGGCTTGTCGCCGAAGCTGGCGAGCACGCCGGGGCGCTCCGCCGGGCGGCTGGTCAGGGCCAGCGCCAGCAGGGCGATAGCCAGGAGGAAAAGGGGCGCGAGAAAGAAACGGGCGAAGCGCTTCATGTTGTTCTTATCCGTAGGACGTTGACGGGCGTGCCGAATCAAACGCGGGGACTATGACAAAGACGTGAAGGCGAGGCGAGAGGGAGGTGAACGGGTTGGGATGTTGGTCGATTTGTCTTGCAAATTGTGGGGGCGATTTCAATCGCTTAGGGCAGCGCAGCTGCCCCGTGATAGATCAACGGGCAGACCTGCGGTCTGCTTAGCGAATGAATTCGCCCCCACAAGGAGCTGGGCGTCATCTGACGGGCTTCAGCCCGCCAGCAACCACACACCGGCACCCGCCGAAACCCCACCGGCGATGCGCACCAGCGGCGCGGCGGCCCGGGGCAGGGCGCGGACAAGGCCGTAGCCGGCGGCATGCAGGGCTGCGGTGGCGGCGATGAAGCCGGCAGCGTAACCCCAGGGGCTGGTCAGCTCGGGCAGTTCCAGGCCGTGGGCGACGCCATGGGCCAGGGCGAACAGGGCGGTCAGGCCAGCGGCCAGCCCCAGCGGCGGGCGCACGGCCACCGCCACCAGCAGGCCGAGGGCCAGCACTGAGCCGGCGATGCCGGTTTCCATCAGCGGCATTTCCAGCCCGGCGAAGCCCGCCAGGCCGCCGAGCAGCATGCTGCCGACGAAGGTCAGCGGCAGCGCCCAGCGCGTCGAGCCCTGTTGCTGCGCGGCCCACAGACCGACGGCGAGCATCGCCAGCAGGTGGTCGAGGCCGGTGACCGGGTGGGCGACGCCGGCCATCAGGCCGGACTGATCGTGGCCGGCATGGGCGAAGGCCATGGCCGGTGTGAGGAAGAGGGCGATGGCGAAGAGCGACTTGCGCAGGTTCATGGTGAGGCTCCTTGAAGGCGAATCCTGTCAGGCGAAGTGGTCAGGCGGCGGTCAGCAAGCCCTGCTTCTCGATGAAGGCAATGATCTCGTCGAGGCCCTGGCCGACCTTCTGGTTGCTGAACACGAAGGGCCGCTCGCCGCGCATCTTGCGGGCGTCACGCTCCATCACTTCCAGCGAGGCGCCGACCATGGGCGCCAGATCCACCTTGTTGATCACCAGCAGGTCCGACTTGCAGATGCCGGGGCCGCCCTTGCGCGGCAGCTTGTCGCCGGCGGAAACGTCGATCACGTAGATGGTCAGGTCGGAGAGTTCCGGGCTGAAGGTGGCAGACAGGTTGTCGCCACCGGACTCGACCAGGATCAGGTCCAGGGCGGGGAAGCGGCGGTTGAGCTGGTCCACGGCTTCCAGGTTGATCGAGGCGTCCTCGCGGATGGCGGTGTGCGGGCAGCCGCCAGTCTCGACGCCGATGATGCGCTCGGGCGCCAGGGCCTCGTTGCGCACCAGGAACTGGGCATCTTCCTGGGTGTAGATGTCGTTGGTCACCACCGCCAGGTTGTAGCGGTCGCGCAGAGCGCGGCAGAGGGCTAGGGTCAAGGCTGTCTTGCCGGAGCCGACAGGGCCGCCGATGCCTACGCGCAGGGGTTGGCTGTTCATATGCTGTGCATCTCCTAGGAACGGAACAGACGGCTGTATTGGCGCTCGTGCGCCATGCTCGCCAGGGCCAGGCCGAAGGCGGCGCTGCCCCAGCGGGCCGGGGGGATTTCAGTGGCCTCGCGCTGGGCCTGCTCCAGACGCGGTAGCAGGGCCGAGGTCAGGCGCTGGGCGGCCTGCTGGCCCAGCGGCAGGGTTTTCATCAGTACGGCGAGCTGGTTTTCCAGCCAGCCCCAGAGCCAGGCAGCCAGGGCGTCCTGCGGGGTGATGGACCAGGCGCGGGCGGCCAGGGCCCAGGCCACGGCGAGGCCGGGTTGCTCGAGTTCCTCGAGCAAGGCGCGGCCGGCCTCGTCCTGTTCGGGCAGGTCGTTCAGCAGTTGCTGCAGGGAATAGCCCATTTGCCGGCTTTCCAGGTGCAGCTCTCGTGTCTCGCGGCTGGCGCGGTGGCGCCCGGCCAGGGTCTTGAGTTCGGCCCAGTCGCCCTCTGCGGCGGCTTCGCAATGGGCCAGCAGCAGCGGCGCCTCGAAGCGCGCGAGGTTCAGCAGCAGCTGGTCCTCGATCCAGCGCGCGGCGCTGTCCGGGTCATGCACCAGGCCAGTGTCCACCGCCAGCTCCAGCCCTTGGGAGTAGCTGTAGCCGCCGATGGGGAGCTGGGGACTGGCGAGCCTGAGTAGCTGCCACGCAGTGTTCACTTGCGCACACCGAACTGGTGCAGGCGCGGTGCGTAATTGAAATCCGCCTCGAGCTGGTGGGAATGGTGGTGGCCGCCGCCGTAGGCGCCATGCTCGGGCTGGAAGCCGGCTTCGACCTGCGCCACCGTGGCGCCGAGCTGTTCCAGCATGGCCTTGAGCACGTAGTCGTCCAGCAGTCGCAGCCAGCCGTCGCCGATCTGCAGGGCGACGTGGCGGTTGCCCAGGTGGTAGGTGGCACGGGTGAGTTCGAAGGCGCTGGCGCAGGTGACGTGGAGCAGCGCCTCCGCGCGGGCGCTGACGCGCACCACGCGGCCATCCTGGGCGCGCAGGCAGTCGCCATCGCGCAGGGGCGGCTGGCCCCGTTCGAGGAACAGGCCGACGTCCTCGCCCTTTACCGTGAAGCAGCGCAGGCGGCTCTTGCTGCGTGCCTCATAGGTCAGCAGCAGCTCTTCGTCCCAGTTCGATCGGGTTTCTATTCGTTCGTGAATGACCAGCATCGGGGGAATCCGGCAGTGTGCAATGCCGGGTCCAGAGCAAGGCCCTTGCCAAGATGGGCAGATGCCTGTTCATGCGCCGTGGCGCGGGTGCCTGCCTGCCTGTGGGGCGCGAGTGTGGTCCGAGATAGTGCGCAGCGCACCAGGCGGGTGCGCCGTTGCTGGCGCTTCGGTCAGCTTTGCGGCTTGCCCGGCCCGAGCCAATGCTTGCCGCCGATCATGATGAAGCGCAGCTGCTGGGTGATCTTGGCGGCAGGGCGCAGGTGCGGCGGCAGGTTGTCCGCTGGCGGGTCGATCAGCTCGGGCAGGGTGGCGAACACCGTCTTGACCACCAGGTCGGCCACCAGGTCCAGGCCGTCGTCTTCCAGTTGCGGCATGCGCTTGACCAGCTTGAGGTCGGCGGCCAGATCGGCGGTGATACGCAGGCGCAGCGCGCCGATAGCCTGGCGCACCGGCTGCGAGCCACCGTACTGCTCGCGGGCGAGGAAGAGGAACTGGCCACGGTTGGCGGCCACGGCGTCGAGGAAGATGCGCACCGAGGCTTCGATGATGCCGCCCAGTTCGAGTTCGTTGCGTCGCACCATGCGAATGGTGGCGCGGAAGGTCTCGCCCACTTCCTCCACCAGGGCCAGGCCAAGCTGGTCCATGTCCTGGAAATGGCGGTAAAAACCGGTAGGCACTATGCCGGCGTTGCGCGTCACTTCCCGCAGGCTCAGGCTGCCGAAGCCGCGGCCGCTGTCCATCAGAAGGCGCGCGGCGTCCATCAAGGCCTGGCGGGTGTGCTGCTTTTGTTCCGAGCGTTGGGTCATGGACGCGGCCAGTGGCGAAAGTGCGGCGCACTCTAGCAAATGGCCTTTGCGGGCGTCGAACCGGTTTCGGTGGGCAGGTGTTGGCTGTAATTCGATCGCGAAAGCTGTCGGGGCGGGCGGGTGGAGCACGCTTCATCGGTCCACCATGGGCGCCCAAGCCTGGCATCGGTGGTGGATAGGAAAAGCGTTAACCACCCTACCGGGCCGCTTTGCGGCCCTTCGCGAATGAATTTGCCCCCACAAACAAAAAGCCCGGCATCCGCCGGGCTTTGAAGGGGTAGAGCGCGCGTCGATCAGCTCATGCGCTGGGCTTGCAGCAGACGGTCGGAGCCACCTTCGGCGACGCGGAAAGCATTGGTGCGATCGGAGCCGCTTTCAGCGATGCGGTTGGCACCGGTGCGGTCGGAGCCGCTTTCAGCGATGCGGTTGGCACCGGTGCGGTCGGAGCCGCCTTCGGCGATGCGGTTGGCACCAGTGCGGTCGGAACCACCTTCGGCGATACGGTTGGCGCCGGTGCGGTCGGAGCCGCCTTCGGCGACGCGGTTGGCACCGGTGCGGTCAGAACCGCCTTCGGCGACGCGGTTGGCGCCAGTGCGGTCGGAACCGCTTTCAGCGATGCGGTTGGCACCGGTGCGGTCGGAACCACCTTCAGCGACGCGGTCCAGGACCATGAAGCTGCCTTCAGCGGCGACCGGGTCGACGACCTGGATGTAGGTACCTTGCTTGGACTCGCCCAGCACCGGCTGGGGATCGGACGGCAGGGCGAAGACGCTGGTGCTCAGGGTGGCGATGAACAGGGCGGCGAAGGCTTGGGTTTTCATGATCTGGGCTCCTCGAAGGGGCTGGAAACTGGGTACGGAGCCAATCTTACGGATAGGGGGCTGATTAAAAAGTGATCACTCGCGATAGCAAACATCGACGCCGTTGATGTTGCTATAGCGCCTTTATAATCAAGGCCTTGACGCTATATTGCCGGCTCTTTCGCGGCCCTGTCCGCGCGTTGCCCTGCGACGAGTCTGAGTATCCCGGCGCTTTTTCGGGTCGATAGGGAATGGACATCACACCGCGCTGCCTGAGGCTGCGGTGGGAAAAGGGGAGAAGTGCATGACGCTAGGTCTTCGCATCCTGGCCAGGACGGTACTGGCGCTGGCGCTGCTGCTGGCAGCCTGGTTGGTACTGGTCGCCACCTTCGACTGGAACCGCATCAAGCCCGCGCTGAACGAGCGGGTATCCGCTGAGTTGGGTCGCCCTTTCGCCATCGAGGGCGACCTGCGGGTGATCTGGCAGCGGGAAGTCGGGGAGGGCGGTTGGCGGGCGCTGGTGCCCTGGCCTCATTTCGTTGCCGAAGAGCTGCACCTGGGCAACCCTGAATGGGCCAAGGGCGGGGATTTCGTCAGCCTGCAGCGGGTGGAGTTCCGTGTCGCGCCCCTGCCGCTGCTCTGGCAGCAATTGAGCATTCCGCGCATCGAACTGGGTGGCCCCCAGGCCAGCGTCAAGCGCCTGGCCGATGGCCGCAACAACTGGACATTCGAGCTGCCGGCCAAGGCGGAAGGCGAGGCGGAAAAGGCCTCGGGCTGGACCTTCGACATCGGCACCATCGGCTTCGACAAGGGCCGCGTCCAGGTGGACGACGCCCTGACCCGCACCCGCCTCGACGTCCTGGTCGACCCCCTGGGCAAACCCATTCCCTTCAGCGAGCTGCTGCCTGCCAAAGGTGCCAGGCCGGCGACGGTCAATGCCCAGGATTACGCCTTCGCCTGGCAGGCCAAGGGCAGCTACCAGGGCCAATCGCTGAACGGCAGCGGCAAGGTGGGCGGGTTACTGGCGCTGCAGAATGCCGACTTGCCCTTCCCGCTGCAGGCCGAGATCAAGGCCGGCGATACCCGCATCGTCCTGATGGGCACCCTGACCGACCCCCGGCAGCTGGGCGCCCTCGACCTGCGCCTGCAGCTATCCGGCAAGAGCCTGGCTCAACTCTATCCGCTGATCGGCGTGACCCTTCCGGAAACCCCGGCCTATGCCACCGATGGCCGGCTGCTGGCGAAGTTGCAGGAGCCCGGCGGAGCGGAGTTCCGCTACCAGGGCTTCAATGGCCGCATCGGCGGTAGCGATATCCATGGCGACCTCACCTACGTCGCCCGCCAACCGCGCCCCAGCCTATCCGGCAACCTGACATCGGAGCAGCTGCGTTTTGCCGACCTTGCGCCGCTGATCGGAGCCGATTCCAAGGCCGCGCAGCAGGCCCGTGGCGTCGCCAGCCGGCAACCGGCGGACAAGGTTCTGCCGGTGGAACAGTTCCGCACCGAGCGCTGGCGGGTGATGGACGCCGACGTGACCTTCACCGGCAAGCGCATCCAGCACGGCGAGAAACTGCCCTTCAGCAATCTCTTCACCCATGTACTGCTCAACGATGGCCAACTGAGTCTGGAGCCCCTGCGCTTCGGCGTTGCCGGCGGCAGCCTGGACGCCACCATCCGCCTCGACGGCCGCCGCGCGCCCCTGACCGGCAAGGCGCGGCTGCAGGCCAACCACTTCAAGCTCAAGGAGCTGTTCCCCAATGTCCAGGCCATGCGCAGCAGCCTGGGCGAGCTCAACGGCAAGGCCGACCTCGCCGGCACCGGCAATTCGGTGGCCGCGCTGCTGGGGACGGCCAGCGGCAATCTGCAGATGCTGGTCAACGACGGCACCATCAGCCGTAACCTGATGGAAATCGCCGGGCTCAACGTGGGCAATTACCTGGTGGGCCGGTTGTTCGGCGACGAGGAAGTGAAGATCAATTGCGCGGCGGCGGACCTGGGCATGAAGGACGGCCTGATGACCCCGCGGCTATTCGTCTTCGATACCGAGAACGCCCTGGTGCAGATTGACGGCAGCGCCGACTTCCGCAACGAACGGCTGGACCTGCGCGTCAATCCGGAGTCCAAGGGCATGCGAGTTTTCTCGCTGCGTTCGCCCCTGTATGTGCGCGGGACTTTCAAGAATCCCCAGGCAGGGGTGCAGGCTGTGCCGTTGATGGTGCGTGGGGCGGGGATGGTGGCGCTGGGTGTGGCGGTGGCGCCGGCTGCGGCCTTGCTGGCGCTGGTGGCGCCTGCGGCCGGAGGCGAGGAAGGCAATGCCTGCGCGCCGCTGCTGGAGCAGATGCGCAAGCGCTAGGCGCGGTTCAGAGCTGGTCGCGCTCCACCTGTTCGCGCTGGCCGCAGGTCATGAAGCCCTTGTGGCGCACGCGGCCGGTGCTGTCGAAGCTGACGTGATAGGGCTGCTGGTGGCCTTCCTCGTTGAGGATGTAATTGTTGCAGGAACCTGGATGCACGCTGCGCTGGGTGATGGAAGAGGGGCGGCCGCCGATGATCAGCACCTGCTGGCGGCTCATGCCGGGCTCGACATCCTTCACAAGGGGTTGATCGCGGAAGGTGAAATAATCCGTGGGGTTTTCGATCTTGCTGGCGCAGCCCGCCATCGATGCCAGGGCACAAGCCATGACAAGCGCTTGCTTGTACATCATGGGGTCCTCGTGGGTTAACGCAATTGAAACACTGCGCTTGGAACATCGGAAAGTGGGGAGAGTTCGCCTGAGAACGGCCGAAGATCGAGCAGGCGATGGACGGCATTGCGCCAGCAGCTGGCGAATTGCCTGGAGCAAGGGTCGAAAGCCACGGCTGGCGCGGCTTAAAGCTGTCAGAGGTGGCGAAGTGATGGTTGTCGATCCGCTCGAGCTTTTCTGCGAAATGCGACTGCTCAGTAGCCGCCGCCGCGATCGACTTTCTTGCTACCGGCTTTCTCGCGTTCGGCAGTCTCGCGCTGCGCGCAGGTCATGAAACCCTGCTCCTCCACCCGGCCGCTGCCATCGAAGCTGACGTGGTAGGCCTGCTGGTGGCCGTCCTGGTTGAGGATGTAGTTGTTGCAGATGCCGGGGTTCACGGCTCGGCGAATGGAGGAGGATGGCGGACCGCCGATGGTTTTCACCTGTTGCTCGGTCATGCCGTCCTCGACCTGCTTGACCAGCGGCTGGTCACGGTAGGTGTAGTAGTCGGTGGGGTTTTCCATCTTGCCGGCGCACCCGACCAGCGAGGCCAGGGCGCAGGTCAGGATCAACGCTTGCTTGCTCATGGCGGACCTTCCCAATCTGGCGCGGGATTGCCCCGCGATGGGTTTCAGCCTAGTCCGCCAGGCCTGCCCGACCGTTCGGAGCGGGCCTTTTTACCGATGAGCGGTCAGCCGTAGCGTTTCCTCGCCTCGATGGCCAGACCGCTGCCGATGCTGCCGAACAGGTTGCCTTCCACCTGGCGGGCATTGGGCAGCATGGCGGCGACGCTCTGGCGCAATGCCGGGATGCCGCTGGAGCCACCTGTGAAGAACAGGGTGTCGACCTCCCCGGCGCTGACGCCAGCCTGCGCCAGCAGGGCGTCGACGCTGGCGCGGATGCGCACCAGGAGCGCGTCGATGGCTTCCTCGAACAGCGGGCGGGTCAGCTCCACGGCCAGGCCCGGCTCGACGCGTGCCAGGTCGATGCGGCGCCTGTCGGCCTGGGTCAGCTCGATCTTGCTCTCCTCCACCTGCATCGCCAGCCAGTGGCCGGCGCGCTGCTCGATCAGGCTGAACAGGCGATCGATGCCGGTGCCGTCGACTATGTCGTAGCGCATGTTCTTCAGCGCCAGCTGCGACTTCTGTGCATAGACGGCGTTGATGGTGTGCCAGGTGGCCAGGTTCAGGTGGTAGCTGGTGGGCATCAGCGCGTCGCTTTTCATCCGGCTGCCGTAACCGAACAGCGGCATCACGCCGGCCAGCGAGAGCTGCTTGTCGAAATCGGTCCCGCCGATGTGTACGCCGCCGGTGGCGAGGATGTCGTCCTGGCGCTCGGCCACTTCGCGGCGCTGGGGCGACAGGCGCACCAGGGAGAAGTCCGAGGTACCGCCGCCGATGTCGACGATCAGCACCAGCTCCTCGCGCTCGATGCCGCGCTCGTAGTCGAAGGCCGCGGCAATGGGTTCGTACTGGAAGGAAACTTCCTTGAAACCGAGCCTCTGCGCCACCGCCACCAGGGTGTTCTGCGCCTCCTGGTCGGCCTCGGGGTCTTCATCCACGAAGTACACCGGACGACCCAGTACCACCTGCTCGAACTCCCGGCCGGCCGCGGCCTCGGCGCGCTTCTTCAACTCGCCGATGAACAGCCCCAGCAGGTCCTTGAAGGGCAGGGCGCTGCCCAGCACCGTGGTCTCGCTTTTCAACAGGGGAGAGCCCAGCAGGCTCTTCAGCGAGCGCATCAGGCGGCCTTCGTAGCCTTCCAGGTATTCGTGCAGGGCCTGTCGGCCATAGGCCGGACGGCGCTCCTCGGTGTTGAAGAACACCACCGAGGGCAGGGTGATCTTCTCGTCCTCCAGGGCGATCAGCGGCTCCACATCCGGGCGCCACCAGCCGACGGTGGAATTGGAGGTACCGAAGTCGATGCCCAGGGCGCGGGCGGGGAGGACGTTGTTCATGCTGCGGGTGTTCCGGGAAAAAACGGCCGCGCAGTTTACGCGAGCGGGACGAGGATTGCTGCCGTCCCGCAGCGCACTTCGTCGCGGCGGCTAGATGTAGGCCAGCAGCCGGCCGGCCGACATCACCCCGCACCAGATCAGGATCGACAATGCCACCTGCAACCTTCCGGCAAGGGGAGGCCGCACATCCCAGTCGGTCAGGTGCTTCGACCAGCATGCGCGGAACAGCAGCGCATTGGCGATGCCCAGCCCCACCAGCAGGAGCTTGAGCTGCAGCAGCCAGTTGCCCAGGAGCGGCCCGGCATCGGCGGCGAACAGGCAGAAGCCGGTGCCCAGTTGCAGCAGCAGCCCGGCGACGCCGATCGGCGTGAGACGCCGCGATGCCTCGAGCAGCGGCACGTCCCGGGCGGCGCCGAGCAGGCGCAGGTCGAGCAGCAGCATCGAGCCCAGCAGCATCACCAGGCCCGCCAGATGCAGCAGGTTGGCCGCCGGATAAAGCACCTCTGAGTTGCGCATCAGGGCGCCAAAGCTCGATGCCTCCAGGCGCTCGGCCCAGGGCAGCAGCGCGTCCATCGCCACGTCTCAGCGCAGCTCGATCGTGCGCCCGTCGACGATGATGCGCTCGGCGCGGATCTCCGCCGTACCGTCCTTGCGCGGGTAGCCGACTATGGTCACCGTCTTGCCGCTGGTCAGATCGGCCTCCGGCAGCCCGCGTGCCTTCATGCGGTTGATGGGCGCCAGCACCACATGCCATTCACGGCCTTCATAGTCGATGGTCACGTGGGCATGGGGGTTGCGGTAGGCCACCTCCTTCAGCGGCGCCTCGATGGACAGCGTCTTGTCCGCGTCGTAGGAGCTCCAGCCGTGGTGGGCCAGGGCGGCAGTGGCGCCCAGCACCAGGGAGAAGAACGCGATCAGCAGGGAGAGCTTTCTCATGGTATTGGCCTCCAGGCAGCGACCCGGAAAGCGTAGGCGCTGAATCCGCGGTCGGCGCGCGGGGCAGTATTCCGAAACACAATGCGGGAGTTCCCTGGTGTAGGGGGATATCGTTTTTCATATCCACCCGCGAGGGCGATTCGCTTCCGATGGTGGATCGGTGAAGCGTGATCCGCCCTACGAAAACCCGCTCCAGGTCAGTTCGTAGGTTGGGCCGGGCGGCGTTCCGCTGAGCTAAGCGAAGCCCAACATTCCGGGCGCCATTGTTGGGCTTCGCTTAGCTCAGCGCCAACCTACAAGAGCCCGCTCCAGCCCAGGGTCAGGGCGGCGAGCACCAGGTATCGCCCGGCCTTGGCCAGGGTCACCAGCATCAGGAACACCCAGAAGGATTCCCGCATCACGCCCGCCACCAGGGTCAGCGGGTCGCCGATCACCGGCACCCAGGCCAGCAGCAGCGACCAGCGTCCATAGCGGTGGTAGAAGGCCTGGGCTTTTTCCAGCTGCGCCTGCTTCACCGGGAACCAGCGGCGCTCACGGAAATGCTCCAGGTAACGTCCCAGCAGCCAGTTCACCAGGGAGCCCAGCACGTTGCCGCAGGTCGCCACTGCCACCAGCGCCCAGGCCGGATAGGCCTCGGATAACAGCAGGCCGACCAGCAGCGCTTCCGACTGGAGTGGCAGCAGAGTGGCGGCGCCGAATGCGGAGAGGAACAGGCCCAGGTAGGCGGTGAATGCCAGCACGTGGAGGTCTCGGTAAAGCGGGGCGCCAGTGTGGCGGCCGACGAAGGGCAGGACAAGGCGCAGGGGTGTTAAGCGGACTGAAAGACTGATCCGTTAGAATGGGCGCAGTCTGACAATGGAAAAACGGGGGCGCCGGCTCCAGAGTTGTGGAACCGGCTTCATCCTGACCCCCTCTGATCTTGGGTGCCCTTATGCGTAGAGCTTCTCATCACGAGTTGCGCACGGCTTTCCGTGCGTTGCTGGATTCGGATTCCTGCTTCCACACCGCTTCGGTGTTCGACCCCATGTCCGCCCGCATCGCCGCCGATCTCGGCTTCGAAGTCGGCATCCTCGGCGGTTCGGTGGCCTCCCTGCAGGTGCTGGCTGCACCCGACTTCGCGCTGATCACCCTGAGCGAATTCGTCGAGCAGGCCACCCGCATCGGCCGCGTCAGTCGCCTGCCGGTGATCGCCGACGCCGACCATGGCTATGGCAACGCCCTCAACGTGATGCGCACGGTGGTCGAGCTGGAGCGTGCCGGCATCGCCGCGCTGACCATCGAAGACACCCTGCTGCCGGCCCAGTTCGGCCGCAAGTCCACCGACCTGATCCCGGTGGAAGAGGGCGTCGGCAAGATCCGCGCGGCCCTGGAAGCGCGTGTCGATCCGGACCTCGCCATCATCGCCCGGACCAACGCCGGCGTGCTCGACGTGGACGAAGTGATACGCCGCACCAAGGCCTATCAGGCTGCCGGCGCCGATGGCATCTGCATGGTCGGAGTGGCCGACTTCGAGCACTTGGAACAGATTGCCGAGAACCTGCAGATTCCCCTGATGCTGGTCACCTACGGCAACCCCAAGCTGCGCGACAACGAACGCCTGGCCCGCCTTGGCGTGCGCATCGTGGTCAACGGCCATGCCGCCTACTTCGCCGCCATCAAGGCCACCTACGACTGCCTGCGCGATCAGCGCCAGGTCGCCACCGGTTCCGAACTCAGCGCCACCGAACTGACCCACAAGTACACCCAGCCCGAGGAGTACATCGTCTGGGCCGAGGAGTTCATGGACGTCAAGGAATAGGCCCACCACGACTTCCGCTTGTCGCCTGCCGACCCCCACCCTTGCAAAAGGGCGGACCCTGGCCCCATAAATCGGTCAGGACCCATCAAGAACGTGGGAGGTCAGCATGGCCAGCGGTTGGGCCGGCGACGGCGCCGTCCAGGAACAGATCGACAGCACCATCGAAGACGCCATCCAGCGCGCACGCAGCCAATTGCCGACGGGGGAGAGCCTGACGCATTGCGAAGAATGCGATGCGCCCATTCCCGAAGCCCGGCGCAAGGCGATTCCCGGCGTGCGGTTGTGCGTTGCCTGCCAGACCGAACACGACAAGGAAAACGCCGCCTTCACCGGGTACAACCGGCGGGGGAGCAAGGATAGTCAGCTGCGTTGAGTCGTTAATCCAGAGTTGCTGGCGAGCAGGAGTGTTGGGCTTCGCTTCACTCAGCCGCAACCTACAGTGTCGGCCGGGCTTTCGTAGGTTGGGTTGAGCGTAGCGAAGCCCAACAATCCCACGTTCTCGTGCGCCATTTTCGTCCCCTATATCGGAACCGCCCTTGAGCTCCGCTTTCTAGACTGCCCGCTCGGCATTCGTACCAGGGCGGGTGGGGCCATGCGCTATCGACGTGCGTTCGTGCCGGGCGGCACGTTCTTCTTCACGGTCAATCTGGCGGATCGTTCGCAGCGATTGCTGACGGAGCATGTCGATTGGCTGCGCTTTGCCTTTCACCGGGTGAAGAAGCGTCACCCCTTCGAAATTCCCGCCATGGTCGTACTACCCGAGCATCTGCATGCCATCTGGGTGCTGCCGGAAGGGGATTCCGACTTCCCACTGCGCTGGGCTCAGATCAAGGCAACCTTTTCGCGGTACCTGCCCGTGCATGAGCCGGTGACCGACTCCCGACATGGGAAGCGGGAACGGCAGATCTGGCAACGGCGGTATTGGGAGCACCAGATCCGCAGCGAACAGGACCTGACGCGGCATATGGATTACATCCACATCAATCCGGTGAAGCACGGATATGTCCGGCGCGCCGCGGATTGGCCGCATTCGTCGATCCACAAATACATCCGCGCCGGCGTGATGAGCGCCGATTGGGCGTGTGAGCCAGGTGATGGGGTTTTCGGTGAGCGGTAGGTTGGGCTGAGCGCAGCGAAGCCCAACGGCGGAGTTATCCATCAGTTGGGTGTTGGGCTTCGCGTAGCTCAGCCCAACCTACGAGTCCTATCCAGCAGCGTCAGAACAGGAAATACCGCTGCGCCAACGGCAGCACCTCGGCCGGCTCGCACCAGAGCAACTGTCCGTCGGCCTTCACCTGGTAGTTCTGCGGGTCGACTTCGATAGTCGGGGTGTAGTCGTTGTGGATCAGGTCCTTCTTCTGCACGTCGCGACAGCCTTTGACCACGCCGATCTGCTTCTTCAGGCCGAGACGCTCGGGGAGGCCGGCGTCGAGGGCGGCCTGGCTGATGAAGGTGATGCTGGTGGCATGGCGGCTGCCGGCGTAGCTCGCGAACATCGGCCGGTAGTGCACGGGTTGCGGCGTGGGGATGGAGGCGTTGGCGTCGCCCATCAGGCTGGCCGCGATCGCACCGCCCTTGAGGATGAGGCTGGGTTTGACGCCGAAGAAGGCCGGACGCCAGAGCGCCAGGTCGGCCCACTTGCCCACCTCCACCGAGCCCACTTCATGGCTGATGCCGTGGGTGATGGCCGGGTTGATGGTGTACTTGGCGATGTAACGTTTGGCGCGGAAGTTATCGTTGCCCGGTGCATCCTCGGGCAGGGCGCCGCGCTGCTTCTTCATCTTGTCGGCGCTTTGCCAGGTGCGGGTGATGACTTCACCGACGCGGCCCATGGCCTGGCTGTCGGAGCTGATCATGCTGAAGGCACCGAGGTCGTGGAGGATGTCTTCGGCGGCGATGGTTTCGCGGCGGATGCGGCTCTCGGCGAAGGCCACGTCCTCGGCGATGCTCGGGTCCAGGTGGTGGCAGACCATGAGCATGTCCAGGTGCTCGTCGATGGTGTTGCGGGTGAAGGGCCGGGTCGGGTTGGTGGAGCTCGGCAGCACGTTGGCGAAGCCGCAGGCCTTGATGATGTCCGGCGCGTGCCCGCCGCCGGCGCCCTCGGTGTGGTAGGTGTGGATGGTGCGGCCCTTGAAGGCGCCCAGGGTGGTCTCGACGAAGCCGGATTCGTTGAGGGTGTCGGTGTGGATGGCCACTTGCACGTCGTAGCGGTCGGCGACCGAGAGGCAGTTGTCGATGGCCGCCGGGGTGGTGCCCCAGTCCTCGTGCAGCTTGAGGCCGATGGCGCCGGCCTTCACCTGTTCGATCAAGGGCTCGGGCAGGCTGGCGTTGCCCTTGCCGGTGAAGCCGATGTTCATCGGGAAGGCATCGGCGGCCTGGAGCATGCGCGCCAGGTGCCAGGGGCCGGAGGTGCAGGTGGTGGCATTGGTGCCGGTGGCCGGCCCGGTGCCGCCGCCGATCATGGTGGTGACGCCGCTCATGAGGGCTTCTTCGATCTGCTGTGGGCAGATGAAGTGGATGTGGGTGTCGATGCCGCCGGCGGTGAGGATCATGCCTTCGCCGGCGATGACTTCGGTGCTGGCGCCGATGGCGATGGTGACGTTGGGCTGGATATCCGGGTTGCCGGCCTTGCCGATGGCGTGGATACGCCCGTCCTTGAGGCCGACGTCAGCCTTGACGATGCCCCAGTGGTCGATGATCAGGGCGTTGGTGATCAGGGTGTCGACCACCTCCGCCGCCAGCAGCTGGCCCTGGCCCATGCCGTCGCGGATCACCTTGCCGCCGCCGAACTTCACTTCTTCGCCGTAGGTGGTGAAGTCCTTCTCCACTTCGATCCACAGGTCGGTGTCGGCCAGGCGCACCTTGTCGCCGACGGTGGGACCGAACATGTCGGCGTAGGCTTGTCTGCTGATTTTCATTGCATGGGTTCCTGTAGGGTGCGCCGTGCGCACCGCTGACTATTGCCTGGTGCGCGCGGCGCACCCTACGAATCTGCCCGGCGTTACAGGTCGCCCATGACCCGGCCGGCGAAGCCGAATACGCGGCGTAACCCGGCCAGCTCTACCAGCTCCACCTCGCGGCTCTGGCCGGGCTCGAAGCGCACGGCGGTGCCGGCCGGGATGTTCAGGCGCATGCCGCGCGCGCTGTCCCGATCAAAGCTCAGGGCGTCGTTGGCTTCGAAGAAGTGGTAGTGGGAGCCGACCTGGATGGGGCGGTCGCCGCTGTTGGCGACGCTCAGGGTCAGGGTGTGGCGGTCGGCGTTGAGTTCGATCTCGCCGTCCTGGATCTGGTATTCGCCGGGGATCATCGCGTCACTCCAGGATCAGTTGCATGAAGGTAAGGTCGAGCCAGCGGCCGAACTTGCGGCCAACCTGGGGCATCTGCGCGGTGGTGACGAAGCCGAGGCGTTCGTGCAGGCGGATGGAAGCGGCGTTCTCCGACTCGATGGCGGCGACCAGCACGTGCAGGCCAGCTTCACGGGCGCGGTCGATCAGCGCCTGCATCAGCGCTGGACCCAGGCCTTGGCCGCGCTGGTCACCGCGCACGTAGACCGAGTGCTCCACGGTGTGGCGGAAGCCTTCGATGCTGCGCCAGGTGCCGTAGCTGGCGTAGCCCAGCACCTCGCCCGCCGCGTTCACGGCCACCAGCACCGGGAAGCCGGCGGCATTGCGCTCGGCCAGCCAGGCGCGGCGGTTGGCCAGGTCGACCAGGGTTTCGTTCCAGATCGCCGTGGTGTTCTCCACGGCGTCGTTGTAGATGGCGAGGATGCCGGGGAGGTCTTGGTCCCGGGCGTCGTGAATTTCATGGGTCATGGCAATGGTCACGCAATGGGTTGGTGGACGGTCACCAGCTTGGTGCCGTCGGGGAAGGTGGCTTCGATCTGGATCTCCGGGATCATCTCCGGCACACCGATCATCACCTGGTCGCGGGTCAGCAGGGTGGTGCCATAGTGCATCAGCTCGGCCACGGTACGGCCGTCGCGGGCGCCCTCCAGCAGGGCCGCGGAGATCAGCGCCATGGCTTCCGGGTAGTTGAGCTTCAGGCCACGGGCGAGGCGGCGTTCGGCCACCAGCCCGGCGGTGAAGATCAGCAGCTTGTCTTTCTCGCGGGGAGACAAATCCATCTCAGGTACTCCAGATTCTCGGGGGCTTGGCCTCGCGGCCGAGCAAGGCAGGGCGCAGCAGGCGCCAGAGGTCGATCAGCCAGGCGCGGGCGTGCAGCGCCTCGGAGGCGAGGCAGCGGGCCACCAGCAGGCCGGGCAGTTGGGTCAGGTCGCCACGGCCGGCACAGGGGTGGTCGCGGCAGCGTTCGAGCAGGCCGGCGTCGATCTCGCCGGTGGCGATCAGGGTGGCGAACACCGGCTGGCCGGCCAGGCCGATGGGCGAGTCGAGCAGGCCGTCGTTGCCCTCGATGCGCTGGCGTTCGTGCCAGAGCAGCGTGCCGTTCCGACGGATATCCAGCTGGGCCTGAAAGTGGCCTTCGGCGAAGCGTTCACCGGCGGCCGGGCGACCGAGGGCGACCATGTCCCAGTAGCAAAGGCGGGCGTCGTCGGCCAGCTCGATGCGGGTGGCGATTTCGGCCTGGGCGCCGGAGAAGACAATGGTTTCCTGGGGCAGCCATTCCAGGGTGGC
Source organism: Pseudomonas sp. BN102 (assembly GCF_029871245.1). Classification (GTDB taxonomy): domain Bacteria; phylum Pseudomonadota; class Gammaproteobacteria; order Pseudomonadales; family Pseudomonadaceae; genus Metapseudomonas. The sequence goes on along the minus strand of NZ_SSON01000077.1, from coordinate 218,419 downwards.
GCCGGCCTCGACGCTGAGTGCCACGTCCTGGAAGGCCGGGTTGGCGGCGCGGTACCACTTGGCCGCGCCGGGGCTGGTGAGCTGCGCCCAGGCCCGCTCGCCGACGTGGGCGGAAATGTCCAGGCGATCACCGCCGACGATGCCGCCGGGCGGGTGGACGATGATGTGCTGGCAGACTTCCGGACCTTCGGCATGCAGATGCTTCTGCACCCGCAGCGGACCCTGGTGGCGGCGCAGAACCGGGCGCGTGGCGGCGCCGTCACGGGCATAGCCGAGCTCCAGCTGGGCATGCCAGCTGGGAGTGAAGAGGGCAGTGTCGGCAGGTGCGTTCATGGCGTGCTTTTGTAGGGTGGGTTAGCCGCGAAGCGGCGTGACCCACGCGGTGCAATGGTGTTCATATTGCCACGAGGCCACGGACGCCCTCGGCCTCCATGTTCTCGCCACGGCCTTGCTGGACGATCTCGCCCCGGCTCATCACCAGATACTGGTCGGCCAGTTCGGCGGCGAAGTCGTAGAACTGCTCCACCAGCAGGATGGCCATATCGCCGCGCTCGGCGAGCTTCCTGATCACCGCGCCGATTTCCTTGATCACCGAGGGCTGGATGCCTTCGGTGGGCTCGTCGAGGATCAGCAGGCGCGGCTGGCTGGCCAGGGCACGGCCGATGGCGAGCTGTTGCTGCTGGCCGCCGGAGAGGTCGCCGCCACGGCGGTGCCGCATTTCCCGCAGCACCGGGAAGCGTTCGTAGATGGATTCCGGCACCGTCTTGGCCTGCCCGGCGGGGAAGCGGGAGAGGCCCATCAGCAGGTTCTCCTCCACCGTCAGGCGCGGGAAGATCTCGCGGCCCTGGGGCACGTAGGCGATGCCGGCATGCACCCGCTGGTGCGGCTTGAAGCTGGTGATGGCGCGGCCTTCCCAGCTCACCGCGCCCTCTTTCGCCGGTATCAGCCCCATCAGGCACTTCAGCAGGGTGGTCTTGCCGACGCCGTTGCGCCCGAGCAGGCAGGTGACCTCGCCCACCTTCGCTTCGAAGGAGAGGCCGCGGAGAATATGGCTGCCGCCATAATACTGGTGGAGCTTGTCGACTTGGAGCATGTGTCTGTTCCTCTTTGGCCAACGACGGCGCTGGCTTTGGTAGGTTGGCGCTGAGCCTGCGAAGCCCAACGAGGCGCACGCAGTGCGCCCTGTCGGTGCCGGCTAGTCCTGCGGACCGGTTGTTGGGCTTCGCTTCGCTCTGCGCCAACCTACGTTGGTGTTCTTCCTTCAGCGGCCGAGGTAGACCTCGATGACCTGTTCGTTGGCTTGCACGTCCGCCAGGGAGCCCTCGGCCAGCACATGGCCCTGGTGCAGCACGGTGACGTGGTCGGCGATGCTGCCGACGAAGCCCATGTCGTGTTCCACAACCATCAGCGAGTGCTGGCCGGCGAGGCCCTTGAAGAGCTCGGCGGTGAATTCGGTTTCGGCATCGGTCATGCCTGCCACCGGCTCGTCGAGCAGCAGCAGTTGCGGGTCCTGCATCAGCAGCATGCCGATCTCGAGGAACTGCTTCTGGCCGTGGGACAGGAGGCCCGCCGGGCGATTGCGCGAGGCTTCCAGACGGATCACCGCCAGCACCTCATCGATGCGGTCCTTCTGCTCGCTGGAGAGTTTCGCCCGCAGGCTGACCCACACGGACTTGTCGGTCTTCTGTGCCAGTTCCAGGTTCTCGAACACCGACAACGCCTCGAACACCGTGGGTTTCTGGAACTTGCGGCCGATGCCGGCCTGGGCGATTTCCACTTCGCTCATGCGGGTCAGGTCAAGGGTCTCGCCGAACCAGGCCGTGCCGGTGTCGGGACGGGTCTTGCCGGTGATCACGTCCATCAGCGTGGTCTTGCCCGCGCCGTTGGGGCCGATGATGCAGTGCAGTTCGCCGACGCCTATGTAGAGATTGAGGTCGTTCAGCGCCTTGAAGCCATCGAAGCTGACGCTGATTTCTTCGAGGGTGAGGATGGTGCCGTGACGCACGTCCAGGCCCGGGCCGGCGACATGGCCGAGGCCCAGCGAATCGCGGCCGCTGCCGGCGTCGCGGTTGGGGTCGAAGAGGGGTTCGAGCATGAGTTCGGGTACCGGGGCTGCACGCATTTACTTGTCCCCCTTTTTCACCAGGCCGATCACGCCCCTGGGCAGGTACAGCGTGACCAGGATGAACAGAGCGCCGAGGAAGAACAGCCAGTACTCCGGGAAGGCCACGGTGAACCAGCTCTTCATGCCGTTCACCAGGCCGGCGCCAAGCAGTGGGCCGATCAGCGAACCGCGCCCGCCGAGGGCGACCCACACGGCCGCCTCGATGGAGTTGGTGGGCGACATCTCGCTGGGATTGATGATGCCCACCTGGGGCACGTAGAGCGCGCCGGCCAGGCCGCAGAGCACGGCCGACAGCACCCAGATGAACAGCTTGTAGCCGCGCGGGTCGTAGCCGCAGAACATCAGGCGGTTCTCGGCGTCGCGCAGGGCGGTGAGCACCCGGCCGAACTTACTGCGCGCAAGGCGCCAGCCGAGCAGCAGGCTGCCCACCAGCAGGGCCACGGTGGCGAGGAACAGCACGGCGCGGGTGCCCGGCGCGGTGATGTCGAAGCCGAGGATGCGGCGGAAGTCGGTGAAGCCGTTGTTGCCGCCAAAGCCCGTCTCATTGCGGAAGAACAGCAACATGCCGGCGAAGGTCAGGGCCTGGGTCATGATCGAGAAGTACACGCCCTTGATCCGCGAGCGGAAGGCGAAGAAGCCGAACACCAGGGCGAGCAGGCCGGGGGCCAGCACGACCAGGCACAGCGCCCAGAGAAAGTGCTGGGTGCCGGCCCAGTACCAGGGCAGCTCGGTCCAGGCGAGGAAGCTCATGAAAGCCGGCAGGCCGCTGCCCGCCGCCTCGCGCATCAGGTACATGCCCATGGCGTAGCCGCCCAGGGCGAAGAACAGACCGTGGCCGAGGGACAGCAACCCCGCGTAGCCCCAGACCAGGTCCAGGGCCAGTGCCACTATGGCGTAGCAGAGAATCTTGCCCACCAGGGTCAGGGTGTAGGCCGAGACCTGCAGCGGGTTGTCCGCCGGCAGCAGGTGCAGCAGCGGCAGGGCCAGCAGGACCGCCAGCACCAGGGTGCCGATGGCCAGCGCAGTGCGCGGGCCGAGGGTGGCCGTGGTACGGGCGAGCAGGGTCTGGTTGAGTGGTTGAGTCATCAGTCGATCACCCTGCCTTTTAACGCGAAGAGACCCTGGGGCCGCTTCTGGATGAAGAGGATGATCAGCGCCAGGATCAGGATTTTGCCCAGCACGGCGCCGATCGAAGGTTCGAGGATCTTGTTCGCCACGCCCAGGCCGAAGGCGGCCATCACGCTGCCGGCCAACTGGCCGACGCCGCCCAGCACCACGACCAGGAAGGAGTCGATGATGTAGCCCTGGCCGAGGTCCGGGCCGACGTTGCCGATCTGCGACAGGGCCACGCCGCCGAGGCCGGCTATCCCTGAGCCGAGGCCGAAGGCGAGCATGTCCACGCGGCCGGTGGGCACGCCGCAGCAGGCGGCCATGTTGCGGTTCTGGGTCACGGCGCGGACGTTGAGGCCCAGGCGCGTCCTGTTCAGCAGCAGCCAGGTGAGGGCCACCACGAACAGGGCGAAGCCGATGATCACGATGCGGTTGTATGGCAGCACCAGGTTGGGCAGTACCTGCACGCCGCCGGAAAGCCAGGCGGGGTTGGCGACTTCGACGTTCTGCGCGCCGAAGATCACCCGCACCAGTTGGATCAGGATCAGGCTAATGCCCCAGGTCGCGAGCAGGGTTTCCAGCGGGCGGCCGTAGAGGTGGCGGATCACCGTACGCTCCAGGGCCATGCCGATCAGCGCGGTGACCAGGAAGGCCACCGGCAGCGCCACCAGCGGGTAGAGGGCGAGCAGTTCCGGAGTCAGGCGCTGGAAGCCCAGTTGCACCATGTAGGTGGTGTAGGCGCCGAGCATCAGCATCTCGCCGTGGGCCATGTTGATCACCCCCAGCAGGCCGAAGGTGATGGCCAGGCCGAGGGCCGCCAGCAGCAGGATCGAGCCCAGGGACAGGCCGCTGAAGGCCTGGCCCAGCAGCTCGCCCACCAGCAACCGGCGCTTGACCTGGGCCAGGCTGGTTTCGGCGGCGATGCGCACCGCGGCGTCGGTTTCCACGGCCGGGTCGAGCAGGGCTTCGAGGCGGGTGCGGGCCAGCGGATCGCCGGTTTCGCCGAGCAGGCGCACGGCGTTGAGGCGGATGGCCGGGTCGGGGTCCACCAGTTGCAGATTGGCCAGGGCCAGGCTGATGGCATCGCGCACGCCCGGGTCTTCCTCGGCCACCATGCGCTGGTTGAGCAGGGCCAACTGCGCGGGCTTCGCGCTCTTCTGCAGCTGGCGGGCGGCTTCCTGTCGCGTGGTGACGTCGACGGCGAGCAGCTGGTGGCTGGCCTGGGTGGTGATCAGCAGACCGCGCAGGCGGTTGTTCAGGCGCAGTTTCTTCGGTGGGCCTGCAGGTATGGCGTCACCTTCGGCGGGGTGGAAGGCGCCGTCCCGTTCGATGAAGGCCAGCTTGCCGGCGATGGCGAAGCGGCCCTGCTGCAGGGCGTCCAGCAACGGCTGGCGCGCGGCGCCGGGTTCGGCGGCCCAGCGCTCCAGCAGTTTCGCCTGCTGCGCCGGGTTGGCGGCGGCGAAGTCGTTGGCGTCGCCGGCCAGGGCTTCGACAGGAAGCAGCAGGGCCAGGGCGAGGAGGATTCGGTAGAGGGCAGATGGCATACGGATTTCCTTCGGAATGCACCGTCAGCTCCCTCTCCCTCTGGGAGAGGGTTGGGGAGAGGGCGGCCGGCAGCTCCGTGCCAGCGATACCCTCTCCCCGGCCCCCCCGCTTCGCGGTCCCGCCCAAACGCAGAGCGTTTGGGCGCTCGCAGGCGCAGGAAGCGATGCTTCCAACAGCGCGCCTGCTCGCTCCGCAAGCGGGAGAGGGGAGGTCGGTCAGTTCGACTTCACCGCGTAATCCGGCTTCTTGTCGTTGCCGGGGATGAAGGGGCTCCAGGGCTGGGCGCGCAGCGGCCCTTCGGTCTGCCAGACCACGGAGAACTGACCGTCTTCCTGAATCTCACCGATCATCACCGGCTTGTGCAGGTGGTGGTTGGTCTTGTCCATGGTCAGGGTGTAGCCCGACGGCGCGGCGAAGCTCTGGCCGGCCAGGGCTTCGCGGACCTTGTCGACGTCCGTGGTGCCGGCCTTCTCCACGGCCTGGGCCCACATGTGGATGCCGACGTAGGTGGCTTCCATCGGGTCGTTGGTCACCGCGGTCTGGTAGTTGGGCAGATTCTTGGCCTTGGCGTAGGCCTTCCACTGCTCGACGAACTTGCCGTTCACCGGGTTATCCACCGACTCGAAGTAGTTCCAGGCGGCCAGGTGGCCCACCAGCGGCTTGGTGTCGATGCCGCGCAGTTCCTCCTCGCCCACCGAGAAGGCCACCACCGGTACGTCGGTGGCTTCCAGGCCCTGGTTGGCCAGTTCCTTGTAGAAGGGCACGTTGGAGTCGCCGTTGACGGTGGAGATCACCGCGGTCTTGCCGCCAGCGGAGAACTTCTTGATGTTGGCGACTATGGTCTGGTAATCGCTGTGGCCGAAGGGGGTGTAGACCTCTTCGATGTCCTTGTCGGCCACACCTTTGCTGTGCAGGAAGTTACGCAGGATCTTGTTGGTGGTGCGCGGGTAGACGTAGTCGGTACCCAGCAGGAAGAAGCGCTTGGCGCTGCCGCCGTCTTCGCTCATCAGGTATTCCACCGCCGGGATGGCCTGCTGGTTCGGCGCGGCGCCGGTGTAGAAGACGTTCGGGGAAAGCTCCTCACCCTCGTACTGCACCGGGTAGAAAAGCAGGCCGTCGAGCTCTTCGAACACCGGCAACACGGACTTGCGCGACACCGAGGTCCAGCAGCCGAAGACCACGTCCACCTTGTCCTTGGTCAGCAGCTGGCGGGCTTTCTCGGCGAACAGCGGCCAGTTCGAGGCCGGGTCCACCACCACCGGTTCCAGTTGCTTGCCGTTGACCCCACCCTTGGCGTTGATTTCGTCGATGGTCATCAGCGCCATGTCTTTCAGCGAGGTCTCGGAGATCGCCATGGTGCCGGAGAGGGAGTGCAGGATGCCGACCTTGATGGTCTCGGCCGCCTGGAGGGTCCAGGACATGCCCATGGCGGCGATGGATGCGGAAAGCGTGAAAGCCCTGATCAGGCTGCGACGTTGCATGGGTCGGTCTCCATTCTCACAAGTATTTGAAATAACTGCGTTTATTGGTCTGGTGTGCTGGGCAGTATTCAAAAGTCTTCCACGTCACCCTTGGTCGGACGGCGGCCGTTGCCGCGCGCTGTGCAGCAGGTGCAGGGTGATCTTGCGCAATTCAGGGTTGCTGACTTCGAGGTAGGTCCTCAGCAATTGCTGTGCCTTTTTGACCGGATGGATGGAAAAGTGCGGTAGCAGCGCGGGGCGAACCAGGGCTTGGCGCGTATAAACGCCCACGCGGTCGGCGACCTGGGCATTCACCGAGGGGCAGGAACGGAGGTGGGGGCGGTAGGTTGGCGGCGCTCTGGTTGAGCGTCTTGCGCACTATCCAGGTGCGCAAGACCCGCTGCAGTGCCGGGTGGTGCTCTTTGGCGGGGCGGGCGGCGTTGCGTCGGCCCGTCAGGGCACCATGTAGTTCCTCACGCCGGTGAAGATGATCTGCGCGGCGAGTGCGCAGACGAACAGGCCCATCAACCGGCTGACGATCTGCAGGCCCTGGTCGCCGAGGATGCGTTCGATGCGGTCGGAGAGGTAGAGGATGGCGCCCACGGTTGCGCTGGCGATGGCGATGGCGATCAGCGCGGTGAGCTTGTCGTTCCAATGCAAATGGCCCGCGCCCATCACCAGCATGGCGCCGATGGTGCCCGGGCCGACAGTGAGGGGGATGGTCAGCGGCACTATGGTGACGTCTTGCTGCACGTTGTCGGCCTGTACCGCCGGATTGCCCTGGGCCATGCCGAGGGCGGAGATGAAGAGCACGGTGCCGGCGCCGATGCGGAAGGCATCGATGGTGATGCCGAAGACATTGAAGATGGCCTGGCCGAACAGGTAGAGCAGGGCGCTGGCCACCAGGGTGCCGAGGGCGACTTTCCAGGCGAGCTTCTTGCGCTCCTTCACCGTGTGGCCACGGGTCAGGCCGATGAAGCAGGAAAGTACGAAGAAGGGGCTGTAGAGCACCAGCATCTTCAGGTACAGGCTGGAAAGGCTTTCAAGCATGGTGGGGGCATCCGTTCGTCGCTACCAGGACCGCCCGCTCAGTGTAGGTTCTGGCGGCTGCCCTGCCATTGGGCGCACAACTATAACCGTGCCGCGGGGGTCGGCTATACCTTCTTCCACTGGGCGTTTTGCCGCGCAGGGAGCCGTTCATGGCGCATATCAGCTTCACTCCCAACCTGCAGCGTCACCTCGACGTCCCCGAGTTGGACGTCGCGGCCGCTACCGTGGCCGCCGCGCTGGACGCGGCCTTCGTTGCCAATCCGCGCCTGCGCAGCTATCTGCTTGACGACCAGGGGCGCCTGCGCCGGCATGTGGCGATCTTCGTCGACGCCCAGCAAGTGAATGACCGCCGCCGGTTGAGCGATCCGGTGGGGCCGGCCAGCGACATCTTCGTTGTCCAGGCGCTGTCCGGCGGCTGAGTCGGGATAAGGAGAAGGACATGAGCCGATGCATCCATGTAGCGACCCGAAAGGGTTTGCTGCGTTTCGAAGCGCAGGGCGGCAGCTGGCGCCTGGCCCGCCAGGACTTCCTCGGCGAGCCAGTGAGCATGCTGCTGGCCGACCGGCGCGACGGCCACCTCTACGCGGCCCTGCACCTGGGCCACTTCGGACCCAAACTGTGGCGCTCGGCGGACGCGGGCCGCAACTGGGAGGAGCTACCGGCCCCGGCCTTCGCCCAAGCCGCCGAGGGCGAGGACGGGCCGTCGGTGGAGATGATCTGGTGCCTGGAGCCAGGCGGCGTTGATCAGCCCGGGTCGCTCTGGGCCGGCACCATTCCCGGCGGCCTGTTCCGCTCCCGCGACCACGGCAGCTCCTGGGCGCTGGTGGATAGCCTCTGGCAGCGCCCGGAGCGAGCGAATTGGTTCGGCGGCGGCTATGACCAGCCGGGCATTCATTCCATCTGCGTCGATCCGCGCAATAGTCGCCACCTGACCCTGGCCGTGTCCTGCGGCGGCGTCTGGCACAGCGAGGACGAAGGCGCCAGCTGGAACTACCGCACCCGCGGCATGCGTGCCGCCTATATGCCGCCGGAGCGCGCCGAGGAGCCGGACATCCAGGACCCGCACCGGATGGTGGCCTGCCCGGCGGACCCGGAGCGGCTCTGGGTGCAACATCACAACGGCATTTTCGTCAGTTCGGACCGCGGGCTGAACTGGCGTGAAGTGCAGGAGGCCGGGCCGTCCACCTTCGGCTTCGCCGTGGCGGTGCACCCGGCCGACCCGGACTGCGCCTGGTTCGTACCAGCGGTGAAGGACGAGTGCCGGGTACCGGCGGACCAGCGCCTGCGGGTGACCCGCACCCGCGACGGTGGCCGGAGTTTCGATGTGCTGGAGCAGGGCCTGCCGCAGCAGCTCTGTTATGACCTGGTGTACCGCCATGGGCTGGATGTGGATGCCAGCGGGCAGCGCCTGGTGATGGGCTCCACCACCGGTCATCTGTGGGTGTCGGAGGACCAGGGCGATAGCTGGAGCCTGGCGGCCGGATATCTACCGCCGATCTTTGCGGTGAGGTGGGGGTAGGGCAGGCCTGCGGCCTGAACAGCGAATGAATTCGCCCCTGCAGGAAAGGCACCAAGTCCCGGCTGGCACGGTCAGCCCCCTCTCCCGCTGGCGGGAGAGGGTTGGGGAGAGGGCTGTTGGGTTTGGCAAGGAATTGAAAGGCAGGCCTGTGGCCTGCTTTTGCGATTGAAATCGCTTCCATAAGTAGCTGCCAGCGGGCGCCGTCAGCTATGCATCGCGTGCTGTTCGCGCAGTTCCTTCTCGGCCACCCAGTACTCGATCAGTTCGCGCAGTTGCGAGAGTTCCACCGGCTTGGCCATGTGGCCGTCCATGCCGGCGAGGCGGGCGCGTTCCTTGTGTTCGCTGAGGATATGGGCGGTGAGGGCGACCACCGGGGTGCGCGGGCGTTGTTCGATGTTCTCCCAGTTGCGCAGCATCTCGGTGGCGGTGAAGCCGTCCAGAACCGGCATCTCGCAGTCCATCAGCACCAGGTCGTAATGCTGGTTCTTCATGGCGCTCAGGGCTTCCTCGCCGTTGCTGGCGGTGTCCGGCTCGAGGTTGAGCTTGCTCAGCATGCCGCGGATGACCTTGGTGGAAATGCTGTTGTCCTCGGCCACCAGGATGCGGAAGTCGCTGGGCACGTGCAGCGGCTCGCTGACCTGGGAGCCCGGCAGCGAAATGGAGCCGCCCATCCTGCGCTGGTTCAGCTCGTCGGCCAGGGTGGTCTTCAGGGTGTAGCCGGCCACCGGTTTGGCGAGGATGCGCTTGATGCCGGCGTTGCGGGCGATGATCTTGCTCGGCGCGTTGCTGATGCCGGTGAGCATGATGATCAGGATGTCGTGGTTGAGGCTGGGGTCTTCCTTGATCTTGGCCGCCAGCTGCATGCCGGTCATGCCGGGCATGTCCTGGTCCAGCAGGACCACGTCGAAGTACTCGCGCAGGTGCGCCTTGGTCCGCAAAAGGGCCAGTGCTTCCTTGCCGGAGGGCACCGCGCTGACCTGCAGGCCCCAGGCGCCGCACTGCTGCACCAGCACCTTGCGGCAGGTGTCGTTGTCGTCCACCACCAGCAGGCGCGCGCCTTCCAGTGGGCTGTCGAGGTCGGCGACGGGGCGTTCGAGGTACTGGCTGTCCAGCGGCAGGGTCAGCCAGAGGGTGCTGCCCTGGCCGGAACCGCTCTGGATGCCGAAGTCGCCGTTCATCAGGCGTACCAACTGGCGGGCGATGATCAGGCCGAGGCGGCCGCCGACCTTGCTGGCGGTGAGGAAGTCGCGGCTCTGCAGCTCGGCGTTGAGCAGGGCGTCGCGCTCGCCGGCCTCCAGGGGCCGGCCACTGTCCTGCACGGCTACGCGCAGGCGCGGTGCGCTGGTGCTGTTGTCCAGGGCGACCACCAGGAGGATTTCGCCTTCGTCGGTCTGCTTGAAGGCATTGTCCAGCAAGCTCAGGAGTATCTGCCGCAGGCGCGTGGGGTCGCCGCCAACCACGCGTGGCACCTGTGGCTGCATGAAGCTGATGAGTTCGACCCGCTGCTGCTCGGCCTTGGCACGGAAGATGTCGAGGCAGTCGTCGATCATGGCGTTGAGGTCGAACTGCACGTCGTCCAGCTCGATCTGGCCGGATTCCAGCCTGGAGATGTCGAGGATCTCGTTGATCAGGGTGAGCAGCTCGTTGCCGGAGCTGTGGATGGTCTGCACGTAGTCGCGCTGCTTGGCCGACAGCGGCGTGCCGAGGAGCAGTTCGGTCATGCCCAGCACGCCGTTCATCGGGGTGCGGATCTCGTGGCTGATCTTGGCGAGGAATTCGCCCTTGGCCTTGAGTTCGGCGGAGCTGGCGGCCAGTTCACGGCTGACGCTGAAGGCTTCGTACTGGATGCGCCGCTGGCGCTCGCTCAGGGCCATGCTGAGGAACACGCCGCTGACGGTGGAGACTGCCAGCAGAACATAGGCCAGCCAGTCGGATTGCAGGCGCCAGTAGCCGAACAGGGCTGGCAGGGCAGCCAGAATGGCGACACTGAACAGTCCAAGGGCGAGGCTGAACAGGCGCGCCGGGCGGTAGCCGTGCTGCCAGTGATGGACGGACACGGTGAACATGCTGACGCTGGCGATGGCCGCGAGCACGTAGACCAACTGGTTGAACTGCAGCTCGGTGACGATCAGCAGCAGGGCACCGGTAAGGCTGATGAGCACAATCTCGCCGATCAGCATGCCGGTCAGCGGCGTGCTCGGACAGACCTTGTGGAAGAAGCTGGTGGTGAAGGCCAGGGCGCAGAGCATCGCCAGCAGCATGGCGAGGTTGGCGATCTGCGGTTGTGCACTCTGCCATTCGCCAAGCCAGGGCGAGCTGATGCCCAGCAGGCTCAGACCGGTGACGATCAGGCAGGTCTGCGCGGCGGCCAGCCAGAGGCTTACGCCGGCGCGGGAATAGGCATAGCGCATCAGGTTGTAGAAGACCAGCATGACCAGGCCACCCAGCAGCAGGCCGTACAGCAGCGGACGGGTGTCGTCGGCGGCCATCAGCGCCGAGGACTGCAGGGTGATGGTCGGCCGCAGGGCGTGTTCCGAGGCCAGGCGCAGGTAGATGTCCAGGGGCTCCTGCTGGACCGGCAGCGGCAGGAGGAAGTCGCGACTGGGCAGAGGACGCTCGCTGAATGGCAGGCGGCTGCCGGTGCGGGTGTGGGCCACCAGTTCTTCGCCCTTGAGGACGTAGAGGTCGAGATAGGCCAGGTAGGGGGCGAAGATGCGCAGCAGCTGCTCGTGCTGGCTCGGCGGAAGTTGGTAGTGCAACCAGAGGGCACTGCCGCTGCCGGGGGTGTAGAGCTGGTCGAGGTCGGCTGGGGTGAACTGGGAAAGGGCCTGCTGGGTCCGCACTTCCTCCAGCTGGAGGTTGGCGCTGGGATCGAGCAGCATGCGCCACTGCCGCTCCTCGGCCGCCTGGGCGGGCAGCAGATACAGCATGGCCAGCAGCAGGCTGGCGATCATTCCTGTGGCAATCCTGAGCCGGGGCACAGTCGAGGTCCCTTCGTGGGTGAGTGGCCGGATTATAGCCAAGCCCCTATCGCGCGGAATATAACCATGGCGGCCACCGGGCCGCCAGGGTCTTGGCCATTTACCCGATCTTTACCCTTCGCCGCGTTCGCGGGCGATGGCTCGGTAGCCGATGTCCTTGCGATAGAAGCAGCCGTTCCAGCGGATCTTCTCCGCCAGACGGTAGGCCTGTTGCTGAGCGTCGGACACGCTGCGGCCGATGGCAGTGGCGCAGAGCACCCGGCCGCCGGCGGTGACGATCTGGCCGTCCTTCAGGGCGGTACCGGCGTGGAACACCTTGCCGTCGAGGGCCGCGGCGTCGGCCAGGCCTTCGATGACGTCACCCTTGGCGTAGTCGCCCGGGTAGCCGCCGGCAGCCAGCACTACGCCCACGGTGGGGCGCGGGTCCCAGGTGGCTTCGACCTTGTCCAGGGCCTTGGCCAGGGCGGCCTCCACCAGTAGGACCAGGGAAGACTCCAGGCGCACCATGATCGGTTGGGTTTCCGGGTCGCCAAAGCGGCAGTTGAACTCGATGACCTTGGGCGCGCCGCTCTTGTCGATCATCAGGCCGGCGTAGAGGAAACCAGTGTAGACATTGCCTTCCTCGGCCATGCCGCGCACGGTTGGGTAGATCACTTCGTCCATTACCCGCTGGTGCACATCGGGGGTGACCACCGGGGCCGGCGAGTAGGCACCCATGCCGCCGGTGTTCGGGCCGGTATCGGCGTCGCCGACGCGTTTGTGGTCCTGGCTGGTCGCCATGGGCAGCACGTTCTGGCCGTCGACCATGACGATGAAGCTGGCTTCCTCGCCGTCGAGGAACTCCTCGATCACCACACGCGAACCGGCGTCACCGAAGGCATTGCCGGCGAGCATGTCGCGCACGGCCTCTTCGGCTTCGGCGAGGGTCATGGCGACGATTACGCCCTTGCCCGCGGCCAGGCCGTCGGCCTTGATCACGATGGGCGCACCCTTCTCGCGCAGGTAGGCCAGGGCCGGCTCGACTTCGGTGAAGTTCTGGTAGTCGGCGGTGGGGATCTTGTGGCGGGCGAGGAAGTCCTTGGTGAAGGCCTTGGAGCCTTCCAGCTGGGCCGCGCCTGCGGTGGGGCCGAAGATGGCGAGATTACGGCGGCGGAACAGGTCGACCACGCCTTTCACCAGCGGCGCTTCCGGGCCGACTATGGTGAGCTGCACGTTCTTCTCGGCGAAGTCGGCCAATTGCTCCAGGGCCAGCACGTCGATGGCGACGTTCTCGCACTTGGCTTCGGTGGCGGTGCCGGCGTTGCCCGGGGCGACGAAGACCTTCGCTACGCGCGGGTCCTGGGCGACCTTCCAGGCCAGGGCGTGTTCGCGACCGCCGCTGCCGATGATGAGTACGTTCATTGAGTTCTCCTTCAGGAGGCGGGCCCGCGGCCCGAATGGTGGATAAGAAAAGCGTTATCCACCCTACAAAAGCGTTTATGCACGAAAGTCGAGGTCGCGATCGGGCCGGTAGATGCAAGGCGCCCGGACCTTCACCCAGCGGAGTTGCCTTCTGGCAATGAGCATGGGGGAAGGGCCGGGCAACGCCGCAGATGCCTGTCCGAGTGCGGCCGTATCCGCTTAGTGGCGGAAGTGGCGCATGCCGGTGAAGACCATGGCAATACCGGCTTCGTCGGCCGCGGCGATCACTTCGTTGTCACGCATGGAGCCGCCCGGCTGGATCACGGCGGTGATGCCGGCCTTGGCCGCATTGTCGATGCCGTCGCGGAAGGGGAAGAAGGCATCGGAGGCCATCACTGCGCCTTTCACTTCAAGACCTGCATGCTCGGCCTTGATGGCGGCGATGCGGGCGGAGTTGACGCGGCTCATCTGGCCGGCGCCGACGCCGACGGTCTGGCGGTTCTTGGCGTAGACGATGGCGTTGGACTTGACGAACTTGGCCACTTTCCAGGCGAAGATCAGGTCGTGGACTTCCTGCTCGCTGGGCGCGCGCTGGGTGACGATCTTCAGGTCTTCCGCCTTGATCATGCCGATGTCGCGGCTCTGTACCAGCAGACCACCGTTGACGCGCTTGAAGTCCCAGCCCGGGGCACGGTCGGCCGGCCACTCGCCGCACTCGAGGAGGCGGACGTTGGCTTTGGCGGCGACTACGGCGCGGGCGTCGGCGGAGATTTTCGGGGCGATGATCACTTCGACGAACTGGCGCTCGACGATGGCCTTGGCGGTTTCGCCGTCCAGCTCGCGGTTGAAGGCGATGATGCCGCCGAATGCGGATTCGGTGTCGGTGGCGTAGGCCAGGTCGTAGGCCTTGCGGATGCCGCCTTCGTTCTCAGGCACTACAGCCACGCCGCAGGGGTTGGCGTGCTTGACGATGACGCAGGCCGGCTTGACGAAGCTTTTCACGCACTCGAGTGCGGCGTCGGTGTCGGCTACGTTGTTGAAGGAGAGTTCCTTGCCCTGTAGCTGCACAGCGGTGGAAACGCTGGCCTCGCCCTTTTTCGGTTCGACGTAGAAGGCCGCGCTCTGGTGCGGGTTCTCGCCGTAGCGCATTTCCTGGGCCTTGATGAACTGGCTGTTGAAGGTGCGCGGGAAAGCGCCGCGGCCTTCAGTGGACAGGGTGTCGCGAGCCTGGTCGATAGTGCCCAGGTAGTTGGCGATCATGCCGTCGTAGGCGGAGGTGTGCTCGAACGCCTTGAGGGCCAGGTCGAAACGCTGGGCGTAGGTCAGGCCACCGGCCTTGAGGCCTTCCAGGACGCTGGCGTAGTCGCTGGCGTTGACCACGATGGCGACGTCCTTGTGGTTCTTCGCCGCGGAACGGACCATGGTCGGGCCGCCGATATCGATGTTCTCGATGGCGGTCGGCAGGTCGCAGTCAGGCTTGGCGACCGTGGCTTCGAAGGGGTAGAGGTTGACTGCGACCAGGTCGATCGGCTTGATGCCGTGCTGCTCCATCACCGCGCCGTCGAGATCGCGACGACCGAGGATGCCGCCGTGGATCTTCGGGTGCAGGGTCTTCACTCGGCCGTCCATCATTTCCGGGAAGCCGGTGTAGTCGGCGACTTCCACCGCAGCGATGGCGTTGTCCTTGAGCAGCTTGTAGGTGCCGCCGGTGGAGAGGATCTCCACGCCGAGGGCAGCCAGTTCACGGGCGAACTCGACGATGCCGGTCTTGTCGGAAACGCTGATCAGGGCACGGCGAACGGGAAGGCGAAGGGTTTGGTCGGTCATAACGATTCCAGAAAGGCTACAGGCTACAGGCTGCAGACCCAGGGCAGGCGCGGCTTGCCTGCCGCATGTTGCCCCTAGTCCGCGGCCGCTTTAAAGGAGGTCGTACTGCTTGAGCTTCTTGCGCAGAGTGCCGCGGTTGAGGCCGAGCATCTCGGAAGCCTTGGTCTGGTTACCCTTGACGTAGTTCATCACGGATTCCAGGAGCGGCGCTTCCACTTCGGAAAGCACCAGGTTGTACACGTCCGTGACGGCGGCGCCCTCAAGATGGGCGAAGTAGTTGTGCAGTGCCTTTTCGACACTGCCGCGCAGGGTCTGACCCTCTGCGGTAGGCG
The DNA here is from genome assembly GCF_029871245.1 of Pseudomonas sp. BN102. Lineage (GTDB taxonomy): Bacteria > Pseudomonadota > Gammaproteobacteria > Pseudomonadales > Pseudomonadaceae > Metapseudomonas. The sequence continues at coordinate 203,069 of NZ_SSON01000077.1, read as the reverse complement.
CCGTCAGGTGCTGTTTCAGGTTGGCGTTGTCGCTCACGGGTGTTGCCCCATCAAAAAAATTCTCGGTCATCGTCGTCATGCGGCCTTTTCCCCTTCGTTGTGACGTTCGACGAAAAACTCCCGAACGTTGGCGCACTGCGCGTCCGTGGACTCCAAACGATTGAACTTGGCGCGAAACTCCCTGGCGCCGGGCAGGGTCGCCAGATACCAGCCGACATGCTTGCGGGCGATGCGAACGCCCATCTCATCGCCATAGAAGGCGTGCAGTGCGGCAAGGTGCTCCAGCAGTATCCGTTCCACTTCGATCAATCCCGGCGCCGGCAGCAATTCTCCGGTCGCCAGGTAATGCGCGATCTCGCGGAAGATCCAGGGTCGCCCCTGGGCCGCTCGACCGATCAACAGGGCATCGACGCCGGTGGCATCGAGGACCTGTCTGGCTTTCTGTGGCGAATCGATATCGCCATTGGCGAAGACCGGAATCGACACCGCCTGCTTGATCGCCGCGATGGTGTCGTACTCGGCTTCGCCGGTGTACAGGTCGGCGCGGGTCCGGCCATGCACGGCCAGGGCCTGGATGCCGGCCTGTTCGGCGATCTTCGCCACCGTGATGCCGTTCCTGTTCGATCTGTCCCAACCGGTGCGGATCTTCAGGGTAACCGGCACGTCGACGGCCTTGACCACGGCGTCGAGGATCTCGGCCACCAGGGCCTCGTCCTTCATCAGCGCCGAGCCGGCGGCCTTGTTGCAGACCTTTTTCGCCGGGCAGCCCATGTTGATATCGATGATCTGGGCACCGAGTTCGACATTGGCCCTGGCCGCTTCCGCCAGCATCTCCGGATCACCACCGGCTATCTGGACGGAGCGGGGCTCCGGGTCCCCCTCGTGGAGCAGGCGCAGCCGCGACTTGCGGCTGTTCCACAGGCGCACGTCGCTGGTGACCATTTCCGATACCACCATGCCGGCGCCAAGGCGACGGCACAGCAGGCGAAACGGTCTGTCGGTCACACCCGCCATGGGGGCGAGTATCACCGGATTGGGCAAGGCATAAGGGCCAATGCTTACCGCCGACATAGGTCTTCCCTGTTGTGGGGCCTGCACAGATGAGTTCTGGGGGAGTTCGAAAAAGGGTGGGCATAATACCCGCTCTGGATGACTGGATAAAGGCTGTTTTGAACAAATTCTGAACAGCCCGGCTCTTATTGCCGAGAGTTAGCCATGCCTTGGAAGCGCCGGAATCCGGCGCTTGCGGGTTATTCGGGGGAGTGGAAGCTGAGGCTGTAGTTAACCGCCTTGGTACCCGGGTCGAGGATGTCCAGGGAGATGTGGATGGGGGTCTGGGGAGGCATTTCCGCCTGTCCGGCCAGCTCGCCGGAGAGGTACTCGCCGGGCTTGAAGCGGCGGCTAGCCAGCAACTGGCCATTGATGTCGGCAAAACGCAGCTCCAGCAGCGGGAAAGGCTGGGAGAACGGGGCGCGGTTGTAGAGGATGGCGTCCACCACCAGGGCGCCGGAGAACTCGGGATGGCTGCGGACCACCAGGTTGCTGCTCTTGATCAGTTCGATGTCGACCTTGGAGGGCAGCTGGCAGCCGATTTCCGGGCAGATCTGCTCGAACCAGGGGCGGTACTGGTCCTGCCGGGCCAGCTCGGCGAAGTGGTACCAGACGTACTGGATGGCCAGGGCGGCCACTGCGATCAGGATCAGCAGGCCCCAGCCAATCCAGCGGCCCCAGGGGCGCTTGCGCCGCTGCCAGTCCAGCTGCAGCGGCTCTTCGTCGATATTGAGCAGGCCTTCCTCGCGCAGGGCGGGTTCGCTGCGCGGGTGCTGCATGCGCGGCGCTTCGGCCACCGACGTCTCGTCCGCTTCTTCGTCCAGGTCCTCGTCGAGCATTTTCGGCTCGTCGTCGCGGGCCGGGCCGAGGCTGAAGTCCGGACCGGGCTCGTCTTCCACCAGGTCCATGGTCAGGCTGGGCTCGGTGCGTGGTGCGTGGGTCGGTCTGGGCGGTTCGGCCAGAGGGCGTGCAGCGGGCTCGGCGTGCAATTCGAAGTCGGGCTCCGGCTCGCTTTCGGCTTCGGGCTCGACGACGGTCGTGCGTTCCTCCGCTTCCAGCAGGCTTTCCGCCCAGCCTTCGTCCTGGCTGTCCTTGGCGGACGGCGGCTCGGTGGGTGCGGGCGCGTCCGCGCCGAGCAGATCGCGGGACAGTCGGCGCTCTTCCTGCTCCAGCTTGGCCAGTTCCTCGTCCAGGTCGAGGCTGTCGAGGTCCAGGTCGTCGTGGATCCACAGGGTGTCGTCGCTCGGCGCCGTGGCCGGTGGCGGGGCGGGCGCTGCGGCGGGTTGCTTGAGCACGGTGGCGACGCTGGGTACCGGCGTGGCAGGGGCCGAGACTGCCGGGCTGACGGGCGCGGAGGCAGGCGCCGGCGCCTTGGGATTGTCGACCGCCGTTGCCGCAACCGGCTTGCCCTTGGCGGCCAGCAGCTGCTGCGCCGCGTTGTACACCTGCAGGCAGGCACCGCAGCGAACGGCGCCATGGGCCACCGCCAGTTGGGCGCGGCTGACGCGGAAACTGGTCTGGCAATGCGGGCACTGGGTGACGAAGCTGTCGGTCATGCGGCGATCCGGTCGAAACGTTAGGCTATTTTACTCGATCCACTGAGTTTCCAGCGTTTCAGCGGCGCACGCCACTGATGCGTACCCAGCCGTCCTTCTCCGCGGTGGGGTCGAGGTCGAAGGCGTCGGCGTAGGCCGTGCGCACTTCCTCGGCCTGCTCGGCGAGGATGCCCGACAGTGCCAGGCGTCCGCCGGGCGCCACCAGGCTGGTGATCTGCGGGGCCAGGGACACCAGTGGGCCGGCGAGAATGTTGGCCACCACCAGTTCGGCGGGTTTGGCCGGCAGGTCGGCGGGCAGGTAGACCGGAAAGCGCGCCGGGTCGATGCCGTTGCGCAAGGCGTTGTCGCGGGAGGCTTCCAGCGCCTGGGGGTCGATATCGGTGCCCACCGCCTGGCGCGCGCCCAGCAGCAGGGCGGCGATGGCGAGGATGCCCGAGCCGCAGCCGAAGTCGAGCACTTCGCAGTCGGCGAGATCCTGGCCGTCCAGCCATTCCAGGCAGAGAGCAGTGGTCGGGTGGGTGCCGGTGCCGAAGGCCAGTCCCGGGTCCAGCAGCAGGTTCACGGCGTCCGGTTCGGGGGCTTCGTGCCAGCTCGGCACGATCCAGAGGCGGCGGCCGAAGCGCATGGGCTGGAAATTGTCCATCCAGCTGCGCTCCCAATCCTGGTCTTCGATGCGCTCGATCTGGTGCTCCGGCAGCGTACCGCCGGTCAGCAGTTCCAGGTGCGCCACCAGGTTGGCTTCGTCGGTATCGGCCTCGAACAGGGCGAGCAGGTGGGTGTGAGTCCAGAGCGGCGTGGTGCCCAGGTCCGGCTCGAAGATCGGCTGGTCTTCGGCGTCCATGAAGGTCACGGACACGGCGCCGACTTCCAGCAGGGCGTCTTCGTAGGTTTCCGCCTGTTCCGGGGTGATGGCGAGACGGACTTGTAACCAGGGCATGGCGGGACCTCTTGAAAATTCAGCGTGCACGTGCGGCAGGCGCGCAAGCTTACTTGAGCACAGGCCGGAAAAACACAAGGGCCGCCTTATGGCAGCCCCTGTATTGTGGATCAGGCACCGATGGTGATCAGTGCTTGTCCATGCCGAGTTTCTTTTCCAGGTAGTGGATATTCACGCCACCCTTGCAGAAACCCTTGTCGCGAGTGAGGTCGCGGTGCAGCGGGATATTGGTCTTGATCCCGTCGACGACGATCTCATCGAGGGCATTGCGCATGCGCGCCATGGCCTCGTCGCGGCTGTTGCCGTAGGTGATCAGCTTGCCGATCAGCGAGTCGTAGTTCGGCGGAACCGCATAGCCGCTGTACAGGTGCGAATCGACGCGCACGCCGTTGCCGCCCGGCGCGTGGAAGTAGGTCACCTTGCCCGGGCAGGGCATGAAGTTGTCCGGGTCCTCGGCGTTGATCCGGCACTCCAGCGCATGGCCACGGATGACCACGTCTTCCTGCTTGATCGACAGCTTGTTGCCGGCGGCGATGCTGAGCATTTCCTTGAGGATGTCGATACCGGTGACCATTTCGGTGACCGGGTGCTCCACCTGCACGCGAGTGTTCATCTCGATGAAGTAGAAGCGACCGTTCTCGTAGAGGAACTCGAAGGTGCCGGCGCCACGGTAGCCGATCTCGACGCAGGCCTGGACGCAGCGGTCCAGCACTTCGGCACGGGCCTTCTCGTCGATGCCCGGAGCAGGGGCTTCTTCCAGGACCTTCTGGTGACGGCGCTGCAGGGAGCAGTCGCGGTCGCCGAGGTGGATGGCGTTGCCCTGGCCGTCGGAGAGTACCTGGACTTCGACGTGGCGCGGGTTGGTGAGGAACTTCTCCAGGTAGACCATGGAGTTGCCGAAGGCCGCACCGGCTTCGGTACGGGTCAGTTTGGCCGACTTGATCAGCTCTTCTTCCTCGTACACCACGCGCATGCCGCGACCACCGCCGCCGCCTGCGGCCTTGATGATCACCGGATAGCCCACTTCACGGGCGATGGCCAGAGCGGTTTCCTCTTCCTCCGGCAGCGGGCCGTCGGAGCCCGGAACCGTCGGTACGCCGGAGCGCTTCATGGCGTCCTTGGCCGATACCTTGTCGCCCATCAGGCGAATGGTGTCGGCTTTCGGGCCGATGAAGGCGAAGCCGGATTTCTCCACCTGTTCGGCGAAGTCGGCGTTCTCGGCGAGGAAGCCGTAACCCGGATGGATCGCAGTGGCGCCGGTGAGTTCGGCGGCGCTGATGATGGCCGGGATGCTCAGGTAGGACTGGGCTGCCGAAGCCGGACCGATGCAGACGGTCTCGTCGGCCAGGGACAGGTGCATCAGCTCACGGTCGGCCGTGGAGTGCACCGCCACCGTCTTGATGCCCAGCTCCTTGCAGGCGCGCAGGATGCGCAGGGCGATCTCGCCACGGTTGGCGATCAGGACTTTTTCCAACATCGCAGGCTCTCCGCGGTTCAGACGATGGTGAACAGCGGCTGGTCGTACTCAACCGGCTGACCGTTTTCCACCAGGACGGATTCGATCACGCCGCTGGTCTCGGCCTCGATGTGGTTCATCATCTTCATGGCTTCGACGATGCAGAGGATGTCGCCTTTCTTCACGCTCTGGCCGACTTCGACGAAGGAAGCGGTGGTCGGGGACGGCGAACGGTAGAAGGTGCCGACCATCGGCGAGCGCACCACGCTGCCGTTCAGCTTCGGCGCGGCCGGAGCGGCGGCTTCGGCGGCGACCGGGGCTGCAGCGGCAACCGGGGCGGCTACCGGAGCGGGAGCGGCAGCGTAGATCGGCTGGCCGGCGAAGGCCTTGTTGCTGTGGCGGCTGATGCGCACGGACTCTTCGCCCTCGCGGATCTCCAGCTCGTCGATACCGGATTCTTCCAGCAGTTCGATCAGTTTCTTGACTTTACGGATATCCATTAATCATCAACTCCCAAGGGGTGAGGTCAGGGGCGTTCAAGGTGTTCTAGCGCCGCGTCCAGGGCCAGGCGGTAGCCGGTGGCGCCCAGACCGCAGATCACTCCCACTGCCACGTCGGAGAAGTAGGAGTGATGGCGGAAAGGTTCTCGTTTGTGCACGTTGGACAGGTGCACTTCGATGAATGGGATGCTCACTGCGAGCATCGCGTCACGTAGGGCGACACTTGTATGCGTGAAAGCAGCAGGATTGATGATGATGAAGTCCACTCCCTCGCCGCGGGCAGCGTGGATTCGATCGATCAATTCGTACTCGGCATTGCTCTGCAGATACATCAGGTGATGGCCGGCCTCACGGGCGCGCCGCTCCAGATCCTGGTTGATCTCGGCCAGGGTGGTTGCGCCGTACTTGTCGGGCTCGCGGGTGCCCAGCAGGTTGAGGTTGGGGCCATGCAAGACGAGCAAGGTGGCCATGCTGTTTGATCCTTATTGGAGGCGAGGCGGCACTATGCCGGAAAGCCGAAAAGGCTGTCCAGTTGTCAACAATAGTCGACAAGATGCCCGGTGATTACGGCAAATATATGACGTTACATGCATCAGTGCGATGCGTTCACCTGTTGCAGACGAGCGGCGAAGGCCTTGGCATCGACTTCACCTACGACACGCAGATCGGCCAATTCGTCACCCTTGCCATCGAAGAACAGGATGGCGGGCGGGCCGAACAGCTTGTAGCGGTCGAGCAGCGCGCGCTGTTCGGCGTTACTTTCGGTCATGTCAAAGCGGATCAGTCGGTAGCCGCCCAGTTGCGAGGTCACCTCCGTGGCGGTGAGCACTTCACGCTCGATGACCTTGCAACTAATGCACCAGTCGGCATACCAGTCCAGCAACAGCGGCTGGTCAGAAGCCTTGGCGTCGCTCAGGGCGGCGTCGAGTTGCGCCGGGGTCTTGATGGTCTGCCACTGGTCGTCAGCCGGTACGGTTGCCGGCGCACCAGCAAGGTGCACACGGCCGAGGGGGCGCAGTGGGTCGGACTCGCCCTTGAGGGCGCCGGTCCAGGCGGCTACCGCATAGACCAGCAGCACTAGCCCGGCCAGTTGCGCCAGGCGCTCGCGGGGCGCCTTGGGGGTGAATTCCAGGGCGCCGAGGAAGAGTGCAGCGCCGCCTGCCAGCAGGCCCCAGAGGCCGAGGGCCAGCGGGCCGGGCAGGACCCGTTCGAGCATCCACACGGCTACCGCCAGGAGCAGCACGCCAAAGGCGTTGCGCACGGCCACCATCCACTGGCCGGCCCTGGGCAGCAGTGCGCCGCCGCCGGTGGCGAAGAGCACCAGGGGTGCGCCCATGCCGAGGCCGAGGGCGAAGAGCTTCAGACCGCCACCCAGGGCGTCGCCGCTTGCACTGATGTAGAGCAGGGCGCCGGCCAGGGGAGCGGACACGCAGGGTGATACCAGCAGGCTGGAGAGCACGCCGAGCAGGGCCGCGTTCCAGATCGAGCCACCCTTGGTGCTGCCTGCCAAGGTATCCAGCGGGCCGCTGATGAAGCGCGGCAGGCGCAGCTCATAGAGGCCGAACATGGCCAGGGCGAAGAAGGTGAAGAAGCCGGCGAAGGGCACCAGTACCCAGGGCGACTGCAGCCGCGCCTGGAGGTTGAGTTCGGCGCCGAATACCCCCATCAGTGCGCCCAGCAGGGCGAAGCAGGCGGCCATTGGCAGCACGTAGGCGAGCGACAGCACCAGGCCGCGGCCACCGCCCGCCTGGCCGCGCAGGACCACGCCGGAGAGGATCGGCAGCATCGGCAATACGCAAGGGGTGAAGGTCAGCCCCAGGCCGGCGAGGAAGAACAGCGCCAGTTCGTGCCAGTTCCAGCCCTTGCCACCGGCGTTGCCAATCTCACTGCCGCCATTGGTGGGCGCACCCTCGGCCAGCTTGAGCACTTCGGTTTCCGGCGGGTAGCACAGGCCCTTGTCGGCGCAGCCCTGGTAGGTCACCCGCAGTTCGGCCGGCGGTTTGCGCGCGGGGTCGATGGGCAGGTCGACGTCCAGTACGCCGTAGTACACCTCGACCTCGCCGAAGTATTCGTCGGTCTTCTGCTTGCCGGCGGGCAGCGCCGGTTGGCCCAGGCCGCTGTCGGCGGGTTCGGCACGGAACTGGAAACGATGGCGATAGAGGTAGTAGCCCTCGGCATTGGTGAAGCGCAGCTTCACCGAGGTCGGTGAGCTCTCCACCAGGCTGAGGCGGAAGGCCTCGCGTACCGGCAGGAAGTCGCCGCTGTTATTGAGGGACGCTCCCAGGTTCGGGCTCGGGCGGTTGTCCAGCAACCCTGCGGCGACGGGCAGGGCCACCAGCAGCAGGATCAGGCTAAGCAGGCGGCGCATGGAGATCTCTTGGTCGGAAAGTGCCCGCATCATAGCGAACCTCGGGCCTTTCCTGCAGGTTCGCAGCTGTAAGCAGCTTTGTCCCACGTTGATGTAGGGGCCCAGGCGCGACAATAGGTCGCGCCTCAGACGCGGAAAGCCTGCACCGCCGTGTGCAGTTGACCGCCCAGGCGCAGCAGGCGCTCGCCCTGGCTACGGCTTTCGCCGATGCGTGCCAGGTTGTCGCCACCCTGCTGGTGGATCTGCTCGCTGTGGTCGCGGATATCGCGGACCGCGTCGCTCTGCTGGGCAGTGGCGTCGGCGATGCGCTCGGCCATGCTGGCGATGGTGCGGATGGCGCTGACCACTTCCACCAGCGCGCCATCGGCAGCGGCGGCCTGCTCGGCGCTGGTCTCGGCGTGCTCCACCTGGACGCGCATGGCGTCCACCGACTGCCGCGCAGCCTGCTGCAGGCGCGCGATCAGTTGCTGGATCTCGGCGGTGGCGCCGGCGGTGCGCTGGGCCAGGGAGCGGACTTCGTCGGCGACCACGGCGAAACCGCGGCCCATTTCACCGGCGCGGGCGGCCTCGATGGCCGCGTTGAGCGCCAGCAGGTTGGTCTGCTCGGCGATGCCGCGGATGACCGTCAGGACCTTGTCGATGGTCTCGGTTTCCTCGGCCAGGCGCTCCACCGCCTGGGCGTTGTTCTGCACCTCGCCCACCAGTTGGTGCAGCCCGGCCAGGCTCTGGTCGATCACGCTCTGGCCTTGTTCCACGGCGCGCCCGGCGTCGCGGCTGGCATCTGCGGCCAGGCTGGCGTCGGCGGCCACCTGCTGGATAGTGCTTTCCAGTTCGCCCAGGGCGTCGCGGATCTGTGCGGTGCCGCCGGCCTGGTCCTCGGCCCCGGCGTGCAGCCCGTTGTTCAGTTCGGCCAGGGAGCTACTGCTGCCGGCCACCTGTTCGGCGTGCTGGCGGATGGTGCCCACCAGTTCGCCCAGATAGTCCCGGAGGCGGTTGAGGGAGTCTTCGATCAGGCGCAGGTCGCGAGTGCTGGAGCCCAGCGCCATAGGCTGGCTGAAATCGCCGTCGGCCCAGGCTCCCAGGGCGCCAACCAGCCGACCGAGCACCTGGGTCAGGCGACGCTGGATGCGGTCGATGGACAGGGCGATGAGCAGGATCAGGCCGATCATCAGACCCTGGATCAGCCGAACCTCGCCCTGGATGCGGCCGTGCTCGGCGCGCACCTGGGGCTCCAGGGCGGCGAGCGCCGCTTGCAGGGCATCCACCCGCTGGGCGGTCGTGGCGACCAACTCGGCGCGGCGCTGGATCAGTTCGCGGGTGCGCGCCAGTTCGTCGGGGTAGCGCTTGAGGAGGCCCGCCAGCTCACGCTTGAGGGCGGCGCCGCGGTCCTCGGCCTGGCCGGCTTCGCTGCTGCTTTCCAGGCCCATCATCGCGGCGAAGTCGTCGGCTGCCGAGCTGCCGCTATCGGCCACGCCGAGCAGAGGTAACTGCTCCAGCCGGACGCTGTCGTGGCCCAGGGCTTCCAGTTCGCGCAGGACGTCGGCGGCCAGGTCGTCGCGACCGCTGGCCACCAGCTTGGCGCGGGCTTGGCTCAGGCGGTTGAGGTGCTGGGCGGCGGCGAACAGCGGCGCACGGTAGTCGGCGGCGGCCGCCGTGCTGCCCGAGTCGGCGTACTGGGCCAACTGGTCGAGGGCGCCGGCGATCTCCCGCTCGGCCTGGATCAGCAGTCCTTGCGGGTCGCCCGCCAGCTTGCCGGCGGCCAGCAGTTCGCCACGGGTGAATTCGCGCAGATCATTGAAGCTCGGCAGCAATTCATCGGTGAGTTCGGCGGGCAGTTGGCCGAGGCGCTGTTCCAGGCTGTCGATGCCCTGGCTTGCGGCGCTGTGGCGCAAGGCGTCGCCGTTCGTGAGGTAGGCCTGGACGTTGTCCGCCACCTCGCCGCGGAAGCGCTGGGCCAGCTCCAGGTACTGCTCCATCAGCTGGTAGGGTCGCTCCAGGGCCTGTTGCGACCACCAGAGGGTCGCCCCCAACGCCAGGCACACGGTGACCAGCAGCAGGGTTATCAGGTTGGTGAGCAGTTTCAGGCGCATCGGAACCTCGGCAGACAATCAGCCTGTCCAGGGTCCGCGCTGTATGCCTGGGCATCTGCGGGGCCGCGAACGGGCTCTGAGAGATGGCCAGATGATATTGCTGTTTAGTGACAATCCTGTGACGGCAGGGGTCAGTCGTGGTGCAGCGCCACCCGGTTGCGTCCGCTGTGTTTGGCGCAATAGAGCGCTTCGTCCGCCTGCTTGGACAGTTGGTTGATGTCCAGGCCGTCATGCAGCTGGGCGATGCCGCAGCTGAAGGTACAGGACAGATCGTGGGGCTGCGCCGGGTAGCGGATCTCGGCGAAGCGCCGGCGGATCTCCTCCAGCACCCGGTGCGCGGCTTCCAGGTCGGTGTCCGGCAGCACCACGGCGAATTCCTCGCCGCCGTAGCGGCCGATGTGGTCGGTCTTGCGCAGGCGTTGCTTGAGGAACAGGGCCAGGCTCTTGATCACCCGGTCGCCCATGGGGTGGCCGTAGGTGTCGTTGACCTTCTTGAAGTGGTCGATGTCTAGCATGGCGAAGCACAGCGGCTTGCCGTCGCGCCGCGCCCTGGAGCTGGCGTCTTCCAGCAGCTGCAGGGTATGGGTGTGGTTGAACAGACCGGTGAGGCTGTCACGGACCATGCGCGCCTTCAGGCTGCGCGCTCGGGTGGCGCGGGTGCGAACCGTGGCGATCAGGTGGCGCGGCTTGATCGGCTTGGTGAGGAAGTCGTCGCCGCCTTCGCTCATGGCGTCCAGCTGCTTGTTCAGGTCGTCCTCGGCGGACAGGTAGATGATCGGCACGCTGACGTAACGCTCGTGCTGGCGGATCACCTTGGCCAGCTCGGTGCCCAGGCACTCGGGCATGTACATGTCGAGGATGATCAGGTCGGGCTGGAAGTCGGCCAGGGCCAGCAGGGTCTGCACCGGCTCGGTGATGACCCGGGTGACGATGCCGGCGGAGTTGAGGATCAGCTCGGTATGGGTGGCCTGGGCGCGGGAGTCGTCGACTATCAGCACCCGGAAGGGGTCGTAGTGGGCGGTGCGGGTCAGGGTCTCGAGCTTTTCCAGCAGGGTGGAGGCGTCCAGGGCGCCGGTGAAAAATTCCTGGCCGCCGGCGCGCACGGCCGCCAGGCGGGTCGGGGCATCAGTTTCCTCGTGGCTGAAGAAGATGATCGGCAGCTTCTGCTCCAGCCCCTGCTGGGCCTCCCGCGCCAGCTCCAGGCCCTGGCCCGGTCCGGCGAAATCCACTTCCAGGACGATGGCAGCCGGGTGCCGTTCGGCCATGGCCGCGCGGAAGGCGCTGGCGCTGTCCAGGCGTTGGGCGTTGAGGCCGAAGAACTCCAGTTGCTGGGCCAGGCGCCCGGCGCGGTCCTCGCTCTGCAGCGCCAGGTACACCGGTTTGCGCAGGGGCGGCAGGAAGGTCTGTTCGAACTGGTCGCCGTGGCGCAGTCCGGTGCGCGAGAGGCGCTGCATCAGCAGGCTGAGTTCGGTGATCAGGTCGCTGGACAGCCGACCGCGATTCTCCTCCACGCCGCGCAGGCAGTCGCCGATGGCCACCGCCAGGCGGCTATGCTCGGTCTGCTCGAAGCGTTCGGCGTAGCGCTGCAGGTTGAGGCTGGCCTCAGCCAGTTCGGTCATGCAGGCCAGGCTCCACTCGCTGCGTTGCAGGCGCTGCCAGATCTCCAGCACATGCCGGGCCTGGTTGATGACGCGCTGGGCGAAGTGATTCTTGAGGCGGTCGCGGCTCGGATCTTCGTGCTCGGTCATGGCCCGGCTTCTTGAGGGGGTGTCGCCTGGCGGCGACCAGAATGATGGCGCCATGCTATCACCTTGTGACGAGTACGCTAGTGTCATCTGTCCCGCTATTGCCACATGCTCCGGGTAGATGTCGTCAATTTGCGACCCGGAGGTTTACAGGACCGGCACACCGGCTGATGGTTTGGCCCGCCGCCACTGCGCGGCGGTCGCGCTTCCCTTATAGTGCTGGGCTCGGCCACAACCACCGCGGCGGATCGTGGTCGAACCTTATCCGTGCTGATCGAAACTTGAAGGACACTGCCATGCTGGACTGGAAGAAGCGTATGGGGGACGCGCGTGACCGCGTCGATGATTCGGTTGACGACGTGCGTAGCTACCTGGGCGGTATCTGGCTGAGCCGTGCCCTCGCCAGCCTGCTGGTGGTCTACCTGCTGGCCTGCGTGGTGGTGGGCTGGTACTGGAGCCGCGAGCCCGATCTCCTCCCGGTACAGCAGAATGCTCAGGCTGCCGCCGAGCGGGCGGGGCGGCAGATGGTCAGCGGCTACACCACGGTGGAAACCCTCAAGACGGTCGCCCAGACCCTGCTCGACAAGAGCGGCGGCTATGTGTCCAACGACCTTGCGCCCCCCGGTCTGTGGCTGGACAACATGCCCAGCTGGGAGTACGGCGTGCTGGTCCAGGTGCGCGACCTGTCCCGCGCCCTGCGCAAGGACTTCGCCCGTTCCCAGTCGCAGTCCACCGAAGACCCGGACCTGGCCAAGGCCGAGCCGCGTTTCAACTTCGACAACAAGAGCTGGGCGCTGCCCGCTTCCGAGTCCGAGTATCAGGATGGCATCCGCTCGCTGGATCGTTACCTGGCCCGACTGGCTAACCCCAATCAGCCAAACGCGCAGTTCTATACCCGCGCCGACAACCTGAACAACTGGCTGGGCGACGTCGCCACCCGCCTCGGTTCGTTGTCCCAGCGCCTCTCCGCCAGCGTCGGCCGGGTGCGCCTGAACACCGACATCACCCCGGAAGCGGCCGTCGCCACCGGCAAGGTGCCGGAAGTGAGCGAGGAAATCGTCGAGACCCCGTGGCTGCAGATCGACAACGTCTTCTATGAAGCCCGTGGCCAGGCCTGGGCGCTGTCCCACATCCTGCGCGCCATCGAGGTCGATTTCGCCGACGTGCTGGCGAAGAAGAACGCCACCATCAGCGTGCGCCAGATCATCCGCGAGCTGGAGGCGGCCCAGGAGCCCCTGTGGAGCCCCATGGTGCTGAACGGGAGCGGCTACGGCGTGCTGGCCAACCATTCCCTGGTGATGGCCAACTACATCTCCCGTGCCAACGCGGCGGTAATCGACCTGCGCCAGCTGCTGGAGCAGGGCTGATGGCCATCGACGAACGCGAGGCGGCCCACCGCGCCGCCTCCGACGCCGAACAAGTGGCCTGGGTCGACGAGCAGGACCGCCCTCTCGGCGGCCTGCCGCGCGCCGAGCTGCGCGAGCGCGGACTGATCTCCCGCGGAACCTTCATCCTGCTGTTCAATTCCGCCGGCCAGCTCTGTGTGCATCGCCGCACCCTGAGCAAGGCGCTCTATCCGGGCTACTGGGATGTGGCGGCCGGCGGCATGGTGCAGGAAGGCGAGGACTACGCTGATTCCGCCGCCCGCGAGCTGGAGGAAGAGCTCGGCGTCAGTGGCGTGCCCCTGTGCGAGCATGGCCGCTTCTTCTTCGACGAGCCGGGCAACCGCCTCTGGGGCGCGGTCTTCTCCGCCGTCTCCGACGCGCCGCTGAAGCTGCAGCCGGAAGAAGTGCTGGAGGCGCGTTTCATGACCGTGGACGAGGCGCTGGCGCAGAGCCCCTGCTGCCCGGATTCGCTCAAGGCGCTGCAGCTGTACCTCCAAACCTTGTAGGTTGGGCAGAGCGCAGCGAAGCCCAACGAATGAATTTCCGGCAACCCCGGCCGTTGGGCTTCGCGTAGCTCAGCGGAACGCCGCCCGGCTCAACCTACGAAAGGCGCACCAAAGCCGCGCGCGGCGCGGGTTTGTGCAGAATCCCGGACCTTTTCGTGCGGGATGCTGCACGGAGTCGCCATTTTGTCGATCAATGGCGCATTTTCGTACTTAGCATTCGCCGCGAATGCTGCTAAATTTCGCCCCCTTTCAACCCTGGCCTCCCGGCCAGGCTGCGCTGCCCCTGCCAGAGTGGGGCTTCGCGGTCGGCACCCCGCCGACCAGTCGCTATCCTGACCCCTACGAGGAAAGCCGGTGGTCAAGAAAGCTTCGTCCTTTGCCGCCCTCGGCGGTTTGGTGTACTCCACCGACAGCGGCCGGCACTGCCCGGAATGCCGCCAGCCCCTCGATGCCTGCATCTGCAAGCAAGCCACTGTGCCTGCTGGCGACGGCATTGCCCGAGTGCGCCGGGAAACCAAGGGCCGTGGCGGCAAGACCGTCACCAGCGTCAGCGGCGTGCCGCTGGCCGAAGACGCCCTGAAGGAGCTCGCCAGCGCGTTGAAGCGCCGCTGCGGAACCGGTGGAGCACTGAAGGACGGCGTGATCGAGATCCAGGGCGACCACGTGGACCTGTTGCTTGAAGAACTCGCCAAGCGCGGCTTCAAGGCCAAGAAATCCGGCGGCTGAGCCACGGCTTTCTAAACTGACCGCAGGAAAACGCGGTCAACACTCCAACGTCACACGACCGAATTAACCTTTCCAAGCCCGCCCGGCACGATCCGGCGGGCCTGGCACTTTTCTATCCCACAGGGGGAAACCGATGTCTGCACGACGCACGCGCAAGGACGATGGCAGCAGCTGGACCGTGGCCGACAGCCGCAGTGTCTATGGCATTCGCCACTGGGGTGCCGGCTTTTTCGCGATCAACGAAGCCGGCCGCGTCGAAGTTCGCCCGCGCGGCCCGCAGAGCGCGCCGTTCGACCTCTTCGAGCAGGTAGAAAAATTGCGCGAGGCGGGTCTCAGCCTGCCGCTGCTGGTGCGCTTCCCGGACATCCTGCAAGAGCGCGTGCGCCAGCTGACCGGCGCCTTCGACGCCAATATCGAACGCCTGGAATACCAGAGCCGCTACACCGCCCTGTACCCGATCAAGGTCAACCAGCAGGAGGCGGTGGTGGAGAACATCATCGCCACCCAGAACGTCTCCATCGGCCTGGAAGCCGGCTCCAAGCCCGAGCTGCTGGCGGTGCTGGCGCTGGCGCCCAAGGGCGGCACCATCGTCTGCAACGGCTACAAGGACCGCGAGTTCATCCGTCTGGCGCTGATGGGCCAGAAGCTCGGCCACAACGTCTTCATCGTCATCGAGAAGGAAGCCGAGGTCCAATTCGTCATCGACGTCGCCGCCGAGCTCAAGGTAGCGCCGCAGGTGGGCCTGCGCGTGCGGCTGTCGTCCCTGGCCTCGTCCAAGTGGGCCGACACCGGCGGCGAGAAGTCCAAGTTTGGCCTGTCCGCCGCGCAGATCCTCTCGGTGGTCGAGCGCTTCCGTGAGGCCGGCCTGGACCAGGGCGTGCGCCTGCTGCATTTCCATATGGGCTCGCAGATCGCCAACCTGGCCGACTACCAGCACGGCTTCAAGGAAGCCATCCGCTACTACGCCGAACTGCGCAGCCTCGGCCTGCCGGTGGACCACATCGACGTCGGTGGCGGCCTGGGCGTCGACTACGACGGCACCCACTCGCGCAACGCCAGCTCGATCAACTACGACATGGACGACTATGCCGGCGTGGTGGTGGGCATGCTCAAGGAGTTCTGCGACGCCCAGGGCTTGCCGCACCCGCACATCTTCTCCGAGAGCGGCCGCGCCATGACCGCGCACCACGCCGTGCTGGTGATGCAGGTGACCGACGTCGAGCGCCACAACGACGAAGTGCCGAAGATCGAGGATATCGAGGCACTGCCCGAGGCCGTACGCTGGCTCGCCGAGCTCCTGGCGCCGACCGACGCCGAGATGGTCACCGAGACCTACTGGCGCGCCACCCACTACATGAGTGACGTTGCTGCGCAGTACGCCGAAGGCAAGCTGACCCTGGCTGAGAAGGCCCTGGCCGAGCAGACCTACTTCGCCATCTGCCGCCGCCTGCACAACCAGCTCAAGGCACGCCAGCGTTCCCATCGCCAGGTGCTCGACGAGCTGAACGACAAGCTGGCGGAGAAGTACATCTGCAACTTCTCGGTGTTCCAGAGCCTGCCGGACACCTGGGCCATCGACCAGGTGCTGCCGATCATCCCCCTGCACCGCCTGGACGAAGAACCGCTGCGCCGTGCCGTGCTGCAGGACCTGACCTGCGACTCCGACGGCAAGATCAACCAGTACGTCGACGAGCAGAGCATCGAGACCAGCATGCCCGTGCATGAGGTGCGCGAGGGTGAGGACTACCTGCTGGGCGTGTTCCTGGTGGGCGCCTACCAGGAAATCCTCGGCGACATGCACAACCTGTTCGGCGACACCGACTCGGTGAACGTCTACCAGCGCGAGGACGGCAGCGTGTACCACGCCGGCATCGAGACTCACGACACCATCGAAGACATGCTGCGCTACGTGCACCTGTCACCGGAGGAGCTGATGGCGCACTACCGCGACAAGGTCTCCAGCGCCAAGCTGAGCCCGCGCGAGCGCACCCAGTACGTCGACGCGCTGCGCCTGGGGCTGACCCGCTCCTCCTACCTCTCGTCCTGACGGCAGCGCTGAATGAAAAAGCCCGGCCTTGTGCCGGGCTTTTTCATGGGAGACGGGATCCTTCTCTGTAGGAGCGAGCCGCGTCCATGACCCGACGAGCCCCCTGGCAAATTCCTCCATTCAGCGCTTTCATTTCCGCCAGCCTTTCTCAATCTGTCGGGAGCTTGCCTGTGCCACGCGTCCTTCTGATCGAATGCAGCCCCAACGACCAGGCCTCGCCCGGCGGCCAGCTGGCGCGGGAAATGGCCCGGCGTATCCACCCGAAAGCCGAAGTGACGGTGCGCAACCTCGTGCGCGACCCGCTGCCGCCACTCTGCGCCGGCTATGCCGAGGCGGTGGTGGGCAAGTCCAACTGCGAGGAGGAGGCCTTCCTCCTCTCCGAGCAGCTGATCGGCGAGCTGGAGGCCAGCCAGTACCTGCTGATCTCCACCCCGATGCACAACTACATGGTGCCGGCGGCGCTGAAGCTCTGGCTGGACTACGTGGTGCGCATCCGCCGCACCTTCGAGATTCACGATGGCCAGCGCATCGGGCTGCTGGAGGATCGGCCCACCTTCGTGGTGCTGAGTTCCGGCGGGCATTACCTGGGGGCCAAGGCCAAGCAGATGGACTTCCTCTCCCCCTACCTGCGCCATGTGCTGGGCATCATTGGCCTGCACCATGTGGAGTACATCCACTTGCAGGGCCTGGCGGGTGGTGAGGTGGAGGTGGCTACCGCCCTGCAGCAGGCGCGGGAGCGATTGTCCTTCAACCCGGTGTTCGCCGCCGAACCCTACCCTGACGTGCTCGTGTAGGTTGGGCCGGGCGGCGTTCCGTTGAGCTACGCGAAGCCCAACGGCGCCAGCTCAGCTCCCGATCACTCCGAAGCCCCGCGCCATCAGCGCCGCCAGCAGCGGCATGATCAGCACCAGTAGCAGTTCCAGGCGGATGGTCATGATCACCAGTTTCGCCTTGCGCGGGCTCAGCTCCGGCACCTGGCCGGCCTTCAGGGTATTGCGCCAGTTGAGGAAGACGAAGGTGGGGTAGCTGGAGAGCGTGGCGATCAGCACGAACAGCCCCATCTTGGCGTGGAACACCGAGTTGTGCAGGTAGTAGTCCACCCCCTTGCCATACCAGAACACCCGCGCCAGGCCGGTGACCAGCACCGCTCCGGCGCTGAGGCCGTAGGCCATGTCGATGCGCACCAGGCTGCGGGCGCGCTCCAGGTCCAGGGGCAGCTTGAACAGGCGGTGCTCGAGGGTGAGCAGGGCGAACAGTACGAAGATCGACAGGAAATGCAGGTACGCGGCGACGGCTTGTCCCATGGGAACTCCTTCAGGTCATCAGGTCGGTTGTGGTTATGGTCATCCTTGGCGGGGCTGGGCTTGCCCCGCTTGCGGCCGGTCTGCCCGGCATCGCACTACATTCGCTCCGCTCCTTGTGCGTGCGTGCCGGTGAACCAGGCATCGCGCTCGTTCAGACGCCAGGCCAGGCTGCCCAGGCTGATCCCGCGCAACAGCATGAACGCGAGGAAGGCCAGCCAAAGTCCGTGGTTGCCGAGAAACTGTAGCCCCCATCCCAGCGGCAGGCTAAGCGCCACCGCCACCAGCATGGCGTTGCGCATCTCCCGGGCGCGGGTGGCGCCAATGAAGAGGCCGTCCAGCAGGTAGCTCCAGACGGCCACCAGGGGCAGCGCAGCCAGGTAGGGCAGGTAGAGGTGGGCGACCGCGCGCACCTCCGCGATATCGCTCTGCAGGTCGATGAACAGTCCGCCGCCGACCAGGAAGAACAGCGCGAAGGCCAGGCTCGCCAGCAGTGACCAGCCCCCGGCCACCAGCAGCGCGCGGCGCAGGCCGGCGCGGTCCTGCGCCCCGATGGCGTGGCCGCACAGGGCCTCCACCGCGTGTGCCAGCCCATCCAAGGCGTAGGCCGTCACCAGCAGGCCATTGAGCAACAGGGCGTTGGCCGCCACCGTGGCATCGCCCAGGCGGGTGCCCTGCACCGTCAACATGAAGAACACCAGTTGCAGCGCCAGGGAGCGGATGAAGATGTCGCGGTTCACCGCCAGCAGTGGCCGCCAGGTGCGCCAGAGCCGCAGCGCCGGCCAGTCGATGTGGCCGGGTTTGCGCCGCAGGGCCCCGCGGGTCAGCGCCAGGCCAGTCAGCGCTCCGCACCACTCGGCCACCGCCGCCGCCTTGGCGGCGCCGGCCACACCCCAGTCCAGCCCCAGCACGAACCACAGCGCCAGGGCGACGTTGATCAGGTTGGTGGTCAACAGGATCGCCAGCGGCGCGCGGGCGTTCTGGGTACCGAGGAACCAGCCCACCAGGGCGTAGTTGGCCAGCGCCGCCGGCAGGCCCAGCAGGCGCAGGTGGAAGAATTCGCGGGTCAACTGGCCCAACTCCGCAGAGGGCGTCATCAGCGCCAGGGCGAAGTCGCTGAAGGGGACCGCCAGCAGGCCCAGCAGCACCGCCAGCATCACTGCCAACCCCAGGCCCTGCAGCAATACCTGACGCAGCGCGCCACCATCGGCGCGTCCGGCGGCTTGGGCGGCAAAACCGGTAGTACCCATGCGCAGGAAACCGAGCACGCCGATCATCAGGGTGTAGAGGGTGCTGCCCACTGCCACCGCGCCCAACTGGTGGGCGTGGGGCAGGTGGCCGACCACCGTGCTGTCCACCAGCGCCACCATGGGCACGGAAATGTTCGAGAGGATCATGGGGGCGGCCAGCGCCCAGACCTTCCTGTGGGTCGGGGAATGCCGCCAGGCGTCGAGGAACAGGCTCATGCAGGGCTCCAGTCAGGCCGCGCAGTATAGCGGCGCTGGGATTCGTGAGGTGCATCGCTCCCGCCGTCATCCAGACACCACTGAAGCGCTGCGCTGGTCTATAGTTCGCGGCCTATACGCACTCCCCATCGAGAGCCCGCCATGCCGAAGAAAGGACTACTTCTGGCCCTGGTGCTGAGCCTGCTCAGCGCCTGCGATTCCTCCACCCCTGAGCAGCCGGCGAGCAAAGCACCGCCCGCTGCCACCCAGCAGGCGGCCCGCCCGGCTGTCGACACCGCCGCCCTGGCCAAGCGCTACGCCGGCCGCGAGCTGAACGTCATCGACGTTTCCGAGGTCCAGCTCGACGGCGCCAGCGCCTTGTCGGTGACCTTCTCGGTTCCGCTGGACCCGGAGCAGAAGTTCGCCGAGCGCCTGCACCTGGTGGACACCACGAGTGGCAAGGTGGATGGTGCCTGGGAGCTTTCCGACAACCTGATGGAGCTGCGCCTGCGCCACCTGGAGCCCAAGCGCAAGCTGGTGCTGACCATCGACCCCGGCCTGCACGCGGTGAATGACGCCCGACTCGCCGAGGAACACGTCACCCGCCTGGAAACCCGCGACCTGCAGGCCACGGTCGGCTTCGCCAGCCGCGGCTCGCTGCTGCCCACCCGGCTGGCCGAGGGCCTGCCGGTAATCGCGCTGAACGTCGACAAGGTCAATGTCGACTTCTTCCGGGTCAAGGCCGAGGCGCTGCCCGGCTTCCTCGCTCGCTGGGGCAAGCGCGGCACCCTGGATATCTGGGAATCCCGCGAGCTGCTGAAGATGGCCGAGCTGGTCTACACCGGCCGCTTCGACCTCAATCCCGCGCGCAATACCCGTGAAACCCTGCTGCTGCCCATCGCCGGCCTCGAACCCATGAAGCAGCCCGGCGTCTACCTGGCGGTGATGAAACAAGCCGGCAGCTACGACTATTCGAACCCGGCGACCCTCTTCACCCTGAGTGACATCGGCCTGTCCGCCCACCGTTACCGCGACCGTCTGGACGTCTTCACTCAGGCCCTGGAAGGCGGCGCCGCCCAGGGCGATATCGAGCTGGAACTGCTGGACGGCGAAGGCCGCGTGCTGGCCCAGGGCAAGACCGATGGCAAAGGCCACGCCGAACTGGCCCTGGCGTCCAAGGCCGAAGTGCTGATCGCTCGCCAGGGCGAGCAGACCAGCCTGTTGCGTCTGGCCGCGCCGGCCCTGGACCTGGCCGAGTTCGACATCGCCGGCCCGGCCAGCCATGCCCTGCAGTTCTTCGTCTTCGGCCCGCGCGATCTCTATCGCCCGGGGGAGACCGTGCTGCTCAACGCCTTGCTGCGTGACGTCGATGGCCGCGCGGTGGCGGGCCAGCCGGTGACCGTGGAAGTGCGCCGTCCGGACGAGCAGGTCAGCCGCCGCTTCGTCTGGGAAGCCGGGGAGGGCGGGCTCTACCAATACCAGCTGCAGCTGGCCGCAGAAGCTCCGACCGGGCGCTGGCAGCTGCTCTTCGACCTGGGCGATGGCAAGCCGCAGCTCTATGAATTCCTGGTGGAGGACTTCCTCCCCGAACGCCTGGCCCTGGAGCTCAAGGGCAGCGACCGGCCCTTTGCTCCCGGCGAGAATGCCCGCTTCGACGTCCAGGGGCGCTACCTGTACGGCGCGCCGGCATCCGGCAACCGCCTGAGCGGCCAGCTCTACGTGCGCCCGCTGCGCGAGGCGGTGAAGGCGCTGCCCGGCTACCAGTTCGGCTCGGTGACCGAAGAGGAGCTGAAGCAGGACATCGAACTGGAGGAGACCCAGCTCGACGCCGATGGCAAGACCCGGCTGGACATAGAGACCCGCTGGCGCGATGCCAAGTCGCCGTTGCAACTGATTCTCCAGGCCAGCCTGCAGGAGTCCGGCGGCCGTCCCATCACCCGCCGCCTGGTGCAGCCGGTCTGGCCGGCCGAACGCTTGCCGGGCCTGCGTGCCTTGTTCGACGGCGAGGAAACCGACGCCGACAGCCTGGCCGAATTCGAGCTGCTGGTGGCCGACCCCGCGGGCAACAAGCTGGCCGCCGACAACCTCAAGGTGCGTCTGGTGCGCGAGCGCCGCGATTACTACTGGAACTTCTCCGAGAGCGACGGCTGGACCTACCACTTCAACGAGAAGTACCTGAACCTCGCCGAGGAACAGGTGCGGGTGGCCGCCGGCGGCACCGCCAAGGTCAGCTTCCCGGTGGAGTGGGGCCCCTATCGGGTGGAAGTGGAAGACCCGCAGACCGGCATCACCAGCAGCCTGCGCTTCTGGGCCGGCTACCGCTGGCAGGACAACGCCGGTGGTGGTGCCGTGCGTCCGGACCAGGTCAAGCTGGCGCTGGACAAGCCGGCCTACGCCGAAGGCGATACCGCCAGGGTCACCATCACCCCGCCCAGCGCCGGCAGCGGCTACCTGCTGGTGGAGTCCGCCGACGGTCCGCTCTGGTGGCAACCCATCGAAGTCCCGGCAGGCGGCAAGGCCTTCGACATCCCGGTGGCCAAGGCCTGGGCGCGCCATGATCTCTACGTCAGCGCCCTGGTGATCCGCCCCGGCGAGCGCAAGGCCAGCGTCACGCCCAAGCGCGCCGTGGGCCTGTTGCATCTGCCGCTGGAGCGCGCTCCGCGCAAGCTGGCGCTGACCCTGACTGCGCCGGAAAAGATGCGCCCCAGGCAACCGCTCAAGGTCCAGGTGCAGGCGAAGAACGCCGACGGCAGCATTCCCAAGCAGGTACGCGTGCTGGTGGCGGCGGTGGATGTGGGCATCCTCAATATCACCCGCTACGTCACCCCCGACCCTTTCGCCGCGCTGTTCGGCCGCAAGGCCTATGGCGCCGACCAGCTCGACGTCTATGGCCAACTGATCGAAGCCGGCCAAGGGCGTCTCGCCTCCCTGGCCTTCGGTGGTGACGCCGCCCTGGCCGGCGGCGGCAAGCGCCCGCAGACCAGCGTCACCATAGTCGCCCTGCAGAGCGCGCCGGTGACCCTGGACGACCAGGGCCAGGGCGAAGTCAGCCTGGACATTCCCGACTTCAACGGCGAACTGCGCCTGATGGCCCAGGCCTGGACCGACGAGCGCTACGGCATGGCCGAGGCCAAGACCGTGGTCGCCGCGCCCCTGGTGGCGGAACTGGCCGCGCCGCGCTTCCTCGCCGGCGGCGACCAGAGCACCCTGGCGCTGGACCTGACCAACCTGTCCGGCAAGCCCCAGCGCCTGGACGTGGAACTGCTGAGCGGCGGTCAGCTCGACCTGGCCCAGAGCGGCGGCGCCCAGACGGCGCCGATCCAGCTCGCCGACGGCCAGCGCACCACTTTGCGCATCCCGGTGCGGGCGCTGGGCGGTTACGGTCAGGGCGTGTTCAAGGTACGGGTCAACGGCCTGGAGCTGCCGGGGGAGAACCTGCCGCCGTTCAGCCGCGAATGGACCCTCGGCATACGCCCGGCCTATCCCGCGCAGCTTCGGCAGTTCCGCGCCGTCCTCAAGGGCGAGCCCTGGAACCTGCCGGCTGGCACCCTGAATGCCTTCGAGCCGGACGGCCGCGAAGCCCTGCTGCAACTCTCCAGCCGTCCGCCGCTGAACCTCGGCGAACAGATCCGCGCCCTCAAGGCCTACCCCTATGGCTGCGCCGAGCAGACCACCAGCGGCCTCTACCCCTCGCTCTACGCCGACGCCGAGTCGCTCAGGCGCCTGGGACTGGAAGGCGAACCCGATGAGCAGCGGCGCAAGTCCCTCGAACTCGGCATCGAGCGCCTGCTGGGCATGCAACGCCACAACGGCAGCTTCGGCCTGTGGAGCGCCGACAGCGAAGAGGAGTACTGGCTGACCGCCTACGTCACCGACTTCCTCCTGCGCGCCCGCGACCAGGGTTTCGCCGTGCCGCCGGAAGCCCTGAAGAAGGCCAGCGAGCGCCTGCTGCGCTACCTGCAGGAGCGCAGCCTGATCGAGGTCAGCTACAGCGAGAGCGCCGACCACACCCGCTTCGCCGTGCAGGCCTACGCCGGCTACGTCCTGGCGCGCAGCCAGCAGGCGCCCCTCGGCGCCCTGCGCAGCCTCTGGGAGCGCCGCGCCGACTCCCGCTCCGGCTTGCCGCTGGTGCAGCTGGCGATCGCCTTCAAACTGATGGGCGACGCGCCGCGCGCCGATGAGGCCCTGCAACTGGGCCTGCGGGTGCAACGCGAGAGCCGTGACTGGCTGGCCGACTACGGCAGCCCACTGCGCGACCAGGCGCTGATCCTCGCCCTGCTGGAAGAGCACGACCTCGCGGCGGACGCCCGCGAACAGCGGCTGTTCGAACTGGCCGACCTGGTGGCCGGCTCTCAGTGGCTCTCCACCCAGGAACGCAATGCCCTGTACCTGGCCGGCCGCGGTCTGCTGGCCAAGCCCGAACCGAACTGGAGCGCGAAGCTCACCGCAGGCGACCAGCAGCGTGAGCTGAACAACCAGCAACCGGGCCTCAAGCTGGACAGCGCGCTGCTCGCCGAGCCGCTGCGCATCGAATCCGGCAGCAGCGAACCGCTCTACCAGCAACTGACCCTCTCCGGCTACCCGTTGATGGCGCCGCCTGCCGGTGGCGAGAACCTCACCATCCGCCGCGAATTCCTCGGCGTGGATGGGGAGCGTCTCGACCTGAACGCCCTGGAGAGCGGCGAACTGGTGCTGGTGCACCTGGCCGTCGAAGCCAAGGAACGCGTGCCCGACGCCCTGGTGGTGGACCTGCTGCCCGCCGGCCTGGAACTCGAAAACCAGAACCTCGCCCAGAGCGCCGCCAGCCTGGACGACGCCAGCAGCGCGGTGAAGGAGTGGCAGAAGTCCATGCAGAACGCCGCCATCAAGCACCAGGAATTCCGCGACGACCGCTACGTGGCCGCCCTGAATGTGAACGAATACGACACCACCCACCTGCTCTACCTGGCCCGCGCCGTCACCCCCGGCACCTACCGCGTGCCGCCGCCCACGGTGGAGTCCATGTACCGGCCGAACTGGCAGGCACTCGGCGAGGCGCCGGAGCAGTTGGTGGTGAGGGGGAAATAGGGCAGACCCCGACAGCCCTCTCCCCCAGCCCCTCTCCCTGAAGGGAGAGGGGAGTTCATCCGTGCCAATGCGGATGGGGTGTAGCGGATGGACGTGCGGTCTCCGGCATGACGTCAATGCAGACTCGTAGCCCGGATGAAATCCGGGAAATCGTGCGACAGGGAGGTCGAAAAATGGTCGGCTACCGCAGGTCTCGGGTGCCCGGCGCCTGCTATTTCCTGACGCTGGCGCTGCAGGACAGGCGTCGAGATCTGCTGGTCAGATACTGCGGTGACCTTCGCCAGTCCATTAGGAAGGTCATGATCCGAAAGCCCTTCAGGCTGCCTGTCATCGTGGTCCTGCCCGATCACCTTCATATGCTGATGGAGCTACCGCAGGGAGATGCGGACTTCTCTTCTCGTGTGCGTATGTTGAAGTCGGGATTCGTATCCCTGCTGCGCAAGCAGTCCGACGTGGACCTCAGGTTCAACGCGAAAGGGGAGGCCAATATCTGGCAGCGGCGTTTCTGGGAGCACATGATTCGCGACGAGCGGGACTATGCCGCCCATGTGGATTACATCCATTTCAATCCGGTGAAGCACGGCGTGGTGAGCTCCGTACGTGACTGGCCGCTCTCCAGCTTTCATCGGTTCGTCCGCCAGGGCCTGCTGCCTGCCGATTGGGCTGGGGGCGTGGAAATGGAAGTAGCCAGTGCCGGAGAGTGAGTCCGCTCCCCGGATTTCATCCGGGCTACGTGGGTCGGCAAGATCGTAGCCCGGATGAAATCCGGGGAAGCGATCGATCCTGCCGCCCCGTCCCCCGGGTTTGTCCGGCAGCCCCATCACCCCGGAATGATCTGTTCGCCACCCCAGAACGATGCCCGCAACGGGTTGCCCCCGGTGATTTCAACGTTGACCAGGGTCGCCACCTCGACGAAGCCCGCAGCGGCCCCGGCGCCGTCGACATCCACCAGCACATTGGCGTCGGCGCCGGTCTGCACGATGTGGACATAGTCGGACACCAGCCCCCCGGCCGGAGCACTGCTGCCGAGCAACGCCGAGAAGTCCAGCTTGTCTCCGGCCTCGAAGCTGTAGTCGAGGATGCTGTCGACGCCCTCGCTGAGGTTGGCGTACCTGAACGTATCGGCGCCAAGGCCGCCGGTCAGCTGGTCCGCGCCCACGCCTCCGATCAGGACGTCATTGCCGCTGCTGCCGGTCAGGCTGTCGCTGAAGACCGAACCGATCATGCCTTCCATGTTCTTGTAGGAATCGTCACCGACACCAGGCAGTCCTCCGGTATTCCAGAAGCCATTGCTGCCGGCGGCGGGGTTAGTGCCTTGGTTAAGGGTGAAAATGAGCGGGCCCGTGGTGTCGGACAGGTCGAGCAGGTCGCTGCCCGCTCCACCATCCAGCGTATCGTTGCCGCCACCTCCGCGGAGGATGTCGTTGCCGCCGCTGCCGGTCAGGGTGTCGCCATTGGCCGTGCCAATCACGCCCTCCATGTTCTTGTAGGTGTCGTTCCCCAGCCCCACGCCGGAAAGATTGACGTTCGTGTCGCCGCTACTTTGAAACAGCGTGAAAGTGAGTGCGCCCGTGGCATCGGACAGGTCGAGCATGTCGAGCCCATCGCCACCGTCCAACGTATCGTTGCCAGCGCCACCGCGAAGGCTGTCGCTACCACTTCCTCCAATCAAGGTGTCATTGCCGCTGCCGCCAATGAAACGGTCGACCGCGCTACCCCCGCCGGTAAGGTTATCGTTGCCGGTTCTTCCGTCTATGAACGACGCTTGGTAGTCATCGCTGGCAAGGTTGACCGCATCGTTTTTACTGCCCTGGGCGGTGTCCAGGGTGATGGTCTTTCCGACCAAGGTGACAGTTCCCGTCGATTCGCCACCGATGTTGTCGGACAGCGTGTAGGCGAAGCTACCGAAGGCCGTCTGCTCACTGGCCGTATCGAACTCGATCAGGCTTTTGTTGCTGCCGTCTACGAATTTCAGGTTGGTCACGTTGGTCAACCCGGCACCATTGAGTCCCGTGATGCTCAGGTAGCTGCCGTCGACATCGAAATCGTTGCCAAGCAGGGTGGCGACGGAAATGACCACATGGGTGCCGCTGGACACGATCACTTTGTCATTGGTCGCCACCGGCGGATTGTTCACCAGCGTGACCGCGATGCCCAGGCTGTCAATGTCACTGGCAGTGCCGTCGCTGGTGGTCATGGTCAGCGTGTCGTCGCCACTGAAGTTGGCGGCGGACAGGTAGCCGAGGTTGGCCGCCAGCGTCGTGTTGATCTGGGCGAGAGTGCCGCTGAGGGTGAGCAGGGAACTGCTATTGCCGGAGAGGCTGGCACCACCCGCGACTGCCTGGGCGGACAAGGTGCCGTGGGCTACCTGGAGTTTCACGGTCATGTTGCCCGAACCGCTGTCCGGGTCGTCGATGCTCAGGCCGCTGATGGTCTTGAGCGTGCCAGCGGGAGTAGTTTGCGTGCCGGGGAGGGTGTTGACCGGGGCATCGTTCACCGAGTTCACAGTCAGGTCGTAGGTGTACTCGTTGCTGCCGCCGAGGCCGTCGCTGACCACGAAGGAGAAGCTGTCGCTGCCGTGGTAGTTGGCGACCGGGGTGTAGTCGAAGGTGCCGTCGGCGTGGACGGTGACCGTGCCGTGGCTGGCGGCGGTCGCGCCCAGGGCATAGCTGACGCTGTCGCCGTCG
>NZ_SSON01000077.1:0-176153 GCF_029871245.1 Pseudomonas sp. BN102 | reverse complement strand
GCCGCCGAGGCCGTCGCTGACCACGAAGGAGAAGCTGTCGCTGCCGTGGTAGTTGGCGACCGGGGTGTAGTCGAAGGTGCCGTCGGCGTGCACGGTGACCGTGCCATGCTCGGCAGTGGTCGAGCCCAGGGCATAGCTGACGCTGTCGCCATCGATGTCAGTGGCGCCGGGCAGGGCGGCGCCGACTATGGGGGTGTCCTCATCGGTGGTGCCGTAGCCATTGGAAGACTCCGGGGCATCGTTGACCCCATAGATCTTCACCGTCGCGGTAGTCCAGCTGAGGGTTCCGTTACTCATGCGTATGGCGTAGGTGAAGCTGTCGGTCATCAGCTCGCCGGCGGAAAGTCGCTGGTAGGCCTCGCTCTGGAAGAGTGCAGTCGGGTCATAGAGGACCTTGGTTTTCCCATCCAGCGGGTCCTGGGTGATCCAGATGCGTGCGCCGTAGGCGCTGAAGCAATCCGTGTCACGGGCCAGCAGGTCGGCCTGTATCTCCGTCCGGGTCGCCGTGCTGCCATCGGCGGTGACGCCATCGTCCAGCGAATAGAGGGTCTTGGCCTTGCCACCCAGGTCGTTCGCCATGACATCCAGATAGATGTAGTCGAGGTCGCCCTGCACCAGGCTGTCATAGACAAAGGTGTCGCCGGTGGCCTGGGGGGTGTTGCTGAAGGAGGTGGTGGAGATGGCCATGCTGAATTCCTATTGTTGAACTTGTTGGTCGTGATGGCGTTACCAGGGCCGCGCGGTGACGCCAGGCGGAGGCTGGGCCGCCCGGATGCGCGGGGCGTACCACTGTTTCGGGCGTGCGCGTAGCCGGAAGGCAGCGCGCAGGAATCTGCAAGCACCCATGGAGGGACTCCTGATCTGAGCAAGGGACCGTGAAAGCGACGAGCACCGACTACAGCGACGGCCAGGGCACTGTAGTGTCAGTTTGATAGTCGTTTAGGAGTGGCCCGGGACTCTGTAAAGGCACGGATACAAACGGCCCGTACTGGCGGTCAAAATGTCGACGAACGGCAAGGATTGGCCAAAATTCTGGCGTTCTTTTTTTGAACGTTGCGACTTCGAAGGCTCGATGCCTTGCCGCGAAATGCAGTTGGGGAGACCATCTGCGCCTTGAATCGGCCCTGCCCTGGAGATGTCATGGCCCGCCAACTCCACGTCGCCCCATCGCCCGCCAGGATGGCGTGGTTGAGGTCAGGTCACCGCTGGCGCGTCCTGCGCCGCCCCTTGGTTCTGATACCGCTGCTGTTGCTGGCGCTGCTCTGGTCGGCCGACCGGCTGTTCCCGCTGCCGTTGCCGGGCGACGACCTGGCGCGGGTGGTGCTGGCGGAGGACGGCACGCCGCTCTGGCGTTTCGCCGATGCCGAAGGCGTCTGGCGTTACCCGGTGAGCCAGGACCAGGTCTCGCCCTACTATCTGGAAGCCCTGCTCACCTACGAGGACCGCTGGTTCTACCGGCACCCGGGGGTGAACCCCCTGGCTCTGGCCCGCGCGGCCTGGCTCAACCTGAAGGGCGGGCGCGTCCTTTCCGGCGGCAGCACCCTGTCCATGCAGGTGGCGCGGCTGCTCGACCCGCACCCGCGTACCCTCGGCGGCAAGCTGCGCCAGCTCTGGCGCACCGCGCAGCTGGAATGGCATCTGTCGAAGGACGAAATCCTCGGTCTCTACCTCAATCGAGCGCCCTTCGGCGGCACCCTGCAGGGTGTGGCGGCGGCCAGCTGGGCATACCTGGGCAAGCCGCCGGCCCAACTGACCCGTGCCGAGGCGGCGCTGCTCGCGGTGCTGCCCCAGGCGCCCAGCCGGCTGCGCCCTGACCGCCACCCGGAGCAGGCTCAGGCGGCCCGCGACAAGGTGCTGCGGCGCCTGGCGCAGTTCCAGGTCTGGCCCGAGGGGGCGGTGAACGAAGCCCTGGAGGAGCCCGTGCTCCTCGCTCCGCGCCAGGAGCCCAGCCTGGCGCCATTGCTGGCCCGGCGGCTGAACCGCGCCGACAGCCCGCCGCTGATCCGCACCACCCTCGACGCTGCTCTCCAGCGGCGCCTGGAAGACCTGCTGCTGGGCTGGCGCGCGCGCCTCCCGGAGCGCACCTCGGCGGCTATCCTGGTGGTCGAGCACCAGAGCATGGCGGTGCGCGCCTACCTCGGTTCCATCGACATCGCCGACGAGCGCCGCTTCGGCCACGTGGACATGATCGAGTCGCTGCGCTCCCCCGGCTCGACCCTCAAGCCCTTCCTCTACGGCATGGCCCTGGACGCCGGGCTGATCCACTCCGAATCGCTGCTGCAGGACGTGCCCCGGCGCTACGGCGACTATCGCCCCGGCAACTTCGCCGCCGGCTTCATCGGCCCGGTCTCGGCCAGCGAGGCCTTGGGCATGTCCCTCAACCTGCCGGCGGTACAGCTACTGGAGGCCTACGGGCCCAAGCGCTTTGCCGGCGAGCTGCGCAATGTCGGCGTGCCTCTGGCGCTGCCGCCGGCCAGCGAGCCGAACCTGGCGCTGATCCTCGGCGGTGCCGGCAGCAAGTTGGAGGAGCTGGTCAGCGGCTACAGCGCCTTCGCCCGCCAGGGCCGGGTCGCCCGGCTGCGCCTGCAGCCCCAGGCCGCCCTGCAGGAGCGCCGCCTGCTCTCGCCCGGGGCGGCTTGGATCATCCGCCGTATCCTCGCCGGCCAGGCGCGCCCGGACCGCGACCCGCGTGCACGGCTGACCCAGCGCCCGGTGCTGGCCTGGAAGACCGGCACCAGTTATGGCTTCCGCGACGCCTGGGCGATAGGCGTGGGGCCGCGCCACCTGATCGGCATCTGGATCGGCCGCCCGGACGGCACCCCGGTGCCCGGCCAATTCGGCCTGGCCTCGGCAGCGCCGCTGCTGCTGCAGGTGCACGACCTGTTGGTGAACCGCGATGCCCAACGCGGTATCGCCCAGCCGCCGGACCCGCAACCGCCGGAGGTGGATGTCGCGGCCATCTGTTGGCCCTTGGGCCAACCCATGGCCAAGGGCGATCCCAGCTGCCGCCGCGAGCGCTATGCCTGGACCCTGGACGGCACCACGCCGCCCACCCTCCTGGCCGCCGACCAGCCCCTCGGCCTCGGCCTGCGCCAGTCACTCTGGGTCGATGCCGCGGGGCGTCAGGTGGCGCCCGGCTGCGCCGATGCCCACGCCTCGGAGCTGGTGCTCTGGCCGGCGCCCCTGGAGCCCTGGCTGCCGCGTCGTGAACGCCGCGCCGCGCGCCTGCCAACGCCTGCCCCGGCCTGCCCGCCGACGATAGCGCCGCCGGCCGCGCCGCTGTCCATAGTCGGAGTGCGCGAGGGCGACCAGCTGCGCCGCCCCTCCGGCAGCGCCGAACCTCTGCGGCTGAAACTCTCCGCCCTGGGTGGCAGCGGCCGGCTCTGGTGGTTCCTGGACGGCGCGCCGATCACGGCAATTGCCGCGGATGAAAGCTTCAACCAGGTATTCAGGCGCAGCGGCCGGTACCAGTTGAGCGTGCTCGACGAGGCCGGTCAGACCGCTCGTCTGGAGTTCGCCATCGTCGAGTGATGGGCTATCAAGTCCTTCGCGTTAGCTGCCGATAAGGTTTGTCTGCAAAGTCAGGAAAAATTGTTGACCATTCTGTATACAATCTTTCCCCGTGACCGGCAGGTCGCCTCTAACAAGAATCCAAGGAGACAACTCCATGCGCCTCTGGCAACGCAGCATTCAGTGGCAGCTGATTTTCAGCATGGGCGCGGCCCTGCTCGCCGGCATCCTGATCGTCATCGGCATCTACTCGATGCTGATGAACCGCCTGACCGAACGTTTCCTGCTGGATGAAGCCTTGCCCGCCCGCGTACAGGCCATCGGCAACGCCCTTGAGCGCACCCTGGTCGCGCCCATCACCGCCAACGCCGGCATCGCCGAGAACGCCCTGGTGCAGGACTGGCTGGTCGAAGGCGAAGACCCGGCCCGCGCCGAGGCCTTCGCCCGCTACCTGGAAGGCGTGCGCGCCCAACAGAACGCCATGACCACCTCCATCGCCGTGCTGGACAGCGGCCACTACTACACCGGCACGGGCCTGGCGCGCACGATCGACCGTAGCCAGCCGGAGAACCAGTGGTTCTACAGGCTGGTGGACAGCGACCGGAACCGGGTGCTGGAAATCGACATCGACAAGGGCACCCGCCAGCCGACCCTGTTCATCAACCAGCGCATCAGCCGCAACGGCAAGACGCTGGGCGTGTCGGGCCTGGGTTACAGCCTGCAGTCCATGTCCGAGATGATCCGCGACTTCCGCTTTGGCGAGCGCGGCCGGGTGTTCCTGATGGACCACGAGGGCAGCATCAAGGTCCACCCCGACGCCGCCCTGAACGGCAGCGGCCGCCTGGCCGAGGTCTTCGGCGCCGGCCCGGCCGCAGAACTGCTGGGCGCTGGCAGCAAGGCCATCCGCTTCAGCCGCGATGGCGAGGATTTCCTCGCCCTGGCCCGGCCGCTGGAAAGCCTCGGCTGGCTGCTGGTGAGCGAAGTGCCAGAGGCGGAAATCTACGCCGAGGCGCGCCAGGCCATGTGGACCAGCAGCCTGGCGGGCTTCGGCGTGCTCGCCCTCTGCGTGCTGCTAGTGGTGCTGCTGGCACGCGGGTTGGTGCGACCGATCCGCCAAGTCACCGCGGCGCTGGTGGAAATCGGCGGCGGTGACGGCGACCTGACCCGCCGTCTGGACGAATCCCGCGCCGACGAACTGGGCGACCTGTCTCGCGGTTTCAACCGTTTCCTGGAAAGCCAGCGCAGCCTGATCGGCGAAGTGCTGGACACTAGCGAGCGGCTGCACAAGGTGGTCGGCCAGGTGGCCCTGGTGGTGGACAACACCGCCGGCCGTGCCGGCCAGCAGCAGGAAATGACCGACATGGTGGCCACTGCCGTGCATGAGATGGGTCTCACCGTGCAGGAGATCGCCCGCAACGCCGGCGCCGCCGCTCAGGCTTCCCAGCACGCCCGCGACGAATCTATGCAGGCACGCCAGGTGGTGGGCGAATCGGTAGGGCACATCGAGAAGATGTCCAGCGAGATTGGCGTCGCCGCCTCGGCGGTGAGCGAACTGGCCAGCCAGGTGGCGTCCATCGACCAGGTGCTGGCGGTGATCCGTGGCATCTCCGAGCAAACCAACCTGCTGGCCCTGAATGCCGCAATCGAAGCCGCTCGCGCTGGTGAGATGGGGCGTGGCTTCGCCGTGGTCGCAGACGAAGTCCGCACCCTCGCCAGCCGCACCCAGGCCTCCACCGACGAAATCCAGCAGATGATCCAGCGCCTCAAGCACGGCGCCGAGACGGCCGTGCATTCCATGCACGCCGGCCAGTCCGCCACCGGTACCGGCGTCGAGGCGAGCCAGCGCACCGGCACTTCCCTGGGCGCAATCACCGACCAGGTAGAGCGCATCAGTGACATGAACCACCAGGTGGCGGCGGCGACCGAGGAGCAGTCTTCAGTGACCGAGGAAATCAACCGCAACGTTCAGGGCATCGCCGACCTGGCCCACGCCACCGCCAGCGAAGTGCGCGGCTGCCGCGAGGAATGTCAAACCCTCAGCCGCCTGGCCGGCGACCTGGCGCAGCAGGTGGGAAGGTTCAGGCTCTGAAGGGGAGGGCAGGACTGTGTCCTGCTTCGCGATTGAAATCGTTCCTACAGGAAGACCATTGCGGGCCAACGTCTGCACGGACGGCCCCCTCTCCCTTCGGGTGTACGGCCCGGAGACATGGTGGACGGGTTAAGGGAGCCGCTGCCAGCAAAGAACTTCTGGTTGCTCAAGTCAATCCTGGCAATAACATCAGAATGATTTTGCCGCTGATCAGCCCCGACGAATGAGCCAGACGCCGCCGATGATCAACGCCAGACCGGCCAGCTTGCCAGCGCTGATGGGCGCTTCGCGGTAGCCGGCCCAGCCGAAATGGTCCAGCGTCAGCGCCATGCTCAACTGGCCGGCGAGCACCAGCACCATGAACAGCAGGGCGCCGATGCGCGGGCCGGCGAAGGCGGCGGTGGCGATGAACACCGCACCGAGCAGGCCGCCGCTCCATTGCCACCAGCTCAGGCCCTTGAGGGCATCCAGGGATGGCAGCTCGCGCTGCAGCAGCACCACGGCGAGCAGGGCGACTGTGCCCACCACGAACGACACCAGCGCTGCGCTCATCACGCTGGAAATCTGTTTGGCCAGTTGGCCATTGATGCCGGCCTGCAGGGGCAGGAAGGCACCGGCGACGAAGGGCAGGGCGAGCAGCCACCAGGCCTTGGGCATGGCGATCTCCGGAAATCGAGGGGCGCACAGTATGCCCGAGCAGTCCCTGGCCACGGAATTTAGAAGCGCCGCGATTCATCTTTCACATCCAGCCACTCACGGCTTGCCGGTGGGCTTCACCCCTGTGGGGGCGATTTCAATCGTCAAGCAGGCTGCCGGTCTGGCCTTGGGTCTTCCCAGGGGCAGCTGCGCTGCCCTTGGCGAATGAATTCGCCCCCACAAGGCCCTCTGCCCCGCGGCTCTGGCATTACCCCCGAAGCTAGCTAACCTTTTAAGGGATATGTGCCCGGCAATGTACCGGGCTGGGTCTGCCTGATGAGGTGGGAAAGCACGATGGACATGAACCGTCGACAATTCTTCAAGGTCTGTGCCGTGGGCCTTGGAGGGTCCAGCCTGGCGGCACTGGGGGTCGCGCCCCCGGAAGCCTTCGCCGACCAGGTCCGGCACTTCAAGCTGGCGCGCACCAACGAGACGCGCAACACCTGTCCCTACTGCTCGGTCGGCTGCGGCCTGATCATGTACAGCCAGGGCGATGCAGCGAAGAACGTCGCGCAGAACATCATTCACATCGAGGGCGACGCCGACCACCCGGTCAACCGCGGGACCCTCTGCCCGAAAGGCGCCGGTCTGCTGGACTTCGTCCATAGCCCCAACCGCCTGAAGTACCCGGAGATCCGCGAGCCCGGCTCCAACGAGTGGAAACGCATCGAATGGGATGAAGCCCTCGACCGCATCGCCAAGCTGATGAAGGCCGACCGCGATGCCAACTTCGTCACGCAGAATGCCCAGGGCCAGACGGTCAACCGCTGGCTCACCACCGGCTTCCTCGCGGCATCGGCATCATCCAACGAGTCCGGCTACATCACCCACAAGGTGGTGCGCTCCCTCGGCATGCTGGGATTCGATAACCAGGCTCGTGTCTGACACGCCCCGACGGTAGCAGGTCTTGCTCCGACGTTTGGCCGTGGCGCCATGACCAACCACTGGGTCGACATCAAGAATGCCGATCTGGTGCTGATAATGGGCGGCAACGCCGCCGAAGCCCATCCCTGCGGCTTCAAGTGGGTCACCGAAGCCAAGGCGCACAACAAGGCCCGCCTGATCGTGGTCGATCCGCGCTTCACGCGCTCGGCCTCTGTGGCGGACTACTACGCGCCCATTCGCGCCGGCACCGATATCGCGTTCCTCGGCGGCCTGATCAACTACCTGATCAGCCACGACAAGATCCAGCACGAGTACGTGCGCAACTACACCGACGCGCCCTTCATCGTGAATGAAGGCTTCAGCTTCAAGGACGGCCTGTTCAGCGGATACGACGAAACCAAGCGCTCCTACCCCGACAAGTCCACCTGGAGCTATGCCAAGGGAGACGACGGCTACGTGCTGTCCGACCCGACCCTGCAGGACCCGCGCTGCGTGTTCCAGCTGATGAAGCTGCATTACAGCCGCTACACCCCGGAACTGGTCAGCAGCATCTGCGGTACGCCGAAGGCGCTGTTGGAGCAGGTCTGGGGCCTGGCCGCCGAAACGTCCGACCCGACCAAGGTCATGACCATCATGTACGCCCTGGGCTGGACCCAGCACTCGGTGGGCTCGCAGATGATCCGCACCGGCGCCATGGTGCAGCTGCTGCTGGGCAACATCGGCATGCCCGGCGGCGGGATGAACGCCCTGCGCGGCCACTCCAACATCCAGGGGCTGACCGACCTGGGCCTGCTCTCCAGCTCCCTGCCGGGCTACCTGACCCTGCCGGCCGAGGCCGAGCAGGACTACGCGGCCTACATCGACAAGCGCGCGAGCAAGCCAATTCGGCCGGGGCAGATGTCCTACTGGCAGAACTACGGCAAGTTCCACGTCAGCCTGATGAAGGCCTGGTTCGGCAAGTCGGCAACCGCCGAGAACAACTGGTGCTACGACTGGCTGCCCAAGCTCGATGTGCCAGCCTATGACGTGCTGCGCTACTTCGACATGATGTCCCAGGGCAAGGTGAACGGTTACTTCTGCCAGGGCTTCAACCCCATCGCAGCCTTCCCCAACAAGGCCAAAGTCACTGCCAGCCTGGCCACGCTCAAGTACCTGGTGATCATGGACCCGTTGGCCACCGACACCTCGGAGTTCTGGCGCAATGCCGGGGAGTTCAACGACGTCGACACGGCCAGCATCCAGACTACGGTGTTCCGCCTGCCCACCAGCTGCTTCGCTGAGGAGGACGGCTCCCTGGTCAACAGTGGACGCGTGCTGCAATGGCATTGGAAGGGCGCCGAGCCGCCCGGCCAGGCGCGCACGGACATAGCCATCATGGGCGGCCTGTTCCATCGCCTGCGCAATCTCTACGCGAAAGAGGGCGGGGCCTTCCCGGACCCGATCCTCGGCCTCGACTGGGGCTACCAGCGTCCCCATGATCCATGGCCCGATGAGCTGGCCCGCGAGTTCAACGGCAAGGCCCTGGCCGACCTCACCGACCCGGCCACCGGTGCCGTGCTGCTCAAGGCCGGCGAGCAGATTCCCGGTTTCGGCGTGCTGCGCGACGACGGCAGCACCGCCAGCGGCTGCTGGATCTTCGCCGGCTGCTGGACGGCCGCCGGCAACCAGATGGCCCGCCGCGACAACGCCGACCCCTACGCCATGGGCCAGACCCTCGGCTGGGCGTGGGCCTGGCCGGCGAACCGGCGCATCCTCTACAACCGCGCCTCGGCCGACCCATCCGGCAAGCCGTGGGATGCAGAGAAGAAACGCCTGGTGTGGTGGAACGGCAAGGCCTGGACCGGCACCGACGTGCCGGACTACAAGGTCGACGCGGCGCCCGAGGCGGGCCTGAGCCCGTTCATCATGAACCCCGAGGGCGTAGCGCGCTTCTTTGCCGTGGACA
The DNA here is from genome assembly GCF_029871245.1 of Pseudomonas sp. BN102. Taxonomy (GTDB): domain Bacteria; phylum Pseudomonadota; class Gammaproteobacteria; order Pseudomonadales; family Pseudomonadaceae; genus Metapseudomonas. The sequence goes on along the minus strand of NZ_SSON01000077.1, from coordinate 167,028 downwards.
AGATGAACGAGGGGCCGTTCCCCGAGCACTACGAACCCTTCGAGACCCCTGTCGGGCGCAACCTGCTGCATCCGGATCACCCCAAGGTCACCAGCAGCCCGGCGGCGCGGGTGTTCAAGGGCGACCTGGAAATGTTCGGCAAGGCGGACCAGTTCCCCCATGTGGCCACGACTTACCGCCTCACCGAGCACTTCCACTACTGGACCAAACACTGCCGGCTGGCCGCGATCACCCAGCCCGAGCAGTTCGTCGAGATAGGCGAAGCCCTGGCCAAGGAACTGGGCGTCGCCGCCGGCGAGCGGGTCAAGGTCACCTCCAATCGCGGCTTCATCAAGGCGGTGGCGGTGGTGACCAAGCGCCTCTCACCGCTGACCGTGGATGGCAAGACTGTCCATCAGGTCGGCATCCCGCTGCACTGGGGCTTCTCCGGCGTGGCGCATAACGGCTACCTGATCAACACGCTTACTCCCTTCGTCGGCGACGGTAATACGCAGACGCCGGAGTTCAAGTCGTTCCTGGTCAAGGTCGAAAAGGCATGAGGAGCTGAGCCATGGCATCACAAGACATCATCGCCCGCTCCGCCACCACCACCCCATACCCCTCGGTGCGCGAGATGGATGAGGTGGCGAAACTCATAGACGTCTCCAAGTGCATCGGCTGCAAGGCCTGCCAGGTGGCGTGCTCGGAATGGAACGACCTGCGTGACGAGGTCGGCCAGAACCACGGCACCTACGACAACCCGGCGGACCTCACGGCCGACTCCTGGACGCTCATGCGCTTCACCGAGTACGAGCCCGAGGCGGGCAAGCTGGAGTGGCTGATCCGCAAGGACGGCTGCATGCACTGCGACGATCCGGGCTGCCTGGCGGCCTGCCCGAGCCCTGGTGCCATCGTCAAATACGCCAACGGCATCGTCGACTTCAACCAGGACAAGTGCATCGGCTGTGGCTACTGCATCACCGGCTGCCCCTTCAACATCCCGCGCATCTCGCAGAAGGACCACAAGGCCTACAAATGCACCCTCTGCTCCGACCGGGTTTCGGTCGGGCTGGAGCCGGCCTGCGTGAAGACCTGCCCGACCGGCGCCATCGTCTTCGGCACCAAGGAAGACATGAAGGAGCACGCCGCCGAACGCATAGTCGACCTCAAGTCGCGCGGATTCGAGAACGCCGGCCTCTACGACCCGCCGGGAGTTGGCGGCACCCACGTGATGTATGTGCTGCACCACGCCGACAAGCCCTCGCTCTACGCCGGCCTGCCGGACGACCCGGTCATCAGCCCCATGGTCGGCCTGTGGAAAGGCGTGACCAAGCCGCTGGGCCTGCTGGCCATGGGCGTGGTGGCGCTGTTCGGCTTCTTCCACTACGTGCGGGTTGGCCCGAACAAGGTGGACGAGGACGAGGCGCCGCAAGGCGATCCGGCGGTGCGCCGGCCCGACCCGAAATCGCCAAGTTGACTACGGCACAGAACCACCCCCTCTCCCTCTGGGAGAGGGTTGGGGAGAGGGAAGCCCGCCCCAGCTACGGAGCCAGACATGAACAAAGACATCGAGCGCTACACCCCTTCCGAGCGCAGCAATCACTGGGCGGTGGCCATTCTCTTCGTCCTCGCCGGGCTCTCCGGCCTGGCGCTGTTCCACCCGTCCCTGTTCTGGCTCAGCGCCTTCTTCGGTGGAGGGCCCTGGACGCGCATCCTGCACCCCTTCCTCGGCGTCGCCATGTTCCTCTTCTTCATCTGGCTGGCCATGCGCTTCGCCCACCACAACCGCTGGGAAAAGAACGACAGCCAGTGGCTGAAACAGTGGAAGGACGTGGTGAACAACCGCGAGGACAAACTGCCCGAAGTCGGCCGCTACAACGCCGGGCAGAAGCTGCTGTTCTGGGTACTGCTGCTCTGCATGCTGGTGCTGCTGCTGACCGGCGCGGTGATCTGGCGGGAGTACTTCAGCCACCTATTCGGCATCGAACTGATCCGTATCTCGGCCCTGCTGCACGCCTTCGCCGCCTGGGTGCTGATCTGCAGCATCATCGTCCACATCTACGCCGGCATCTGGGTCAAGGGCTCCGTCAGCGCCATGCTCCATGGCTGGGTCAGCAGGAGTTGGGCACGCAAGCACCACGGCGCCTGGTACAAGGAAGTCAGCAAGGAGGAGGGAGGCAAGCGTTGAACTTTTCTGTGGGGGGAATTCATTCGCCAAAGGCCGCGAAGCGGCCTTGTAATTTGGGCAAAACTCCGCGAAGCCCAACGATTCCACGCACAGGTTCGTAGGCTGGGTGGGGCGCAGCGATACCCATCAATTCGGCGCAAACGCTGGGTATCGCATTGCTCCACCCACCCTACACCCCTGACCAATCCACTGAAGGAGTCTTGAGTGCCAGGCCAGATACTAGAACCCGGCCAGATCGAAGCGGCCGCCAACATTCCGCCTTTCCTCCACCTGCCCGGGCGCGACCTGTTCCGCCAGCGTGCCGCACGTCTGCGCAAACTCGCCGAAGGCCACCCCCTGGCCGGCTACCTCCAGTTGGTCGCCGAACTCTGCGAGGCCCAGCAACAGGTGCTGGATAACCCGCCACAGCTGCCCGGCCCGGCCCCGGAAGCCCTGGCCCGCAGCCGCGAGCACGACATGCCGCCGATTGCCTTCGAAGCCCTGGTCCGCGCCGATGGTTGGCTGGCCGCCCTCGATGCCCTGCTGACGCGCTTCCAAGCTCCGTCCAACCCCGCCGTCACCGCGGCCCTGCATCAACTCAAGGGGGCCGACCCGGCCCAGCGCAAGGCCTGGGGTGTGGGCCTGCTCAGTGGCCAGTTCGACCTGCTGCCGCCGGCCCTGGCGCCCTTCATCGGTGCCGCCCTGCAGGTCGCCTTCAGCCATTGGTTGCTGGCCCTTCCGGAAGGCTCGCTGGTGGAAACCGAAGCCACGGTGCTCTGCCCGGCCTGCGGCTCGCCACCGGTCAGCGGCATGGTCCGCAATCGCGGTAAGCATAATGGACTGCGTTATCTCGCCTGCTCCCTGTGTTCCTGCGAATGGCACTACGTGCGTCTGAAATGCAGCCAATGCCAGGAGGGCAAGCGCCTGGCCTACCTTTCCCTGGAGCGCGACGGCCTGAAGGGAGAAGAGGCGCCCATCCGCGCCGAGGCGTGCCCCAACTGCCAGGCCTACCTCAAACAGTGCTACCTGGAATTCGACGCCGAGGCCGAAGCCCAGGCCGACGACCTCGCCAGCCTCGACCTCGACCTGCGCCTGGCGGAGGAGGGCTACCTGCGCCACGCGCCCAACCTGCTACTGGCCCCCGGTGGGGAATAAGCACCTAGACTCAAATACGGATCGCCCCGCGCTAAGGAATGCCCATGTCGGCCGCTCGATTGCCTTCCATTGACCGCCTGCTGCGCAGCCCGGCCTGCGCTCCCCTGCAACAGCGCTATGGCCGCGAGGCCCTGCTCAAGACCCTGCGCGACCTGCTCGACGAGCTGCGCGAACCCGCGCGCCAGGGCCAGCTCGCCGCCATCGAACTCACCGACGCCGTACTCGCCGGCCGTGCCGGGGAACGCCTGGCAGCCTGGCACTCCAGCCAGGTGCGGCGGGTATTCAACCTCACCGGCACCGTGCTGCACACCAACCTCGGCCGTGCCCTGCTGCCGGAGGACGCCATCGAGGCCATAGCCCTGGCCGCGCGCTATCCGCTCAACCTGGAATTCGACCTGGCCAGCGGCAAGCGCGGCGACCGCGACGACCTCATCACCGGGCTGATACGCGAGCTCACCGGCGCCGAGGCCGTCACCGTGGTCAACAACAACGCCGCCGCCGTGCTGCTGGCGCTCAACAGCCTGGGCGCGCGCAAGGAAGGCGTGATCTCCCGCGGCGAACTGATCGAGATCGGCGGCGCCTTCCGCATCCCCGACATCATGGCCCGCGCCGGTGTGAAGCTGGTGGAGGTGGGCACCACCAACCGCACCCACGCCCGCGACTACGAAGCCGCCATCGGCCCGCGCTCGGGCCTGTTGATGCGCGTGCACACCAGCAATTACAGCGTCCAGGGCTTCACCGCCAGCGTGCCCACGGCGGAGTTGGCGGCCATCGCCCACGCCCACGGGCTGCCCCTGCTGGAGGACCTAGGTAGCGGCACCCTGGTCGACCTGACCCGCTGGGGCCTGCCCAAGGAGCCGACGGTGCAGGAGGCGCTGGCCGACGGTGCCGATGTCGTCACCTTCAGTGGCGACAAGCTGCTCGGCGGGCCCCAGGCCGGGCTGATCCTCGGCAGTCGCGAGCTCATCTCGCGAATCAAGAAGAATCCCCTCAAGCGCGCCCTGCGGGTGGACAAGCTGACCCTGGCCGCCCTCGAAGCCGTGCTCGCCCTCTACCGCGACCCGGAGCGCCTGGCCGAGCGCCTTCCTACCCTGCACCTGCTCAGCCGCTCGCAGGTGGAGATCCAGACCCAGGCCGAGCGCCTGGCGCCGCTGCTGGCCGCACAACTGGGCGCTACCTGGCAGGTGAACGCGGTGCCGGCCCTGGGCATGATCGGCAGCGGCGCGCAGCCCGTGGCGCGCCTGCCCAGCGCCGCCCTCTGCCTGCGCCCGCAGCAGCCAAAGCGCCTGCGCGGCCGCGCCCTGCGCCAGCTCGAAGAAGCCTTGCGCAGCCTGCCCATCCCGGTGATCGGCCGCCTGGACGACGACGCCCTCTGGCTCGACCTGCGCCAACTTGACGATGAGCCGGCCTTCCTCGCCCAGCTGCCGCAGCTCGCGGGGGGCGCCGAGTGATAGTCGGCACCGCCGGGCATATCGACCACGGCAAGACCGCGCTCCTCAAAGCCCTCACCGGGCTGGAAGGCGACCGCCGCCCAGCCGAGCGCGAGCGCGGCATCACCATCGACCTCGGCTACCTCCACGCCGACCTGGGCGATGGCCAGCCCACCGCCTTCATCGACGTGCCCGGCCACGAGCGCTTCGTCCACAACATGCTCGCTGGCGCCTGCGGCATCGACCTGCTGCTGCTGGTGGTAGCCGCCGACGATGGCGTGATGCCCCAGACCCGCGAGCACCTGGCCATCGCGGAGCTGCTCGGCATCCGCCGCGCCCTGGTGGCCCTGACCAAGATCGACCGTGTAGCGCCGAAGCGAATCGAACAGGCCCGTGCCGAAGTGGCGGCCCTGCTGGCGCCCGGCCCGTTCGCGGACGCCGCCATTTTCCCCGTAGCCAGCCCCGGAGGCGAAGGAATCGAAACCTTGCGCCAGGCCCTGCTGGGTGAGTCCGCCCGCGTCGCCGCGCGCAGCGCCGAGGGCCACTTCCGCCTGCCCATCGACCGTGCCTTCAGCGTCGCCGGAGCGGGGGTGGTGGTCACCGGAACCGCCTTTGCCGGGCGGGTGACGGTGGGGGATGAACTGGTCCTCAGTCCGTCAGGCCGCAAGGTGCGGGTGCGTGGCCTGCATGCGCGCAACCAGCAGGCCGAGCGGGCCGAGGCCGGCCAGCGCGTCGCCCTCAATCTCACCGGCGAGCGCCTGGCCCTGGAGCACCTGCACCGAGGCGACTGGCTGCTGGCCCCGGCACTGCTGGCACCCACCACCCGGCTGGATATTGACCTCAACCTACTTCCTGGTGAGGCCCATGAGCTGGCCCACTGGACCCCGGTGCACGTGCACCTTGCTGCTCAGGACGTCACCGGTCGCGTGGCGCTGCTGGAAGGCAACAGCCTGGCCCCCGGCCGGCGCGCCTTCGCCCAGTTGCTGTTGAATGCCCCCAGCCACGCGGTGCATGGGGACCATCTGGTGCTGCGCGACCAGTCCGCCCAGCGCACCCTCGGCGGTGGCCGCGTGCTCGACCCCTTCGCCCCGGCACGCAATCGGCGCATCCCGGAGCGCCTGGCCCAGTTGGAAGCCCTGCGCGGGGACGGGCTGGAGGCAGCGCTGGAAGCCTTGCTGGCAACCGCCGCCAATGGTCTCGATCCCCAACTGCTGGAGCGCCAATTCAACCGCCCGCGCAGCAGCTGGGCGTTGCCCGCCGATGCCCTGGAAATCAGCAGCCGCCTGGGCCCACGGCTGTTCGCCAGGGACCGCTGGCAGGCATTGGAAGAAGAGCTGCTCCAGGGCCTGGCACGCTTTCACGCGGAACTGCCCGACGAACTCGGTCCCGACCGCGACCGATTGCGCCGCTATGCATTGCCCGAGCTGGACCGCCCAATCTTCATCGCCCTGCTGGAGCAGGCCTTGGCCAGCGGCAGCGTCCAGTCCAGCGGCCCCTGGCTGCACCTGCCCGACCACCGTGTGCAACTCAGCACCGAGGACGAAGCCCTGCGCGAGCGCATCTGGCCCTTGTTGGAAGCAGGCGCCTTCGACCCGCCCTGGGTCCGCGATCTGGCCAAGGAACTGAAGGTCGACGAGGGCGCCATGCGCCTGCTGGAACGCAAACTCGCCCGCATCGGCCTGCTGCAACAAGTGGTGAAAGACCTCTTCTACCCCGATGCGACCATCCGCCAATTGGCGTTACTCGCCCGGCAACTGCAGGATGAATGTGGCAGCATCAAGGCCGCCGCCTGGCGCGATCGCCTCGGCATCGGCCGCAAGCGCAGCATCCAGCTACTGGAACACTTCGACCGCATCGGCTTCACTCGCCGAATCGGCGACCAACGCAAGATCAGGGAAGACTCCGCCCTGGCCCAAGGGCCCGACCCCTGATCACCGATTTGGAAGGCAAGCACGCCCGGTGGCGTGGCCGGGCTTCAAACCCGATTTTATCTTGGTTTATCAATGGGCTACGTTGGCGAGTATCAGCAAGGGTCGTGATTTCTTTTGTTTTAAATGGGCTTTTCTGGTCAATCGTGGCCAGTGATTTCGACACATTTTCGACACCTCTTCTTCAGTATCAGCTTCTTGAACGATTCCTCTGTCTCACGTCCTTAAGCCCAGCCTCCACTTGTGGATCGGGGGTGATTTGAATTTTTTGATCCTGCATACCTTGGGCTAGACATGGTGATATCAAATTAGTAGCCTCCAGTGATTTGGGTCATCAGGGATTGAGTGGCATGAGTGTGGCGGATAATTTTAAGAATTTCTTAAACAATATTAAAATTACGAACGATGACCAGATAAGTCTTCGGTATGGAGAAATAACGGCGGCTTTAAATAGGGAGTTCAGAGAAACTGACTCAAAGACCGCCAATAATCTTCAGGTGGGCTCATATGGCAGATGGACCGCCATTCAAGGTGTATCAGATCTCGATATGCTATATATAATGCCTGCATCCAAGTGGGCGGGTTACAATAAGAGTGGTGGCCAGTCAAAGCTTCTTGAAGATACTAAGAATGCCATTAAAGATCGGTACCCTCGCACAGATATATACGTAGACAGTCCTGTGGTTAGGGTGCTGTATACTAACTTTCATGTTGAGGTTCAGCCCGTATTTGAACAAGAGGATGGCAGCTTCAAGTACCCAGATACGTCTAATGGCGGTAGTTGGAAGATTACAAAGCCTAGGGAAGAGATAAAGGCCTTATCTGATGTAAATATTGAGAAGAATCGCAATTTGCGTCGCTTGTGTAAGATGGCGAGAGCTTGGAAGAATAAGCACGGTGTTGCGATGGGCGGGCTTCTCATAGATACACTTGCGCACAATTTTTTGAAGTCTACTGATTATTATGATGAAAGAAGTTTTCTTTACTATGATTATATGAGTAGAGATTTCTTCAAGTATTTGGCGGATCAGCCGGACCAAGAATATTATGCTGCGCTAGGAAGTGGTCAGAGGGTAAAGGTAAAGAAGAAGTTTCAGAAGGCAGCAAAGAAAGCATACGATCTTGCCCTTGATGCCATAAGTGCAGCGGGGGATGACAGCGAAAATGATAAGTGGCGTAAAATATATGGACGCCCATTCCCTGCGGCAGAGAAGGTAACCAGGGCCGCTTTGGAGACGTTAGCTTCGAATCGGCGCTTCGATGATACCGAACAGTTCATAGAACTTAAGCATCCTATAGATATTCGTTATCATTTGCGAATTGAGTGTGAGGTATCTCAAGATGGATATAGAGAGGCTTTCTTGCGGGACCTGCTCAGTAAGAGAATACGGTTGAATGTAAGGAAGTCGCTAAAGTTTTATGTTGTTCAGTGTGATGTTCCTGTGCCGTGTCAAATTTATTGGAAAGTTTTGAATAGAGGGCCTGAGGCAGAGCGCCGCAATTGTATTCGTGGCCGAATAGTGGCCGACGGTGGTCATCGTGAGGTAGTTGAGAGGACTGATTTCAACGGTGATCATATCGTTGAGTGTTATGTTGTTAAGAATAATGTTGTTGTCGCAAAAGACAGAATTCACGTACCTATACAGTGATTTGGAATGAATAAAGATCTGTTGTTAAAGAGCATCGCTGATGCTGGGTACAATGTTGGCTTCGGTGGAAGGAAGCATTGGGCTACTTATGATATTGTAGATAAGGTTCCTGGGCTTATTGGCTTTGTTTCGATGGCGTTTGGCATATATGCTTTGGTTTATGATGAGCTCTCGGCGAAATATTTGTCTGCCGCGCTTTTGGTTATTGGCTTGATGGGGTTGTATATATCTTTTTATGATCACAAGAAGGGTGATTATGAAAAATCTGCGAATAAGTTGACTTGTCTATATAATGAGCTTCGCAATCTCTATAGAGAGGTGCAAAGTAGTTATAGTTCGCCTGATGAATATTTGGTTAGGCTAAAGGCTATAGAGTCTGAGTACTATGACAACTGTATCAGTAAGCAGATATTGTTTAGTGATTGGTATGCTCACTATAAGTTCTTTTGGCAGTATCAAATTGGTTGGGTTAACGAACAAAAGGATTTTAAGTTTTTTAGAGATATGGTTCCGTTGTCATTTACCTGTTGGGTAGTTCTGCTGGTCGTTGCTCTTGTTGTTTGGGTTGTAAAAAATATGGGCTTTGGTTGGTTTGGTTGCTAACTGCGTTTTGATTGAGTTTTTATATTTTACGGTTGGCGATTAGATGTTGTTAACCCATAGGGCTAAAGCTACTCGCCGCCGAGCAATACCTCTGTTTCATGCGGTCGCTTTGTTGCGACCGGTCGTTTTGCCATCGCTCTCCCCAAGCCCTGCATTCATCCTTGAAAAACTGCTTCGCGCCTTTGCGGCATTCGCGATAATCAATCGAACCTCGCTTGTGGTTGCCGCACACGCTGCCGCCGTCGATGTAGTTATTCACGATGGTCCAGGTGGCATAGTAGCGGGCGCCGCCGCTCCACTTGTCGATCCACTCGCCATGCTTCTTGATGGTTCTGCTGCGTGTGGTTGTCTGCTGGGCGGGCTGTTGATAGGCGGATGACTGTCTGACGCCTTCCATGCTCACCACATTGTCAGGCTGTCGCGGCGTGTAGTTGTGATCGTTGTAGTCGGTTTGCTTGATCTGGGCTTTCCGCTCTTGTTCTTGCTGCTTGACGCTGGACCAGAACATTTCTTCAGCGGTCGGCTGATTCGGATCCGGTTCTTCAAATGGAGGGAGGGAAGACTGTTCGTCTTGTCGCTGCTCGATCTGCGCCGTTGGGGTGGAGTCCTGTAGGAAAGGAATTCCGACACCTGCAAGGTGAAGTAGACCGGCTGTAATGCTGGTTCCTATTACACCGGCAATCAGCCACTTCCCGATTTCACTACCGCCTTTGGATGCCTTCAGGCGGGGCGGGGCGTCATCCCAGTCCGATTTAATTTCGTGCTCCTTGCCAACCCTTATTGACTCCGAGTGTCAGAAAAATCTATTTCGGATTGAATGTTGTGCCGAAAACTTTTCAGCTTTCTATATGGTCTTCTTCATAGTAATCATTAAGTTTTGCTTTAACTTTTTCAATGGTGAAATCGCCAAGTGCATATTTTCCGACTTGCAAGTTGCTTCGTACTTCTACGCTGATTGAAATTTCTCTCCCTGCAACATCACTTTCTCTTCTATGATGGCCGCTGGCGGATGCATGAATAACAGAATTAAATCCATTTTCGAAGGAGGAAGTCCTTGCTTCTTCTATGTTAACTTCTTCGAAGACTGTGTCGGATTCGGCTATTGGGCCGGATAAGCTTTCATGCTCTAGGAGAGAGTATTTGTTGTTTTCGATAAACTCCATGCTGATCTCTTCCAGGTCTCCAAAAGTTGTAAGCTTGTATGGTAGGTCATCAAAAATAGACCGTATGTGATCGAAAAGTAAATCTGAGGTTAGATTTTCGTCTGGCGATTCTTCGATTGAAATGACGTCGTCCAGTTTCTTTGCGAGAATATCTGGTGAGTAAAATATGTATTTTACTTTAGATAGGGTGGTGTTGTTGAATTTTTCATCTTCGACAAGGGAGTCAAAATCTTTGTAGCCAAATATGCTGGCCACAATTTTGCTGGTTGCCGAGAGCGAAAGTTTTATGCCGTCTTGGCTTGTGCTTTCCTCGATTAGGGACATAAAAAAGTATGCTGATGGGAAACGATGCGAAGCTAGGGTTGACCTGTTTTCTGCGCTGCTAATTCTGAAGCGTTGCTGCTCTAACTCTGATTGTTTTTTTCTTTTGCTCTCTTCGAGTTGGAGTATGTTTACTTTGCTTTGTGCTTCCGCAGCTTTAGCTGTTGCTTCTAGAGCTTTTGCTTTGACGCGTACCGTTCTTTGTTTTGTTTGTTCAAGAATTTCTTTCTTTCGATCTATGTCCAGCTGTACGCTTTGCTCCAAGAACTGCTTGTCAGGATTTGATCTCAATTTAATTTTGTTTAGATTTTCCTGCTGTAATACCTTGCTGAGGTCAACGTCAACGGCTTGCTGATGAAGTTTTCCATTTGCTTTTCTTTGTAGTGAATTTACGATTAGTGATAACCAAGGCAGTGCAAATAGATAGAAAACTGAAAGTATAAGTGGTATGGAGAATACTGCATTAAGCTCGAATGGGTTGCTTTCAGTTAGATATCGATGAAAGTCGCTAATTCGTTGGGATGCGTTCCCTTCTCCCCACAGAAGAAGTGCAAGATGGTTCCAGTTACAGACTACCCATGAAGCTATAAATGTTCCAATGAATGGATCGTTGACTCTGACTTTTGCGTTTCCTATAACTGATGACCAAATATCATCAAGTATTTTCATTTTCTGCTGGTCCAGGGTTCTTAATAAATATTGGCTATTTATTTTGTAGAGTTGCGACGTATTTTGGTGGTGCCTGATGCGGAGTGTTGGAAAGACATGCTTTTCTCGGCGTCTTGGCTGAGCTTTGTGGGTTTTCAGACGCCTTAGTTATTTTGGCCTCCGCATGCCTCTGCCTTTTTCTGTACCGTTCGCTCTGTAGGATTCTCTTGATTCTGTTGCCACCAGAACTGGCACTGGGCAGACTCGAAGCGCTTTTCTTGTTCGATCCTAGCTCGCTCGGCTTTCTGCTGGGCTAGCTCTTGAGTACGCCGTTGTTCTCTTGCTTGAGCTTCAGCTGCTGCACGCTGTCGCATTTCGGCTTGGGCTCGTCTTGAATCCTGCTCTGCCTGTTTCAGCGACTGCTGCATGTATAAGGCGGCTTCATTGAGAGCGGCCTTCATACGCTGTTCCTGGAGGTAGTCGTAGAAGAGCTTCCCACCCCAAAGGCCGCCAACGATGATGATGGCGGCCAGGATGATGGCGTGGCTTGTGTCCATCGGCTGATGGGCATGACGATAAGAAGTGGCTCTCCTGCCGCGACGTTCATTGCGATCGTCGATTTCTTCATCCATGTCGAAGCTTAGATTTTTCAGCTGCTCGTCGACTTCGCGTTTTTCCATGCCTGACGTACTCCCTGCTAACCCTTCCTGACTCCATGTGCTCGGGCAAACCAGCGCCTAGTCACTTCTGTTGTGATCGCTATCCCGCGTTCTGTTCGGTCAAGTTTCGGTTGGCCTCGTCGTGCTCGGGGCTCGTTTGTCCAATCTCGGGCATGACTTCGCCGGTGCTTAGCCACCAGCGGTATGCCGGGAACACTTTGCCGAGAATCTCTATTTCCTCGGCGCCCACTCTGGCTTTACCCCGTCGAATACTCGCCCAGCGGTCGTAGTTCGTCTCTCCCGCGCGCGTCAGCGTGTTGAGGTTGGTGCGCTCAATTAATAGGAGTGCTCTATCGGTTATGTTCATGCTGATCGAATATTGTCATTAATGGACTATTGCCTGGACATAGTCCCGATGCCAGTATCTGGATATAGTTCTGGACATAGTCCAGATAATAGTCCTCTATAGACCAACATAGTGCAGGAAACGCCATGGATGTGGAAGGAACCGACCTATCGATTAAAGACCTGCTCAGCCCGCCCCCAGTGATGCCCTGGCGCGAGTTCGCCGACTGGATACGGATGAGCGACGAACACAACATCGTATGGGGATGGATTCGCAACGGCTACATCCCCTCCCACAAGGTCGGCAAGCACGTGATGGTCAACGTCGCGCTCCTGACCCAGCAGTTGCTGGAGAAGGAGCGGACGGCATGAGCCATGAACACACTCTACCGCTACCGCCGCCTCGCCCACGCCGAAAGTTGCGACTGCTCTGTCTGCTGGTCCCGTCGCGAACGGGCGAAGAGCGCGCCCTACCGGTCCATGTCCTGCGAGCACTGCCACCCCGCGTAGATATCCAGGGTCGCTGGGCGCCGGGTCTGCCAGCCGGCCTCGTTCTGCGGGAAACACAGGCCCGTGCACCGCGCCCAGAAGCACTGGCTCGTTGTATATGGCAGCGGCAAGCCCACGCCCTCCATGCCCATTTGCGAGCCATTCGACAGGGAGCCCTGAGCCATGCCTGAGCGCCAACCCCGGGCCTTGGTGGCCTGCGAATTCTCCGGCCGCGTACGCGATGCCCTGACCCGCGTCGGCTTCCATGCGGTGAGCTGCGACCTGCTGCCCTCGGAAACCGAAGGCGAACACGTCCAGGGGGATGTATGCGAACTGTTGGACCTGGGCTGGGACTTGCTGATCGCCCACCCGCCTTACGTTGACTTCGCGACCTCCGGTGGCCGTCAACTCGCCGCCAAGGTCGCGGACGGCAGGCAGGGCAGGGCGCTCGATTTCGTCCGCACCCTGCTGGCTGCGCCGATTCGCTTCAAGGCCCTGGAGAGCCCCAAGTCGGTGATCTCCACGCAGGTCCGCAAGCCGGACCAGATCGTCCGGCCCTGGATGTTCGGCTACGGCGAGCGCAGTGAAATTCACCTCTGGCTGGAGAACCTGCCGAAGCTGCGGCCCACCCGCATCGTTTACGAGCGCGATCCGGCCGCGCGCTACCTGACGCCCGGCCCCGGCCCCGAACGCTGGAAGAACCTCTGCCGCACTTACCAGGGCATCGCCGACGCGATGGCTGACCAGTGGGGCTGCTACGTGATCGACCAGCTTGCCGGGCGGCACCGGGCCAGCGAGTGACTCGCCAAGATCCTCACGATCATGCGGAAAATTTCGCGCAGCTCACCTTGCTCCCATATTCCTTATGGGCGTGAGGATTATTCAGTTAACGTGCCTATCGACTCTCCAAGAGCCCTGGATCGCCTCATTCGGGCCTGCCGAAAGGCAATAGCTATGCGCCAGGATGTGGCCGCTGGCGTTATCGGCGTAAGTGAAAACTTTCTCGGCAAGGTCGAGCGCGGCGGCGAAACTGTGCAATGGGGCCTGCTCTTTCAGGTAATGCGAGAGCTGGGGCTGAAAGTGTCGGTGGAGGTTCCCGATGAGATTGCCGGGGAGGCGAGAGCTCAGTTAGGTCGCGCACTCAGCAAGTCTGCGCTAGCCCATTCCGGCGAGAGCAATTCAGGCTCCGATGATCTGGACCGTCTGCTGTTTGCCATCGAGAAGTCCTTGAGTACTCAGCCTGACGACAACGCGCGATGATGGATCGCAATGGCCTGCCCCTTTGCTACGCTCACCTCGCGCCAGGTCATTTCCAGGACGTCCTGGAATTTGGCCCAGCCCGGGATTTTCGACAGTTCTTCGACACCTCCCCGCCTGCAGAGCAGGAAGGCACGGAAAAAGCCTTATAGATCAACATGGAAGGCAAGCACGCCCGGTGGCGTGGCCGGGCTTCAAACCCGGTGGGGGACGGCAGCCGTTCCTGGGTGGGTTCGACTCCCACTGCCTTCCGCCATTTCTGCCCTCGTCTTTTGGAAGAGAATCCGGGAATGAGGGAAGCCTTGCTTGGACGCAGTACCAATCCATTTCCGTAGGGGGGGAGCGCTCTTCTATCCACCATCGCCGCCAAGCGAAACGTCGTCCGGTGGACAGAAAGAGCGCTGTCCACCCTGCATTTCGGGAGGGCGGGAAACGGGGTAGAACTCCCCTGCTGCAACCGACCACCACATTGGATGCAGCCTGCAGGAAAATCGCCGACCTCTTTGGATCGCCCCTCTCCGGCAGAATGAATCCGTCCTCTGCTTCTCCCAAGCTCCTGCCCCCTTTCTCGGCTCGAAGGCCGGACGTCGGGACACTGCCGGGTGATCTGGGCAGAAGGCCGCGCTGTACTAGACTGCACCACGCTTGCGCGGTCGAGGTTCAGATCGCTGCATAACCAGGTTTCCAGATCGCTGCAACGCGGACCACGGAGGGCCGCCGTTCCAGGTGGAGAGCGTATTCGTGCCGTACAGAAAACGTCTGATCGTTGCTGCCGCAGCTGTTGCGGCCGCCTTCATGTCCAGTGCCCATGCCAGCGACTCAGCCATCCAGGCGCATTGTCAGGAGAAATGGAGCGGCGATGCCATGCGCGCTTATTGCCTGGAGGAACAGCGCGAGGCGGCCAAGGCGATTGCCAGCTACAGCGGCCCGATTCGTAGTCGCTGCGAGTCCGAATGGAAGGACGATTTTCATATGGTGCTGTTCTGTATTAAGGAACAGGAGCCTCCATTCCAAGCCACCATCGGCGATGTGATTCAGGACTAATTGGGGTCTATCAGCGCGTACGACGGACGGTCGACCGAAGCCGGTCTTGAGCCCTTGCGGTGTCCATGGGCGCTCAGCACTATTCGCGTGGGGCGGCAGCTCGAGCTGTGCCAACCAAGAATGCGCCTCCACGAAGACGCACTTCCGCACGAGCGATTAGTTAGGAGTTGATATGGCCGTCCGAATCGTACTGGGCAGCGCGCTGGTACTCATGGCAAGCCTGGTGTTTGCCGCAACCCCCGCAGCCAAGGCCAAGCAGGGGGGCAGCGACAATTACTACCTGAACTGGCAGGAACGTAATGGCGTGATCGCCCTGGACAGCGTCTGCAGCAAGAACGAGAAGGGTTCTTCGCAGTTCCGCGACTGCCAGAAGCACGCCCAGGTGGTGTTCCGTAACTCCTGCACCCGGTCGAAAGACCCAGCCAGCAAGTGGTGCGTTGCCCAGGGCCACTACAAGCCCTGAGCCCGCAGTGAGGCATGAACGGCCGGATTGGCCAGGGATGCTGTCGCCGCGTTCATGTGAGTAGCTGCGGTGTGGGCTTCAGCGGCGAGACAGGATGGCAGCCCGGTTCCAGGAATACTGTAGAAACTGAGCTCTTCTTCGGCATCGCCTGCGGCACATTGCAGGTATGTGTCCTTGGGTCTGTGTTCGCAAAGTGAGTCGTAGAACTCTTGGGATGGTTCTATGTTGATTCCCGTCCAGCATAGAAACCATTCTCAAAGAATCTCAGTGCGCGCAATATCTGATTTCTTCGAAATTCTGCGCATACCAAATGAACTTCAGGTTTATTGCCCGTTGATTATGGTGATGAAGTGCGTTGGTAGTTGCGCGAATGGCTGTGGTCTTGATGCGCGTATGCCAGGATTTTCGCCATAGCCTGTCGACTTTGAATGCGCATTTCCAGGCACGCATACCTTGTCACGGCCAAGGCCCGCCAAGATTAAGTGGCGGCTATATTTGCTGCCCTTGGCATGGACAGGCTACTGGAAACGATCACACCCAGGACCGCTGGGCAGAGAAGGCGCTGTTCTGAATGATGGCGGCCCGGCCGGCTCTTATAGTGAAAAGGTGACTATTGCATCGGCGCTACTCACGCCAGGCGGTCATCGATGAACGCGAAAGAATGTCTGGCACTGGTCATGGTCGCTGGCGGACTGTCAGCATGCGCGAGCCCAGCGGGCAAGGTGGATGAGCAGAGACTCGATGTCAGGATGACGGCCACGGAGAGGAATGCGGGTGAAATCGCCCAGGCGACTCTGGTGCCTCGGGGAGGTGAGACGGGCGTGACGCTGTTCGTCAGTGGAGTTCCATCCAGCGTGGCGCGACCTGTCCATCTCTACACCTACATCTACCCTGGAACCTGCGCGGCTCCGGGCGCTTCGCCGGCCTATGAACTGAACCGGACGGTGAACACTTACCATTATTCGCGGGGCGATGTATGGCGGCTATCGAGAACCGCGCCAGTCGCTCTGGCGACGCTTCGCTCAAGCAGCCACTCCATCGTTCTACGAACGAGCCCGGCGGACGGCAACCTCGATATCTTTTGCGGCGACATTCGCTGACGCCCATCCGCGGCGAGATTACAGGTGCGGAGCCAAGTGCGATTTCCCGCCATATCCCGGGGGCTTAAAAGCTGATGCCAATGCGCCGCATCGGTCTATGAAAACCAAACTGAAACAGCGGGTTGCTGGCCGCTCGGGAATGATTCTTGATCTAGACTAATTGTTGACATTTTTTGCAATACAGCTCGGTTCCCGAGATGGGGTCGAGCACTGGAAGGCACGGAAAAGTGCCACACAAGAGGCTGAACAGCGAAGGAGCAGATGAAGAGCACAGCAGCAGTCACGCGCGTGGCGGCGAAGCCAACCGCCGCTCTTACGTTTGTGTGCTTACTCCCCGCCGCTCCCTTCCGACCCTTGGCGCACCGTCCACGTACAGCCCCCCAAACGACTGAGCGCTGAAAAACGAAAGCGACGCGGAGGAGTTCGGCTGCAGGCCCCATCCCGATAGCTGGCAGCCAAGCTCCCCGGTCCGATCATAAAGCTGGCGCTTCTCCGCGAGGCTGGATGCAGGGTTGCAGCCAGCGAACAGTAATCCGCTTACTGAGGGAGGGGCCGTAATGAAAACCACAGATTCGGGACACAGGAAAGGCCGCCTGCCACCCCCTGAAGACACGGATGCTACCGAAGACCGACGCACCTTCCTCAAAATCGGCGTCGCCGCGATGCTGGCGCCGGTACTGCTGAAGTCGAGCGAGGGCGGGGCCGCCACCTTCCCGGTGTTCCCGCCAAGCCCGCCGACTACGCCGTGGCTGGTCACGCTGCCCAACGAGATCACTCCGCTCCAGGCAGTCGCCACCCTGAGCCCGAGCCCCACGATCGCCGCGAATACCGCCGGTGGCGAAGCCGGGCGCGCGCCTCTCCAGCGTTACGCCGAACTTACCGGCGTGCTCGGTGCACCCCTGCTCTACGAATTGAAGGCCAAGGAGCGGCTCGACTGGGTGTTCCACCCGGCCTATCCGCCGCAACGCATTTGGGGTTACGAAGGCAACACGCCGGGTGCCGTTTCGCCCGGTCCGGTCATCTTCGCCCGCTATGGCAAGCCGATCATCGTGCGGTTCCGCAACCAGTTGCCGCAAAACCACGTGGGCTTTGGCACGCCGGAGATCTCCACCCACCTGCACAACGCGCACACGGGATCGGAGAGCGACGGTTTTCCGGGCGACTATTACAGCGCGAACAAGGCGGGGCCTACCCTGACCGCGCCCGGCGCCTTCAAGGACCACTTCTACCCCAATATCTACGCGGGCTACGACCAGCTGCAGAACCACATCGGCGATCCGCGCGAGGCCCTGGGCACGCTGTTCTACCACGACCACACCCTGGACTTCACCGCCGCGAACATGGAGCGTGGCCTGTTCGGCGATTACCTGTTGTTCGACAACGTCGACTCGGGCAACGAGCTCGATCCGAGCCCGAGCGCACTGAGATTGCCGAGCCATCCCTACGACTACCCGCTGGCCTTTGCCGACAGGCGATTCGACGCGAACGGCATCATGGTCTACGACCAGGTCAACCCCGAGGGGACCCTGGGCGACAAGGTGCTGGTGAACGGCTTTATCGAACCGGTATTGCGGGTCGCTGCCCGCAGGTATCGCTTGCGCTTCCTCAACGCCGGCCCCAGCCGTTTCTACGCCTTCTATCTGCAGTCGGCGGGTGGCCAGAACCAGAGGTTCACCTTCATCGCCAACGACGGCAACCTGTTGCCGGCGCCGCTGCTGAACCAGACCAATTTCCAGTTGGGCATGGCCGAGCGCGCGGACATAGTCGTCGACTTCTCCAAGTACCCGATTGGCACCGTGCTGTACCTGGTCAATAAGATGCGCCAGGAAGACACCCGCGAGGGCAAGGACATCAAGGACCCGGGCACCCGCGTGCTCAAGATTATCGTCGACCGCTTCCCGCCGGCGCAGGACCTGAGCCAGGTCCCCGCCGTGCTGCGGACGCTGCCGCCGATCACGGCTGCGGAGATCGCCGCCGCCCCGGTGCGCCGCTGGGTGTTCGAGCGTTCCAGCGGTATGTGGTCGATCAATGGCAGGCTGTTCAACGTGAATATCCCGCGAGCCTCGATCGCCCAGGGGGGCTTCGAGATCTGGGAACTGGTGAATCCCGAGGATGGCTGGACCCACCCGATCCACATCCACTTCGAAGAGGGGCAGATCATCGCCAAGTTCGTCAACGGGGTGAGCGTGCCGGTACCGCCGCAGCAACGCGGTCGCAAGGACGTCTACGTACTCGACGCGTTCACTACACTGCGCGTGTTCCTGCGCTTCCGCGACTTCAAGGGCAAGTACGTCATGCACTGCCACAACCTGATCCACGAGGACCACTCGATGATGGTGCGGTGGGACATCGTCTGACTGGCGCGGCAACAACGCTTATGAGGGTGGAGGGATGCACATGAACACTCGCAGATTTCTGGTGACCGGCATGGGCGTCGCCGCGCTCGGCCTGATCGCCTTGCCTGGCCTCACGCTCGAGCAGCCGCGTCCTCGCCGCGCCGCTGACGACGACAGCTACTTCCCCAATGCGCGGCTTCTGACCCACGAAGGCAAGGAGGTCAGGTTCTACGACGACCTCATCCGCGGCAAGGTGGTCGCGATCAACATGATGTACGTGTCCTGCGCCGGGCGCTGTCCGATCGCAACGGCGAACCTGTTGCGCGTACAGAAGATGCTCGGTGAGCGTGTGGGCCGTGACGTGTTCATGTACTCGATCACCTTGCAGCCGGAGCTGGATAGGCCGCAGCAGCTGAAGGCATTCGTCGAAAGGCACCGGGTCGGGCCGGGCTGGCTGTTCCTGACCGGAGAGCCCTCTGACATCGAGCGGTTGCGCCTGAGCCTTGGTTTCTACGATGTGAACCCGGAGGTCGACGCCAACCTGGCGAACCATTCAGGCATGGTCCGCATCGGCAACGACGTCTACCAACGCTGGACCATGGCGCCAGCGCTGGCGGAGCCGGAGCAGATCCTGTCCACCATCAATCACGTGGACAGCCGTGCGGTGCATACCGCCTAGGCAAGGCGGTGCGCGCCGTCGGTGTTTGATCCGAGGGTGCGCTGTGCGCACAGCGCACCCTACGGCTGACTCGCCTTCCCTACGAGTGGATGCTTACTCGCAAAGACGTCCCAGCTTCGCATCCGGCATCAGCGCCAGGTATTGCTTGCCGCTCATATGCACCAGGTCGTTGTGGTCGCCCGCTTCGAAGTAGATGTCCGACTGCTCGGTGAGGGACTGGTCGATCAGGGTTTCCAGGCCGAAGAGGTTGCCGACGGCGGGGATGGCGCCGATGGCGCAGCCGCTGAAGCGCTTGCTGAAGTCCCCCTCGTGGGCCAGGCGCCAATTGCGCTTGGTGAGCTTGTGGACCTTCTGCAGATCCAGCTGGCGGGTGGCGGGCACCACGGCCATCAGCCAATGGCCCTGGAAGTCGTCGAGGATGACGGGTTTGGCCATCTGCTGCGGCGGCACGCCGGCGCGGCGCGCGGCATCACGGGTGGTCATGGACGTGGCGTGGGTGAGTACGTCATAGCGCGATTTGTGCTGCATCAGGCTGGTTTGCAACTGGGTGATCATGGTCATGAGACACCTCCTGCCAGGGCGTCGGCTTGTCACTCCCGGTAAGTCGGCGTTGCCGGCACACAAGGAGGAGCCTCCCGCTCCCCACCTGGCACCCGCCGAGGCAGGTGCCCTGTTAGCAGTTTAGTGGAGGGTGGCCGGGTGGGTTCAGTCTCGGCCGACCGGTTCGGCCAGGGGTGAGGCCCATCGCCAGGCGGATGGTCGGGGGCGGGATCGTCCGGTGGCTGCGGTTCAGTCCGCTAGGGCCCTGTCCAGCTGCACCAGGGCCACGCGGCGGCCGTCCTGGGAGCGGCGCTCGACTATGCCGCGGGGCTGGTAGCCGAGCCGGCTGTAGAGCAGCAGGCCGCCGGCGTTGGCGTTGAAGCAGGAGACTTTCATCAGCCTGGCCTTGTACTGCTCGCGGGCCAGGCGCTCCATGGCCTCGATCAGGTACTGGGCCACGCCCTGGCCGCGCGCCCAGGGCGCCACCATCATGTTGCCGAGGGCACAGAACTCGCCGTGCTGCCATTGGTAGAAATTGGCGAAGCCGGCGACCTTGCCGTCGAGCAGAGCGACCGTGCTGCCACGGCGCTCGGCCATGGCGGCGGCGAGCTGGCCGACGGTGAGCGGCCAACTGGCCTTGGGGTAGGCGAAGAAGAGTTCGTCCGCATCCTGGGGAAAGCGGACGACTTCGTGGAGGTCTTCGGCGCTGGCGGGGCGGTGTTGCAGCTGTGGATTGGCGGCGGGCATGGAGTCCTCAGTGCGGCGGGTATTGGGCGATCACCTTGGCGACCGTGTCGCGGATGGCGGCTTCTCGCTCGGCTGGGGTCGGCGGCGCGCTTTTCATGATCTGCTCGGCGCTGCCGCGCCAGACCAGCTTGCCGTCCTTGCTGTCATACATGTCCACCTGGATGGTGGCCACCTTGTAGTTGTAGGTGCGGGTTTCGGTATAGGCCGGACCGCCCCAGTAACCTCCCCAATAGCCGCCCCCGTAGCCGCCGTAGTTGTAGCTGGTCTGCTGCTGGCGTTCGTCGATTATCAGCCAGGACTGGACGTTGAGGTCGGCCTTGCCGCTGGCGGCCGGGCGCAGGCCGCGCTGGTCGAGCTGCTGGCCGACGGCTTCGCGGATGCGTTGTTCGGTGAGGTCGCTCTTGATGCGCGGATCGTCGGGGCTGTACTGCAGGGCGGGCTCCTTCCAGCTCCAGCTGCGGTAGGCGCCGAAGTCGCGGGTGCTGTCGTAGTCGCGGTTGACGTTGTAGTTCTGGCAGGCGGCTAGGAGCAGGACAGCGGATAGGAGTAGCGTGCGGCGGATCATGATCGGGTCTCCTCTGCCGGAATCATTATCCAAACGCAAGGTGGGGCGTTCGGCAAGGGGATATTGAGCGTGATTTCGTGCTCGGCGTCGCACCTCCCCGAAGAGGAAAAGGGGGCGTGCCAGCGGCTCCGACGTTCACAAACAGTACGGACAAGCACCTCTCTCTCTGGGAGAGGGGATGGATGGTGGGACCCGTTCGGACTTCAACGAGGCGGATAGTCGTCCAGCGCCTCCTTCACCGCCTGGCGCAGCGCCGCCACCCCCTCGGAGCGGTTGCCACTGGCGTAGGCCTCACCGCTGCCGCTCCACACCTCCTGGTTATCGTGGGCGTCGTAGAACTGCAGGTAGACCACCGCCACCTGTTCCTCGTAGGTGCGCACGATCGGCACGCTGGCCCAGGCCCCGTACTGGTCGCGCCATGGGCCGCTGCCGTAGTAGGCGCCGCCGTAGTCGTCGTACTGCCGCAGGCGCCTTTCGTAACGCAGGCTGGCGCTGACCTTGAGGTCGGCTGCGGCGGGGCTGCGCGCCTGGCGCAGGCCGTGCTGGTCGAGGCCCGAATTGACCATGTCGGCCATCTGTTCCGGGGTCGCCCAGTTGTTGCCGGCAGGCAGTTGGCCGTCGAGCCAGGTCCAACTGCGGTAGCGGCCGAAGTCGCGCGGGGCGGCGGGGTAGGCGCTGCTGTCGAAGGTGCTGGCGGCGCCCGGCGGGGCGGGCGGCACCGGGCGGGATTGATAGAGGTAGGGGTTGGGGCTTTGGCAGGCGGTCAGGAGCAGGGCGAGGGCGATGCAGCCGGGCAGTTTCATGGGGCCTCCGTTCAGAGCGGCCGGCATATCCAGTGCAGATAACGGCCAAGTCCTTGGTAGCTGGGATGGCGGCGGTAGGCGAGTTCCATTTCCAGCAGATCCACCAGTTCGGCCTTGGCCTGGAACTCCTGCGGCATGTAGTCGTGGAACACGCGCACGCCGCTCTGTCGTTCGACCTGCCAGTGCCCGGCGAGTTGCGCCTCCAGCTCGCGCGGGTCCAGCGGCTGCTGCGGGGTCAGGCTCTGGCCAACGCCTGCGAACCTGTGTTTGCGCAGCTTGCGGAAATGGCCCTTGAGCAGGTTGCGGTAGATCAGCGCGTCCTTGTTGTAGAAGGCCAGCGACAGCAGGCCGTCCTTGGCGGTGAGCTGGTGCAGCACAGGGAGAATGGCGTGCGGCTCGGCCAGCCATTCCAGTACGGCGTGGCAGAGCACCAGGTCGTAGGGTTCGGTGAGCTGGCCGAGCAGTTCCTGCCAGGGCGCCTGGATGAAGGTGGCCGAAGCGCCGGCGTCGGCGAAACGCTGGCGAGCGCCGTCGAGCATGGGGTCGGCGGGTTCCGCGAGGGTCACCTGGTGGCCGCGTTGGGCCAGCCAGAGCGCCATGTGGCCGAGACCGGCGCCGATGTCGAGCACTCGCAGGGGGCGCTCGGGCAGCACTTCCGCCAGGTCGGCCTGGAGCACGGCGAGGCGGATGGCGCCCTTGGCGCCGCCATAGATCTTCTCGGCGAAGCGGGTCGCCAGTTCATCGAAGTGCCGGTCGGTCATGTGAAGCGCCTTTCGCTGTCGGCCAGTTTGGCGCGCACGACCTGTTCCATGTCCAGGCCCAGTTCGGCGCAGAGCAGCAGCAGGTAGAGGATGATGTCGCCCACTTCCTGGCCGGCGTGTGCCAGCTTCTCGGGCGGCAGCTGGCGCGACTGGTCTTCGCTCAGCCACTGGAAGATTTCCACCAGCTCGGCCATTTCCACGCTGGCGGCCATGGCCAGGTTCTTCGGGCTGTGGAATTGCCGCCAGTCGTTGTGGTCGCGGATGGCGTGCAGGCGGGTGGTGAGTTCGTCGAGGTTCATGGGGCTCTCCTTGAGCCGCCTATGGTCCCGCCGCCCGCGAGCCGGCGCAAGGGTCAGCTCGAGGGGCGCCAGCTTCCGGCCATGTGCGGCACGTCCTTGCTGCCGCGCAGGGCGAGCTGGCCTTCCGGCGCCGGGGCGCTGGCCAGCAGGGTCACCTCGCCGGGCAGCAGCACGGGCTTCTGGAAGCGCACTTCCACCTCATAGCTGGCGGCGGGCAGGCGGCTTTCCAGGGCCGCCAGGCAGCGGGCCTTGTTCCACAGGCCGTGGGCGATGGCGCGGGGGAAACCGAACAGTCTGGCGCTGACAGCCGAGAGGTGGATGGGGTTGTAGTCGCCGGCCACGCGGGCATAGCGGCGGCCGATATCGGCGGGGGCCCGCCATTGATCCAGCTGCTCCAGCGGCAAGCTTTCCTCGCTGGCGCGGGGCGCGGGCTGGCCGGGCAGGCGCAGCCCACGGAAGAGGATGCGGCTGTCGCCTTCCCAGACCAGACCGAGCTGGTCTTCCAGGCGGGTGATCAGGCTGAAGGTGGCGCCTTTCTCGTGGGGCTGCAGGCGTTCCACCGCCACGCTGGCGATGAAGGGCCCGAGGCCGCCCAGGGGCCGCAGCACGCGGATGCGATTCTCCAGGTGCACCAGGCCCAGCAGCGGGAAGGGGAAGCGCGGATCGGTGAGCAGGCGCATCTGCAGCGGAAAGGCGAGGATATGTGGATAAGTCGCCGGCAACAGGCCCTTGTCGGTGAAGCCGCAGACCGCCCGGTAGCGCTCGAGGTGGCCAGGGTCGACGCTCACCGGGCTGCGCACGCCCAGCTCGGGCAGGGCCTTGCCTCCCGTACCACGGCGCACGGCGGCGCGGGCGAACAGGCCGGGAAGGGCGGGGGGCGCGGGCAGGTCGAGCCAGTCGGTGGCCATGGGGATATCTCCTGGAGGCGAATGGGGCTCAGCATAGCCAGTCGCCCAAGGGGCACATTGGCCGACCGTCCCGGGCGGGCGGCAGGGCAGTCAATTGCCGGCCTTGAGTGCCGATGGCAAAGCTGCATAAGATGGCCGCGCCCCGCAGACAATAAGAATTCTCAAACGATGATGCGTGATCTGACCGACGATGTAGCGCTGATGCGCCCGGTGATCGACGCCCTGCGTGCCAGCGGCACCGACCCGGACAAGGTTATGGAACGCGTGGGCCTGCCGCCTGGTGGCCTGCCCGCAGGTCGTTTCCCCCATGCCGCCCAGGCCCAGTTCTGGAAGGCCGCCGCCGACGAATGCGGCGAAGAGCATGTCGGGCTTTATCTGGCCGGGCACCTGCCAGCCTTCCATGGTCTGCTGCTGGAGTACCTGTTCCTTTCCAGTGGCACCTTCGGTGAAGGGCTGCGCCATGCCCTGCGCTATGTGCGCCTGCTCTCCGACACCCTGAATGCGCAGCTGGACGTGGAAGCCGAGCGCGCCGTGCTTTCCCTCGGCCAGCATCCGGGTAGCAACCGGCATTTCCCGGAAATGCTCGCCGGCGCGGTGATCCGCCTGTTCCACGCCCTGACCGAGGGTCAGTTCAAACCCCATGAAGTGCAACTCATGCACGCCGAAGGCGCCCCCGCCGAGCGCTACCAGTCGGTGTACGGCTGCCCGGCCCGGCTTGGGGCAGAGCGCTATGCGCTGATCTTCGCTGCCGAAGTGCTGGACAAGCCTTCGCGCCACGCCGCGCCGGAATTGCTGCGCATGCACGAGTCACTGGCGCGACGCCAGTTGGCCGAGGTGGAGCGCCTGGACCTGGTGCGCCAGGTCCGCCAACTGATCGGCGAGCTGCTGGTGGACGGCGGCGCCACTCTGGAGCAGGTGGCCGCCCGCTTGAACATGCCGGCCCGCCGCCTGCGCGAGCGACTGGCCATGGCCGGGGTGCGCTTCAACGACCTGATCACCGACTACCGCTGCCGGCTGGCCAAGGAGCTGCTGTTGAAGACCGACGAGCGCATCGAGGTGATTGTCGAGCGCACCGGCTTTTCCGAGCCGAGCACCTTCTACCGCGCTTTCAAGCGCTGGGTGGGGGAGACGCCGGTGGAGTTCCGGCGCAAGGGCAAGGGCGAGGTCTGAGGTCCGAAACCTGACAGGGGCGAATGCTCTTGTAGGGGCGATTTCAATCGCCAAGCAGTCCGAAGGACTGCCCTGTGCAGCCCTCCGATGCTCAGTCGTTGGGCTTCGCTACGCTCGCGGAACGCCACTCGACCCAACAGGCAGGCCCGCGCGTCTGTGGGGGCGAATTCATTCGCGAAAGGACCGCAGCGCGGTCCCGTAGGTTGGCGCTGAGGAACGAAGCCCAACACAGCGACTCGACCGCGAACGTTGGGCTTCGCTTAGCTCAGCGCCAACCTACGGGGCAGCTGCGCCGCCCTTGGCGAATGAATTCGCCCCCTCAAAGGCATGGCGCACCCCCGAGGCTGTCCCTCACGCCCCCAACAAGCTCTGCCCACACACCCGCATCACCTGCCCGGTCAGGGCGCCGGAGCCCGGCTGAGCGAACCAGGCCACGGCTTCGGCCACATCCTGGGGCAGGCCGCCCTGGTTCATCGAGTTCATGCGCCGCCCGGCTTCGCGGATGGTGAAGGGAATGGCGGCGGTCATCTGGGTTTCGATAAAGCCCGGCGCCACGGCGTTGATGCTGATACCGCGCTTGGCCAGGGCCGGCGCCCAGTTCTGCGCCAGGCCGATGACCCCGGCCTTGCTCACCGCGTAGTTGGTCTGGCCCGTGTTGCCGGCGATGCCGCTGATGGAGGCGATCAGCACCACGCGGCCGTTGTCGTGCAGCTTGCCGGCGTCCAGCAGGGCCTGGGTGAGCACCTGCGGGGCGCGCAGGTTGACGTTGATCACCGAGCTCCAGAAGTCGTCGCTCATCTTGGCCAGGGTCTTGTCGCGGGTGATGCCGGCGTTGTGCACCAGGATATCGACGCCCTCTGGCAGGGCCTCCACCAACCGGGTGGCAGCGTCGTCGGCGGCGATGTCCATGGCCACGCCACGGCCGCCAAGGCGCGCGGCCAGGCCGTCGAGGGCGTCCTTGGCCTGGGGCACGTCGAGCAGGATCACGTCAGCGCCGTCGCGGGCCAGGGTTTCGGCGATCGCGGCACCGATGCCACGGGAGGCGCCGGTGACCAGCGCGCGCTTGCCGGCCAGGGGCCGGGTCCAGTCCTGCACCCGCTCGGCGCAGGACGCCAGGCGCAGCACCTGGGCCGAGACATAGGCGCTCTTGGGCGACAGGAGGAAGCGCAGGGCGCCTTCCAGCTGGTCCTCGGAGCCCTTGCCGACATAGACCAGCTGCACGTTGCCGCCTCGGCGGATTTCCTTGCCGAGGGAGCGGGTGAAGCCTTCCAGGGAGCGCTGCACGCTGGCGGCCTCCAGGTCCTCGATCGACTCCGGGGCGCAGGCCAGGACCACCACTTTCGGGCACTTGCCCAGGCCCTTCATGGCCGGCTGGAAGAAATCGCGCAGCTCGATCAGCTGTTCGAAGCGGGTCAGCTGGCTGGCGTCGAAGATCAGCGCCTTCAGGCGCGGGCCATGCTCGGCGGTCCAGCGTGACAGGCCGAAGCGACCGTCCTCATCGGCGAAATTCTGGTCGGTGAGTTTGTTCAGCACGCCGCTGGCGGCTTCGGCCAGGGCGCCCTGGCCGCCGATCAGCAAGGCGCCATCCACCGGCCGCGCACGGCCCGCCATCCAGCGCTCCAGGCGCACCGGCGCCGGCAGGCCGAGGGCGCCGACCAGGCGCCGGCCGGTGTTGGAGTTGGCGAAGGCGAGGTAACGGTCGTTCATGGGATAGCTCCTGCTGGCAAACGAAAGTGGGCCCACTCTACGCAGACACGGATTGCACGCAATTGACCGTGCTGACCTCCCGAGCGGCGAGGCGGCCAATCCAGGCGTCTAGTCTTGTATCCGACACTGCAACCCGCAAACCCTCACCCGCAAGGAGTCACCATGACCCAGCTGCGCCGGGTCGCCATCGTCGGCGGCAACCGCATCCCCTTCGCCCGCTCCAATACCGTCTACGCCACGGCGAGCAACCAGGACATGCTGACCAGCGCCCTCGAAGGCCTGGTGGAACGCTTCAATCTCCACGGCCAGCGCATCGGCGAGTTCGCCGCCGGCGCCGTGCTCAAGCACTCGCGGGACTTCAACCTGGCCCGCGAATGCGTGCTGGGCTCGCGCCTGGCCCCGGAAACCCCGGCCTACGACATCCAGCAGGCCTGCGGCACCGGCCTGGAGGCGGCCATCCTGGTCGCCAACAAGATCGCCCTGGGACAGATCGACAGCGGCATCGCCGGCGGCGTGGACACCACCTCGGACGCGCCCATCGGGGTGAATGAGGGGCTGCGCAAGATCCTCCTCGAAGCCAACCGGGCCAAGTCCACCAGCGAAAAGATCAAGACGCTGCTGCAGGTCCGCCCGCGCCACCTGGCGCCGCACATCCCGCGTAACGGCGAGCCGCGCACCGGTCTGTCCATGGGCGAGCATTGCGAGCTGATGGCGCAGACCTGGGCCATCCCCCGCGATGAACAGGACCAACTGGCCATCGCCAGCCACCAGAAGCTGGCGGCGGCCTACGCCGAAGGCTGGCAGAACGACCTGCTGAGCCCATTCCGCGGCCTGACCCGCGACCAGAACCTGCGCCCGGACATCAACGCCGAGAAGCTCGCGGCCCTGAAACCGGTGTTCGAACGCGGCGCGCGCGGCACTCTGACGGCGGCCAACTCCACACCGCTGACCGACGGCGCCTCGGTGGTGCTGCTGGCCAGCGAGGACTGGGCCAAGGCACGCGGGCTGCCGATCCTGGCCTACTTCAAGGATGGCGAAGCGGGGGCGGTGGATTTCGTCAGCGGCGAGGAAGGTTTGCTGATGGCGCCGGTCTACGCCGTGCCGCGCCTCCTGGCGCGCAACAACCTGTGCCTGCAGGACTTCGACTACTACGAGATCCACGAAGCCTTCGCCGCCCAGGTGCTTTGCACGCTGAAAGCCTGGGAGGACGCCGACTACTGCAAGACCCGCCTCGGCCTGGACAAGCCTCTGGGCGCCATCGACCGCAGCCGGATGAACGTCAAGGGCAGCTCCCTGGCCGCCGGCCACCCCTTCGCCGCCACCGGCGGGCGTATCGTCGCCAACCTGGCCAAGTTGCTTTCTGTGGCTGGCGAGGGCCGTGGATTGATCTCTATTTGCGCCGCAGGCGGCCAAGGTGTGACCGCGATCCTGGAAAAGTAATCCAATACCCGTGGCTGCAAGTCATCGCGGCCACGCGATGTAAGCAACTCCGTGATTTAGGGCGGCCCGCAATGCAGGGGCCGCCCTTTTTTTGCTCGCGAAATGGTCCGGTTCGCGAGCAAGCCCGCTCCTACACAGTTCCTGCTGCCGTGCAGCGGCCTCAGCCATCCACCAGCACGCCGCCGCGGACGATCTTCACCCTCTGGTGAAATTCCAGGCGCACCGGGTCGCGTCCCAGTCATCGCCACTCCAGCTGCAGCTCTTCCTGCCAGGCGACGCGGACGAAATGGCTACCGACTATTTCCTTCAGGCGTTCCAGGCCTTCGGGGGACTGGCTTTCCACGGCCAGGTTCAGGCCGTCGCCCTCGGCGCGCAACAGGCCGAGGCCCAGGTCGAATTCGATGCGGCCCTGCTGCTCGTCGTAGCTGACGGGCACCCGGTGGGCGAAGTGTTTGCACAGGCGGCTGATGTAGCGCGCCGGGGTGGCGGTGGTGACATGGGCGGAGGCGGTCAGGGTCATGGCAGGTCCTCAATAGCCGACGGTGAAGCGTTGGCGGATGTGCTCGGGTTGTTCCAGCTCGTCGATGATGGCCACGGCGAGGTCGGCCACCGAAATGCTCGCCGGCTGCTCGCCGTCCATCAGCAGCTGGTCGCTGCCGACGCGAAAGCGGCCGCTGCGCGCGCCGGGGTGCAGCAAGGCGGGCGGGGAGATGAAGGTCCAGTCCAGGGCGCTTTCCAGGCGTATCAGGTCGAGCGCCTGGCGCGCGCCCTCGGCGCCTTCCTTGTATTCGGCGGGGAAGTCCGGCGTGTCGATCAGTTGCAGATTCGGTGCGACGTAGAGACTACCGGCGCCGCCGACCATCAGCAGGCGCTTCACGCCGGCCTGCTTGACCCCGGCGAAAATGGCCTGGGTGCCTTCGATGAACAGTTCGCGGATCTTCGCCTCGCCCCAGCCGGGGTTGAAGGCGTGGACCACGGCGTCATGGTCGGCCACGGCCTGGGCGATGGCGGCGGCGTCATAGGCGTCGGCCTTGCGTGCGGTGAGATTGGCGTGCTGGGGGAGTTTTTCCGGGTGGCGGACAATGGCGGTGACCTGGTGGCCGCGCTGCAGGGATTCGGTAAGTACGGCGGAGCCGACGAAACCGGTGGCGCCGATCAGGGCGATTTTCATGGAGCATCTCCGAGGTAGGTTGCGGTGACGCATAATCGCTGCTGGATAATCGGTGGAAAAAGTGCCGTCAGGTGCTTTCACAATTAAGCGGAGCTTATGAATGGAGCAGCTCAAGCGCATGGCGGTGTTCGCCACGGTGGTGGAGCGGGGCAGCATGGTGGCCGCCGCCGAAGTGCTGGGCATGACGGCTTCGGCGGTCAGCCAGCAGATCCGCAAGCTGGAGCAGGAAACCCAGGTCAGCCTGCTGCACCGCACCACGCGCAAATTGACGCTGACCGAAGCCGGCGCGGTGTTCTACAAGAGCTGCGCCCAGGTGCTGGAGCTGGCGCAGCAGGCCGAGCAGCGCCTGGCTGAATTGCGCGACGCGCCGGTGGGCGAGCTGCGCATCGCCGCGCCCGTGGGCTTTTCCAACGGCATGCTGACCGAGGCGCTGGTGCCGCTGCTGGAGGCCCATCCGGGGCTCAGCCTGCAACTGTTCTTCCATGACGAGCAGATTGACCTGGTGGAACAACGCATTGATCTCGCCATCCGCGTTGGCCGCCAGGAAGACTCCAGCCTGGTGGCCAGGCATCTGGCCGACTGGCCTGCGGTGCTCTGCTGCGCCCCGGCCTACCTGGCGCGCAGCGGACCGATCCATCGTCCCGAGCAGTTGCTGGAGCTGGACTGGATCAGCCCCAATGGCGAGCGCCAGCAGCACCAGCTGACGTTCACCGGCCCCGGCGGCGAACAGCTGCGCCTGCGACTGGAAAGCCGGGTGGGCTGCAACAACATACTCGCCGTGCGCAGTTTCACCCTGGCGGGCATGGGCCTGTCCCTGCAGCCGGAGCCGGAAATCCGCGAGGAACTGGCCAGCGGCCGGCTGCTGGCGCCGCTTCCGGAGTGGCAACTGGCGCCGGTCGGGCTCTACATCGTCACCCCCCGCCGCGATGCCCAGCCGGCCAAGGTGCGCTATGCGATTGAGGCATTGCGCCGCAGCCTGTCGCGTCGTGGATAGCCGTAGGAGGCGGCATGCCGTATAACGTCGGCCCAGTGTCCCTATTTCCCGAGGCTGCCCGCTGCACCCGCATGAAGACCCCGAAACGCCTTGAGCCACTGCTGGAAGATGGCCTGATCGATGAAGTCCTGCGCCCGCTCATGAGCGGCAAGGAAGCCTCCGTCTACGTGGTGCGCTGCGGTAGCGAGCTGCGCTGCGCCAAGGTCTACAAGGAAGCCAACAAGCGTGGTTTCCGCCAGGCCGCCGAGTACCAGGAGGGCCGCAAGGTCCGCAACAGCCGTGACGCCCGGGCCATGGCCAAGGGTTCCAAGTACGGCCGCCGTGAGCGTGAAGACGCCTGGCAGAACGCCGAGGTGGCCGCGCTGTTCCACCTGGCCAATGCCGGGGTGCGGGTGCCCAAGCCCTACGACTTCCTCGATGGCGTGCTGCTGATGGAACTGGTCAGCGATGGCGAGGGCGATGCCGCGCCGCGCCTGAACGACGTCGACCTGACGCCCGAGGACGCCCGCGAATTCCACGCCTTCATGATCGGCGAGATTGTGAAGATGCTCTGCGCGGGTCTGGTTCACGGCGACCTTTCAGAATTCAACGTGCTCCTCGACCCCTACGGGCCCGTTATCATCGACCTGCCCCAGGCGGTGGATGCCGCCGGCAACAACCACGCTTTCCGCATGCTGGAGCGTGATGTCGGCAATATGGCCGAGTATTTCGGCCGCTATGCGCCGGAGTTGAAGTTCACCCGGTACGCCAAGGAAATGTGGGCCCTGTTCGAGGATGGCAAGCTGACGCCTGAGGCCCAGCTCACCGGCCAGTTCGCCGAACCCGAGGACTCCGCCGACCTGGACGCCGTGATGCGCGAGATCAAGGCCGCCCTGGCCGACGAGGCGCGACGCCAGGCGGCACTGGCCGAACGCGATGCGCCGACCGAGCGGGCAGAGCCGACTCCTCCCTGGATGCTCGGCTGAGGCTGACTTGACCGGGGCGGGTCGGCACAGGATCCTTGTTCGCTGGTTTTTCAGGAGATGTGCAGATGCAAGGCCAAGCCGAAGTGGTGGAATACCTCAAGGACCTATTGCGCGGCGAACTGGCCGCCCGGGACCAGTACTTCCTGCATTCGCGGATGTATCAGGACTGGGGCTTCAACAAGCTCTTCGAGCGCATCAACCACGAGATGGAGGAGGAAACCCAGCACGCTGATGCCCTGCTGCAGCGCATCCTCTTCCTGGAAAGCACTCCGGACATGCGCCCCCGGGCCATCCACCCCGGGCATACAGTGCCCGACATGCTGCGTGCCGACCTCAAGCTGGAATATGAAGTGCGCGCCGCGCTGAGCAAGGGCATCACCCTGTGCGAGAAGCATAAGGACTACATGAGCCGCGACATCCTCGCCGCCCAGCTGAAGGACACCGAGGAAGATCACGCCTACTGGCTGGAGCAGCAGCTCGGCCTGATCGACCGCATCGGCCTGGAGAACTACCTGCAGTCGCAGGCGTGAGGCTGATCCGGGATTAAAGAGGGGCCGCTGATGCGGCCCTTTTTGTTTGGTGGATGTGGTCGCTGGGCACGGTGCCTTGGTCTGTTGGGCTTCGCTGCGCTCGCGGAACGCCGCCCGGCCCAACCTACCGGGCCGCTGCGCGGCCCTTTCGCGAATGAATTCGCTCCTACAGGGAGAGCCCTTAGGTGCGATGAGGTGCCTGGCTGCACGGTCAGCCCCCTGTCCCGCCTGCGGGAGAGGGTTGGGGTGAGGGCTGGTGGGCTCGGAACGGCGTCCGAATGCCAGACCTACGGTCTGCTTGGCGAATGAATTCGCTACAGAGAGGGCCCTTAGGTGCGATGAGGTGCCTGGCTGCACGGTCAGCCCCCTCTCCCGCCTGCGGGAGAGGGTTGGGGTGAGGGCTGGTGGGCTCGGCACGGCGTCCGAATGCCAGACCTACGGTCTGCTTGGCGAATGATTTCGCCCCTACAGGTGGAGAGGCGCCCATACACCTCCCTGGCGTTTTCCCACCCATCTGTATCCATACAATCCCGCGCCCGGCTGCTAGCGTGTGCCTGAGTTTCCGGAGCGCACGCCATGTCCCTCCCGCACATTCTCCTGGCCCTGCTGGTCACCCTGATCTGGGGTGTCAATTTCGTGGTGATCAAGGTCGGCCTGGAGGATTTCCCACCGCTGCTGTTCTGCGCCCTGCGCTTCGGCCTGGCGGCGTTGCCGCTGTTGTTCCTGCGCGGCCCCATGCCGGCGCCCTTCTGGCGGATAGTGCAGATTGGCCTGCTCCTGGGGGTGATCAAGTTCGGCCTGCTCTTTGTTGGCATGCATCTGGGCATGCCGGCCGGGCTGTCGTCGCTGGTGCTGCAGAGCCAGGTGTTCTTCACCATACTGATCGCCGCGCTATTCCTCGGTGAGCGGCCCAGCCGCCGGGGGTTGTTCGGCTTGCTGCTGGCGGCGTCCGGGCTGGTGCTGATCGGCCTCGGCCGGCCGCTGGGCGACAGCCTGCTGGCCTTCATGCTGGTGATCGCGGCGGCGCTGGCCTGGGCCTTCGCCAACATCGCCACCAAGCGCAGCGGCGCCAAGGACATGCTGCGGCTGATCTGCTGGGTCAGTCTGATTCCTCCGCTGCCCCTGCTGGCGTTGTCCTATGTCTTCGAGGGACCGGAAGCCATTGGCGCGGCACTGGCCCATCCCAGTTGGGGCGGCATCGGCGCGCTGGTCTATATCGCCTTCCTCGCCACCACCGTGGGTTTTGGCCTGTGGAGTTTCCTGCTGCAGCGCTACCCGGCCAGCCTGGTGACGCCTTTCGCCCTGGCGGTGCCGGTGT
Organism: Pseudomonas sp. BN102; assembly: GCF_029871245.1. Lineage (GTDB taxonomy): Bacteria > Pseudomonadota > Gammaproteobacteria > Pseudomonadales > Pseudomonadaceae > Metapseudomonas. The sequence continues at coordinate 133,695 of NZ_SSON01000077.1, read as the reverse complement.
CGGGCCTGCTGTCGGGCTGGCTGCTGCTGGGCGAGCAGCTCAGCGCCGCCGGTTGGCTGGCCTGCGTGCTGGTGTTCACTGGGCTGGCGATCACGGTGCTGCCCAAGGGGCTGCTCGGCCGCGTATTCAGTGGCAACAGCCGCCTGACTCCAGATCCCTGAGGATCGGGCAGTCGGGCCGTTGGTCACCGTGGCAGTGCTCCACCAGCTCCTGCAGGGTGTCGCGCAGGCCGGCCAGCTCGGCGATCTTGCGGTTCAGCTCGTCGATATGGCCGCGGGCCAGGGCCTTCACATCGGCGCTGGCGCGCTGGCGGTCCTGCCAGAGCTGCAGCAGCTTGCCGACTTCTTCCAGCGAGAAGCCCAGGTCCCGCGAACGCTTGATGAAGGCCAGGGTGTGCAGGTCCTGGGCGCTGTACTGGCGATAGCCGCTGTCGCTGCGGCCGGCCGCCGGCAGCAGGCCGATGCCTTCGTAGTAGCGGATCATCTTTGCGGTCAGTCCGCTTTTCTTGGCGGCTTGGCCGATGTTCATGGCTATTTCCTCATGCAGTTTCCGTAGGTTGGTGCGGGCCACGCTGGTCCGAGCGGAGCGAGGCCCAACATCGTCGTTGGGCTTCGCAGGCTCAGCACCAACCTACGAGAGCATTACTCGTCCGGCTTCCAGGTCTTCAGCAGCAGCGCATTGCTCACCACGCTGACGCTGGACAGCGCCATGGCCGCGCCCGCCACCACCGGGCTGAGCAGGCCGGCGGCAGCCAGGGGGATGCCGATCAGGTTGTAGATGAAGGCCCAGAACAGGTTCTGGCGGATCTTCGCATAGGTGCGCCGGGAGATATCCAGCGCCGCCGGCACCAGCCGCGGGTCGCCGCGCATCAGGGTGATGCCCGCGGCATGCATGGCCACGTCGGTGCCGCCGCCCATGGCGATGCCGACGTCGGCGGCGGCCAGGGCCGGGGCGTCGTTGATACCGTCGCCGACCATGGCCACCACCGCGCCGTCCGCCTTGAGCGCCGCCACAGTGGCGGCCTTGTCCGCCGGCAGCACTTCGGCATGGACCGACTCGATGCCCAGGACCTCGGCCACCACCCGCGCGCTGCCGCGGTTGTCGCCGGTGATCAGGTGGCTGTGGATATCCCGTTCGCGCAGGGTCTGCACGGCATCGGCAGCGCCCGGCTTCAAGGTGTCGCCGAAGGCGAAGAGGCCGAGCACGCGCCGCTGCGGCTCCAGCTCCAGCAGCCAGGACAGGGTGCGGCCTTCGGCTTCCCAGGCGGTGGCATTTGCCTCCAGTTCGCCACTCGGCAGGCCTTGCTCGTCCAGCAGACGACGGTTGCCCAGGGCCAGCAGACGCTCACCCACCCGGCCCTGGATACCGCGCCCGGCCAGGGCCTGGCTGGCTTCCACGGCCGGGACTTGCAGATCGCGCTCGGCGCAGGCGTCCAGCACGGCCTTGGCCAAGGGGTGTTCGCTGCCGCGCTGCAGGGCGCCGGCCAGTTGCAGCAGCTCGGCATCGCTGCCCGTGGCGGCGGCCAGATGGGCGATGCGCGGGCTGCCGGAAGTCAGGGTGCCGGTCTTGTCGAAGGCCACGGCCTGCACGGCATGGGCCACTTCCAGGGCTTCGGCGTCCTTGATCAGGATGCCGTGGCGCGCGGCGACGCCGGTGCCGGCCATGATGGCGGTGGGGGTGGCCAGGCCGAGGGCGCAGGGGCAGGCGATTACCAGTACGGCAACGGCATTGATCAGCGCCGTCTCGATGCCGGCGCCGGCCAGCAGCCAGACGACCAGGGTGGCGAGGGCGATCAGCAGCACTGCGGGGACGAACACCTGGCTGACCCGGTCGACCAGCTTCTGGATCGGCGCCTTGGCCGCTTGGGCGTCTTCCACCAGGCGGATGATCCGCGCCAGCACGGTTTCGCCACCGAGGGCGGTCGTGCGTACCAGCAGGCGGCCTTCGCCATTGATGGCGCCAGCGGTGACGCGGTCGCCGGGCTGCTTGGGCACCGGCAGGCTTTCACCACTGATCAGGGCTTCGTCGGCATGGCTCTGGCCTTCGCTCACCTCGCCGTCGGCGGGGAAACGTTCGCCGGGCTTGACCACCAGCAGGTCCCCCAGTTGCAGGGCGGCGATGGCGACGTCTTCCTCGCGGCCATCATCGCGCAGGCGGGTGGCGCGCTCCGGCCGCAGGGCCTCCAGCGCGCGGATGGCGGCGCCGGTCTGGCGCTTGGCGCGGCTTTCCAGGTATTTGCCCAGCAGCACCAGAGCGATAACCACGGCCGAAGCTTCGAAGTAGAGGTGCGGCAACTGGCCGGGTTGCGTCGCCCACCACTGGTAGAGACTGAGGCCGTAGCCGGCGCTGGTGCCGATGGCCACCAGCAGGTCCATGTTGCCGGCGCCGGCCTTCACTGCCTTCCAGGCGGCGCGGTAGAAGCGCGCACCGAGGATGAACTGCACGGGTGTGGCCAGGGCGAACTGCGCCCAGGCCGGCAGCATCCAGTGCAGACCGAACCATTCCAGCAGCATCGGCACCACCAGCGGCAGAGCCAGGACAAGAGCCAGCAGCACCGCCCAGCGCTCGCGTTGCAGGCGGGCTGCGGCGTCATCGACCGGCGGCTGGTCTTCGTCGATCAGCCTGGCCGAGTAGCCGGCGGCTTCCACGGCCTGGATCAGGCTGGCGCTGTCGGGCGGGCCGAAGAGATTCAGGTGGGCGCGCTCGCTGGCCAGGTTCACCGTAACCTCGGCGACCCCCGGCACCTTGCGCAGGGCGCGCTCGACGCGGCCGGAACAGCTGGCGCAGGTCATGCCGCCGATGGCCAGTTCCAGGCGCTGGGCCGGTACCTGGTAGCCGGCCGCTTCGACGGCCGCCACCAGGGCCGGCAGGCTGTCGCCGGGCGCCTGGACGCGGGCCTGTTCGGTGGCCAGGTTGACGCTGGCGGCCTGTACCCCCGGCACCTTGGCCAGGGCACGCTCGACGCGGCCGGCGCAGCTGGCGCAGGTCATCCCAGTGATGGGCAGGTCGAAAGCGGTTGGGTTGCTCATGGCTGATCCTCCTTGGTCTGCGCCTAGGATCAACCTTGACACGAGGGTAAGGTCAAGTGCTTCACTGCACGGCGGTGGTCCGTACCAGGTAGAGGCCTTCGGTGCTTTGCGCCAGCCTATACTTGCGCACCTCGCCGGCCATCAGGGTGATGGACTGCTGGCGGAACTGCTCAATGCCCGGCTTGCAGCGCCCGGGGCCGAGCAGGCTGAGGCGGATCGACAGCGGCCCTGGCGGCAGGTTGAAGGACACGATCTGGCCCTGCACCAGGCGCGCGGCCAACTGGTCTTCCAGGTACAGGCCGACGTCGCAGGCGGTCGCGAGTTCGAGGCGCTCGCGGGAGATGATCAGCACGCTGTAGTCGACCGCTGGCTGCGCCAGGGCCAGCAGCGGTACGGCGAGCAGGGTGAAGAGGGTAGGGCGCAGGCCATGCATGGCGGATATCTCCCGCGGAATGGGCAGATTCCAGTGTAGGAGGCCCTATTGACCTTGCCATGGTGGCAAGGATGACACTTGCCCCAGGTTTCATTCCCAAGGAGATCGACCATGCAGATATTCAAGGTTCAAGGCATGTCCTGCGGACATTGCGTCCGTGCCATCACCCAGGCCGTCCAGTCCCGCGACCAGGCCGCCGACGTGCAGGTGGACCTGGCGGCAGGCGAAGTGCGGGTGGCCAGCCGGCTGGCGGAAGAGCAGGTGCTGGCGGCGATCCGGGAGGAGGGATATCAGGCCGAGGCGGCCTGAGGCCGACACCGGTCTTGAGCCTTTTGCCGGGTGGATCACGCTTCATCGATCCACCATCGGAGTTCGACCGTCTGTCTGCGCCATCAATGCCCCGGTTCTGCCTTCAATCCCAGTCCTTCACCAGCCCGCGGAACAACGCATCCACCATGGGTTCGGCATCCGTCAGCGGGTCGAACAGCTTCGGATCGCGGGTCCAGTCGCTGAATAAACCAATCACCAGGCCATGCACCGCCCGGGACGCCTGCAGGGGCGTGATGCCCGGGCGCAGGCGTGCGCTGCAGGCGGGGCGGTCGAACAACTGTTCGCAGAGCTGGATGAACTGATCGACGAAGGCGTAGTGGCGCTCTTCGGCCTCGCGCAGCTCCTCGGTGAATTCGCAGCGGTGCAGCAGGATGTTGAAGATGCGCTTGCGCTGCTCATCCCGCGCCAGGTTGATGATGGCCTCCAGGCAGAGGTCGCGCAGCGCCAGCATCGGGTTCTGGTTACCGCAGCCGCCCAGGCGGTCGATCATCTGCTCCTGGGGCAGGCGGACCTGGGACAGCATCTCGTGGAACAGGTGGGCCTTGTTCTCGAAATGCCAGTAGACCGCGCCCCGGGTCACCCCGGCGGCTCGGGCGATCTGTTCGAGCGAGGTATGGGCCACGCCGTTCTCGAGGAACAGGTGTTCGGCTGCGACGAGAATCGCACCCCGTGTTTTCTCAGCTTCTTCTTTCGTTCTGCGCATAGCAGGTGGGCTAATACTGTCTAGGCTTCTTGTTTGGGGAACGGAGTGTACCGATTTTGCTCGGAGAACAACCGTTTACAGACATATATGAATGTATGATGCAGCCTGCTTCACTTGCCCGTTCGGCGCCCGTATGGAGACACCCTATGCCGTTTGCTCGTTATTTTCCCTTCAGCCTTGCACTTTTCGCCGTATGCGCCAGCTTCGCAGGCATGGTCGGCGCCGCCGATGCTCCGAGCGGTGCGCCACCGGCTCCGGAGGTGGTGGTGGAGACCGCCAAGTCCGCCCCGCTGCCACTGGTCCTGGAATACGCCGGGCGCACCGCGGGCTTTCGCGAGGTGGAAGTACGGGCCCAGGTGAGCGGCATCCTCCAGCAGCGCACCTACCTGGAAGGCAGCAAGGTCAAGCAGGGGCAGGTGCTGTTCCGCATCGACCCGCGCACCTACGAAGCGGCCCTGGCACGGGCCAAGGGCTCCCTGGCCCAGGAGCAGGCGCGTTATCGCCAGACCGAGCGTGACCTCAAGCGTACCCGCGAGCTGCAGAAGAAGGGCTTTGCCAGCGAAAGCGAACTGGATAACGCGATCTCCAACTTCGAACAGAGCAAGGCCAACGTGGAGGCCGCCCAGGCCGAAGTGAAGGCGCGGCAGATCGACCTCGATTACACCACGGTGGAAGCGCCCATCTCGGGCATGACCAGCAAGGAAACCCGCTCCGAGGGCAGCCTGGTGGTGGCCGGGGACCCCAACGGCAGCCTGCTCACCCAGCTCACCCAGCTCGACCCTATCTTCGTGAACTTCGCCTATCCGGACACCGAGGCCGAGCGCCTGCGCGATGGTGTGAAGAACGGAAAGATCGAACTGCCGCCAGATGGCCTGCTCAGCGCCGACCTGAAGTTCGGCGATGGCTCCACCTATCCGCTCTCGGGCCGCGTGGACTTCACCGACAGCTTCGTCAACACCGGCACCGGTACCGTCAGTGCGCGGGCCGTGGTGCCCAACCCGGAGCAGAAGCTGCTCCCCGGCATGTTCGTGCGGGTGCTGGTGAAGGGCTTCACCCGGCCCCAGGCCATCACCCTGCCGGAGCGGGCCCTGGCCCAGGGGCCGCGTGGCACCTTCGTCTATGTGGTGGACAAGGACGGCATGGCGCGGGTGCGCCAGGTCAAGACCGGCGATACCCGCGACGGCCGCTGGGTGATCGAATCCGGCGTCAGCGCCGGTGATCGGGTGATTGTCGAAGGCCTGCCCAAGGTCCGGCCCGACTCGCCCGTGAAAGCGGTGGAAGCCAGCAAGGCTCCCTCCGATCAAGCTGCCAAACAGTCCTGAAGGAGCGCTCGCCGTGATCTCGCGCTTCTTTATCGACAGACCCGTCTTCGCCGCGGTCATCTCCATCGTCATCGTGCTCGCCGGCCTTGCCGCCATGCGCGCGCTGCCGATCGCCCAGTACCCGGAAATCCTCCCGCCGCAGGTATCGGTCACCGCCGCCTACCCGGGCGCCAGCTCGCAGGTGATCGCGGAAACCGTCGCTGCGCCCCTGGAGCAGGAAATCAACGGCGTCGAGGGCATGATCTACCAGCTGTCCAACTCCGACAGCAGCGGCGCCATGAGCCTGACCGTGTACTTCGAGGTGGGCAGGGACCCGGACCAGGCCACCATCGACGTCAACAACAAGGTCCAGGCGGCCCTGGCCAAGCTGCCGGAAGAGGTGCGCCGGCAGGGCGTTAAGGTGGAGAAGAAATCTTCCGACATCCTCCAGGTGGTCACCCTCTATTCGCCGGACAACTCTCGCGACCCGATCTTCATCAGCAACTATGCGCTGATCAACGTGATCGACGAGCTCAAGCGGATTCCCGGCGTGGGTGATGCCAGCCAGTTTGGCTCCAAGGACTACTCCATGCGCATCTGGCTGCGCCCGGACAAGCTGGCGCAGTACGACCTCACCCCCACCGACGTGGTCAATGCCATCCGCGAGCAGAACTCCCAGTTCGCCGCCGGTAGCTTCGGCCAGCAGCCGCTGAACCAGCCCCAGGACTTCACCTACACGGTGACCACCCAGGGCCGCTTCACCGATCCCAAGGAATTCGAGGGTGTGATCCTGCGTTCCGATGCCACCGGCGCCAGCCTGCTGCTGAAGGACGTGGCGCGGGTCGAACTGGGGGCGCAGGACTACTCCCTGATGACATCGCTCAACGGCCAGCAGAACGCCGCCTTCGGCATCTACCTGCAGCCGGGGGCCAATGCCCTGGATACCGCCGAAGCGGTGAAGTCGACCATGGAACGGCTGGCCAAGCGCTTCCCCGAAGGCATCACCTACAAGATCCCCTACGACACCACCAAATTCGTCGAGGTCTCCATCGAGGAGGTTATCCACACCTTCTTCGAGGCCCTGGTGCTGGTGGTGCTGGTGGTCTTCATCTTCCTGCAGAACTGGCGCGCCACCCTTATCCCGGTGCTGGCGATCCCTGTTTCGCTGATCGGCACCTTCGCCGGCATGTACATGCTCGGCTTCTCCATCAACCTGCTGACGTTGTTCGGCATGGTGCTGGCCATCGGCATCGTGGTCGACGACGCCATCGTGGTGATCGAAAACGTCGAACGGGTGATGGCGACCAAGAAGATCGGCCCACGCGAGGCGGCGATCGAAGCCATGGAAGAGGTCACCGGCCCCATCATCGCCATCGTCCTGGTGCTCTGCGCGGTGTTCATCCCGGTGGGCTTCCTCGGTGGCCTGGCGGGGCAGATGTACCAGCAGTTCGCGATCACCATCGCCGTGTCCGTGGTGATCTCCGGCATCGTCGCGCTGACCCTGTCGCCGGCACTTTGCGCCTTGATGCTCAAGCCGACCCACGGCACGCCGGCAGCCCCGTTCCGCTGGTTCAACACCTTCTTCGATCGTATGACTTCCGGCTACGGCGCCGGGGTGCAGTTCTTCCTCAAGCGCGCGCTGGTCGGCCTCGTGCTGTTCGGCGGGATGATCGCCCTGATGGTCGTGCTCTTCGGCCGCGTGCCCGGTGCCCTGGTGCCGGACGAGGATCAGGGCTATGTGCTCAACGCCTACTTCCTGCCGCCAGCCGCCTCGCTGACCCGCACCGAGGAAGTCACCGGCGCGGTCAGCGATCAGCTGTTGAAGCACCCGGCGGTGCAGGACGTCGTGACCTTCGCCGGCTTCGACATCCTCACCTTCGGCACCCGCAGCAACGCCGGCGTGTCCTTCGTGCCACTGAAGGACTGGAGCGAACGCACCACGCCCGAACTGGACGCACGCAACCTGACCCACAACTTCATGGCCATGGGCGCTGGGCAGAAGGACGCCATAGTGCTTTCCTTCAACCCGCCGCCTATCACCGGCATGAGTACCACCGGCGGCTTCGAGTCCTATATCCAGGACCGCAGCGGCGGTACCGTGCAGCAGTTGGAAGAGGTGGTGCAGAAGTTCGTCGCCGCGGCCTCCAAGCGACCCGAGCTGGCGGGGGTCAACACCACGTTCAACGCCAACGTGCCGCAGTACTACATCGACCTCGACCGCACCAAGGCACGCGCCCTGGGTGTGGCGATCAACGATGTGTTCACGGCCATGCAGTCCACCTTCGGCAGCTACTACGTCAACGACTTCACCCTCTATGGGCGGACGTGGCAGGTGAGCCTGCAGTCGGAGCCGGAGTTCCGCCGCAAGCCGGATGACCTCGGCCAGGTCTACGTGCGTTCAGCCAGCGCCGACCTGGTGCCGCTGTCGTCCCTGGTGCGGGTGGAGCGCATCCTCGGACCGGACTCCTATGCGCGCTTCAACGTCTATCCGGCAGCCAAGATCCTCGGCGGCCCGGCGCCGGGCTACAGCTCCGGCCAGGCGCTGGAGGCCATGCAGGAAGTGGCGGACGAGGTGCTGGGCGAGGACTACAGCCTCGGCTGGATCGGTTCGGCCTACCAGGAGCTGGCTACTCACGGTTCGGGCAGCATCGCCTTCGTCTTCGGCCTGATCATGGTGTTCCTCATCCTCGCCGCCCAGTACGAGCGCTGGACCCTGCCGCTGGCGGTGGTCACCGCGGTGCCCTTCGCGGTGTTCGGCGCCATCCTCGCCGTGTGGCTGCGCGGGATCCAGAACGACGTTTACTTCCAGGTCGGCCTGGTGACCCTGATCGGCCTGGGGGCGAAGAACGCCATCCTGATCGTCGAGTTCGCCGTGCTCTGCCGCGAACAGGGCATGGGTCCTGTGGAGGCAGCGCTGGAGGCGGCCAAGCTGCGCTTCCGTCCGATCATCATGACCTCGCTGGCCTTCATCCTCGGTTGCGTGCCTCTGGCCATCAGCTCCGGCGCGGGCTCGGCGAGCCGCCACTCGATCGGCACCGGGGTGATCGGCGGGATGCTCGCCGCGACCCTGCTGGCGACCTTCCTCATCCCCATGTTCTTCATGTTGGTGGAGAAGTCCTCGGACTGGCTGGAACGCAGGAAGGCGCCCAAGACCGAGCAGGCCCATGAGGGGTAGGTAGGAATGGACCGATTGTAGGGGCGAATTCATTCGCCATGCCGGCCGAAGGGCGGCCCAGGGCGACTGCATTGGGTGGCTGCGCCACCCTTGGCGAATGAATTCGCCCCTACAGAGAATTGCCCCGCCGCCCTGATGTCCCCTGTTAGTATCTGGCGCCGTATCCGCAAGGGATGGCGCCAGCCTCGACCATGACTTTCCGCATTCTCCTGCTGCTCGGCGCGCTCAGCGCCTTCGGCCCCATGGCCATCGATTTCTACCTGCCCAGCTTCCCGGCCATCGCCACCTCGTTCGGCACCGATGTGGAGCACGTGCAGCTCACCCTGGCGTCTTACTTCGTCGGCCTGGCTTTCGGGCAACTGGTCTACGGCCCGCTGGCGGATCGCTTCGGTCGCCGCCCGCCGTTACTGCTCGGGGTGACCATCTTCACCCTGGCCTCGGTGGCCTGCACACTGGCGCCCAGCCTGGAATGGCTGATCGGCGCGCGCTTCGTCCAGGCCCTGGGCGGCTGTGCCGGGATGGTCGTGTCACGGGCCGTGGTGCGCGACCTGTGCGACCCCATCGCCTCGGCCAAGGCCTTTTCGCAACTGATGCTGGTGATGGGACTGGCGCCGATCCTGGCGCCTCTCGGCGGGGGCCTGCTGCTGGAGCTGTTCGGTTGGCAATCGATCTTCTGGGGCCTGACGCTGTTCAGCGCCCTGGTGTTGCTGGGCGTCGCCGCCTGGCTGCCGGAAACCCTGTCCGACGTGACCCCGCGCGCGCCCCTGCGTGGCGCCATGGGGCAGTACCGGCGGCTGTTCGGCGACGGGCAGTTCCTCGCCTACGGCATGACCGGCGGCCTGGCCATCGCCGGGATGTTCGCCTACATCGCCGGCTCGCCCTTCGTCTTCATCCAGCTCTACGGCGTGCCGCCGGAGCATTACGGCTGGCTGTTCGGCAGTAATGCGGCGGGCTTCATCCTGGTGGCGCAGGTCAACGCCTGGTTGTTGCGCCATCGCGGGCCGGCCTTCTGGATGCGGCGAGTGATCTGGGTCTACCTGATCTGCGCGTTGGCGCTGCTGGTGGTCTCCAGCCTGCGCACCGAGGCGCTATGGCCGCTGTTGCTGCCGCTGTTCGGCTGCATCGCCAGTCTGGGCTGCATCCTGCCCAACGCCTCGGCCTGCGCCATGGCCGGCCAGGGCCAGAACGCCGGAAGTGCCTCGGCACTGATGGGTAGCCTGCAATTTGCTGTGGCGGCGGGAGCCGCCGCGCTGGTGGGGGCGCTGCACGATGGCAGCGCCATGCCCCTGGCCTTGGTCATCAGCCTGTGCGGCTGCGCGGCAGTCGCCTGTGCGCTGCTGACCTGGCGCCTGGACCGCCATGGCCAGGCGCCCCTGGGCTAACTCGCGATTCGTCGCGACCACTCGGGCAATGTATGGGGCGCCTTCAGGCGCTCCTCAAGAACGCTGACGAATCGGCGTGCTTCGGCTTCGCTACGGAAACTCACCGCGTGCTGGTCCAGGCAGACTTGCCAGCTGGCACCCTGTGGGGTGCTGGTCGGGCGAACGAGAATTTTCACCTCTGTCATCTCCCTATCGTTTGTGGCAGGAGCTTGAGTGTAGACCTGCCCAAATGACAGAAAATGACCTCGATCAATGAGCCGACTGATGGTCGGCAAAGGTCCGGTTTCAGGCCGGGCCACCGTCCGACGATTGGCCTTCCGGCGTGGTCCGGTCGAGGCGTTGGAGCAGTTGCTGGTAACGATTTTCGCTTTGTCGAAGGGCATCCCGGGCGGACTTCAGGGCACTGAAGTCGATGTCCACGCAGTAGAGCTCCAACTGGTTGTGCAGGTTGCGCAGGATCAGGTGGCTGGAGAACACCGTCACCGGACTGCCATCGCGACGCTGCAGGGTCAGCTCGCTGGCGGGAATGGCCGGCCCGCCGATCATCCAGTTGCTGATGTCGGCGACCACCTGCTCGCGCATGGCCGGCGGGATGATCAGCTCCTCCAGATGCCGGCCCATGGCCTGGTCGACGCTGTAGCCGTAGAGCTGCTCGCTGGCGTGGTTCCAGTAGATCACCCGGCGCTGACGGTCGTAGCCTTGCACGGCGATGCGCGGCGTCTGCTCGAACAGCTGGCGGAAGCGCTGCTCGCTCTCGCGCAGCGCCTCTTCGTCGCGCTTCTGTCCACTGATGTTCTGCACCGTGCCGAAGGCGCGGCCGTCCGGCTGGATCTCGCCGCGCAGTGCCAGCCAGACCGGTTGCTGGTTGTTGGGCCGATTCAGCCTCGCGTTCACGGCCAGTGCGCCGCCTTGCGCGAGCAGCGCCTCCAGGCCGCGCTGAACACCCATGCGGTCGGTCGGATAGAGACGGTTCAGCAGACTTTCCAGGCTGTCCTGTGCGCCGCATTCGAGGATGCGCTGCGCGCCCGGGCTCCAGGCGAAACCCCGGTCATACTCCCAGTTGCCCAGGGTGGCGTCGCGCTGGGCCTGGTCCAGTTGCAGGCTGGTGCGCCGCAGCCCCTGGCGCAGGTGCTCACGGCCCAGGCGGTGACGGCGTTCGAGAAAGAAGATCAGCAGGCCGCTGAACAGGACCAGGCCGCATACGCCTTCCGCCCCCATGCCCCAGACCAGCAGCCAGGCACCGGCGCAGAGCAGGTAGAGGCCCGCCAGCAAAGCGGGCCGGGCGACAGTGGGATGCATCCTGGACCCCGGCGAATCAGGAGCGAAGCTTCGCGGCGCAGCCGGCCGCTGGCGAGACGAGAAAAAAGTCTAGCCTCTTCGTCCACGCGTACCGAACCGTTCGCCCGCGCATCCGCTCGCTGGTCAGGCCTGGCTCACGCATGGGGCCGCTGCGTAGCCCTTCGCGAATGAGTTCGCTCCTATGGATAACGGAGCCGGCTTGCGGTCGGTGAACGTCCGGAGTGCTGTTCCCGTGGGAGCGATTTCAATCGCGAATGCAGGCCGAAGGGTTGCCCGGCGGGACTCAGGCAAACCCCTCCAGCACTATCTTGCCTTTGGCCTTGCCACTTTCCAGCAGGGCATGGGCGCGGCGCAGGTTGGCGGCGTTGATGCTGCCGAAGTGCTCGCCCACCGTGGTCTTCAGCACGCCGGCGTCGATCAGCTGGCTGACCCGCTCCAGCAGGCGATGCTGTTCGAGGATATCCGCGGTCTGGAACATCGAGCGGGTGTACATGAACTCCCAGTGCAGCGACAGGCTCTTGCGCTTGAGCTTGGTCACGTCCAGCGACGCCGGGTCGTCGATCAGGCCGAGGCGGCCCTGGGGCGCCAGGGCTTCCACCAACTGGTCGAGGTGCTGATCCGTCTGGGTCAGGCTGGCGACGTGGGTCACGCTGGGCAGTCCGGCGCGGCGCAGCTCCTCGGCCAGGGGCTTGCTGTGGTCCAGCACATGGTGGGCGCCCAGTTCGCGCACCCAGGCCTGGGTTTCCGGGCGCGAGGCGGTGCCGATCACGGTCAGGCCGGTGAGCTGGCGAGCCAGTTGCACCAGGATCGAACCCACGCCGCCGGCGGCGCCCACCACCAGGAGGCTATGGCCCTGGTCGTCCTCACCTTCGGCTATCTGCAGGCGGTCGAAGAGCAGTTCCCAGGCGGTGATGGCGGTCAACGGCAGGGCGGCCGCCGCGGCGAAGTCCAGGCTCTTCGGCATGTGCCCGACTATGCGCTCGTCCACCCGGTGGAGCTCGGCGTTGCCGCCCTGGCGGGTCAGGTCGCCGGCGTAGAACACCCGGTCGCCGGGCTGGAACAGGCTCACCGCGCTACCGACCGCCTTGACCACCCCGGCCACGTCCCAACCCAGCACCTTGGGCTGGCCCGCCTCCGGCGCGGCGTTACGGCGCACCTTGGTGTCCACCGGGTTGACCGAGATGGCGCGGACTTCCACCACCAGGTCGCGCGGGTCCGGCTGTGGTTCCGGCAGGACGATGTCCTGCAGCGCTTCGGGATGGTCGATGGGCAGGTTCTGGAAGTAGGCGACAGCTTTCATCTGGATTCTCCGCTTGGGGCTGATGGGGCCGCATGGTCGGTTATTTCGCAGGAGAGAAAAATCGGCTAGAAAATGACAGTCTTTCAAAGGATTTTTGAAAATGCTTCGCCTCGACGACCTCGCCCTGTTCGTCAGTACCGCCGACCACGGTAGCCTCTCGGCGGCCGCTCGCAAGCTGGACGTTTCTCCGGCCGTGGCCAGTGCCGCACTCAAACGCCTGGAGCAGCAACTGGACGTGCGCCTCTTCGCGCGTTCCACCCGCAGCCTGCGCCTGACCCCCGAGGGTGAGCAGTTCCTCGCCCATGCGCGCAATGCCCTCGAGAGCCTTGCGGAGGGCCAGCGCCAGCTGGCCGGTGGCCGCAGCGACATAGCCGGCGTATTGCAGCTGTCGGCGCCTTCGGACTTCGGCCGCAACGTGCTGCTGCCCTGGCTCGACGAGTTCCAGCGCGAACACCCGAGGCTCAGCCTGCGCCTGCAGCTGAGCGACCGCGTCGCCGACCTGTTCCGTCAGTCCGTGGACATCGCCATCCGCTATGGCGAGCCCGAGGACTCCAGCCTGGTGGCGCTGCCCCTGGCCGCCGCCAACCGCCGGGTGCTCTGCGCCTCGTCCGGCTATTTCGCCCGCCATGGACGGCCAAGTCAGCCGGAGGACCTGGCCGCGCACAACTGCCTGCTCTACCAGCTCGGCGGGCGTGTCCACGACCGCTGGAGCTTCAGCCAAGGTCGCCGCGAGCAGGTGGTGACAGTCGCCGGCAACCGCGCCTGCGACGATGCGGATGTGGTCCGGCGCTGGGCCCTGGCCGGGCAGGGACTGACCTACAAATCCTGGCTGGACGTGGCCGGCGACGTCCAGGCCGGACGTCTGGAATTGGCCCTGCCGCAGTACCGCGGCGAGGCCACCCCGCTGAACCTGATCTGCGCCCACCGGGCCCAGTTGAGCAAGCCGGTGCGCCTGCTCCGCGAGTTCGTCCAGACGCGCTGCGCCATGCTGCTCGTTGGCGCGCCATGGGCCTGAGTGTCGGTCGCGGAAAAGCGGACGTCTGAAACGTCGAATTGCTCGGGCCTGCGATTCCGCTATTGTCTGGATAAGCCGTGGCCCGCGAGGAGAACCTCGTAGCTGACTTGTGTCCGACTTGCCTGAACCCCGCCGGGCCGCAGCCCGGCGCTTGCCAAGGGAGATTTGGCTGATGGCCCGTACTCGCGAGCCCGGTGATTTCCTGCCGACCCTGCTGCTGATTTTCGCTGGCTACCTGCTGCTGGCCCTGAGTGCTGTGTGGCTATCGCGCCAGCCCGGCAGCATCGCCACCCTCTGGTACGCCAACGCCTTCACCGTCGCGCTGATCTGGGACCAGCCGCTGCGCCGCTGGGCCGCCCTGCTGGGGGCGGCGATGCTGGCCAATCTGCTGGCCAACCTGGCCTTCGGTGATGGCCTGCTTCTGGCGGCCAGCTTCACCCCGCCCAACTTGCTGGAAGTGGGTATGGCCGGCGCACTCCTGCGGGTCAGCGGCGCCGCGCGGCGGATGAACGAAAGCCCCGGCGCTTTCCTCCAGTTCATCTTCTTCGGCGCCCTGCTACCGCCGCTGGTGGGGGCGAGCCTGGGCGCCAGCATCCTCGCCTGGCAGGGGCTGGACTCCTTCGAGCGCGGCTGGCTGTTCTGGGTCGAGGGCTCCATGCTCGGGGCCGTCTCGGTAATGCCCCTGGCCGTGTGGCTGCGCCAGAATGGCTGGTGGGAGCTGCTCGGTGAACGACGCCGTCGCGAGCTGCTGCTCTATGGCGCGGTGGTGCTGCTGGTCACCCCCGTTTCCCTGCTGCTGCTGCCATTCCCCTTCGTCTACCTGTCCCTGCCGCTGATGATCGCCGCCGTGCGCCTGACCTTCGCCAGCACCGCGTTGCTGGTGGCCCTGGCCTCGATCTGCGGCGGCTTGATCATCGCCCTCGGCCTGCTCGATGCCCACGCCCTGGACCAGGGCTGGCGTGATCTGCTGACCTACCTGCCGCTGCTCCTGGCGCTGTTGCCGGCCCTGCTGTTGGCCTCGGCCGTGGAACAGCTGCGCAAGCGCCGGCGCGAGCTGACCGCCAGCGAGACGCGCTTTCGCGACGCCATGGACCACTCCGCCATCGGCATGGCCCTGGTGAGCCTGGATGGGCGCTGGCAGCGAGTGAACCGTGCCCTCTGCGAGATGCTCGGCTATGGCGAAGACGAGCTGTCCAGCCTGGGTTTCCAGGACGTCACCCACCCCGACGACCTGGCCAGCGACCAGGCGCTGGTGGACGAGATCCTCGCCGGGCGGCGCCACAGCTACCGCCTGGAGAAGCGCTACCTGCACAAGAGCGGAAGGGTGATCTGGGGCCTGTTGGCGGTATCCCTGGTTCGTGACCACGAAGGTGAGCCGCTCTACTTCATCTCGCAGATCGAGGACATCGACCGCCGCAAACGCGCCGAAGAGCGCGAGACGGAACTGGCGCGGCGCTACTCGGTGGCCACCGAGGCCAGCGGCGTCGGCGTCTGGGAGTGGGACCTGGCCAGCGACCGGCTGCTCTGGGACGAGGGCATGTACCGCCTCTACGGCCGCGCCGGTGGATCGGGTGAACTGTCCTACGCCGAGTGGCACGCCCACCTGCATCCCGAGGACGCCGAACGGGCCGAGCGCGAGGTGATGGCCGCGCGGGATGGCAAGGGCCGGCTCGATATCGAGTTCCGCATCCGCCGCGCCGACGGCGCCCAGCGGGTGATCAAGGGCCACGCGCGGCTGGTCTGCGATGCGGCCGGCAAGCCTCTGCGCATGGTGGGCACCAACTGGGACGTCAGCGAACTGCGCCAGTTGGCCGAGCGCTTGCACGACGAGCGCGAGCGCCTGCAGGTGACCCTCGATGCCATCGGTGACGGCGTGATTACCACCGACCTGGAAGGCCGGGTCAGCTTCCTCAACCCGGTGGCCGAGCGCCTCAGCGGCTGGCGAAGCGAGGATGCGCGCGGCCTGCCCATCGAACAGGTCCTGCTGCTGGAAGGCGAGGACGGCCGCATGGTGGCCAACCCGGTGCGCGAGTGCCTGGCCCAGGGCAGCGCCGCCAGCCTGCAGGGCCTGGCGTCGTTGCGCCATCCTGCCGGCGGCACCATCGCCCTGCGCGGTCAGGCGGCGCCCATGCGCGGCGGCGATGGCACCCTGCTCGGCAGCGTGCTGGTGCTCACCGACGTCAGCGAGGCGCGGGCGATGCAGAAACACCTGCGTTACGCCGCCACCCACGATGCGCTTACCGGCCTGCTGAACCGCCCGGCTTTCGAGGACGCCCTCACCGAAAGCTGCCGCGAGGTGCTGCAGAACGACGGCAACAGCGTGCTCTGCTTCATCGACCTGGACCACTTCAAAGGCGTCAACGACACAGCCGGCCATGCCGCCGGAGACGAGCTGCTGCGCCAGCTCGCGAGGCTGATGCAGGCCCAGGTGCGTGCCGGCGACCAGCTGGCGCGCCTGGGCGGCGACGAGTTCGCCCTGATCCTGCGCAGCTGTCCCCGGGCCCAGGCGGAGCTGCTGGCGGCCCGGCTGATCGCGCAGATCCAGGCCCTGGCGCTGCATTGGGAGGGGCAGGAATTTCACGTTGGCGCCAGCGTCGGCATGGCCTGCATCCACAGCGGCAATGCCCAGCCGGCCGAGCTGCTGAAACAGGCTGATACAGCTTGCTACCGTGCAAAGCACGCAGGCCGGGGACAATTCGCGGTCGAACATCGCTGAGCCCGGCATATCTGCAAATGACAGGCTGCCGAGCCTGGCCTAAGCTCCTCCGTCATGGCAGTGAATGAGAAACCCTTGCATTGCCCTTTGCCATACCACGTACGATTCGAGGTCAATACCATGCGTAAACTGCTTCTTGTTTCCCTGGCCCTCGTCAGCCCGCTGACCTTCGCCAAGACCGAATGCACGACTGCCGACAAGGCCACCTGGCAAGACCAGACCAAGTTCCAGGAAGACCTCAAGGCCCAGGGCTACGACATCAAGAAATTCAAGGTCACCGCCGGCAACTGCTACGAGATCTACGGCTGGGACAAGGACAAGCGCAAGGTCGAGATTTACTTCGACCCGGTGGACGGCAAGGTGGTCAAGCAGGAGATCGAGGACTGATCGGTGAGCACCGAAACCGTTCGCCTCTGGGACCCTGTGGTGCGTATCGGCCACTGGTCTCTGGTGGCCGCCTTCATCGGTGACTACTTCCTCAACGAGGCGGGCGACGGCTGGCACCGTTGGCTCGGCTACTACGCCGTGGCAGTTGTGCTGGTGCGTGTGGTCTGGGGCTTCGTCGGCCCCAGGCCGGCGCGCTGGGCAGACTTCTGGCCGCGCCCGGCGCGCCTGGTTAACCACGCCAAGGTCCTCCTCCGCGGCGGGCACCTGCACCACCTGGGCCATTCGCCCCTGGGCGGGCTGGTGATGATCCTCATGCTGCTGCTGATGTTCGGCCTGGGCGTCACCGGCTTCCTGATGGAAGAGATCGACTACTTCTGGGGCGAGGACCTGCCCCGGGATATCCATGTGTTCATGGCCGACGGCCTGTTCGGGCTGGCCTGCATACATGTGCTGGCCGCGCTGGTGGAAAGCGTGCGCACGCGTGAGAACCTGCCCTGGTCCATGGTCACCGGCCGGCGCCGGCCCGGAGCCGAGTGAACGGCGCTGCTGTAGGGGCGAATTCATTCGCCAAGCAGGCCGAAGGCGTGCCCTGATGACTCCCCTGTGGGGGCGGCTACGCCACCCTTGGCGAATGAATTCGCCCCTACAGGTATTCCTGGCGTCCCCTGCCAGGTCGGCCAGAGCTGTCCCCAGGTCGCATCCAGCGAACAACCCGCGCCTTCGCCGCACCCATACTCGGCGGCACACCCCGCAGCGAAGGAAGGGACTCCCATGCACGCCCCTGGCTACAGCGCCGCCGAACGTCTCGAACGCCTGCCCATCAGCAGTTACCACCGGCTGATCTTCATCATCATCGCCCTGGCGTTCTTCTTCGACTCGATGGACCTGGCGATGATGACCTTCCTGCTCGGCTCCATCAAAGCCGAGTTCGGCCTGAGCAGCGCCCAGGCAGGCTTGCTGGCCAGCTCGAGTTTCTTCGGCATGGTGCTTGGCGCTTCGCTCTCCGGCCTGCTGGCCGACCGCTTCGGGCGCAAACCGGTGTTCCAGGGCAGCATCCTGCTCTGGGGCCTGGCCAGCTACCTCTGCTCCACCGCCCAGGACGTGGAGACCCTGACCCTCTACCGCATCCTCCTCGGGATCGGCATGGGCATGGAATTTCCCATCGCCCAGTCGCTGCTCTCGGAAATGATCCCGGCCAAACGTCGCGGCCGTTACATCGCCCTGATGGATGGTTTCTGGCCGTTGGGCTTCGTCGCCGCCGGGCTTCTCTCCTACTTCCTCCTGGAGCGCATCGGCTGGCGCGATATCTTCCTGGTGCTGGCCTTTCCGGCGATCTTCGTCCTGGCCATCCGTTTCCTCATTCCCGAGTCGCCGCGCTGGCTGGAGCAGGTGGGCCGGCTCAAGGCGGCGGACAAGGTGCTGCGCGGCATCGAACGGCGGGTGATGGCCTCCCTCGGCGCTGACAGACTGCCCGAACCCCGGCGCATGCCGCGCCAGGCAGCCCGCGCACCGGGCTTCTTCACCGCCTTCGGTGAGCTCTGGTCGGCCCATTACCGGCGTCGCACGCTGATGATCTGGAGCGTCTGGTTCTTCGCCCTGCTGGGCTTCTATGGCCTCACTTCCTGGCTCAGCGCATTGCTGCAGCAATCCGGGTTCGCCGTCACCCAGTCGGTCTACTACACGGTGCTGATCTCCCTCGGCGGCATCCCCGGCTTCCTCGCCGCTGCCTGGCTGGTGGAGCGCTGGGGGCGCAAACCGACCTGCGTGCTGACCCTGCTGGGCGGCGGCATCATGGCCTTCTTCTACGGGCAGAGCGCGGTGTTTGGTGGCAACCAGGCACTGTTGATCGGTACCGGCCTGGCCATGCAGTTCTTTCTCTTTGGCATGTGGGCGGTGCTCTACACCTACACGCCGGAGCTGTATCCCACCTCGGCCCGAGCCACCGGCTCAGGCTTCGCGTCGGCGGTGGGGCGCGTCGGCTCGCTGCTGGGGCCCACCGTTACCGGCCTGCTCTTCCCCATCACCGGCCAGGGCGGCGTCTTCGCCCTGGGCGCGGCCTGCTTCGGCGTGGCGGCGCTGGTGGTCTGGATCTTCGGCATGGAGACTCGAGGCCGAACCCTGGAAGAACTGGCGGGCGAGGAGGGCGGCAATCCGGAATTGCAAGTGGTGGATCGTAGGTTGGGCTGAGCGAAGCGAAGCCCAACGATTCGTCGTTCCGGGGTGGCACAGACGTTGGGCCGCGCTTCGCTTGGCGCCAACCTACGGGGCGGCTGCGCCGCCCTTTGCGAATGAATTCGCTCCTACAAGTGCCCACCAGCCTACGGCAGTCCACTGCGGGTGTCCGGCACCAGATGAAGCGTCTTTTCCTGACGTTCGGGTCAAGTTAGAATGCGCGCCGTCGTCGGCTTTGGGGCTGCGACATGGGTTCCCTCACCCCATCGGCAAAAAGGATGCGAACCACCATGCCCGCTGCAATTCCCTCTGTCTGGCGCCCGGCGCTGGCCGGCCTGATCGCCTTCCACATCCTCATCATCATCGCCAGCAACTACCTGGTGCAGTTGCCCATGACCCTGTTCGGCTGGCAGACCACCTGGGGCGCCTTCAGCTTTCCGTTCATCTTCCTGGCCACTGACCTGACTGTGCGCCTGATGGGCAAGGCCGCGGCGCGTCGGGTCATCGCGCGAGTCATGCTGCCGGCGCTGGCGGCTTCCTACGTGGTCTCGGTGTTGTTCCAGGACGCCGCGTTCCAGGGCATCAAAGCCCTGGGCGAGTTCAACCTGTTCGTCGCGCGCATCTCGCTGGCCAGTTTCCTCGCCTACGTGCTCGGCCAGGTGCTCGACATCCAGGTGTTCGACCGCCTGCGGCAACTGCGCCAGTGGTGGGTAGCCCCGGTGGCCTCGACCATCGCCGGCAATCTGCTGGACACCTTCGCCTTCTTCTCCGTGGCCTTCTGGCGCAGCGACAACCCCTTCATGGCCGAGCACTGGGTGGAAATCGCCACGGTGGACTACGGCGTGAAACTGGCTGTCAGCCTGCTGCTCTTCGTGCCGCTCTATGGCGTGCTGCTGGGCGGCATCCTGCGCTGGATGGCGCCGGCCGCAACGTTTCGCCGGGTTGGATAAAGGCGGCGATATCCGGGACAGCGACGCGGGATTCAACTTGTAGGAGCGAATTCATTCGCTCCTACAGATTTAGCCCCAGAGGGCTCTTCCTTACTTCACCAACCGCGCATCCAGGCTGTTCTGCGCCAGGCGTCTGGCCTGGTCCTCGGTCATCCCCAGGTGCTCGTGCAGGGCGGCGAAGTTCTCCGTGACATAGCCGCCGAAGTAGGCCGGGTCGTCCGAGTTCACCGTCACTTTTACGCCGCGCTCCAGCATCTCGAGGATGTTGTGCTGGCGCATATGGTCGAACACGCAGAGCTTGATGTTGGACAGCGGGCAGACGGTGAGCGGGATCTGTTCGTCGATGATGCGCCGCATCAGGCGCTCGTCCTCGATGGCGCGCACACCGTGGTCGATGCGTTCGATCTTGAGCAGGTCCAGGGCTTCCCAGATGTACTCCGGCGGGCCCTCCTCGCCGGCGTGGGCGACGGTGAGGAAGCCCTCGGCGCGGGCGCGGTCGAACACCCGCTGGAACTTGCTCGGCGGATGACCCTTCTCGGAGCTGTCCAGGCCCACGGCGATGAAGGCGTCGCGGTAGGGCAGGGCCTGGTCGAGGGTCTTCTGCGCTTCTTCCTCGGAGAGGTGGCGGAGGAAGCTCAGGATCAGCCCCGAGCTGATGCCCAATTGCTCGCGGCCGTCTTCCAGCGCCTGGCGGATGCCGGCCAGCACTACTTCGAAGGGGATGCCACGGTCGGTGTGGGTCTGGGGGTCGAAGAAAGGCTCGGTGTGGATCACGTTCTGCGCCTTGCAGCGCTCCAGGTAGGCCCAGGTCAGGTCGTAGAAATCCTGCTCGGTGCGCAGCACGTCGGCGCCGGCGTAGTAGAGGTCGAGGAACTCCTGCAGGTTGTTGAAGGCGTACGCCTTGCGCAGGGTCTCCACGTCGGCCCAGGGCAGGGCCACCTTGTTGCGCTCGGCCAGGGAGAACAGCAGCTCGGGCTCCAGGGAGCCTTCCAGGTGCAGGTGCAATTCGGCCTTGGGCAAGGCGTTCAGCCAGTCGTACATGGTGGTTTCTCGTTATCAGGCATGGTCGCCGGAAAGTTTAACCGCAAGGACAGGATCTCGCTGGGCTGGCCTCGCTTCGCAGCGCTCGTTGCTGGTGCGTGATTGACGCTTTCGATGCAGGGGTGTTGGGTGTTTTTTGATCAGTGTCTTGCAGCCAGCGCCGATACTGGGCTGCACGGGCTATTCCCAAGCTTATCCACAGTCTTTTCCCCGTTCCGGGTGGACAAAAAGCCTTGCCGCCAGCAGCCCGCGCACCCTATTGCGCAGCCTTGGTGCGCAAGAGAATGCTCCTTTAAATCAGTTGCTTACCTTTGGGGCAGGGGATAGGTTCGTTGCTGGGCAAAAAGCGAACAATTCTCGCCAAGCCCCGCAGGAACCGCGTTGCAGCGAAGAGCCCACGAGTTATCCACAGCTGGCTCCACAGAATTTGTGGGTTGTGGGGAAAAGGAACCGGGCTCGAATTGCAGCCCCTGCACGTTCGTAGGAAGAGCCATGCTCGTTCGGGCGATGAAGGGCCAAAGGCCCGCCCTACAACCTCTTCAGCCCCTGCCGTCCACGGCTGATATCCCGCAGCAACCGTTCCAGCCCGGCGATCTGAGCCTCGGGCAGGGCCAGCACCAGCTCTGCGCCTTCGGCATCGAAGCGCTCGCTCTCCAGCAGGGCCTCGAACTCGCCCAGGCGGGCCTTGAGCAGGGGCAGTTCGGCGAAGCCGGGGTGGCAGCTGACGCGGCTGCGGGCGACCAGTTCCACCCGCGCGCCGCCTTGCAGGCACTTGGCGGCGCTGCCGCCGTAGGCACGGGCCAGGCCGCCGGTGCCGAGCTGGATGCCGCCGTAATAGCGGATGACCAGCACTGCCACCTGGTCAAAGGCCTGGCCCTCGATGGCGGCAAGTATCGGCCGGCCGGCGGTGCCGCCGGGTTCGCCGTCGTCGCTGAAGCGGTACTGGTTGCCCAGTTTCCAGGCCCAGCAGTTGTGCGAGGCGCCGGGTTCGGACAGGCGGGCGATGAAGGCCTGCGCCTCCGCCGCGCTGGCAACGGGCGCGGCGTGGGCGATGAAGCGGCTTTTCTTGATCTCCTCGCGGTACTCGGCGGGAGTGGACAGCGTGAAGGGCATCAGGCGACCGGTGGGTTGAGGCCGCAGCCCTTGAGGATGATCTGGATGAGGTTCTGGGTGGCCGCTTCGAAGTCGTCCCGGGTCAGGCGCTTGCGCCCGGTGACGCGGCAGATCTGGGTGTTGAAGTCGGCGTAGTGCTGGGTGCTGCCCCAGAGCAGGAAGATCAGGTTCACCGGATCAACCGG
Organism: Pseudomonas sp. BN102; assembly: GCF_029871245.1. Taxonomy (GTDB): domain Bacteria; phylum Pseudomonadota; class Gammaproteobacteria; order Pseudomonadales; family Pseudomonadaceae; genus Metapseudomonas. The sequence goes on along the minus strand of NZ_SSON01000077.1, from coordinate 111,164 downwards.
GTCCATCTTGCCGGCGGCGATCCAGGCTTCGAATACCCCGGCGCGGCCCTTGAACCAGCTGCGGTAGTCCTGATCGAAATGGGTTTCCAGGCAACCGCCGCCGCTGATGATCTCCATGGCGAAGATCTTCGAGGCCAGCGGGTGGCGGCGGGAGAATTCCATCTTGGCGCGGATGTAGCGGGCCAGGGCCTCGGCTGGATCGTCTTCGGCGGTGAGGGTATTGAAGGTGCTGTCCCAGAGTTCCAGGTGGTTGCTCAGCACCGCGATGTACAGCCCTAGCTTGTTGCTGAAGTAGTAGTGCAGGTTCGCCTTGGGCAGCCCGGCGCGCAGGGCGATGGTGTTCATGCTGGTGCCCTTGAAACCATGGCGCGCGAACTCTTCCTCGGCGGCGGCGAGGATCAGCTCTTCGTTCTTCTGACGAATGCGGCCGGCGGGTTTCGAGGCAGGGTTCGGGCTGTGGGCGGGCACCAGTGAGGTCATAGGTTTCCTGATTCTTGTAGGAGTTGGCGACAGCACTGATACCCCACTGCCTGCGTCGTTACAAGCCGAGAAGCGAGAAAACCCGATGTGCCGGTCAGCTTTTTGCAGGAGCGAGTCTTAGGGTGGATCGCGCTTCATCAATCCACCATCGGCGCTGGGATGGGCTCCGCTGGTGGATATGAAAAGCGATATCCACCCTACGGAAGCAGCCGCTCAACCCGTGGCAGCCAGCGCCTCCAGGAAGCTTTCCAGCACCAGGTGCGGCCGGCGCCCCTTTCGGGTCACCGAGGCCAGGGACAGGTCGTAGAAGCGGCTGGCCGGCTTCAGCGCCCGCAGCCGTCCCTGCTGCACCCAGAAGCTGGCGTAGTGGTCCGGCAGGTAGCCGATGTAGCGCCCGGTGAGGATGAGGAAGGCCATGCCCTCGCGGTCCGAGGCGCTGGCGCTGCAATTGAGTACCTGGTACTGCGCCTGGATGTCCGCCGGCAGGCGGAAGGTGGGGGCGATGGCGTCCTGCTGGTTCAGGCGCTCGTCGCTGAGCTGGGTGTCGTCGGCGTAGAACAGCGGGTGACCCACGGCGCAGTAGAGCAGCGAGCGCTCGCTGTACAGCGGTTGGTACTCCAGCCCGGAGAGCGCCACGGTGTGCGGCACCACGCCAACGTGTACGCGTCCGTCGAGTACCCCTTGCTCCACTTCGCTCGGTGGCGTCATGCGGATGTTGATCACCACGTCCGGCCCGCGTTCCTTCAGGCGCGACAACGCGTGGGTGATGCGCATATGGGGCAGGGTCACCAGGTTGTCGGTGAGGCCGATGTTCAGCTCGCCGCGCAGGTGTTGGTGCAGGCCGTTGACTTCGGTGCGGAAGCTCTCCAGCGCCGCCAGCAGCTGCATGGACGACTGGTAAACCTCGCGGCCTTCCTCAGTCAGGGCGAAGCCGGCTCGGCCGCGCTGGCACAGGCGCAGGCCCAGGCGTTGCTCCAGGTCGCTCATCTGCTGGCTGATGGCCGAGCGGCCGATGCCCAGCACGCTCTCGGCGGCGGAGAAACCGCCGCACTCCACCACGCTGCGGAAGATGCGCAGCAGGCGGATATCGAAATCGCTGACCTGCGCCAAGGGGTCGGGGCGGCGGCTGCTCATGGTTTAGTGATCCCTGATCTAAAGATTTGAAAAGTTGGATTTTCGTGACTTTATGCCCGTGGCAATGTCGGCAGCAAGTAGCGCGTCGTTCCTCAGAACAAGACACTTTCGAGGCCACTCATGAACATGCCGCAGACCGCCCAGCTTCCCCTCGCCAGCCAGCTCAAGCTGGACGCCCACTGGATGCCTTTCTCCGCTAACCGCAACTTCCAGCGCGACCCGCGCCTGATCGTCGCCGCCGAAGGCAGCTGGCTGATCGACGACCAGGGTCGTCGCATCTATGACAGCCTCTCCGGTCTGTGGACCTGCGGCGCCGGTCACTCGCGCAAGGAAATCCAGGAAGCCGTGGCCAAGCAGCTCGGTACCCTCGACTACTCCCCCGGTTTCCAGTACGGCCACCCGCTGTCGTTCCAGCTGGCCGAGAAGATCGCCAACCTGACGCCTGGTGAACTGAACCACGTGTTCTTCACCGGCTCCGGCTCCGAGTGCGCCGACACCGCCATCAAGATGGCCCGCGCTTACTGGCGCCTGAAAGGCCAGCCGGCCAAGACCAAGCTGATCGGCCGCGCCCGTGGCTATCACGGCGTGAACGTCGCCGGCACCGCCCTGGGCGGCATCGGCGGCAACCGCAAGATGTTCGGCCAACTGATGGACGTCGACCACCTGCCGCACACCCTGCAGCCGGGCCTGGCCTTTACCAAGGGCGCCGCGGAAACCGGTGGCGTCGAGCTGGCCAACGAGCTGCTCAAGCTGATCGAGCTGCATGACGCGTCGAACATCGCCGCCGTGATCGTCGAGCCCATGTCCGGCTCCGCCGGCGTGCTGGTACCGCCGGTGGGTTACTTGCAGCGCCTGCGCGAAATCTGCGATGCCAACAACATCCTGCTGATCTTCGACGAAGTGATCACCGCCTTCGGCCGCATGGGCAAGATGACCGGCGCCGAATACTTCGGCGTGACCCCGGACCTGATGAACGTGGCCAAGCAGATCACCAACGGAGCCATCCCCATGGGCGCGGTGATCGCCAGCCGCGAGATCTACCAGACCTTCATGAACCAGGCGACGCCCGAATACGCTGTTGAGTTCACCCACGGCTACACCTACTCCGCGCACCCGGTCGCCTGTGCCGCGGGCCTCGCCGCCCTGGACCTGCTGGAGCAGGAAAACCTGGTGCAGCAATCCGCTGAACTGGCGCCGCACTTCGAGAAGGCCATCCACGGCCTGAAGGGTGCCAAGCACATCGTCGACATCCGCAACTGCGGCCTGGCCGGTGCCCTGCAACTGGCCCCGCGTGACGGCGATGCCATCGTCCGTCCGTTCGAGGCCGGTATGGCCTTGTGGAAGGCTGGCTTCTACGTGCGCTTCGGTGGCGACACCCTGCAGTTCGGCCCGACCTTCAACGCCAAGCCGGAAGAACTCGACCGCCTGTTCGACGCCGTCGGCCAGGCCCTGCAGGGCGTGAACTGATGAGCCAACGCCCCCAGGCGGTGCCCACCGTGCAGGTGGACAACGACGAGGTGATCGTCACCGAGTGGCGCTTTGCCCCCGGTGCCGAAACCGGTTGTCACCGCCACGGCTATGACTATGTGGTAGTGCCGATGACCAACGGCACCCTGCTGCTGGAAACCCCGGAGGGCGACAAACACGCCCCCCTGGTGGCCGGGCAGAGCTACTTCCGCAAGGCGGGCGTCGAGCACAACGTGATCAACGCCAGCGACCACGAAGTGGTCTTCGTCGAAACAGAGATCAAGTAATAGACAGCGGCCCCCTCTCCCTTTTGGGGTGAAGGGGCGCGTTTTTGGAAGCACCGCTTCCTGCGCCCATGAGCGCCTGAACGCTACGCGTTCAGGCCGGGGCGCGGAGCGGGGCCGGGGGGAGAGTCAACTCTCTTCCCCGGGACAACCAGACAAAAGCCCTACAAGAGACCCCACCCATGAGCCTCATCCCGCACCTGATCAACGGCGAACGCATCGCTGACCAAGGCCGTACCGCCGCCGTGTTCAACCCGTCCACCGGCGAAGCCATCCACCAGCTGGGCCTGGCCAGCCGCGCCACCGTGCAGCAGGCCATCGACGCCGCCAAGGCCGCCTTCCCGGCCTGGCGCAACACCCCGCCGGCCAAGCGCGCCCAGGTGCTGTTCCGCTTCAAGCAACTGCTGGAGCAGAACGAAGCCGTCATCGCCAAGCTGATCAGCGAAGAGCACGGCAAGACCCTGGAAGACGCCGCCGGTGAACTCAAGCGCGGTATCGAGAACGTCGAGTACGCCTGCGCCGCCCCGGAAATCCTCAAGGGCGAATACAGCCGCAACGTCGGCCCGAACATCGACGCCTGGAGCGACTTCCAGCCGCTGGGCGTGGTCGCCGGCATCACCCCGTTCAACTTCCCGGCCATGGTGCCGCTGTGGATGTACCCGCTGGCCATCGCCTGCGGCAACTGCTTCATCCTCAAGCCGTCCGAGCGCGACCCGAGCTCCACCCTGCTGATCGCCGAGCTGCTGCACCAGGCCGGCCTGCCCAAGGGCGTGCTGAACGTGGTGCACGGCGACAAGGAAGCCGTGGACGCGCTGATCGAAGCGCCGGACGTCAAAGCCATCAGCTTCGTCGGCTCGACCCCGATCGCCGAGTACATCTATGCCGAAGGCACCAAGCGCGGCAAGCGCGTGCAGGCCCTGGGCGGCGCGAAGAACCACGCCGTGCTGATGCCCGACGCCGACCTGGACAACGCCGTCAGTGCGCTGATGGGCGCCGCCTACGGTTCCTGCGGCGAGCGCTGCATGGCCATCTCCGTGGCCGTGTGCGTGGGCGACCAGATCGCCGATGCGCTGGTAGAGAAGATCGTCCCGCAGATCAAGGGCCTGAAGATCGGCGCCGGCACCAACTGCGGCCTGGACATGGGCCCGCTGGTCACCGCCGCCGCCCGCGATAAGGTGGTCGGCTACATCGACGACGGCGTCGCAGCCGGTGCCGAACTGGTGGTGGACGGCCGCGGCTACCGCGTCGCCGGTCATGAAGACGGTTATTTCGTCGGCGGCACCCTGTTCGACCGCGTCACCGCCGACATGCGCATCTACCAGGAAGAGATCTTCGGCCCGGTGCTCTGCATCGTCCGCGTCAACAGCCTGGAAGACGCCATGCAGCTGATCAACGACCACGAATACGGCAACGGCACCTGCATCTTCACCCGCGACGGCGAAGCCGCCCGCCTGTTCTGCGACGAGATCGAAGTGGGCATGGTCGGCGTCAACGTGCCGCTGCCGGTACCGGTGGCCTACCACAGCTTCGGCGGCTGGAAGCGCTCGCTGTTCGGCGACCTGCACGCCTACGGCCCGGACGGCGTGCGCTTCTATACCCGCCGCAAGGCCATCACCCAGCGCTGGCCGCAGCGCGCCAGCCACGAGGCGGCGCAGTTTGCCTTCCCGAGCAACGGCTGAGTGATGCATTGAATGAAAAGGCCCGGCATAAGCCGGGCTTTTTTCTTTCGATGGGTTTCGCTCCGCTAGAGCGAAGCGAAACCCATCAAGGGCGGTGCACGCTGCTACCGGTTCAACCGCCGCGCATCAAAGGCATCGCGAGCCTGGAAGGCGGTGTAGGTCATCTGCGCGGCAAGCATTCCGGCGAGGCCGAAGGTGCGGGTCAGGCCGAATTTGCGGAAGCCGGCGGGGATCGGGACGGCCTTGGCGATGGCGTCTGCCAGGACTTCGCCTGCCACCGTCGTCGGCGCCATGCCGTGGCCGCCGAAGCCGACGGCGTGCCAGATGCCGTCATCGTCCTGGCCGATCTGCGCCATCTGGTGGCGGCCGTAGCTCATCAGCCCGCCCCAGGAGTACTGGATTTCCACGTCTTCCAGTTGGGGATAAACGGAGACGAGATCCGCCTTGAGCAAGCCGGCGATGGCTTCCGGGCCGCGGTCGAGGATGGAGATCCGGCCGCCCCAGAGAATCCGGCTGTCCTGCAGCGGCCGGTAGTAGTCGAAGGCGAAGCGCGTGTCGTAGACCGCCGATTCGCAGTTGATGGCGTCCTTCAGGCGATCACCCAAAGGCTCGGTGGCCACCACATAAGTGGCGATGGGCAGCACAGCCCGCTCCACCGGGCGGTACAGGCCGCGGGCGTAGCCTCCGCCGGAGAACACCACGTGATCGGCATGCACTTCACCGCCTTCGGTCCGCACCACGTACTTGCCTTGGCGCTTCTCGATGGCCAGCGCAGGGGAGTTTTCGAAAATCTTCACGCCGAGACCGGCAACGGTGCGTGCCACGCCGCAGACGTACTTGAGCGGGTGGAAGTGGAAGGCGTTGCGCTCCAGCAGGCCGCCGAAATAGCGGTCGGACTTCAATTGCTCCTTGAGCTGGCCTGGCGGGACGTATTCCCAGTCCACCCCGTAGGCCTCCTTCATCAACTGGCGCGGGGTCTCCAGCCGGGCTGGATCGTTGAACCAGTTGGCGAGGATCACGCCCTTGTCCACCAGGTCGCAGTCGATGCCGTACTGCTGGACGCGCTGACGGATCAGGCCCACCGCATCAAGGGTCAACTGGTATAGGCGGCGTGCTTCCTGGGCGCCCAGGCTGGCGAGCAGGTCGGCATTGCCCAGGCTGTAGCCGCCGAAGACGAAGCCGCCGTTACGCCCTGAGGCGCCGTGGCCTACACGGTGGGACTCCAGCACCACCACGTCGGTGACGCCGCGTTCGGCCAGGCCGAGGGCCGTGGAAAGACCGGCAAGGCCGCCGCCGAGGATGCACACGCGGGTGTCGGTGCGGCCGGACTGCGTCGGGCAGGACGGCTGCTCGACCGTGGCTTCGTAGTAGGTCTTGAGGAAATTGGTGTTCATCAGTCGATCCTGTCGGTGACGTCCTCGAACCCGGCGGGCAGGACTCATCCGTCTAGTGCTAGCTGAACGACTGTTTAGCGGGTCCGGGAGGGGGAGGACAACCGAAATATCCTCTGAATGTCATTCCACAGCGGAATGTCGCATGGGGCGGCCCCGACCAGATGGTCCCTTTAATAGGGCGACTTCATTCCCTGGAGGAATCAAGTGCGGAGGATATGTCGTTTGTAGACGCCACCGAAGCTGAGCAGAATCGCCCCCATGCCGGCGCCGCCCGTTGCCCGGCCAAACCCGTTTGATTCGTTGATCCGAGGGAGTTCGCAGCACCATGACTAAGCAGGGGTTCGTGAGTCCGGACGAAATTCGCGCGCGGTTTTCCAGCGCCATGTCCGACATGTACAAAGCAGAAGTTCCCCTCTACGGCACCCTGTTGCAGCTGGTCGCGGACATCAACGACAAGGTGATGGCCGAGGCGCCTGAAGTCGCGGAGCAGCTGCGGCGTACCGGCGAAATCCAGCGGCTGTCCATGGAGCGTCACGGTGCGATCCGGGTGGGCACGGCCGATGAGCTTTCCACCATCCGCCGCCTGTTCGCCGTCATGGGCATGCAGCCGGTGGGCTACTACGATCTCGGCAGCGCTGGAGTGCCGGTCCACTCCACCGCCTTCCGCGCGGTGCACGAAGACGCGCTGCAGGTCAGCCCGTTTCGGGTGTTCACCTCGCTGCTGCGCCTGGAGCTGATCGACAACCTCGAGCTGCGCGAGCTGGCTTCGCGCATCCTGGCCAATCGGGACATCTTCACGGCCCGCGCCCGGGAACTGATCGCCCGCTTCGAGCACGACGGCGGCTTGAACCAGGAGGATGCCGACGCTTTCGTCAAGGAAGCCCTGGAAACCTTCCGTTGGCACACCCAGGCGACGGTGACGGCCGAGGAATACCGGCAATTGCATGACCAGCATCGGCTGATCGCCGATGTGGTCGCGTTCAAGGGCCCGCACATCAATCACCTGACCCAGCGCACCCTGGATATCGACCTGATCCAGGCCAGCATGCCCGAACGCGGCATCACGCCGAAGGCCGTGGTGGAGGGGCCGCCACGCCGGCAGTGCCCGATCCTGCTGCGCCAGACCAGCTTCAAGGCGCTGGAAGAACAGGTGGCCTTCGTTGGCCAGCACAGCGCACTGGGCAGCCATACCGCCCGTTTCGGCGAGATCGAGCAGCGCGGCGCCGCGCTTACGCCAAAGGGCCGGGCGCTCTACGACGCCCTGCTGGACACGGCCCGGGCAGAGCTCAAGGAGTTTCCCAACGAGGGCAACGCGCAGCGCTATGCCCAGTTGCTTGAGAAGAGCTTCCAGGACTTCCCGGACAGCCATGACGAGATGCGCCGGCAGGGGCTGGCCTACTTCCGATACTTCGTGACGGAGCGGGGCCTCGCGGCCCGCAGCGATGTGGTGCGCCCCCGCGACCTGGACAGCCTGATCAAGGCCGGGCATGTGCGCTTCGAGCCGCTGGTCTACGAGGACTTCCTGCCTGTCAGTGCCGCTGGCATTTTCCAGTCGAACCTCGGCGACAACGTGCAAACCCATTATGGGATCAGCTCGAGCCAGACCGACTTCCATGCCGCGCTGGGAGCGCGCGTACTGAACGAGTTGCAGTTGTATGCCGACACCCAGCGCCGATCCATTCTGGAGTGCTCGGCAACACTCGACCTGCCCCCGCTTGTCTAGCGCCGGGCACCAACCACGAAGCGGCGCAGTTTGCGCTCCTGAGCAATGGTTGACCGTCTCTGGGTGGTAAAGGGAAGGCCAGTCGAATGACTGGCCTTCTCGTTTGCGCGGTGATTCCCCTGTCGGGACGGATTAATTCGCCAAGGCGCCCGGCGTTCGCCTTCATTTCCCTGGCTTGCGATTGCGCACATAGAGCGACTCACCGCCGCTGGCGCTGCTGCCCCTGACCTGGATCTCGAAGCGCTTGCTCTGGGCCTTGACCAGGTCGCTGAGTTTCCTGAATCCGTAAAGCCGCGCATCGAATGCCGGACGCAGTTTGCTGATGTTCTGGCCGAGGGCGCCGAGCTGGATCCAGCCGTCTTCGTCGGAGAGGTCGTCGATCAGCTTGGCGATGAAGTCCACCGGCACCTTCTGTGGCTTGGGTTTCGCGGTGGGCTTGGGTTGTTCGCTGGCGGGCTGCGGTTTGTCTTCGGTGCTGGGGGCCGTTTCAGCGGCTTCGGCACGGAGGATTTCCGTGTAGATGAATTTGTCGCAAGCGACGACGAAGGGCTTGGGTGTCTTCTCTTCGCCGAAGCCGTAGACGCTGAGGCCTTCTTCCCGCAGGCGCGCGGCGAGGCGGGTGAAGTCGCTGTCGCTGGAGACCAGGCAGAAGCCGTCGAAACGCCGGGTGTAGAGCAGGTCCATGGCGTCGATGATCAGCGCGCTGTCGGTGGCGTTCTTGCCCTTGGTGTAGGCGAACTGCTGGATCGGCTGAATGGAGTGGTCGAGCAGGACCTTCTTCCAGCTGCCCAGCTGCGGCCCGGTCCAGTCGCCGTAGATGCGCTTGACGCTGGCAACGCCGTACTTGGCGATCTCTTCGAACAGGCCCTCGATGATCGCGGCCGGTGCATTATCGGCGTCGATCAGAACGGCCAGGTGCTTCTGCTGCCGGGGAGCTTGGGGCTTGAGGGCCATGGTTCGTCCTTGGGAGTGGGGATGCCTGACCATACTGCGATTGGGTGACGCAGGCCATGGCTGGTGGACGGATGTTCGGCGCGGCAGAACATCAAGCTGCTGCTCGAGCGCCTGTCTGCGCTGAAACTGGCCGAGGGCCAAGTGTCGCTGAAGAACTGAAGTCTCAGCCCGCGTGGATCGTACAAGGCCCGGCATTTGCCGGGCCTTGTCTTTTCGGGCCCAGGTTGGCCTCGGCGTGGGGGCTGTTGGGCTTGGACTGTGGCTCAGGGCCAACCTGCGGCAGGCCGATGGCCTGCTTTCGCGAATGAGTTCGCTCCCGCAGGATTCGCGCGTCCGGAGTCAGACCTTGCGCACGAACTCCGACTTCAGCTTCATCGCGCCGATGCCGTCGATCTTGCAGTCGATGTCATGGTCGCCATCCACCAGGCGGATGTTCTTCACCTTGGTGCCGACCTTGACCACCAGGGACGAGCCTTTGACCTTGAGGTCCTTGATCACGGTGATGGTGTCGCCGTCCTGCAGGACGTTGCCGACGGAATCCTTGATGACCTTTTCATCGCTGGCCGCTTCGCTGCTGGCGTTGGCGGACCACTCGTAGGCGCACTCGGGGCAGATCAGCATCGCGCCGTCTTCGTAGGTGTATTCGGAGTTGCATTTGGGGCAGGGCGGCAGGGTGCTCATCAAGGCCTCGACGTCAGGTGTTACGAGAAAGACCGCATATTATAAGGGGTTTTGCCATCGCTTTGCCCGTTTCTGCGCTTTCATGGGCTCGATGTGCCGGGGACTTTATCGATTCGACCCTGTCGGAAACGTCCCCCAGGAGAGGCCGGTTCTCAGCCGGCTCGCGCTGCCGATAACGACTGTTGCGACTGCGTCTAGGGCGTGTCGATGGGTTCGGGAATGCGCAGCACGCCGGTGTCGGAGAAGCGCCGCGTGCCCCAGAAACCACCGCCCAGTTTACCGCGCAAGGCGTAAGGAACGTTCTGCATCGGGCTGCTGCCGGTCAGGTTCCAGGCCTGGCGCAGCATCGAGAAGGCCGAGATGCTGATGGGGACTTCGATCAGCTGTTCACTGAAGCCCGGCACCGTCCCGCCCTGATTGCTGACGCCGCTGGCCAAGGGCAGCTCATTGAGATCCAGCTGCAGGGCCACACCGCTGTAGCTGATCGCGCCTTCGTTGGGGTTCTGTACCCGCAGCTTGAGCTTGAAGCGCATCTCCAGGCCTTCTCCGGGAATGGGCTCCATGCCCGCCAGGTCCACCTGCAGGGGATCGCGCGGGTCGAGGCTGGCGCAGCTGCCAAGGAACAACAGCGGAATGATCAGGGCGAAAAGGCGGCAACTGCGCATGGGGGCTTCCTGCTCGGGCTATGCCTTGAGTAAAGAACAGGCCGGTTTTCGCGTGCCCACAAATTCTGTGGAGCGAGCTGTGGATATCTTCGGGATAGATTGCTCCGGGGCCCGTGCTTGGGGGCCTGGAAGCGGTTGCTCGGTTATTGAACGGGGAGGTGCAACTTCTACCGACTTCCAGCTCCTTGGCGCTCGATACGGATACCCACGGATTCTGTGGGGCAAGCTGTGGATATCTTTGGGATGGCTGCTTGCAGGCCCCGTGGCTTATGGCATGGAAGCGCTTGCTCGGTTTTTGTGCAGATGGGTTGTCCTGTTGATTGGTTAGGTTGCAATGGGCAAGAGCTTCGCGAATGAATTCGCTCCACAATGGTCAGGGAAAGCTCGCGAGTGGGGGCGGGAATGCTCACAGAATCTGTGGGAGATTCTGTGGATATCTTCGGGATAAGTGTGTGGGTGGCGCGTGGCGGCTGGGCTGGAAGCACCTGCTCGGTTTTTCGGCGTCAGTCGTATTCGGCGGCTGCATGGTCGCCCAGCAGGCGACGCTGGCGCGGGGTGCAGGCGGCCAGTACCTCGGGGTTGAAGTGGAAGTCCAGATAGGGCGAGAACTTCTGCGCCACCATGCGCCGGCCGTAATGGACCTGCAGCAGGTAGCGGCTGCGGTCGGCGCTGCGGTTGCGGCTGCCGGCGTGCCAGAGCTCGCTGCGAAACACCAAGGCATCGCCTGCGCGGCACAGTACGGCCTCGGCGGGGCGGCCCTGCCAGGTTGTTTCACCGGGCCGGGGTCTGCGCCCGGCGCGGTGGCTGCCGGGGATGACCAGGGTGGGGCAGAGGTCGGTGTCTATGTCGTCGAGGTAGAGGTGGGCGGTGCAGATCTGCATCGGCAACTGGAAGGCCGGGTCCGCCAGCAGGCTTTCCGGCAGCTCCATCACCAGGTGGTCGAGGTGCAGTTCGGCACCGACGAATCCGGGATGGTTGCGCCAGGCGGTCTGGCCGATCACATGGCAATCCCCGCCCAGGCCGGCCTCGGCCAGTTCGATGACGCCGGGCAGGTCGAGGTAGGGCAGCCATTCCGGGCCGCGGTTGAACACGCATTTGAAGTGGTCGTCCACCAGGCCGGTGTAGTCCCAGTGGATGGGCTGCAGTTGGTCGATGAGCTGGCGCAGGGCGGCTATGCGCGGTGCGTCGAGCACCTTGGGGAGCAGGGCGTAGCCCTGTTCATGCAGGGCCTGGAGGTGGGCGGCGGTGGACATGGAGATGTCCTCGTACGCGGGGAAGGCTCATATCGTAGGGTGAACCACGCTTTACCGGTCCACCAGACCCTGGCTTGCACCCTCGAAAAGGTGGATAGGAAAAGCGCTATCCACCCTACCTGTTCAAGCCTGCAGCAGGCCCGCCAGCCTCACTCGCAGCGGCTCGATTTCGTCTTCCCGCAGGTCGAGCAGGAAGTCCGTCTTCAAGACCTCGATCAGCTCCAGGGCGTCCTCGATCTTGCGGCTTTCCACCCGGCCATCCAGGTAGCGCCGGTTCAAGGTGCCGTTGGCCAGGGTGAGGCGGCATTCACCGTCGCCGCGGGCGCTCATCAGCATCTGCCGGAATATGCTGTCGGGGTGGGTGGAGGTGTACCAGTTGCGCGGGATGTAATCGACCCAGGCGTGGGTTTCCGGGCGGAAGCGATAGACCGCGGCCCAGCCGGTCTCGGCGCGGAAATTCTCCAGTTGCACCTCGCCGGTGCCATCGTCCTGGGGCCGCAGGCGGAAGGGGAAGTCGGGGATTTCCCGGTCGTCCAGGGGCACGGCGCGCCAGGGGGTAGCGGAGCCGAAACCTACGTCCACCAGGTGCGGGCCCTCGTCGAGCAGCACCCGCAGCGTCAGGTGGGAGAGCATGGTCTGCGGCGCGTCCAGCGGCAGACCCCAGCGCACGCGGGCGGCCAGCAGTTCGACGCGGTAGCCGAGCCCGAGCAGCAGGCGGGCGAACAGGTTGTTCAGTTCGAAGCAGTAGCCGCCGCGCCGGCGCTCCACCACCTTGGCGAACACCGAATCGCCGTCGATGCGGATGGGGCGATCCAGCAGCACGTCGACGTTCTCGAAGGCCACCTGGCGCTGGTGGGCGGCGATCAGCCGGTCGAGGGCGGCGAGGTCGGGCTGCTGCGGGGCGGGGGTGTCCAGGTAGCGCAGGTAGGCCTCGGACTGCTGCGGGGTCAGCGCGTGCATGGTGGTCGGCTCCGTGACGATGAAGCCAGGATGCTAGCAGAAGCCTGGGCTGGCCGGACAAACGGTAGCTTGGTGTTTATCTTAATCAACGGCCTATGTAAAAAATAAAATACTGTCGAGTCACAGGATGACGTTGCAAAGCTCTATAAATAAGGGTATTGAGCCGAATCTTGTCAGCGGGGTGAGATGCGTTCTGTCGATTTTTTTGCTCATCTGCGTCGTAATTGTTTGACATATTTTACGTGTTTGGCAGACTGCGCCTCCGTGGGAACCGCCCGATTCGCTGCGTGCCGGGCCTCCGCGTCAATAACAAAAACTCCGCCAGTCGAGGACCTGCCGCCCAGGCGTCCTGGCCCCGACAGGCGTGCCTCTGGAACAAGAACAAATGCTGATCTGGTTTGTTGCGGTATACCTGCTGATCACCGTCGCTGTCGGTTTCTACGCTTCCACCCGCGTGAAGAACTCCACGGACTTCGCCTCCGGTGGCCGGAGCATGTCCTTCCCCCTGGTCGTGGCCATGGTGTTCGCCACCTGGTTCGGCTCCGAAGCCGTGCTGGGCATTCCCGCCACCTTCCTCGAGGAAGGCTTCGCTGGGATCATCGAGGACCCCTTCGGTTCGTTCGGCTGCCTGATGCTGGTGGGCCTGGTATTCGCCCGTCCGCTCTATCGCCTGAACCTGCTGACTATCGGTGATTTCTTCCGCAAGCGCTTCGGCCCGAACGTGGAATTGCTCACCAGCCTGGTGATCATTGCGTCCTATCTGGGCTGGGTCGCCGCGCAGCTCACCGCGCTGGGCGTGGTGTTCAGCGTGCTGTCCGACGGCGCCCTGACCACCACCGAGGGCATGATGATCGGTACCTTCATCGTCCTGCTGCACACGCTGTTCGGCGGCATGTGGTCGGTGGCGATGACCGACTTCCTGCAGATGATGATCATCGTTGTCGGCCTGTTCTATCTGACCTGGCTGGTCGGAGACATGGCAGGCGGCCCTGCGGCTGTGATCAGCCACGCAGCTGCCGAAGGCAAGTTCACCTTCCTCCACGGCACCTCGGCCAAGGATATCGTCGCCTTCCTCGCCGCCGCGGTGACCATGATGTTTGGCTCCATCCCGCAGCAGGACGTGTATGCCCGGGTGATGTCGGCCAAGACCGAGAACATCGCCGCCCGCGCCTCGATGACCGGTGCCTGCTTCTACCTGTGCTTCTGCATGCTGCCGATCTTCCTCGCCTACTCGGCCAAGATGATCGACCCGCAGATGGTCCAGCACTGGCTGGCCGAGGATTCGCAGATGATCCTGCCGCGCCTGATCCTGGAGCGCACGCCGCTGTTCGCCCAGATCATGTTCTTCGGCGCCATCCTCTCGGCGATCATGTCCACCGCCTCCGGCACCCTGCTGGCGCCGTCGGTGACCTTCACCGAGAACATCCTCAAGCGCTTCATCCCGGACATGACCGACCGCCAGGCGCTGCTGGCCATGCGTTGCAGCGTGCTGGCGATGACCTTCGCCACCGGCCTGTTCGCGCTGAACTCCAACTCCAGCATCTACGAGATGGTCGGCAACGCCTACAAGGTGACCCTGGTTGCCGCAGCCGTGCCGCTGTTCGCTGGCCTGTTCTGGAAACGCGCCACCACTCAGGGTGCGCTGCTGGCCATTGCCGCTGGCCTGGGTTCCTGGGGCCTGCTGGAAATGACCTACCAGGAAACCGATTTCTGGCCGCCACAACTGGCTGGTCTGTTGTTCAGTTTGCTGGGCATGGTCGTGGGTTCGCTGCTGCCGCAACTCGTGCGCAGCCGCGCCGAGATCATCGGTGTGTCCCCGGCCAGCGCCTGAGTGGTAAGAGCCCCATGAAAAAGCCCCGCCATGTGCGGGGCTTTTTCATGGGCGTGGAATAATTTCTTGCGTTGCGCTTCAGGCCACCAGCTCGACCATGCCGCGCAGCACGGTCAGGCCGACGAACAGGCTCATGGCGATCTGGCTGCCACGGGGCACGCTGTCGCAGAGGCCTTTGTAGTTGATGGGCGTGAGAAACAACCGGGGCCAGCAGGCGAAGGCGGCGCAAAGGGTGAGCAGGGAAAGCAGCGCGAGGCTGGCGGAAAAGTCGAAGGTTTCGTCGGAGAAAAAACAGCTGACAGGGATAGCGATGCCCAGGACGAGCCAGCCGCCAGTGACCACTTTCTCACCCCGGGTACGCGGTGCGGCTTGGGGGCTGTCGCTGGCCATCGGAAATTTCCTTATCAGACTGCAGGCGGAGACTGACGCGCATTTTCCACCTGCCGCCTGTAGGGCACAAGCCAGAGGGGCCCGCCGTTGCGACGGGCGCCTCATTCGTCAGAAATGCACCTTGGCCAGCAGGCTGAAGGTGTTCTGGTCGGTGCCGTCGAGGATCTCGTCGCCAAGGAAGCTGTTGTCGTCGATGGCGTACTTGTTCTTCCAGTAGTCGTACTCGATGCCGACGTAAAAGTGCTTCACCGCGCTCCAGCCCATTGCCTTGCCCAGGTCGTACTTGATCTGCGGGTTGAAGTGCAGGTTGGCGTGCAGGTCGTTGGGGCGGTCGGAGGTGGCGTCCTTGTTGTTCCACACCCAGTCCATGAAACCGTCGATCACGACGTCCGAGTTGCCCACCGGGATGGTGTAGGACCAGACCGGGGTGACCTGCCACTGGCCGGACGGGTTGTTGGTGATGCCGTCGGGCTTGCGGTAGTAGAAGTTCAGCTGGAAGTAATCGAAGCCGGGCACCTTCAGGTCGAAGCCCGGGCCGAGCAGGTAGTTCTGGTTGCGGTTCTCGCCGCGCTCGTAGGTGGCGGCCAGGAGCACGTCGCTGATGGGGCCGAACTCCAGCTTCTGATCGAAGATCTTGCCGAAGGACAGGCGCGGGGAGATCTCGCCGTAGTAGGTGTTCTCGCCCAGGTTGGCGTCTTCCTCGCCGTTGTAGTTGATCTGGTCGACGAAGATGAACAGGTCACCGAAAGTCCAGCCGCTGGCGTGCTCGAAGGTGAAGGTCTGCTGGATTTCCGGGTTGATCTTGAAATCCTTGCCGTACAGGTAGGTCAGGCTGTTGTCCTGCCACAGCAGCGGGCCGTCGGCCAGGGCGTTGCCGGCAGCCAGCAAGCCGCCGGCGAGCGTCAGCGAGGAAAGGGTACGGTTCATCGTGGATCGGGCTCCAGGGGTCTTGATTTCTATCTGCGCAGAACGTGTCTGATTGGTCGGGGCAGCCTGCCAGGGCAGGAAAGGCGCCACGATTTCACGACGCCCGGCCGGGCGCGCGATTATCGGGGGAAAGCGCCGTTTTTCAAGTGGTTATGCGAAGTTGGCCGGCAAATGCCGACCGCTGGAAACTGACCGGGTGCACAAGTCGGGGG
Organism: Pseudomonas sp. BN102; assembly: GCF_029871245.1. Taxonomy (GTDB): domain Bacteria; phylum Pseudomonadota; class Gammaproteobacteria; order Pseudomonadales; family Pseudomonadaceae; genus Metapseudomonas. The sequence goes on along the minus strand of NZ_SSON01000077.1, from coordinate 95,130 downwards.
GCGGCGATTCGACAGGGCAGGCTTTCGGCCTGCTTGGCGAATGAATTCGCCACAAGGAAATTCTCGCCGGAATTTCCAGACCTACCTGGAACTGCTCGGTTGCGAAGAGTGAACCGCCGCCCTGCAGAAGGTGCAGAGGTACAAGCCGGACCTGCTGTAACGCGACCGGTCGGACAAAGCGCAGGTAAGGACCTGCGCTTTTTCTTTACAGGGCAAAAAGTTGACAGATCGACGCCGGGGTAGGGGTCGGATTAAGGTCGCGGCACCTGGACTCCCAACCGGATACGAGGACTGCCCCATGCTTTCGCTCGAACTCATGCTGGAACACCAAACCCTCAGCCTTGCCGTAGCCGCCGCCATGACTTGCCTCGCCTGGCTCGCCTATGGCCACGCCTGAAAGGACAAGCCCCCGAAGGTCGCGCACCCTCGGGGGCTTCTGGTTCTGGTGGAGACGAGGAGGATCGAACTCCCGACCTCGGCGTTGCGAACGCCGCGCTCTCCCAGCTGAGCTACGTCCCCGGCAGAAAAAGCGTAGTAGGTGAGGGCGGTTGTTGCAGGGCGCGGGACAGCGACTGGTCGTCGCGGGTGCGCACGGGCCACCTTGGTCTCGGAGCGGCCCAGTTGATTGAAATATTTTGGCGCCACAATTCCGGCCAGCAGGCCGAGCACCACCAGCACCAGCAGCACCAGCAGCACCAGCAATTCAAGGAGGGTGAAGCCTTGTTCGGGCCGGCAATGCATATCCATGAAAGCCTCCGCTTCGGGGTCAGTGGAGGTGGATACGCAATTGCTGTGCAAGACGAGCGGGCGACAGGGGCGATGTATCGCCGGTTGTGGCATTTCGGCATGTGCTTTGCTCAGGGTGCAGCACCGAACAATCCCAAAGGGCGCCGGCCCTGGCAGGGGAGAAAAACGATGAAAGTGCCCGCCCTGGTGCTGTCCAGCATCCTTGCGACCAGCGCATTCTGCGCCCAGGCCGATATCTACCGCGTGGTCTCTGCCGACGGTGGAATCACCCTCACCAACATTCATCGCTCGGACCGCAAATCTGTTCGCGTGGCCCGCGAGAGGTCGCTGATGGCCCGGACTCCGCCCGTTGTCGCGCCCAAGCGAAAACGCCCGCAGAAGGCGCCGCGCTACGCCCTGATCGTGGCCCAGGCGGCCTTCGACTACGACCTGCCGGCGGAGCTGCTGCACGCGGTGATCAAGACCGAATCCAACTACGACCCCATGGCGGTGTCGCCCAAGGGCGCGGCCGGCTTGATGCAGTTGATGCCCGAAACCGCGCGGGACCTGGGCGTAGGGGATGTGTTCGACCCGGCTGCCAACGTCCGCGGTGGGGCGCGCTATCTCAAGCGCATGATGAAGTTGTTCGGCAACGATCTCTCCCTGGCGCTGGCCGCCTACAACGCGGGTCCCGGCGCCGTGCTCGCCTACGATCGCGCCATTCCTCCCTACCCGGAAACCCAGCGCTATGTGCCCAGTGTGCTGGGGCATTACCAGCGCCTCCAGGCCGACGCGAAACGACCCCGTTAGTGGGGAAAATCCCCAGATGCGGGGTGAGGTTTCGGGGATTCCTGGCCGGCTTGCGCGAATGAATTCGCTCCCATAGGAGGGCGTTCCCGCTACCCCTGATGCAGGCAACAAAAAGCCCGGCATCCGCCGGGCTTTGAAGGGGTGGAGCGCGCGTCGATCAGCTGATGCGCTGGGCTTGCAGCAGACGGTCGGAACCACCTTCGGCGACGCGGAAAGCATTGGTGCGATCGGAGCCGCTTTCAGCGACGCGGAAAGCATTGGTGCGATCGGAGCCGCTTTCAGCGATGCGGTTGGCACCGGTGCGGTCGGAACCACCTTCGGCGATGCGGTTGGCGCCAGTGCGGTCGGAGCCACCTTCGGCGATACGGTTGGCGCCAGTGCGGTCGGAACCGCTTTCAGCGATACGGTTGGCACCGGTGCGGTCGGAACCGCCTTCGGCGACGCGGTCCAGAACCATGAAGCTGCCTTCAGCGGCAACCGGGTCGACGACCTGGATGTAGGTACCTTGCTTGGACTCACCCAGCACCGGCTGGGAATCGGACGGCAGGGCGAAGACGCTGGTGCTCAGGGTGGTGATGAACAGGGCGGCGAAGGCTTGGGTTTTCATGATCTGGGGCTCCTCGAGGGGGGCTGGAAACTGGGTACGGAGCCAATCTTACGGATGGGGGGCTGATTAAAAAGTGATCACGCCCGATAGCAAACATCAACGCCGTTGATGTTGTTTTAAACCCTTAAGGATCAAGGTCTTGGCGCTTCTGGCGGGTTTCTTCAGAGGGAGCGTCCAGTTCCGTAGGGCCGCTTTGCGGCCCTTGGCGAATGAATTCGTCCCTGCAAGGCCAGGAGCCGCGCCAACCCAGTCGCCTTTTCCCGCTCCCAGAAAACCGGGTAATTGGGTGAGGGAAAAGTGGGATTTCACCAATCGATAATTCCAACTCTTCGAATTAAAAAGTCTTTGCTTGATGGCATAAGCATTACTCAGGCAGTCCTGCCCTCCATCGCTTTACCGGAACCCACTCCCGCATTGCCGTGGTCAACCTTACTCAAGCCACCTTGCCGGAGTTCGCCATGACCACAACCCTCAGCCGGAACACCGCCATGCGCCTGGCCAGCGAAGCCTTCGTCCCCTACGGCTGCAAGGCCCAGGCCCATGAAGAAGACGACAGCTTCAGCATCAGCATCCACGACCTGCACGGCCAGCAGGTGCACGGCATCGATCACATCCTCAGCACCCAGTACGCCAGCCCCGTGCGCCTGGCCGGGGTGATCGAACAGGCCCGCACTGACCTACAGCGTCAGGGGCGCAACCTCGACCCCTGGACCATGCCCCATATCCCGGACCCTGAAGTCCTGCCGGAGGCGCCGCCGGTTTATTGATCTGTGGAGTCCGTACTTGCCGGATGCCAGCCGGCCACCGCCGCAGCAACGGGCGCCGGTTCCGAGAGGGGGCGACGCCTTTCCTCCCCACCGGAGCGATAGAGTCCGGCCCCTGTGGACCTGCGTTCCGGACGACCATCGGCCAAACTTGCAGGGTAGGCGAGGATGCCAACCATGCGGATGCTGCGTGCCGAGCCCGCTTCGACCCGGCGTCCATGCCGCCTGAGCGTCGCTGCCGATACCGTGCGGCACGGTCGCTTGACTGCCAACCGAAGGAGGGCGCGATGGTCGTGACCATAGACCTGGAACGTGGCATCTGTACCCTGGAACTCGACGGCAAGCTGATCGAGTTGCCCATTCAGCAGGTCGTGATTGCCACCGATCAGCAGATCCACGCTCCGGTGATCCGTTGCGTCGACGGCAATTTCTGGATCAGCGAAGATCAAGCACTGATGCTGATCGGCGTCGGTGCCAGGGACGACCGCAGCACCTGACATCGGCTAGCCAGGGCGGGACCGGGTGAGCGCTGACCGGTGGTGGACCGATTGGCTGAACGATGGCGCGCCTTCGCGACTCAAATATTTACGGACCGTGTTGGTCGGAAGAGGTGCAGCATGAGTAGTGAGCGAAGAAGCGGCATTTCTGGAAATGACAGCAAGCGCCAGCCGGATTTCCCGCGCTGGCTGATCGATCCCGATTGCGTCGACCTGGAACTGGAGCGCGATCCGGAGGATCCCCTGTTCGACCCCACCCTGGACGATGCCGAAACCTTCCGGCATTCCCACCGGGCTGAACGATAATTGTTTTTACCCGTAGCGCTGCCTGAACAAATAGTGGCAAAATGAAATCAAGCGACACGGACGTCACCCATCTTCAAAGACAGAACCCCCGGCAGCGAAAGCTCCGGGGGTTCTGCTTTCCGGGCTACTGGTAGCCGACACCCGCGTCTTCCAGTTGCACCTGCTGGCCATTCATCAGGTCCAGCACCTTCTGCTGGTCATCCGTGCCCAGCTGGTTCAGGGCGCTGTTCACGTCCGACAGCCAGACGTCGTGGGAGCTGCTGCTGATGGTGTTATCCAGGATCAGCCGCTTCTGGAAGACCCAGAAATTCGACCAGTCGTACCAATCGGGCAAGCCGTCGAAGGTCTTGTTGGGATTGCCGGTGCGCATGAATTGCGCGACGTACCGGGTGAACTTGCCGGACAGTGCCGCGCGCTGGCCCTGGTTGACACTGCTGCTGATGAAACGGAACAAGTCCTCCTGGGGCGCCGCGGGGAAGTTGCCGAAAAGAAAGGGTACGTCCATGCCGTGCACCGCGCCCAGCGCCTCCTGCCAGGGGGCGGGGGCGTCGTCCCAGTCGAAGTTGTAGCGGTAGATGCCGCCCTGCAGCAGGCGCAGGTAGCGGCAGATGTTGTCCACCGTCAGGTCGATGCCCAGGCTCAACGCGCGGTGCACCGGACGGTAGCTGGGGTAGAGCTCCGGTTTGACTATGTCGGTGATGGCAAGGTTGGCCGGGTTCTGGTGGTTGACCATGTCCCACATCTGCGCGTGGTTCGGCTTGAAGTAGCCGAGCAGTTCGCCAGCGAAGTAGGTGCCCTCGTCCTTGGTGGTGCCGAGGATCATCGGCACCTTGTGGTAGCCGCCAGCGATCAGGTCGACGTAGCCGGCCCAGGGAATCACATGGCCGTCGGTGAAATGCCCCATGACGACGGGTGTTGGCGTGTGCCGCACGATGTCCGCCGCCGGCAGGCCACGGAGAAAGCCACGCACCCAGGCCGCGCCCTGTGCCTGGCGGAAGGCGGCGGCCTGCAGCGTGTCGTTGGCATGGCCTTTCTCCACCAGCAGCCGGTCGATCATGCCGTTGGATTGCAACTCGCCCAGGGCCGTGGGATAGGCGTTGGGCAGGCCCGACATGCAGATCATGCGGTCCACCAGGGCGTCGGCCAGCGGCGACTGCAGCAGGCCCCAGGCGTTGATGCAGCCGGCGGATTGCCCGGCGATGGTGACGTTGTTCGGGTTGCCTCCGAACTGGGCGACGTTGTCGCGCACCCACTCCAGGCCCTTGATCAGGTCCAGGGTGGCGAAGTTGCCCGAGTTGTCCTTGGCGTCGCCGTCCTGCAGGGCGGCGTTGTACAGCCAGCCCAGGCTGCCCAGGCGGTAGTTCACCGAGACCACCACGACATTGGCATTGCGGGCGAAGTTGGCGCCGTTGTAGACCAGCTCGGAAACGGCGCCCTTGAGGTTGGAACCGCCGTGGATCCAGAACAGCACCGGCAGGTTGGACTCCGTGCTTTTCGGCCGCCAGACATTGAGGTAGAGGCAGTCTTCCGAGCCGATCGGCTGGCCGAAGGTGGCCGGGTCCGGCGCACCGAAGAAGCTCCCCAGTTGCGGGCAGATGCTGGCGAAGCGGCTGGCATCGCGCACGCCACTCCAGGCACCCGGATTGCGCGGCGCCCGCCAGCGCAAGTCGCCCTGCGGTGGCGCGGCATAGGGAATGGCGCGCCAGGACTGAGTGTTGCCGACATCCGCCACCCCCTGTACCTGGGCCCCGCCCAGGGAGGTGATGGAACGCGTCAGCGACTGGTTGTCGGCGGCCTGGCCGGTCATGGCCAGGGAGCAAAGGACGAGGAGGGCGGTGCCGCGCAGGCAGCCGCGACGGGGCAGCTTCAGAATCCATTTCATTGTTGTTATCTCGTTCCTGGTCGCCAGGGGGTGGCGGATAGGGGAAGTGCCGACTGCGAAAGTCGGGCCGCCAATCCGCTCGGCAACAGGCACCGTCCAGGCGCATTGGCACAGTGGACTGCGGGATGTGGTCTAGGCAGCGCCAGGGCGTCCGTCAAGGAAACGGGGCAGCGGCGGGATGACTGGTTGGTCAGGTCAGTGCCGGCAGGAAGTCCAGAGATTGCGTCGACCGAATGGGCGCGAGGGAAAGTGTCCGTGTTCGCGTCACCCTTTTGACTCCCGAGAAAATGCCGCAGGTGCTTGCCTGGACTGCATCAGGCCGACTGGAGCACCTGTTCTCCGCCTTGAACGGCTGCCCAGTTTGAAGCGGATAGCCGTTTATCCCGCCATCTCCGCTGCAGGTCCGCGGCTGCTGGCAATATGCCCAAAGCCCACTTATATAAAACCAGCTGTCATCGAAACGAATCCTTCATTTTGCAGGGGAGCGAGAAAGGCCATGCCAGCTCGCACAAATCCCATACGCGTGATGCTGATCGATTGTCGTCCCCTCGTCCTCATGGGCCTGCATGACTTGATCAATGCCAGGAAACCCCGAATGGAAGTGAGCGGCCAGGCCACCACCTACGCGATTGCGCTGGAGCTTGCCGCTCAGTTGCGTCCCGATGTGATCTTTTTCAGCTTCTTTCCGGATGCGCTGGATCCGCTGGAGGTCATCGCTGGACTCGCCCGCAACGCCGAAATGAAAGTACTGGTGCTCAAGGGCCTGTATGAGGCCGTTCCCGTCGCCCAGGCAATAGAGGCCGGCGCAAGGGGCGTCGTGCTGGCGGAAGCCCCGACGGAGTCGATCACCCAGGCCATCATCAAGGTCCACCATCGCGACAATGGACTGGATATAGCCTGGGCTGGCGGGCTTTCCGGCTATAGCGCAAACGGGCACGCTCACGTGAACGGCGACCCGGAGCACGCGAAACAGGCGCAATTGACCCTGCGGGAGAAGGAATTGATCCGCACCATTGTCGGAGACCCGTCTGCCAAGTACATGTGCATCGCCGCGCGCCTGGGCATCAGCGAACACACGGTGCATAACCACCTCAGCAGCATCTATCACAAGCTCAACCTCATCAATCGGACCGACTTGCTGATGTATGCGCTGAAGCACGGGCTCACCAATAGAGAAGAACCGCCCGAATCCGCTTAGGGGGAGACGGATTGACTGGGGCACGCCACGGTGCAGCGCAAGCAATCATCGAGCAGGGGACAAGCAACGAGTTCTTGTGCGCCCTGCAATCCCGGCAATGGCATCTCAGGAAAGAAGCGGCCCAATGAAAACGGCCTGGCCCCTTGTGGGAGCCAGGCCGTCTACCCGCAACGGCGATCAGACAATGTCAGTGCTTGTCATATCCGTTACACCGACCAGTTTGATGATGTTTGTGATCCCCTCGCCATCAGCATCCTGGGCCAGGTAGCCGTCGCTTCCGACCACGCCGAAGTAGTAGTTCGTCGTGCCGTCCAGCTCTTCATCGGCGGCGGCTGTGAACGCCGCCAGGTTGGTGGCCGGCGTCAGCACTTCGGTGTAGTTCGCTCCGGAACCAGCCGCCGTGAAGTCCAGCTTGTCAATGCCGGTGGCAAAGCCGCCATCGATGACAGTCGTGACCATGGAGAGCAACCCGTCAACGTCCGTGTCGCCGATCACGAAGGTGTCCGCATTCGCTGAGGCCGTCACGCCGTCGTCGCCAACAATCGCCACATCCAGGGTCTGCGTGGCCGTCGCGTCACCGTCGGCATCCGTCACCACCACATCGAAAGTCAGGTGGGCGTCCGGTGTCGACGTCGTCACGAAGCCGATGTTGACGATCTTGATGGGTTCGTTATTCCCCTCAGTCGTGGCGCCGCCGAAAGCGATCTGGGCATCGGTTGTTGCGCCTTCACCCGTCGGAGTCGCGGGATTGTCGATGGCCCCATTGAGCTGGTACCCGGTCCCGCTTACGCCTTGGGTCGATGTCACCACTTGCGCACCCTGGATCGAGTAGTGCTCATCGCCGAAGTTGTAGTCATTGCTCTCGAAGACCACGATGCCGTTTTGTGCTCTGGCCACAAATCCGTAGGCGGGCAGATTGGCATTGAACACGTCGTCATTACCGGTTGAGTTTCCAACAATGAAGGTCCGATTGGCTGTTGCCCCGGTAATGTCATCAACCAGCTTCAGTACCACCACCATGTCTTTGCCAGCACCAGGGCCGGCCTGTGTGAACTCGATAAAGATCGCCTTGCTCGTGGCCCTGGGCTCGGTCGCGAGAGAACCGGTGAACCCTTCGGGATTTTCTTTGAAAAAGTCCAGATCAATCACCTCGTCCGATTGGAGTGTGTCGCTGGCAGCGCCAATCGAACTCGATGAGACCGTGACATACCGTCGATCATTCGAGAACAAGCCTGTGTTGGTGTCGTAAGCGAAGGTTTGGGGCGTCCCATTAATCACGCCGAATCCCTCGAACTGCACAAAGAAGTTGCTGGCAAGCGTCATCACCGAGACCGGCGGATTCGATCCAACGGTCGCGGCTGAGTCGAGCGCATAGCCCTGAAGGGGGTTTCCAGGAGTCGAGGTGTTCAGGATGCTGAAGCTCTGAATCTCCTGATCCAGTTTCAAGGTGTACGTGTCAGCCACCTTGTCAAAGGTCAGCGTGCCGGTGGCGTTGGTGGTCGCTCCCGTCGTTGGATTGGACACGTAGGTGAAGCCCACGTTGAACACCGCCAGGCTATCAGTCTCCGAGGCCCAACTCACCGATCGGTTGGTGATGGGGTTCGTACCCACCGTGACGCCCGTGAGCGTGACGGACAAGTCGGTGTTCGACGCGCTGTAAGGCGCCACATGCTTGTCCGCGCCAATCGAGTAAGCGAAGACACCCGTGCCACCGACATCCGTCAACGGCGGCGAGTTGCTGGCGTTCGCATAGACCAGATTCGACTTGGCCGTCACGACCGGGGTGTCGTCATCGACGTCGATGGAGAGCGTGCCATCGGCCGTGTCGCCATCGCCATCGGTCACCCGGTAGGTGATGGTAAACGTCTGGTTATTCTCGGTCAGGCCCGCCGCATGGAGGATCGGGCTGTTTTGCTCCACCGTGTAGGCGCCGGTTGTCGCGACCATCGTCAGCGTCAGCACCGTGGTCGTGCCCTGCTTGACCAGCAGGCTGGTGTCCGACAGTTCATAGCTGAAGCCCGTGGGGGCGCCATTCGTCCGGTATGCCACTGTCGCACCTTCATCGTCCTCGCCAAATGCGTGGCCCAAGGTGCCGCTGACGTTGGCCGAGTTCGCATCGTCGCCCAAGCCGCCCGGGTTGCCACCAGTGAACGCATCGTCGTCGAGCAGCACCGTTGCGTTGGTCGACACCGTCGGCCCGTCGTCCTGGAAGTTAATGCCGTCGCCAATGCCGATGTTGTGGGTAGCCACATCGCCGTCGCCATCGGTCACCGTTACCACGGCATCGAGCTTGCCGGTCAGGTCAAGTTCTTCGTCGTAGTTGTTCGGGAAGGTCGGGTGCTTGATCGAGTCGTACTGCGCTACCGAGACCTTGCCGTCGTTGTCGATCCTGATTGCGAAGATCACCGTGGCGCTGGCATTGCCGGCGCGTCCCGTCACATCGCCGTTGGCTTCCTTCCACAGGTTGATCTGCGTGCCGTCGGTCGTATCAAGGCCAGAATCCGATCCGTCGCCGTTGACGATGGACAGCGTTACCGCCGTCGTCGCACCCACGACATCGGTCCCGGTATCCGTCGTCGTGTCGGCTAGATTCACGCCCGCGACCGCGCCGATCGGTGCGCCGTAGGAGCCCGTGAACGGGTCGGTGCCGGGCGGCACGTCGTCGTCCTCGGCGTTGGCGTCGTTCGCATCCAGGCCCAGCGATTCGTCCAGTACCAGGTTGTCGGCTGTGCGGGCGAGCTGCGCCGTCGGCCCGTCATCGTGGAACGTCAGTGCCGGGAACGGACTTGTTGTGATATTGGAGTTGATCAGGGCGAAGCCGCCAATGTCGAAGGGGGCGTCGAAGTTGGTGTCGGTCGAACCGATGTTGTCGATCAGCACACGGTTGTGTGGGACGACGGTGTTGTAGGCGATCAGGTCGTCGGCTTCCAGGCCTTTGATTACCACGGTATTGGCGGAGAACGTGACCGTGATGCCGCTCAGCGTGGTGGGGGTCGTTCCAATACTGCCCTTGTCAAACACCAGGGTCTCACCCGGAACCGCATTCTTGCCGTGCCCGGTGGGCTGGGTGGTGATGGTGACCTTGTTGACCTCAACCGGCGTGTTGTTCTGCAGGTTGTTGATGAAAGCAGTACCTGGATTGAAAGGCGTTGTGGAGGCGCTGATTTCCAGCGTGGATTTATCGCCCGAGGCCGACTGGACAACGGAAAAACTGGCCCCATTGCTGCTGTAGAGCGAGGTGAAGTCGATGTTGGCCTCCACGTCCGCCTCGTTCTGGTCCAGGAATCCAAGTGAGGTCGCCGAATGGTCAGCGTTGACCGTGAAGTCCGGGTTCGCGCCCATCGCGAAGGTGAAGTACAAGCCGGTGCCTTCCACGATTTGCTGGCTGTTGGTACCCAGGGTGGTGGGGCCGCCGCCCTGGCCGGTGTTGACTGTGTCGCCGTCGGTGATGGCCGGAGCATTGGGGGCGGATTGGTCGATCGGGTTCTTGCCGGTGACGATGATCACCGCGTCGGTCGCGCTGGGGGTTCCGTCGCCGTACATCAGGAACAGGTTCTGGCCTGAAGGCGCGCCTTGCAGCGAGAAGTCGCTGCGATTGCTGACCGTGACATTGAGGTTGGCCAGGCTCAAGGCGTCGTCGGGGTTGGTGGTATCCGGGTGCTTGATTTCCTCGTACTGCACCAGCCAGACCTTGGAGCCCACGGCGTTCAGATCGGAGCTCTGGACGGCACCGGAAGCGTCCGTGGGTTGCAGGTACGCGGCGAAAACGACGTCGCCGGTGGGGTTTGCCGAACCGTCGGCATTGGCCTCGCGGCCGAACACGACGTTGTTCTCATCAATGCCCAGGTCGGCGCCCGTATAGCTGTAGAGGTAGATTTTGCGGCCGTCGACGGTCAGCAGGGAGGTGCCAAGCGTAGTCAGTGCCTCTTCCCCAAGCAGCGGACCACCCGTGGAATTGGTGAAGGCCAGATCGGTGACATTGGCCCCGAAACCGCTGAGCATGGAACTGCCATCAAGATCGTCGGAGGTGCCGTTGCTCACGGAGACGGTGACGTTGACCCCAGTGAGATCCTGCACCACCACGGCATTCAAAAGAGTGTCGAATGCAGTTACGCCGGTGGTGAGGAATCCCACACCAGCTTTAACGTCGTTGCCTGTGATGTCGCTGCCGCCGGCCGTCGCGTTCTGTAGACCCAACGTCTCGTCGATGATCAGTGTTCCGGTGATAGTGATAGCCATGATTTCCTCCTGCGTAGTGCCAGGCAGCGAGGTTTGACCGTTGCCTTGGTTGATGCAGGCCCCAACTATGGGGAAATGCCGGAGGATCGCGTATCGCCCGATACTCCCAGGCGGGGTGGGAGTTTCGGACTACCTGGCATGCGGAAATGGCAGGTCGGCGCTGGAAAATAGCGCTGCTGCGTGGGGGCAAGTGCGGCCGGACAGCCACCTGCGGTGTCATCGCTGCCCGGCAGCGCCAGGCAGGAAGCATTGCCTTCGATCTGCCTGCCGAGCTGTTCGGCAGCCTTTGACCGAAGTCGAGTAGCGGGTCTCGCGGGCAAAAAAGGCCTACGAGTCAGTCAGAAGTGTCCTCCAGCAATTCAACGGTGAATCCAGCCTTCGTAGACGTGATAGATGGCCACCAGAGCCATGCCCCACAAAAGCAACTCCCGAAACACCTTCAGGGTCAGGCACCAATAGACTGCAGCGGCCACCAGGGCACCCAGTATCAGCTTGTCCGTCGGGTCCCACTGCTTTTCATACTCTGCCGCCAAGTATCCAGCGGCCAATGACGCCAATACCTGCAGGGCTATCTGAAGGAAGAGTCCACCCGTAACAGACTTCGAAGTGGATTCGTAGACTTTCCCCAAACCCCGGCAGTAGCGGCACTCTGTCGCGTATCCATTTTTGAGAATCGCACGGCTGCCATGGCATACGGGACATTGTTGCCAAGCCATAGTCTCCTCTTGATATCAGGGTGGGTGCATTAATGGGAAACGTTAGCCCGCTCGGTGTCGCCTGGCATTACCGCACGTAGGGCAAAGGCGGCCGTTGGGCTGGTGGGAAGCGGTTGACGAGTACTCGGCCATTCGGAGGAAACAGGCCCGCTCACATTCTTGCGCTTTCGGGATAGCGCCGTACGCCACGGGAGCGCCTGCCGGGGGGCAGCTCCCTATCCTCGGTCGGGTCAGCCTCGGTTTTCGAGAGGCCACCATTGCCCGAGCGCCCTCTTTCCGGGAGGGGCGTTGCCGACGCAGTTACGGAGCCTGTCCCGCATGAGCCATTCAACCCATCCCGCCTGCCTGTGCCTGACGCCGCGATCGCTGTGGGTAGCACAGCGATGAGCGCGCTGCTGCAGTGCCTGTCGCACACGCCTCTGGTCGGCCATGTCGACCCTGCACCGGAGGTGCTCGCTGAGGTCGACGCGGTGATCGCCGCGGCGCGCGAGCGGATCGAACGTTTTTCGCCGGAGTTGGTGATCCTGTTCTCGCCGGACCACTACAACGGCTTTTTCTATGACGTGATGCCGTCGTTCTGCATCGGCATGGCGGCCCACGCCATCGGCGACTTCGGCACTGCCGCCGGTGTGATCAGCGTGCCGCAGGCGCTGGCCGAGCAATGTGCCGAGGCGGTGCTGGCTGATGGCGTCGATGCTGCGGTGTCCTACCGCATGCAGGTCGACCACGGTTTTGCCCAGCCAATGGAAGAGCTGCTCGGCGGTTTGCAGGGGTACCCCGTCATTCCGGTCTTCATCAATTCGGTGGCCACCCCGCTGCCCAGCTTCCAGCGCGCCCGCTTGCTGGGCGAGGCGGTCGGCCGCTTTGCCCGGACGCTGGACAAGAGGGTCCTGTTCCTTGGCTCCGGCGGCCTGTCGCACCAGCCGCCGGTGCCGGAACTCGCTCGGGCCGAGGGGTTGATGGCCGATCGCCTGAAGGGCAGCGGTCGCCATCTGCCGGCGGATGAGCGCGAGGCGCGCCAGCAGCGGGTGATCAACGCCGCGCGGCGCTTCGTCGAGGACCAGAACAGCCTGCACCCGCTCAATCCCGCGTGGGACCAGCAGTTTCTCGACCTCCTCGCCGAAGGCCGCCTGGCAGAGCTCGATGGTCTGGGCAATGCCGAGCTGTCCGCCATTGCCGGCAAGTCCACCCACGAGGTGAAGACCTGGGTGGCGGCCTTCGCCGCGCTGTCCGCCTTCGGCCCCTACCAGGCCAGCAGCCGCTACTACCGGCCGATTCCCGAGTGGATCGCCGGCTTCGGCGCGCTCAGCGCCCAGCCCCAATCCGCCTCCAAGGAGTCATGAGATGACCGCACTGACCGAAGCCTCCACCAGCCAGTTCATTCGTATCCAGGAAGGCGAGCTGGAGCTGAACATCCACTACAACGACTGCGGCCAAGGCGACGAGACCGTGGTCATGCTGCACGGCTCCGGTCCCGGCGCCAGCGGCTGGGCCAACTTCAACCGCAACATCCAGCCGCTGGTGGATGCCGGCTTCCGCGTGATCCTGCTGGACTGCCCGGGCTGGAGCAAAAGCGACTCCATCGTTTGCACCGGCTCGCGGTCGGACCTTAACGCCCGGATTCTCAAAGGTCTGGTCGACCAACTCGACCTCGACCGCGTGCACATCCTCGGCAACTCCATGGGCGGCCACAGCGCCGTCGCCTTCGCCCTGAGCTGGCCGGAGCGGGTGGGCAAGCTAGTGCTGATGGGCGGCGGAACTGGCGGCGCCAGCCCCTTCGTGCCGATGCCCACCGAAGGCATCAAGCTGCTCCAGGGCCTGTACCGCGACCCCAGCATCGACAACCTGAAGAAGATGATGAACGTCTTCGTCTTCGACCCCAGCGACCTCACCGAGGAACTGTTCCAGGCGCGCCTGGACAACATGCTGGCGCGCCGTGACCACCTGGAAAACTTCACCAGGAGCCTGGCCGCCAATCCGAAGCAATTCCCCGATTTCGGACCGCGCCTGGGTGAGATCAAGGCGCCGACCCTGGTGATCTGGGGCCGCAACGACCGCTTCGTGCCCATGGACACCGGCCTGCGCCTGGTGGCCGGCATCCCCAATTCCGAACTCCACGTGTTCAACAACTGCGGCCACTGGGCGCAGTGGGAGCACGCCGACACGTTCAACCGCATGGTGCTGGATTTCCTCACCCATTGAGCCCGAGGTGCGAGATGACCCTTTCGAAAGATTCCCTGGAACAAATGGCCGCCGCGTTGCGCGGCGCCGAAGCCAGCGGCGAGGCCATCGCCCCGCTGCGTGAGCGCATCGGCGTAGACAATGCCGAGGCGGCCTACGCCATCCAGCGCCTGAACATCGCCCATGGCGTGGCCGAGGGCCGCCGCGTGGTGGGCCGCAAGATCGGCCTGACCAATCCCAAGGTGCAGGCGCAGCTGGGTGTCGACCAGCCGGACTTCGGCACCCTGTTCGCCGACATGGCCTACGGCGACAACGAGGTGGTGCCGATCGGCAGCGTGCTGCAGCCGAAGATCGAGGCCGAGATCGCCCTGGTCCTGGCACGCGACCTGCCGCGCGCCGACACCACCCTGGTCGAACTGATGAGCGCCGTGGACTACGTGTTGCCGGCCCTGGAGATCGTCGGCAGCCGCGTTGCTGGCTGGAACATCCGCTTCGTCGACACCGTGGCCGACAACGCCTCCAGTGGTTGCTTCGTCCTCGGTGGCCCGGCCCGTCGCCTGGACGGGCTGGACCTGCGCCAGGCTGCCATGCGCATGACCCGCAATGGCGAGGAAGTATCCAGCGGCGGCGGAGCCGAATGCCTTGGCCATCCGTTGAATGCCGCCGTGTGGCTGGCCCGCACCATGGTGCGGCTGGGTGAGCCGTTGCGCGCGGGAGACCTGATCCTCACCGGTGCCCTCGGCCCGATGGCGCCGGTGGCCGCCGGTGACCGCTTCGAGGCGGTGATCGACGGCATCGGCCAGGTGGCCGTGCAGTTCAGTGCCGACTGATTGAAAAGAGAGTCCAGTCCATGAGCAAGAAACTCAAAGTCGCCATCATCGGTTCCGGCAATATCGGCACCGACCTGATGATCAAGGTGCTGCGTAACGCGCAGCACCTGGAGATGGGCGCCATGGTCGGTATCGACCCGGCGTCCGACGGTCTGGCCCGCGCAGCACGACTGGGCGTGGCCATTACCCATGAAGGCGTGGAGGGCCTGACCCGCCTGCCGATCTTCGACGAGATCGACTTCGTCTTCGATGCCACCAGTGCGTCGGCGCACGTGAAGAATGACGCCTTGCTGCGGGGCCACAAGCCCGATCTTCGTGTGATCGACCTGACCCCGGCCGCAATCGGCCCCTATTGCGTGCCGGTGGTCAACCTGGAGCAGCACCTCGCCGCGACCAACGTCAACATGGTCACCTGCGGCGGCCAGGCCACCATCCCCATGGTCGCGGCGGTATCGCGCGTGGCCAAGGTGCACTACGCCGAGATCATCGCCTCCATCGCCAGCAAATCCGCCGGCCCCGGCACCCGCGCCAATATCGACGAATTCACCGAAACCACCTCGAAAGCCATCGAAGTGATCGGCGGGGCGGCCAAGGGCAAGGCGATCATCATCATGAATCCGGCCGAGCCGCCGCTGATGATGCGCGACACCGTGTTCGTCCTCAGCGAGGCCGCCGACCAAGCCGAGGTGGAAGCCTCCATCGAGGAGATGGCCGCCGCCGTGCAGGCCTATGTCCCCGGCTACCGCCTGAAGCAGCGGGTGCAGTTCGATGTGATTCCGGAATCCGCGCCGCTGCATATCCCCGGCCACGGAACATTCTCCGGACTGAAGACTTCGGTGTTTCTCGAAGTGGAAGGCGCCGCCCATTACCTGCCGAGCTACGCCGGCAACCTCGACATCATGACCTCCGCCGCGCTGGCCACCGCCGAGCGTATGGCCCTCGCAATGGGAGCTTCGGCATGAACGGCAAGAAACTCTATATCTCCGATGTGACCCTGCGCGACGGCAGCCACGCGATCCGCCACCAGTACTCCATCCCGCAGGTACAGGCCATCGCCCGCGCCCTGGACCAGGCCAAGGTCGATGCCATTGAGGTGACCCACGGCGACGGCCTGCAGGGCTCGTCCTTCAACTACGGCTTCGGCGCGCACACCGACCTGGAATGGATCGAAGCGGCGGCCGACGTCATCCAGCACGCCCGCCTCACCGTGTTGCTGCTGCCCGGCATCGGCACCCTGCATGACCTGAAAGCGGCTTATGACGCCGGCGCCCGCAGCGTGCGGGTGGCCACTCACTGCACCGAGGCGGACGTGTCGAAGCAGCACATCGAATTCGCCCGTTCCCTTGGCATGGACACCGTCGGCTTCCTGATGATGAGCCACATGATTCCGGCCGAGGAGCTGGCCAAGCAGGGCCAGCTGATGGAAAGCTACGGCGCCCAGTGCATCTACATGGCAGACTCCGGTGGCGCGATGAACATGCAGGACATCCGCGAGCGCATGCGCGCCTTCAAGGCCGTCCTCGATCCAGCCACCCAGACCGGCATGCACGCCCACCACAACCTCAGCCTCGGCGTGGCCAACTCGATCGTCGCGGTGGAGGAAGGCTGCGACCGCATCGACGCCAGCCTGGCCGGCATGGGCGCGGGCGCCGGCAATGCGCCGCTGGAAGTCTTTATCGCCGCCGCCGAGCGCCTGGGCTGGAACCACGGCACGGACCTCTACGCGCTGATGGACGCCGCCGACGACCTGGTGCGCCCGCTGCAGGACCGCCCAGTGCGGGTCGACCGCGAGACCCTCGGCCTCGGCTATGCCGGCGTCTACTCCAGCTTCCTGCGGCATGCCGAGGTGGCCGCGGCCAAGTACGGGCTGAAGACCCTCGACATCCTGGTCGAGCTGGGCCGGCGGCGGATGGTCGGCGGCCAGGAAGACATGATCGTCGACGTGGCGCTGGACCTGCTGGCGGCGCGCAAGGCCTGATCGTCTGCACGCTTTGTAGGGGCGATTTCAATCGCTATGCAGACCGTAGGTCTGCCAATTGGAGCTTGAAGGGGCAGCTTTGCTGCCCTCAGCGAATGAATTCGCCCCCACAAAGAGCCGATCGGCCTTGTGGGAGCGAATTCATTCGCGAAAAGGCGGCGTACTCCGAGAGGTGCGCCGCGATCAACGACACAGACATCGCCATTGAATCCGCGGGGCCAGGGATGAGCCGCCGGCCGCCCGCTACAGGAGTTCGCATGCTGGCCAGACTGTCCCTGAAGAACAAGCTGCTCATCACCGTCCTGCCGCTGACCATCCTCGTTTACCTAGCCACCGTGCTGCTGGTCTACCAGTCGAGCAAGGCCTCGACCGAAGCCTTGGCCGAAGTGGCGGTGGACGCCATCGTGCGCCAGCAGGCCGCCGAAATCGGGGCGTACTTCGACAGCGCCCTGTATTCGGCGCGTACCACGGGCGAACTGCTCGGTCGGGAGCTGGCCGATGGCGAGCTGGTGGACAGCCGGATTGCCGACCAGATGCTCGAGACCCTGTTGCACACCAGCCCCAAGGTGAGTTCCGCCTGGTGGCTGCCATCGCAGGGGGAGGGGCGCACGCCGGTCTATTGGCTGCGTGATGGCGCTCGCATCCGGCCTGCCACGGTTGAGCAAGGTCAAGCCCTGGCCGGGGTGGTGGGGCGAAATGCCGTCGAACGCGAGCGGGTCGAGCCTCCCCGCACCTTGCCAGGGCTCGGTTCCGCGGAGCCGGCCATCCCGCTGCTCATTCCGGTACGCCAGAACGGACGGGTGGTCGGCAACCTGGGTCTCGCCTTGGACGCGAAGCAGTTGCAGGCCCGGGTTGCCCGGCTGCGCCCGCTGGGTGTGGGCCTGGCCGCATTGACCGCCCACGACACCACGCTGGTGTCGCATCCCGATCCGAGCCGGATCGGGCGCAAGGAGGCCGAAACCGAGGCGGACTTCATGGGCGAGTACCTGCAACCCATGATCGACGCGGTACGCCAGGGGCGGCCACTGACCCTGCGCTTCGTCTCGCCGGCCATGGGGGAAGAAATCTTCATGCTCGCGGTGCCGGTGGCCATCGGCGATACGGCGACGCCCTGGTCGTTCGGCGTGGCCTTGCCCAGTGCTGCGGTCCTGGGTGGGGTCAAGGCCTTGGCGATGAAGCTGTTGCTGCTGGGGACGGCCGCCGTATTGATCGCTGCGGTGTTGATCCTGCTGCTTGGCCAGGCCCTGGCGCGGCCGTTGAACGCCGTTGTGCTGGGGGTCAGGCAGCTGGCCTCCGGCGAAGCCGACTTGCGTGCCCGCCTGCCGGTCCAGGGGCAGGATGAGTTGGCGACGCTGGCCCGCGAATTCAATCGCTTCATCGGCTCCCTGGCCGAGCTGGTTGCCGAGATCAAGAGTACCGGCCAGACCTTGCACGACACCTCCGAGGCGCTCCAGCAGGAGAGTCAGGCAGCCGGGGCCGGTGTGGATGCGCAGCGGGATGAGATCGGCCAGCTGGCAGCCGCCATGCAGCAGATGGCCGCTACCGTCGAAGAGGTCGCCGGAAATGCCGACCTGACCGCCAGGGCCACCAGCGAGGGTGACCAGGCGGTGACCAGGGGACAGGACACGGTGGCTGCGCTGGCCGACGCGATCACCCGCAACGCGGCACTGCTGGAGGAGATATTTGCCCTCACCGAACAGCTGGAGGGCACCAGCCAGACCATCGGCAGCGTGGTGGCGGTGATCCGCGAGATCGCCGATCAGACCAATCTGCTGGCGCTCAACGCGGCTATCGAATCGGCTCGTGCCGGCGAGCAGGGCCGGGGTTTCGCCGTGGTGGCCGACGAGGTGCGGGCGCTGGCGCGGCGCACGCATAACTCCACCGAGGAGGTGCACCGCAGCATCGCGACGATCCAGGACCGGACCCAGACGGTGGTGGGAATGGTGGAAAAGAGCCGGCAAGGCTCGCAGTCCAACGTTGCCAGTGCTCGGGACGCCAGCGAGGCGTTGCACCGGATCACCCAGATGATCGGCCAGGTGCGCGACATGAGCCAGCAGATCGCGACGGCGACCGGCCAGCAGGCTGCGACCAGCGAGCAGTTGTCGCGAAGCCTGGTGGCCATTTCCACTTCGGCGGAAAACGCATCGCGCAGTGCCGGCCAGGTCCGTCGGCGCAGCCACGACCTGCAGTCCTTGGCGGGCCGTCTCAACACCCTGGTCAGCCGTTTCCAGCTCTGATCCCGGCCCGCGCTAAATCCGGCTATCCACACCGTTCAGGCCCCGTTCCGGGGGCCACTGGCTATCCCGTGAATGCACAGGGCCGGCGGGAATATCTGCGCCCGGGGGACAAGCCGTGCAGTGTCGGGATAGTTCGGCTCCTGGGGGGTACCTAGAGTGGGGTTGCCTGCGTTGCCGGCGCCATTACCAGAAAAAAGACGACGCCAACCCTGTGGACCCGAGCCATGTCAAAACTCATCAAAATCGATCACGCCGCAGCCCAGCGGATACCGCGCCCAGGCATCGTGCAGCACGCCCTGAATGCGCTGATGACGGTGCTGCCCTGGTCGATCATCGCCGGCCTGCTCTGGGCCGGGCTGTTTATCAAGCCGCAGCCCGTAGGGGGCACTGTCACCCCGCCGGCCCTGGAGCGCCGCGACCATTTCTATGGACTGGCGCGTTCGCCTGCCGGCGAGATCTGGGCCAGCGGCTCCAACGGCAAGATCCTCGCGATCGCCGCGAACGGCCTTGTCCGGCGCCTGCCCACGCCGACCGAGCGGACCCTGCAGGACATCGCCATCTGGGATGCCAGCCATGCAGTGGCCGTGGGCAACGACGGGGTGATCCTGCATAGCCAGGACGCCGGCCAGCACTGGCAGGCCGCGGCCGGCGTGCCGCGCTCGGAAGTCGCCAACAAGCTGAACCGGGTACGGATAGGTGCTGGCGGCCTGGCCATCGCCACAGGCGAGATGGGCGCGCTGCTGGTCAGTCGCGACTACGGCCAGAGCTGGCAACGCCTGCGCGAGGAAGAGGACGTGGCCTGGAACGACGTGGCCATCCTCGAGGGCGGTCGCCTGGTGGTGGTTGGCGAATTCGGTCGCGTCCTGCTCAGCGACGACCTGGGTCAGCACTGGGAGGAAATCGCGGCGCCCATTCCCGGTTCGCTGATGTCGGTGCATTTCCGCGATGCGCAGAACGGTGTAGCGGTCGGCCTGGAGGGCGCGCTGCTGATCACCCTTGATGGCGGGCGGAACTGGGAAGCGGTCGAGCTGGGGATGCGCGACCACCTGTTCGACGTCCTCTGGATACCGCAACAAGGCCGCTGGTTCGCCAGCGGTTCCCTCGGCCGCTGGGTCTCCGGCGGCGAAGAGGGCTGGAAAACCGGCGCCCTGGATGAGCGCAACCTGTCCTGGCACACCCGTGCCCTGGTGGACGGCCAGAACATCTGGCTGGCCGGCGCCGATATCGGCCGCTGGGATGGCCGCCAGTGGTCGGAGCTGCAGCCATGAAGTCCCTCCTGGCTCCTTTCAGTCGAGAAGATTCCATGATCGAACGCATAGCCGAGTTCTGTATCCGTCGGCGCGCCTGGGTGGCCGGCGGACTCCTGCTCCTCACCCTGGTGCTGAGCTGGTTCGCCCTGCACATCGAGGTCCGCACCGTCTTCGAGGACATGCTGCCGTCGCGTCACGAGTACGTGCAGACCCACGAGAAATTCAAGGACACCTTCGGTGGCTCGAACATGGTCACCATCATGTTCGAGGTGGAGCAGGGTGACATCTTCCAGACCAACGTGCTGGACAAGGTGCGCAGCGTCACCCTGGGCCTGCGCGAAGTGTCGGCGGTCAACCAGTACCAGATCACCTCCCTGGCCTCGAAGAAGCTCAAGGAAGTGCGTGCCTCGACCGCCGGCATCGAAAGCCGTCCGCTGATGTGGCCGGACCTGCCGGCGAACGCCGAGGCGATGGCCGAACTCAAGCAGGCCGTCCTGCGCAACCCGCTGGTCTACGGGCCCTATGTGTCCAAGGACCTGCAGGCCACCCTGGTCACGGTCGACTTCATCGACCAGCAGGTCGACTACACCAAGGTGTTCCACGAGATCCGCGACCTGATCGCCAAGGTCGACGACGGCAGTGTGAAGATCCGTGTGGTGGGCGACCCCATCCTCTATGGCTGGGTAGGCCACTATCTGCCGGAGACCATCCAGTTGGTCGCCGCAGCCCTGCTGGTGACCCTGGTGATGCTCTTCGTCCTGCTGCGCACCTGGCGCGGCTTGACCCTGCCGCTGCTGGCGGGACTGGTCAGCGCGCTCTGGGCCCTGGGTATCTGCCGGCTGCTGGACATCAGTTTCGAACCGCTGGTCATAGTGGTCGCCATGCTGATCACCTCACGGGCGGTGTCGCACTCGGTGCAGATCGTCAACCGCTTCGATGACGAGCTTGAGCTGTTGCCGCCCGGCGCCGACACTGCGCGCATCGCCGCCCGGGTCGCCCTGGCCGACCTGTTCCGTCCCGGCATGCTGGGGGTGATCGCCGACGCCGCGTGCATGGCGGTGGTGGCCTTGAGTCCGATCCCGATGCTGCAGAAGCTCACCGTGCTGGCGGTGGTCTGGGTGTCGACCCTGACCGTCAGCGCCGTGATTCTCACGCCGGTGATGCTGTCCTTCATCCGCAAGCCCCATGGCGTGGCCCATCCCATCGACTGCTTGCCGATGCTGCGCAAGGTGCTCGACCTGGCGGTGCGGGTCAGCCTGTCACGGGCCCGCTATGGGGTGCTCGGCGCCAGCCTGCTGGTGGTGCTCGGCGCCGGCCTCTACTCGCTGGACCTGAAGATCGGCGACGCCAACCCGGGCTCGCCGATCCTCTGGCCGGAGTCCACCTACAACCGTGACTCCGCGGCGATCAACAGCCGCTTCGAAGGTGTCGACCGGATGTTCGTGGTGATAGGCGACGACGCCCATCCCGGCCTGGTCAAGGGCAACGAGGCGCTGCACGCGATGAACGCCTTCCAGCGTTTCATCGAGGCCCAACCGGAGGTGGGTGGCTCGCTGTCCATCGCCGATGTGCTGCCCCATGTGAACGCCAGCCTGCGCGAAGGCAACCCGCGTTACCTGGAGCTGGGCGACAGCGGCGCGATCAACGGCAGCCTGATGGCCATGCTCGATTCGGTGTCCGAGCCGGGTGACATCTCCCGCTTCGCCGATGACCAGTACGCAAACGGCTCGGTAACCCTGATGTTCCGTGATCGCCAGGGCGAGACCATTCGCACCGCAGTGGCGCGGATCAAGGAATTCATCGCCACCCATCCGCTTGCCGAAGGCCAGTGGCACCTGGCCGGCGGCCTGATCGGCGTGATGGCGGCGGTCAACGAGATCATCCTCTCCAGCCAGATCGAAGCCATCGCCCTGGCCCTGATGGTGCTGGCGGTGCTCTGCACCCTGGTCTACCGCTCCAGCGTCGCCGGCATGCTGTTCATGGTGCCGGTGATCATTTCCAACATGCTGACCTTCGCCTTCATGACCTGGAAGGGCATCGGCATGAACATCAATACGGTGCCGGTGGCGGCCCTCGGCATCGGCCTGGGCGTCGACTACGCCTTCTACATCGCCGACCGCGTGAAGGAAGAAATCGCCGCTGGCCGCAGCGCCGAAGAGGCGATCCGCCTGGCCCTGCACTCCTCGGGCATGGGGGTGATCGTCACCGCCAGCGTGCTGATCGTCAGCACCTTGCTGTGGTGGGTGTCGTCCCTGCGCTTCCAGGCGGAAATGGGCCTGCTGATGGCCATCTGGCTGAGCGTCTCGGCCTTCTCCGCGCTGTTCGTCATGCCGTCGCTGCTCTACGTGTTCCGCCCGCGTTTCATCTTCGGCGAGCGGGGCGAAGTGGCGGCCGCCAGTGTTTCACCGCCCTCGCTCCAGCAGGCCTGAGCCCGGACAACAACAAGAAACTGCCATCACACTCGGGAGACAACATGAATAACAAGCGCATCCCGGCCGCGCGTGCGCGCGTGCCGCTCGACAAGCTCGCCCTGGCGATTTGCCTGGGCGGCCTCGCCATGCCCTCGCTGGCTGACGACAGCCTCAAATTCGACGGTTACCTGCGCGAGGAGCTGTCCTGGAACACCAAGAACTGGGGCGACACGCCCGGTTACGACGACAAGGGCAAGCTGTCGATGGCGCGCAGCACCGCGCGGCTCAACCTGGACTGGCAGGCCACCGACAGTGTCTCGGTGGTGGCCAAGCTGCGCGCAGTGCGCGAGGTCGAGACCGACTTCCTCGAACACCTGGAGGAGATGGGCGCCAACAACCACCGGGAGGCTGACGGTCGCGGTGACATCATGGATCTCTACAACAAGGCCGAGATCCGCGAGTTGTACGTCGACTTCCCGGTGGGCGAGCGCCTCTCCTTCCGCATCGGCAAGCAGCAGCTGGCCTGGGGCGAGACCGACTTCTTCGCCGCCAACGACCTGGTGCACGGTTTCGACTTCACCTGGCGCAACTTCCTCGAACCGGCCAACGAGGAACTGCGCAAGACCAACAACATCATCAAGATGAACATCGATGTGCCGGAACTGGAGGGTGGTCTGGAAGCCTTCGTCCGTCCGGGGCTGGACCGTACGCAAGACATCGGCACTGAACTGGACATCTACGGTGGACGCTGGTCGGGCAACCCCTACGCTGGCGTCGATTTCCGCAATATCGACCCGTACAACTTCGAGAACGACGAAGGGGATTACAAGGATGTCACGGGTGGCCTGCGCTGGAGCGGTCTGTACGGCGACATCAACTACTCCGTTTCCTATCTGAAGACCTTCTACAACTCGCCGATCCTCAACGCTTCGGACAACCTCGCGCTGTTCGGCCTGCCGAACGTGCCGTCCGGCGCCGAGACCCATGGCACCGACCAGACCCGTGGCGTGGCTGGCGAGGTCATCTACCCGATCGTCGACATCTTCGGCTTCACCGCCAGCGGCTACTCCGAAACCGCCGACGCCGTGTTCAGCACCGAGATGGCCTACATCAAGGACGCGCCGTACCAGATCACCCTGGACAACCCGACCATGCTGAGCCAGTTCATCGCTCCCGGTTTCGACGGCTTCACCCGCAAGGACGTGGTCGCGCTGATGCTGCGCATGGACAAGAACATCGCCGCCACCCAGACCTGGCTGGGCACCGAGAAACCGATGTTCTTCTCCGTGCAGCTGTTCGACAAATGGGTGCAGAACTTCGACAAGGATGACGGGCTGCTCTACAGCGTCGGCTGGGGTGGCAAGGTCAAGGAGCACTCGGTGCTGGCGACCACCATTTTCGACCTCAGTTACGACAGCGGGCGCGTCCACCCGCAACTGGTGCTGGGCGCCGACCTCAGCAACGGCGGCGGTTTCGCCATTCCCTCTGTGACCTTCGAGCTGTCCAGCAAGTGGCGCTGGAAGGTCGAGTACGACGCCTTCTGGGACGACGCCCACCGCGACGCCTCGAAGTGCGTTCCCGGACAGATGAACAACTGCGACAGCACCACCCTGTTCGGCGTTTTCCACGACCGCGACCAGGTCTACACCAGCCTGACCTACCTGTTCTGACCCCCAACCGGAGACCTCACCATGAGCGCATCCCGTTTCGCCCCGCGGCTCACCCTGGCCGCCAGCCTCATTGCCGCCTGCAGCGTCTCGTTCCCGGCATTCGCGGCAGAACTGCCAGCCGGCACCGTTATTTCCGCGGACAACATCGACAAGATCAGGAACGACACCTTCGAGGGGCACAGCATCGCCAGCCTGCTGACCGAGAAGATGGAATGGCGTATCCGCAACAGCGGCTGGAAGCTGCCGCTGGCCAAGTCCCAGCAGGTCACGCTGGACCCGCGCTGGGTCAAGGCCTCCCAGGCCAACGAGGGCAAGACCTCGATCAACAAGGAAGCCTGCCGCATCGAAGGCTGGGGGGCCGGCGCGCCGTTCCCGAACATCGACGAGAAGGACCCGCAGGCCGCGGAGAAGATCGTCTGGAACTTCCACCTCGGCCAACTGGTGGGCGACGTGTCCCAGGTGCCCAACTTCACCCAGGTGCTGATCGACGGCAAGCGCGGTGTCCACGCCGAGCCCGTAGCCGAGTTCACCCGCTACACGATGAAGGGCCGCCTGACCGGCGACAGCGCGGTGGAAGGCGACGGCAGTGAGCGTGGCCGCCAACTGCTGTATTTCAAGTCGCCGTCCGACATGAAAGGGCTCGGCACCTACACCGTCATGTACGACGCCGAGAAGGTCAACGACGTGTGGGCCTACGTCCCTGCTGTACGCCGGGTACGCCGGTTGTCCGGCGGGGCCTGGATGGACCCGGTCGGTTCCTCCGACCAGCTGCAGGACGATCTCGAAGGCTTCAATGCCCGGCCCTGCTGGTATCCGGAGTACAAGCTGGTCGGCAAGCGCTGGGTACTGGCGGCGGCCAACGCCAAGTCGGACCTCTGGAACACCAAGGGGGCGAGCTTCGAGGAGAAGTACCCGGCGATGGAAAACCAGCCGCCGTACTGGAACATCAACAACGACCGCTACGAGCCCCGTGAGGTCTACGTGGTGGAAGCCATCACCCCGGCGACCCACCCCTACAGCAAGAAGGTGCTCTACGTGGAAACCCGCTATCCGCGCATCCACTACGTCGAGGCGTACAACCGCAAAGGCGAGTTCTGGAAGTTCATGGAGTGGCACACCTACTACAACCCGCAAGGCGGCGACATGCGTACGGCGGGCAGCGCGGTGATCGACTTCCAGCGCAACCACGCGACGGTGTCGCTGATCGACAGCAGCACCTGGAAGACCAACTTCGACGCCAAGGCCAGCGATTTCTCCCTGCAGGCCCTGCAGAAGGCCGGCCGCTGAGGACCAGCGCGCCCCGTCGGTGAGGCGGGGTCTGGCAAGCATCCGCCGGGGCATCGCGCCCCGGCTACAACAAGACGAATCGGCCAGACACGGTGGGCCTGCACCGGTCATGGCCCAAGGAGCGTTGCAATGTCCAACATGAAAGCCGCGCGCCTGCACGAGATCGGCGGCCGCTTCACCGTTGACGAAGTCCCCGTGCCGGTTCCCGGCGACCATGATGTGCTGGTCAAGGTCGAATCCAGCGGGATCATTCCCAACCTGAAGAACGTCACCACCCACTTCCCCGAGTGGTATCCCTTCCTGCCGCTGCCGAAACTGCCGGCGATCTTCGGCCTGGACAGCGCCGGCACTGTCGCTGCGGTTGGTGCCAGGGTCCGTGGCTTCGCGCCGGGCGACCGGGTCTACGTCAATCCCGGCGTGGGTTGCGGCCAGTGCCGGTTCTGCAAGCAGGGCGAAGCGCCGCGCTGCGACGCCTACACCTTCCTCGGCTACTTCGGCTTCGGCCCGGGTTCGCAGGAGGTGTTCAGCCAGTATCCCCATGCCGGCTACGCGCAATACATGACCGCGCCGGCCAACAACCTGGTGCGCCTGCCGGCCAATCTCAGCAGTGCCCAGGCGACGCGTCTCGGCTATCTGGGCACCGCTTACTCGGCGATCCGCAAGTCGGCGCTGCGTCCAGGCCAAAGCATTTTGATCCTGGGCGCTTCGGGAACCCTGGGCGTTGGTGCGACGCTGCTGGCGCTGGCTTTCGGCGCCGCCAAGGTTCTGGTGGCGGCCCGTGACCGTGGCGCCCTGGAACGCCTGGAGACGCTCGCGCCGCAACGGGTTATCGGCCTGCCGATCGGCGACCGTCCGGTTTCCGAGCAAGTGCGCGAGCACTGCCCGGAGGGGGTCGACGCGATGCTCGACACCCTTGGCGCGAAAGCGCCCGCGGCGTTGTCCGTCGATGCCCTGCAGGCGGTCGCCCGTGGTGGCCGCATCGTGCAGATCGGCGGTGTGGCCGGCCCTATTCCGATCGATCCACACCCGTTCATGTGTGCCCAGTGGCAGTACATCGGCTCACTCTGGTTCACCACCACGGAGGGCGAGGAGATGGCGCGGATGATCGAGGCCGGCATCCTGGACCTGTCCTGGCTGGAGGAGCGTGCCTATCCGCTGGAGCGGCTCAATGAGGCACTCGAGGACATCCAGTCCCAGGCCAGCGGCTTCGTCAACTTCCACATCGTCCATTCCTGAGACCTGTCGCCAGCGGCGCGTCGAGCGGCTTGCCGACGCGTTGCCGGTGTCTGCCCGGAGGCTCCCGCATGTCCGTCAAACGCATCGTCACCGGCCACGACAGTGCCGGCCGTTCCCGTATCGTCAGTACCGGGCCGTTGCCTGGTACCGAATCCTTCGTTCATTCGCCCGGCTTTTCCGCTGCGGTGGTCTGGCAGACCGGTGCCGCCCCGCGGATAGTCGACGCCGCTGACGCGCCGGCCATGCCGCTGGCTTCGGTAGTGCCCGGGCCAGGTGGCACCAGCGCCATGCTGGTGACCTTCCCGCCGTCCAGCCAGGAGGTCGCGGGCTTCGACCCGCAGGCCGCCGCCGCGGAGCTGTGCGAGCGCCTGCCCGGCCTCGGCGAGCGCTTCGAGGCCAATGCGCCGGGCTTCCATCGCACCGACACCATCGACTATGGCGTGGTGCTCGACGGCGAGATCACCCTCGAACTCGATGATGGCCGCACCAGCCTGTTGCAGCGTGGGGACTTGGTGGTCCAGATGGGAACACGCCATGCCTGGCGTAACGCGGGTAACACTCCGGCGCGCCTGTTGTTCGTGCTGATTGGTGCCGATCGGGTCCATCCGACGGCCTGAACCGGGCAACTCTCGGGGTTTTCCAGCCGCGTCCCGGCTCTGGGACGGGGTTGGATGGCCCGTGCCCGGAAATCGGCCGGGCCGGCTGCCGTCCGTCGATCCGGCAAGGCCCGGGGCATGCTTCTTGCGTCTTTTCACGCGCCAGCGTCGGGCCGTCACAAGTGTTACCGAGAGGGAGAACACGGGTGATGTCGCATTGCCGATGCGCAAAAAAAGCAGAGCCGAACCTCACAACTAGAAATCGGCTCGCATGCCTTGCACAGACAACAGTCTGTTCCACCGTATCTGGAGCAGAGGATTAGCCTTATGGAACATCTCGCTTTTTCAGCCGCGACGCCCCCCGAGGTCGTCCTTTCCCGTTTCGAGGTTTGTCATACCCAGGACCTGGAAGAAGCCCGTCGCTGGGGGGAGCGCATCTTCTGCGCGAACCGCCTGCGCAATCTGGATGCCAAGGGAGCTGTGGATACCCGCATCTACTATCGCCGTCTCGGCGGTATCGGTATCGGCAGGATGAGCTACGGTGGCGACATCACCATCGAGCCGGGCGTGATGGAGTCCTTCGCCCTGATCCAGATGCCGATCCGCGGCCAGGAAATGATCGAGTACGGCAACCATCGGGTGCATTCGACACCGCGTCTCGGCTCGATTCTCAATGCGCACTCGCCGTTCAAGATCCACCACTGCTCAGGTACCGAGAAGCTGATCATTCGCGTCGACCGCAGCCTGCTGGAGCGCCACTGCCAGCAGCATCTCGGCCGCACCTTGCGCAAGGCGATCGAGTTCCAGCCGGAAATGCCCCTCGATACGGTCCGGGGGCAGAGCTGGATGCGTATGGTCGGCTGGATCTACGACTGCCTCTCGGTGGAGGAGGACCTGCCGCCGCTGCTGCGCGCGCAGTACGAAAGCATGCTGGTCAACACCTTGCTCGCCTGCCAGCCGCACACTTACAGCGCCGAACTGTTCGAAGACGAGAAGGCATCCATCGCCCCGGCCTTCGTCAAGCGGGTCGAGCGCTTCATCGAGGAACACGCCCACGAGCCGATCACCATCGTCGAGATGGCCGAGCACGCCGGGGTCAGCAGCCGCTCGCTGTTCACCGGTTTCCGGCGCTTTCGCAATACTTCGCCGATGCTGTACCTGAAGGAAGTCCGGCTGCGCAAGGTGCAGGAAGAGCTGCAGCGGCAGAGCCCAGGCTCCACCACGGTCACCGCGGTGGCCTTCCGCTGGGGCTTCAACCATCTCGGCCATTTCACCACGGACTACAAGCGCCGGTTCGGCGAGAGCCCCTCCGAGACGCTGGCCCGCTGATTTCTCACGGACAGGGATGTCCACCCCCCGCGCACTTTCTGCGCTACCGGGATAAACCACTCGGTCCCGGGAGCGTCAGCCCCGATGCCACTTCCTAGGATGACTCGCAAGCGTGCCGCAGTGCGACGCCATTGTCCTGTCAGCCTTATTGGGAGTGAACCCATGTCCGAGCAGCCCATCATTCGCCGTCGCCAGGTCAGCACCGGCATCAGCGATTCCCGCGTCAACAACGCCAAGACCCAGAGCCAGTACCAGCCCTACAAGGACGCCGCCTGGGGCTTTATCAACCACTGGTATCCAGGGCTCTTCAGCCACGAACTCGCCGAAGACCAGGTGCAGGGCATCCAGATCTGCGGTGTGCCCATCGTCCTGCGCCGGGTCAACGGCAAGGTGTTCGCCCTCAAGGACCAGTGCCTGCACCGTGGCGTGCGCCTGTCGGAGAAGCCGACCTGCTTCACCAAGAGCACCATTTCCTGCTGGTACCACGGTTTCACCTTCGACCTCGAGAGCGGCAAGCTGGTGACCATAGTCGCCAACCCGGACGACAAGCTGATCGGCACCACCGGGATCACCACCTACCCGGTGCACGAGGTCAACGGCATGATCTTCGTCTTCGTCCGCGAGGACGACTTCCCGGACGAGGATGTACCGCCGCTGGCCCACGACCTGCCGTTCCGCTTCCCCGAGCAAAGCGAGCAGTTCCCACATCCGATGTGGCCGGCATCGCCCAGTGTGCTCGACGAAAACGCCGTGGTGCTCGGCATGCACCGCACCGGTTTCGGCAACTGGCGCATCGCCTGCGAGAACGGCTTCGACAATGCGCACATCCTGGTGCACAAGGACAACACCATCGTCCATGCCATGGACTGGGTGCTGCCCCTCGGCCTGCTGCCCACCAGCGACGATTGCATCCAGGCGGTGGAGGATGACAACGGTCCCAAGGGCCTGATGCAGTGGCTGTTCACCGACAAGTGGGCGCCGGTGCTGGAGAACGAGGAACTGGGGCTGAAGGTCGAGGGGGTCAATGGCCGTCCCTACCGGACCTCCGTCGTCCTGCCGGGCGTGCTGATGGTGGAGAACTGGCCGGGCGAGCACCTGACCCAGTACGAGTGGTACGTGCCGATCACCGACGATGTGCACGAGTACTGGGAGGTCATCGTGCGCGTCTGCAACACCGAGGAAGAGCGCACGAAGCACCACTATCGCTACGAGCACGTCTACAAGCCACTGTGCCTGCATGGCTTCAATGACTGCGACATCTACGCCCGCGAGGCGATGCAGAACTTCTACAGCGACGGCACCGGCTGGGACGACGAGCAGCTGGTGGCGACCGACATCTCGCCGATCACCTGGCGCAAGCTGGCCTCGCGCTGGAATCGCGGCATTGCCAAGCCCGGTCGTGGCGTGGCCGGCGCCGTGAAGACCAGCAGCCTGATCTTCAAGCAGACCGCAGACGGCGAGCGGCCTGGTTACAAGACCAAGCAGATCGAGGAGTAACCGGCCAGGCCCGGCGCCACATGCGCCGGGTCGCCCTGCGAGGATTCCGCGATGGACCAACACATCGATGCGCCCAGCCGTTTTGTCACGGTCGAGGGCGTGCGGCTGCACTACCGGGAGGTCGACGGCCCCGACGCCGACCTGCCGGTGATCTTCACCCACGGCGGCGGCCCCGGCAGCACCGCGTGGAGCAATTTCCGGCATAGCGCCGCGGCATTCGCCGCCCGCTTCCGCTGCTATTTTCTCGACTTTCCCCAGTTTGGCCTGTCCGACATGGTGCCCGTCGAAGGGCCGGTGTTCGCCTGGCATGCGCGCAAGCTGCTGGGCTTCATGGATGCTCTCGGCATCCGGCGTGCGCACCTGGTCAACCAGTCGTTCGGCGGCTGCGTGGCGATCCGCTTCGCCGCCGACCACCCGGACAGGGTCGGACGCCTGCTGCTGATCGGCTCGCAGCCGGTGGCGCGTGGCGTGCTGGCGCCGCTGCCGCTGTTCAGCAAGCACGCCGCGACGTTGATGAGCGACTACTACCTGGCCGGCGAGGGGCCGACCCTGGAGAAGATGCGCGCGCTGATCCGACGCTACGAGCTGCATGACGATACCGCGCTCGACGAGGAATCCGCACGCCTGCGCTTCGAGGCCAGCGCCAATCCGGCCTATAGGGAACTGCTCGGGCGGCCCGGAGCGTTTGGCGAATGGGAAAACCTGATGGGCGAGTTCGCCCGCGTCGTGGCGCCAACCCTGATCCTCTGGGGCTTGCATGACTGGTTCGGCGGCATCGACGTGCCGATGCTGATGGTCAATCAGTTCGCCGATGCCCGCCTGCACATCCTGGGCAATGCCGCCCACCACCTGCAGAGCGAGCGCCCGGAGGAGTTCAACGGCGTCGCCCTGACCTTTCTTGGAGGCTATGCATGAGTAGTGCGTTGCATTACCTGGAACTCTGCGAGCTGTCGCAGCTGATCCGCAGTCGCAAGCTGTCGCCGGTGGAAGTGACGCAGGCCCAGCTGGCGCGGATCGAACAACTCGATCCGCAGTTGCACGCCTATGCCCGGGTCACGCCCGAGCTGGCCCTGGCGCAGGCCCGCGAGGCCGAGCAGGAGCTCGCGCGAGGCGTTTGCCGCAGTCCGCTGCACGGCATTCCGCTGGCGGTGAAGGACCTGTTGTGGACGTCCGATGTCCCGACCGCCGCCGGCATGCCGATCCATCGTGACTACCTGCCCGCGGAGGACGCCACCGTGGTCGCCCGCCTGCGCGAGGCCGGCACGGTTATGCTCGGCAAGCTGCAGATGACCGAAGGCGCCTTCGCGATCCACCATCCGAGCATTCCCGATCCACTCAACCCCTGGGGAGCCGGGCACTGGGCCGGCGCATCGTCGAGCGGCAGCGGTGTGGCGGTAGCTGCCGGCCTCAGCTATGCCTCGGTGGGCAGCGACACCGGCGGTTCGATCCGTTTCCCCGCCACCGCCAACGGCCTGACAGGCCTCAAACCGACCTGGGGGCGGGTCAGCCGCCACGGCTGCTTCGAGCTGGCCGCCAGCCTCGATCACATCGGGCCGATCACCCGCAGCGCCCGTGATGCCCTGTTCCTGCTGTCGACCATCGCCGGTCACGATCCGAAGGACCCCACCTCGTTGCCCAGCGTCTGTCTCGAAGTGCCGGGGATCGAAGAGTCGTTCCGTGGCCTGCGGGTGGGCATAGACGAAGAGTGGATCAGCCAGGGCGTGGACCCGCTGATCCGGCGTGCGCTGGACACCGTCATGGCGATCATCCTCGACGGTGGCGGCAGCCTGGTGCGCATTCGGATGCCGGACACCCGCGCGGTGAGCGGCAACTGGGAATTGCACTGTGGCGTGCAGACCGCCGTGGCGCACGCCGACACCTACTCGCGGCACGCGGCTGAATACGGCCCGGCGCTGAGCCGACTGATCGAGGGCGGGCGGGAGTTATCCGCGATGGACTACCAGCGTGTGCTGCTGGAGGCTCAGCGGTTCACCGGGGCGCTGGAAAGCGTGCTCGGCGAGGTCGATCTCCTGCTCGCACCGGTGCAGCCCTATGCGGCGCCCACCCATGGACAGCTCGCCAGCCTGGCCGGCGATCCGGAAGCCAATCGGATGCTGATCCAGTTCACCGCGCCATTCAACGTCAGCGGGCATCCCTGCATCAGCCTGCCCTGCGGGCTGACCGGGGAGGGACTGCCGATCGGCTGCCAGTTCATCGCCGGCAAGGGCGCCGAAGCGCTGCTTTGCCGCGCAGGAATGGCGTTGCAGAAGGTCACTGACTGGCACCGCCTGCATCCGCCCGGACTTTGAGTCAGCTCCTTTGGATTGCCCGTACCTCTGGTGCGGGCTTTTTTTTTGCGCGTCCGCCGGCGGCTCAGAGGCTCAGGCCGCATGGGTTTCGCTCCGCTCGCGGAACGCCGCCCGACCCATCCTACGAACTGGAGCCCAAGCCGAGCGTCCTTTCTTACTTTCAGGCTGGTTTGGGCTTCAGGATGGCTTGGCCGTTGCCGGCGCGAGTCACCCCTCTCCTCTTCAGGGAGAGGGGCCGGGGGAGAGGGAAGCGTCTGGCAGCGCGGAGCCAGGAAAAGACCCTCACACAAACTTGCCAACCCAGTGCGAACACGCTTTCCCCACAATTCCGCATACAACCTTTGGGGGAGGCCTCACGGATTGCCTGAGGAATATGCGCTCCCGGGATAAGCCCCACCGCCATGGGAGCGCGGCTGGGGGAGGGGATTCCTAAGATCGGGCCATGTTCAGCCCAGCCGGCAGGTCCGCTGGGATTCGACGCCTGTACGGAGCCAACTTTCATGAACGACATCCTGCATCAAGTCACCTTCAACTTTGCCGACGGCGTCAGCCGCAGTCTCAGCGTCGCTGGCAATACCAGCATTCTCGACGCCGCTCTCGAAGCGGAAATTCCCCTGCTGTACCAGTGCCGTTCGGGCAGTTGCTCGAGCTGCATCGCCCAGCTGTCCGGGGGCGAAGCGCATACCCGCTCCGGTGCCAGTTCGACCCTGCTGG
This sequence comes from Pseudomonas sp. BN102, assembly GCF_029871245.1. GTDB lineage: Bacteria > Pseudomonadota > Gammaproteobacteria > Pseudomonadales > Pseudomonadaceae > Metapseudomonas. The sequence continues at coordinate 61,860 of NZ_SSON01000077.1, read as the reverse complement.
CCAGCGAGTACGCGGCCGGACAGCGCCTGTTGTGCCTGTGCCAGGCGCAGTCCGATTGCACCTTCGAGCTGGGTTACGGCAGTGAGGTCGGGTCCAGCGTCGCCCGGCCGGTGCACGTATTCGTCGACTCAGTGGAGCGCATCGCCAGCAACGTAATGCGTCTGACCGTGGAACTGGCTGACGGTGACACGCTGGACTTCCGTCCGGGCCAGTTCATGCAGATCGAAGTGCCAGGGTACGGCGCGGTACGCAGCTACTCGCCGTCGAGCACGGCCACTGACCTGCCCAGGCTGGAGTTTCTCATCCGCCTGCTGCCCGGCGGGGCGATGTCCAGTTTCCTGGAAGAGAAAGCCGCGGCCGAAGATGTGCTGACGCTCTCCGGCCCTTATGGCGCCTTCTTCCTGCGTGAGGAAAAGCGCCGCGTGCCGCACATCTTCGTCGCTGGCGGCACTGGGCTGGCGCCGATCCTGTCGATGATCGACGCCCTGCGTCAGGGTGGCGGACGCAAGCCTCCGATGCTGCTGAGCTTCGGATGCGCAAACCCGGATGCCTTGTTCTGTCTCGACGAGATCGAGTTGCGCCAGCAATGGCTACCGAGTCTGGAGGCCCGTATCTGCGTGGACCGCGAGCCGCGCGAAGGGCTCCACCATGGCAGCCCGGTGAGCGCCCTGCGGGAAGGGGATGTGACCCCGGACACAGTCGCGTACCTGTGCGGTCCGCAACCGATGATCGATGCCGCCACCGCGCGCCTGATCGAGCTTGGGGTCGACCCCGGCAACATCTTCGCCGAACAGTTCGTCGCCAGTAACTAAGGAACTCTCCATGCAACCGACCACCCCAATGCCGTTTTCCGCGGAGCAGATGAAATGGTACGAACAGGCCTGCGCGAAGATCGATCCCAAGCGCCTCCAGCACCTGCTCTACGCCATCACCGATATTCACAGCCCGACTGGTGCTGCCCGCGCGGCCAGTGAGTACATGGCCGCCCATCTGCGACAAATCGGCATGGCCGCGCGCTATCAGCCCATGAATTTCACCAGCGGTAACGTGCTGGGCGAGCTGCGCGGTAGTGGTGGTGGTGCCAGCGTGCTGCTTTATGCGCCGATCGATACCCATCTGGAATGCGATGAAGCCGAGAAGCTGCTCACCGGCGAAGCCACCGAGGCGGATATGCAGACCTCGGCGCAGATGATGGACGACTGGGTGTTCGGCCTGGGGGCTTCGAATCCCAAGGGCATGCTCGCCACGCTCACCGAAGTGGCCACCGCGCTTATCGAGGCCGAGGTCCCGCTGATCGGCGACCTGCTGGTGGGCGCGGCCGACGGCGGTATGCCGGTGGATGTCTCCGCTCGCCAGCAGTCCGGCATGTCCAACGGCGTGGTGCATTTGCTCAGCCGTGGTGCCGCGCCGGATTTCGCCATCGTCATGAAGCCCTGGAACTGGGTCTACCACGAAGAGCCGGGCATGGGCTGGTTCAAGCTGCGCGTGCACGGCACCCTCGGTTACGCGGGCGTGCCGCGTGGCACGCCGGGCTTCCGCAGCTCGGTGGTGCCGGCCGCCACGGTGATCCAGGAGCTGGAGCAGTGGATCATCGATTATGCCGAGCGCAATACCTCCGGGGTGGTCAAGCCGCATGGCTGGATTGCCGGGGTCCGCGCCGGCGATCCGGAGCGCCCGGCCTTCCCCGGAGCACTGACCGAAATTTTCTTCGATGTACGGATCAACCCCCGCACCTCCCCCGGCGAGGTCAAGGCACAGTTCGCCGAGTTCGTCCGCCAGCTACAGGCGCAGCGTCCGGAGCTGGTGCTGGACTGGGAAATGTACGGTTCGGTGCCTGGCGGCACCACGGACCCGCAGAACTGGATCGTGCAATCCTGCAAGCGGGGCTGGGAGCATATCGAGAGGCGCCCGCACGGCGTTCCCGACCTGCTGGGCGGGCAGACCGACGGTGCAGCCCTGCGCCGCTTCGGCGTGCCGACTGCGAGGATCGGCTGGCCCTGGCCGGCGCAGGGCGCGCCACTGCCGGTCGCCGAGGGGCTGGGCGGGATGGGCGCGACCTACATCCCCGACCTGATCCCTTGTGCGAAGAAGATCATGTACGCACTGATCGACACCCTGACCCGGCCGCGCCGTGAGCTTGGCCTTTGAGACGCAAAAGAGGTGGTCGATGCGCGCTCCCTTGCGACTCCTGACTCGCGAAGAGCAGGACCTGCTCGTTGGCCACGGCCTGCCCGATTGGAATGACGTGCCAGGCTTCGCCCGGTGCTTATGTGACCTGTTCCTGGATCGCATCGTGGGCAGCGAGCGGCCACGGAATCCGGTAACGGCGCACGACCCCAATGGAGATTGATGAATGCAAACGGACTTTCAATTGCGCGACAAGGTGATTCTCGTCACGGGCGGCGGCAGTGGCATCGGTCGTGAGGTATGCCTGGCCCTGGCCCGCTCGGGGAGCCGGGTGGTGCTGGGCAACCGTAGTGCCGCAGCTGGAGAGGCGGTTGTCGAGGAAATTGCCGCAACGGGCGGCGAAGCGCTGTTCCTGAGGACCGACGTGTCCTGCTCCTCCGACTGCGCCGCCTTGGTTTCCCTGGCTCTGGAGCGCTACGGCCGGCTTGATGGCGCTTTCAACAATGCGGGCCTGCAGCATGCGTTCAATGCCTTGCACGAGACCCCGGCCGATGAGCTATCCGAAGTCATCGACGTCAACCTGAAAGGCATGCTGTACATGATGAAATACGAGGCTGCGGCGATGCTGGGCAACGGTGGCAGCATCGTCAACAACGCCTCGATCTTCGGCCTCAAGGGAATGCCTCGGGCGGCTGGCTACATCGCTGCCAAGCACGGCATCGTCGGCGCCACTCGGGCCACCGCGCTGGACTATGCGCAGCGCCGGATCCGGGTCAACGCCATCTGCCCCGGCCCGATCAAGACGCCGAGCTATGACCGTGTCACGGGCTGCGACGACCATCTGTACGACGATGCTGTACCGATGCATCGCATCGGCCAGCCACATGAAGTGAGCGCAGCGGTGCTGTGGTTGCTGTCGGCACAGTCTTCCTACGTGACTGGCGCAACCCTGTCGGTCGACGGCGGAATGTGCGCCGAGTAGGTGCATCGCCCGCCCTGGTGAAGTTGCCCTGCACAGCGCGGAGCGGCCAGGTCGAAACAATATCAATGCCCATGAAAAAAGCCCCTGAAGATCCAGGATCTTCAGGGGCTTTGGGTTTTGGTGGAGCCGGGGGGATTTGAACCCCCGTCCGCCAGCTCTCCGCTTTCGGGACTACATGCTTAGCCAAGTCTACTGAGTTAGCTCTTTGCGGCCCGACTGGCAGGGTGCTCAGAGCGAGCTGTATGAGTTTTAGCCGTTACGTCTACAGCGAACTTGGCGGCGATCCTGTTCTATCTGACAGTCATTTTGGGTTTACAGGCATCCCCTTATGACTGCTGGCAGCCGAAGCCGCCAGAAGGGTTAGGCCGCGAGGGCCGCCCCGTAGTTGTCGTCGTTGGCAACTAATAGTTTGCAGCAGCTGATTTACGAGGTCTGCTACCAGCTCGGCATGCCCCTAGAGTTTTGTTACCGGCGTCGAATCCTAATCGGCCCCAAGAACTGCAGGGTGTACAACGGGGTCTAGTCTACGGCATAAGACGGGGCAGCGTCGACCTCGCTTTTGACCTAACGTCATGGGTGCTTGCGATATGATTGCAGGCTATTGTCAGGAAGACCTTTGCGCTGAGACGTCGCCATGCCGCGTTCCGCCCGAACTCCCTTGCGCCAGTGGATCTGGCGTGCCTTCGTACAGAGTGCCCTGATACCGCTGATTCTGGTCGAATCGGTGCTGATCACGGCTTATCTGCTCACCAACAGCGCAATCCGCGATGCCCAGGTCGATTACCTGCAGCAAAGCGCGCTGGAGGATCTGAGCAGTGCCGTGCTTCGCGAGGGCAAAGTGATCGACATGCGCCTGCAGGGCATCGAAGTGCCTACGCGGCTGTTCCGCGACGCGGTGGGCCGGGCGCTGCAGGACCGGACCTTCAGGCCCGATGAGCTTGAGCGTCAGCGCCATGTGCTGAGTTCCGACGGCGTCTACTACACCCGCAGCGACGACGGCCGCGCCGCGTCCTTCTATGCCAGCAGCACGCCGCTGGAGCGCCAGGACCACGAGAAGGCCCTGCGGCTGTCCCAGGTCGACCCGCTGATGCGCTCCATACGCGAATCCAACCCGCTGGTGGCGGCGGTCTACTTCAACAGCTGGGACAGCTACAACCGCATCTTCCCGTTTTTCATGACGCCCGAGCAGTATCCCCATGACATGGTGATACCCAACTACAACTTCTATTACCTCGCCGACGCCAAGCACAATCCGCAGCGCAAGACGATGTGGACCGATGTCTACCTGGACCCGGCCGGCCTCGGCTGGATGATGTCGGCCATCACCCCGGTCTATCGTGGTGACTTCCTCGAAGGGGTGGTGGGCCTGGATATCACCGTGGGGCAGATGCTCGGCGAGATCGGCAGCCTCAAGGTGCCCTGGCAGGGCTACGCCATGCTGGTGAGCCGCGACCACAGCATCATGGCACTGCCGGAGGCGGGGGAACGTGATTTCGGCCTGCGCGAGCTGACGCGCTTCTCCTACGACGAGGCGGTGCGCCGCGAGGTGCTCAAGCCCGAGGACTTCAACCTGGCCCGCCACCGCGAGATGCAGCCGCTGCTGGAGGCCATGGCCGCGGGCAAGGGTAATGTGCAGGAAGTGGAGCTCGGCGGGCGCAAGCAGCTGGTGGCCTGGAGCGAGATCCCGCAGACCGGCTGGCGGCTGATGATGGTGGTGGACGAGGCCAATATCTTCAAGGAAACCAACCGTCTCGCCTCGCGCTACCAGCAGATCGGTTATCTGCTGATCGCTGGTCTGGGCTTCTTCTATGCACTGTTCTTCGCCTGGATGTGGTCCCGCTCGCGGCGTCTCAGCGGCGAGCTGGCCACGCCCATGGCCGGCATCATGGGCATGATGAAACGCATCGGCCAGGGCGACTTCCGCCCGCCGGCACCGAGCAGCCGCATCGCCGAACTCCAGGCCCTGGCCGAGGCGGTGCAGCTCAGCGGCGCGCAATTGCAGGCCAGTGAGGAAGAGCGCCTGGAAGCCCGGCGCAATCTCGACCTGGTGCTGGAAAGCACCACGGAAAGCCTCTGGGAAGTCGATGCCATCACCCTGTCGATCAAGATGAGCGGGCGCTTCGTCAAACGCTTCGGGCTGCGCAGCGACAACATCACCTTCTCCGAATTCATCGAGCGCGTGCACCCGGACGACGTGGAGCGCGTGCGCCGCCTGCGCATGCTGTTCTCGGTCAGCGACCAGGACAATTTCGACGCCGAGTATCGCTTCGCCGATGTCGAAGGTCGTTACGCCTGGCTGCTCAGCCGCGGCAAGGTGCTGGAGCGCGACTCCGACGGGCGCGCCCTGCGGGTGGCCGGTACCCATGTGGATATCACCCGGCTCAAGCAGGTGGAAGAAGAGCTGCGCGTCGCCAGCCGCGAGGCCCAGGCAGCGAGCCAGGCCAAGAGCCGCTTCCTCTCCAGCATGAGCCACGAACTGCGCACGCCGCTCAACGCGATCAACGGCTTCGCCCAGCTGATCGCCCTGGAGGCTGAAGGGCAGGAAGAGCGCAAGGTGGAGGGCGATTACGCCCAGGAGATCGTCAACGCCAGCCGCCACCTTACCTCGCTGGTGGACGACATCCTCGACCTGTCGAGCATCGAGAACCGCCGTCAGAAGTTGCAGCTCAAGCCTGTGGATATCGGCCCGCTGCTGGCCAGCTGCGGTGAACTGATCCAGCCGGAACTGCAGGCGCGCCAATTGCAGCTGCAGCAGATGCCGCCACCGTCGCCGCCGTTGCTGGTGATGGCCGACGCCCGACGCCTGCGCCAGGTGGTCCTGAACCTTCTGTCCAACGCGGTGAAGTACAACAGTCCGCAAGGCATGGTCAGCATGGGGTACGAGGTGCGGCCTGCCGCGGTGCGGCTCTGGGTGGCCGATAGCGGCCCGGGCCTCAGTCGGGAGCAGCAGGCCATGCTGTTCCAGCCCTTCCAGCGCCTGGGCCGGGAGAATTCCACCATTCCCGGCACCGGTATCGGCCTGGTGCTATGCCGCGAACTGGCGGAACTGATGGGCGGCGAGATGGGCTTCAGCAGTGCGCCGGATATCGGTAGCCGCTTCTGGATCGACTTGCCCAGCGTCACCGTGTCCGAGGACTTCGAGCCGCCCAAGCCGGTCAAACCCGAGACGGAGGAGCCGCCGGCATTGCCCAAGGTGCTCTGCGTGGAGGATCACCCGGCCTGCCTGAAGGTCCTGCAGGAAGGTCTGCGCGAAATGGCCGAGGTGCGGGGTGCTGGGTCGGTGGGGAAGGCGCTGGGACTGCTGGCGGACATCACCCCCGCGCTGCTGTTGCTGGATCTTGACCTGCCTGACGGCGACGGCCTGGATGTGCTCGATTTCGTGCGCTCCAGCCCGCGCCTGGCGATGATGCCAGTGCTGGTGGTGAGCGCCGCGGTGGACGAAAAACTCCTCGCCGAGGCGCGTCGGCGCGGGGCCGACGCTTGCCTGAGCAAACCGGTGGACCTCAAACAGGTCCGCCGGATGGCACTCTCATTGCTCGGCCAGGAAGCCTGACCAGGTCCAGGGAATTACTCGCTGGACTGCAGCAGGCCCAGGGCTTCGCCCAGCACTTTCTCGGACTCGGCATGGTCACCCGAATTGTGAAGCTCCTCGCCTTCGGCGCGGAGTTTCTTCACCTGCTCGAGTACGGCGGGGTCGGCGGGTGGATCGGTCTTCAGGATCTGGTCGATCTTCGCCATGTCCGCTGGACAGTGCGAGGCGAGAAGCGGAGCGCTGAGCAGGGCGGCGGCTAGGAAAACGGCAATTCGGCGCATGTGAGACCTCCTTTTCGGATTGACCGTTGAGCAGTATAGGAAAGCTACAGCCTTGTGCCGGATTGGACGGGACCCGGGGAACGGGGCCGCGTCGCGGCCCTTCGCGAATGAGTTCGCTCCCACAGGTACTTCCCCGGGATTGGTCGGTCAGCGGGCGAGGTGCATCAGGTGGATTCGCCGCTACCGCCTTCGGTACCGGGTTGTTGCAGGCGCTGCAGGGCCAGCGAGCTGGCGTTGATGCAGCCTTCGGTGTCGCCAGCCTGCTGGGCCTGTTCGGCTTTCATGCGCAGGTCCTGGACTTCTTGCTTGATCGGGTCACTGATGGTGGTGTTAGTGGCCAAGGCATCGTTGAGTTTCTGCAGGTTGACCGTGCACAGGTCGTCGGCAGCGAACACGGGCGAGGCCAGCAGGGCGGCGGTGAACAACAGCGCAGTACGTTTCATGAGGGTGTCTCCTCTCGATTTCTTCGGCACTCGGGGCCTTTGCGTCCGAGACGGATAAGCCAGGGCCTTTGGCCGGGCTTATGGGGGTGGACTGCCCTGTCGAGAGGGGGGTTCAGGTTTTTTGCCCAGTGGTGGCAAGTGCCTGTGGGGGTGAATTCATTCGCGAAGGGGCGCGCAGCGCCCCCGTTGGACTCTTCGGCCGGACCTGTCGGTCCGGTCAGCGAATGAATTCGCCCCCACAATGCTGTGCCCCAGACTGTGGGCTAGATCCCGGCCCTGGGCCGGGTGACGCGGTCCACCAGGTAGACCAGCCCGTGATAGTCGATGCCGCCGTGCTGGGAAAGGCCGATCTCGCAGGTTCGGCTGGTGGAGACGCCTTCCTCGCAATATTGCACCGCGTCCTTCAGCGAGCGCAGCGAGTGGGCGTTCAGCTCCGGAGTGGTGAAACCCTTGTCGCCGGCGAAGCCGCAGCAGTGGATGCCTTCCGGGATCACCACCTCGCGGGTGCAGCGCCGGACTATATCGATCAGCCCCTGGGCTTCGCCCAGGTGCTGGGTGCTGCAGGTGACATGGATGGCCACGGCTTTGTCCTGGGGCGTGAACTCCAGGCGTTCCAGCAGGTGGCTGCGGATGAAGCGCACCGGGTCGAACAATTGCAGGCGCTCATCCAGTCCGTCCTGCACCAGGCGCAGGGTACAGGGGCTGGTGTCGCAGTAGATGGGGTCGAGGCCGCCGCGGCTGGCGGCAAGCAGGGCACCCACCAATTCCCGCCGCTTGCTTTCGGCCTGCTCGGCATAGCCCTTGGAGGCGAATGGCTGGCCGCAGCAGAGACTGTCCAGCTTCTCCGGAAACACTACCTGGTAACCGGCCTTTTCCAGCAGCATGCGGGTCTTGTCGATCAGCGGCACCTGCTCGCGGTCACCCGCGGCCGGGCCCATGGCGCGGGACACGCAGGCGGCGAGGTAGACCACGCGCGGACGGTTGTCGTCGGTCGGCGGAATGAAGTGGATGGGCGCCACGGCCTGGGGTAGGGCGGGCGTCCATTGCGGCAGGCGATTGCCGGAGAGCTGGCGCAGGGCGCCGGAGGTTTTCGCCAGCAATGGCGCGCCTAGCAAGCGCCGCGCACCGTTGGCGACTTTCAGGGTTAGGCGCGCGCCCTTGAGGGCTGTGGCGAAGTGGCCGGCCAGCCAGTCGGCTCTGCCGGCGTGGTGGGCGTCCTTCGCTCGCAGCTTGCGCACCAGGTCGCCGGTGTTGATGCCCACCGGGCAGCGCTGGGCGCACAGGCCGGTGGCGGCGCAGGTGTCGATGCCCTGGTACTGGTAGGCCTGCTCCAGGTCAGTGGTGTCGATTCCGGCCCTTTGCTTGGCCTGGATATCGCGCCAGATCACGATGCGCTGGCGCGGACTCAGGGTCAGGCCCTTGGAGGGACAGACCGGCTCGCAGAAACCACACTCGATGCACTTGTCGACTATCTCGTCGGCGGCGGGAAGTGGCTTGAGGTGCTTGAGGTGGATGTCGCGGTCTTCGCTGAGGATCACGTCGGGGTTGAGGATGCCGCGCGGGTCCAGCAGGCGCTTGATCCGCCACATCAGCTGGTAGGCGTCGGTGCCCCATTCCAGCTCGACGAAGGGCGCCATATTGCGCCCAGTGCCGTGCTCGGCCTTGAGCGAGCCGCCGAATTCCACCGCCACCAGCTGCGCCACGTCCTGCATGAAGGCGTCGTAGCGGGCCACCTGGTCGGGGCTGTCGAAGCCCTGGGTGAAGACGAAGTGCAGATTGCCCTCGAGGGCATGGCCGAAAATGATCGCCTCGTCGTACTGGTGTTTGTCGAACAGTGCCAGCAGGCGGTTGACGCCCTCGGCCAGCTGCTCGATGGGGAAGGTGACGTCTTCGATGATCACGGTGGTGCCGGTCTGGCGCACGGCGCCGACGGCGGGGAAGGTGTCCTTGCGGATCTTCCACAGGAGGTTGTAGACGACCGGGTCTTCGCTGAAGTCGACCTTCTGCTCCAGGGGGAAGTGGGCGATGGACGCCATGATCTGCCCCAACTGTTCGTGCAGCAGGCCCTGGCTGGCGGCGCGGGATTCGATCAGCAGGGCGCAGGCGTTGGCCGACAGGCCTTTCACCCATTCGGGCATGCCGGGCTTGTTCTCCACCGAGCGCAGGCTGCGGCGGTCCAGCAGTTCCACCGCCGATACCGGCTGGCTCTTCAGCAGGGTGACGGCCTTGCAGCAGCTTTCCACATCGTGGAAGACGATCAGCGCGCTGGCCTTGTGCGGGTGGTCCGGAACCGTGTCATAGGTCACCGCGCCGATGAAACCCAGGGTGCCTTCTGAGCCAACCAGCAGGTGGCTGAGGATATCCAGCGGCTCGTCGTAGTCCACCAGGGCGTTGAGGGACAGTCCGGTGGTGTTCTTCAGGCGGTACTTGTGGCGGATTCTCGCAGCCAGCTCGGTATTGGCGCGCGTCTGCCGGCCCAGTTCGGCCAGTTCTGCCAACAGGGCGCCGTGGCTGTGGCGGAAGGCGGCGACGCTGGCCGGGTCCTCGGTGTCCAGCAGCGTGCCGTCGGCCAGCACCAGGCGCAGGCCGGCGAGTGTGTGGTAGCTGTTCTGTGCGGTGCCGCAGCACATGCCGCTGGCGTTGTTGGCGACTATGCCGCCGATCTTGCAGGCGTTGATCGAGGCCGGGTCGGGGCCGATCTTGCGGCCGAAGGGGGCCAGCCAGGCATTGGCCTGGGCGCCGATCACACCGGGCTGCAGGCGGATCTGGGCGCCGCCCTGGCGGATGTCGCGGCCGTTCCAGTTGTCACCCAGGACCAGCAGCACCGAGTCGCTGATGGCCTGGCCGGAGAGGCTGGTGCCGGCGGCGCGGAAGGTCACCGGCACCAGTTCGGCGTGGGCGGCTTTCAGCAGGGCGATGACTTCGGCTTCGCTCTCCACGCGGATCACCAGCTTTGGAATCAGTCGGTAGAAACTGGCATCGGTGCCGAAGGCCAGGGTGGACAGCGGATCGTCGAAGCGCCGCTCGCGGGGAATGAGGCTCTCGACGGTGTTGAGGAAAGGAATCGGCAGGCTCATGTGGTGTCCCGTCTGTTGTCGCGGGTCGCGGGCGGCCCGCCGGGGTTAGGGCGGCCGGTCAGCGGCCGAGTTCGCGTACCAGCGAGTCGGCGCTGATATCGCCGATGGACTTGGCGCCGGTGAGCACCATGGCCACGCGCATCTCCTTATCGATCAAGTCCAGCAGATTGCTCACACCGGCGCCACCGGCAGCGGCCAGGGCATAGACGAAGGCGCGGCCGAGCATCACGGTGTCGGCGCCGAGGGCGAGCATGCGCACCACATCAAGGCCGGTACGAATGCCGGAGTCGGCGAGAATCTTCAGTTCGCCCTTCACTGCATCGGCGATGGCCGGCAGGGCGCGGGCGCTGGAGAGCACGCCGTCGAGCTGGCGGCCGCCATGGTTGGAGACGACGATGCCGTCGGCGCCGAATTTCACCGCGTCCTTCGCATCTTCCGGATCAAGGATGCCCTTGATCACCATGGGGCCGTCCCAGAAATCGCGGATCCACTCCAGGTCCTTCCACGAAATCGACGGGTCGAAGTTGGCGCCCAGCCAGCCGATGTAGTCCGCCAAGCCCGTGGGGTTGCCGCGGTAGGTGGAGATGTTGCCGAGGTCGTGGGGCTTGCCGAGCAGGCCGACGTCCCAGGCCCAGGTCGGGTGGGTCATGGCCTGCAACATGCGGCGCAGCGGCGCGTTGGGGCCGCTCATGCCGGAGTGGGCGTCGCGGTAGCGGGCGCCGGGTACCGGCATGTCGACGGTGAAGACCAGGGTGGTCACGCCCGCGGCCTTGGCACGTTCCAGGGCGTTCTTCATGAAGCCGCGGTCTTTCAGCACGTAGAGCTGGAACCACATGGGCCGGTTGATGGCCGGCGCCACTTCCTCGATCGGGCAGACCGAGACGGTGGACAGCGTGAAGGGAATGCCCTTGGCCGCCGCCGCCTTGGCCGCCTGCACTTCACCGCGCCGGGCGTACATGCCGGTCAGGCCGACCGGGGCCAGCGCCACGGGCATGGACAGGGTCTCGTCGAACAGCTTGGTCTCCAGGCTCAGCTCGGACATGTTCCTGAGCACGCGCTGGCGCAGGGCAATGCCGGCCAGGTCGTCGATGTTGCGGCGCAGGGTGTACTCGGCATAGGCGCCGCCGTCGATGTAATGGAACAGGAAGGGCGGCAGCTTGCGCTGGGCGGCGGCGCGGTAGTCGGTGGAGGCAGAGATGATCATGGATTCGAACCGTTTCAGGGCTTGAGGGCGGCGAAAAGGGGCCGTGCTGCGCCAGCGCGCAGCACGGAGGGACCGTCAGTGCACCAGCATGCCGGTGAACACGTAGGCCTGGGCCAGGGTGATCAGGCCGACCATGGCGGCGAAGATCAGGCTGTGCTTCAGGGTGAAGCGGAACAGGTCGGACTCCTTGCCGACCATGCCGGTGGCGGCGCAGGCGACTGCGATGGACTGCGGCGAGATCATCTTGCCGGTCACGCCACCACTGGTGTTGGCCGCGACCAGCAGGGTGTCGTTGACACCGATCTGGTGTGCGGTGGTGGCCTGCAGCGAGCCGAACAGGGCGTTGGAGGAGGTATCCGAGCCGGTCAGGAACACGCCCAGCCAGCCGAGGAAGGGCGAGAAGAACGGGAACGCCGCGCCGGTGCCGGCCAGGACCAGGGCCAGGGTGGTGGACATGCCAGAGAAGTTGGTGACGAAGGCGAAGGCCAGCACCATGCCGATGGAGAGGATCGGCCACTTCAACTCGACGAAGGTCTCCTTGAGAGTGGTCAGACCTTTTTTGATGTGGATCCCGAGGATGGCCATGGAGATCAGCGCCGAGAAGAAGATCGCGGTGCCAGTGGCCGATACCGGGTCGAACTTGTACACGGCCGGGATGGCGGTGGCGGCGGCGACGATCGGCGCGCCTTTCATCACCAGTTGGTCCAGGTGCGGGATGGCGAACAAAAAGACGAACTGCTCCAGTGCGCCGCCCGGGGCGAACATCGCCTTGAAGGGCTTCAGGGTCCAGATGGTCACCAGCACGGTGAGGACCAGGAAGGGCGACCAGGCCTTGAGGATCTCGCCGAAGCCGTAGGGCGAGGGGGTGGTGCTGCGCGGGCCGCCGAAGCCACCCATCACCGCTGCGCCGCCGGATACGCCGACCACTTGGGCGTCTTCGGCGCGCTTGGGATGCCAGACCTTGAGGAACAGGGTCAGGGACACCAGGCTCACCAGGGCGGAGGTGATGTCGGGCAGTTCCGGGCCGATGAAGTTGGAGGTGAAGTACTGGGTCACGGCAAAGCTGGCGCCGGCCACCAGGGCTGCCGGCCAGGTTTCCTTGATGCCGCGCCAGCCGTCCATCATGGCCACCAGCCAGAAGGGCACGATGATCGACAAAAACGGCAGCTGGCGGCCGGTCATGGCGCCGATCTTGAAGGCGTCGATGCCGGTCACCTGGCCGGCGACGATGATCGGGATGCCCAGGGCGCCGAAGGCCACCGGCGCGGTGTTGGCGATCAGGCACAGGCCTGCGGCGTAGAGCGGGTTGAAGCCGAGGCCGACGAGCAGGGCGGCGGTAATGGCCACGGGTGCGCCGAAGCCGGCCGCGCCCTCGAGGAAGGCACCGAAGGAGAAGCCGATCAGCAGCACCTGCAGGCGCTGGTCGTCAGTAATCGACAGCACCGAGCTGCGGATCACCTCGAACTGGCCGCTCTTGACCGTGAGTTTGTAGAGGAACACCGCCGCCACGATGATCCAGGCGATTGGCCAGAGACCATAGGCGAAGCCGTAGCCGGCGGCGGCGAAAGCCATGTCGGCGGGCATCTGGAAGGCGAAGATGGCGACTGCGATCGACAGCGCCAGGGTGATGGTGCCGGCGATGTGGCCTTTCATGCGGAACACCGCCAGTGCCAGGAAGAAAAACACGATGGGGATCAGTGCGACGAGCGCCGACAGTCCGAGGCTGCCGAGGGGGGTGTAGAGCTGCTGCCAGGTTTGCATCTTGGGGTGGCTCCTAATTGTTTTTGGAGTGCCGGATTAGCCGGATCGGGCAAAACCGCAGCGCTCGTGGCGTGGCGGCAGGCGAAGACCGAGTCGGCGATGCTTGTCGATAAGATTGGTAAGACCAATTTACAAAAGCGACGGCTCAGGGTAAAAGCCGGAGTATCCTTGTGTCAATTTGCCGCGTTGCGACTTTGGTCGAGCGGCAGACGGAAGGCGTGCTTCTTGTGTGCGGCTGGCGCGCTGGTTAGGCTGCCGCGTCGCGCGCCGCAGGCGCCGTGTCAGAAGGCCGCCCGGGGTGGCGTGAGAGGGTGGGTAGAGCTATGGGATTCGGTCAGGTACGTCAGCGCCGTTTGTCGGACGATATCGTCAGCCAGCTGGAGTCAATGATTCTCGAGGGCACCTTGAAGGCGGGTGAACGGCTGCCAGCCGAGCGTGCACTCGCCGAGCAGTTCGGCGTGTCGCGGCCATCCTTGCGCGAGGCAATCCAGAAGCTGGTGGCCAAGGGGCTGCTGGTCAGTCGCCAGGGCGGCGGCAACTATGTGGCCGCCGAGCTGGGTGCCACCTTCAGCGACCCGCTGTTGCAGCTGCTGGAAAGCAATCCCGAGGCCCAGCGCGACCTGCTGGAGTTTCGCCATACCCTGGAAGGCTCCTGCGCTTACTACGCGGCGCAGCGGGCGACCGAGGTGGACCATGAGCGCCTGACCGAGGCCTTCGAGGCCCTGCGGGCCTGCTACGCGCCGGGCAGCAAGGCGAGCCGGGCAGAGGAGGGCGCGGCGGATGCGCGCTTCCATCTGGCCATTGCCGAAGCCAGCCATAACGCCGTGCTGCTGCACACCATTCGCGGCCTCTTCGACCTGCTCAGGCATAACGTGGTGACCAATATCGGTGGCATGTACCTGCAGCGCAGTGAAACGCGCGACATGCTGAACCAGCAGCATCGGGCGTTGTACGAGGCGATCATCGAGCGGCGGGCGGAGGAGGCCCGGGAGATTTCCCACCGGCATATCCAGTACGTCCAGGAAGTGCTGGAAGAGTCGCAGCTGGAAGCCCAGCGGTTAGCGCGCTCACAACGGCGCCAGGGGCTCTGACGAAAACGCCGGGCAGTGCCCGGCGTTTTTCTGGGTGGGCCTATTCCTTGCCCTTGGTGCGCATGGCGCGCGCGATCTCGCGGTCGGAGTCGCGCTCCTTCTCCGTGGCACGCTTGTCGAATTCCTTCTTGCCCTTGGCCAGGGCGATCTCGCATTTGATCAGGTGCTTCTTCCAGTAGACCGACAGCGCCACGCAGGCGTAGCCCTTCTGCTGGACCGCACCGAACAGCTTGCCCAGCTCGCGCTTGTGCAGCAGCAGCTTGCGGGTGCGCACCGGATCGGCAATCACGTGGGTGCTGGCCGTCTTCAGTGGGGTGATGTGGCTGCCCAGCAGCCAGGCTTCGCCGTCCTTGAGCAGCACGTAACTGTCCACCAGTTGTGCCTTGCCGGCGCGCAGACTCTTCACTTCCCAGCCGGCGAGGGCCAGCCCGGCTTCGAACTTCTGTTCAATGGAATAGTCGTGCAACGCCTTCTTGTTGAGGGCGATGGTGCCTTGGGGATGTTTCTTTTGCTTAGCCATAGGCGGCGCATTATAGGGAGTCGCAGACGGCGCGGCTACGGCGGCGTAGGCTTGAGCGACGTCGATGAATCCTCGACAATGCGGCACTTTTTTGACCAGTCCGACCCCGAGCATGCCCGAGCGGCGCGGATCGGATCCCCGTTCGAGGCCAAGATGACCACGCATATCCAGCGCTCCGCCCTGTTGCCATTCCCCGCGCAGGCGCTCTACGACCTGGTCAACGATGTGGCGCGCTATCCGGAATTCCTGCCCTGGTGCTCGGCGGCCACGGTGATGGAGGAGAGCGAGAGCTACATGCTCGCCAGTCTCGAATTGGCCAAGGGCAGCATCAGCCAGCGCTTTGTCACCCGCAACAAGCTGGACCATGGCAAGACCATCGAGATGAACCTGGAAGAGGGGCCGTTCACCCAGTTGCATGGTATCTGGCACTTCAAGTCGCTGGGCGACAAGGCCTGCAAGATCAGTTTGGACCTGCGCTTCGACTACGCGGGCCCGATCATCAAGGCGACCCTGGGGCCGCTGTTCAACCAGGCGGCCAATACCCTGGTGGACGCCTTCTGCAAGCGGGCGAAGCAGCTCTATGGCTGAGGACGTGATCCAGGTCGAGGTGGTCTACGCCCAGGCCGACAGCCAACAGCTCCTGCGCCTGACCCTGCCCAGCGGGATAGATGCCCGTGAAGCGGTATTGCGCTCCGGCCTGGAGGCGCAGTTCCCGGAGCTGGACCTGGCCAACTGTCCGCTCGGCATCTTCGGCAAGGCGCTGGCCAAGCCTGAGGAACGACTGCTGGAGGAGGGCGATCGCGTGGAGATCTACCGGCCGCTGATTGCCGACCCCAAGGAAGTGCGCAAACTGCGCGCGGCGAGGGCGGCACAGGCGCGCGCCGGAGAACGGGATACCTGAACGTCGCCCATGAAAAAGCCCGGGACCAGCCCGGGCTTTTTTGTTGCAGCGTATTTACTGCGGCGAGGTTTCCAGCGGTTCCGGAGTCGGTACCGGCACGGTCTCCACTTCGTCCACTTCCTTCTGGATTTTCTCCAGGAGCGAACCCGGTGCCGGCGGCTCTTCGGTCTTGGGTTGTTCTTTAGGCTGGTCCGGCTTGGCCTCTGTGGTGCTGCCTTCGCTGCCCAGGATCGCCTCGTCACGGCTCACGCCGGGCATGAAGTCACCGGCCAAGCCGATCAGTTGGTCGTTGCTGTCGAACATCAGGCTGACACGTTCCTGCAGGCGTTGACCGCCGCCCGGCTGGATGCTGTAGAGGTAATCCCAGCGGTTGGCGTGGAAGGTGTCGGTGACCAGCGGATTGCCCATGATAAACCGCACTTGACGTCGGGTCATTCCGGGCTTCAACTGGTCTATCATGTCCTGCGTGACGACGTTGCCCTGCTGGATGTCGATCTTGTAGACCCCGGGAAACGAGCAACCGGCGAGTGCGAGCAAGCCTGCGAAAGTGAGGCTGGTCAGCAGGAGCTTGGTGTTTTGCATCGGTGGGAGACTTCCACTATCTTGGCTGGGCATTAAAAGCCCGATCATACCTGCATTAAGGGAAGCTGCGAAAGCCGCATTCCTCGAGAAAGCTGACCATGGTTGAAAACAACGAACTGCGTAAAGCCGGCCTGAAGGTGACCTTGCCTCGGGTCAAGATCCTGCAGATGCTCGACTCCACCGAGCAACGCCACATGAGCGCGGAGGACGTTTACAAGGCGCTGATGGAAGCCGGCGAGGATGTCGGCTTGGCTACCGTCTACCGGGTCCTCACCCAGTTCGAGGCGGCTGGCCTGGTGGTGCGCCACAACTTCGACGGCGGCCATGCCGTGTTCGAGCTGGCTGACAGCGGCCACCACGATCACATGGTGTGCGTGGATTCCGGTGAGGTGATCGAGTTCTTCGATCCGGAAATCGAAAAGCGCCAGAAGGAGATCGTCAAGGAGCGTGGCTTCGAGCTGGTCGACCACAATCTGGTGCTGTACGTACGCAAGAAGAAGTAAATTCCGCTTGCATGAAAAAGGCGACCCTCGAGGTCGCCTTTTTCGTTCCTGGCTTGGATCAGCCCTGTGCGCTGGTCACCATCTTCCGCGCATGCGCCAGGGACTCCTCGGTGAGGTCGACGCCGCCGAGCATCCGTGCAATCTCCTCGATGCGCGGGGCTTCCAGCAGCTTGGCAACGGCGGTGCGCGTTTCCTGAGTGCCGCGCTCCTTGTGCACGAAAAGGTGGTGGTGGCCCTGGGCAGCTACCTGCGGCAGGTGGGTGACGGTGAGGACCTGGCCACGCTCGCCGAGGCGACGCAGCAGCTGGCCCACCACTTCGGCGGTGGGTCCGCCGATGCCCACGTCCACTTCGTCGAACACCAGGGTGGGCACCCGCGAGGTTTGTGCGGTGATCACCTGGATGGCCAGGCTGATGCGTGACAACTCGCCGCCCGAAGCGACCTTGGCCAGTGTCTTGAGAGGTTGGCCCGGGTTGGCGCTGACCAGGAATTCCAACTGTTCCAGGCCGTAATGCTGAGGCTCTTCCGCCTGGCTCGGGTGCAGCTGGATGCTGAAGCGTCCGCCGGGCATGCCCAGGCGCTGCATCTCGCTCTCCACGGCGCTGGCCAGGCGACCGGCCGCTTCGCTGCGCAGCCTGCTCAGCTCGGCGGCCTTTTCCTGATAATGGCGCGCATAGGCGGCGAGCTCCTCGGCCAGGCGTTCGGCGGCTTCGTCGTCGGCATTGAGGGCTTCCAGCTCGTCGAGCAGGCGCTGCTGCAGTTCGGCCAGCTCGCCCGGCTGCACCCTGTGCTTGCGCGCCAGGGTGTAGATGGAGTCGAGGCGCTCTTCCAGTTGCTGCTGGCGCGCCGGGTCGGCATCGAAATGGTCGAGGAAGCGGTTCAGTTCGCCCATGGCTTCCTCGACCTGGATCTGTGCGCTGGACAGCAGGTTGACCGCCTCGGCCAGGGCGCCGGGCTGCGCGTGGAAGGCGGTGAGCCGGTTGAGGCTGGCGGTCAGGGCGCTGAGCACGTTGCTGCCATCGCTCTCGCTGCAAATGTCCAGCACCTGGCGGCAGGTGGCCAGCAGGCTTTCGGCGTTGGCGAGGTTCTTGTGCTCGAGTTCCAGCTGCTCCAGCTCGTTCTCGCCGAGGGCGAGGTTCTCCAGTTCATCCAGCTGGTAGCTCAGCAACTGGTGGCGGGCGCGCTGTTCGTCGCCCGTGCGGGAGATGCGTTCCAGCTCCTGGCGGGTCTGTCGCCAACGCTGCGCGGCGAGTTGCACCTGGCGGGCGAGTTCGCTGGCGCCGGCGTATTCGTCCAGCAGTCGGCGGTGGGTGTCCGCCTTGAGCAGCGACTGGTGCTCGTGCTGGCTGTGGATGTCGATCAGCAGCTCGCCCAGGGTCTTGAGGTCGACCTGGGGGCAGGGGCTGCCGTTGATGTAGGCGCGGGAGCGGCCTTCAGCGGTGATGACGCGGCGCAGGATGCAGGGGCCGTCGTTATCCAGGTCGCGTTCGACCAGCCAGGCGCGGGCTTCGGGGATGCCGGCGAGGTCGAAGCTGGCGAGTATGTCCGCCTTGTCGGCACCGGGGCGCACCACGCCGCTGTCGGCTCGGTCGCCGAGGGTCAGGCCGAGGGCGTCGAGCATGATCGACTTGCCGGCGCCGGTTTCGCCGGTGATCACGGACATGCCGCCTTCGAGTTCCAGGTCCAGGTGTTCGACAATGGCGTAGTTGTGGATCGACAGGTGTACCAGCATGGTGCGACTCCCGCGCTGCGATGGCTGGCTATTTATACAGTAGTTGTTTTCTGGCTGACAATTGTCTTCCCCCTTGAAGCGACAAATTGCGACCCCATATAGGCGGACATATCAGCGGGTCTTTGCCCGCAGCTGTCTTGTATGAGGAGGAAGGCATGGCCGACGAACAGACCCTGGATACCCAGACCCCCGAAGCGAATCCCGCTGCCGAAGCCGCGTCGGGCGACGACCTCGCCGCCCGTGTGCAGGTGCTGGAAGAGCAACTGGCCGCGGCCCAGGATCAGTCGCTGCGTGTTGCCGCCGAGCTGCAGAACGTGCGCCGCCGCGCCGAGCAGGATGTGGAGAAGGCGCACAAGTTCGCCCTGGAGAAATTCGCCAACGACTTGCTGCCGATCGTCGACAGCCTGGAGCGTGGCCTGGAGCTGAGCAACGCCGACGATGAGACGATCAAGCCGGTTCGCGAGGGCATGGAGCTGACCCTCAAGCTGTTCCACGACACCCTCAAGCGCCACCAGTTGGAAGCCGTGGATCCGCACGGTGCGCCGTTCAATCCGGAGCACCACCAGGCCATGGCCATGCAGGAAAGCACCCACGTGGAGCCGGGCAGCGTGCTCAAGGTGTTCCAGAAGGGCTACTTGCTCAATGGCCGCCTGCTGCGCCCCGCCATGGTGGTGGTCAGCAAGGCGCCGAGCGAAGCGCCGCCGTCGATCGACGAGCAGGCTTGAATTTCGCCTTCGGGCCCCCATTTGTTAGTTCAAGCGTTTATGTGCTGCCGCGGCCCGTGAGACTGGGCCGCGGAGAATCCAAAGTTTCGGGAGAGAGAATATGGGCAAAATCATCGGTATCGACCTGGGGACCACCAACTCCTGCGTGGCCATCCTGGAAAACGGCAACGTCAAGGTGATCGAGAACGCCGAAGGCGCTCGCACCACGCCGTCCATCATCGCCTACACCAACGACGGCGAGACCCTGGTGGGCCAGTCCGCCAAGCGTCAGGCGGTGACCAACCCGCAGAACACCCTGTACGCCGTCAAGCGCCTGATCGGCCGCCGCTTCGAAGAAGAAGTGGTGCAGAAAGACATCAAGATGGTTCCCTACAAGATCGCCAAGGCCGACAACGGTGACGCCTGGGTGGAAGTGAAGGGCCAGAAGATGGCGCCGCCGCAGATCTCCGCGGAAGTGCTGAAGAAGATGAAGAAGACCGCCGAAGACTACCTCGGCGAGCCGGTCACCGAAGCGGTGATCACCGTGCCGGCCTATTTCAACGACAGCCAGCGCCAGGCCACCAAGGACGCCGGCCGCATCGCCGGTCTGGACGTCAAGCGCATCATCAACGAGCCGACCGCGGCTGCGCTGGCCTATGGCATGGACAAGTCCAAGGGCGACCACACCGTGATCGTCTATGACCTGGGTGGCGGTACCTTCGACGTGTCGGTGATCGAGATTGCCGAAGTCGACGGTGAACACCAGTTCGAGGTTCTGGCCACCAACGGTGACACCTTCCTCGGTGGTGAGGACTTCGACCTGCGCCTGATCGACTACCTCGTAGACGAATTCAAGAAAGAATCCGGCATGGACCTCAAGGGTGACCCCCTGGCCATGCAGCGCCTGAAGGAAGCCGCCGAGAAGGCCAAGATCGAGCTGTCCTCCAGCCAGCAGACCGACGTCAACCTGCCGTACATCACCGCAGACCAGACCGGTCCGAAGCACCTGAACGTGAAGATTTCCCGCGCCAAGCTGGAGGCCCTGGTCGAAGACCTGGTCGCCCGTACCATCGAGCCTTGCCGCATCGCTCTGAAAGATGCCGGCCTGGACGTATCCGATATCCAGGAAGTCATCCTGGTCGGCGGCCAGACCCGTATGCCGCTGGTGCAGAAGCAGGTGGCCGACTTCTTTGGCAAGGAGCCGCGCAAGGACGTCAACCCGGACGAAGCCGTGGCCATCGGTGCCGCCATCCAGGGCGCCGTGCTGGCCGGTGATGTCAAGGACGTGCTGCTGCTCGACGTATCCCCGCTGACCCTGGGTATCGAAACCCTGGGTGGCGTGATGACTGCGCTGATCGAGAAAAACACCACCATCCCGACCAAGAAGTCGCAGGTGTTCTCCACCGCTGATGACAACCAGTCCGCCGTGACCATCCACGTGCTGCAGGGCGAGCGCAAGCAAGCCGCGCAGAACAAGTCGCTCGGCAAGTTCGACCTGGCCGAGATTCCGCCGGCTCCGCGTGGCGTTCCGCAGATCGAAGTGACCTTCGACATCGACGCCAACGGCATCCTGCACGTCGGCGCGAAGGACAAGGCCACCGGCAAGCAGCAGTCCATCGTGATCAAGGCTAACTCCGGCCTGTCCGAGGAAGAAATCCAGCAGATGGTGCGCGACGCCGAGGCCAACGCCGAGGAAGATCGCAAGTTCGAGGAGCTGGCTGCGGCCCGCAACCAGGGCGACGCGCTGGTCCACGCCACTCGCAAGATGATCACCGAGGCTGGCGACAAGGCCACTGCCGAGGAGAAGGCGGCTATCGAGAAGGCGCTGGGCGAGCTGGAAGTGGCGGTCAAGGGTGACGACAAGGCTGAGATCGAAGCCAAGATGAACGCCCTGTCCCAGGCTTCCACCCCGCTGGCGCAGAAGATGTACGCCGACCAGGCGCAGGCTGGTGAGCAGCCGCAGGGCGCCACCGCGGACAAGGCTTCCGACGATGCCGTCGACGCCGAGTTCGAAGAGGTCAAGGAAAACAAGTAAGTGTCACGCTTGCTTCCGCCCCAGCGTGCGGGGTTGAACGCCCCGTACGCCTGATCCGCCACGCGGGAGCTTGCTCCCGCGTTGGCGTGTCTGGGGCTGGTGAATTCGAGAGTGCAGGAAACTATGGCTAAGCGTGACTTTTACGAAATTCTTGGTGTCGAGCGAGGCGCCAGCGAGGCCGAGCTTAAGAAGGCCTATCGCCGTCTGGCGATGAAACACCACCCGGACCGCAACCCGGGGGACAAGGAGTCCGAGGATAAATTCAAAGAGGCCAACGAGGCCTACGAAGTGTTGTCCGACGCCAGCAAGCGCGCGGCCTACGACCAGTACGGCCACGCCGGTGTCGACCCGCAGATGGGTGGCGGTGCTGGTGCAGGCTTTGGCGGCGCCAGCTTCTCCGACATCTTCGGTGACGTGTTCAGCGACTTCTTCGGTGGTCAGCGTGGTGGCCAGCGCGGCGGCCCGCAGCGCGGCAGCGACCTGCGCTACACCCTGGAGCTGGACCTGGAAGAGGCCGTGCGCGGCACCACGGTCACCATTCGTGTGCCGACCCTGGTCAACTGCAAGACCTGCGATGGCTCGGGCGCGAAGAAAGGCACCAGCCCGGTCACTTGCACCACCTGCGGCGGTATTGGCCAGGTGCGCATGCAGCAGGGCTTCTTCTCGGTGCAGCAGACCTGCCCGCGTTGCCACGGCAGCGGCAAGATGATCAGTGACCCCTGTGGCAGCTGCCATGGCCAGGGCCGTGTGGAAGAGCACAAGACCCTGTCGGTGAAGGTGCCGGCGGGCGTCGATACCGGCGACCGCATCCGCCTCTCCGGCGAAGGCGAGGTCGGCGCCCTGGGTGGCCCGCCCGGCGACCTCTATGTGGTGGTCAATGTGCGTGAGCACCCGATCTTCCAGCGCGATGGCAAGCACCTCTACTGCGAAGTGCCGATCAGCTTCGCTGACGCGGCACTGGGCGGCGAACTGGAAGTGCCGACCCTGGATGGCCGGGTCAAGCTGAAGATCCCGGAAGCGACCCAGACCGGCAAGCTGTTCCGCCTGCGCGGCAAGGGCGTGGCCCCGGTTCGCGGCGGCGGTGCCGGCGACTTGATGTGTCGGGTGGTGGTGGAAACGCCGGTCAACCTGGACAAGCGCCAGCGCGAACTGCTCGACGAGTTCCGCAAGACGCTGCAGAGCGACGGCTCCCATTCGCCCAAGGCCAGCAGCTGGTTCGAGGGCATGAAGCGTTTCTTTGGCGATCTTTGACCGCAGCTGCAAGCTGCAAGTGGCAAGCTGCAAGTCGGCGCCGCCTGTAGCTTGCAGTTTTAAGCTTGAGGCTTGGAGCTGACTTTTATGCGACGTATAGCTGTGACTGGCGCCGCCGGGCGCATGGGCAAGAACCTGATCGAGGCGGTGCAGCAGGCGCAGGGCGCCGGGCTTACCGCCGCCATTGATCGTCCGGACAGCACCCTGGTTGGCGCCGATGCCGGCGAACTGGCTGCTCTGGGCCGTATTGGCGTGCCGCTGTCGGGCGACCTTGCCAAGGTGGTGGATGAGTTCGACGTGCTGATCGACTTCACCCATCCTTCGGTGACCCTGAAGAATCTGGAAATCTGTCGCCAGGCCGGCAAGGCCATGGTGATCGGTACCACCGGCTTCTCCGCCGAGGAAAAAGCCCTGCTGGCGAATGCGGCCAAGGACATCCCGATCGTCTTCGCCGCCAACTTCAGCGTAGGTGTGAACCTCTGTCTCAAGCTGCTGGATACCGCCGCCCGCGTGCTGGGCGATGAGGTGGACATCGAGATCATCGAGGCGCACCACCGTCACAAGGTGGATGCCCCGTCCGGTACCGCGCTGCGCATGGGCGAGGTAGTGGCCGACGCACTGGGTCGCGATCTGTCCAAGGTCGCCGTGTATGGTCGCGAAGGCCAGACCGGTGCGCGTTCTCGCGAGACCATCGGCTTCGCCACCGTGCGTGCAGGTGACGTGGTGGGCGATCACACCGTCTTGTTTGCTGCAGATGGCGAGCGCGTGGAAATCACCCACAAGGCTTCCAGCCGCATGACCTTCGCTCGAGGCGCCGTACGTGCGGCTCTTTGGTTGGAAGGCCAGGAATCCGGCCTGTACGATATGCAGGATGTGCTCGGTCTTCGCTGACTCGCTGATCGGGATGTCTTTCGGGTGGACCGAAATGACGCATTCCTGTAAACTGCAGCTTTAGTGTGTCCACTAAAAGTTACGCAGAAATGGCTCAGATAAAAAAGCGGGGTGACGGTATCAACGTCATCCCGCTTTTTTACAACCTGCGTTTGCTTCAGCCTTGATCTACGGGAGGTCTTCTTGACTAAGCCAGCCATACTCGCGCTTGCCGACGGCAGCATTTTTCGCGGCGAAGCCATTGGGGCCGATGGCCATACCATCGGCGAGGTAGTGTTCAACACTGCCATGACCGGCTATCAGGAAATTCTTACCGATCCTTCCTATGCCCAGCAAATCGTAACCCTGACCTACCCGCATATCGGCAACACCGGCACCACGCCGGAAGACGCCGAAGCCAACCGCGTGTGGGCTGCCGGCCTGATCATCCGCGACTTGCCGCTGCTGGCCAGCAACTGGCGTAACAAGCAGTCGCTGCCGGATTACCTGAAAGAACACGGTACCGTCGCCATCGCCGGCATCGATACTCGCCGCCTGACCCGCATCCTGCGCGAGAAGGGCTCCCAGAACGGCTGCATCCTCGCCGGCGACGACGCCACCGAGGAAAAGGCGCTGGAACTGGCGCGCAGCTTCCCGGGCCTGAAGGGCATGGACCTGGCCAAGGTCGTTTCGTGCACCGAGGGTTATGAATGGCGCTCCAGCGTGTGGAACCTGGAGAGCGACAGCCACCCGGAAATCGCCGCCAGCGACCTGCCGTACCACGTTGTGGCCTACGATTTCGGCGTCAAGCTGAACATCTTGCGCATGCTGGTTGCCCGCGGCTGCCGCCTGACCGTGGTGCCGGCCCAGACGCCGGCCAGTGAAGTGCTGGCGCTGAACCCGGACGGCATCTTCCTTTCCAACGGCCCCGGTGACCCCGAGCCTTGCGACTATGCCATTCAGGCCATCCGCGAGTTCCTCGACACCGAGATCCCGGTCTTCGGCATCTGCCTCGGCCACCAGCTGCTGGCCCTGGCCTCCGGCGCCAAGACCGTGAAGATGGGCCACGGCCACCACGGTGCCAACCACCCGGTCCAGGACCTCGACTCCAGCGTGGTGATGATCACCAGCCAGAACCACGGTTTCGCCGTGGATGAGTCGACCCTGCCGGCCAACGTGCGCGCCACCCACAAGTCGCTGTTCGACGGCACCCTGCAGGGCATCGAGCGCACCGACAAGGTGGCCTTCAGCTTCCAGGGCCACCCCGAGGCCAGCCCCGGTCCGCATGACGTCGCCCCGCTGTTCGACCGCTTCATCGAAGCCATGGCCAAGCGCCGCTAAGCACGCCTGACGACTGACCTACGGATTCGAGTGAGTAAAAATGCCTAAACGTACAGACATCAAAAGCATCCTGATCCTCGGTGCCGGTCCCATCGTGATCGGCCAGGCCTGCGAGTTCGACTACTCCGGTGCCCAGGCGTGTAAAGCGCTCAAGGAGGAAGGCTTCCGCGTCATCCTGGTGAACTCCAACCCGGCCACCATCATGACCGACCCGGCCATGGCCGACGCCACCTACATCGAGCCGATCAAGTGGGCGACCGTCGCCAAGATCATCGAGAAGGAGCGCCCCGACGCGCTGCTGCCCACCATGGGCGGCCAGACCGCGCTGAACTGCGCCCTGGACCTGGAGCGCCATGGCGTGCTGGCCAAGTTCGGCGTGGAGATGATCGGCGCCAACGCTGACACCATCGACAAGGCCGAAGACCGCTCGCGCTTCGACAGGGCGATGAAGGACATCGGCCTGGCCTGCCCGCGCTCGGGTATCGCCCACAGCATGGAAGAAGCCTACGGTGTGCTGGAGAAGGTCGGCTTCCCCTGCATCATCCGTCCGTCCTTCACCATGGGCGGCACCGGTGGTGGCATCGCCTACAACCGTGAAGAGTTCGAAGAGATCTGCGCCCGCGGCCTGGACCTGTCGCCGACCAACGAGCTGTTGATCGACGAGTCGCTGATCGGCTGGAAGGAATACGAGATGGAGGTGGTCCGCGACAAGAAGGACAACTGCATCATCGTCTGCTCCATCGAGAACTTCGACCCCATGGGCGTGCACACCGGCGACTCCATCACCGTCGCCCCGGCCCAGACCCTGACCGACAAGGAATACCAGATCCTGCGCAACGCCTCCCTGGCGGTGCTGCGTGAGATCGGCGTCGAGACCGGCGGTTCCAACGTGCAGTTCGGCATCTGCCCGGACACCGGCCGCATGGTCGTGATCGAGATGAACCCGCGCGTGTCGCGCTCCTCGGCCCTGGCCTCCAAGGCCACCGGCTTCCCGATCGCCAAGATCGCCGCCAAGCTCGCTGTCGGCTACACCCTCGACGAGCTGCAGAACGACATCACCGGCGGCCGCACCCCGGCGTCGTTCGAGCCGGCCATCGACTATGTGGTGACCAAAGTTCCGCGCTTCGCCTTCGAGAAATTCCCGAAAGCCGACGCCCGCCTGACCACCCAGATGAAATCCGTGGGCGAAGTCATGGCCATCGGCCGTACCTTCCAGGAATCCGTGCAGAAAGCCCTGCGTGGCCTGGAAGTGGGCGTTGCCGGCTTTGATCCCAAGCTGGACCTGAACGACCCCGAAGCAGAAGGCATCCTCAAGCGCGAGCTGACCGTGCCGGGCGCCGAGCGTATCTGGTACGTGGCTGACGCCTTCCGCGCCGGCAAGACCATCGAAGAAGTCTTCGACCTGACCCGTATCGACGAGTGGTTCCTGGTGCAGATCGAAGACCTGGTCAAGGACGAGGAGCGCATCAAGACCCTCGGCCTGTCCGGCATCGACGCCGACCTGATGCGCAAGCTCAAGCGCAAGGGGTTCTCCGACGCGCGCCTGGCCAAGCTGCTCGGCGTGACCGAGAAGAACCTGCGCAGCCACCGCCACAAGCTGAAGGTGCTGCCGGTCTTCAAGCGCGTGGACACCTGCGCCGCCGAATTCGCCACCGACACGGCCTACATGTACTCGACCTACGAGGAAGAGTGCGAGGCCAACCCGTCCGGTCGCGACAAGATCATGATCCTCGGCGGCGGTCCGAACCGTATCGGCCAGGGCATCGAGTTCGACTACTGCTGCGTACACGCTGCGCTGGCGATGCGTGAAGACGGTTACGAGACCATCATGGTCAACTGCAACCCGGAAACCGTCTCCACCGACTACGACACGTCCGACCGCCTCTACTTCGAGCCGGTGACCCTGGAAGACGTGCTGGAAATCGTCCGCGTCGAGCAGCCCAAGGGCGTGATCGTGCAGTACGGCGGCCAGACTCCGCTGAAGCTTTGCCGCGCTCTGGAAGAGGCCGGCGTACCGATCATCGGCACCAGCCCCGACGCCATCGACCGCGCCGAGGACCGTGAGCGCTTCCAGCAGATGGTGCAGCGCCTGAACCTGCGCCAGCCGGCCAACGCCACCGCGCGCAGCGAAGACGAAGCCCTGGCCCTGTCGAAGAACATCGGCTACCCGATGGTGGTGCGCCCGTCCTACGTGCTGGGCGGCCGTGCAATGGAAATCGTCTACCAGGAAGAAGAGCTCAAGCGCTACATGCGCGAGGCCGTGAAGGTCTCCAACGACAGCCCGGTGCTGCTGGACCGCTTCCTCAACTGCGCCATCGAAGTCGACATCGACGCGGTGTGCGACGGCGAGACCGTGGTGATCGGCGCGATCATGCAGCACATCGAACAGGCCGGCGTGCACTCCGGTGACTCTGCCTGCTCGCTGCCGCCGTACTCGCTGCCGCAGCACATCCAGGACGAGATCCGTGAACAGGTCAAGAAAATGGCCCTGGAGCTCGGCGTGGTCGGCTTGATGAACGTGCAGATGGCGGTGCAGGGCGAAGACATCTACGTCATCGAAGTGAACCCGCGCGCCTCCCGTACCGTGCCCTTCGTCTCCAAGTGCATCGGCGAGTCCTTGGCCAAGGTCGCTGCCCGTGTGATGGCTGGCAAGAGCCTCAAGGAAATCGGCTTCACCAAGGAAATCATCCCGCCGTTCTTCAGCGTCAAGGAAGCGGTGTTCCCCTTCGCCAAGTTCCCGGGCGTCGACCCGATTCTCGGCCCGGAAATGAAGTCCACCGGCGAAGTGATGGGGGTGGGCGACACCTTCGGCGAAGCCTTCTCAAAGGCCCAACTGGGCGCCAGCGAGATCCTGCCGAACTCGGGCACCGTGTTCATCAGCGTGCGCGAGGATGACAAACCCATGGTCACCCAGGTCGCCCGCGACCTGATCGAGCTGGGCTTCGAAGTGGTCGCCACCTCCGGTACCGCCAAGGTGATCGAAGCTGCCGGCCTGCCGGTTCGCCGCGTGAACAAGGTGACCGAAGGCCGCCCCCATGTCGTTGACATGATCAAGAACGATGAGGTTACCCTCATCATCAACACCACTGAGGGGCGTCAGTCCATTGCTGACTCCTACTCGATCCGTCGTAACGCCCTGCAGCACAAGATCTACTGCACCACCACCATTGCGGCTGGTCAGGCGATCTGTGAGGCGCTCAAGTTCGGTCCCGAGAAGACCGTGCGTCGCTTGCAGGATCTCCATGCAGGAATCAAGGCATGACAAAATTTCCGATGACCGTCCAGGGCGCTCGCGCCCTGGAAGATGAACTCAAGCACCTGAAAACCGTGATGCGTCCACAGATCACCCAGGCCATCGCCGAAGCGCGCGAATTGGGCGACCTGAAGGAAAACGCCGAATACCATGCCGCCCGCGAACAGCAGGGCATGGTCGAGGCGCGTATCCGGGATATCGAAGGGCGTCTGCAGAACGCCCAGGTCATCGATGTGGCGTCGCTTCCCCATACCGGCAAGGTGATCTTCGGTGTGACCGTCGATATCGCCAACGTCGATACCGATGAGACGGTGAGCTACCAGATCGTCGGCGACGACGAAGCGGACATCAAGCAGGGCAAGCTGTCGGTCAGCTCCCCCATCGCCCGCGCCCTGGTGGGCAAGGAAGAAGGGGACGTGGTGACCGTCAGGACCCCGAGCGGCGTCGTCGAGTACGAGATTGTCGAAGTCCGCCACGTCTAAGTCATCCTCCTTCAGGGCCGGTACCATCGCCTGGCAACTGGCCCAGACATTCTGGGTCGGCGGCCTCTGGCTGCTGCACTTCGTGATGTTGCCGGTGCTCGAACGCATAGGCCTGGCGCCAATGCTGGTGGAGGAGGTGGCCGCCACCCTGCGGCCGCTGCTGGTAGCCTTCGCCGGCTTCTGTGCGTTGCTCCAGGCCCTGCTGCTGATCCAGCACGCAGGGCTCGAGCGCCTCTGGCTCGATACGCGCGCGCAGCTGCTGGCCTCGGTGCTGGCCCTGGTGATGGTGTTCCTGCTGGTGCGCTTCTGGTTGCCGGAAGCCTTGTACTGGCTGAACTTCAGCTACTTGCTGCTGGCCTTCTGCGGCCTGCTGCTGGTGGTCCAGCCCTTGCCGGCGAAGCGGGTGGAGGGCCGGGCGCGCTGAGCGCGCGCCTTTGGCTGGAGGCTTAGAGGCCGCTGAAGCGGCTGATGTTGGAAAGGTTGCGGTTCGGCTTGGGGTTGCGGCGATAGACCAGCGCCATCTTGCCGATGACCTGTACCAGCTCGCAGTTGCCAGTCGCGCAAAGTTCATCGATCAGGGCGCGGCGGTCGTCGCGCTCGGTGATGCGGAACTGGACCTTGATCAGTTCGTGATCGTTCAGCGCGCGCTCCAGTTCGGCCAGCACACCTTCGGTAAGGCCGTTTTCGGCCACCGTCAATACCGGTTTCAAGTGATGACCGATAGATTTGTATTGCTTCTTGTGCTCCGGTGAGAGCGCCATAATCAGACCCCTGCGAAAAAAGGCTGGTAGTTTACCCGAGTGATTCCGGGGCGCACAGCCGAACACGAGGTATCCCGTGGCCCGTTCCAAGAGTAGCCAGCGTTGGCTGCAAAGACATATCGACGACCCGTACGTCAAAATGGCGCAGAAGGACGGTTACCGTTCCCGCGCCAGCTACAAGCTCCTGGAAATTCAGGAGAAGGACCGCATCCTGCGGCCCGGTATGTTGGTGGTCGACCTTGGCGCTGCGCCGGGCGGCTGGTCCCAAGTCACCAGCCGGGTGATCGGCGACCGTGGCCGGCTGATCGCCTCCGATATCCTGGAAATGGATAGCATTCCCGACGTGACCTTCATTCAGGGCGATTTCACCGAGGATGCGGTATTCGCCCAGATTCTCGAGGCGATCGGTGACAACCCGGTGGACCTTGTGATTTCCGATATGGCCCCCAATATGAGTGGGGTAAGGGCCTCCGACCAGCCGCGCGCCATGTTCCTCTGCGAACTGGCGCTGGACTTGGCCGGGCGCGTATTGGGTCCGGGGGGGGATTTTCTGATCAAGATTTTCCAGGGCGAAGGTTTCGACCTCTACCACAAGCAGGTGCGCGCGATGTTCGACAAGGTGCAGATGCGCAAGCCGCTTTCGTCGCGTGACCGCTCCCGGGAGCAATACCTGCTCGCACGCGGCTTCCGTGGGGAATAGACTGCAACGGGAACTGACTCATGGGTTCCTTTCTGCAGCGACTGGATACTGCAGCGAGACTGCGAGGTCTCATAAAGGGTTACAGACGGCGCCTGCCAGGGGTAGGGGTTGTGTAGTAAGTTAGGCCGGTTAATCACCAGCGTCATGCGGGGTGTGCTCCAGGAAGGGGCCCGTTCCAGAGGGTAGCTAATTGAACGATATGGCAAAAAATCTGATCCTGTGGCTGATCATCGCCGCTGTGCTTGTCACGGTGATGAACAATTTCTCCAGCCCGAGCGAGCCGCAGACTCTTAACTACTCGGAATTCATCGAGCAGGTTAAAGAAGGCAAGGTCGAGCGTGTGACCGTGGATGGCTTCGTCATTACCGGCAAGCGCAATGACGGCGAGCCCTTCAAGACCGTTCGTCCGGCCATCCAGGACGGTGGCCTGATCGGTGACCTGATCGACAACAACGTCATCATCGAAGGCAAGCAGCCCGAGCAACAGAGCATCTGGACCCAGTTGCTGGTGGCCAGCTTCCCGATTCTGGTGATCATTGCCGTCTTCATGTTCTTCATGCGCCAGATGCAGGGCGGTGGCGGTGGACGCGGCGGCCCGATGAGCTTCGGCAAGAGCAAGGCGCGCCTGCTCTCGGAAGACCAGGTCAAGACCACCTTCGCCGACGTCGCCGGTTGCGACGAGGCCAAGGAAGAGGTCAGCGAACTGGTGGAGTTCCTCCGCGATCCGGGCAAATTCCAGCGCTTGGGTGGCCGTATCCCTCGTGGCGTGCTGATGGTCGGCCCGCCCGGCACCGGCAAGACCCTGTTGGCCAAGGCCATCGCAGGCGAAGCCAAGGTACCCTTCTTCACCATTTCCGGCTCCGATTTCGTCGAAATGTTCGTCGGTGTGGGTGCGTCCCGCGTCCGTGACATGTTCGACCAGGCCAAGAAACACGCGCCCTGCATCATCTTCATTGACGAGATCGATGCCGTGGGTCGCCATCGTGGCGCCGGCCTGGGCGGTGGGCACGACGAACGTGAGCAGACCCTCAACCAGTTGCTGGTGGAGATGGACGGTTTCGAAATGAACGACGGCATCATCGTGATCGCTGCGACCAACCGTCCGGATGTGCTCGATCCCGCGCTGCTGCGCCCGGGCCGTTTCGACCGCCAGGTGGTGGTAGGCCTGCCCGATATCCGTGGCCGTGAGCAGATCCTCAAGGTGCATATGCGCAAGGTGCCGATGGGCGAAGACGTCGAGCCGGCGGTCATCGCGCGCGGTACGCCGGGCTTCTCCGGTGCCGACCTGGCCAACCTGGTCAACGAAGCCTCGCTCTTCGCCGCCCGCGTCAACAAGCGCCTGGTGGAGATGAAGGAATTCGAACTGGCCAAGGACAAGATCATGATGGGCGCCGAGCGCAAATCCATGGTCATGTCCGAGAAGGAGAAGCTCAACACCGCGTTCCACGAGGCCGGTCACGCCATCGTCGGCCGCCTGGTGCCCGAGCATGATCCGGTCTACAAGGTGTCGATCATTCCCCGTGGCCGCGCCCTGGGCGTGACCATGTTCCTCCCGGAGGAGGACCGCTACAGCCTGTCCAAGCGTGCGCTGATCAGCCAGATCTGCTCGCTGTTCGGTGGCCGTATCGCCGAGGAAATGACCCTGGGCTTCGATGGTGTCACCACCGGCGCCTCCAACGACATCATGCGGGCGACCCA
This sequence comes from Pseudomonas sp. BN102, assembly GCF_029871245.1. GTDB lineage: Bacteria > Pseudomonadota > Gammaproteobacteria > Pseudomonadales > Pseudomonadaceae > Metapseudomonas. The sequence goes on along the minus strand of NZ_SSON01000077.1, from coordinate 30,029 downwards.
GATCGCCCGGAACATGGTGACCAAATGGGGCTTGTCCGAGAAGCTCGGCCCGCTGATGTACGCGGAAGAGGAGGGCGAAGTGTTCCTCGGCCGCAGCGCCGGCGCCCAGCACGCCAATCTCTCTGGTGAGACGGCGAAGATGATCGACCAGGAAGTCCGTCGCATCATCGACGAGTGCTACACCACGGCGAAGCAACTGCTGGTGGAAAACCGCGACAAGCTGGACGCGATGGCCGAAGCCCTGATGAAGTACGAGACCATCGACTCCGAGCAGATCGACGACATCATGTCCGGTCGCACCGCTCGTGAACCCAAGGACTGGCAGGGTGGTTCCGGCACCTCCGGCACTCCCGCCCCGCGCGAAGAGGCCAAGCGCCCTGAAACCCCCATCGGTGGGCCAGCTGGCGAACACTAAGGCCTGTTGATGAAGTCATTGCAGTACCCGACCCGGTTGCCTTTCGGCAGCCGGGTTCTTGATTTGGCCCAGCCGCAAGTCATGGGCATCCTCAATGTCACGCCCGACTCCTTCTCAGACGGCGGCCGCTTCAGCGGTCGTGACGCCGCATTGCGTCATGCCGCTGAAATGGTCGCGGCGGGCGCGACCCTGATCGATGTCGGCGGGGAGTCGACCCGCCCCGGTGCGCGCGCGGTCTCCCCGGCCGAGGAGCTGGAACGTGTGGCGCCGGTGGTCGAGGCTATCGCCCGTGAGCTGGACGTGGTGATTTCACTGGATACCTCGACACCTGCGGTGATGCGTGAAGGCGCGCGCCTGGGGGCGGGGATGATCAACGACGTGCGCGCCCTGCGTCGCGATGGCGCCCTCGATGCGGCCGCGGATAGCGGCCTGCCGGTCTGCCTGATGCACATGCTCGGCGAGCCGGGCAACATGCAGCAGGATCCGCGCTATGGGAATGTCGTGCGGGAGGTGCGGGACTTTCTCGCCGAACGCATGCAGGCCTGCGAGACGGCGGGTATTCCAGCCGAACGGGTCATCCTGGATCCGGGGTTCGGTTTCGCCAAGACCCTGGCGCACAACCTCAGTCTGTTCAAGCACATGGAGGCGCTGCATGAGTTGGGGCGCCCCTTGCTGGTCGGGGTTTCGCGTAAAAGCATGATTGGCCAGGCGCTGGGACGGGAAGTCCATCAGCGCCTGTACGGCAGTCTCGCCCTGGCCGCCCTGGCGGTGGCAAAGGGTGCCTGCATCCTGCGCGTGCATGATGTCGCGGAAACCGTCGACACGGTACGCATGGTCGCTGCAGTTCAAGCGGCGGAATAAGAAAACACGGAGCATATTCATGAGCAGAAAGTACTTTGGCACCGACGGTATTCGCGGGCACGTAGGGCAATTCCCGATTACTCCGGATTTCATGCTCAAGCTTGGCTGGGCCGCTGGCATGGCGTTCCGCAAGCAAGGCAAGTGCCGCATCCTGATCGGCAAGGACACGCGGATTTCCGGATACATGTTCGAGTCCGCCCTCGAGGCCGGCCTGGTTGCCGCCGGTGCCGACGTGATGCTGCTCGGCCCGATGCCGACCCCGGCCATCGCCTACCTGACCCGTACCTTCCTGGCCGATGCGGGCATCGTTATCAGCGCGTCCCACAATCCCCATGAAGACAACGGCATCAAATTCTTCTCCGGCAAGGGCGCCAAGCTCTCCGACGAGGTGGAATTGATGATCGAGGAGCTGCTGGACCAGCCGATGACGGTGGTCGACTCGGCACAGCTCGGCAAGGTTTCCCGGATCAACGACGCTGCCGGTCGCTACATCGAGTTCTGTAAGAGCACCACCCCGGTCAGCACCGATTTCGCCGGTCTCAAGCTGCTGGTGGATTGCGCCCATGGCGCCACCTACAAGGTCGCGCCCAGCGTGTTCCGTGAGCTGGGCGCCCAGGTGAGCGTGTTCGCGGCGCAGCCGAACGGCCTCAACATCAACGACCGTTGCGGCTCCACCCATATGGCTAGTCTGCAGGCTGCAGTCATCGACCAGCATGCGGACATCGGTATTGCCTTCGATGGCGACGGTGACCGGGTGCTGATGGTCGACCACACCGGGGCCGTGGTGGACGGTGATGAGCTGATCTACCTGATTGCCCGGGATCTCCATGGTCGCGGCAAGTTGAGCGGCGGCGTGGTGGGCACGCTGATGAGCAACCTCGGTCTGGAACTGGCGCTCAAGGACCTCGAGGTTCCCTTCGTTCGCGCCAAGGTCGGCGACCGCTACGTGATGAGCGAGCTCCAGGCCAATGACTGGACGCTGGGCGGTGAAAATTCCGGCCATATCGTCTGCAGCCATTTCACCACCACCGGTGACGCCATCGTCGCCGCATTGCAGGTGTTGATGGCGCTGCAGCGCAGTGGCCAGTCCCTGGCCGAAGCGCGCCAGGGCATGCGTAAGTGCCCGCAGGTGTTGATCAACGTGCGCTATGCCGGTGGTGATGTCGATCCGGTCAGCCATCCGGCCGTGCAGAATGCATCTGCCCGCGTCACCGAGGAGATGGCGGGGCGCGGCCGCGTGCTGCTGCGCAAGTCCGGGACCGAGCCGCTTGTGCGGGTAATGGTCGAAGGCGACGATGAAACGCTGGTGCGCGGCTATGCCGAAGAGCTGGCGAAGGTCGTTACAGAGGTATGTGCTTGATTTGTCTTGCTAGTTGCAAATCACTTGGGTAATATCTGCGCCCACTTTGATCGACGAGATAAAGCATGCGCCGACCTTTGGTAGCCGGTAACTGGAAAATGCACGGTACCCGCGCCAGTGTCGCAGAGCTGATCGAAGGCTTGCGCCAATTGGTCTTGCCTGCTGGAGTCGAAGTTGCGGTCATGCCGCCCTGTCTGTACATCAATCAGGTCCTTCAGGGCCTGGGCGACAAGTCAATTGTCGTAGGTGCGCAGGATTGTGCGGTCGAGCCGGTGCAGGGAGCCCTCACTGGAGAGATTGCAGCGAGCCAGTTGGTGGATGTAGGTTGCAAGCTGGTCTTGGTTGGTCATTCGGAGCGTCGCCTGATTCTGGGTGAAAGCGACGAAATCGTGAGTCGCAAGTTCGCTGCTGCTCAATCCTGTGGTCTGGTACCGGTGCTCTGTGTCGGTGAGACCCAAGAGCAGCGCGAAGCCGGCAAGACGCTCGAAGTTGTGGGGCGTCAGCTGGGTAGCGTGATCGAGGAGCTTGGCGTAGGTGCGTTTGCGCAGGCGGTAATCGCTTATGAGCCGGTTTGGGCCATAGGTACGGGGCTGACAGCCTCGCCGCAGCAGGCGCAGGAAGTGCACGCCGCTATCCGGTCGCGGCTCTCGGCGGAGAATGCTGAAGTCGCTCGCGGTGTACGGATTCTGTACGGCGGCAGTGTGAAGGCGGCCAGTGCGGCCGACTTGTTCGGCATGCCGGATATCGATGGGGGGCTCGTTGGTGGTGCTTCCCTGAATGCGGATGAGTTCGGTGCGATCTGTCGCGCCGCAGGAAGCTGACGAGATGCTGGAAACTGTCATTGTTGTAGTGCACTTGCTGGTTGCCCTGGGCGTGGTAGGCCTGGTGCTGGTCCAGCAGGGCAAGGGTGCGGATGCTGGTGCGTCCTTCGGTTCCGGTGCTTCGGCAACCGTGTTCGGAAGCCAAGGTTCCGCTACCTTTTTGAGTAGAGTTACTGCTATACTCGCCGCGGTTTTTTTCATTACCAGCCTGGGCTTAGCGTTCTTCGCTAATGAAAAGGCTGATGCGCTGAGCAACGTAGGCCTGCCGGATCCGGCGGCTCTCGAAGTCCAGCCAAGCAAGCCGGCAGCTGATGATGTGCCGGTGCTCGAAGAGCAAAAGCCAGCAGGCAATGCGGCTGACGTACCTCAGGCTCCAGAGCAGAAGTAAGGCAAGTTTTGCCGAGGTGGTGGAATTGGTAGACACGCTACCTTGAGGTGGTAGTGGCCATAGGCTGTAGGGGTTCGAGTCCCCTCCTCGGTACCATACAAAAGGAACGCCCGCAGCAATGCGGGCTTTCTTCTTAGTGGGATGTGCGGTTGACCATGCAAGGTGCTGGCCGTATACTCTCGCACCAGCTTTGACGCGGGGTGGAGCAGTCTGGTAGCTCGTCGGGCTCATAACCCGAAGGTCGTTGGTTCAAATCCAGCCCCCGCAACCAGTAGTCGCGAAGCCCCTTTTTAGGGGCTTTTTGCTAGCTGGACAGTTGGCCTCCGATCACAGATCAGGCGGTTTTGAAGGGATGGGCGTTTCGCCCATTTTTTATTTGCACAGCATGCGAGAGGCAATCAGGTGTCGAGCAAGCTAGAACAGTTGCAGGCCTTGTTGGCCCCGGTAGTCGAAGCGCTCGGTTATCAGTGCTGGGGCATCGAGTTCCTGTCTCAAGGGCGGCATTCGCTGCTGCGAGTCTATATCGATCACGAAAACGGCATCCTGGTCGACGACTGCGAGAAAGTGAGTCGGCAGATCAGTGGCGTGCTCGACGTCGAGGACCCGATCAGCAGTGAGTACACCCTCGAAGTATCGTCGCCGGGTATGGATCGTCCGCTGTTCACCCTTGAACAGTTCGCGGCCCACGCCGGCGAGTTGGTCAAGATCAAGCTGCGGTCGCCTTTCGAAGGGCGGCGCAATTTCCAGGGGCTCCTCCGCGGGGTGGAGGAGCAGGACGTGGTGGTTCTCATTGAAGACCGCGAGTTCCTCCTTCCGATCGAGTCGATCGACAAGGCCAACATCATTCCCCGTTTTGACTGAGACGCGGATCCCGCGGATCCAATGGATTGCGAAAGGCGAGGCGTACGATGAGCAAAGAAGTACTGCTGGTTGTTGAGTCGGTATCCAACGAAAAGGGTGTACCGGCTGGCGTGATTTTCGAGGCACTGGAGCTGGCCCTGGCCACTGCTACCAAGAAGCGTTTTGAGGACGAAGTCGACCTGCGTGTGGAGATCAATCGCCACAACGGCAACTACGACACGTTCCGTCGCTGGGCCGTGGTCGATGAAGAAGAGCTGGAGAACCCGGCCGCCGAGCTGACCCTCGAGCAGGCCCGCGAGAAGGACGAAAGCGCCAAGCTGGGCGACGTGGTCGAAGAGAAGATCGAGTCCATCGAGTTCGGCCGTATCGCTGCCCAGACCGCCAAGCAGGTCATCGTGCAGAAGGTTCGCGAGGCCGAGCGTGCGCAAGTGGTAGAGGCGTACCGCGAGAAGCTGGGCGACATCATTTCCGGCACCGTGAAGAAGGTAACCCGCGATAACGTCATCGTCGACCTGGGCAACAATGCCGAGGCGCTGCTGGCCCGCGAAGACATCATCCCCCGCGAGACCTTCCGCGTCGGCGCCCGCGTGCGTGCCCTGCTGAAGGAAATCCGCACCGAGAACCGCGGTCCGCAGCTGATCCTGTCGCGCACCGCGCCGCAGATGCTGATCGAGCTGTTCCGCATCGAAGTGCCGGAAATCGCCGAAGAGCTCATCGAAGTGATGGCCGCGTCCCGTGACTCGGGTTCCCGCGCCAAGATCGCCGTCCGCTCCAAGGACAAGCGGATCGACCCGCAGGGTGCCTGCATCGGCATGCGCGGTTCCCGCGTCCAGGCCGTATCCGGCGAATTGGGCGGTGAGCGTGTCGATATTGTCCTGTGGGACGACAACCCCGCACAGTTCGTGATCAACGCCATGGCCCCGGCCGAAGTGGTGGCGATCATCGTCGACGAGGATGCCCATGCCATGGACATCGCCGTTGCCGAGGACAACCTGGCCCAGGCCATTGGCCGTGGTGGTCAGAACGTTCGCCTGGCCAGCCAGCTCACCGGCTGGACCCTGAACGTGATGACCGAAGCGGACATCCAGGCCAAGCAGCAAGCCGAGACCGGCGGCATCCTGCGCGCCTTCGTAGATGAACTGGAGGTGGATGAGGAGCTGGCCCAGGTACTGGTCGAAGAAGGCTTCACCAGCCTGGAAGAAATCGCCTACGTGCCGATGGAAGAGATGCTCAGCATCGAAGGCTTCGACGAAGAGATCGTCAACGAGCTGCGTGCGCGTGCGAAAGACCGTCTGCTGACCAAGGCCATCGCGACCGAAGAGAAGCTGGCGGACGCCCAGCCTGCCGAAGACCTGCTTTCCCTGGAAGGCATGAACAAGGACCTGGCTGTGGAACTCGCCGTACGTGGCGTTATTAACCGCGAAGATCTGGCCGAGCAATCGATCGACGACCTGCTCGACATCGACGGCATGGACGAAGAGCGTGCCGGCAAGCTGATCATGGCCGCCCGAGCCCACTGGTTCGAGTAAGTATCGCGGCCTGAGGAGAGAAGTGCATGACGCAAGTCACGGTGAAAGAACTGGCCCAAGTGGTCGATACACCGGTGGAGCGCCTGCTGCTGCAGATGCGCGAGGCGGGATTGCCGCACACCAGCGCCGAGCAAGTTGTGACCGACAATGAGAAGCAGGCCCTGCTGGCTCATCTCAAGAGCAGCCACGGCGAGCGAGTCGAAGAGCCGCGCAAGATCACCTTGCAGCGCAAGACCACTACCACGCTGAGGGTCGCCGGTAGCAAGACCATCAACGTTGAAGTACGTAAGAAGAAGACGTACGTCAAACGCAGCCCCGACGAGATCGAGGCCGAACGCCAGCGCGAGCTCGAAGAGCAGCGCGCTGCGGAAGAAGCTGCTCGCCTGAAGGCCGAGGAAGAAGCTCGCCGGCGCGCCGAAGAGGCCGCCCGCCGCGAGGCTGACGCCCGTGCCAAGGATGCTGTGGTCCGGGCCGCTCCGGCCGAGGCACAGACTGCTGCCGCGGCCGCAGAACCGGTTGCCGCCGTCGCCCCTGTGGCTGCCGTGGCAGGCGCTGCTGCACCGGCTCCGGGTGCGGCCGTCGAACGCAAGAAGGAAGAAGTTCGTCGTCCCGAGCGTGCTCGTGACGAGGACGAGCGCCGCGATCGCAAGCATGCGCAGCACCGTCCTTCGATCAAGGAGAAGGAAAAGGCTCCGGCTCCCCGAGTCGCGCCGCGCAGCACGGAGGAAGAGAGTGATTCCTTCCGTCGCGGCGGCCGAGGCGGCAAGTCCAAGCTGAAGAAGCGTAACCAACATGGGTTCCAGAGCCCAACAGGACCCATCGTGCGTGAAGTCAGCATTGGCGAGACCATCACAGTGGCCGAACTGGCTGCGCAGATGACCGTCAAGGGCGCGGAAGTCGTCAAGTTCATGTTCAAGATGGGCACCCCGGTGACCATCAACCAGGTGCTCGACCGGGAAACCGGCCAGCTGATCGCCGAAGAATTCGGCCACAAGGTCAAGCTGGTCAACGAGAACGCCCTGGAGGAGCAACTGGCGGAGTCCCTGCGGTTCGAGGGCGAGGCCCTGACTCGTGCGCCGGTAGTGACCGTGATGGGTCACGTCGACCATGGCAAGACCTCTCTGCTCGACTACATCCGCCGTACCAAGGTGGCCAGTGGCGAGGCGGGTGGCATCACCCAGCACATCGGCGCCTACCACGTGGAAACCGACCGCGGCATGGTGACCTTCCTCGACACCCCGGGCCACGCAGCGTTTACCGCCATGCGTGCCCGTGGCGCCAAGGCCACCGACATTGTCATCCTGGTGGTGGCGGCCGACGACGGCGTGATGCCGCAGACCGAAGAAGCCGTACAGCACGCGAAAGCGGCTGGCGTGCCGATCGTGGTCGCGGTGAACAAGATCGACAAGCCGGAAGCCGACCTGGACCGGATCAAGAATGATCTGGCCGGCCGTGACGTGATCCCGGAAGAGTGGGGTGGCGACACCCAGTTCGTGCCTGTATCGGCCAAGGTCGGTACCGGCGTTGACGAACTGCTGGAAGCAGTACTGCTGCAGGCCGAGGTACTGGAACTCACCGCGACCCCGTCGGCCCCGGGCCGTGGCGTGGTGGTCGAGTCCCGTCTGGACAAGGGCCGTGGCCCAGTGGCTACCGTGCTGGTCCAGGACGGTACCCTGCGTCAGGGCGACATGGTCCTCTGTGGCGTCAACTACGGTCGCGTCCGTGCCATGCTCGACGAGAACGGCAAGCCGGTGAAAGAAGCTGGCCCGTCCATTCCGGTCGAGATCCTCGGCTTGGACGGCACCCCGGACGCCGGTGACGACCTGACCGTAGTTGCCGACGAGAAGAAGGCCCGCGAAGTCGCCCTGTTCCGTCAAGGTAAGTTCCGCGAGGTCAAGCTGGCTCGTCAGCAGTCTTCCAAGCTGGAGAACATCTTCGAAAGCATGGGCCAGGACGAGAAGAAGACCCTCAACATCGTGCTCAAGTCCGATGTGCGTGGTTCTCTCGAGGCCCTGCAGGGCGCCCTGGCCGACCTCGGCAACGAGGAAGTGCAGGTGCGTGTGGTCGGCGGCGGTGTCGGTGGTATCACCGAGAGCGACGCAAACCTGGCGCTGGCGTCCAACGCCGTACTGTTCGGCTTCAACGTGCGTGCTGATGCCGGCGCACGCAAGATCGTCGAGCAGGAAGGCCTGGACCTGCGCTACTACAACATCATCTACGACATCATCGAAGACGTTAAGAAAGCACTGTCCGGCATGCTCGGCAGCGAAGTCCGGGAGAACATCCTGGGTATCGCCGAAGTGCGCGACGTGTTCCGTTCGCCGAAGTTCGGCGCGATTGCCGGCTGCATGGTTACCGAGGGTCTGGTACACCGCAACCGTCCGATCCGCGTACTGCGCGACGACGTGGTGATCTTCGAGGGCGAACTGGAGTCCCTGCGCCGCTTCAAGGACGACGTTGCCGAAGTCCGTGCCGGCATGGAGTGCGGTATCGGCGTGAAGAGCTACAACGACGTCAAGGTCGGCGACAAGATCGAAGTCTTCGAGAAGGTCCAGGTGGCGCGCACGCTGTAAGTGCCGCGCTTGCCACAAGTCGGGAGCCAGGAGCTGGAAGCCAACGCTTTCCACTCCTGGCTTTCGACTTTTAGCGTTCATGAGTGAAACGAAATGGCTAAAGACTACAGCCGTACCCAACGCATCGGCGACCAGATGCAGCGTGAGCTGGCGCTGCTGATCCAACGCGAGATCAAGGATCCGCGTCTGGGTCTGGTGACCATCACCGCGGTCGACGTGAGCCGCGACCTGTCCCACTCCAAGGTGTTCATCACCGTCATGGGGCAGGACGACAATGCCGAGAAGGTCAAGCTCAACCTGGATATCCTCCAGGACGCCGCAGGCTTCCTGCGCATGCAACTGGGCAAGGCCATGAAACTGCGCAGCGTGCCGCAACTGCACTTCCACTACGACGCCAGCATCCGCCGCGGGGCCGAGCTGTCCGCGCTGATCGAACGCGCTGTAGCAGAAGACCGCAAGCACCCGGGCAACGACGAGGAGTGATCGCGTGGCCCAGGTGAAACGTATCCGCCGTAACGTCAGCGGCGTGCTGATCCTCGACAAGCCACGTGGCATGAGTTCCAACGCCGCGTTGCAGAAGGTCCGCTGGCTGCTCAACGCCGAGAAGGCCGGGCATACCGGCAGCCTCGATCCCCTGGCCACCGGCGTGCTGCCGCTGTGCTTTGGCGAGGCGACCAAGTTCTCCCAGTACCTGCTGGATGCCGACAAGGGTTACGAGACCCTGGCCCAGCTGGGCGTCACCACCACCACCGGCGATGCCGAAGGCGAAGTGGTCGAGCGTCGGGAGGTGACCGTCGGTCGCCCGGAAATCGAGGCATTGCTGCCGCGTTTTCGCGGTGAAATCAAACAGATACCGCCGATGTACTCGGCCCTGAAGAAGGACGGCCAACCCCTCTACAAGCTGGCGCGAGCCGGTGAAGTAGTGGAGCGCGAGGCGCGTTCTGTTACTATTGCGCGCTTGGACTTGCTGGCCTGTGAAAACAGCCAGGCAAGACTGGCCGTAGCCTGCAGCAAGGGCACCTATATCCGCACCCTGGTCGAGGATCTCGGCCAGGTACTGGGATGCGGGGCCCATGTGGCGGAGCTGCGCAGGACCCAGGCGGGCCCCTTCGCACTGGCCCAAGCGATCAGCCTGGAGACCCTGGAGAAGGCCCACGCCGAAGGCGGCAACGAGGCACTGGACCAGTTCCTCCTGCCCGTCGACAGTGGCCTGGAACATTGGCCGCTGATCCAGTTGACCGAGCACAGCGCCTACTACTGGCTACATGGCCAGCCGGTGCGGGCTCCGGAAGCGCCGAAGTTCGGCATGATGCGAGTACAGGATCATACCGGTCGCTTCATCGGTATCGGTGAAGTGAGCGATGACGGGCGCGTAGCGCCGCGTCGACTGATTCGGTCGGAATGACCGATTCGAGGATGGCTGTTAATAGGCACGGTCACTCCTCTTTTTTGAACACGGGGCGCAGGTCCCGGCCTATTACCTCAGAGGAAGCCCATCATGGCACTGAGCGTTGCAGAAAAAGCCCAGATCGTTAACGAGTACAAGCAAGCTGAAGGCGATACCGGTTCTCCGGAAGTGCAGGTTGCCCTGCTGACCGCCAACATCAACAAGCTGCAGGACCACTTCAAGGCCAACGGCAAAGACCACCACTCCCGTCGTGGCCTGATCCGTATGGTTAACCAGCGTCGCAAGCTGCTGGACTACCTGAAGGGTAAGGACACCTCTCGTTACAGCGCCCTGATCGGTCGTCTGGGTCTGCGTCGCTAAGCGACACAGACGCGTTTGAAGCTGGAAGCCGGAAGCTGGACATCGTTCCAGCTTTCGGCTTTCCAGCTTCAAGCATTTTCAGGGATTGCCTCGGGTCCGACTCCCGCCACTCCCCCGATTTCCCCCAAGGCAACACAGAGAAGGAAAACACCGTGAACCCGGTAATCAAGAAATTCCAGTTCGGTCAATCGACCGTAACCCTCGAGACTGGCCGTATCGCCCGTCAAGCCTCCGGTGCAGTTCTGGTCACCGTCGATGAAGACGTCACCGTGCTGGTGACCGTGGTCGGCGCCAAGCAGGCCGATCCGGGCAAGGGCTTCTTCCCGCTGTCCGTGCACTACCAGGAAAAAACCTACGCTGCCGGCCGCATCCCCGGTGGTTTCTTCAAGCGTGAAGGCCGTCCTTCCGAGAAGGAAACCCTGACCTCGCGCCTGATCGACCGTCCGATCCGCCCGCTGTTCCCGGAAGGCTTCCTCAACGAAGTGCAGGTCATCTGCACCGTGGTCTCCACCAACAAGAAGACCGATCCGGACATCGCCTCCATGATCGGTACTTCCGCTGCCCTGGCCATCTCCGGCATTCCCTTCGCCGGCCCGATCGGCGCCGCTCGCGTGGCCTACCACGAAGAGACCGGCTACCTGCTGAACCCCAACTACGAACAGCTCAAGGCTTCGAGCCTGGACATGGTGGTTGCCGGTACTCAGGACGCGGTGCTGATGGTTGAGTCCGAAGCCCAGGAGCTGACCGAGGACCAGATGCTGGGCGCCGTGCTCTTCGCCCACCAGGAATTCCAGGCCGTGATCAACGCCGTCAAGGAATTCGCCGCCGAAGCCGGCAAGCCGACCTGGAACTGGTCCGCCCCGGCCGAGAACACCGCCCTGCTCAGCGCCATCAAGGCCGAGTTCGGCGAGGCCATCTCCCAGGCCTACACCATCACCATCAAGCAGGACCGCTACAACCGTCTGGACGAGCTGCGTGATCAGGTCATCGCCCGCTTCGCTGGCGAGGAAGCCGGCCAGTTCCCGGCTGGTGAAGTGAAGGACGCCTTCGGTCTGCTCGAATACCGCACCGTTCGCGAGAACATCGTCAACGGCAAGCCGCGTATCGACGGCCGTGACACCCGCACCGTGCGTCCGCTGAAAGTCGAAGTCGGCGTGCTCGGCAAGACCCACGGTTCCGCCCTGTTCACCCGTGGCGAAACCCAGGCCCTGGTGGTTGCCACCCTCGGCACCGCCCGCGATGCCCAGCTGCTGGACACCCTGGAAGGCGAGCGCAAGGATGCCTTCATGCTGCACTACAACTTCCCGCCCTTCTCGGTCGGTGAGTGCGGTCGTATGGGCAGTGCCGGTCGCCGCGAGATCGGCCACGGCCGCCTGGCCCGTCGTGGCGTTTCCGCCATGCTGCCGAAAGGCGACGAGTTCCCCTACACCATCCGCGTAGTGTCCGAGATCACCGAATCCAATGGTTCCAGCTCCATGGCTTCCGTCTGCGGCGCCTCCCTGGCCCTGATGGACGCTGGCGTGCCGATGAAGGCGCCGGTTGCCGGTATCGCCATGGGTCTGGTGAAGGAAGGTGACAAGTTCGCCGTCCTGACCGACATCCTGGGTGACGAAGACCACCTGGGCGACATGGACTTCAAGGTTGCCGGTACTGCCAAGGGCGTCACCGCCCTGCAGATGGACATCAAGATCAACGGCATCACCGAAGAGATCATGGAAATCGCCCTGGAGCAGGCGCTGGAAGCGCGCCTGAACATCCTCGGCCAGATGAACCAGGTGATCTCCCAGTCCCGCAGCGAGCTGTCGGCCAACGCACCGACCATGATCGCGATGAAGATCGACACCGACAAGATCCGCGACGTCATCGGCAAGGGCGGCGCGACCATCCGTTCGATCTGCGAAGAAACCAAGGCTTCCATCGACATCGAAGACGATGGCAGCGTGAAGATCTTCGGCGAAACCAAGGAAGCGGCCGAGGCCGCGCGTCAGCGCGTTCTGGGTATCACCGCTGAAGCCGAAATCGGCAAGGTGTACGTGGGCAAGGTCGAGCGCATCGTCGACTTCGGCGCCTTCGTCAACATCCTGCCGGGCAAGGACGGCCTGGTGCACATCTCGCAGATCAGCGACAAGCGCATCGACAAGGTCACCGACGTGCTGCAGGAAGGCCAGGAAGTCAAAGTCCTGGTTCTGGACGTCGACAACCGCGGCCGCATCAAGCTGTCGATGAAAGACGTGGAAGCTGCCGAAGCTTCGGGCGTCTGATCGCGGCGATTGCCAAGCGATAGAAGAGAGGGCCCCTTGCGGGCCCTCTTTTTTTGCCTGGAAAATGGCGAACCGCCACTATCGCGCGCAAGGACCCCGAGTCATGGACAAGACGCTCTGCCAGTATCACCCCGCCCAGCCCGCGACCTGGCACTGCGTGCCATGCCAGCGCCATTTCGGCGACTGCTGCATCCCGCTAAACGCCGATGCCCCCGATGACAGCCCGAACTGCCCGCTGTGCCGCACCCAGCTGACCTTCCTCGGCGCCGCCAACACCGCGCAACCCTTCTGGGAACGGCTGCCGCAGTTCTTCGCCTACGGCCTGCAGTCCAGCCCGCTCGCCTTCAGCGCCCTGCTGGCCCTTGCCGGCCTGTTCATGCCGCGCTCGCTGATCCTCTGGATCGCCCTGCTAAGCGTCGCCACCAAGTACTTCCACAGCGTGATCGAGGCCTGCAGCGAGGGCCAGCGCGAGGCGCCGAGCCTGGTCAGCGCCTTTGCCGGCGAGGGCTTCTCCCTGTTCATCAAGCAGATGCTGGTGTTCCTGCTCGCCTTGGGCGCGCTCTGGCTGGCGGCCGACTTCAATAGCGAAGTCATCTTCTGGTTGGTAAACATCGCCATCGTCCTGCTGCTGCCTGCCAGCATCATCCGCTTGGCCCTGAGCAAGGAACTGGGCGCGGCCCTGAGCCCCGACCAGGTGGGCGAGGTGATCAAGGCCATGGGCTGGCGCTACCTGATTCTCTGCGCCTTTCTCTTCATCCTCTGGCAGTCCCCCGGTTACGTTGCCTGGATGCTCTCCAGCGGCCTGCCCAAAGTGGTGCTGATGCCGGTGGCGACCTTCCTCTTCGGTTACTTCGGCGTGGTCATGTGCAGCATGATGGGCTACGCCGTGTTCCAGTACCAAGGTGCCCTGGGTTTCGCCGTTGCCGAGGAGGGCGCCCAGCAGGGCCTGCCCGAAACGGAGTGGCGTAGCCGTCGGGCCCTGGCCGAGGCCGAGGTACGCCTGAAGGAAGGGCAGAGCGATGGCGCGCTGGAAACTCTCGGCAACGCACTGCAGCGCGATCCTGACGACCTGCGCCTGAACGAGCGCTTCCACCAGTTGCTCTTTGGCCTCGGTGTCCGCGAGCGCTGCCTGCGACATCTGGAGCACTACCTGCCGCTGGCCGCCCGGCAGAACCCGGCCCTGGCCGCGACCGCACTGCTCAATGCGCGCCAGTTCAAATCAGACTTCCTGCCCACCGACGCGCTGGTTTGCGAACTGGTGGCCGCGGCCCTGCTGGACCGCCACAAGGTGCGCGAAGGGTTGAGCCTGCTGCGCAATCTGCACCAGCGTTTCCCCGACTATCCCCACATCCCTCGCGCCTACCTGCTGGCCGCCCGTGGATTCGCCGAAGGCCTGGGCCAGCTGGAGCCCGCGCAGAAGTTGCTGGCCTTTGTCCGCACCCGCTATCCGGCGTCGCCATTGCTGGATCAGGTCAGCGCTCTCGAGGGTACCCTCGCCAGGCTGAATGACGTCGGTCGTTGAGCCGGTTTCGTCGTGCAGTCTGCATGCCTGCCCTGGGGCGAACTTGCAGACTGCACGCAGGCGGCTTTGTCGACTGCCTCTCATGTCGTTGATTTCATTGCCTTAGTTGCTCGGCAAAAAGCTGGCACAGGCCTTGCGATATTCTGCCTGACCCTGCAGTCAGGAGCCTGCTGCAGATGTTCTGGAGAGAAGAGGAGATCTACCTCATGAAACAGTCTTTCACTAAGTGGACCTTTGCCGCTGTCACTGCCGCCGCCCTGAGCCTGCCGTTCGCTACCGGCGTCTATGCAGAGACCAGCGGACAAACCATGCTGGCAGCCAGCGACACCGTTCAGAAGGCCGAAGAGGCTGTTTCTGATACCTGGATCACCAGCAAGGTCAAATCCAGCTTCCTGGCTGACAAGAACCTCAACGGCATGGATATCAAGGTGGAGACCAAAAAAGGCGTGGTCGCCCTGTCCGGCATGGTGAAAACCGATGCCGAGCGTGAGCTTGCCATCGACACCGCCAAGAACATCAAGGGTGTCACTGCCGTTTCCGCCGATGCCCTGAAATCTGCCGAGTAACCCCCTGAGCGGCCGGTTCGTCCACTGCCAGGCGACCGGCCGCCGCGAGAAGAGCACCCGATGAATACCGATATCATCCAAGGCGAATGGAAGCAGCTCAGCGGTTGCATCAAGGAAAAATGGGGCGACCTGACCGATGACGATATCGACGTGGCCGAAGGTCATAGCGAGTACCTGGTCGGTAAGCTGCAGGAGCGCTATGGCTGGAGCAAGGATCGGGCGGAGAAGGAAGTTCGCGACTTCAGGAGCCGGCTTTGACGCCGGCCGATGGCAAAGGCCCCGCAATCGCGGGGCTTCTTCGTTTCAGCGCGCCAGGTGCTGCTGGTAGAGCGCCAACTGGCGGGTCTGCTCGGCGTCGGGGAAGGTCCGGCGCAGGTACTGGCTGAGCTCACCCACGCCGCGTAGATCCTGGCGCTGGCCCAGTAGCTTGGCCAGCTGCAGCGTCAGCCCGGGCAACTGGGCCGGAGCCGGGTTCGCCTGGCTGAGGCGGCGCCAGGGCGCCAGGGCGCGGCTGCTCTCGCCGGCCTTGAGCAGGCGTTGCAGCAGGTGTAACAGAACCGCTGGGTGTTGCAGCAGGCGTTGCCGGGGGTCGGCCACGTCATCGGCCAGCTTCTGCAGCAAGGGCAGGGCGGCCGGCTGTTCCGCAAGGTTGAACAACTGTTTCAGCACCGCACCCAGCAGGGCTTTGTCCTGACGGCTCTTGGCCAGCGGATAGAGTCGCTCCAGCAGGGCCAGCCGGCCGGGATAGCGTTGCAGCAGGTCCAGCCCACGGGGTGCGGCCAGGTCGAGGGCGAAGCGGCCGATCAGTTGGTCGAGGGCGGCCAGTTCGCGCTTGAACGGGGCGTCCGGGTCCTCCTTGTTCAGGTAGGCTTCGTCCACTTTGATGAAGCCCGTCCAGCGCAGCAGCCACGTGGCGAGGAAGCCGAAGGCCAGGCCGCCGAGGTGGGCGTAGTAGTTCACGTGGTCGTTGGCCAGCAGTACGCCGTACAGCTCCTTGCCGAGCCAGGCGGGGAATATCCACAGGGCTGGCGCCTTGAAGTAGCCGATCAGCGGGCCGAGCCAGTAGAAGAACTTGATCTTGCGCAGGCCATAGACGCCGATGGTCATGCCCATCAGCCCCGAGACCGCGCCCGAGGCGCCGATACCCGCCACCCAGACCGGGTCAAGGGCCCACCAGAGCAGGTGCGAGGCCAGGCCGCTCGCAAGATAGAGACCGAGGTAGACCCAGCGGCCCAGCGCCGCTTCCAGGGCGAAGCCGCAAATGAACAGGAAGATCATGTTGCCCAGCAGGTGGTCGAAGCTGCCATGCAGGAACATGGCGCCGAACAGCCCCGGGACACTGAACTTGTTGGGGATGAAGCCGAAGCGCTGGCTGCTGATCCGGTCCCGCGCCGCCTCCGTATTCTGGCGCGCCTGCTGCCAGGCGGAATCGGCCTGGTAGGCCGGCGAGCGGTGCAGGCGTTCCTCGAATTCCAGGTCACGCAGGATGATCGCCGCCAGATCCTGGCGGCGCATGGCGTCGACGGTACGGCGCTGGTCGGCGTCGAATTTCTCGCGCTCCACCAGGTGGTCGATGAACTGGGCGCGCTCGCGATTGAGCAGGCCGCCGTCCAGATAGAGTCTCTGGGCTTCTTCGGCCCGCTGCTGGTCGCCGCTCTGGTAACCGATGTAGATCAGAGTGTTGAGCAGGATCAGCAACAGGGTGATGACTGGCGGCCGCCGCCAGTCCAGTGGCTGCTCGGCGGGGAGGATGATCATGGCGTGCCGCTCAGTTGCGCTGGCTGTCCACGTTGCTCAGCCGGCAGCTGCTGGTTTCCGAGTAGCCGATGAAACTGCGCGAGGCCGGCTCGCCGCACATGTGCAGCACCTCGACGCTATGGTCTCCCAGGCTGACCAGATTGCTCTCGCAGGCGCCAGCCACGGGGGCCAGGAGGAGGGTGGCTGCGAAAAGGCAGGCGAGGGCTTTCATGGGGTTGGCATCCTGTCCAAAGGTCGAGTGGAAGGTAATGAGCCTAGCATTCCGCCCGAGCGGCTGTCAGTTGCCGCGCTTGCTCTCGATCTTGCGCAGGCGATTGCCTTCGAAACGGAGGAACTGGTACATGCCGTTGCGCGGGCCGTAGATCCATTCCTCGACCAGCACTTCATTGCGTTGGTGATACTGGTCGACCACCTCCCGGTAGCCGAGATCATTTCGGCTGACCGGTTCGCCGCACTTGGCGAGCACCTCGTTGGCGGTGTCGTCGAGGCTGACCAGGTTGCTGTTGCAACGCAGGGTCGAAGTGGCCTGCGCGGTGCCCAGCGCGAGCAGCAGGGACAGGCCGAAGAGGACGCGAAGTTTCACGGGGCTATCCGGGTGACGGTCGGTCCTACAGCCTACACCCGGGGCCCCTGACGCGTCAGCGGTTGCGCCGGGTTTCGATGCGCACCAGGCGGTTGCCCTCGAAGGTGAGGATGCTGAGCATGCCGTTGTTGGGGCCGTAGACCCATTCCTCGGCCGTGAACTCGCGCCGGTCGTAGGAGCCCAGGGTGTAGCCGACCAGGTCGCGATGCACCGGCTCGCCGCATTTCTGCAGGACTTCGAAGGTGCGGTCGCCGAGGCTGACCAGCTTGCTGCCGCAGCGCATGGTGTCGGCCCCGGCCGGGGTGGCCAGGGCGAGCGCCAGCAGGGCTGACGGCATCATGCGCATGGGAACTCCTACTCGCTGTCGAGGTGCAGCGGGGTGATCACCTCACCGGCCTGGTTGGGGTCGACCAGGCTGACGTCCAGCAGGAAAATGCGTTCGTCGGCGAGGCCTCCGCGCTCCACCAGGTAGTCCTTGATGCTGGCAGCGCGGGACTGGCCCAGCTGGCGCAGCAGCAGGTCGCTCTGTGCCCAGGAGGCCAACACTGCCTCCCGTAGCTTGGCGGCGCGCGGTTCGCTCTCCAGCTCGGCCCAATCGGCCGGGGGTTGCTGCTTCAGGCGAGTGCGGTAGATGCCTTCCAGCATAGGCCCTTTCTCGTCGTCCGGAACCTCCATCTGGCTGGCCTCTGCCGGCACCTTGTCGCCCCGGCGCTGGGCGATCTTGTAGTAGGTGCTCTGGTATTCGCGCTCCAGGCGCTGCTCGGCGAGCAGTGGGCCGTCGGCGGCCTTGGCGCTGGCGCCTTCCACTTCCAGGCGCAGGGCCGGACGCTGCTTGAGGGCTTCGGCCAGGGTGTCCAGGGACTTCTGCGCCTCCGCATCCAGGTCACTGCTACCGGCCTTGAAGGGGACCTGGCCGAGGTCTTCGCTGCTGCCGCCCACCAGGCCGGCGACGAAGTTGAAGGGCGCCTGCACCGCGCGCAAAACCAGGTTGCGCAGGGTCTGCCAGACAATGGGGGCGACGCTGAACTGCGGGTCGTTGAGGTTGCCGGCCACTGGCAGCTGGATGTCGATCTTGCCCTCGGTGTCCTTGAGCAGGGCGACCGCCAGCCGCACCGGCAGGTCCACGGCATTGGGGCTGGAAACCTGCTCGCCAAGCTGCAACTGCTCCAGCACCAGGTGGTTCTCCGCCTTCAGTTGGCCCTTCTCGATCTGGTAGTGCAGGTCCAGGTTCAGTCGGCCCTTGCGGATGCGGTAACCGGCGAACTTGCCGGAGTAGGGGGTCAGGGTGGTCAGCTCGACGCGCTTGAAGCTGGTGGCGATATCCAGGCTGTCCAGGGGGTCGAAGGGGTTCAGGCTGCCCTTGATGGTCACTGGCGCGTAACGGTCGACCTTGCCGTTCACCGCCACCTTGGCCGGCTTGGGATTGCGGTTGTCCAGGGTGCCGATCTCGCCATTGAGCTGCTGGATGGCGGTGGCGAAGTTCGGCGTCAGGCTGAAGTCGGCGAAATTCGCCGAGCCGTCCTTGATCTCGATGCCGCCGATGCGGATGCCCAGCGGCTTGCTGGCCGGCTCGGGCTTGGCGGCGGATTGGGCATTGGCAGCGGGTTGCGCGTTGGCATCGGCCGGTTGCTTGATCACCAGGTCGCTGGCGTTGGTCGTCAGGTCTTCGTTGATGATGAAGCGCGCATAGGGTTGGCTCAGGCTCACCTTGTCGATGTTCAGGCTGTCGCCGTGCTGGTAGTTGAGGCCTTCCACCAGCAACTGCTGCCATTTGACGAAGTCGCGCTCCTTGAGGGTATCCAGGGTGTGCATCTGATTGACCAGGGCGCGCCCGGTGACGCCCAGGGCAAGGGGCTCGGTGCTTTTCAGCTCGACGTCGAGGTCGCTGTCGAGCAGGCCGCTGCGCAGCTCCAGGCGCACGAAGGGGCTGAGGTAGGCCTGGGCCACACGCAGGTCGATGTCGCGGGTCTGCACCTGCAGTTTGGCGGTGGTGGGCTTGAGTTGGACCTGGCCCACTGCCTGCAGCTTGCCCTGATTGCCGAGGCCGGTGTCGACACTGAGGTTGAATGGCGAATCGCCCCGGCTGTCGAAGTCCTTGAGATCCAGGTTCAGCGGGCCCAGCTCCAGTTGCACCGGCTCCTTGGGCACTCGGTCGGCCAGGTGGACCTTGTAGCTACGTAGTTGGGCCTCACGCAGCCGCACCACCCAGGGCTTGGCGGGCTCGGCCTTGGCGTCGGCCGGCGCGGCGGCGGGCTTCTCTTCGGCCTTGGCCGCCGGTTTGGCCTCGCTGGCGAAGAGCTTCTGCCAGTCCAGCTGACCGTCGGCTTCGCGGGCGGCCCAGGTTTCCAGGTTCTGGCTGTGGATCTTGCCGACCACCACTTGCTGCTTCACCAGATCCAGGGAGCTGTCGCTGATTTCCAGCAGATCGAGATTGACCAGTGGGCGCTTGTCCGGCGCCTTGATGGCGAAGGGGGCGACCTTGATCCAGATCTTGTCCAGGTTGAGCTGGGTGCCCTTGGCCAGGCTCAGCTTGTAGTCGGTGGACAGGCTCACCACACCTTTCTCCAGCACCAGGGGCACGGCATCCCGGACGTAGGGCCAGATGCCCTTCAATTGGCCGTCGGTGAGCTTCAGTTTGCCGCTGGAGCTGATCGGCACCAGGCTGATCTGGCCTTCCCAGTCGATGCGCCCGCCGTAGGGGCCCGTGGCCACCAGGGACATCTCGGCATGGTCATCGGGCAGGGTGCTGAGGTTGTGCAGTTCCAGGTTGAGGGAGTCGTAGACGAACTCGATGGGTTCGCTGGGGCGCAGGTCCCGGAAGTGCAGGCCGCCCTCGATCAGCTCGATGCGATCGATGCGCAGGGGAAAGGGCTCGCCAGCCGGCTCTTCCGGCTTGGACTCGCTGGGCGGGAGCTTGAACAGCTGGGTCAGGTTGAGCTTGCCGTCCTTGGCGAACAGCACCTCGGTGGTCGACTTGTCCAACTCGACGTCCGCCAGGTGCAGGGCGCCGGACCAGAGGCTGTCCACCTGCAGGTTGGCATAGAGCCGCTCGAAGCCGGCCTGCTCGGACTTGTCGTCGCCAATGTGCAGGCCCCAGAGGGTCAGCTCCAGGCTGAAGGGGTTCAGCTGGATACGCTCCAGATGCGCGGGCACTGTGGCGTACTGGGCCAGCTGCTGGTTGGCCACCCGCAGGGCTATCCCCGGGATGATCAGAAAGCCAAGCAGGCTGTAGAGCGCGAAGACGATCAGCAGGGCGCAGGCGGCCCGTTTCAATCCTTTGTACATGAGGCGTCAACTATCCCGGCAAAGATGCGTTGGATTATGGCACGGCCTCAGGGTTCCGACTGATGGTTGGCTCGCGTTGTCGGGAGCGCCTCAGAGCTGCAGGACCAGGGTCTTCAGCGGCGGACGCGCGTCAATGGACGGGAAGTCGCCGGCGGGAGGCAACTGCTGACAGTCGCGCACCGGCCGGCCCAGCTTGCTCGCGCAACGCAGTACCTGTTCGCGCCAGTCGTCCATGTCGACCTTGGCCAGGTTGTTGTTGCAGACCAAGGTGCCGCCTTCGGCCGTGGCCAGCAGGGCGGGCTTGAGCAGGCTCTGATAGTCGCGCAGGAGGTCCACTGTGCCGAAGGCGCTCTTGGCCCAGGCGGGCGGGTCGAGGAACACCAGGTCGAACTGGCGCTGCTCGAGGCGCGTGTAGCTGGGCAGGCGCTGGCCGTGACGGCGGGCGATGGGCAGGCCGGCGAGCTGGCGGATGGCCGGGAAATAGTCGGACTGCACGAAGCGCATCGGCGCCAGCTCTGGGTTCAGCGCAGCGTTTTCGCGGCCCACCGCCAGGTTGCCCTCGGCGAAGTCGAGGTTCCATACCTCCGCAGCCCCGCCTGCTGCCGCGCAGAGGCCGATACCGCAGGTGTAGGCGAAGAGATTGAGCACCGACTTGCCGGCGCTGTTCTCCTTCACCCAGCCGCGGGTATTGCGCAGGTCGAGGAACAGCAGCGGGTCCTGGCCGGAATGGCGACCGCGTACCCGGTAGTTGAGCCCCCACTCGTGGCCGACCAAGTCTTCCAGCGCGGCGGCTTCGGCCTGGTAGACCGGATCGCGGCGATCGATGCGGGAATTGCCCTGGGAACGGTCGTTGTAGACCAGCAGCAACTTCTCGCCAAGGTGTTCATCGATGGCGGCGGCCAGCGCCAACAGCGACTCGCGCTCCAGCGGCTGGTGGAAACTCTGTACGAGCAACTGCGGGCCGTAGCGATCCGCCGTCAGGCCGGGTGCGCCTTCCTGGCTGCCATGGAACAGCCGGTAGCAATCGGTGCCCTGGGCATGCAGTTCGGCCAGCAGCGTCTGGCGGGAATCGAGGGCGGCGCGCAGCGCCTGGAGGAGAGCAGGGGACATGCGCGGCGTCTCATAGAAGGGGCGCGCAGTTTAGCAAAGGGGGCCGCGCAGAAGTGAGCGCCTGGGCGCCGCGGGGTGGAAACCGCGGCGGGATGCCACCACCACAGGAACGACCCCGCGTTTCGGGTCAATTCCGTAGGGGGACAGAAGAGCGCTGTCCACCCTGCGGACGCGGGTCCGACCGATCAGCGTTCGATGGCCAGGGCTACGCCCTGGCCACCGCCGATGCACAGGGTCGCCAGGCCCTTCTTTGCATCGCGCTTGATCATCTCGTGCAGCAGGGTCACCAGCACGCGGCAGCCGGAGGCGCCGATGGGGTGGCCAAGGGCGATGGCGCCGCCATTGACGTTGACCTTGCTCGCATCCCAACCCAGCTCCTTGCCCACCGACAGCGACTGCGCGGCGAAGGCTTCGTTGGCTTCGATCAGGTCCAGGTCGGCCAGGTTCCAGCCGGCTTTCTCCAGGCAGCGGCGGGTGGCCGAGACCGGGCCGATGCCCATGATCGCCGGGTCGACGCCAGCGTTGGCGTAGCCGGCGATCCGCGCCAACACCGGCAGGCCCAGGGCTTCGGCCTTGGCTGCGCTCATCAGCACCACGGCTGCGGCGCCGTCGTTGAGGCTGGAGGCGTTGCCGGCGGTGACGCTGCCGTCCTTCTTGAAGGCCGGCTTCAACTTGGCCAGGGACTCGGCGGTGGTGCCGGCGCGCGGACCTTCGTCGGTGTCGAAGGCGACGGGGTCACCCTTGCGCTGCGAAATCAGGATCGGGGTGATCTCATCCTTGAAGCGCCCGCCCTCGATGGCGGCGCAGGCCTTCTGCTGCGAGGCGGCGGCGAAGGCGTCCTGGGCCTCGCGGCTGATGCCGTACTTCTCCACCAGGTTCTCGGCGGTGATGCCCATGTGATAGTCGTTGAAGGCATCCCACAGGCCATCCTGGATCATGCTGTCGACCAGCTTGGCGTGGCCCATGCGCAGGCCGGTGCGCGCGGCGGGCATGACGTAGGGGGCCAGGCTCATGTTCTCCTGGCCACCGGCGATGATCACTTCGGCATCACCGCAACGGATCGCCTGGGTCGCCAGGTGCAGGGCCTTGAGGCCGGAGCCGCAGACCTTGTTCAGGGTCATGGCCGGCACCGCATGGGGCAGGCCAGCGAGGACGGCGGCCTGGCGTGCCGGGTTCTGCCCGGAGCCTGCGGTGAGCACCTGGCCGAGGATGACTTCGTCCACCTCGGCGCCGTCGAGGCCGGTTTGCGCCAGCAGTTGGCGGATCACCGCGGCGCCCAGTTCCGGGGCGGGAATGTTGGCCAGGGCGCCCTGGAAGCTGCCGATGGCGGTGCGGGTGGCGGCGACGATAACGACGTCTTGCATGGATCTGTCCTCACGGCTGCGGATCTGGTCAGGCAGTGACCGAACAAGCCGCAATGGTCGCACAGGGCGGCCGACCCGGCCAGACGCTCAGCGCGGCGGCAGGCCCATGCGCCGGCGCGCACGATGAACGGCCCCATTGCGCATGGCCCAGCGCAGAATCGGGGCGATCCGCCAGACGCCGGCCCGCACCAGCCGGCGCTGCCAGGCGGACTGATGGAGACCGAGCATGGCGCTGGCCCAGTCGGGCAGCAAATCGATGCCGGCTTGCGTCATGAGCAGGCCGAAGGGCTTGGCCGCTACGCTGGGCGCTGGGGCGCCGAAGAGAACTCGCACCACCTCCAGGCTGCGCTCGTCGCAGAGCAGCTGTGGGCGCATGGCCTCCAGGTACTCCGCTATTTCGCGCCGCGATTTCGGCACGTCGCGTGCGCCCAGGCGCTCGGCCACCAGGGCGATCTCGGCGTAGTAGCGGTCCTGGTCCTCGCCGCCGAGATCGGGATTGAGGTAGCGCAGGTGAGCCTTGAGGAAGCTGCTGACTTCGGCCACATGGATCCAGGTCAGCAGGTCGGGATCGCTGGCGGCATAGGGGCGGCCGTCGGGTGCGGTGCCGACCACCTGCAGATGGATGTTGCGCACCTTGTCGATCAGCCAGTCGGCGTCCTTGCGGGTGCCGAATGTGGTGCCGGAGATGAACTGGCCGGTACGACGCAGGCGGCCGAGCATGTCCGTGCGGAAGTTCGAGTGGTCCCAGACGCCGGCCAGGGCCAGGGGATGCAGCATCTGCAGGAGCAGGGCGCTGATGCCGCCGATCATCATCGAGGTGAAGTCGCCGTGGACCCTCCAGGTGACCGAGTCCGGTCCGAACAGGCCGGGATCGCCCTTGGGGTTCTCGAAATCGAGCTGGCCAAGGGCAAGGCCGGTGAGCCCGATGATCTGGGTTTCTATACGGCGGCGAATGAATTCCATGGGACAGGCGCTTCCAAGCGAAAGGCGCCAGCCCCGGGAAGACCGGGGGCTGGCACCATGGTGGGGCTTACTGGTTGAGGCGTTTATCGATCAGGTTCTGCACTACCGAAGGGTCGGCCAAGGTCGAGGTATCGCCCAGGTTGTCCAGCTCGTTGCAGGCGATCTTGCGCAGGATCCGCCGCATGATCTTGCCCGAACGGGTCTTGGGCAGGGCCGGGGCCCACTGGATCAGCTCCGGTTTGGCGAAGCTGCCGATCTCCTTGCTGACCAGGGCGAGCAGCTCCTTCTTCAGCTCCTCGGTGGGCTCCAGACCCTTCATCGGCGTGACGAAGGCGTAGATGCCCTGGCCCTTGAGGTCGTGGGGGTAGCCCACAACGGCGGCTTCGGCGACGGCGTCGTGCAGCACCAGGGCGCTTTCCACTTCGGCGGTGCCGATGCGGTGGCCGGAGACGTTGATCACGTCGTCGACGCGGCCGGTGATCCAGTAGTAGCCATCCTCGTCACGGCGCGCACCATCACCGGTGAAGTAGTAACCGGGGTAGGCGGAGAAGTAGGTGTCGATCATCCGTTTGTGGTCGCCGTAGACGCTGCGGATCTGGCTTGGCCAACTGGCCTTGATCGCCAGCACGCCCGAGCCTGGGCCGTCGATTTCCTTGCCCTTTTCGTCCAGCAGCGCCGGCTGTACGCCGAAGAAGGGACGTGTCGCCGAGCCGGGCTTGAGGGAGGTGGCGCCGGGAAGCGGGGTGATGAGGATGCTGCCGGTCTCGGTCTGCCACCAGGTGTCGACGATCGGGCAGCGCTTGTCGCCCACCACGTTGTAGTACCACTCCCAGGCTTCCGGATTGATCGGTTCGCCGACGCTGCCGAGCAGGCGCAGGCTGGTGCGGGAGGTTTTCTTCACCGGGTCCTCACCTTCGCGCATCAGGGCACGGATGGCGGTGGGCGCGGTGTAGAAGATGTTCACCTGGTGCTTGTCGATCACCTGCCAGAAGCGCGAGGCGTCCGGGTAGTTGGGCACGCCTTCGAACATCAGGGTGGTGGCGGCGTTGGCCAAGGGGCCATAGACGATGTAGCTGTGGCCGGTGACCCAGCCCACATCCGCGGTGCACCAGTAGATATCGCCTTCGTGGTAGTCGAAGACGTACTTGTGGGTCATGGCCGCGCCCAGCAGGTAGCCGCCGGTGGTGTGCAGCACGCCCTTGGGTTTGCCGGTGGAGCCGGAGGTGTAGAGGATGAACAGCGGATCCTCGGCATCCACCCACTCCGGCGGGCAGTCTTCGCTGGCGCCGTGCAGGGCCTCGTGGTACCAGATGTCGCGGCCCTCGACCCAGGCGATCTCGCCTTGGGTGCGCTCGACCACCACCACCGAGGATACATTGGGGCAATCCTTCAGCGCCTTGTCGACGTTCTGTTTCAGCGGGACGTACTTGCCGCCGCGCACGCCTTCGTCGGCGGTGATCACGGTGCGGCAGTCGGCGTCGAGTATGCGGTCGCGCAGGGCATCGGGGGAGAAGCCACCGAACACCACCGAGTGCACGGCACCGATGCGCGCGCAGGCGAGCATGGCGTAGGCCGCCTCGGGGATCATCGGCATATAGATGCAGACCCGGTCGCCTTTGTTCACGCCGCGACTTTTCAGCACGTTGGCCAGGCGATTCACATGGCTGTGCAGCTTGCGGTAGGTGATCTGGGCGGATTCGGCGGGGTTGTCGCCTTCCCAGATGATGGCGATCTGGTCGCCGCGCTGTTCCAGATGACGGTCGATGCAGTTGTAGGCGACGTTCAGCTTGCCGCCCTTGAACCACTCGGCCTCGCCCTTCTTCAGGTCGCTGCGGTGCACCTGGTCCCAAGGTTTGAACCAGGTGAGGAAGCTGGTCGCCTGCTCGCCCCAGAACAGCTCTGGCTGCTCGATGGACTGCTGGTACAGGCGCTGGTAGGCATCGTTGTCGATCAGGGCGTGCTTGCGCACGGCATCTGGTACGGGGTGAAGGCTGATCTCGTACATGGCAAGGTCCTTGTTGTTGTTTAGCCGAGATGGCGACAAGGGTGCATCCAAGCCATTGCCCGGTTCAAGGGTTGTCCATGGAGTTTTGAACGCCTGGCCCGCCGGATCGTTCAGTGCCGTCGGTACTCCAGCTGGGCGGCGACGAAGGCCGCGGTGGTAACGCCGTAGCGCTCGGCGATGGCTTCCAGCGCTTCGTCCAGTGCCAGGCCAGGCGGCACGGCCTTGCCTGGAACGGGCTGGAGCCCGGGTTCGGGGGCGTCGGGAAGTAGCTCCAGGCCGTGGCGGGTGAGCAGTGGCGACCACCCCGTTGCCAGCACCTTGGTGCGGAAGCTGCGCGCCCAGGCATCGGCGCGCAGGGCCAGGGCCACTTCGTCCACGCCCGGTTCCACGGGAATGGCCATGGTCTCATGGCGCCAGAAGGCCAGGTAGTTGGCCGCCGCCGTCAGGTAGCCCGCGGGTCCGACGGCGAAAGCCTGGCTGTCGTGGACTGGCGACCAGTCCTTCAGGCCGATCTCCCGTGCCAGGGAGGCAGCTTTGGTCGGCCCGGCCATCGCTTCCACCAGGGCCAGGGACACCGGCAGGGCGGCGCTGACGCCGGAGGTGGTCACCAGATGGTCATCCACGACATAGCGGCTACCTGACTGCCAGCGGGCGTCGGGGAAGTCCGCCTCGCGTTGTTTCCTCGAATACCAGTGGCCGGTGGCCCGGCGACCATTGAGCAGGCCAGCATGGCCCAGGACTAGCACGCCATCGCAGATGCCGACCACTGTGGCCCCCTTGGCCGCCTGGGCGGCGACGAAGCCGGTGAGGGTCGAGTCGTCGCTGTAGTGCACGGCTGGAACGATCAGGTAATCGGCACCCTGTGGATAACGCTGGTCGAATTCGGCGATGGTCGCCTGGGCGCGGACCTTGAGCGCCGGCATCAGCTGCAGCGGGCCTTCACGAGTGGACAGGGCCAGTACCTCGGCCACCCCGGAACGGCCGAGCAGGCCGAAAGGCACCAGGAAATCCACCAGTTCGGTCATGTGGTTTTCGCCGACCACGGCCACCAGGGGCTTGTCCCGTCCGAAACGCGGCTGGTAGGGCTGGAGTTCCTCGGTGGTCTCCGTGGAGGCGGCGTTGGCGCCGGAGACGTGCCCCTGCAGAGAGAAAAGGAGCGTCAGGAGCAGAAGGGATTTGCGCATTGGCGTTCTCCAGTTGCGGACGTCAGCGAGTCTGGCGCGCAGGCGAATGTCAGGAGTGACAGCTATCAGTGAATATCTGCCAATCCAGGTTTCGAGTGCGTCCCCATGGCCGAACCCCATCGCGTAGTGTTGCTGGTCTTTCCCGGTTTCCAGCTGCTGGATGCCACCGGGCCGGCGGAGGTCTTCGCCGCCGTGGGAGAACATCTGCCCAGGGATGCTGGTGCTGCCTACGTTCTCCAGAGTATTTCCGTCGACGGCGGTCTGGTGCGCTCCAGTGCTGGCCTGGAGTTGCAGTCGCAGGCCCTGCCGGAGCCGGCCAGCCTGTCCGACTGTACCCTGCTGGTGGCGGGAGGCTACGGGGTGCAGCAAGCCATGGGGCAGGGCGCCCTGGTCTGTTGGTTGAAGGACGCCGCGCCCCACGTACTGCGTTGCGGCTCGGTCTGCACCGGGGCCTTCCTGCTGGCCCAGGCCGGGCTGCTGGACGGCCGTCCGGTAGTGACCCATTGGCGCTACACCGCGTTGCTGCAGCGGCTGTTTCCACGTCTGCAGGTCATGGAGGACGCGCTCTTCGTCCGTGATGGCAACCTCTACAGTTCGGCCGGGGTGACCGCAGGCATGGACCTCTGCCTCAGCCTGGTGGAAGAGGACCACGGTCGGGCGATATCGCTGCAGGTGGCCAAGGGGCTGGTGATGTACCTGCGTCGCCCCGGTGGGCAGCGGCAGTTCAGCGCCGAGCTGCTGGCCCAGCAGGCGTCCTCAGGCAGCATGCTGGAAATGCTGGCCAATTGGTTGCGCAGTCATCTGCACGAAGCGCTGGGTATTGACGCCATGGCTGCGCACCTGGCGGTTTCGCCGCGCACCCTGCACCGGCATTGCCAGGCGGAGCTGGGCGTGACGCCGGCGAAGCTGTTGTTCCATCTGCGCCTGGAAGAGGCCTGCCGGCTGCTGGAGGCTGGCTCGGCCTCGCTCAAGCGCACGGCGGAGAAGACCGGTTTCGGCAGCGAGTACAACCTGCGACGGGCGTTCGTGCAGGCACTGGGGGTAACACCCAGCGAGTATCGGCAGCGGTTCTGCCGTTAGTGATGTCAACGAGAGAGAGGCCGGATAGGGTGGACCGCGCGTCACCACGCCACCGGCTCTTGGCGCAGATCGGCGATGAGTTCGCCGAACCCGCGTGGAAATCCGCTTCGTGGATTTCCACCCTACACAGCTTCGAGGCTTCGCTCCCGGCTCTTGTGGGGGCGAATTCATTTGCGATGAGCGGGGCTAGCTCAACCGCGGTGCCGCGCGCGGAAGAAGTCGATCAGGCCCTGGGTCGAACCATCCTCGGCCGTGCTTTCCTCCTGGCCGGTCAGGCGCGAATAGACGCCCTTGCCCAGCTCCTTGCCCAGTTCCACGCCCCACTGGTCGAAGGCGTTGATGCCCCAGAGCACGCTCTGCACATAGACCTTGTGCTCGTACATGGCGATCAGCGCGCCCAGGCGGCGCGGGCTGATGCGTTCCATCACCAGGGTGTTGCTCGGGCGGTTGCCCGGCACCACCTTGTGCGGCGCCAGGCGCTGCACCTCGGCCTCCGCCAGGCCCTGGGCGCGCAGTTCGGCCTCGGCTTCGGCGCGGGACTTGCCGAGCATCAGCGCCTGGCTCTGCGACAGGCAGTTGGCGAACAGCCACTGGTGGTGGTCGGCCACCGGGTTGTAGCTGGACACCGGCACGATGAAGTCGGCGGGGATCAGCTGGGTGCCCTGGTGCAGCAACTGGTGGTAGGCGTGCTGGCCGTTGCAGCCGACGCCGCCCCAGATCACCGGGCCGGTGCCGGCGCTGACCGGTGTGCCGTCCTGGCGCACGCTCTTGCCGTTGGACTCCATGTCCAGTTGCTGCAGGTGGTCGGTGAAGTTCCGCAGGTAGTAGTCGTAGGGCAGGATCGCGTGGCTGCGCGCGCCCCAGAAGTCGCCGTACCAGACGCCGAGCAGGCCGAGGATCACCGGGATGTTGCGCTCGAACGGCGTGTCCTGGAAATGCTGGTCCATGCTGTAGGCGCCGGACAGCAGCTCCTTGAAGTTGGAGATGCCGATGGACATGGCGATCGGCAGGCCGATGGCCGACCACAGTGAGTAGCGGCCGCCGACCCAGTCCCACATGGGGAAGATGTTCTCTTCGCGGATGCCGAAGGCCACCGCCGCTTCGCGGTTCGAGGAGACGGCGATGAAGTGGCGGTACAGCTCTTCCTCGCTGCCGCCCTGGGCCAGGTACCAGGCGCGCGCGGCCTGGGCGTTCTTCAGGGTTTCCAGGGTGCCGAAGGACTTGCTGGAGACGATGAACAGGGTGGTCTCGGCATTCAGCCGGCAGGCCAGCTCGCGGAACTCGCTGCCGTCGATATTGGCCAGGTAGTGGCAGCGCACGCCCTTCTGGGCGAACGGCAGCAGGGCTTCGGAAACCAGCTGCGGGCCGAGGAAGGAGCCGCCGATGCCGATATTGACCACGTCGGTGATCGGCCGCTCGGTGTAGCCGCGCCACAGACCGTTGTGCACATGGCCCACCAGCTCGGTCATCCGGTGCAGCACACGGTGCACCTCGGGCATCACGTCGACGCCTTCGACCTGGACCTTGTCGCCGATCGGCCGGCGCAGGGCGGTGTGCAGCACCGGGCGGCGCTCGGACGTGTTGATCACCTCGCCGCGGAACATCGCCTTGATGGCATCGTCCAGCCGCGCTTCCTCGGCCAGCCTGACCAACAGGGCCAGGCTGTCGGCGCGGATCAGGTTCTTCGAGAAGTCCAGCAGCAGGCCGCAGGCGTTGAGGCTGAAGTGCTGGAAGCGCTCGGGGTCGTCGGCGAAGGCCTGGCGCAGGCTGAA